>CAVTCH010000005.1:0-16866 GCA_963733255.1 uncultured Actinomycetes bacterium
TTCGAGCTACTCGGTCGTGCGCGACATGAACAAGTGCATCCGCTGCCGGCGCTGTGTGCGCACCTGCATCGACCTGCAGGAGGTCGGCGTGCTCGAGGCAGTGAACCGCAGCGACCAGACCGACATCACCACGTTCGGCGATCGCCCGCTCGGCGAGGTCGTCTGCATCAACTGCGGACAGTGCATCAACCGCTGCCCCACCGGCGCCCTGTACGCCAAAGACGAGACCGACCAGGTCTGGGCGGCGATCGACGACCCTGGCAAGCACGTCGTCATCCAGACCGCCCCGGCGCCGCGCTCGGCCATGGGCGAGTGCTTTGGCCTCGAGCCGGGCACCGGCGTGACCTTCGAGATGAACACCGCCCTGCGGCGGGCCGGCTTCGACAAGGTGTTCGACACCAACTTCACGGCCGACCTCACCATCATCGAAGAGGGCACCGAGCTGCTCCTCCGCCTCTACAAGGCGCTCGTCGAGAAAGGACGCGACCGTCGCCCTGCCGCAGTTCACGAGCTGCTCGCCGGGCTGGGTCAAGTTCCTCGAGCACTTCTACCCCGAGTACCTGCCCAACGCTTCGTCGGCCAAGAGCCCGCAGCAGATGTTCGGCGCGCTCATCAAGACCTACTACGCCGAGAAGCTGGGCTTCGATCCGGCGAACATCGTGAGCGTCGCGCTCATGCCGTGCTCGGCCAAGAAGTTCGAGTGCAACCGGCCCGAGATGCGCGACTCCGGCTACAAGGACGTCGACTACGGCCTCACCACGCGTGAGCTCGCCAAGATGTTCAAGGAGGCCGGCCTCGACGTGCCGGGCCTGCCGAAGTCCGACTTCGACGACCCGTTCGGCACGGCCACCGGCTCAGGCGTCATCTTCGGCGCCACCGGCGGCGTCATGGAAGCCGCCCTGCGCACCGTCATCGAGATGGTCACCGGCGAGAAGGTCGAGAGCATCTACGACCACGGCGACATCATCCCGGTGCGCGGCTTCGAAGGCGTCAAGTACGCCGAGATCACCATCCCCAAGGTCGGCCCCGTGCCCGACATCGTGGCCCACCTCGTGCCCAACTGGGACTGGCTGAACGGCGCCACGGTCAAGGTCGCGGTCGCCCACGGCACCGCCAACGCCAAGAAGGTCATGGACGACATCAAGGCCGGCGGCAAGTTCAGCGAGTGCCACTTCATCGAGTTCATGGCCTGCCCGGGCGGTTGCCTGGGCGGCGGCGGTCAGCCGATCCCCACGAGCGACGCCATCCGCGCCGCCCGCGCCAGGGTGATCTACTCCGAAGACTCGTCGTATGCCGTGCGCAAGTCGCACGAAAACGAGGCCGTCCTCAAGACCTACGCGGAGTTCCTCACCGACGGGCCCTGCGGCCACAAGAGCCACGAGCTGCTGCACACCACCTACACGGCGCGCGGCAAGTTCATGGAGTAAGGCCACCACAGACGGCGGCGGGGGCGCCTGCGGCGCCCCCGCCGCCGTCTCTTTCGTTCTCGTGCGAGCCTCGGCCGGCTCCTCGTCGAACCTCGATCCTTCTGCGACCCTCGATCCTTTCCGACCTTCGAACCGCTTGCGGCCCCGCGCGCCACCGTTCACGAACCTTCCGCGACACCGCTGGGCAGCGGCGCCGTCGCGGTGTTACCCTTGTGCAAAGGTTAGAAAGGCGAGGGCCGCGTGCGAGTACCCCTTCCCGCAAGCTTCGTAGTGAGCATATGACCGACAAACTGCCGCCGTCCGGACCGGCCGGCGAGGCCAGGCCGCGGTCCACGACGGCCAAGCCGAGCACGGCGTCCAACGGTCAGCCGGAGGCCACGGCCGACGCCCGACCGAGCGCGGCGTCCGACGCCCAGCCGAGCGCAGCGTCGGACACCCAGCCGAGCGCGGCGTCCGACGCCCAGCCGAGCGCGGCGTCCGACGCCCAGCCCAGCGTGACCACGAGCGGTCAGCCGCGGTACTACGACCTCTACCGCGACCCCGTCGACATCAAGCCTCTGACACCCGACGAGCGCGCCGTGCTGCGCATGGTCAACCAGCGCGTCGCCGCTTTGCCCACGCTCGACGACGTCATCGACCTGCTCTTCGAGCGCACGGCGAGCATCTTTCCGTTCGACCGTCTGGGTCTGTCGTTCGTCGAGGAGGACGGCCGTCGCGTCGTGTCGCGCTACGTGCGCGCCACCTACGCCAAGACGCTGCTCGGCCGGGGCTACAGCGAAGATCTGCGCGACAGCTCGCTCGAGCGTGTCCTCGCGCGCGGCACACCGCGCATCATCGCCGACCTCGAGCAGTACCTCGCCGAGCACCCGCGCAGTCGCTCGACCCGACTGCTCGTCAAGGAAGGCGTGCGCTCGAGCCTCACTTGCCCGCTCATCGTCGAAGGCCGTGTCGTGGGCTTCATGTTCCGCAGCTCGCGGCAGCCGAACGCCTACAACCAGCACCACGTCGAGCTGCAGATGGCGCTCACCGAGCGGCTCAGCCAGGCCGTCGAGAAAGCCTGGCGCATAGAACAGCTCACCGCCGCCAACCGCAACTACCTCGAGATGCTGGGCTTCGTGAGCCATGAGCTGAAGAACCCCGTGGCTTCGATGGTCACCGACGCCAGGCTGCTGGCCGACGGCTATCTCGGGCCGCTCGAAGACCAGCAGAAGGCCAAGCTCGAACGGCTCATCACGAAGGGCAAGTACCTGCTCGACTTGGTCCGCGAGTACCTCGACCTGGCGCGCGTCGAGGGCGGCGAGCTGCAGATCTCGCTGCAGTGCGCGGTGCCCTTCGTCGAGCGGGTCGTCGAGCCGGTGCTCGACCTGGTCGCCCCGCAGATCGAGGCGGCCGGCATGAGCCTCGAGACCGTGCTGCCGGCCGCCGGGCCGGCGGGCGCCGAGCTCTCGGCCGCATCGCCGGCCTCCGCCGCGGGGTCGCCATCAGCCACGTCCACCGCCGCACCTGCCGCCGCGCCCCTCACGGTCGACTGCGACCCGTCGCTGCTCACGATCGTCCTGGTGAACCTGCTGAGCAACGCCATCCACTACGGCAAGCCGGGCGGCGGCCTGCGACTCTCGGTCGCGCACGACTCAGGGCCGCTGCGAGTCGCCGTGTGGAACGAGGGACCGGGCTTTGCGCGCGCCGACCGCGGCCGCCTGTTTCGCAAGTTCTCACGCCTGAACACGCCGTCGAGCGACCAACGGCGAGGCACGGGGCTCGGCCTGTACAATTCATGGCGGATCATCCAGCTTCACCACGGCCACATACGGGCCGACTCCCGGCCCGGCGAGTGGGCTGAGTTCACGTTCGAGATCCCACAACCGCTCTGCGCGGCCGACGTCGCCGACGAGCTAGAAAAGAGTGAGTGAGCCATGAGCAGCAGGACCGACACCGCCCCAGCCACGTTCATCGACGAGGGCGCCATCATCACGGCCCTGATCGGCGGCGGCCGCGTCGACGCCGGCCGCGTCCGCGAGATCCTCGCCAAGGCCGCCGAGGCCGACGGGCTCGCCCTCGACGAGGTCGCGGCACTCACGACCATCAGCGACCCCGAGCTGCTCGCCGAGCTGTTCACCACGGCCCGCAGGGTCAAAGAAGACATCTACGGCAAGCGTCTCGTGCTGTTCGCGCCGCTCTACATCTCGAACCTCTGCGACAACGACTGCCTGTACTGCGCCTTCCGGGTGCGCAACAAGGAGCTCAAGCGGCGGGCGCTGACCCAGGACGAGATCAAGCACGAGGTCGGCATCCTGGTCGACCAGGGCCACAAGCGCATCCTGCTCGTGGCCGGCGAGTCGTACCCCAAGCAGGGCTTTCAGTACGTGCTCGACTCGGTGGCCAGCATCTACGAGGTCAAGCGCGGCAACGGCGAGATCCGCCGCGTGAACGTCAACGTGGCGCCGCTCACGCTCGACGAGTTCCGAGCGCTCAAGGCGACCGGCATCGGCACCTACCAGCTCTTCCAGGAGACCTACCACCGCGAGACCTACCGCAAGGTCCACCTGGGCGGCCGCAAGCGCGACTACGACTGGCGCGTCACGGGCATGGACCGCGCCCAGCAGGGCGGCATCGACGACGTCGGCATCGGCGTGCTGTTCGGGCTGTTCGACTGGCGCTTCGAGATCCTCGCCATCCTGCAGCACATCCGCCACCTCGAACAGACCTTCGGCGTGGGCCCGCACACGATCAGCATGCCGCGCCTCGAGCCGGCCATCGGTTCCGACATCGCCAGCCAGCCGCCGTACCCCGTCTCCGACCTCGACTTTCGCAAGATCGTCGCCATCCTGCGGCTGGCCGTGCCCTACACCGGCATGATCATGAGCACCCGCGAGAGCGGCAACCTGCGCCGCGAGACCTTCGCCCTCGGCGTCTCGCAGATCTCGGCCGGCAGCCGCACCAACCCGGGCGGCTACACCGACGACACCGTGAGCGACATGGAGCAGTTCCAGCTCGGCGACCACCGCACGCTCGACGAGGTGATCCGCGATGTTGCCCAGATGGGCTACATCCCTTCGTTCTGCACGGCCTGTTACCGCCTGGGCCGCACCGGCTCCGACTTCATGGACCTGGCCAAGCCCGGTGAGATCAAGCACCACTGCGACCCCAACGCGCTCTCGACGTTCCTCGAGTACCTCGAAGACTACGGCTCGCCCGAGACGGTCGCCGAAGGCGAGAAGCTGATCGCCGACACCGTCGAGACCATGGCCGAGCGCGAGCGCACGACATCGACGCGGCTGATCGACGAGGTGCGCAGCGGCAAGCGCGACTGCCTGGTCTAGAGCGAAGAGCCGACCGCACAGGGTGACCAGCCCAACGGCCTCGTAAGCAGGCCGCGGGCTCGCAGACAGGTCCATAGGCTCGGCGACAGGGCCCAGGGCCGCGAAAAGCACGGCGCCGGCACGAGCCGGCGCCGCACACGAAAGGAACTGAAGCCAGATGAGCGATAGCCACAAGATCCTTGCCGTCCACATCACCGATCGCATGAAGGACGCCGCCGCGGTGCAGAAGGTCTTCACCGAGTTCGGCTGCAACATCCGCACCCGGGTGGGCCTGCACGACGTCGACGGCAACGTCTGCGCGCCGGGCGGTGTCGTGATCCTCGAGCTCGTCGGTCCGACCGGGATCACCGGTGAGGTCGCCGGTCACCTGACGGCCATCACCGGCGTCGAGGTGCAGCAGGTCGAGTTCGTCCACGACGTAGCCTGACCGCGAGCGACCGCTGACGGCCAGGACACGCAACCCTTGAGCGGCGACTACCGTACAGAGAGCGACCTGCTCGGTGAAGCCCAGGTCGAGGCCGGCGCGCTGTACGGCATCCACACCGTGCGCGCCCTCGAGAACTTCCACCTGACGGGCCGGCCGGTGCACGGCGAGCTCGTCCGTGCCTTCGGCACGGTCAAGCTCGCCGCCGCCCTGGTCAATCGCGAGCTCGGCGTGTGGGCCGACGACCCGGCGAAGGCCGACGCCATCGAACGGGCCTGTCGCGAGGTCGCCGACGGGCTGCACGACGACGCGGTGGTGGTCGAGCGCCTGCAGGGCGGCGCCGGCACCTCGACCAACATGAACGTGAACGAGGTCATCGCCAACCGCGCCCTGGAGCTGCTCGGCGAGCCGCACGGCGCCTACGAACGGGTGTCGCCGCTCGACGATGTCAACCTGCATCAGTCGACCAACGACACCTTCCCCACCGCGCTGCGCCTGGCCGCCATCCGCCTGCTGCACGACGTCGAAGAGCAGGTGCTGGCGCTGCAGGAGGCCTTCCAGGTCAAAGAGAAGGAGTTCGCCCACGTCGTCAAGGTCGGCCGCACCCAGATGCAGGACGCCGTGCTGACCACGCTCGGCCGCGAGATGGGCGCGTATGCGGAGTCGCTCAACCGCGACCGCTGGCGCATCTACAAGTCCGAGGAGCGCCTGCGCGTGGTCAACCTGGGAGGCACCGCCATCGGCACCGGCTTCGGCGCGCCGCGGCAGTACATCTTCCGTGTCGTCGACACGCTGCGCGAGCTCACCTCGATCGGCTTCGCGCGCGCCGAGAACCTGACCGAGGCCACCCAGAACGCCGACGTCTTCGTCGAGGTCTCGGGCATCCTCAAGGCCTGCGCCGTGTCGCTGCTCAAGATCTGCGGCGACCTGCGCCTGCTGTCGAGCGGCCCCGAAGCCGGCCTGGGCGAGATCCACCTGCCGGCCCGCCAGGCCGGCTCGTCGATCATGCCGGGCAAGGTCAACCCCGTGATCCCCGAAGCCGTGAGCCAGGCGGCCATGACGGTGATGGGCTACGACGCCACCATCGCCCAGGCCGCCGCCGCCGGCAGCCTCGAGCTCAATCCGTTCCTGCCGCTGATCGCCGCCTGCCTGCTCGAGACGCTCCTGCTGCTCGAGCGATCGTGCCTGATGCTGCGCCGCTACTGTGTCGAAGGCATCACGGCCGACGAGGCCGCCTGCCGCCGGCACGTCGACGCCTCGTCGGCCGCCGCCACCGCTCTGGTGCCCGAGATCGGCTACGACGCCGCCTGTGAGATCGTCAAGCAGGCGGCCGCGAACAGCACGACCGTGCGCGCGGCCGCCGTCGAGGGCGGCTACGTGACCGGGGAGCAGTTCGACGCGCTGCTCACGGCCGAGTCCGTCGGCCGTCTCGGCATGCCGGCGCCGTCCAAACGGAGCGCCGACGCATGATCGCGGCAACGCAAGCGAAGCGGAGGATCAAAGCATGACCATGCAGGGCGCCCCCAAGGGCATGCGGCTGCACATCGGCCTGTTCGGCCGCCGCAACGTCGGCAAGTCGAGCCTGCTGAACGCCATCACCCGGCAGGACGTCTCGATCGTCTCCGACCAGGCCGGTACCACCACCGACCCGGTCGAAAAGCCGATGGAGCTGCTGCCGCTGGGCCCCGTGCTGTTCATCGACACCGCCGGCATCGACGACGTGGGCGCCCTCGGCGCGCTGCGCGCGGCCCGCACCCTGCAGGTCTTCGAGCGCACGGACCTGGGCGTGCTGGTCACCGAGCCCGACGAGTGGGGCGACTTCGAGGAGATGATCCTCGAGGAGTTCGCCGCCCGCGAGATCCCCACCGTCGTGGTCTTCAACAAGACCGACCTGGGCACCCCGCCGTCGGCGAGCGAGACGCAACTCGCCGAGCGCGGCGCGCGCACCGTGCGCACGGCCGCCTCGCTGGGCCAGGGCGTGCTCGACTTTCGCCAGGCGCTGCTGGCCGCCGCGCCGGCCGACTTCGTCGACAACCCCACCATCCTCGGCGACCTGGTGGGAGCCGGCGAGCTCGCCGTGCTCGTCGTGCCGATCGACAAGGAAGCCCCGCGCGGCCGGCTCATCCTGCCGCAGGTGCAGTCGATCCGCGACCTGATGGACTCCGACGCCATGGCGCTCGTCGTCAAGGAGCGCGAGCTGCGCGAAGCGATCGCCCGCCTTACGCGGCCGCCCAAGCTCGTGGTCACCGACTCGCAAGCCTTCCTCAAAGTGGCCGCCGACACACCGCCCGACGTGCCCCTGACGAGCTTCTCGATCCTCTTCGCGCGCTTCAAGGGCGACCTCACCTCGCAGGTCGCCGGCGCCCTGGCGATCGAAGAGCTGCGCTCGGGCGACCGTATCCTCATCGCCGAGCACTGCAGCCACCATCCGATCGGCGAAGACATCGGCCGCGTCAAGATCCCGCGCTGGCTCACCCAGTACGTGGGCGGCAAGCTCGAGGTCGAGCACGTGCAGGGCCACGACTTTCCGGGGCCCGAGACCCTTGCCCAGTACAAGCTCGTGATCCACTGCGGCGCCTGCACCGCCAACCGCCGCGAGATGCTGAGCCGCATCGTGCGCTGCCGCGAGGCCGGCGTGCCGATCACCAACTACGGCCTGGTGATCGCCTACAGCCTGGGCATCTTCGAGCGTGCCCTGCAGCCGTTCCCGGCCGCCCTCGAGGTCATGCGCGCGAGCCGCACGCACGGCTCGCCGAGTCTGGCGCCGGCCGCCACGGCAGCCGCGGTCGGCGACGAGCCGGTCGACGACCTGTAGGGCGCCTGGGCTCCGCTAGTCCCCTCGGCGGGGTTCGGGTATACTTCGCACTCCCGTCGGGGTGTGGCTCAGCTTGGTAGAGCGCTCGGTTCGGGACCGAGAGGTCGGCGGTTCAAATCCGCCCACCCCGACCACCGTCTTCGCCCGCCCGGTGCGTCAACCCGACTGTCCGCTCGACCGGTCGACCAGCCGTTGGCGCAGCCAGTCGGCAAGGGCTGCCTCGATGAGGTGGCCGCTGGCCAGGGCGATCATCACCGTGACGACCTCGCCCTCCGGGGCCTCGATCGCCTTGCCGTTGAGCCCTGCGAAGACGGCCATGGTGACGAATGCGATCCGCTTGTTGCCGTCGACGAACGGGTGGCTCGAGGCGAGGCCGTGACCATAGCTTGCCGCCAGCTCGGCGAGGTCTGCCTCGGGCCGGTAGGCGAGGCGCTGCAGAGGGCGGGCAAGAGCCGCCTCGAGGGCGCCTTCGTCGCGCAGGCCGGGACGGCCGCCGTGCTCACGGATGAGGTCGATGTGCACAGCTTCCACCACCAGACGCTCGACCCAGCGCGGCGCCGAGCCCACCACCTACTCGGCCAGCTTGCGCAGGGCGTTGCGGTAGCGGCCGGTGACCTCGCCGGCGATCGCGAGCGATTCTTCGGTGAGTGGGTCGTAGGGGGTGAGCAGGATCCCCTGGTCAGTCTCGACGGCGAGCACCATGTCGCCGGCGGTCAGGTGCAGCCGCTCGGCCATGTCCTTGGGCAGAGTGGCGGCGATCGAGCCGCCGGCCTGCCGCAGCTTGAGTCCGCGGGTCATGCTTACTCCTCGGTAGCAGCCCTGTAGCACTGGAATGCTACCACGTGAGCGAGCAGGCAAACAAGCAGTCGGGCAGGTCGCATTGGCGTGGTCCACGCCCAAGATGTATGAATCGGCGCAGCGCCTCAAGGGCAGCATAAATGTCACAACGTCAGCCCGATCTCAGGAGCATGCCATGCGACCCCTTCGCTATTCCATCAACGTCACCTTGGACGGGTGCTGCGATCACCGTGCAGCGGTGGCCGACGAAGACCTGCACCGTCACGCGGTCGAGAACCTCGAGCGAGCCGATGCCCTCCTCTTTGGCCGGGTGACCTACGAGATGATGGAGGCGGCGTGGCGGTCGCCGGCGCAAAACGAAGGGCGGCCTGATTGGATGGAACCCTGGATGGAACCCTTCGCCCGGACGATCGACGCGGCAAAGAAGTACGTCGTGTCGAGCACCCTGGATCGGGTCGATTGGAACGCGGAGCTCGTACGCGGGGACCTGGGAGAGGCCGTCCGGCAGCTCAAACAGGATTCGCGCAAGGGACTGCTCGTGGGAGGCGTGAGACTCCCGCAGGCGTTGGCGGAGCTGGGATTGATCGATGAGTACGAGTTCGTCGTGCAACCCATACTGGCGGGCCATGGGCCGACGCTGTTCGCGGGGTTGTCGAAGCCCGTCGGTTTGAAGCTCGTGAGCCGGCTGGAGTTCGGCTCCGGGGCGGTGGCGATGCGGTACGAGCCGAGAAGGTAGCGATCGGGAGCGATTGGAGGTCGAGATGAGACGAGTCACCGGCATCGGCGGCATCTTCTTCAAAGCCAACGACGCGCCTGCCTTGCGGGCCTGGTATAAGCGTCACCTCGGCATCGACGTTCAGGAATGGGGAGGCGCAGCCTTCACCTGGAGCGATGCGGAGGGCAAGCCCACCGCAGGCACCACCGTCTGGTCTATCGGCCCCATGGAAGGCGACCAGTTCGCGCCGAGCAAGGCATCCTTCATGGTCAACTACCGCGTCGAAGACCTTCGCGCTCTTGTCGAAGCCCTCAAGGAAGAGGGCTGCGAAGTCCTCGACGGGATCGACGAATCCGAGTATGGAAGTTTCGCCTGGGTCATCGATCCCGAAGGAAACAAAGTCGAATTGTGGCAACCGCCCACCGGCCAATGAATGCGCGCGAGCGCTTTGCACGCGAAGACATTGCCGCCGGCCCACGGGCGCTGCCGGCCGTAGCAAGATTGCAGCCGTGATCCTCCCCAAAGACCGTGACCCACGTTTCATCACCATCCGCCGCGGCGGAACGCTGACCGCCTCGGACCATCACCTTCTTGCCCTGTGGGCGGCGACGTGCGCCGAGCACGTCTTGGCCCACTTCGAGTCGGCCCGGCCTGCGGACGCGGCCCCGCGCCGGGCGATCGAGCAGGCCCGCGCCTGGGTGGGCGGCGAGAGCACGATGTCTCAGGCTCGCATGGCGGCCTTCAAGGCCAACGCGGCCGCCAGAGACTTGAGCGGCGCCGCCAGGAGCGCCGCGTATGCCGCCGGTCAGGCGGCGGCCGTCGCCCATGTCGCCGCCCACGAACTCGGAGCGGCGGCCTACGCGATCAAGGCGGCGCGCGCGGCTGCGCCCGAGGGCGAGGGTCAGAGCGCGGCCCGTCTGGAGTGCCGGTGGCAGCGCGATCAGCTGCCGCAGGAGATCCGCGAACTCGTGCTGGACGATCAGCGGCTGCGCAACGCCATCTGCTGGTCGGTGTTCGACTGCTGACGGTACCGCGCCTCGTGCGATCGCCGCCCCGACCATCGCGTCGAACGGACCAGGCGCGTGAGGATGACCCGAACGCAAGGAGGCAGGCCGAACAAGCATCTCGAGCCGACCAGGCATAGGCTATGCCAAGAGCCGGCGTCGGCGTGTGCTGCTCAAGCACTGCCGACGTAGTCGAACAGGAGATCGGGAATGGCGAGGAACATCTCTGTGACGCTCTTTGTCCTGGCGTTGATAGCCGCCGTCGTCAGCGTGGACGTTCTGTTCTTCAAGAATCGATTCTGGGAACGGCTGATGGTGAATATCGGCATCGTCCTGGTGTTTGCGGCCTTCGGTCTGAGATTCCTGAAGAGGTCATGAGCAGGTTTTTGGTCAGCTCCGCTCGCCCGGCAAGTGTTTTTTTCACGCCAGGTCGATGCGCCTGACCGCGATGCCCGCGCCGCTCACCTCGAGCAGCGCCACGCTGCGTGGCAGGCCGAACCTGGGGCTGCCGGCCGAACCCGGGTTGAGGTAGAGGACGCCGTCTTTCCGCGTCTCGACGAAGCGGTGCGAGTGGCCGAACACGACGCACGAAAAGCCCTCGCGAGCCGGCTCGTGCCGGCGCAGCAGGACCTCGCCCACGTGGCCCACGAGCAGCCGGTGCTCACCGACCGCCACGACCGCCTCTTCAGGCAGATCGGCCACGCCGAACGAGGTGTCGACGTTGCCGCGCACCGCCGTCACCGGCGCGATCGCCTGCAGGGCGACCAGCACGTCGAGGCTGCCGACGTCGCCGGCGTGCACGATGCGCGCCACACCGGCGAACAGCTCGCCCAGCATCGGGTCATAGCGCCCGTGCGTGTCTGAGATGACGCCTATGCGGATCGGGTCGAGACTCATGAACGGTCAGGCTCCTTCTCGTGCCTCGTCGTGGCCGGGCCATGCTACCAGTCTCCCCCATCGCGGCCCGCCCCGGCTGCTAGAATCGCACCTGTGGATGGTCTGAGCGGCAAGACGGTCGTGGTCACCGGCGGCAGCAGCGGTATCGGCGCCGCGGCGGTGGCGCGCTTTCGCCGCGAGGGCTGCACGGTGACCGACCTCTCGCGACACCCCTCGCCGGGCGGCATCGCCTGCGACGTGGGCGACCGCGCCCAGGTCGAGGCCGCCTTTGCCCAGATCGGTCGCGTCGACGTGGTCGTAAACAACGCCGGCGTGAGCTTTCGCCACGGCGCCCTCGACATCACCCCCGGCGAGTGGCAGCAGGTGCTCCGCACCAACCTCACCGGCGTGTTCAACGTCGCCCAGGTGGCCGGGCGGCTCATGCTCGAGGATGGTGGCGACGGCCGCGGCGCTCGCGGCGGCGTCATCATCAACGTGGCCTCGACCAACGCGCTGGTCGGCCACCCGTTCTACGCCGACTACAACGCCACCAAGGCGGCCGTGCTCGCCCTGACGCGCTCGCTGGCGCTCGAATGGGCGCCCACCGTGCGCGTCAACGCGGTCTGCCCGGGCTACGTGATGACGCCCATGCAGGAGGCCGAATACACGCCGGAGATGATCGCCCAGGTCAACGCCAAGATCCCGCTCGGCCGCCACGCCCGGCCCGACGAGCTCGCCGCCCTGCTGGCCTTCATGGCCTGCGACGAGGCCGCCTACATGACCGGCTCGGCGGTCGTCATGGACGGCGGCGAGACCGCCGGCGGCCTCGCCAGCCGCTAGAGCAACGGCGGCCCGGCGGCCCGGACCGGGAGCGCCCGCACACTCTTCCTGCAAGCGGGCAGGTTTGCTCCTTGCCAGCCTGGGCCATACCTGCTATTGTCACTATCGTAGACGAAGAGCCGGTGCAGCTCCCGCCGCCATCCGCGGCCTTTGGGAGCCTCTTCCAGCCACAGACAGAGAAACCTGAGTGCCGCCGGCAGCTTTCTCGCACAGAAAGGAAGCTGTCATCCCCATTCGACCGTCGCCGCTCCGTTCGGCATGCCCACTCACGGGCTGTCGGACGTCGAGAGTCGCGGCTGCGCTGCGCAGATGCGCATTTGCAGCCCCGCCGGCGGTCCCCCTCACGGCCTCACAAGGAGACTACCCCAACCCATGACTGACACTCTTACCCACGCTCATACCGACGCCCATACCGACGTCGAGAGCGATCCCAAGGCCACTGCCAAGACCTTTGCCGAGCTCGGCCTCGACCGCACCCTGCTCGACGCGGTCGGCACGCTCGGCTACACCGAGCCGACCCCCATCCAGGAACAGGCCATCCCGCAGATCATCGCCGGCCGCGATGTGGTCGGCTGCGCCCAGACCGGCACCGGCAAGACGGCGGCCTTCGTGCTGCCGATCCTGCAGCGTCTCGGCCGCGGCCAAGGCGTGCGCGCCCTCGTCGTCACCCCCACGCGCGAGCTCTGCGCCCAGATCGACGAAGTGGCGCGCATCTGCGCCAGGGGCAACGGCCAGCACGTGGTGGCCGTCTACGGCGGCGTTCCCTACGAGCCGCAGGTGCAGAAGGTGCGCCGCGGCGTCGACATGGTGATCGCTACCCCCGGCCGCCTGCTCGACATGATCCAGCGCGGCGACCTCACGCTCTCCAAGGTCGAGATCCTCGTGTTAGACGAAGCCGATCGCATGCTCGACATGGGCTTCTGGCCCGACGTCCAGCGCATCATCCGCAAGCTGCCCGACGTGCGTCAGAACCTGCTGTTCTCGGCGACCATGTCGCGCGGCGTGCTCGAAGCCGTGCGCGACACGCTGCACGACCCGGCCCGCATTCAGATCGGCGAGGTCGCCATGCCGGTCGACGAGGTCGAGCAGGCCGTCTACCCGGTGACCGCCGAGCAGAAGACCGAACTGCTGGTCCACTTTCTGCGCATGCACAAGCCCACGCGCACGCTGATCTTCACGCGCACCAAGCACAAGGCCGATCGCCTGGCGACGCATCTCTCGCGGCACGGCATCAAGGGCACGATCATGCACTCGAACCGCACCCAGTCGCAGCGCGAGCACGCGCTCGAGGGCTTCAAGAGCGGCCGCTACTCCGTGCTGATCGCCACCGACATCGTGGCCCGCGGCATCGACGTCGAGGGCATCTCCCACGTCGTCAACTACGACATCCCGGCCAAGCCCGAAGACTACGTGCACCGCATCGGACGCACGGCAAGGGCCGGCGCCAGCGGCGAAGCGATGATCCTGCTCACCGCCGAAGACGTCCACGAGCTCAAGGCCATCGAGCGTCTGATCGGCACCGAGATCGAGCGCCGCGACCTGCCGGGGTTCGTCTACGACCATCGCCACATCCCCGAGTCCAAAGACGTGCCCAAGAGGCCCGGCAAGCTGCTCTATCGCGGCGGCGCCCAGCGCGCCATGCAGCGCGGCTTTCACTTCACCAAGAAGTCACGCTAGGCAGTCACGCCAGGGCGGTTTCGCGCACCATGATGTAGCGCTCCGGGCGCCGGCGAGAGTCCCTCGCCGGCGCCCGTTCGCGTTACGGGCCCGGGCGTCAGCGCGGCGCGCGGCGAGCGCGCGGCACAGTGGCGATCGGCATGCGCCAGCCCACGCCGAAGGCGCGGTCGGTGACCTTGATGCCCGGCGCGGCCTGCTTGCGCTTGAACTCGTTGGCCGTCACGAGGCGCACGATGCGTTCGACGGTCGCTCGATCGTGGCCCTGCGCGACGATCTCGTCGACACCCTGATGCTCCTCGATCAGGAGATGCAGGATGGCGTCGAGCACGTCGTAGGCCGGCAGGCTGTCCTGGTCTGTCTGGTCGGGTCGCAGCTCCGCCGAAGGCGGCTTGTCTATGATCGCCCGGGGCACGACGTCGCGGCCGCGCTCCTCGTTTAACCAGCGGGCCACCTCGTAGACCAGCGTTTTGGGCACGTCGGAGATCACCGCGAGCCCGCCCGACATGTCGCCGTAGATCGTGCAGTAGCCGACCGCCAGCTCCGACTTGTTGCCGGTCGTGAGCAGCAGCGAATCGAACTTGTTCGACATTGCCATGAGCAGGTTGCCGCGGATCCGCGCCTGGATGTTCTCTTCTGTGACGCCCGGAGCGAGCCCCGCAAAGACCGTGCCCAGGGCGTCGTCGAAGCCTCCCATGAGGTCGGCGATCGGCAGCCTGACCGTGCGCACGCCGAGCCCGTCGGCGAGCGCCTGCGCGTCGTTCACGCTGCCCTCGCTCGAGTAGGGCGACGGCATCAGCACGCAAAGCACGTTGTCGGGCCCCAGCGCCTCGGCGGCGATGGCCGCCACCAGCGCCGAGTCGATGCCGCCCGACAGGCCCAGCAGGACGCGCTCGAAACCGCTCTTGGCCACGTAGTCACGCACGCCGAGCACGAGGGCGCGCCAGACTTCGGAAGCAGGCGTGAAGTCGTCGGGCGCGATCGACGACGGCGACGGCGCACCGGCGGCTGCCGCACCGCCACTCGCGCCCGACTCCACCCGTTCGTCGTCGGCCGGCCGCACGAGTCGGTCGAGGTCGACGAGCAGTACGTCGGGGGCGAAGGCCGCCGCCCGGGCCACGAGCGCACCGTCGGCGCCTATCGCGCAGCTACGTCCGTCGAAGACCAGCTCGTCGGCGCCGCCCACCTGGTTCACCGAGAGGACGGGCAGGCCGTACTTGCGCGCCATGGCGCCCAGCATCGCCTCGCGATGCTGCTGCTTACCGATGGTGAAGGGCGAGGCCGAGATGTTGACGATGAACGAGGCGCCGGCGCCGGCCAGCTCTTCGACTGGATCTGTGTGATAGCGCTGGCGTTGCCAGAAGTCGCGATCGTTCCAGACGTCCTCACAGACCGACACGCCGATCCGCCTGTCTCCCCAGGTCAGGATCTGTGGCCCTGACGCGGGCTCGAAATAGCGGTCCTCGTCGAAGACGTCGTAGGTCGGCAGAAGGGTCTTGCGAAACACCTGTGCCACGGCGCCGTCGGCCAGCAGTGCGGCGGCGTTGTAAAGCGGCCGCCCCACGGTGCCCGGGTTGGCCTCGGCCAGCCCAAGGAGCAGCGGCGGACCCGCCGCGACTCTGCGGGCGAGCTGCTCGCACACCGCCCAGCTCTGCGCGATGAACGACTGGCTCAAGAGCAGGTCGCGCGGCGGGTAGCCCAGCAGCGCGAGCTCGGAGGCGACCGCAAGGTCGGCTCCGGCACGCTTGGCCATGCCGGCCGCCTCGGCCAGCAGGGCGGCGTTGCCGTCGAGGTCGCCCACCGTCGGATCGATCTGTAACAGCGCGATCAGCACAGATGCGACGGTATCACGCCGCCGTCGCGCGCGCCCAACTGTTCAGCCCCGCGCCCAGCCGTTCGCCGCGTGCATCCCGCCACTCGCCGCGCGCATCCGACAGTTCACCGCGCGCGCCCAACGGTGGCTTGCGCCGTCGTCATCCGGGGAAGGCACAGAGTGACGGCAACACAACGATCGCGTCGGTCGAACGGGCGCGACAGAGTCACGAGAGCCGCAGATGATCTCTCTCCTGCACCTTAGGAAGCGCAACCACAAGGCCCCCAGGCCCGTCTTCGGCGGGCACGACGATGCACGCGAGACGAACGGCTACCGCGATCACGAGGTCTACCGTCTGATCGCCTGAGGCGAGGGCTCAGACGGGCGCGGCCTCCTGGCGTCAGCCCTGCCTCACGAAGACATCGCCGTCCGCAGGCAGGTCCAGGACGCCGTCTCGATAGTCGAACGTCTCGCGGCCGGCATCGCTGTCGTAGTCGTCCGCATCGTCATCGTCGACCAGCCAGGTGACGGTCACGTCGTGGCCGGCCACTTTGAAGTCGCCTTGTGCACTCCAGATGGTCGAGTCGTGGGCTCGCACATCCAAGGTCGCCAAGCCGTCGGAGGCGAGCAACAAGAGACTCCCGTCGTCGCCCTGCTCGTCCCACGTCCCGACAAGATGCGAGCGTACGTCGACTGTAGCCGTCGGAGTCTCACGTATGACCCCGGCGCTCGCGCTCGGGGTATCTGAGGGGCCAAGAGCCTCGCGGCCCGCCACTATGAAGACGACCAGTATGACCACGATGGCCGTGATCCTCGCAGGCCATATGAGGTGGTGCAGCAGCAACGAAGCACGCCGCGGTCCGTCGCCCGAGTGGGGACCGGGAAGCGTATCCCCACTCTCTGGGCGTTCCTTTAGAACCGGTGATGCAAAGACCATCTGAGAGTCACCTCGAGATGTGCTCGGCAGACCCTCAGATCCGCCCAGCGACCGCTCGTGCGCAGGTCCTTTGAGTCAATCATCGGCGCCGCGCCGCCACGCCATGAGCTCCCCGCTGCCCAGGGTCAGGCTGTCGCGGAGAGCGCCGACGTACGAAGGTGCTGGAACAGGACTCAGGTGGGGCCCAAAGGGCTTTTGGTAGCGGCGGTAGGACTCGAACCTA
>CAVTCH010000006.1:0-17597 GCA_963733255.1 uncultured Actinomycetes bacterium
CAGAGCTTGCCGGCGAGCTGTGCTGGCCGACGCCGGTCTCGCGCTGCCGCTCGAGCTCTGGAACCTGTTCGCCGTCGACGCAAGAGCGTTGGCCGACGCATCCGCCTGTTCTGCGCCCACGCCGACGGCGACGAGGCGGCGGCGGCCATGCTGGCGGCGGAGACCGACCGCCTTGACGGGCCGGCGCGCGCGGCCGCCCGGCCGGAGCGGCGGCCGCCCGGTCGGCGTTCGTCGACACGGCGTTCGCCGGCGCGGCCCACCAGGCAGGAGGCTGTCGTGGTTGTCAGTGAGCTCGTGACCCGCGAGGTGGCCGCCCTCGCCGCCGGAACCGGATCTGCTACCAGTGCGGCCAGTGCACGGCCGCCTGCCCAAGCGGCGGCGACCTCGACAGCGGGCCCCGACGTCTCATGCGCCTGATCCTCACCGAACAGGCCGATCAGCTTCTCGAGAGCGAAGACCTCTGGCGCTGCAGCGGCTGCGGCTCGTGCAGCGCGGCCTGCCCCATGGAGCTCGACGTCGCCGCTGCGCTGGCCCGGCTGCGCGCGCTGTCGCGCGCGCACGGCGGCCCGCGCTGCCCCGAGCGCGAGGCCGCGACGGTCGCCACGCGGCGCCTCAGCTCGCACGACAAGATCGATTCGATGGCCTTCGGCGCGGCCATGGCCGCCCGCGGCTACGTGCCCAACGACGTGGTCGGCGCCGCCGGAGCGGCCTCGCGGCTGATGACGCGCCGGCTGCGCCGCCCGGCAGCGCCCGCGACGGGTGCGGCCGCCACCGGTGCGGCCGCCACGGACACGACCGCGCCCCAGCCCTTCTATCCCGGCTGTGCCCTGCTGCAGGACACAGCCGCCGCCGGCCTCACGCGGGCCGCGGCCAGCGGCCTCGGTCTGGCGCTGGCCGAAGCGCCCGACGCGCCCTGCTGCGGCCATCCGAGCCGCGGCGCGGGGGTGGCGGGCTACTCGAGCGACGAGACCGTCATCACCGTCTGTCCGGCCTGCGACCGCAGCCTCGAGGAGAACGGCACCAGGGTCGTGCCGCTCTGGGAGGCGCTGGTCGAGCACGCCATGCGCTCCGGCGGCAGACTGCATGCCGCGGGGCCGGCGTTCGTGCCCTACGTCGGCTGCCTGGCCGAACGCGACCGGGCCCTGAGCGGCCTTGCCGGCGCGGCCGAGCTGGCCGGCGTCGACTGCCTGACATCGTATTCCGCGTTGCACAGCGGCTGCTGCGGCGCCCTCGGCGGCATGTACCGGGGCGAGACCGAAGCCACGCGGCGACTGCTCGACTACGCCGCCGAGCGGTTCGCGCCGGTGGTCACCACCTGCCTGCTGTGCCGCGACAACCTGCGCTCGGCCGCCCGCCGGCGCCGCCTTGCCGTCCAGATCCACTTCTGGCCCGAGTTCTTCAGCGCCGCCGGGCCGGCCGACGCCATCGACGGAGATGCTCGATATGACTGACCGAGACAAGACCAAGGCGGGCCCCGGCGGCCCCGCGGACACGCCGCCGGACGCCGCCGAAAGCGCGGCGGCGGCAGAAGCCGAAACCGCGAGTCAGGTGGGAGACGCGGCGGCAGCCGAAGCCGCGCACGTCAACCCCTACGCCGTCATCGCCGAGGGCGAGTTCCACGAGCGCCCGCAGGCCCGGATGGACCTGGTGGATCGCATCGTGAACGACCCGCGCATGCACGATCACAAGGACGGCTTTCTGTCGTGCCTGCAGTGCGGCGTGTGCACCTCGGGCTGCCCGGCGGCGCGCTTCACCGACTACTCGCCGCGCGAGATCGCCCGGCGCGCCTACGAGGGCGATCCCTCGCTGCTCGAAGACGACACCGTCTGGTACTGCTTCTACTGCTACACCTGCCAGAGCCGCTGCCCGCGCAAGAACAGCGTGGCCGTGATCAACCAGGTGGTCCGTAGCATGCAGGTCGAAAGCGGCTACGGGATCAAGCACGTCGAGATGTTCGCCGCCTGGGGCGAGCAGTTCTACGACAAGGGCATGGGCGGTACGCCGCACGTGTTCTTCAGCGACATCGCCGAGGCGTGGGGGCCCAAGTGGAAGGCCTTCATAGCCAACCGCGACGCGCTGCGCGACGAGATCGGCGTGGGCGGGATGTATCCGTCCGAGGCGGCGGTCGCCGAAGTGCGCGCCGTCATGGAGGCGACCGGGTTCAAGGCCCGCCTCGAGAGTCTCGGCGCCTGGGGCGGCCACCGGCCCGACGACGAGGAGTAGGCGACTCGTCCCGGCCCGCGGCGACACAGACGGGTCTTGCGCGACGCGACCTCGCGCGACGGCCCCGACCGGCAGGCGGCCGCGGCCGAACGACGCCGGCCGCGCCCGCCTGCTAGAATCGGCCGAGACCTCTCCGCCTTGGCCTCACCGACGAAAGCCAGAAGGACGGCTCCCCGATGACCGACTTCTCCGACTCACAGCAGCAGCTTCGCGACCTCGCCGCCGAACGCGACGCGGTCATCCTGGCGCACAACTACCAGCGCCCCGAGGTACAGGACGCGGCCGACTTCGTGGGCGACTCGCTCGAGCTCGCCCGCAAGGCCACCGCCACCCATGCCGCGGTGATCCTGTTCTGCGGTGTGCACTTCATGGCCGAGACGGCCAAGATCCTCTCGCCGGCCAAGACCGTGCTCATGCCCGACACCCGGGCCGGCTGTCCGATGGCCGACATGGTGACGGTCGAAGGCCTGCGCGCCCTCAAGGCGCAGCACCCTGACGCGGCGGTCGTGGCCTACGTCAACACGAGCGCCGACATAAAGGCCGAAGTCGACGTCTGCTGCACGAGCGCCAACGCGCCCGACGTCGTGGCCACCATCCCGGCCGAGCAGCCGATCATCTTCGTGCCCGACCGCAATCTCGGCGACTGGGTCGCCGGTCGCACCGGCCGCACCAACATGATCATGTGGAACGGCTACTGCCCGGTGCACGAGGAGATGACCGCAGCCGAGGTGAGCGCCGCCCTGGCCGCCCACCCCGGCGCCGAGCTCATGGCGCACCCCGAGTGCAACCGCGAGGTACGTGCCCTGGCGACGGTGATCACCAGCACTTCGGGCATGCTGCGCTACCCGGCCACGAGCGCGGCCCGCAGCTTCATCGTGGCGACCGAGACGGGCCTGCTGCACCGCTTGCGCAGCCTCTACCCCGATCGCGAGTTCGTGCCGGCCGCGCGCGGCGCGGTGTGTCCGAACATGAAGCTGACCACGCTCGACAAGGCGATCGAGGCCCTCGACGAGGGTCTCAACGAGATCGTCGTGCCGCCCCGCATAGCGGCGCGGGCGCTGGCCGCGGTCGAGCGCATGATGAAGGCGACGTAGGCGACAACGACCGCCCGTCGTCGCCGGCGGCCTGAACAACGGCGGCTACAGCGTCCGCAGCCCCATCGACAGCCTCCGACCCTCTGATACGCATACTGCGTATCGAAAGTCGCTACGAGGGATCCCCCCCTTACTCAGAAGGGCGTAGGCTGTTGCCGAACTTACTCAGTTGGCAGAGTCACTGTCGGTCTGGCTTCAAGCGCCCGTCCGCGTTCGTCCACTGTGGTCAGCCGCGCCGCCCGAAGGTAGCATGTCGGCGGAGGTGCTTCCATGGTCTGCGTCCTAAGCGATAAGCAGCAAGCCATCGCAGAGATCTGCGCGCGCTTCAGCGTGGTCCGCCTCGACGTCTTCGGCTCCGCCCTGCGCGACGACTTCCGCCCCGGCGAGAGCGATGTCGACCTGCTGGTCGAATTCGCGCCCCTGGAGCCGCACGCGCTCGCCGACGCCTACTTCGGCCTGCTCGACGAGCTGCGCGAGCTGCTCGGCGGCCAGGTCGACCTGGTCATGGCGGACGCCGTGACCAACCGCTACATGGTCCGCGAGATCGAGCGCACCAAGCAGCTTCTGTATGCGGCGTAGCGACCTCGTCTACCTCGCCGACATCACCGGCGCCTGCTCGCGCACGACTACGCCGCCGTGAACCACGCCGTCGTCTGGTCGATCGCCACCAGCGAGGTGCCTGTGCTCCGTGCGGAGTGCGAGGCGATCCTCGCCGAGAGGGTCACGGCCGGTGAAGCAGACCCGCAGTACCAGCGTCAGGGCATCGGCGCACAGGTGATGGACACGCTCGAGGATGCCGCGCGCGCCGCCGGACAGCGGATCGTGCATCTCGACGTGTCGCTCCCCTCGAGGCGGTTCTACGAGAGCCGCGGCTACAGTCGGATGGAGAGCTGTTCCATCGATGTCGGCGAGGGTCAGCGACTCGACTACTGGACCGCGCAGAAGGAGCTTCGTGACTGCGAGTTCTGACTTCAAGGCGGTCGTGCAACGGTGACGTCCTCACGTGCCTGACTTCGGCAGAGCACTCCTCCGGCGCTCTGTAGCCCAGGCGGCCTCCGAAGCTCCGCGCTACCCCTGGGCGCGGTCCGCAGGTCGGGCGAAACGGGCTATCGTGACGACTATGGCTCCGCGACGAGACGATCTCGAGACCATCCCCGGCATCGGCCCGAACATGGCCGCCCACCTGCGGCGGCTCGGCATCGACAGCGTCGCCGGGCTGCGCGGCGAGAGCGCCGAGGCGCTCTACGAGCGCGACCGCGAGCTCGCCGGCGGCAGCCTCGACCCCTGCGTGCTCTACACCTATCGCTGCGCCGTCTACTACGCCTCGAACGACGTGCACGACCCCGTGCTGCTCAAGTGGTGGAACTGGAAGGACCGCAGCTCGGTCTAGAGCTGCTCGCAGCCGGCCGCCAGCCGGCACCGCGCGCCGTGCACGACATGTCTGCTGCGCCCGCCCCGCCCGCTCACCGCTGCCTAACGCCACTCACCCCGCGCCGCCGGCTCCTGCTCTGTCACCTGTAACACCGCCGCCCCACGGATGCCGTCGTGCTTGAGGGCGATCAGGGCGTCGTTGGCCTGCTCGAGGGCGAAGACCTGGATCTCGGCGGTGATGGGGATCTGGGCCGCCAGGTGCAGCAGGTCGGCGGCGTCGCGACGGGTCGAGTTCGTCACGCTGCGCACCACGCGCTCGCCGTAGAGCAGCGGGTAGTCGATGGCCGGCACCGGCGACGAGTAGATGCCGCCCATGGCGATCGTGCCGCCCTTGTCGAGCACGCGCAGCGCGTCGATCACGAGCTCGCCGGCCGGCGCGAAGTCGATGGCGGCGTCGAGCTTGACCCGCGGGTCGTCGCCGGGCTGCTCGCCCGCCTCGCCGGCCCACACGGCGCCCAGCTCGAGAGCCAGGCGGCGATGCTCCTCGCCGCGCGTGAAGGCGTAGACCTCGGCGCCCCAGAAGCGCGCGATCTGCAGGCAGATGTGGGCCGCCGCGCCGAAGCCGTACAGGCCAAGGCGGCGGCCGGCGGCCGCGCCGGGGCCCGGAGGGCCGCCGGCCGCCTCCTTGCCATGCCCCCAGGGCACGAGGCCCGAGACCCGCAGCGACCGGTAACCGATGATGCCGGCGCACAGCAGCGGCGCGGCGGCGAGGTCGGAGAGGTCCTGATGCAGCGCGTAGCTGAAGGCCGCGGGCGCGACCACGTACTCGGCAAAGCCGCCGTCGACGTCCCAGCCGGTGAAAGTCGCAGACTCGCACAGGTTCTCGTCGCCGCGCCGGCAGTAGCGGCAGGTGCCGTCGGTCCAGTGCAGCCAGGGCACGCCGACGCGATCGCCAACGGCGTGCTGGGTGACCCCGGCGCCGAGCTCGGCGACGACGCCGACGATCTGGTGTCCGGGCACCACCGGCGACTTGTGGGGTGGCAGCTCGCCCTCGCTCACGTGCAGGTCGGTATGACACACCCCGCAGGCGTGCACGGCGATCAGGATCTCGCCCGGACCTGGCTGCGGCCGCTCGAGCTCAGCGAGCTCGAGCGGCCGCCCCTCGATGGGCTTCGGCTGGCGCAGCAGCATGGCTCTCATGAACGGCCTCCGGACGTCGCTGCTGGAATCATACCCACAGCGCTACGGCGGCCGACCGGCGCCCACTGTCGGCCGTAGCGCCCGAGCCAGTCGCTAGGCAGACGAGACCGATGTTCGTCCAGCGGTCGATCGGCGCGTCGGCTGACGGCCCTCTACGTCAGCACGTCCTTGCGACTGAACACGAGCCAGGCCGCGGCCAGCGCCGCGCCGCTCGTCGCGGCGTAGGTGAGCAGGGCCTGCACGATGGGGTGCCAGTAGATCGGATAGCGGAACAGGTTGACGAAGACCCACCGGTACGACGAGTACGTGTAGGGCTTCATGAAGTCGAAGACGCTGAAGGCGTTGAGCACGGAGAGCACCGTGAACACGGCGATGGCGATCGTCGCCGCGGTCAGGCTCGAATCCGTGAGCGTCGAGATGAACAGCGCCAGCGACAGCGAACAGACCGCGCCGGCCACGACGATCAGGTAGGCGACCGCGATGAGCGCCAGCGCGTGGGGCACGCTCAGCGAGGTGCCCGACAGCGTGACGAGCGGCCGCAGGCCAAAGGCCAGCGCCCCGGCAACCAGCGCGACCAGGGCCACCAGGGCCGCACCGGCGGCGGCGTAGGCCACGGCCATCGTCCACTTGGTGAGCAGCACGCCGGTGCGACTGACGGGGCGCGTCATCCAGGTCTTGAGCGTGCCCGATTCGGCTTCGCTCGCCACCGACGAGGCTCCCCCCATGGCGGCGATCAGCGGCAGCAGGAACGACGACAGGGCGAGCAGCGTCGAGAGCATCACGAGCAGCCCGTTCGTGCTCACGTGGGCGACGAACGGCGGATCGCCTGAGTCCTGCGGGCGGGGCTTCTGCAAGGCGCCCGCGGCCACCACGATCAGCGGCACCAGCACGAGGCCCAGCCAGCCGATGTAGGTGCGCTTCTGATTTAAGATCTTGGCCAGCTCGAGGCGAAGCGAGCGCATCGGCTGCGTCCCTTTCAGCGGCCCGGACAGGGCGGACGACGGCTTCGACCGCGACCCGGCGGGGCCTGTGACCGGCCGCTCCGGCCGGTGCCATGCCTACGTGAGGATGTCCTTGCGCCGGAAGATCAGCCACGAGGCGACCAGCAGCACGGCGACCGTCGCGCCGTAGGTGAGCAGCGCCTCGCGGATCGGATGCCAGTAGATCGGGTCGCGGAACAGGTTGGTGAAGGCCAGGTCGTAGCTCGTGAACGTGTAGGGCTTCATGAAGTCGAAGTAGCTGAAGCCGTTCAGGATGGTCAGCACGACGAACACGACCATGGCGCTGATGGCGGCCGTCAGGCTCGAGTTGCTGAGCGTCGAAACGAGCAGCGCCAGCGAGATCGTGCACAGCAGGGCACTCAGGATCAGCAGGTTGGCCAGCAGGATACGTTCGAGGCCGGCGGAGATGCTGATGGTCGTGGCGTCGAGGGTGACGAGAGGGTGGACGCCGAACACGAGCCAGCCCGCTACAAGCCCGCCGAGACCGACGAGCACCATGCCCACGGCCACATAGAGCACGGCCACGCCCCATTTCGAGAACAGCACCCCGGCGCGCCCCACGGGGCGGCTCATCCAGGTCTTCATGGTGCCCATCTCGGCCTCGCCGGCCAGCGGGTAGGCGCCGGCCATCGAGGCCACCAGCGGAAACAGGAAGAACGACAGGGCGCCGATCGCGGCCAGCGGCACGAAGATGCCGTTGTTGACGACCTGCGCGAAGAACGGTGGGCCCTCGCCCGGAGCCGGCCTGGAGTTCGACAGATCCAGCGCCAGGACGATCAGCAGCGGCACCGCCAGCAGTCCCGCCCAGCCGACGTAGGTGCGCCGCTGAAAGAGGATCTTCAGGAACTCACGCCCGAGGCTGCGCATCGCCGTCTAGCCTCGCGCCCCGGGCCTCGGCGCGTGGGCGGGGTCGGGGTCGGCCTGCGCCGGGCCCGGCGGCGCCGGCCGCTCGCCGCGATGGGCGTCGACGTCGGAGCTCTGCGTGAGCTCCAGAAAGTAGTCTTCGAGGCCCTGCTCGACGGCCGGCACCACGGCGCGCACGTCGACACCGTCGGCGACCAGGCGCCGCACGAGCTCCGGCACGCCCTCGTCGCCGGCACGCACGACGACATAGCCCTCGTCCCAGCTCACGGCCTCGGCGCCGAACAGGGCGCGCGCCGTCTCGAAGGCCTTCTGCTGGTCGGCGGTCATCACCTTGACCGCCTCCTCGCGAGGTCGCAGCGTGGCCACCGGCCCTTCGATCACGGTGCGACCCCGGTTGATGATCGCGGCCCGGTCGCAGACCTGCTCGACCTCGTGCAGCAGATGCGACGACAGCAGCACCGTGGTGCCGCCCTTGCCCAGCTCGCGCACCAGCTCGCGGACGTCCTTCATGCCCTGCGGGTCGAGGCCGCTCGTGGGCTCGTCGAGGATGATCACGTCGGGCCGCCCGAGCAGCGCGTTGGCTATCCCCAGGCGCTGCTTCATGCCGTGCGAGAAGCCGCCGACCTTGGTGTCGCCGCGGGCCAGCAGGCCGACGACGTCGAGCACCTCGGAGATGCGCTGCTCGCCGACCTCGCCGCCGGCCGAACCGATCAGCCGCAGATTGCGGCGGGCGCTCATGTTGGGGTAGAAGGCGGGCACCTCGACGAAGCCGCCCAGGTGGCGCAGGGCGGCGACGCGCGCCCCGGGCACACGGTGACCGGCGACCTCGGCGTAGCCGCTCGTCGGGAAGATGAGGCCGAAGATCATGCGGATGGTGGTCGTCTTGCCGGCGCCGTTGGGGCCGAGAAAGCCGAACACCTCGCCGCGGCAGACCGTGAGATCGAGGTGATCGACGGCCAGCAGCTTGCCGAAGCGCTTGGTCAGGCCGTGGGTGGCCAGCACGACGGGGCGATCGTCGCACGCCTGCGTCGGCGCCTCGCCGACCGCCGCGCGCGACGCAGCGTCGACGGCCGCGGGCGGCGCTGTCGCGCCGCCCGCGGCCGTCTCGTTGGTGCCGCTACGCGCCGCCCCGGACGCCTGGTCTTCGCCCGTCATCCCGGGCTACTGCAGGCTGCCGGCGATCTGGTCGAGGTCGCTCCAGGGCACGAAGCCGGCGACGATCACCCGCACGTCACCTTGCCGGAACGTGACGACCGAGCCAAGCTCGGTCTGGAGCTTCGTGGCAGGCACCCCGTTGACGGTCGCCTTGCCGATCGCCGAGAGCTGACCGAGCTGCTGCTGAAGCTGCGCGTCCTGGGCCGTCGTCGTCTTCGTCTCGACGACCAGCACCGTGCCGAAGCCCGTGCCGTAGTCGAGCACGGCGGTCGGGTGCTTGCCGAGGACGGCGATCATCTTCGTCTGCTGGGCCGTGGGGCTGCCGAGCGCGGCCTGCGCTTTGGCGGCCGTCGGCGTGACCAACGCACCGTGGAACGCGACGCCCGCGGGGATCGACGACGGCGTGAGCAGGAACGGCGCCCGTGCCTTGGCCTGCTTCAGGGTGAGGGGCGCGGTGTGGGCCGCGGCGTTCTTTGCGGCAGCGCCCGTCTTGGCAGCGCCCGTCTTGGCAGTGCCGCTCACCGGCGCGCCTTGCGCCGCGCCCAGTGTGCCCACCTGCTTGTGGACGACGGTCGCCCCGCTCGGTGGCGTGAACGTGAAGAGACTGCCGGAGACGGCTGAGAAGGACACCGTCTTGAAGCCCGCCGACAGGACGGGACTGCCGTCACCCCTGGCGAAGACCTGCACCTGGAGCGGCACCCAGCGGTGACCGTCGATGGCCACCCGCACCGAGCCGAACGTGGTGACCGGCGAGGTCGGGGTGAGCGTCAGCGTGTAGGTCTGCCGCCCGGCGACCACAGCCTGTCCGCCGACACTGAGCGTGGCGTTGGGCGAAAGCTTCTGGATGAGCGCGGCGATGGCCGTGGCCGGGTCGACGCTCGCCGGCGACGACGGCGAGAGCGACGCGGGAACGCCCGCGCTGCCGTGCGTGCCGCCGGTCGGAGAGTACTGGGTCGCGGTACTGGTCATCGAGTCCCAGGTCCAGAGGGTGACGCCGTTGAACACGGCGACGAAGTCGCCGCCCTGGCCTTGCGACTCGAGGCGCACCTTGCCGTCCTGGGCCCAGACGCGACCCGACCCGCCGGTGAGCAGCGACGACAGCCCCGCTGGGGTCTGGCCGCCACCCAGCGACGACAGCAGCGAGCCGCTGCCGAGAAGGTCGTTGCTCCAGGCCACGTCGCCGCTGATCGCGGTCGTGCCCTGAGCCTTGGTGGCGACGTTCTGCAGAAGCTGCGTGACGGTGATAGTCGACAGGCTCGACGGACCTTGCGCGCCGGCCGTGACGACACCGACTATCAGGACCGCCACGATGACGGCCCCTGCAGCGATGAGGGCGAGGGTTCTGCGACGCATCTCCGATCAGCTCCTTCAGCGTAAGCTCGTGTGACCGGCTTGGCTCCCCACGGACCGTCGGCCGCCTGCTTTCATCACTCAGAGTACACCGCCGCGTCCGCCGGGTCGCACCAGCGACCCTCCCGCGGACCGCCCTCGGATCGCTATGGCGTGGCGTGGCGATGCGCTCCAGTCACTTCCGAGTGTTCCATCTTCCGCCGCAATCGGAACGTCGCCCGGCGGCGGACGGGCCACCCGCCTCCTTCTCCTGCCTCCTTGCCCTTCAGTGTCCGAGGAGGTCTTCGGGGCAGTCCTCGAGATGCACCGTGTAGCGCGCGGCGCCGTCGGCGCCCCAGTACTTGTCGTAGAGGTGCCGCGCGTCGGCGCCGTCGAGAGCCAGCCAGTAGACCCGCGACCAGCCGTTGTGCCGGCCCAGATCGACGACCGCTTCGATGAGCCGTCGTCCGATGCCGCGACCACGCGACTCGGGGCGCACGTAAAGGTCGTCGAGCAGGCAGCTCAGATGGTCGCTCCAGGTGTGCAGGTGCAGCACGTAGTCCGCCAGCCCCACCACCTCGCCGTCCTCGACGGCGACGAGACAGCCCACCGGCGCGGTCTCGTCGCGGATGCGCTGCCAGTTCGTGGTTGCGACGCGCTCCGGCAGCCGCACGCCGTAGAAGGCGTTGAAGTCGGTCCACAGCCTGCGCCACTGGCCTTCGTCGGCGGCGACGGCCGCCCGTATGGTGAGGTCCGGCTCAGGCTCCATGGCCTCCGACCGACTCTCTCGCGCATCAGGGCCGTCCCCGATGACCGCCCTCTCACGCTGGCCATCCTACCAGCTCCCACCGCTCAGGCAGACGGTCTTCGACACTCGTCCCCGGGTCTTTGACACTCGTCCCCCGCGGCGATACGTTAGCCGTACGAGCATCACCGAGGGGGTGTGATGAGTCACGAGTCGGGGTCCGCCCCGCGCTTCGAGACGCCGCTCGACCAGGCGCCGGTGTCGTCGGTGTCGGCCGGCCCTTCCGCCGCTTCCGCCCCCGGCCATGCGGCCCCTACCTGCCACGCTCTCACCATCGACCTCGAAGATTGGTACCAGCTCTCCTACCACCACGTCACGGGAGGCTCGTGCGCGACGACGGGCAACGTCGTCACCGACACGCACCGCATCCTCGACCTGCTCGCCGAGCTCGATCTGCACGCCACGTTCTTCGTGGTGGGACTGGTCGCCACCACGTTTCCCGACCTGGTGTGCGAGGTGGCCGCGGCCGGCCACGAGATCGGCGGCCACACCTGCGACCACGAGACCCTCTACGCCATGAGCCCCGACGACTTCAGAGCCGACATCGAGCGCTCGCGGGGCCAGTTGCAGGATCTGACCGGCCAGCCCGTGATCTCGTTCCGCGCTCCGGCATTCTCGGTCGGGAGCCTACAAAACGAGTCGTTCTTCGAGACCCTCGCCGCCGCGGGCTTCGAGTGCGATTCCAGCGTGTTCCCGGTGGCCGGCCTGCGCTACGGCATCCCCGACGCGCCCCGCTACCCATTCGTCGTGCAGACCGACAGCGGTCCCATCCACGAGTTCCCCCTGGCGACCTGGGACCTGGGCGGCCGCCGGCTGCCCGTCGCCGGCGGCACCTGTTTTCGGTTTCTGCCGGGCGCCGTCCTGGAGTGGGTCGTGGGCGACCTCGATGCCGGCGGTCACACGGCGACGTTCTACTTTCACCCCTACGAGTTCCACCACGGCCTTCTGCATCTGTCGAGACTGACCTGGCACGATCGCCTGCAGGCCATGTACGTCAAGCGCCTTGTCCTGCACAACCTGTTCACCGGGTCGGTCTGCGAGCGCTGGGAGATGCTGCTCGCCGGGCACCGATTCCTTCCCATAGGAGACATCCATCGCAATGAGTCCATCAACTGACGAATCGGTCCGCCGGCGCTTCGAGCGCGACGCTCAGAGCTTCGACGCGATCTACCGCGTCGACCGCTCCTGGCTCTCGCGACGCTTCAACCAGGTCTTTCGCAAGGCGATCTTCGAGCGCTACGAGATCACGTTCGCCGCGGCGGGCGACGTCACGGGCAAGGACGTGCTCGACGTGGGCTGCGGCTCCGGCGTGTATGCGGCCGACTTCGCCCGCCGCGGCGCACGGCGCGTCGTGGGCGTCGACTTCTCGGCCAACATGCTGGCCCTCGCCGAGCAGGAAGCGGCCGCTCAGGGGGTCGCCGACCGCTGCGAGTTCCGTCGCTGTGACTTCATGAAGTCGGACGCCGACGAGAGCTTCGACGTGAGCATCGCCATGGGCGTCTTCGACTACCTGCCCGAGCCGGCGCCGTTCCTGCGCAAGATGACCGCGCAGACGAGCGGCAAGGTCATCGTCTCGTTTCCGGGGCACTCGCTCGTACGTGAGCACCTGCGCACACTGCGCTACCGCCTGTCCGGCAGAGGCAGCGTGTTCTTCTACACGCGGACCGGCGTCGAGCGGCTGGCGAGCGCGGCGGGCCTGCAGCGCAGCAGGATCATCCCCATCGAGTCGTCGGGCAGCGGCTTCATCCTCGTCGGCGAAGGCCGCCGCGACGAGTAGCGAGCGACGGGCGGCCCACTAGCTACGGCAGCGTCGTCACGTAGGCCTTCCAGCCGGAGTAGAAGCTGCCCCAGGAGACGCCCAGGTCGGCGCGGACCGTCTGCTTGACGGCCGGGCCGCTCAGCGAGCCGTTGGCGACGTCGACGAAGAAGCGCTTCAGCGTGGTCTGACCCCAGCGCGCCAGGACGTACTTCACGAGCGAGCCGCCCTCGAGGTAGGCGAGCGTCACGCGGGCCATGCGCACCCCGGTCCACAGATTGGGGTCGGCGAACGTCGCGAGCAGCGGCATGCTGCGGTTGCCGGCGGCCACCTCGACGCGGAGCGGATAGTAGCTGCGGTCGCCCTCGACCGCCGTCGCCATGCCTTCGAGCAGCAGCGGCGGCGCATGCGCGGTGCTGTAGAACCAGCGCCAGGTGAGCGTGTGGGTCACCTCGTGGGCCAGCATGTGCTCGGTCCACGGGTCGGCCGGCGCCAGCGCCGAGGCCAGCACGCCGACGTCGGTGGGCCAATAGCGCTTGCTCGAGGTCGTGTCGGGCAGCCGGGCGAAGAAGCGCTCGTTCTCGAGGGCCTTGTCCTGACCGAGGTAGTGGCTGACCTCGGCGGGAGTCGAGTACAGCATGATGACGATGGCGCGGTCGCCCGTCACGCCCAGCGTGGCGGCGACGTCGGCGCGGGCGCGCGGCATGTCGCCGGCGAGCTGCTCGGCGAGTGGCCGCCAGCTCTCGTCGAACACCACCACGGCGCCGTCTGCGACGATCGCACGGGGGCTGCGGAAGGCCATGAGGTACTCGTCGCGGATGCCGGCGGGCGACTGGTCGCCGGTGGCGACCAGTCGCCCGCCGGAGCGCTCGACGACCAGGAGCCGCTCGGCCACGATGCGCTGGGGCGGCCCGGCTCCGCCGGGCCGCCCCACGAGCTTCACATCGAAGGTCGAAGGCTGCCCGCTGGGTGTGACGACCGCGTGCAGACCGCTCCACGGGATCGGCGCGAGATGGCGGTAGAGGTCGCGAAGGGCCCGGCGAGCCGCGCTGCCCCTGGCCGGCAGAGCCGCCCGCCAGACCGCCACCCGGCGGGTCTCGAGCGCCGGCAAGGCGGCGTCGAGCCAGCGCCGCACGTTAGTCGCGCCGACACTCGGCCGCGGAGTCGCCGCTGGGGTGGCGACCGCGTGGCGCGGCGGCGGCGCGCGGAAGGCTTCGATGAAGCCCCACGCCGCCAGCGCGCCGAGCCCGGCGATGAGCGCCACGAGCAGCGGCAGGGGGATCGAGCGACCGAACACATGACGGACCTGCATGGTCTCAGGGTAGCATCTGGGGCGACCGACGGCGCGGCGGCGACAAGTGGCAGCCCGGCTATCGTTACAGGCGCCGCCCGACGTGCCATACTCCTTCCTATGCAGCAGACCCCCGCTCCTCTCGGCACCCAGACTCAAAATCGCCGGCGATCGCGCCTGCCTGCGGTCGTCCGGCGCGTGATCCCGGTCGTCTGCGGCGCATGATCCCGGTCTTCTTTCACCTCGGCCCGATCACCGTCTACAGCTTCGGCGTGATGGCCGCGGCCGCGCTCGTGGCCGCCTGCTATGTGGCTTACCGCGTGCTGCGCACCCGGGGCGTGTCGTTCGAGTTCGCCTACGAGCTGCTGTTCGTGGCCGGGATCGGGGGCTTCGCCGGCGCGCGCATCTACTACCTGCTGCAGCACTGGGCGGCCGTCAAAGGCGACCTGCTGCACAACACCTTCAGCGGGTCGGGCTTCACCTGGTACGGCGGCCTGATCGGCGGCTTTATCTGCGTCGCTCTGTGGAGCCGCTTTCGCCACGTGCCGGTGGGCCTCATGGCCAACGCCGCCGGGCCGGCCGTGGCGATCGGCTACGCAGTGGGGCGCATCGGCTGCCTGCTCTCGGGCGACGGCGACTACGGCAGCCCCACCAAGTCGTTCATCGGCATCGCTTTTCCGCACGGCACCGTGCCGACCCCTCCCGGCGTCAAGGTCTGGCCCACGCCGCCCATGGAGACGATCGCCATGCTTCTCGTCTGCTGGGTGCTCTACCGCATGGCCACAAAGCCCCAGCCCGGCTGGTATGTGTGGGGATGGTTCATGGTGCTGGCCGGGATCGAGCGCTTTCTGATCGAGTTCATCCGCCGCAACCCTGTGGTCTTTCTGGGGCTGCGCACGACGCAGTGGGAATCGATCGCAAGCGTCGCGATCGGCGCCGCCATCATCCTCTACGTGCACGGCCGCGAGCCCGTGGAGGCGTCGCTCGTGCCGGCCGGCGCCGTGTCGCCACCCCGCAACGCGGGGCGGCCGGGCGGGAGCACGGCCGGCAAGGCCGGAGCCGCCGGCAAAGGCGGACAAGCGACCAGGGCCGGCTCGGCGACCAAGGCGCCCACGCGCAAACAGTCGAAGGCCGGGCGCCCGCGCGCCTGAGCCCCGCCGCCTGGACCCCCGCGCTTGGACCCGGCGCGCCTGAGCGCCGCGCGCCGGCGCTAGCCCTTTGCGGCCACCGGCACCAGCAGCAGGGGACAGGGCGCGTCCTTCAGGATGCCGCGCAGCAAGGTCGAGTGGCCCTTGGTGAACACGCCGCCCCAAGCCAGCACGATGAGGTCGGCGGGCGGGCGCCTGGATTCGCCGACGATGACCTCCTGCGGGTCGCCCACGCGCACGACCGTGCGGTGCTTGCCCCCCATGGGACAAGTGGCGAAGCGCATCGTGAACTCCTCGTGCCACGACGACCACTCGTACTGCTCCTGATCGACCATGCGCGGAGCCGGCAGGCTGCCCGGTTCGTCGGGCGTGTCGGCCGTGCCGACGTGCACCACGACGATCTCGCGCCCGGGCCGGCAGAAGACATCGTCGGTCAGGCGCATCGCCGCGGAGCTCGAGGGGCTGCCCTCGAGCGGCACGACGATGCGGCGCAGCGAAGTGATGGGCCGCATGCCGGGACGCACGACGAACAGGGTCTGCGTGGCGCGGGTGAGGAGGGCGTCGGCCACCAGGCCGACGCCCTCCTCACCCGCGCCACGCACCGTGAAGGCGACGACGTCGTCGTTGTCGGCCGCGGCCAGGATCTCGTCGACGGGATCGCCGATCGCTTCGCGCACCTCGGTGTTGGTGGTGAGCCGGGCGGGCAGCTCGAGGGCGGGGTCGGCGGCGGAGGGCTTGACGTGCAGGCCGCGAAGCGACCAGCCGCTGGCGTGAGCGAGCACCCGCGCCGACGTCAGCAGCTCCTCGCCGTCGGGACCAGAGTCGAGTGCGACCAGCAGGTTCATCGCTCCTCCTCCCAGACGCCCCGGCGGCGGCGAAAGTGGTGCTCGCCGGCGTCGAGGCGGCGCGTGCGGCGACCGATGACCACAGTCGCCGGCACGTCGACTATCGTGACGTCAAGTTCGCCCGGGCGGACACTGACGCGCAGCCGCGCGCCCCGAAAGCGTAGCGCAAACGACAGCGAGGTCCAGTCCTCGGGGAGGTGGGGGTCGAGCACCAGGGCCTCGTGGTGGCGCCGCACACCGCCGAAACCCATCACCGCCGCCTGCCACACGCCGCCCATGGTCGCCATGTGCAGGCCACGGGCCGCGTTGCCCATGTTGTCGGAGAGGTCGACTTCAGCGGCCATGCGAAAGGCCTCGACGGCGAGCCCGACGTCGCCGAGGCGAGCCGCCAGGGCGGCGTGGATGCCCGGCGACAGCGAGCTGCCGTGGCTGGTGATCGGCTCGTAGTAGCGCAGGTTGGCGAGCGCCACGTCGGGCGGGATCTCGTCGGGCAGTACGTGGCAGAGCATGACGACGTCGGCCTGCTTGACCACCTTGGACTTGAGCGTCACCTCGCGACCCAGCAGAAGGTCGGCCGCCATGGGGCGGGCGGCCAGCGCGGCCGGATCGACGTCGTCCATGTCGTAGAAACCGGCGAACTGCTCGTAGAGCCCCGTCGCCGGGTCGAAGCCGTCGACCAGCGCGCCGGCGACGGTGCGCCAGCTCGTGAGCTCGACGGGCGTCAAGCCCAGGCGCTCGCCGAGCACGGCCGCCTTGTCGGGGGCGCGATCGGAGAGCCAGGCGTAGGCATCGAGGGCACGCTCGATGTTGTAGCGCGCCAGCACGTTGGTGTAGGCGTTGTCGTCGACGCCTTCGTGATACTCGTCGGGGCCGACGACCATCGGGATGTGGTAGCGCCCCAGCTCGTCGCGGGTCGCCCGCGAGACCCAGAACCGGGCCGTCTCGAGCAGCAGCTCGACGCCCATGCGCTCGAGGAACTCGTCGTCGCCGGTGCACTTCCAGTACTCCCAGGTGGCCCACCCGACGTCGGCCGAGATGTGATGTTCGAGCAGCCCGGAGAGGATGGGGATCATCTCGCCGTGGGCGCCGATGCCGTACGGAGGCGTGGTCTCGACCCCCTTGTCGGCCGACTCCCAGGGAAACAGCGCCCCCTTGTGGCCCATGTCGCGGGCCTTGCGGCGGGCGCCGTCGAGGTTGCGATAACGGTAGGCCAGCAGCGTGCGAGCGGTCTCGGGGTGCGTATAGATGAAGAACGGCACCACGAAGATCTCGGTGTCCCAGAAGACGTGGTTGAAGTACGACAGGCCCGATAAGCCGCGCGCTCCGACCGAGACGCTCTCCTTGTCGGGGTGGGCCGTGGACATCATGTGGTAGCTCGAGAAGCGCAGGGCGAGCTCGGCCTTGGGGTCGCCGCCGACCGAGATGGCGGTGTCGGCCCAGCGTGCCCGCCAGGCCTCGACGTGGCGGGCCAGAAGCCGGTCGAAACCCTCGCGCTCCGCCTGCTCGAGCGTGTCC
>CAVTCH010000007.1:0-154985 GCA_963733255.1 uncultured Actinomycetes bacterium
CCGGCAGCTCCTGTACAATGGCCTACCCCGGACACTCCGTCCAGTCTCTCGGCCTGCAGATCAACGACTGGCAAGACTCGACCGTGCCCACAGGAATCACTTACAGCAAGGGTGGCGTGGGGCTGCTCAGCGACTACTTCGACCAGGCTCACCAGGCGGCGCTCATGACCGAGGCCCAGGCCGCCATCACCGGCAAGGCGGCGGGGAAACATGTTCGATGCGGCCGGCACCTCGGTCACCAAGACCACGACGACGCCGTATACCACCTGGACGACGAACGGCGGTACGACCTGGACGGCGCCGACCGGCACCGACTACGTCCTGCCGAGCACCACCAACAGCGGCAACCTGACGATGGGCGCGGCCAGCGGCAAGGTGAGCACCTACACCTTCAACAAGCTGTGGGTGGCGGGCAGCCTCACCATCACAGGCAACACGACGGTCAACACCACCGGCCTCTACGTGGGCGGCGACCTGACCATCACCGGCACCAGCGCGGCGAGCGTCATCGACAAGCTCGGTCCGGTGTATGTATCCGGCAAGGTCTACATCGAAGGCGCCGCCAACTCGAACGCCACGACCCTCAGCGTGTCGACCGCCACCACGGCCAGCAGCACGCCGGGCCCGATGTTTTGCAAGATCCTCTCGGTCGACGGCAACGGCGCGGTTATCAACGGCAACGCCATCAACAGCATCTACGACAGCACCAACAAGCCGGGTCCGACCAACCTCACGCTCGGCGTCGTCTGGGTCGACGGCGACGCCGGCACCGGCAACATCGCCGTCAACTTCTCGGGCCCCTCCACCGTCGCCTCGACGGTCATGTGCAACCTGCTGGCCACCACCGAGCAGACCCACTCGAACGGCCTGGTGAACGTGGGCACGCTGACCAGTCCCATGATCTACTTCATGCAGTGCGACAACGACAACCTCTACAGCAACGAGCTTCACTGGGACAGCACCGGCACCTTCACCGGTCTCATGATCCTCTTCGAGGCCGAGGCCGAGCTCACGAGCGGCACCGTCAACGGCGCGGTGCTCGAGGGCACCCCGTACGTGTCGAACACCGACACCGGGACAGACCTCACCATGAACAACGCCACCATCTGCTACAACCAGACGGTGATCAACAACTGCACGAGCGACAACCTGAGGACTACCACCACGGGCGTCGTGCCCGGGTCGTGGCAGCAGTTGCCGACGATCAGCAGCTAAGCCGAGCGCGGGCGGCCGCGGGCCGCCGGCGAAGAGCGAAGCACGAGGGCGGGCGGCCGCAGGGCCGCCCGCCCTCTGTCGTTGCGTGACGCGCCCAGGCCGGCGAGCGACTTTGTCGTCGCCGCTCAGGCGAACGTGACTTCGTGACGCGCCTAGTTGTCCTGGTCGCGCAGGCGGGCCACGTCGCGGAAGCTGCGCAGCTTGGTCAGCGTCTTGGCTTCGATCTGGCGGACGCGCTCGCGGGTGACGCCGAACCTCTGGCCGACCTCTTCGAGGGTGCGCGGGCGCTCGTCGTTAAAGCCGAAGCGCAGCTCGATGATCTCGCGCTCACGGTGCGTGAGACTGGCGAGGACCTTGGCCATCAGCTCGCGCTGGACGATCTCGTCGACCGCCTCGACGGGGGTGACGGCCTCCGGGTCGTCGATGAAGTCGGAGAGCTGCGAGTCGTCCTCGTCGCCGACCGGCGTCTCGAGGCTGACCGGCTCCTGGCTCACCCTGACGATCTCGCGCACCTTCTCCGCGGTGATGCCCATCCGGGCGGCGCTCTCTTCGGGCGTGGGCTCGCGGCCGAGACTCGCCTGCAGCTCGCGCTGCACGCGGATCAGCTTGTTGATCTGCTCGACCATGTGCACCGGCACGCGGATCGTGCGCGCCTGGTCGGCGGCGGCTCGCGAGATCGCCTGGCGGATCCACCAGGTGGCGTAGGTCGAGAACTTGTAGCCGCGGCGGTAGTCGAACTTCTCGACCGCGCGGATCAGGCCCAGGTTGCCGTCCTGGATCAGGTCGAGCATGGGCATGCCCGTTCTCGAATAGCGCTTGGCGATCGACACCACGAGGCGCAGGTTCGCTTCGATCAGCTTACGCTTGGCCTCCATGTCGTGGCGCTCGATACGCTTGGCCAGCGAGACTTCCTGCACCGCGGTGAGCAGCGGCACGCGGGCGATCTCCCTGAAGTACATGCGCACGGGATCGAGGCTCCAGGTGCGCAGCGAGAGGTCGACCTGCGGCGCGCCACCCTCGTCGTCTGCGCCGCTCGTGGCCGGCCGGGCGTCGGCGGCCAGTCGATGGCCCGCGGCGCGCCGGTTGCTCGGGGTCTGCCCGCCTTCGTCCTGCGGATCGTCCTCGGTGCGGCGTCCATCCGCCGCCCGCCGCCCGTTGTCGGCCTCTACGACCTCGACGCCGATGTCGTGCAGCGCCAGCAGGAAGTCGTCGATCTGGCCCGCGTCGAGCTCGATCTCCTGGAGCACGTCGTAGATGTGCTCGACGTTCAGGTAGCCCTGCTCGCGGCCCTCGACCAGCAGGTCGTCGACCTCGTCGATGCCTTCCGGGACCGGCCTGTCGGCCGGCTCGCCCGCGTCACGCTCCGGTGCGCTGTACTGCTCCGGTGCGCCGCGACGCGTCCGCGCGCGACGCTGCTTCTGTGCGCCGCGCTGACGGGCTCCGTGCTGCTCCTGCGGCTCCCGTGCGCTCATGGGCCGGTTTCTCGCTCCTTCGATCGAGCGTGCCGCGACGCGGCGGAGCGCCTCGCTGGCGGGCGCTCGGCTTTTTGGTCACAGCCCTGACTGCACTGTACCCAGCTTGGCGCCGGGGCAGCGGGGAACGGACCTCGAAGCGGCTCGGAGTGGTTCGACGCGGTGTGCGGTGGCTGCAGCGGTTGGCAGCCGTCGCGGAGACGCGGGTCGGCTACGCCTCGGTGTCGAGCGGGGCCGCGGCGGCCGCCGCATCGGGCGAGGCGAGCCACTGGTCGACGGTGATGGGGCGCTGGCGAAAGAAAGCCGGCGCGACGATCCAGCGGGTGGCCATGACGACGACACCCAGGGCCATCACGCCCACCGAGATGACGAACGGCGGGCCGATGCCGAACCACGCCTGGCCGGTGTAGGAATTGGCCGGGTCCCAGAGGTACTGGCCCTCCTTGAAGACGATGAAGGCCAGACCGGCGCTGCCCAGCAGGGGGACCACGCCCATGAGCAGCAGGTTCGAGGCGCCGCGCAGCAGCCGGCGGCGGTAGAAGATCGGGCAGGCGATGCCGCCCAGCGTGTAGTAGACGGCCACCATGAGCCCGGTGGCGGCGATCGAATCGCCCAGCACGTTCTGGCTCACCGCCGACAGCACCACGAACCAGACGAGCGCCAGACCGGCGAAGACGATCGAGCCGGTCCAGGGCACCTTGTAGCGCGGATGGACGTGGCGGAAGGCCTTGGGCAGGGCGCCCTTGGTGGCCATCGACAGCGAGATCCGGCCGAGCGGCATGACCGTCGTCACGATGACTCCCGCGCAGGCCGACAGCACTGCCAGCACGAGGAGCTTGTCGAACGGCGCCGGCAAGACCTGGGCGCCGACGTAGTTCAGCACGTCGGTCGGGTTGGCGGCGAGCGCCTTGGCGCCGACGAAGCCCTGCGCGGCGATCGCCACCACGACGTAGGTGACGACCAGCAGCAGCGTGGTCACGATCACGCTGCGACCAGGGCCCTCGTGGCGGTCGACACTCTCCTCGTTGCACATCGCCGCCTGGTCGAAGCCCCAGTACATGAAGACGGCGAGGGTCACGCCGCCGGCCATCGCCGAGGTGCTGGCGAAGGCCAGCGGGTTGAGCCAGCTCAGGGAGGGGGTGACCGACCCCGCCGGGTGGACGATGAAGATCTTGGCCAGGGCGACGACGGCAAAGAGCGCGAGGATGCCGAACTCGAAGATCATGCGCAGGTACTGCACGCGCGCCGACAGCTCGACGCCGAGCAGCGTGATCCCGCAGAGGAACACCACCCAGAGCGCGCCGAGAGCGGTCACGGCGAGCTGCGAGCCGGCGGCGCCGTGCAGACCGAGGAGCAGAAAGGTGTACTGCCCGGTGATGTGGGCGTCGCTTGAGACCACGAGCACGTTGGCGGCGAGGATGATCCAGCCCCCGAAGAAGCCGAGCTGCGGGCCCATCGCCTTGGTCACCCACGAGAAGGTGTTGCCGCAGTCGGGGTCGGCGCGGTTCAGGTAGTACATGGCGACGCCCGTGCAGAACAGCGGCAGGAACGACAGCACCATGATGGCCGGCGACTGAAAGCCGACCGCCAGGGCGATGAAGCCCAGGGTGGCCGCGAGCGAGTAGGCGGGGGCGGCCGACGCGACGCCGAGCACGACGTTCATGACCGAATGCAGGGCCCCGGCCTTGAGGCCTTTGTCGGCGGTCGGGCTTACGGCGGCGGCGGGCGCCGCGGCGGCGGTCGGGCTTACGCCGGCGGGTGGCGGCGTCGCGCCGGTCTGCGTCATGGTCGTCTCCTTCGGCCTCGTCACTTTCGTGCGGATGGAGCGAATTAATCCGTCCAGACGAATTACGCGTCATTGTTTCAGCTACAATGGCGCCTGACAAGTGGGATGCGGGGGGCGACCGTGACGGGCGAGCGAAGGCACGCGACGCAGGACGGCAGGCGCCGGCGCTACCGGCAGGGCCCGCGCGCGCCCGGCGAGCTGCCCGAGGCGGCGGCCAACCTCGTGCGCGCGGCTCGCACGATCGTCGTGCGCGACGGCCTGCGCGGCCTGACCTTCGACGCCATCGCCGCCGAGGCCGGCGAGTACCGGGCCGCGGTGCGCTACTACTTCGGCACCAAGCGCAACCTCATCGCCGCGCTGGTGGAGTCGCTCACCCCCCAGGCCACAATCGACGCCGTCGCCGGCGTCGCCGAGCGGCTGCCGGCCGGCGACGAGCGGGTGCGCGCCCAGGTGAGCGGCTGGCAGACGCTCGTCTCCGATCGTGAGGCGGCCCAGGCGCTGTTCGAGGTGTTTCCGCTCGTCGTGCGCGACCGCGAGCTGCGCGAACGGGTGGCCGGCCTCTACCGTCACTACCGCGAGCTCGACGTGGACGTCTTCGGCGTCGAGGCGTCACCGCACGGCGCGCGGCTGGCCGCTCTGGCGGCGCTGCTCGTGGCGGCCATCGACGGCCTCTCGCTCCAGGCCCTGCTCGCCCCCGACGAGATCGACGTCGAGCTGTGCTTCGAGGAGCTCGCCGGCATGCTGGCCGTTCGGCTCGAGACGCTGCGCGGGTCGGCGCCGTGACCATGCGCTCCACGAGAGACATCGTCGGGCTTGCCGTCGCGGTCACGGGCACGGAGGCGGTACACGGTCCCTCGAGCCAGACGCCCGGCCGGTTTGCGGTAGGATGCCTCGTGCGAGGACCGCGTATCCGCGATCACCGAAGACAAGAAGCGAGGCACCAGTGGACTACGACGCCTACACCTTTCACGCGCCCAGCGGCTCGTTCATCGCTCGCGATCTCGTCCACGGGAGCGGCTTCGAGCACGGCCTGCAGTGCATCATCGACCCCGACGTCGTGCTCGGCGACGACGTGAGGCTCGGCCACCGCGTGCACCTCGCCTCGGGCACGCGCATCCTGAACGACGTCGAGATCGCCGACGACTGCGTCACCACCGGCGTTGCGCTGCTGGGCAACCACGTGCGCGTGCGCACCGGCTCCTGCATCTCGAAGTCCGTCATCGTCGACGACTGGTGTTTCGTGGCCGCCGGCATCATGAGCTCGCACACCAAGAACGTCGACCACGGCCGGCCGCGCGCCCCCAAACGGCAGCTCATCACCCGCTTCGGCTACGGCTCGATCATCGGCAGCCGCACCAACACGAGCGCCGGCGTCACCATCGCGCCCGGCGCGACGGTCGGCTACGGGTCGCACGTCGTCTTCGACCTGGAAACGCCGCACGGCATCTACTACAACAGCCCCAACCCGTGGGCCACGCTGCAGTCGGTGATCGCGTCCGACAACCCGTTCTACATCGAGATCCCGGCCGACTACGTGCCGCACGAGTTCGACGCGGAGCTGCTGCGCACGTACCTTCCGTACGCGAGCGTCTGACCCGCTGAGCCCTGTGGCTGCACGGCCGGCGATGAGAGGGGCCTCATGACGCAGACGACCACCACCGCCGACGTCGTCGCCTACCTGCGCGAGCTCGGCATGGTCCGGGCGCTCGCCGGCGCGGGAGCGTCCCAAGCCGACGCCGTGGCCCTGAACGCCGTCGCCACCGACACCGGCGCCGGCGCCGGCGAGCTGGCCTGGTCCAGGCGGGCCGGAGCGGCGGCGCGGTTCGGCGGCTCCCTGCTGATCTGCGGCACCGAGGGGGTCGCTGGGGCCGGCGTTACCACCGGGTCGGATGTCGCCGCCGGGTTCGCCACAATCGGGGACGCCGCGGGCCAGGCCGACGCTTTCCCGGGGTCCAGCGGCACCGTGATCGTCTGCGACCGTCCCCGGCTGGCCATGGCGCTGGTCGTCGGCCGGTTCTTCGCGCACCTGGCCGCCGACCGCCCGCCCGTCTATGCCGATCCGGCGACCGCTCGCCTCGTCGATGAGGTGCGCGCCTGGGTCAGGAACGCCGTCGTGGGTCACGGCCTGGGCATCGAGCCGCTGGCGACGATCGGCTGCTCGGGCATGGGCTACGAGCGCGCCGACGACGGGCGTCTCGTGCCCTTTCCGCAACTCGGCCGCGTCGTGATCGAAGACGACGTGCACGTCGCCGCGCAGGCCATGATCCAGCGCGGCGCCATCGGCGACACGGTCGTGCGGCGCGGGGCCAAGATCGGTCCCCACGTCAACGTGGGCCACAACGTCGAGGTGGGCGAGGACGTGCTCGTCGCGGGTCACGCGCAGATCGGCGGCGGGGCCCGGATAGGCAGCGGCACGGTCGTCTGGCAGAGCGCCGCCATCGCCAACGGGGTCACGGTGGGGGCGGGCGCCGTGATCGGCATGGGCGCCATGATCCGCGCCGACGTCGGGGCCGGCGAGGTCTGGGCCGGCAATCCCGGCCGCAAGCTGCGCTAGCCGGCGAGGGCTGGGGCGCCGAGGGGTAGCGTCGCGCGCCCTTGGTGGTCTACCATGCCGGGGCAGGAGGCCTTCCGGTCGAAAGGAACCACGTGAGTGACGCCGTGCGGAGGGAGCACCGCGGCTGCGGCTGTCTGCTGGGGCTCGCGATCGGCGACGCGCTGGGCGCGCCGGTCGAGTTCAGCACGCGCGCTCAGATCGTGGCGCAGTATGGGCCCGAGGGCATACAGGAGCTCTCGCCGCGCCGCGGTCAGCCGGCGGGCGCCTACACCGACGACAGCCAGATGTCGGTGGCCACGGCCCGTGGCATCCTCGACTGGCAGGCCGCCACGGGCTGGTCGGCCGCCGGCGAAGGCGAACCCGACCTCGACGCGCTGGCGCTGGCGGTCTGGGCGCGCTACGTCGAGTGGTCGCATTCGCCCGAATGTCCCCAGGGCAGCCCCGGGGCGCAGGTGCTGGCCTCCATCAAGGGCGGTGTGCCGCTCACGCTCCAGCACCCGGTCAACGTCTGGGGCAAGGGCTGCGGCGGCGTCATGCGCGTCGCTCCGCTCGGCCTTGTGCTCCTCGGTCCACGGGCCTTCGAGGCCGGTGCGCGCTGCGCGACGCTGACGCACCGTCACCCCACGAGCGACACGGCCGCCGGCTTCGTGGCGCAGCTCGTCGACCGCCTGCTGGCCGGTGCGCCGCTCGCCGGCGCGGCGGCGGACGCCCGCCTGGCGCTGGTGGGCTGGCCCGGACACGAGGAGACGCTCGATGCCGTCGACGCGGCGATGCGTCTGGCCGCCGCACCGGACGACGACTACGCGGCCATCGGCCAGATCGGCCACGTCGGCGTCGAGGAACCGACCGAGCACGGCAAGGGCTGGGTCGCCGAGGAGACGCTGGGCATCGCCCTGTACTGCGCGCTGCGCCACGGCGACGACTACGCCGCCGCCGTGCGGGCGGCGGTCAACATCAGTGGCGACAGCGACTCGACCGGCGCGGTGACCGGGGCGATCGTCGGCGCGGCGCTCGGACTCGAAGCCATTCCCGCGGCGTGGCGCGAGCAGGTCGCCGACGGCGCCCTGCTGACCGAGCTCGGCCGGCGGCTGGCGGCAGGGGCCGGACCCGCCTGACACGTCCGCCAGCCGGTCTGACTCACTCCCGCGGCGCGGGGCGGCGGCAACAAGCGCACGAGACACCGGGCGACGCCATCCTCTGATAGCATGAAGCGCCCGTCGCCGGCAGACGAACGTGGCGATCGGCCGCATGTCAGGTGCCCACCAGGAGGATCGAGCGTGAACCCCATCGGCAAGGAGTGGCGCCGCGAGCCGCTCTACGAGCTCGACCCGCAGTTGAACGAGCTCCTGCGCGCCGAGCTGCGCCGCCAGCAGGAGACCCTCGAGCTCATCGCCTCGGAGAACTTCGCCAGTCGCGCCGTGCTCGAAGCCACCGGCTCGGTGCTCACCAACAAGTACGCCGAAGGCTACCCGGGAGCGCGCTACTACGGCGGCTGCGAGATCATCGACGCCGTCGAGCAGCTCGCCATCGACCGCTGCAAGGAGCTCTTCGGGGCCGAACACGTCAACGTGCAGCCGCATTCGGGCTCGTCGGCCAACCTGGCCGCCCTCTTCGCGCTGCTCGAGCCGGGCGACGGCTTCATGGCCATGGAGCTCGCTCACGGCGGCCATCTCACCCACGGGCTGTCTCTGAACCTCTCCGGCGTGATCTACAAGGCGATCGCCTATCACGTGCGCCGCGACACCGAGACCATCGACTACGACGAGGTGCGCGCCCTTGCTCTGGAGCACCATCCCAAGCTGATCATCTGCGGCTACAGCTCCTACCCGCGGACCGTCGACTTTGTCGCTTTCAGGGAGATCGCCGACGAGTGCGGCGCCCTGCTCATGGCCGACATCGCCCACATCGCCGGCCTCGTGGCCGCGGGGGTGCATCCCAATCCGGTGCCGTACTGCGACGTCGTCACCTCGACCACGCACAAGACGCTCACCGGTCCGCGCGCCGGCCTGATCATGTGCCGCAGCCAGTTCGCCAAAGCCATCGACCGGGCCGTGTTCCCCGGCATGCAGGGCGGTCCGCTGGCCCACGTGATCGCCGCCAAGGCGGCCTGCCTGCGCATCGCGGCGAGCGAGGAGTTCCGCCGCGTGCAGCGCCAGATCCTGGTGAACGCGGTCGCCCTGGCCGAGACGCTGGCCGACGGTGGCCTGCGCCTGGTCTCGGGCGGTACCGACAACCACCTGGCCCTGGTCGACCTGCGCGGCACCGGCCTGAACGGCCTCGAGTGCCAGCAGCTGCTCGAGTCGGTCAACATCACCGCCAACCGCAACGTCGTGCCCTTCGACGAGACCAACATGTCGGTCGCCGGGGGCTTGCGCGTCGGCTCGCCGGCTGTGAGCACCCGGGGCTTCACCGAGGTCGAGATGCGCAAGACCGGACGCCTCATCGTGCGCGCCCTGGCGGTGCGCGACAAGCCGGCGGTGCTGGCCGAGATCCGCCAGGAAGTGCTCGACCTGCTCGAAGCTTTTCCGCTCTACGAGTTCCTCTAGGGCGGCGCGGAGCCGTTCGGGCCCGGCGCCGCCGCCGCCGCCGGGCTCCCGGCTGCTCCGTCGGCGCCGAGCTCCCGGCGGCGGTGCCTGGCTCGGCTACGCCGATCAGTCGCGACCCGATGCCGTCGGCCGCCCTGAACAGTATGATGTCGGCGGCTGGCGAGAGGGGTGTCACCCGAGGGGTCCGCGGGGCAGGTCCGTGTCCGCGCCCCCCACCTGACCCGCCGACGAACGGGCAGGAATCGAGCTTGGGGGGATCCATGAAGAAGCTGTCACTCGGTCTGTTCCTGGCGCTGGCTGCGGCCGTAGTCTGGCCGGCCGCGGGGCTCGCGCTCGGTCACGGCGTCTCAGCGCCGGTTCGCGCCTGTCAGCGGCCCTCGCTGGTCGGCGGCCCGCAGGCCGCGCTTGCGCAGGTGCAGGCGCAAAGATTCTCCCTCAGGGGCCCGCTGGCCCTGGGTGACGCTACAGGACCATGCACCGTCACCGGCACGGTCCGCGACTCCAACGGCGACGTGCTGCCGGGCGTCGAGGTCGATCTCTACTGCACCGACGGCCAGGGCGACACGCAGGCCGTCGGCTGGGTCGACACCGACGACACCGGTGTGTTCACCTTCGCCGGCGTCCCCGTGACCACCGACGGCGAGTTCGACGTCTATCCCGATCCCAACTCCGACGATGGCTTCTGGTCGTGGGGCAACGTCTTCACGCAGGCCGGCCCCAACGACTTCACCGTGGAGCCGGGTCTGACCGCCGTGCAGATCGTAAAGACGAGCGACCAGAGTTGGAACGCGTTCGAGTCGTTCGACCTGGAGACCTGGGGCAGCGCCGGCGGCGGTTCGATGACCATCGCCGGCAGCGACGGACTGGGGTACGTGATGGCGCCCGACTACGACTACGCGGTCGCCTATCCCTGGGACAACCAGGGCATCGAGTGGAGCGCAACACCCGCGCTCCCGGTGACGCCGGGCGTGAACGACGGGCTCACCATGACCTTCGATCAGGCCAACGGACGAGACGTCTACATCGGGGCCTCGTCGGCCTGGGGAGGCAGCCCGGGCGCCAAGGCGCGAGTCGTGCTCAAGAACTGGCCCGCCGGCTATCATGCCTTCCTCGCCGGCGTCTCCGAGTCACCTTCCGGCAGCTACAAGATGCTGCGCAGCCCCTTCGCCATGGTCGGCGCGCAGCAGTTGCGCACCGTGACCGTCACGATCCCCAGCACGGCGACGCCGGGCTACGACTACGACATCCACGTTGTGCGCACCGACTCCGACAGCGCGCTCGACATCGAGACGTACTACCAAGTCGCCTCGCTGAAGGCGTCGGCGAAGTCCATCAGGCACGGCGGTTCCGTGCGCCTGACGGGCGTCGTGCCCACACAGGGGCACGAGGGAGGCACGGCCGGCAAGACGAAGCCGATCGTCGTGTATCAACGCACGAAGTCCGCCGGGCAGCCCACCGTCTGGAATGCGGCCAGCAAGGGCTGGCACAAGGTCGCCACTCTCAAGGCCAGCGGCCTGGGCAAGTACACGAGCCACCTTCTGCACCCGTCGCGCACGACCTGGTATGTCGTGCGCTATCCGGGCGACAACTGGTACTTCGCGGGCTACACGTCGGTCATTAAGGTGACCGTCAAGTAGCTGCCGCCCCAAGCCGGCGCGAGCTCACCGTCAAGTAGGCGGCGACCCGGGCCGGCACCAGCCGGCGCGACTCTAGCGAGCCTCGACCGGCGGCCTCTTCGGGGCCGCCTCGTCGGGGCTCGCTGCGTCGGGGCTCGCCGCGTCAGCGCTCGCCAGGTCGGGGCCTGCCTCGTCGGCGCCGGCCGCGTCGAGTCTGCGCGCGAGCTCGCCGAAGGCCGCGCTCGCGCCGTGGCGGATCGCCCGCCCGTGGGCAAAGCAGGCCACCTCGAACTCCAGGGCCGCCAGCTTGGCGATGCTGCGGCGGCTCTCGGCGGCGTGCTCGTGCAGGCGAGCGAGAGACAGGCGCACGTTGTGGTTGGCCGCGTCGCCCACGAACAGCACGCCGCCCTCGCGGGGCAGCAGCAGCGCGAGGTGGCCGAGGGTGTGACCAGGCGTGTGGACGGCCCGCAGGCCGCCGAAGGGCAGTTCCTCGCCGTCGCTCACCTCGTGCGCCACGACGACCGGCTCTCCCCGGTGCGCCGACACGTGGTCGATCACCCACACGACCGCACGGCTACGACGACCGGGCCCAGCCTCGGGCAGGCGTCCCAGGATGCCCTGGCGTACGAGCTCCGCGTCGTCTGAGTGCATCCAGACCTCGGCGCCGGTGCGGCGCTGCATCTCGGCGAGGCCGCCGACGTGGTCGGGATGCGTGTGGGTCACGACGATGGCGCGCACCTGCTGCGGCAGCCGGCCGAGACTGTAGATCGCTTCGGTGATGCGTGGCGGACTCTTGCGCAGCCCCGTGTCGATCAGCACGAGGTCGTCGCCGGCCTCGACCAGGAAGACGTTCACGCCTCGCAGGCCCACCTGGTAGACGCCGCGCGCCACTTCCTTGGCCTTCACATGGTCCTCCTGCGGAGACGACGAGACTGGCACCATTCTGCCCGGAAGAGCGCGGTCGGTCCATGCCGGTTGAAGTCGGTGGGCTGCCCTCACCAGCGCCGACAGGTCGTCGACGGCACGGAGGCCACGCTTCAGGAGGTCGGCATCCGAAGTGTTCCGGCGGCCGTCGCCAGCCAGCGCACTAGCACGTCGCGGCCGCCCCCCAGGAGAAGCTGGTGGCCGCCGTCGCCGAGCAGGTGGGCTTCGGCGTGCGGAAAGAGCGTTACCCAGCGCCGCAAGGCGCTGGGCGGTACCAGACGATCGTCGCTTGCGGCCAGGAGCAGGACCGGCACCGTGTCGTCGAGGCCGGCAAGAGCCGCGAGCTCGCCGGCCACCTCAGGCTCGCCGAGGAGCGATCGCATGGTCCCGTCGCGGCTTTGCGCGGTCTGGCGCGTGAAGTCGATGACCATGTCGAGGGGATACCCGCGGGCGAGCCCTACGGGCACGGCGACGGCGGGCACGGCCAGTCGCACCGCGCGGCGGAGAGCCCGTCGAGCCGCATGATGGCGCGCCTGGTGAGCCCCGGGCCGGGCCAGCCAGGGCGGCGCCTGCGCGGTCGGGAACGGGGCGGCCACAACGGCGAGGCCCGCGGCGCGTTCGCGCCGGCGGGCGACCCAGAGCGCGGCGAGCAGGCCACCCAGCGAGTGTCCCGCCACGACGATGTCGCCCGACGGCGCGAAACGTTCGACAACGGCGTCGATGTCGTCGAGGTGAGCGGCGCGGTCGTACGCCCGGGCCGTCCTGCTCGAACCCCCGAAGCCGGCGAGGTCGGGGGCGACGACGTGATGGCTGTCGGCGACGGCGTCGGCGAGCGCCTGCCAGTAGCGTCCCGAACCTCCGAGACCGTGGATCAGCAGCAGCGGCGGGCCGTCGCCGGCCTGCCAGACACGCAGGCGCCCCCACGGCCGCGTGAGGTGGGCGCTGCGCAGGCGCGACCCGTTGGGGGCGAGCGGTGGACTCATGCTCTCAGCATACTCGCGACTCGCGTGTCGCTGCGGCAGGCATGTCGCGCCGCGTCGCGCGGCGCCTGGTCTGACGCGTCGCCCGGGCCGGCGCGGGCGCGGGCCGGCCTGCGGCGAGCCTTACCGGGCGACGATCACGATGGCCAGCGAGACGGCCATGATCGCGGCCTGCACGGCGACGCCGATCCTCTTGCCACAGTGGCCGTGGGGGAAGGCGCGCCAGTGGCTCGGGAACCACTTGCGTCCGCGACCGCCGGCGGCGACGAAGAAGAGGACGTCGAAGTCGGGTGCACCTGAGATCGGACCCATCAGCACGATCGACCAGGGTGTGCCGGCCGCCAGCAGGACGAGTAGCGTGGCCAGCGCGGCGAGAAAGTCGAGCCAGCCCCAGGCGAGGGCGTGGGGCTCCTGACCGTAGTCCCAGTGCGGCACCAGGTCGAGGAGCACATGGGAGGCGATCACGAGCAGCGCCACCTGCCAGAAGGGGCGGTGGACGAGCGAGGCGATGGCGAGGCCGACGTACGTGTGCACGATGACCCACATCGTGCCATCGTATCGCGTGTCGAGCGGCGGGAGGCGGTGGGGTCGCCCGCGCGCCCTGGTGTAGAGTGGCCCGTAGGATCGTCCCTTTGAGGCAAAGGCGGGTGCGGGTGCGCGTCGCTTTGTTCGTCACGTGCGTGGCCGACACGCTTGCGCCGCAGACGGGCCGGGCCGTCGTCCAGGTGCTGGAGCGGCTCGGCGTCGAGGTCGTCTTTCCGGCTGCGCAGACCTGCTGCGGTCAGATGCACGTCAACAGCGGCCATCGCGACGAGGCGCTCGCGCTGGCGCGACGCTTCGTGGCCGTCTTCGACCGCTACGAGGCCGTGGTGTCGCCGTCCTCGTCGTGTGTGGGGGCCGTACGCGAGATCTACCCGGAGCTGGCCCGCGAGGCCGGCGACGCCGGTTTCGAGCGCGCCACCCGCGCCTTGGGCGAGCGCGTCTTCGAGCTGTCGGAGTTCCTCGTCACGCGTCTCGGCGTCGACGACGTGGGCGCCACGTTCCCGCACTCCGTGACCTACCATCCGACCTGCCACTCCTTGCGCGTCGCGCGGGTCGGCGACGCTCCGCTGCGTCTGCTGCGCGCCGTGCGCGGGCTCGAGCTGCGCGAGCTGCCCGAAGCGACCGAATGCTGCGGCTTCGGCGGCACCTTCGCGGTGAAGAACGCCGACACCTCGATCGCCATGCTGACCGACAAATGCCGCAACATCGAGGCCACCGGCGCCGAGTGCTGCGCCGCGGTCGATCCTTCGTGTCTGCTGCATATCGGTGGCGGGCTCAGCCGGCGGCGCAGCCGCGTGCGCGTGCTGCATCTGGCCGAGATCCTCGCCGCGACGGGGCCGGCGTGAGCGACGACGTGAACGAGACCCGCGTCGGCGGCGGCGGCGGCGGCGGCGGCGGCGGCGGCGGCGGCGGCGGCGGCGGCGGCGGCCGGCTCGGTGAGTGAGACTCGCGTCACGGCCGGCGCGGACCCGGCGGGCGCGGACGCGGCGCACGAGATGTGCGCGGCGATGGGCGCGGACTCGGCAAACGAGTGGCCCGGCTTTCCGGCCGCCGCTCGCGTGGCGCTCGCCGACGGCGGACTGCGCGCCAATCTTCGTAACGCCACCCAGACGATCCGCGCCAAGCGCGCCGACGCCGTGTCGGAGCTCGCCGACTGGGAAGCGCTGCGCGAAGCCGCGCGTCTCACGAAGGTCGACGTGCTGGCGCGCCTCGACTCGTACCTCGTGCAGTTTGAGGCGGCCGTGACTGCCGCCGGCGGTCGGGTCCACTGGGCGGTCGACGCGGCGCAGGCCAACGCCATCGTCGTCGACATCGCGCGCGCCCACGGGGTTTCGGCGATCGTCAAGATGAAGTCGCTGACGACCGACGAGATCGGCCTGAACGACGCCCTGGCCGCGGCCGGCATCGACGCGCTCGAGACCGACCTGGCCGAGCTGATCCTGCAGCTCGCCGGCGATGCGCCCTCGCACATCCTCATGCCGGCCATCCACCGCAACCGCCGCGAGGTGCGCGACCTGTTCGCCCGCACGATCGCCGTGGGACGCGACCTCTCGGACGACCCCGGCGAGCTCGCCGAGGCGGCCCGGCTGTACTTGCGCGAACGCTTTCTCGACGCCCGCATGGGCGTGAGCGGCGCGAACTTCGGCGTGGCGGAGACCGGCACCGTCTGCATCGTCGAGTCAGAGGGCAACGGCCGCATGTGCACGACGCTGCCGCCGGTGCTGGTGTCGATCCTCGGCATCGAGAAGCTCGTACCCAGCCTCGACGACCTCGAGGTGTTCCTGCAGCTCCTGCCGCGCTCGGCGACCGGCGAGCGCATGAACCCCTACACCTCGCTGTGGACGGGCGTCACGGCCGGCGACGGCCCGCAGGAGCTCCACGTCGTGCTGCTCGACAACGGCCGCAGCCACGTGCTGGGCGACGAGGTGGGCAGGCAGGCCCTGCAGTGCATCCGCTGCGGCGCCTGCCTCAACGTCTGTCCGGTCTACACCAGGGTCGGCGGGCATGCCTACGGCTCCGTCTATCCGGGGCCGATCGGCGCCATCCTGACGCCGCAGCTCCGCGGCCTCGAGCGGTTCGCGACGCTGCCCTTCGCCTCGAGCCTCTGCGGCGCCTGCTACGAGGTCTGTCCGGTGAAGATCGACATCCCCAGCGTGCTCTTGCACCTGCGCGCCGCCGCGGTGCGCGCCACGGCGTCGGTGCCCGAGCGTGCGGCGTTCCGGGCCATCGGCTGGGCGTTCGGGAGCTCACGCCGCTTCGCCGTGGCGCAGCGACTTGGGCGGCTCGCGCAGCGACCGCTGCTGCGCGGCGGCGTCATCCGCCGGCTGCCGGGGCTGCTCGGCGGCTGGACGCGGGGGCGCGACCTGCGACCGGTCGCGCGCGAGACGTTCAGGGAGTGGTGGGGCCGTGAGCGGGGGGCTTGATATGAACGGGGGCCTGATGTGAGCGGTGCGCCTGACGTGAGCGGCGGTCCCGACGTGAGCGGCGGTCCCGGCCCGACTGGGGCTCGCGAGGCGATCCTGGGGTGGGTCGGCGCGGCGCTGCGCGCCGCGCCGACTCCCGCGCCGGTGACCCGCGAGTACCGGCGCGGCGGGCCGGCCGGCGGCGCCGCGCTCGTCGCGCTGCTGTGCGAGCGTCTCGTCGACTACAGGGCCGAGGTACGGTGCATCGGCGCCGGCGAGGTCGGCCCCACGATCGCCGACGTCTGCCGTGATCGTCAGGTCCGCCGGCTCGGCCTGCCGCCCGGGCTGCCCGCCGTCTGGCGACCGGCCGGCGTGGAACTGATCGAAGACGCCGGCCTCACCGCCCGTGAGCTGGATGCGCTCGACGGCGCCGTCACCGGCTGCACGCTGGCCATCGCCGAGACCGGCACCCTGGTGCTGAGCGCCGGACCCGCCGAGGGACGCCGCGCCCTGACGCTCGTGCCCGACCTGCACCTCTGCGTGGTCGACGCGAGCCAGGTCTTGTACGACCTGCCGTCGGCCCTGCCTGCCATCGCGGCGCTCGTGCGCGCCGAACGCCGGCCGGTGACCTTCATCTCGGGCCCCTCGGCCACCTCCGACATAGAGCTCCACCGGGTCGAGGGCGTCCACGGGCCGCGCCGGCTCGTCGTGCTCATCGTGGCGCCGCCGACCGCTTCGACGTGACGTCGCCAAAAGCGTAGCCCCCACTGTATACGTGTGCGGGCGCCGCTGGAGTGTAGCCCGCGCTCCGTACGTGTCCGGACGCCGAGGGGCGCCGCTAGACACCCACGGACGCCCACCCGAACGACGCCGCTTCCGGAGCCGTTCAGGCGGCTGCTATACTCGCCGCGATTCATCGTACGGGGCTCTTCGCCGACCGCCTGTGGCCGTCGGCGCGGGCCGTCGCAAAAGGGGGGATGCGATGAACAGGGCCATCGCCTCCGTCATTCACCGAGGGGGTACCATGCATCGTCACGTCCGATCGTTCTGGGTCGCGTGCGCCGTGGTCGTAGCGCTGGCGGCGGTGTTCGCGACGAGCGCCACGGCGGCGCCGGCCGGCCGCGCCAAGCTCAGCGGGAGCGTGCCCAAGTGGGCGCTGCCGTCGGCGCTCAAGGCCGCGGCCGACCCGAGCCAGCGCCTCAGCTTTCAGGTGTACCTCGGCTGGCGCGACGGCTCGGCCGCCAGGGCGCTGGCGCGCGCCGTCTCCAACCCGGCGAGCGCGCTCTACGGCCACTACCTGAGCCCCGCGAAGTTCCGCCGCTTGTTCGCTCCCCGCGAGGCCAGCGTCGCCGCGGTGCGTGCCTGGCTTGTGAGCCAGGGCTTCGCCGTCACGGGCGTGCCCGGCAACAACCTGTATGTGGCCGCCTCGGGTACCGTGGCGCAGGCCGAGACGGCCTTCGGCGTCCGTCTGAACCAGTACACGACCGACGGCCAGACGCTGCGCGCGCCGGCGTCGGCCCTGAGCATCCCGGCGTCGCTCGCCGGCACCGTGACCGCCGTCGTCGGTCTCGACCAGAGCAAGGCCCACCCGCAGTCGAGCACCGACAACGCGCCGCCGCCGGCAGGGTACCGTAACGCTCAGCCGTGGTCGACCTACTGGGGTCAGAACATCGCGACCGACCTGCCCAAGGGTTACGGTCATTTCCTGCCGTACGCGCCCCGCGGCTATACGCCGAGCCAGCTTCGCGGAGCCTACGGCGTGACCGATGCCATCCGCCGCGGCAACGACGGCAGCGGTGTCACGGTCGCGATCATCGACGCGTACGCCGCCCCGACCATCGTCTACGACGTCAATCGCTACTCGCACGACAACGGCGTTCCCGTCTTCAAGCGCGGACAGTTCACGCAGATCTTAGACCCCGGTCTGGCGACGCAGCCGACGCAGTCCGACGAGTCGGACTGGTACGGCGAAGAGACGCTCGACATCGAGGCCGTCCACTCCATGGCGCCCGGCGCGAAGATCGTCTTCCTGGGCGCTTTGAACAGCGAGGACGACTCGCTCGACGTGATGATGAACTACGTCGTCGACCATCGCGTGGCCCGCATCGTGAGCAACTCGTACGGTGAGTACGGCGAGCAGCTATCGCCCGAACTGATCAAGGCGGAGAACTGCATCTACCTGCAGGCGGCCCTCGAAGGGATCGGCGTCTACTTCTCGTCCGGCGACAACGGTGACGAGTTCGACACGCTCGGCTATCGCTCGGTCGACTGGCCGGCGTCGAGCCCCTGGGTGACCGGGGTGGGCGGCACCAGCCTCGGAGTCGGCGCCCGCAACAACTACCTCTTCGAGACCGGCTGGGGCACGAGCCGCAGCGTGCTCGACAACGGGGTCTGGACGCCGGATCTGCCCGGCGACTGGTGGTATGGCGGCGGCGGCGGCACGAGCGTGCTGTACCTGCAGCCCTGGTACCAGCACAGGGTCGTCCCGGCCAAGATCGCCGACTATTTCGGTACCGGCAAGCTCTGGCGCACCGCGCCCGACGTGGCCATGGACGGCGACCCGACGACCGGCATGCTGGTCGGCGAGACGCAGACGTTCCCCGACGGCGTCTACTACGACACCTACCGCATCGGCGGGACCAGCCTCTCGTGTCCGCTGTTCGCGGGCATGATGGCGCTCGCCGACCAGCGGGCGCGCTTCCCGCACGGGTTCCTGAACCCGGCGCTCTACCGGCTTGCCGGAACCGGCGCGTACCGTGACATCGTCAACCCCAGGACGACGATCGCGGCCGTGCGCAGCGACTTCAGCGATGGCGTGGACGCCACCGATGGGCTCACCTTCTCGGTGCGCACCATGAACCAGACCGAGTCCCTGCAAACGACGCGCGGCTACGACGACGTGACCGGCGTCGGCACCCCGAACGGCGAGGCTTTCCTGAACGCCCTCAGGTAGGCCGACCAGGCAGGGTCGCGCGGCGACGTCGGTCCCGCGCTCTCGGCGGCGGGCGGCAGGCCCACAGGGCCCGCCGCCCGCCGCCGCTTTGGCGAGGCGCGCCGCCGCGCTGCACGGCACGGTTGCGGGTCTGCGGCCCGCACCCGCGAGCCGCTACAATCGGGGCACCGTTGTGAGCGCCGAGTCGTTCGGCCCGAGCCGGGGGGTCTCAGTGGAACTGAATCTGACCGGCCGGACGGCGCTGGTGACCGGCGCCAGTCTCGGGCTCGGTTACGCATGCGCCAAGGAGTTGTCGCGCGAGGGGGCTCGCGTGGTGATCTGCGCGCGCGACGCCGCCCGCCTCGCGGCCGCCGCGCGGCAGATCTCGGACGAGACCGGGGGAGAGGTGGCGGCCGCAGCGGCCGACCTGACCCGCGGCGACGAGCTTGCCGGCCTCCTGGTCAAAGTGAAGGCGGCCCTGGGCCACGTAGACATCCTCGTGGTCAGCACCGGGCACCCCGAGAAGGCGCCCTTCTCGCAGGCGACCGACGACCAATGGCGGCAGGGCGTCGACCTCATACTGCAGCCGGCCGTCACGCTGGCTCGTGGGGTGCTCGCGGAGATGCGGGAGCGCCGCTACGGACGCCTGGTGTTCATCGGCTCGATCTACGGGCTCGAGCCCGAGCCGGCCTCGGTCGTGCAGAGCACGCTGCGCAGCGGCCTGAACGCCCTGTCGAAGTGCATCGCCACCGAGGCCGCCGCCGACGGTGTGACCGCCAACGTGATCTGCCCGGGCTACTTCGACACACCGCTCGTCGACGACCTCGCGAGGCGGCGCGCCGCCGAGGCCGGGAGCACGCCGCAGCAGGTCCTCGACGAGTGGCGGCACGTCGCGCCCTCGAAGATGCTCGGCCGGCCCGACGACCTGGGCGCTCTGGTCGCCTTTCTGGCTTCGCCGCGCGGCGAGTTCGTGAACGGCACCTCGATCGCCATGGACGGGGGTGCCGTCAGGCGCTCCTGAGGTCGGGGCGCGAGCGCCGCGTCAGGAGACCGGCAGCTCCACCCGCAGCACGTCGTTGATCGCCGCCAGGAGCAGTGGCTGCAACTCGTCGGTGGGAACGTTCAGGAACTGCTCGGCCGCGAATCCCAGGACGCCCATCACGAGACCGACAGCGGCGGCCATGCGCACGCGGTCGTCGAGGGGGATCGTCTCATCTGAGAACAGGGCGCTGACGCGCTCGTGCATGGCGACGTGGTCGGCTTCGGTGTGGGCGTCGTGCGCCAGGGCGTGAAGCGTGTTCTGGTTGCTCTGGAAGAGTTCGAAGAGCCGGCGCTGCGGCAGCACCCATTCGACGAGGGTCGCGAGGCCCGCGCTCCAGGCCTCGCGCGTGGGCCGCTGCCCAAGGAGGCTCACGACCAATCCCTGCAGGTCGAGGATCGGCTTGAAGAGCGTGCGCATGATCTCTTCTTTGCTCTCGAAGTGGTAGTAGAGAGCGGCCTTGGTCACCCCGACCCGCTCGGCGATCTCGCGTAGCGAGGTCTTGTCGTAGCCCTGCTCGATGAACAGGTCGAGGGCCGCGGCGAGGATGCGATCACGCGTGTCGTTCATCGTTTCCCATCTTACTTGACAACCGGTAGACTCTCACTTACCTTACGGTCAGTCAGTATTTACTTAACGACCGGTAGGTGATGCCAATGAGCCAGAGTATCATGATCGAGGCCGGAGCGCTGTCAAAGCGTTACGGCGAGACCCAGGCGCTGGACAAGGTCGACCTCACGGTGCCCGCGGGCTCGATCCTCGGGGTCCTGGGGCCCAACGGCGCCGGCAAGACGACGGGCGTCCGTATTCTGACGACCCTCACGACGCCCGACAGCGGCTGGGCGCGGGTGGCCGGCCACGACGTGGTCACCCACGCCGCCGCCGTGCGACGCACCATCGGCGTGACCGGCCAGGACGCCACGCTCGACGACGCCCTGAGCGGGCGTCAGAACCTGGTCATGGTCGGCCAGCTCAGCCGGCTGCGGCGCGCCGACGCGCGCCGCCGGGCGGCCGAGCTGCTCGGCCAGTTCGAGTTAGACGATGCGGCCGATCGCGTCGTGAAGGGCTACTCCGGAGGCATGCGCCGGCGCCTCGACCTGGCGGCCAGCCTCGTGATGCGTCCGCCGGTCCTCTTTCTCGACGAGCCTACCACCGGCCTCGACCCGACCAGCCGGCAGCGCATGTGGGGCGTGATCCGCGACCTGGTCCGCGACGGCGTCACGGTGTGGCTGACCACTCAGTATCTGGACGAAGCCGACTCGCTGGCCGACGAGATCGCCGTGATCGACAAAGGACGCGTGATCGCCCAGGGCACGCCGCGCGAGCTCAAGGCGGCCACCGGGTCGCAACTTCTCGAGGCCACGCTGACGGCGCCCCACGCCGGCGCCGCGGCGGCCCTGGCTTCCTTTGCCACCGGCGCCGTCAAGGTGTCGGGTGACGGCCGCCGGCTCTGGGCGCCCGTGAGCAGCGAGTCGGGCCTCTCCACAGCCGTGCTGCGCGCGTTGGACGAGGCGGGCGTGCTCGTCGACGACATCGCCATACACCGGCCGTCGCTCGACGACGTGTTCGCCACACTGACCGGAGCTACGCCCGGCGGCGAGGACGCCCTGCTCGCCGGCGATCCCGGCGGTCAGACGCCGGACCGCAGGGACGACGTCACCAAAGGAGTGCCCGCATGAGTACCGTCAGTGCCGCCCTGCCCGCCAGGACCGGGACGTCGGGGCCGCTCGCCCGCCTGCGCTCCTGGTGGGGCGACGTCTGGGTCATGACACGGCGCAACCTGATCCACATTCGCCGTGAGCCGATGCAGCTCTCCGACGTGACCATCCAGCCCGTCCTGTTCACGCTCTTGTTCATCTACGTCTTCGGGTCCGCCATGGTCTTGAAGGGCGGCGGCAGTTACAAGGAGTTCGCCCTCGCCGGCCTGCTGGTCATGAACTTGACGACCTCGTCGGTGGGTACCGCCATCGGACTCAGCATGGACCTGACCACCGGCGTCATCGATCGCCTGCGGACGCTGCCCATGTCGCCCACGTCCATCCTGGTGGGGCGCACCCTGTCGGATCTGTTTGCGGCAGCAGTGTGCACTTCGATCGTGATGGTCACCGGCCTGGCCATCGGCTGGCGTCCCGACGCGAGCCTTGCGTCGGTGCTGGCCGGCCTCGGCGTCGGCCTGCTGTTCAGCTTCGCACTGTCCTGGGGGAACGCCTGCCTGGGCATGGCCGTCTCCGGCGCGGAGTCGGCTCAGGGCCTCGTCTTCATCGTCATCTTCCCGCTGGCCTTCGTGTCGAATGTCTTCGTGCCCACCCAGGGCATGCCGTCCTGGTTGGCGACGATCGCCAACTGGAACCCCGTCAGCGCGGTGGCCTCGGCGTTGCGGACCCTGTGGGGCAACCCCAACCCGTCGGGCATGATCCAGGCCTGGCCGATGCAGCATCCGGTCACGGCCGCCGTGTGCTGGTCGCTGCTCATCCTGGCGGTGTGCGTGCCGCTCGCCGGACACTTCTACCGCAAGCGCACGCGCGATTAGGTAGTCGATCGAAGCGGCCGGCGCCGTGCTCGCGCAAAGCGAGCACGGCGCCGGCCGCTTCGCTGCCCGCTTCGTCTGCCGGAGCGACCGTCGGCGCGCGGCGTCGCTCAGGCGGCCAGCGTGATGGCGCTCGCGGGGCAGACCCCGACGCAGCGCCGGCAGCGGACGCATTGTGCGGGGCGCTCGGCCACTGAGCGCCGGCCGCTCTGGTCCCACGAGAAGACGTTGGCCGGGCAGACCTGCAGACAGCGCCCGCAACCTATGCAGCTCGACTGGTCGACCGCCACGAGCGCTGCCGTCGTGGCGGTGGAGTTGGGCGTCGCTGCAGGGGTGGGGCCGGCCGTGCTGAGCGCTCGTCCCGCCCGTGCCGCTCGTCCCGCCCGTGCCGCTCGTCCCGCCTGTGCCGCTCGTTCCGTCCGAACCGGTCGCGGAACCGTTCGTGGCGCCGTTCGCCGTGCCGCCCGTGGTGAGCACGCCGAGTCGGTCGAGCAATCCGCCGCCGAGCAGGACGGCGCCGAGGCCCGCCGCGGCGCCAACGACGAAGCCGCGCCGCGTGAAGCGCCGGGCGTCGTGCCTGCCCGGCCCTTCCGCGCGACTCTGGGCGGCCGTCGCGCCGGCGGGTCGCTCGGCGCCGACGGCCGCGCGGGCGCCGGCGATCGGGCGCGAAGCGACCGGCGCCGGCGCGAAGGTGCGGCGCGTCATGGTCACGATCCAGCGGTAGTGGAGCGCGGCGTGAACGAGCACGCCGGCGACCGCGACGACGCCGCTCCAGTCGTGCAGGTGACGCCAGGTGGCGTAGGACACGCCGAGCATGCCGGGCCGGCCCAGCGCGAGCTCGCGAACGGCGCCGGACGGCAGCAGAAAGAGGATGCCGCTCACGGCCGTGATGAGGAAGGCGACGGCGATGACCGCGTCGACGGCGAAGTTGAGTTGCGCTCGTTTCATGGCGGACCGTCTTTCGTCGTGGTGTGTGTCGATCATCTTCGCTGGTCGATACGCGCCTGACCTGAGGGCGGCTCTCCAGGGCGTGCCGCAGTCCGCCGCGGAGTGTTCACGACGGTAGTCGGCCAGTTTGAAGACTATGTGAAGAAATGGGAAGCGGCGCGAAGCTACTATGAACGCCGTCGTGCGAAGCGGGCCGGCGCGCCCGTGCTTGCGGGTCGGCGGGCATGCGGGCCTGCCCGCCGACCCTATATGCTGCAGCAGTATGTATCGTCGGCCCGATAAACGCTCAGCATCGTGACCAAGCGGCCCCGCACCACGGGCGCCGCCGGCCGCAAGGCCAACGCCGCCGGGCGCAACACCAACGCCGCCGGGCGCCCGGCCGGCACGCCGCCGTCGGGCTCCGCGCGTCCGTCCGAGCGGCCCGAACGGCCTGCCCCGTCTGCTGCCGGAGCGGCCGCGGGGCTCCGGACGCCCCGTCGGACCCGGCGCGTGGCGCTCGCCTGCACGCTCGCCGGTACGCTCGTCGCGGCGCTGGTCGTCTACCTTGTCACGCTGGCGCCCACAGTGACCTTCGAAGACAGCGGCGAGCTGATCGCCGCCGCCTACAACCTGGGCGTGCCGCATGAGCCCGGTTACCCGCTGTGGACGATGATCGCGCACCTCTTCACCTGGCTGCCGTTCGGCGACGTCGCCTATCGCGTGAACCTGATGTCGGCGGTCTGCTCGGCGCTCGCCGCCGCGCTCATCGCCTGGACGACCCTGCTCGTCATCGACTGGGTGGCGGCCGGCCGCTCCGGCGGGCGCCCCACCGGCATAGCCACGGCCTCGACCTGGTCGCCCGAGCTCGAAGGCCCCGCGCTGTGGCTCGCCTGCGCCGCCGCCCTCGCCGCCGGCGTGCTCGCCGCCACCGCGCGCACGACCTGGAGCCAGTCGATCATCACCGAGGTCTACGGGCTGAACGCCGCCCTGGTCGGGCTGCTCTGCCTGCTCACCGTAGCCTGGACACGCAGCGCCACTCCCGGGGGCCGCCGGCGCCTCTTCTACGCGATCTGCTTCGTGCTCGGTCTGGGGCTCACGAGCCACGACACGTTCGTCCTTCTGCTGCCCGTGCTCGCGCTCTACGGTTACCTGATCGAACGCCGCTTGCGCCCCACCTGGCGCCAGCTGGCAGTGGGCGCCGCCCTGTTCGTCGCCGGCCTCGCGCCCTACCTCTACCTGCCGCTCGCGGCCCGGCGGCGCCCGGTCATGAACTGGGGCGATCCCGCCACACTGACCAACTTCTGGCGCACGATCACCCGGCGGCAGTACATGAGCGGCGGGCACTCGGGACTGACCGCGACCCTGCACGAGCTCGCGACATCCGCCGACATGCTGTGGCACCAGTGGTTCGCGGGGCTCCTTGCCCTGGCGGTCGTCGGACTGATCGTGCTCTATCGCCGCCGCCGGCCATGGTTCTGGTTCTCGGTCGTGTTCCTGGTGTTCATGGGGCCGCTCGTCACGATCGTCACCGACTTTCCGGTGGCCACGGCCGACCGCCTGGTCAACGCCGACAACAGGGCTCTCGTGTCGGTCTTCTACATCCCGTCGTATCTGATGATCGCCACGCTCATCGGCCTCGGCGGCTGGTGGCTGGCGACTCTCGTCGCCCAGCGGCTGGGGTCGGCGCGGCGGCGGCCGGCGGTCGTCCTGGTCTTCGCCGCGATCCTGGTGGTCGTGCCGCTGGCGCTGGCCGGCGCCGCTCTGGGCGGCATGAGCATGCGCCAGTACCGCTTCGCCGACGCCTACATCCACAACGTCTGGAGCGTGGCCGCCCCGCACTCTCTGGTCATGGTCGATCGCGACCAGTTCGGCTTTCCGCTCGTCTACGCGCAGATGGTCGCCCACCAGCGGCCCGACGTCGTGGTGCTCGACCAGGAGCTCCTGCGGCGGAGCTGGTACCTGCAGGTCCTTGCCTACGAGCAGCCCGCGCTGATCGCCGCCTCACGGTCCCAGGTCGATGCCTTCCTCACCGCGGTACGGCCCTTCGAGGCCGGCCAGAGCTACGACGGCAACGCGATCGACGCGGCCTACTACGCCATGATCAAGTCGTTCGTCGATCACACCGAGGCGGCCGGTCACAGCGTCTACTTCACCTACCGGCCCGACCAGCGCATCGTCACGGGGTACACGGGCGAGTCGGTCGTCGCGGCGCTGCGTGCTCGCCGCAACGCTCCGGCGGTCGGCGCCGCGGGCACGGCGGCCTGGCTTACGCCGGTCGACCTCGCCCAGTTCGACTTCGCGCATCTGACCGACGGCACCGTGCCGCTCGATCGCAACGTCCTCATGGTCCGGAGCTGGTACGGCGAGCTGCTGGCCGCCCGGGCGCAGGAGCTGGCCAAGGCCGGCGACACCGTGCAGGCGGCGCGGTACGCCGGTCTGTCGCGGCGGTTCCTGGCCGGCGGCGATACGGCGCCGTAGGCAGAGCATGAGCGTGGGCTAGGTCACCGCACCCTGTAGGCGACGAGGCCGCTCTGCCGGCGGCTGACGCCGCCGTCCGCGGCGGCGATGCCCACGAACAGGGTGCGGCCGCTCACCACGAGCGACGCGGCAAGACCTGCGTGTCCGGGCGTGTAGGCGTGCCACAGGACCTTGCCGGTGCTGACTCGGTAGGCTCGCAGCAGCCCCTTGAGGTCGCCGGTCAGGTAGACGTCGTTCGAGAGAAATCCGGCCGCGGTCGCCATCGGCGACTGCGCCGGCGCCCTGGACCACAGGACGCCACCGTCGCTCAGGTCGAGCGCGGCCACGTTCGCGGCCCGCACCGTACCCGTGTTGTTGCTCGCGCACAGCAGGCGGTCGGTCCCGATGGCCGCCTCGCCGCGGATGCCGTCGGACCCCGCCCCGATCGAGGTGTGCCATACGGGAGCGCCCGTGGCGCGGTCGAAGGCCCAGTAGGTGCCGGTCTTCTGGCCGGCTGGGTCAAAGGGAGCGACCGCGTGCTGGTCTTCGACGCTCCGCTCGCCTACGCGCTGGTCGGCGGGCGCATCGACACGAACGCCGTCTGGTTACAGTCCGGCCCCAGCGACCAGGCCACCGTCGACTACTTCTCCCGCACACGCCATCTGCCGGACGTCGTCCTTCTGTCGAGCGGGATCGTGGCGCGGCGCGGTGGTCCCGCGTTGCGGCAGACGAGCGACCCTCTCGTCAGGTTCCTGGCCGCGCACTACCGCGTCGTCGCCAGCGGTCAGCTCCTGGACGTGCTGGTGCGGCGGTAGGCTCCGTCGGGCCGTCTGGGGGGTCAGCGTGCAGCCTGGGGCGGCTGGACTACTTGGTGCGCCCAGGCCCGCGAGCGACTGCGTCGTCGCGGCTCAGGCTGGCGTGGCTTCGCGACGCGCCCAGACCCGCGAGCGACTGCGTCGTCGCGGCTCAGGCTGGCGTGGCTTCGCGACGCGCCCAGACCCGCGAGCGACTGCGTCGTCGCGGCTCAGGCTGGCGTGGCTTCGCGACGCGCCTAGTCGATGAAGTCGTGCAGGGCCTGCGCGTCGCGGTAGCTCTTGAGCTTGGTGAGGGTCTTCGCCTCGATCTGGCGGATACGCTCGCGGGTGACGCCGAACTTCTGGCCCACCTCTTCGAGGGTGCGCGCGTGCTCGCCCTTGAGCCCGAAACGCAGCTCGATCACTTTGCGCTCACGGTGCGTGAGGGTCGAGAGGACCTTGGTGACCTCTTCCTTCTGCAGGATCTCGCTGACCGCTTCGACCGGCATGACGGCCTCTTCGTCTTCGATGAAGTCGGCGAGGTTCGTGTCTTCGGTGTCACCCACCGGGCGTTCGAGGCTGACCGGCTCCTGGCTGATCTTGAGGATCTCGCGCACCTTCTGGGGCGTGGTGCCCATCTCGGTGGCGATCTCTTCGGGCGTGGGCTCGCGACCAAGGTTCGACTGCAGCTCGCGCTGCACGCGGATGAGCTTGTTGATCTGCTCGACCATGTGCACCGGGATGCGGATCGTGCGCGCCTGGTCGGCCATGGCGCGCGAGATCGCCTGGCGGATCCACCAGGTGGCGTAGGTCGAGAACTTGTAGCCGCGGCGGTAGTCGAACTTCTCGACCGCGCGGATGAGGCCCAGGTTGCCCTCCTGGATCAGGTCGAGGATGGGCATGCTGCTGCGGGCATAGCGCTTGGCGATCGACACCACGAGGCGCAGGTTGGCCTCGATCAGCTCGTGCTTGGCCTCCATGTCGTGGCGCTCGATACGCTTGGCCAGCGACACCTCCTGCACGGCCGTGAGCAGCGGCACCTTGCCGATCTCGCGCAGGTACATGCGCACCGGGTCGAAGCTGCGCGTCTTCACTGAGAGGTCGAGCTGGGGCGGCGGCTCCTCGTCGCCGTCGTCGTCGCCCTGCCGCGCGTCGCCGGGCGACTCGTCGCCCTCGATCACATCGACGCCGATATCGTGCAGGAGCAGCAGAAAGTCGTCGAACTGATTGGCGTCGAGCTCGACGTCTTTCAGCACGTCGTGGATGTGATCGACGTTCAGGTAGCCCTGCTCGCGGCCTTCGACCATCAGAGCGTCGACCTCTTCGATGCCCTCGATGCTCAGCCCGTGCTCGGCCGGTTCGCTCGGCTTGCGCTGTTGGGGTTCGTTACTCACGTTCTCAGGATCGGACCGCGCCGCCCGGGTCACGACGGGGAAGGGGCAGAGGAGCCGGCGCCGTTGCCCCTTCTGGCGCCGGTCGCGGCGACGGGCCTGACCGCGCTTCTGACGGCGCCGTCGGTGGCCTGTGGCTCGAGCCCGGCGAGGTCGCCGATGACGTTGACGAGCTGCGTGTCGCTGGGCACGACGACCTTGCTGTTCTGGTAGAGCGCCCGCTCGATGGCTTCGAGCTTGCGCAGCATCTGAGCATTTCCCACGAAGTACTTGTCGGCCGCTTCATTGACGAGCTGAATGGCCTGGGCCTCGCCTTCGGCTTGGAGGATCCTGGCCTGCCGCACGCCTTCGGCCTTCTTGATCTCGGCGCGGCGGGCGCCGTCGGCCTGGGTCTCGGTCGCGGTGGCGAAGTCGATGGCGGCCACCTTCTCGTTCTCGGCCTTGACGACCTTGTTCATGGTCTCCTGCACGTCGCGCGGCGGGTCGATCTCCTTGAGCTCGGTGCGCAGGATCTCGATGCCCCAGTTGGCCGTCTCGACCTTGAGGTTCGAACGCAGCTCGTCGTTGATCTTGCCGCGCTCGGAGTTGGCCGACTTCAGAGAAAGCGTGCCGATGATGTTGCGCAGTGTCGTACGCGCCAGGTTGACGACCTGGTTCTGATAGTTGGTGACGTTGTACTGCGTGGCCTTGACGCTCTCCTCGTCGTCTCTGACTTTGAGGTAGACCTGGGCGTCGACTTTGGCGTTCAGGTTGTCGTTGGTGATGATCTCCTGCGGCTGGGCTTCGACTAAGACCTCGCGTACGTCGATCCTGTAGAGGCGGTCGACGCCCGGCAACACGGCGTGCACGCCGGGCCCGCAATAGTGGTGGTATTTGCCGAAACGCTCCACCAGGCCACGGTGCGTGGGGCGCACCACGCGCACGCTGAGCAGGCCCACGACGACCAGTACCACGATCACCGCGGCGACCGCGGCGAGCACGACTGCGCCGGCGGGCGATACGGCCATCATGATCGCTCCGGCGGACGGGCGCCGGTGCCCAGGGCGTGGGCGGCAGATACGACGTTCATGAGCCTGTCCTTCGCTTAAGGTCGGTGGCGAACGGCTCGAGTGGGAGAGCGGCGTCGGGGTCGGCGATCCGCCTTCTTTAGTCGAGGTCTTCCTGCATAGTGTACCCCGACCAAGCCCGGGGGCTGCATCCGCACTGCGAGCGCCGCTTCGCCTCGACGCATGCCCGTCGCTGCGAGGGTCCCGGCCGGGAGGGCCCGCAGGACCACCGGAGGGCGACGCGGAGGGCCGCGTGAGGTCCACGTGGTTTCCCCGGCAGGTGGAAGGGTAAGCGTTTCACAGGAAGTGACGGCGGCACTCGTGATAGGCTCGTTCGCAAGGGTCGGCGCGCGCGGGACGCGCGCGCCGACGCGGCTTGCGCGGAGGTGGATCATAGAGCAGCCGTCGTCCGGCGCCGGCAGGCAGGGCGATCAGGGAACGCCCTACGGCGCGAGCGCTCCGCGGCGCACCTGGCTCGCAGCCGAACGGACCTATCTCGCCTGGCTGCGTACGGGTATCGGATCGGTGGGGGTGGCCCTCGCCGTCGGTCGCGTGGTCCCGGCGCTGATCGGCGGTTCGCGCGTCGCCTACGCGCTCCTGGGGGCCGGGTACGGCGTGCTCGGCGCCTTCATCATCGCCTACGCCCTGCTGCGCACCCGGCAGATCGACGCCGCGCTCAGGGTCGACGGACCGGTCGCCCCGGACTGGTGGGCGGTCGTCGTAGTGACGGCGATAGGGCTCGCGCTGGCGGTCGCCACCGTCGTCATGGTACTGGTCGCGATCTAGGGTCGTGACGCCCGCGGACTCACCTCGTCGAAAGGCGTCACGGACGGCGAGGGCACGCCGCGCCGCGCCACGAGAAGGTCCGGGCGCCGGCCCGCGCCGACCACCCGTCGGGCGGCACCGACCATGGTCGCCCCGCCGCCCGGGCAAGCCGCGCCATCGTGGCCGCCCGGCGACGAGTCGCTACGCGACCATCGGGCGATGCGCCGCGGCTTCCGGCGCCCAGCGGCGACCGTCGCGGGGCGCTCGTCGCGGTCGCCGTGACGATCGTCTTCTCGGCCTCGGTCTTCGCCGGCATCCGCGCCGGCCTGCGCGGCTACGGTCCCTTTCAGCTCGTCGCCCTGCGGTTCATCCTCGCCTCGCTTCTCCTGCTCGCCCTGGCGCGCCCCCTGAGGGTGGGTCTGCCGCAGCGGCGCGACCTGCCGGTCATCTTCGCGCTCAGCTTCTGTGGCATCGGCGTCTACCAGGTCGCCCTGGCCATCGGCGAGCAGCACGTGGCGGCGGGCGTGACCAGCATGATCGTCGCCAGCCAGACGATCATCGCCGCCGGTCTGGCCACGGTCTTTCTCGGCGAGCGCCTCAGCCGTCTGGGGTGGGTGGGAGCCGTCGTGGGCTTTGCCGGCGTGGCGCTCATCTCGCTCAGCCAGGGCGGCCGGCTGCACGTCGAGCTGCAGGTGCTGTGGCCGCTGCTTGCGGCGCTCGCTTCGAGCGTCTACTTCGTCTTTCAGAAGCCGCTGCTGCGACGCTACGCGCCGCTGCAGATGACGACCTGGTGCATCTGGTGCGGCACGATCTTCGTGCTGCCGTTCGCCGGCCGTCTGCCGGCCGAGATCGCGGCGGCCGGCTGGAGCGCCACCGCCGCCGTGGTCTATCTGGCCGTGTTCCCGGGCGTGGTCGCCTACCTGGCGTGGACCCACGCACTCGCGCGTGCGCCGGCCGCGCTCGTGGTCAATGCCCTGTGCCTGATCCCGCCGCTCGCCGTGATCATCGCCTTCTTCTGGCTGGGCGAGCGGCCCACGGCGCTCGAGCTGTGCGGTGGCCTCGTGACCGTGGCCGGGGTCGCGCTGGTCGGGCTGCGGGGCGTGCCTGCCGACCGTGGCGATCGGCGGCGATCGGCAGTATAATGATTATCCTATCAGGGCAGTAGTAAGTTAGCCGGCGGCGGGGTCGGCGCCCCCGCGTTGCAGGAAGGTCGCGGACCCGCGCCGGCGGCGGAAAGGATGAGCGTGCTTTGAGGTCACCGCGGGTTCGTCGAGCGGCGCATGGTCTCGGCAGGGGCGACGTTCCCGGCCTCATCGCGACCCTCGACCGCCAGCTCGCCGAGACCATCGCCGCCTGCCGGCTGGCGCGCCAGGTGACAAAGGGTGAGCTCGAGCCCGGTACGGCGCACGAGCAGATGGCCGAGATCGAGCATCGCGGCGACGTGCTCCGAGGTGAGCTGGTGACCAGGCTCGCCGGCGTGCTGGTGCCCCCTATCGATCGCGAGGACCTTTTCAGGCTGTCGCGTTCGATCGACGACGTGCTCGACAATCTTCGCGACTTCGTGCGCGAATGGGACCTGTACGAGATCAAGCTCGCCGACGGCTTCGCCGACATCCTCGACTCGACCGAGTGCGGCGTCTCAGACTTGAAGCTGGCGGTCAAGACGATCGCGCGAGACCCCAAGGAGACCGGTCAGGCCGCGCTGCTGTCCAAGAAGTCGGCCAACGAGATCCGCCGCCTGTACGACGTCGAGCTGGGCAGGCTGTTCAGCGGCGAGCTCAGCATGGACGTCCTCAAGTTCCGCGAGCTGCTGCGGCGGCTCGACGTGGTCGGCCTGCGTTTGAACGAGGCCGCCGACGTCCTCGCCGACGCCGCCGTCAAACATCGGGCCTGAGGGATCAGGCCCGAGAGCGCGGGCGGCGCCCACATCGAGTCCTAACCGCTGTCTCATCGGCTGCTCACGAAGTCCTGCGAGACTACGGCTCCGCAGCCGCGAAGGCTTTGGTCTTCAGCTCATTGTTGCCCTGTCCGTGACGGCTGTGATAAGAACAGCGTAGGCATGGGGACTGGGGGGTTTCCCAGTACTCCGCAAGCCGGGCTGTATCCACGGCATTGGCGCAGGAGGATGGACGATGAGTGAAGACAGGCTTCCAGGTACGGACCCCAAGAAACCCGGCCTCACCCGGCGGCAGTTCGTCGAGCGCGGCGCGATCGGCGCCGTCGGACTGGCGAGTCTCGGCGCCGTCCCCGCATTGCTGAGCGCCTGCGGCAGCTCGGGTTCGAGCAGCAGCAGCTCCTCATCGACGCCTACGGCTTTGGCGACGGCCCTGCCCAGCGGCGGCCTCTCCGCCCTCGAGACGGCGGCCAAGGCTGAGGGCAAGCTCAACACCATCGCCCTGCCGCCCAACTGGGCCAACTACGGCAAGATCATCAGCGCCTTCCAGTCGAAGTACGGCATCACCGTCAACAACGCCGCCCCCAACGACACGTCGGCGCAGGAAAACCAGGCCATCGTGAGCCTCAAGGGCCAGTCGCGCGCTCCCGACGTCGTTGACGTCGGCCCGTCGTTTGCCGCGCAGGGCGCGGCTCAGGGCCTGTTCACGCCTTACTTCGTGGCCACGTGGGCCACGATCCCGACCGCCATGAAGGATCCGGGCGGTCTGTGGTACGGCGACTACTACGGCGTGATCTCGTTCGGCACCAACCTGAACGTGCAGAAGACCCCGCCCACGGACTGGTCCGACCTGACGAATTCGCGCTACCACGGCCAGGTGGCCATCGACGGCGACCCGCGCTCGGCCAACGACGCCTTCTCGGCGGTCTTCGCCGCGGCCCTCGCCAACGGCGGCTCGCTCGACAACATCGAGCCCGGTATCGAGTTCTTCGCCAAGCTCAAGAAGATCGGCAACTTCATTCCGGCCGACGCGCTGCCGGCCAACATCTCCAAGGGCTCGACGCCGATCGCCATCATCTGGGACTATCTCAACCTGGCCAACAAGAAGTCGTTCGCCGGCAACCCCCCGTACACCGTGTCCATCCCCAAGACCGGCGTTTACGGCGGTTTCTACTGCCAGGCGATCAGCAAGACGGCCCCCAACCCGAACGCCGCCCGTCTGTGGCAAGAGTTCATCTACTCAGACGAAGGTCAGCTTCTGTACCTCGAGGGCTTCACGCACCCGGCGCGCTACGCCGACATGGCCAAGCGCGGCGTGATTCCCGCCTCGGTCAGCGCGCAGCTGCCGCCCGCGAGCTCGTACGCCAACATCCAGTTCGCCAGCCAGGCTCAGCTCACCAAGGCGTCCGCAGTGGTCACCGCCCAGTGGGGCACCAAAGTACTCGGCGCCTGAGCCCAGGCAGATCAGGTGTCACGGCTGACTCGTAGACGCGTGCACGCCATGGGCGAAGCCGTGTCACCAGAATGACCGACGTGTCGCAGGACAGGGAACAGGTCCTGGGCGAGGAGCTCGCCCCGGTCCTTCGCTCCGACCAGTCGACCCAGCCCCGCCGGCCCCGCAAGGGCCGGCGGGGACTGGTCGCCTGGGCGGGCGTCCTGCCCTTCTTCGCTTACGCGGCGTTCTTCATGCTGCTGCCGGTCATCGTCCTCGTGTTCAAGACGTTCCAGGGCGTGAACGGCGGCTTCACGCTCATGAACCTTCGGGCCCTGTTCACGGGGCAATACCGCGCCGCCTACATCTCGAGCATCGAGGTCAGCGTCGTCAGCGCCGTCGGCGGTGGGCTGTTCGGGCTGTTCGTCGCCTACGCGGCCGTGCGCGGCCGCGGCCCGCGCTGGATCCAGCCGCTGCTGACCACCTTCTGCGGGGTCGCCTCGAACTTCGCCGGCATCCCGCTGGCCTTCGCGTTCATCGCCACCCTGGGACCGACGGGAGTGGTCACGGTGCTGCTCACCCATCTGGGCGTGCACATCTATCCCCACTTCACGATCTACAGCCTGGCCGGCCTGTCGCTCACCTACATCTACTTCCAGCTGCCGCTCATGATCCTGGTCATCGCGCCCTCGATCGAGGGTCTGCGGACCGAGTGGCGCGAAGCCGCCGAGAACCTGGGGGCGACGCAGTCGCAGTACTGGTGGCACGTGGGCCTGCCGGTCCTGCTGCCCAGCCTCGCGGGCGCGACCGTCCTGCTGTTCGGCAACGCCTTCAGTGCCTACGCAACGCCGTACGCGCTGGCTTCGGGCGGCATCAACATCGTGCCGGTGCTGATCGGCTCGGTGCTCTCGGGCAACGTCGTCATCACCAACCCGCATTTGGGTGACGCGCTCGCCTTCGGCATGATCGTCATCGTCGGGGTGACCGTGCTGGCGTACGCGATGCTGCAACGAAGGGCGGCCAGATGGCTCCGATAGAAGGCACGATAGCGCCGACCATGGCCGGTGAGGAGCTGACCCGTCATCCGCACCGCAAGAAAGCGCGCAAGCGCCACATGTCGTTCTGGACCTGGTTCTGGCTCATCATGGCGGCCCTGTACTTTCTGGTGCCGCTCTACTCGACCCTGCAGTTCAGCCTCGAGACCGGGGCCCACGCCTACGGCTTCAAGTGGTACAGCTACATCTTCCACGACCCCATGTTCCGCACGAGCTTCCTGTTCTCGCTGCGACTAGCGGTCGAGACCGTCGTGATCGGCATGGTCCTGATGGTGCCCACCGTCTACTGGGTCCACCTGCGCCTGCCGCAGGTGCGGCCCGTCATGGACCTCATCACCATCCTCCCGTTCGTCGTGCCACCGGTCGCGCTTGGTCGTGGGGCTGTCGGGCGCCTTCAACCTGATGCCGTGGCTGCTCAGCAGCTCACAGATCCTGGCGTTCATCTACGTGATCCTGGCGCTGCCGTTCACCTACCGCTCGCTCGACGCCGGCATGCGGGCGATCGACGTGCGCGTGCTCACCGAGGCTGCGCAGAGCGTCGGCGCGCCCGGCTGGAAGACGCTTCTGTTCGTGATCCTGCCGAACATCCGCACCGCCATGCTGGGCGCGGCCTTCCTCACACTGGCCATCGTCATGGGCGAGTACACGATCTCGAGCCTGTTGCTGTTCAACACGTTCGCGGTGTATATCTACTATATCGGTAACACTACAGCCAACCCGGCCGCAGCGCTCGCCATCATCAGCTTCGCCCTTACCTGGGGGGCGATGATGGGCCTCTTCTTCCTGTCCAGGACCCGAGGCCGGACGAGCAGCAGCCCAGGCACCACGGCGGTCAGCCGGTGAGGAGAGGACTACATGGCCAGGCTTGATCTCCACCACATCCAGAAGAAGTTCGACGAGGTAACGGCGCTGTCCGAACTGTCGCTCGAAGTCGCCTCGGGCGAGCTCGTCTCGCTGCTCGGCCCCAGCGGCTGCGGCAAGACGACGGCCTTGCGCATCGTCGCCGGGTTCGAGCAGCCGACCGCCGGCGACCTGCTGGTCGACGGCCAGGACGTGCTCTCGGTGCCGGCCAGCAAGCGCAACATGGGCATGGTGTTCCAGGCCTACAGCCTCTTTCCGAACATGAACGCGCGGCAGAACGTCGAGTTCGGTCTGCGCATGCGCAAGGTGGCCCGCGACAAGTCCCGCACGCGGGCCGAGGAGCTGCTCGCTCTGGTCGGCCTCGCGACGCGCACCGAGCGCTACCCGCACGAGCTTTCCGGCGGTCAGCAGCAGCGCGTCGCGCTGGCGCGGGCGCTCGCCATCGAGCCCGCCATCCTGCTGCTCGACGAACCTCTTTCGGCGCTCGACGCCAAGGTGCGCGTCGAGCTTCGCCAGGAGATCAGGCGTGTCCAGACCGAGCTGGGCATCACCACGTTGTATGTCACTCACGACCAGGAAGAGGCGCTGTCGATCTCCGACCGCATCGCCGTCATGTCCGACGGCAACCTCGAGCAAATCGGCGCGCCCGCCGAGATCTACCGCAGCCCGGCGACCGAGTTCGTGGCCAACTTCGTGGGCCTCATGAACGGCTTCGACGGCCGCGTACAGGCCGACGGAACGGTAGCGGTCGGCCCGGCGGCGCGTCCCATCCGCGTGACCCACGACCACGGTTGCGCCACGGGCGACAGCGTGATGGTGCTGATCCGGCCTGAGTCGGTGAATCTCGAAGAAGTGCCCGCCGGGGAGACCGTGCCCGAAGGAGCCTTCGCGGGCAAGGTGCTCATGCATACCTTCCTGGGCTCGGTCACGCGCATGACCCTCGAATCCGATCTTGGCAAGCTGGTGGCCGACGTGCCCAGCCTCAGGGCGTTGACCATGCCGCCCGACACACAGGTCGGCGTGTACGTCGATCCCGCCGGCGTGCGGCTGCTCGCGCGCTGACCGCGGCGGCCGTCGCCACAGACCGTCGCGGGCCGCGCCGGCAGGGAGCCGGCCGCTGATCGCTGCCGTTCCTTCCTTTCGCTGCCGAGCGCCGGCGTGCCTTGGTCCGGCGAGCCGGGGATCCTCGGCGGTTGAAACATCAGACGTCTGACGTTATCGTTGTCAAAGAGCCACGAGACTGACGGCGAGACCTGACCTGTCTGATGCCGCGGAGGTAGCCCTTTCATGACCGACCTGTTCGACCTCGAGGCATTGAGGCGCCGGCTCGCGGCGGCGCCCGAGGCCGCCAGGCTCGAACCGCTGGGCTTGCAGACCGTCGTCCTCGGCGACGACGCCTTGGCGGCCCTGCCGCAGGTCGTCGCCGATCTCGTCGGCACGCGCGGGCGCCCGGGCCCCGTCGCCGTCCTTTCCGACCTGACCCCGAAGCGCTATCGCGCGACCGACCTGCTCGACTTCGTCACCGGTACCCTGGCGGCGCGCTCTGCCGTGCGCAGTGTCACCCTCGGCGCGCCCGGTCGTCCCGTGCACGCCGACGAGGAGACCCTGGCCGCGGCCACGCGCGACTGCGAGGGCGCCGCTTGTCTCGTGGCGGTCGGCTCGGGGACGGTCGCCGACATCGGCAAGGTCGTCGCGGCGGCGCACGGCATGGGCTACGTCGTGGTGCAGACCGCCAACAGCGTCAACGGCTTCGCCGACGATCGTTCCGTGCTGCTCGTGAGCGGCGTGAAGCGCACGACGCCGACGGCCTGGGCCGACGCCCTGGTGATCGACACCGACGTCCTCGTCGCGGCCCCGGTCGAGATGAACGTCTCCGGCTTCGCCGACCTGATCGCCACCTTCACGGCGCCCGCCGACTGGTATCTGGCCACGCTGCTCGGCATGGACGACACCTACTGCGCGACGGTCGTCGCGCTGGCTCGCGAACAGGGAGCGGCCGTGCTCGAGGCCGCGCCCCGCGTGCCGGGCGCCGACCGCGCGGCGCTGACCCAGGTCGCCGCGACCCTCACGCTGAGCGGCGTCTCGATGGGTGTCGCCGGCACCACGGCCCCCTGCTCGGGCATGGAGCACACCGTCGCCCATCTGCTCGAGATGGCGACCATGCAGACCGGCCGCGAGGCGGCTCTGCACGGCGCCCAGGTGGGCGCCAGCAGCGTGATCGCCGCGCTGCTCTGGCAGCGCGTCCTCGACGAGCTGGCCGACGGCGGGCTCTCGCACGTCCGGGTGCCCGACGCGGCCGCGGCCGAAGCCGGCGTACGGGCGGCCTTCCGCGGCATCGACCCCAGCGGCGCCATGGGCGAGGAGTGCTGGCGCGACTACGCGCGCAAGCTCACCCGCTGGGCCGCCGCCGGCGAGCGCGTCGCGGCGGCGGCGCGTGACTGGGCGGCCCACGACCGTATCCTGCGCGACCTGCTCGCCGGGCCCGAGGCGCTCGTGGCGGCCTTGCGCGCCGCCGGCGCCCCGGTGCTGTTCTCCGAGGTCACGCCCCCGGCCGACGAGGCCACCGCGCGCTGGGCGGTGGCGAGCTGCCATCTGATGCGCGACCGCTTCTCGGTGGCCGACATGGCAAGCTTTCTGGGCATCTGGGACTCCGCCTGCGTCGACGGGCTCCTGTCCGCGGCCGCTGCCCTCGGTGGCGCGGCGAGCGGTGCGGCATGACTGGCGACGCGGCGAGCCGGGACGCCGCGAGCGCCGGTGCCGCGAGCCGGGACACCGCGAGCGCCGATACGGCGAGCCTGCCGGTGACCGGCCGGCCCACGCGGATCTATCCCGGGTATGCCTTCGACCTCGACGGCACGGTCTACCTGGGCGACGCCCTGCTGCCCTGCGCCGCCGAGACGATCGCCGCCATCCGGCACGCCGGGTCGCGTGTCGTCTTTGCGACCAACAAGCCGCTCCAGACCGCCGCCGACTACGCGCGGAAGCTGACCCGCCTCGGCATAGCCGCGACGCGCGCCGACGTGGTCACGTCGGTCGACGCGCTGGTCGAGTACCTGGGTCGCGAGCACCCCGGCGAGACCGTCCTCGCGGTAGCCGAGCGCTCGACCATCGACGAGATCCGCGGGGCCGGCTTCGCGGTGACCAAAGACCCGCGTGAGACGCAGGTCGTGGTCGTCTCGTTCGACCGCACCTTCGACTACGAGAAGCTGAACGCCGCCTACCGGGCGGTGCGTTACAACGGCGCCGCCATCGTGGCCACCAACCCCGACCCGTACTGTCCGACGCCCGAAGGCGGGCTGCCCGATTGCGCCGCCATGCTGGCGGCCATCGAGGCCTGCACGGGAGCCCGCGCCGAGGCGGTGGTCGGCAAACCGAGCATCCACATGGCGCGCGCCCTGCTCGACCGGCTCGGCCTGCCCGCGCGCGACGTCGCTCTGATCGGCGACCGTCTGCTCACCGACGTCGCCATGGCCCTGTCGCTCGGCATGACCGGGGTCCTCACGCTGACGGGGGCGACCCCCGCCGGGGGCCTCGCCGGTGCCGCGATCACGCCCGACTTCGTGATCGACGGGCTCGCCCAGCTTCTGCCCGAAGGCTCTTCCGCCCGCCAGGAGGTCCCGCGGTGAACTTCACCTTCATGCTGACCCACAACGACAGCACCGTCCCCGGCGCCGCCGGAGTCTACGAGAGCCTGCGCGGCACCGCGCTCCGGTACGTCGGCTTCAAGGACATCGGGGCGACCCCCGACGAGCTCGCCGTCGTGGCCGAGAAGGCCCACGCCGACGGCCTCGAGGTCATGCTCGAGGTCGTGTCGACCTCACGCGAGTCGGAGATCGCGTCGCTCAAGGCGGGACGCGACATCGGCGTCGACTGGATCCTGGGCGGCACTCACGCCGACGACGGCGTGCGCATCCTGGCCGGCAGCGGCATCAGGTACTGCCCGTTTCCGGGCCGCATCGACGGTCACCCCAGCGTCCTTCTCGGCACCATCGCGGAGATCACCCAGGACGCCCGCGATCTCACCGCCATGAACGGCGTCTACGGCCTCGACCTGCTCGCCTATCGCAGCCCCGGGGAGGACCCGATCGCCCTCACCCACGACGTCGTGGTCGCCTCGCCGGGACCGGTCGTCGTGGCCGGCTCGATCGCGACGGCTGAACAGATCAGGCTCGTCGCCGGAGCGGGGGCGTGGGGGTTCACGATCGGGGGCGCGATCTTCGAGGGACGGCTGCCCGGCGCGCCGGACCTGGCCGCCCAGATCAGCGCGGTCCTCGACATGACGGCGGCCGCCGCGGCGGCCCGCGACCAGGGGCCGGGCATGGCATGAACGCAAAGTCTCGCCCAAAGCTGCCCGACCGCGTACGCGACGCGCTGCTCAGCGACCTGTTCTCGAGCGTCTACGCCGCCGGTGACCGGCTCCCCAACGAGGATGAGCTGGCCGCTCGCTTCGAAGTCAGCAGGGCGACCATCCGCGAAGCCGTGCGCGGGCTCGTCGAGGCCGGGTATCTGGTGCGCCGCCACGGCACCGGCACGTTCGTGACAGCACTGCCCCGTCATCGCCACACGCTGAACCTCAACCTGAGCTACACGGCGATGATCCGCGAAGCAGGGCTGGAGCCCGGACGCAGGCTGATCCGGCACCTGGTCCGCGTGGCGACGAGCGACGAGGCGACCGCCCTGGCGATCGCTCCCACGGACATGGTCCTCCTCGTCGAGCGCATCCGTACCGCCGACGGCCGGCCGGTCGTGTATTCGGCCGACCGCATCTCGACGGCTCTGCTCGGCGACGTCGCCGAGCGTGTCGCCGACTCGACGTCGCTGTACGCGTTGCTCGAGCAGGCCCACGCCGAGGTACGGAGCGCGCTCGCGACCCTGCATCCGGTGGTCGCCGACGGGCGCCTCGCGCGGCTGCTCGAAGTGTCCGTCGGCTCTCCCTTGCAGCAGATCGAACAAGTCGACTTCGACGAGCTCGGCCGGCCCGTGATGCTCTCTTCGGAGTGGCATGTGCCCGACGTCTTCGAGCTCGCCGTGAACCGCGTGAGTGACGCGCCGGCCGGTCGTGCCGGTGCCTGAATCGCCGCGACAGACGCGGCTTGGAACACGGAGGTCGTATGGTGGTCGCTGACGCGCGCGCGACTTGGCTGGGTCCCGATGCTCGCCGGCGCGCCCTTGAGCGTTTCGCCGCGGAGACCTTCGACGTCCTCGTGGTCGGCGGCGGCGTGACCGGTTGCGGGGTCGCGCTCGACGCCGCGAGTCGCGGCCTGTCGGTGGCTCTGGTAGAACGCCGCGACTTCGCCGCCGGCACGTCGAGCCGTTCCAGCAAGCTGATCCACGGTGGGCTGCGGTATCTCGAGCATCTCGACGTGGCCCTCGTGCGCGAGGCGCTGCACGAACGGCGGCTGCTGATCGAGAAGATCGCTCCGCACCTGGTCCATCCCACGCCCTTCCTGTTCCCGCTGCGGCGCAAGGTCTGGGATCGCTTCTACATGGGCGCGGGACTCCTGCTGTACGACTCGCTGGCCGGCCTGCACCCGGCGGTGCCGCGCCACCGGCACCTGTCGCGGCGCGCCTGCCTGAAGGCGGCTCCCGGTCTGCGCGGCGACGTTCTCGCCGGTGGCATCCGCTACTACGACGCCCAGGTCGACGACGCGCGCTTTGCCCTCGTGCTGGCGCGCACGGCGGCCTCGCTGGGCGCGGTCTGCGCCTCGGCGGTCGCGGTGACCGACTTCCTGCACGACGGCGACAGGGTGGCCGGCGCCCGCCTGCACGACCTCGAGGGCGGCGTTGAGCTCGAGCTTCATGCTCGTACGGTGATCAGCGCCACCGGCATCTGGACCACCGAGATGGAGCGCCTGGCGGGCATCGCCGACCCCATGATCGTGCGGCCGTCCAAGGGCGTGCACATCGTCGTGCCCCGCGACCGGATCAAGTCGGACTACGCGCTGATCCTGCCGACCGAGAAGAGCGTGCTGTTCGTGCTGCCCTGGGGCCGGCAGTGGATCATCGGCACGACCGACACCGACTGGCACTACGACCTGGACCACCCGTCGGCCACGCACGCCGACATCCAGTATCTGCTGGAGCACGCCAACAAGGTGCTCGCCGAGCCCCTCAGCTTCGCCGACGTCATCGCCGTCTACGTCGGGCTGCGGCCGCTGCTCGGCGGCACGGCGGAGGAGACCGCCAAGCTGTCTCGCAACCACGCCGTGCGGCGCAGCGCACCGGGCTTCGTGAGCGTGGCCGGCGGCAAGTACACCACCTACCGGCTGATGGCGCGCGACGCCGTCGACAAGGCCGCCGCCGACCTGCCGTTCGCGAGCGACGCCAGCCGCACCGCCGACATCCCGGTCCTCGGAGCCGTGGGCCGTGCGGGCGCCGGGTTCAGGCTGAGCCGGCACGCCGGGGCCGCTACCCTCTCAGCGGGCCAGCTCGACCACCTGGTCGCGCGGTACGGCACGCTGGCCGAAGAGGTGCTCGACCTGCTCGTCGCCGACCCCGCCCTGGCCGCTCCGCTCGCCGGCGCCGAGACCTACCTGAGCGCCGAGGTCCGCTACGCCGCGCAGTGCGAGGGCGCGCTGCATCTGGACGACGTGCTCACCCGTCGCACCCACATCGCCTTCGAGGCGCCCGACCGCGGCCGGCTGGCCGCCGACGGCGCCGCGCGCCTGATGGCGCCCGTGCTCGGCTGGGACGAGGTCGCGGTCGAACGCGAGATCGCCCACTACGTGGCGCGACTCGAAGCCGAATCGGCGGCCCAGGCGCTGCTGTCCGACGCCGCGTCCGACGCGGCCCGGGCCGGGGTGCGCGACCTGCGGCTCGAGAGTCCTGAGTAGTCGGGGACGCCCGAGAGTAGACTTGCCCGTGTGAGCGAGCAGGCGGCATCGTCAGAGGGGGAGCAGGTCGGCCGATGAGCCGCTCCCTGGCGTTCCGCGCCCGCCGCAGCCTCAGCGAGTTCCCGCCGCAGTTCTGGCTGCTCACGATCGGTCTGCTGGTCTACGTCATCGGCGTCGACATGTGCTTTCCGTTCGAGACGCTGTTCCTGAACGGCAGCCTGCACATCTCGATGGGGATCGTAGGCCTCGTGCTGGGCGTCGCCGGGCTCGTCGGCCTGCCGTTCCAGATCCTCGGCGGCGCCTTCGCCGACCGCGTCGGGCGCCGCGGCGTCCTCATGCTGGCGGTCTGCGGCAGCGCCGTCCTCTACATCGGGCTCGGGCTGTCCCACACGCTACTGCAGGTCGTGATCCTGGTCGTCGTCGAAGCCGCCTTCGGCTGGTCGATGTTCCTCACGGGCAGCAACGCCATGGTCGCTGATCTGACGGTCGAGCATCGTCGCACCGAGGCTTTCGGGATCGTCAGGACGGCGATCAACGCGAGCATGGTCGTCGGCCCCCTGATCGCGCTGGCCTTTCTGCGCGGCGGCCCCGGGTTTCGCGGGCTCTTCATCGCCGGAGGCGGGGTCTGCCTGGTCTTTCTCGTGATCATCGTCGGCGGGCTGCGCGAGACGAAGCCGGCGGCCGCCGGGCACAGCCCGGCGGCCGCCGGCTTCGGACACATCCTGCGCGACAGGCGCTTCCTGGCCTTCTGCGGGGTCGCCCTGCTGCCCCTGTACGGCTTCGGCCAAGTCGTGTCGACCTTCCCCGTCGCGCTGCAGCAGACGCTCGGCATCACGGCCGGCCAGTGGGCCCGGCTGCTGCTCGTCTACGCGCTGGGCCTCAGCATCCTGCAGTATCCCGTCATCCGCCTGACACGCTCCTGGAACCCGCTGCTGCTGTGCTCCGCGGCGAGCGCTCTCATGGGCGTCGGCCTCGGACTCGGGCCGTTGCTGCCCTGGGGCTGGCCGACCGCCGCCCTGGTGTTGCTGGTGAGCCTGGGGGTCGTGCTGCTGATCCCCGTTGCGTCGGCCGTCGTGGCCGCCCTGGCGCCACTCGAGCTGCGCGGGCGCTACATGGGCGCCTGGACGATCGTGTATCTCGGCGGCTATGCCCTGGGGCCGCTGTGCGGCGGCTTTGCCATGGACACGCTGGGCAGCCGGCGCGCGTTCCTTGTGATCGGTGCCCTCGGGCTGGCCGGGGCGGTGTGCTTTCCCCTGCTTCGCCTCGGCGGCGCCGTCGAGGCCGGCGGTGGGCCGGGGCGCCGGCAGCCGCCCGAGACCTCGCTGGAGACCACGCTCAAACCGCCGGTCGTCGGCTCGTAAAGAGCTCACCGCGCCGCGACGCCGCCCCGCCGCGACGCCGCGACCGGCGGGCTGCGGTAGCATAGGCGTGCCGACAGGAAGGTGGCTGCCATGCAGGCCGTCGTGGTGTACGAATCGTTATGGGGCAACACCGCCGCCGTCGCCCGCGCCGTGGCCGCGGGCATCGGGCCGCAGACTCAGGCGCTCTCCACCGCCGATGCCACCGTCGAGGCCCTGGCCGGGGTCGATCTCATCGTGGCCGGCGCCCCAGTGCTGGGTTTCAAGCTGCCATCGGAGCTGATGCGCGCGAGCATCGCCGCCAACCCCGGCAGGGCGCCGTCGCCGCCCGATCTGTCGCACCCGCCGATGCGGGCGTGGCTCGCGGCGCTGCCGGCCGGACACGGTCGGGCGGCCGCCTTTGAGACGCGCGTGCCCGGTCCCTGGGGAAGCTCCGCCCCGGCCATCGCCAAGGGCCTGACGAAGGCGGGCTACGAGCCGCTGGGCAAACCGCGGAGCTTCGTCGTCACTGGCAAGTTCGGGCCGCTGCGCGAGGGCGAGCTCGACAAGGCGCGCCTCTGGGGGGCCGAGCTCGCCCAGTCGATGCAGGAGGGATCACGATGAAGTACGTGCGCATGCCCATCGAAGTCGAGTCGCCCGAGGAGTTCGGCTACGAGCGGATCAAGTTCAATCTCTCGGAGAGCTCCGTGCGCGACCGCTCGCTCGCCGAGGTCGGCGCCGGCCTGCGCGACCTCGTGCTGTTCTACGGCAGCCACGAGGGTCACCCCGGCCTGCGCGAGATCGTCGCCCGGACGGCCGGCGGCGGCCTCACCACCGACGACGTGCTCGTCACGGCCGGCGCCGCCGGCGCCCTCTTCATCATCGCCACGACGCTCCTCGAGAAAGGGGACCACCTGGTCGTGGTGCGGCCCAACTACGCGACCAACATCGAGACGCCGCGCGCTATCGAGGCCGACATCAGCTTCCTCGACCTGGCCTTCGAAGAGGGCTTCGCGATCGACATCGACCGCCTGGCCGGGCTCGTGACGCCGCGCACGAAGTACGTCAGCGTCACGCAGCCGCACAATCCCACCGGACAGCTCATGAGCGAGTCCGACCTGCGCCGCCTGGTGGCGCTGGTCGAGTCGGCCGGCTGCCGGCTGCTGGTCGACGAGACCTACCGCGAGATGACCTTCGGCACGCCGCTGCCCTGCGCCGCCTCGCTCTCGCCGCGGGTCGTCAGCGTGTCGTCGCTTTCGAAGACGTACGGCATCCCCGGCATCCGCACCGGCTGGCTCATGACCCGCGACCGCGAGCTCATGACCACCTTCCTGGCCGCCAAGGAGCAGATCGGCATCTGCGGCAGCGTCGTCGACGAGGAGATCGCCTATCAGGCGCTGCGCGGCCGCGACGCCTGGCTTGCCGACGTCGGCGGGCGCATCCGCGCGGCGCTGGCCACGATGCGCGCCTGGATGGCCGGCGAAGAGCTGCTGGAGTGGGTCGAGCCCAGGGGCGGCGTCGTGTGCTTTCCGCGCATCAGGCCCGCGGCACCGGTCGACGTCGACGACTTCTATCGCCGGCTGAGCGACGAGCACGCCACCTACGTCGGTCCGGGGCATTGGTTCGAGCAGTCCCGCCGCCACATGCGGATCGGCTTCGGCTGGCCTACGGCGGCCGAGCTCGAGGGCGGCCTGCGCGCCGTCTCGGCGGCGCTGCACGAAGCGCTGCGCTGACGCCGACGGGCTTGCGGCGATCTCACCGTCCGCTCACGACAGCCTGACCTTCCGCTGCCATAGTCGAGCCGTACGCCTGACAGGGGTCGCGGCCGGTGGGCCGCCCGAGAAGGGAGTGGGCATGATCTTCGCGTCGTGCAGGCAGTGCGGTCTTGCGATGGACATCTTCCAGGAGCCTTCGCAGCTGTTCCGCGCACCCCTCGCCTGTCCGCGCTGCGGCGGGCTCGATCTCAAGCTGCAGACGGCCGACGACTGCGCGTCACCGGACCTCGACGACCGCGACGCGCAGGCCGCCTGAGCCGCGAGTTCCCCCGGGCTCGCAGGGCGGCGGCGACGCCTCGCCGATCGCCCCGGGCCGGACCGATCCGCCCCGGGCTGGGCCGACCGCCGGAACTCTCAGTCGATCCATATCCTGCGCTCATGGTGCTCTCAGGTCGTCGTGGCAACCTGTAGCCGACCCTCCTCGGTCGGGGCGCTCCCTTGGGCGCCCTCGCACGGTCCCTCTGACCCGGGGACCTGCCCGGCCCACCGCCTCGTGATCCCCGCGGCGGTGGGCCTTACTCTAAGGCTCTCGCCGACGTTGAGGCTCGAGCCTGGAGCCCGCACAGGCCTCTACGGTCCGATGCCGTCGCTAAGGTTTCATCGTCCGATTGCCGAATAGTCATAGGTAGGCTATCCTAAGCAAGGAGCGAAGGGAGCCGAACATGGGCGGCACGAGCCAGCGTAGCGAGAGTCGTGAGGAGTACCTCGAGGCCATCTTCAAGGTGGCACAGCACCCCGAGGGGGCGACCGTGGGTCGCGTGGCCGACGAGCTCGGTCTGGCGGCGCCCTCCGTGTCGCAGATGGTCTCGCGGCTGACCGGCGAGGGGCTCGTCGAACGCGACGCGTCCGGCCGTGTGCTGCTGACGAGCGAAGGCCGCCGCCAGGCGCTGCGCCTGGTCCGGCGCCACCGCCTGAGCGAGCGCTTTCTCACCGACTATCTCGACCTTCCCTGGGACCAGGTCCACGACGAGGCCTGCAAGTTCGAGCACGTCCTCTCCGACGAGGTCGAGGAGCGCCTGGCGGCGCATCTCGGCAACCCGCAGACCTGCCCCCATGGACGCGCCATCCCGAGCGCCGACGGCGAGCTGCCACCCGAGCAGGCGCGGCCGCTGGCCGAGCTCTCCGCCGGGCAGAAGAGCACGATCTCGTTCGTGTCCGACGAGCAGCCCGACCTGCTGCGCTACCTGTCCTCGCTCGGCCTGCTGCCCGAGACGGCCGTCTCCGTCGAAGACATCGCGCCCTTCGGCGGACCCCTTCTCGTGCGCGTCGGGCGCGCCCGCTACGCACTCGGCCGCGAGGTCGCCGGCAAGATCTTCGTGCGCGCCTAGCGCCGTGGCCGCGACGACCTGCAGCGACGTGAGCACCAAGCGGCGCTCCACCAGCGCGATCGTCGCCTGCCTTGCCGGCAACCCCAACGTCGGCAAGTCGACCCTGTTCAACCGCCTGACCGGCTCGGCGGTCGAGACCGCCAACTACCCGGGCATGACCGTTGGTCTGAACGTCGCCCGCGCCCGCTGGGCCGGCCAGGAGGTACAGCTCGTCGACCTTCCCGGCACCTACGCCCTCGACCCGGTCTCAGAGGACCAGTGGGTCGCGCGTCACGGTCTCGTCGACTGGCAGCCCGACGTCGTCGTGGCCGTGGTCGACGCCACCAACCTGCCGCGTAACCTCTACCTCGTGCTGCAGCTCGTCGACCTCGGCCTGCGAGTCGTGGTCGCCCTGAACCTGTTCGACGAAGCGCGCCGGCAGTCGCTGCGCATCGATCCGCGGGCGCTTTCGCAGGCTCTGGGCCTGCCGGTGGTCGCCACGGTCGCGCGGCGCGGCGAGGGTCTCGACGAGCTCACCGTCGCCGCCGCCGCGGTGGCCATCTCCAGAGACGGTCTCGGACGCGGGCGCGCGGTGCGCTACTCGCCGGCGATCGAGACGCAGGTCTCCCGCCTGGTCGCAGAGCTCGAAGACGGCGATATGGCGCTGCCCGAGGGGCTGCCGCCGCGCGCCGCCGCCCTGGCGCTGCTCGAAGGAGACCAGGAGCTGGTCGCGGCCTTCGACGAGGCCGGCGCGGCCGCCCCGGCATCGCTGGCGGTGCCCATCGCCGCGGCCCGCCACGCCGCCGCGACGGCTCTCGCCGAGGCCTGTACCGAGGGCCACGGCGGCGGGCGCGAGTCGACCGCCGACCGCTGGTGGCGGGCGACCACGTCGCCTCTCACCGGCGTGCCGATCCTGCTCGGCGTGCTGGCCGCGGTGTTCGCCTTTCTGTTCTTCGTCGGCGGCTGGCTTTCGAGTCTGCTGACCTCGGTGTGGATGGCCACGGCGTCGCCGGTGCTCGCCTCGGCGGTCCACGGCGTCTTCGGCTACGGCGCGCTGGCGGGTACCCTGCTCTGGGGCCTCGACGGCGGCATCCTCGCCGCGCTCGCGGTCGGCATCCCCTACATCCTCACCTTCTACTTCGTGCTCGCCCTGCTCGAAGACTCGGGCTACATGAACGCCGCCGCCTTTCTGGCCGACCGTGTCATGCACCTGTTCGGTCTGCACGGTCGCGCGGTCATCCCGCTGATGGCCGCGGCCGGTTGCAACGTGCCGGCCATCATGGGCACGCGGGTGCTCTCGACCAAGCGCGAGCGCACGATCGCCTGCGCGCTCGTCGTCCTGGTGCCCTGCAGCGCGCGCACGGCCGTCATCCTGGGTTCGGTCTCGCTGTTCGTCGGCTGGCAGTGGGCGCTGCTCGTGTTCGCCATCCTCGGCGCGGTGGGCCTTGCCGCGGGGCTGCTGCTGAACGTCATCCTGCCGGGCGAGCCCGAGGGGCTCGTGATGGAGATGTTCCCGTTCCGGCGCCCCTCGCTGCGCCTCGTGGCGACCAAGACCTGGAAGCGCTTCTGGATGTTTCTGTACGCGGCGGCGCCGATCATGCTGATCGGCAGCTTCGCGCTGGGCGCCCTCTACGAGACGGGCCTCATCTGGCATCTGATCGGGCCGCTGCGGCCGCTCGTCGTGGTCTGGCTGGGCCTGCCGGCCGTGACGGGGCTGACGCTGCTGCTCTCGGTGCTGCGCAAGGAGCTCGCCCTGCAGATGCTGGTGGTCTTCGCGGTGGCGCGCTTCGGCGTCGCGGCGCACAACCTGCGCACCTTCATGACGCCCCACCAGATCGTCGTCTACGCCTTGGTGGCCGCCATCTTCGTGCCCTGCATAGCCACCATCGCCATGCTCGGCCGCGAGCTGGGCTGGCGGCGGGCCGGCGCGATCAGCGCCGGCACGATCGTCACCGCCTTGCTGGTCGGCGGGGCCGTGGCCCACGTGCTGCCGCTGCTGTAGGGAGGGGCGGGGCGCGCGGCCCACCGTCCGAGCGTTTGCACTTTCGCGGGCCGAGCGGTCGGCCTTCACTCGGCCTTCACTTCGCCTTCACTTCGCCCCGCGCTCCGGTGGCTGCCACCGGGACCGTCAGAGGCTTTTGATGCCGCGGATCAGCTCTGCCGCCGCTTCCTGGCCGTCCCGATAGAGCATGCGCACGTTGTCGGCGAAGAACAGCGGGTTCTCGATGCCGGCAAAGCCGGCCCCCGCGCCGCGCTTGATCACGACCACGTTCCCGGCCTTGCCCACGTCCAGGATCGGCATCCCGTAGATAGGGCTGGCGGGGTCGGTCCTGGCCGCCAGGTTGACGGTGTCGTTGGCGCCGATCACGAGCGCCACGTCGGTGGTGGCGAACTCGGGGTTGATGTCGTCGAGGTCGTAGATGAAGTCGTAGGGCACGCCGGCTTCGGCCAGCAGCACGTTCATGTGGCCCGGCATGCGGCCGGCCACCGGATGGATGGCGAACTTCACCTGCACGCCCCTGTCGATCAGCAGCTGGGCGAGCTCCCAGACCTTGTGCTGGGCCTGCGCCACGGCCATGCCGTAGCCCGGGGCGATCACCACCTTGCCGGCGTAGGCCATCATGATGGCGGCGTCGTCGGCGTCGATCGGCCGCGCGGCGCCGGTCGCCGCGGCCTGCGCGTCGCCGCTCGGCGCGCCGCCGAAGCCGCTGAAGAGCACGTTGGCCAGCGAGCGGTTCATGGCCCGCGCCATGAGCTGCGTCAGCATCGTGCCGGCCGCTCCGACCACCATGCCGGCGATGATCATCGCGGGGTTGGCGAGCACGTAGCCCTCGAAGGCCACCGCCAGACCGGTCAGGGCGTTGTAGAGCGAGATGACGACCGGCATGTCGGCGCCGCCGATGGGCAGCGTCATGAGGATGCCGAACGCGAAGGCAACGGCGATGAAGGCCGCCACCAGCGGGGTGCCGACATGCCTGATCGTGCCCGTCTCACCGAGGATGACGAGTACCCCGGCGGCGGCGGCGACCGCCAGCACGAGCAGGTCGGCCACGTTCTGGCCGGGGAACGACAGCACCCGCTTGACCAGACCCTGCAACTTGGCGAAGGCGATCAGGCTGCCGCCGAACGACACGGCACCGATCAGGGCGCCGACCACGGCGAAGATGGCGACGTCGGCCGGCCGCCGGGCGGCGACGGCCGCTCCGCCCTTGATCAACTCCACGGCGGCGATGGCCGCCGCCGCCCCGCCGCCCATGCCGTTGAACAGCGCGATCATCTGCGGCATGCCGGTCATGGGCACGCGCTGTCCCGACCACTGCGCGATCACTACGCCCACGACCACGGCGCCGATCATGAGCGGCCGGTGGTGCATCCCCGGCGTGAACAGCGTGGCCACGGCCGCCACGGTCATGCCCACGCCCGCCCAGACGATGCCGCGCCGCGCGGTCGCCGGCGAGCTCATGCTGCGCAAGCCGGCGATGAACAGCACCGCCGTGGCGAAATAGCTCGCCTTGATGATCGCCTCGACCACGCTCACGGCCGGTCCGCGGCCGGCGGTTCGCCGGCCTCCGAAGGTCGACTGTCGCCGGCCGCACCGCCGCCGGCCGCGCCTTCGCCGCCGGCGTCGCGCTCGCGGCTGCTCTTGAACATGGCCAGCATACGCACCGTCACGACGTAGCCGCCGTGTACGTTCATGGCGGCGAGCACGACCGCGAACACGCCGATGGCCTCCTCCAGCGGCGTGCGGGCGAAGCCCAAGGTGACGAGGGCGCCGACCAGCACGATGCCGTGCACGAAGTTGGCGCCCGACATGAGCGGGGTGTGAAGGATGACCGGCACCGCGCCGATGACGACGTAGCCGGTGAAGGCGGCCAGCATGAAGATGTACAGAGCCGTCCAGCCGCTCATGGGGCCTCTTTGGCGCCGCTGCCGGGCCGCTCGCCGCGCGGCTCGCCGGGCCGGTCCCCCGGTGTGCGGCCCGTAAGGCGTGCCACCGCGAGCTCGTCGAGCGCCGCCCGCGTCGGTGCGTGGAGCACGACCCCGTCGCGGGTGAGCAGGCTCGCCGCGACGATCTCGTCGTCCCAGCGCGGGGCGAGCTCGCCGCCGTCGAGCAGCAGGCCGAGAAAGTCCAGCACGTTGCGGGCGTAGGTCTCGCTGGCGTTCACCGGCAGCAGGCTCGGCACGTTGAGCGGCCCGAACACGGTCACGCCCGCGCTCTCGATCGTCTCGCCGGGTCGGGTGAGCTCGCAGTTGCCGCCGCTTTCGGCCGCGAGGTCGACCACGACCGAGCCCGGCCTCATGCGCCCGACCATCTCCGCGGTGATCAGCACCGGGGCACTCCGTCCCGGGATGGCGGCGGTCGTCACTACGGCGTCGGAGCCGGCGACGTGCTCGCCGAGCAGGGCGCGCTGGCGTTCCTGCTCGGCGGCGGTGAGGGCGCGCGCGTAGCCCCCTGCCGCCGACGCGTCGAGGTCGAGTGAGACGAACTTCGCGCCCAGCGACTCGACCTGTTCCCTGGCCGCCGGGCGGACGTCGTAGGCCGAGACCATGGCGCCCAGACGCCGCGCCGTGGCGATCGCCTGCAAGCCGGCCACGCCGGCGCCCAGCACGAGCACCCTGGCCGGCCGGATGGTGCCGGCCGGGGTCGTCAGCATGGGAAAGAAGCGGCCCAGGCCCGAGGCCGCCAGCAGCACCGCCCGGTAGCCGGCGATCGAGGCCTGCGAGCTCAGGGCGTCCATCGACTGGGCCCGCGTGATGCGCGGTATGAGCTCCAGGGCAAAGGCTGTCACGCCGCGGTCGCGCAGGCCCGCGATGCCTTCGAGCCCCCCGCCCGGCTCCATGAACCCGATGACCACCTGGCCCTCGTGGAGCAACTCGATCTCGTGCGGAGCCGGCGGTCGTACCTTGACGACCACCTCGGCGTCCTGCAGGAGCTCCGCGGCCGTCTCGACCAGGTCGGCGCCCGCCTCAGCGTACTCGTCGTCGGGGAAGTAGCTGCCGGCTCCGGCGCCGGCGGCGACCGTCACGTGCACGCCGCGAGCAGCGAGCTTGGCGACGGTGGCCGGGACCAGCGCTACGCGGCGTTCTCCGGCGGTCACCTCTCTGGGAACCGCCACCCTGGCACTCATCGTGGCGCCCGCGTGTCGAGGCGAAGGCCGTCGCCGGGCGGTCACGGACAGGCCGGTCACAGGATCCCACGGGTGATGCCCTCCATCGGTCGGCCACGCACGACTGCCGTGCGAGGTCGAGCGTACTGTTCCCACGTTCAGGCCAAAACCGGTCGGGGATGCTGTTTACCCGCGCGGCGAACCTGGCCGCCGAACCTGGCCGCGATGGTCGCCACGAGCTCGAGCAGCTCGGTCTGTCCCGGCGTGACCGGCGGGCCGGCCACGAGGGTGACTTCGAGGCCGGCGCACTGGTCGCACGCCACGTAGGCCAGGCGGTCGTCACCTCGCGACCCAGCAAGATGGTCGGCGGCAACGGCGGCGCCGAGGACCCGACCCCGCTGGGCGATCACGCACGAATGGGCTTCGAAGGCGGCGCGCACGGCCTCGCAGAGGGCCGGCATCGCCTGTTCCGGGGGGCCGGCCGGGCCGGCAAGCTCCTCTGTGAGCCTGCGCAACCTCTCGCGCAGCAGGGCCGTCCCGGCTTCGGCGACGCGCACCGAGCCGAACAGGCGGGCGTTGTGGAGGGCCACCGCGGCTTGACCGGCCAGCGCCCGGCAGAGACGCAGCTCCTGCGCCGTGTAGCGTCGCGACTGCGCCCGGTCGCAGGCCTCGAGCAAGCCGATCGTGTCACCCTGAAAGACGAGGGGCAGCATGAGCACGCTCTTCTCGCCGTAGCGGCGCATGAGCGCTACCTCGGCGGCGTCGGCGCCGCGCTCGTCGACGTTCACCGTCATCGCCGTCTGGCCGTCGAGCACGCGCCTCGTCGCCGGAAAGTCGCTGAGGTCGAAGACGCCCGCCGTCGACCAGCGTCGGCCGTTGGCGTCGTACTCGGCCAGCACGCGGACCGCCTGCTGGTCGGGCAGGTACTCCATGATCTCACAGGTGTGACAGCGACAGAGCGCCGTCACGTGCCGGGCGATCTCGGCCAGGAGCTCTGTCTGGTCGAGCCGCGAAGCGACGTCGAGGCAGGCCTGCACCAGCGTCTCCAGCTCGCGCTCGCGAGCGCGCCGCGCTTCGAGGTGGCTGCTGCCGCCGATGGCGCGCGCCAGCTCCGCGACGTCGTCGCTCTCGATGCGGCGGTGGCCGCCGGCGGTGCGCACGCAGGGCAGAAAGCCCGACGCCGTCCAGCGCCGCACCGTGGCCGGTGAGACGCCGAGCGTACGGGCCGCCTTGCCTAAGCTCAGGTACACGGCAGGCCTGCGATCGAGCCCTCCACCGGCACAGGGAACGCCGCGCCGGCGCCGGACGGCAGGACCCTCTGAGTGAAAGGATTGGCAGGTTTTTCTGTCATGGGCTGAGAGGTTTCTCCTGTTTTACGTGGTTGGCCGCAGACTCGATATCGTGTTGGATTGGGTCGGTCGAGCGACAGTTTACGCTACGGCTGCGCGAGATTCTCCAGGGTCGATCAAGGGGGGCACATGGCGGGGGGCAGGCTTTCGTATCTCAGCGCGGCGGAGCGCGAGTTCATTCACGAGCAGACGGCGCGGGTGCTGGCCGACGTGGGCATCGGCTACAACAGCCCGGCGGCCATCGAGCTGCTCGCCGAGGCCGGAGCCGAAGTCGATCGCGAGCTCCTGCGAGCCAAGTTGCCGTGGGAGCTCGTCGAGCGCTGCCTGTCGAGCTGTCCGCGACAGATCAGGCTGGCCGGCCGCGACCCCCGTCACGACGTCGTGCTGGGCGACGGTTCGCTGCTGTTCTGCAGCGACGGCACGGGCACCTTCATGCTCGACGACGTGACCGGGCGGCGCACCGAAGGCACCGCCGCCGACATGCGTCAGACCATGCGACTGCTCGACGCCCTGCCCGAAGTCGACTATATGTGGCCGCCGATCTCGGCGCGCGATCTCGACCCGCTCACGGCGGGCCTCGAGATCGAGTCCATCGCGCTGCAGAGCTGCAGCAAGCATCTGCAGGACGAGGTCAGAGAGGTGGCCCACGTCGCGCCGCTGCTGGAGATCTTCGAGGCGGTGGCCGGCGGCTCGCTGTGGAAGCGGCCGATCTTCAGCACCATCAACTGCACGATCGCGCCCCTCATGCACGAGCGCGAGATGACCGAAGCGACCATGGCGCTGGTCAAGGCCGGAGTACCGGTGCTGATCCTGCCCATGCCGCTCACGGGCACGACCGGGCCGATGACGGTGCTCGGAAGCTGCGTCATCAACATGGCCGAGCTGCTGTCGGCGGTCGTTCTGTTCCAGCTCGCCCAGCCGGGCAGCGGCATGATCGGCGGCATCGGCGCGGCGGTCGCCGACCTGCGCAACGGGGCCTACCTCTGTGGCGCGCCCGAGGTGGGCCTGGCCAACGTCATCTGCATCGAGATGTGCCGCCACTATGGCCTGCCGGTCACCGGCAGCGCCGTGACGAGCGACGCCAAGGCCAGCAACTACCAGGCCGGCGCCGAGGGCATGTTCACCGCCCTCTCCGAAGCGCTGGCCGGCGCCGACAGCCTGCTGGCCTTCGGCCTCATGGACGGCGCCGAGACCGTCAGCCTGGCCAAGATCATGCTCGACCGCGATCTCGTGGGCATGGTCGAACGGTTCCTGCGCCCGGGCCGCATCGACGAGACCACGGCGTTGATCGACGACATCGAGGCCGTGGGCATAGGCGGTCACTACCTCGGGCGCAAGAGCACCCGTCGGTTCAACCGGGCCGGCGAGATCTGGTGGCCCGGGGTGTTCCAGCGCGACGGCTGGGAGAGCTACGAAGGGCGCTCGCTCGTGAGCGACGCGGCCGAGCGGGCCCATGAGCTGCTGGCCTCGCACGAGGTGCCGCCGCTGCCCGACGACCTGCAGAAGCATATCGACACGGTGATCGCCGGCTACCGCTCGGCGGTGGCCGGCTGACGAGGCGCCGCCGCGGCTACCGCCCGCCGGTGGTGGTCGCCTTAGGCGCCGCCGCCCGTGCTCGCCGGCGCGATCGCGGCCACGCCGCAGCGCCGGCAGGCTGCGAGCAGCGCCCCCGTGTAGGTCTCCAGCGAATCGACCACGGTGCCGTCGAAGTCGAGCATGACGAGGTCGCGCGGCGGCAGGTCCTGCCGTGTGGGCCGGTGGTCCATGAGACCAGCGTAGCACGGCCGTCGGAACGCACCCGGAACGCACGCGGGACCCGCGCCGGGCCGCGCCCGGGACGCGGCGCCCGCGGATGAAGAGTACAGTCAGGTAGACTGCGGTCAGACTTCGGGGATTGGCCGGCCTCGTTGCGAGGAACATAGAAGGCGAACCGATGAAACCGATGGTCCAGATGACTATCCACGACCCTTTGAGCGGAGACCAGACGTGAGCAGATTCAGACGCTTCATCGTCCCACTGCTGATAGTGATCGTCGTGATGGCCGCCTTCCAGGCGATGCGCAGTGGCCGTAGCAGCAACAGCGTCACCCACTACTACCAGGGCGGCAGCCAGAGCTTCGTGAGCCAGTTGAACAGCGGCGACGTCCAGTCCGTGGCCGTCAATACCACGGCCCAGACGATCCAGGTCCAGCCCACGAGCGGCAACGGCTCGGCCTACACGATCACCTACCCCGACGCCACGCTTCTCGCCCAGCTTCTGGCCAAGCACCCCGAGGTCTCGGTCACGGCCAAGAGCGGCGGCTCGTCGTGGAGCAGCCTGCTCATCTATCTGCTGCCGGTGGTCCTCATCATCGGCTTCATGATGTTCATGATGCGCCGCATGCAGGGCGGCGGCTCCAAGGTGATGGGCTTCGGCAAGAGTCGCGCCAAGCAGGTGAGTGTCGACGCGCCCAAGGTCACCTTCAAAGACGTGGCCGGCATCGACGAGACCGTCGAGGAGCTCGAAGAGATCAAGGAGTTCCTCGAGAACCCCAAGAAGTTCCAGCAGCTGGGCGCACGCATCCCCAAGGGCGTCTTGTTGTTCGGTCCTCCCGGCACCGGCAAGACGCTGCTGGCGCGGGCCGTGGCCGGCGAGGCCGGGGTGCCGTTCTTTTCGATCTCGGGCTCCGACTTCGTCGAGATGTTCGTGGGCGTGGGCGCGAGCCGCGTGCGCGACCTGTTCGCCCAGGCCAAGCAGAACAGCCCCTGCATCATCTTCATGGACGAGATCGACGCCGTCGGGCGCCATAGGGGAGCCGGTTACGGTGGCGGCAACGACGAGCGCGAGCAGACCTTGAACCAGCTCTTAGTCGAGATGGACGGCTTCGAGATGAAGGACAACATCATCCTGATCGCCGCCACCAACCGCCCCGACATCTTAGACCCCGCCCTGCTGCGCCCGGGCCGCTTCGACCGCCAGATCGTGGTCGACCGCCCCGACCGCCAGGGCCGCGAGGCCATCCTCGCGGTGCACACCCGCGGCAAGCCGATCGCCAAGCACATCGACTTGGACACCCTGGCCGCCCAGACCCCGGGATTTACCGGCGCCGACCTGGCCAACCTGGTAAACGAAGCGGCCCTGCTGGCCGCCCGCCACGGCAAGAAGATCATCGACATGCCGGAGTTGGAAGAGGGCATCATGCGCGTTTTGGCCGGCCCCGAAAAGAAGGGCCGCCTGCTCTCAGACAAGGAGCGCACGATCACCGCCTACCACGAGATGGGCCACGCCCTGGTGGGCCACTTCTTAACCCACACAGACCCGGTGCACAAGATCTCGATCGTCTCCCGCGGGGCCGCCCTGGGCTACACCATCTCGCTGCCGGCCGAAGACAAGTTCTTAACCACCATGGCCGAGTTAAACGACAGCCTGGCGATGACCTTAGGCGGCCGCGCCGCCGAGGAGATCCAGTTCGGCGAGATCACGACCGGCGCCGCCAACGACCTGGAGAAGGCCACCGACACCGCCAAGCAGATGATCATGCGCTGGGGCATGAGCGCCAAGCTCGGCGCCCGCACCCTGGGTCACAACCAGGCGATGCCGTTTCTGGGCCGCGACTTCTCGCAGGAGCCCGACTACTCAGAAGAGGTGGCGCGCGCCATCGACGACGAGATCCGGCGCATCATCGAAGAGGCCCACGACCGCGCCCGGGCGGTGCTGGCCGCCCACCGCGAGGCCTCGACTCGACCGCCCAGATCTTAGTCGAGCGCGAGACCATCGAGCGCGGTGAGTTCGAGGCCCTGCTGGCCGGCACGCCGCCGGCCGAGGTCTTCCGCGACAAGGACGAGCGCGCCCGCCAGCGCAGCCAGGGCGAGGACGGCGAGGGCGAGGGCGAGAAGCGCTCGCCGGCTCAGCACAAGCCGAGGGTAGGACCTCCGCTGCCGGCCGACTCACCCTCGTGATCTGAAAGGGTCAGTCGTGCGGGACGCGGCCGGCGTTCGGCGTCATGAGCCAGGTCCCGAGCGAGACCGCGCCGACGAAGCAGAGGAGCAGCCCGACCGCGAGCCACTCGAGCCAGTGGCGCCGGGCCACGATGGAGACCACATCGACCGCGCAGACGGCGAAGGCGAGATAGGTGATCTTCTGCGGCAGGTCGGGGTGCCACACCGGCGCCCAGCCGATGAACCAGACGGCCGTCGCCAAAGCGATGAACAGCACGGTCGCCCACAGCGCGTGGGCCGCGTAGTCGTTCTCGGAGAAGATGCCCGTCATGATCAGCGCGCCGGCGGCCACCAGCCCGCTGAACTGGCCGACCACGACCAGCAGCTTCAGGGCGATGTGCTGGCCTCGGGCCCAGGCCCGCAGGCCCACGAAGAAGGCCGCCAGCACGGCGCCGACGGCGACCATGTCGAGGCGGAAGTAGATGGAGCCCCGGGGGCTGAGCAGAGTGTTGCCAAGGTCGCTGATCCAGTTGGCGGCCGGGCTGAAGGCCCACGGGTAGTAGGAGTAGGCCACGATCGCGAGGGTGACGGAGACGACGATCGCGGCAAGCCCGGCGATCGTGGCCAGCGGGGGTCGTCTCTTGAGCGTGGTCTTCACCCCCTGTGAGCCGCCGACTGCGCTCGTCGCACCGGGCGGCCCGCCATAGTGCGTTCACGGTCTCGTCAGACGGTATCGAGCAGGGCGGTCGCGGTCAAATGTGCCGGCGAGCCTGAGGGCCGGTGCGGCGGGTTAAGCGTTTGTTAAGTGCTCCGCGAAGGTCGAGTGAGTGTGTCCGGACGTTCCAGCGGAGACACTGTCCCTACGTGTCGCGGCACAACCCGGGCAGCGCTGGCCGTCCGCTTGCCATAGGATGTGGCAACACGTGTCCGGCACGGTTTCGTGCTTTCGTCCTTGAAGGAGGCGGATCGCCGCAGTGAGCATTGTCATCCTGTTCCTCTATGTCGTTGTCGTCGTCGCAGCCTTCTACCTCCTTGCGATACGCCCCCAGCGCCGCAGGCGCCAGGCTCAGCAGGAGCTCATCTCGACCGTCAAGAAGGGCGACGATATCGTCACGCGCGACGGCTTGTGCGGTACCGTCCGCCGGGTGGGCGACGACTTCGTCGTCGTCGAGATCGCCGAGCGCAAGACGGCGCGCTTTCTCAAGACGTCCGTCACGGCGGTGGTCCCCAAGGGTCGCCCGGCCAAGCCCCGCCCCACGAAGCGCTAGCGCCGACGGTCGCGAGGCCCCGCCCGGCTACCCGCTGGCGCCGATGGCCCCGCAGCTCCGCCCGGCTACCCGCTAGCGCCGGAGCGTCTGCCGGCCGCGGCGTCGGGTCCGGGCTCCGGCGCCTTCGTGGTGCGGGTCGGACCGGTTCGTCTCGCCGTCCGCTTTTCGATAGCCTTGCTTCAAGGATCGTCGTGCGGAAGGTCGGACACAGCTCGAAGAGACGGCGGCTGGCGCGCCAGCTGCGGCTCTTCCCGCGCCAGTTCTGGCTGCTCTCCGGCGGCACCTTCTTCTACCTGCTGGCCATCGGCCTGGCGTTCCCGTACACGGCCATCCTCATCAAGGAGCGCCTGGGCGTCTCCATGGCGGTCGTGGGCGTCATCATGGGCGGCACGGCGCTGGCCGGCCTGCCGCTGCAACCCCTGGCGGGCAGTCTGAGCGACCGTTTCGGGCGGCGGGCGGTCCTCATCGTCTGCTGCTGTTGCTCCGGGGTCATGTACGGCGGTCTTGCGTTCGCGCACGGGTTCTGGCCGATCTGTCTCGCCGTGTTCTGCGATCGCGCCCTGGGCTGGCCGCTCTTTCTGACATCCAGCAACGCCATGGTCGCGGACCTGGTGCGAACCCGGCTGCGTCCCGAAGGCTACAGCCTCGTGCGCCTGATGATCGGCGCCGGCGAGATCGTCGGACCGCTGATCGCGGCTGTCCTGCTGGCTGCCGGCTGCGGGCTTTCGCTGCTGTTCCTGCTGGCCGGCGCCGGCTGCTTCATTTTTCTCATCTTCGTCGTCGCCGAGCTGCACGAGACGCGGCCCAGGCTGGCCCGCCACGTGCGCTCGACGGCGGTGAGCGAAGGTCCCCCCGTCTACGGCATGCGCGACGTGATCCGCATTCCCAGCCGGCGCCGCTCGCGCCGCCGGCGCGCCCGCCACACGGCGCCGCGAGGCTACGGCGCCGTGCTCGCCGACCGGCGCTTCGTCGCCTTCTGTGCGGTCTCGCTGCTGCCGCTCTTCATCTTCGGCCAGATGTATTCGACCTTCCCTGTGCTGCTGACCGGCTATCTGCGGGTCAGGCCCGCCGCCTGGGGGCTGCTCATGTCCTACAGCGCGCTCGTCATCGTCGTGACCCAGTATCCGGTCGTGCGGGCCGTCAGGCGCTTCGACCCGATGTATCAGGTGGCGCTGGCGAGCCTGCTCTTCGGCTGTGGGGTCGGTCTCACGGCCTTCGTGCCGGCGAGCTGGCCGCTGCTCGTGACGATCGCCTCGCTCTCGATCGCCCAGGCGCTCTTCGGGCCGGTGACGTCGGCGATCGTCGCGAAGCTGGCTCCCCTCGACATCCGCGGCCGCTACATGGGCGCCTGGACGCTGGTCTGGCAAGGCGGTCAGGGGTCGCTCGGACCGATCTTCGGAGGCCTGCTGCTGGCAAGTCTGGGGCCGCACGTCACCTACGGCGCCATCGTCGTCATGGGCCTCGCCGGCGCCTGCCTGTACCCGACGCTGCGGGTCCGCCGCACGACCGCCGTCGCGGCGGCCGGCGCCGATGTGACCGGGTCGCGGCGCCGGCACGACGTCGCGGAGGGGCCGGGCCGGCTTCGCAACGAAGCCCGGCCGGAGGAACCCGTCGCCTCCCGGCGAACAGGCAGGTGACCCGGCCGTGACGGCCGGGCTTGCCCGGGTCGCGCGGCCGTGTCTTCGAACTGGCTGGCCGACCGGCGACCGGGCAGGGGCGGCAGGTCATGCCCGCGTGCCTCGGCGGCGAGAAACGACTTGGAGTATGCGATGAGCGCGACCGATTCCTGGGACTGGGCGCGAAGCAGGCTGGGTACGGCCCTGGCCCGGGCTTCGGGCAGAGACGACGACGCTCGCCGCGTCTGGGACGACGAGGAGCTCGAGCTCGACGAGACCGGCTACGCCGACGACGGGCCCGGCGAGCCCAGGCTCTCGCTCGTCTCGCCGGCGCGCGCCGAGCTTGCCGTCGTGGCCGTCGCGACCTTCGACGACGCCCAGGCCATAGCCGATGCCTTCCGCCGCGACAAGCCCGTGGTGGTCGACCTGCAGCACTGCGAGCACGAGGTCGCCCGGCGCGTGGTCGACTTCTGCAGCGGCCTCACCTACGCCCGCGACGGCGGCCTGCGGGCCGTGGCCGAGAAGGTGTTCCTGCTCGCGCCGGCCCACGTCGAGCTCTCGGGAGACGAGCGGCGCGGCTTGTCGGGCAGCGACTTCTTCAACCAGGCCTAGCATGGGCGAGACCGCGGCGTGAACGCGTCGCCTTTGCGCGGCGACCTGCCCGACGAGCTCCACGCGCTGGCCGTCGAGCTTGCTCGTGAGGCCAGTCGCGTTCATCTCGACGGACTCGCCGGTGCGCTCGAAGTGGCGACCAAGTCGGCGCCGAACGATTTCGTGAGCGACGTCGACCGGCGTGCCGAGGCCCGGATCGTCTCCCTGATCGCCGCCGCGCGCCCCGACGACGCCGTCCTTGCCGAGGAGGGCACGGTCCATGCGGGCGGCAGCGGACTGCGCTGGGTCGTCGATCCTCTCGACGGCACGACGAACTACGTCTACGGCTACCCCGCGTTCTGCAGCTCGATCGCCGTCGACCGGGGCGGGGAGACCATCGCGGCGGCCGTGAGCGAGTCTCTGACCGGGGATGTGTTCTCCGCCGTACGCGGCAAGGGCGCCTGGTGCGACGACCGGCCGCTCCGCGTCCGTCCGCCGGTCGCGCTGTCGGCGGCGCTGGTGGCGACCGGCTTCTCCTATGATGCCGGTCAGCGCCGACGCCAGGGTCGGGTGATGGCGCACCTGCTCGAGCGCGTTGGCGACATCCGGCGGGGCGGTTCGGCGGCCCTCGACCTCTGCCGCCTGGCGGCCGGACAGGTCGACGCGTACTTCGAGCTCGATCTCTCTCCCTGGGACTACGCCGGTGGGCGCCTCATCGCGCAGGAGGCCGGCGCAAAGGTCCTCGAGCTGCCGGCGGCACACGGCAAGGGACCGGCGATCGTGGCCGCCGGCCCCGCGATGATCGAGCCGTTCGTCGAGCTGCTGCGCGAGGCTGGAGCGCTGCTCGCCTGAGCTCTCGCCCGGCGGGGCGGTCGCTGTCTATCGCGGCCGGGGGTCCCGGCGACGGTCCCTAAGGACTACGTCGCCTGCTGCCAGACGAAGGCGTGGCCGATGTCATAGACGGGTGTGGCCTTGTTGCTGTGGTCGATCCGGCCGGTGACGACCATCGACTCGCCGGTCCGCACGCCGGTGAGCGCCACGCTGGTGACGACGCCGTTGCTCAGGGTGCGTATCACGCTCGACGGCGTCTCGAAGAGCATGAGCTGGCCGCCGATCGCGGCGCGCACGGCTCGTGTGCCGCGATCGACCGTGACCGTGACGATGCCTGCCTTCTGATCGATGGAGAAGACCTGGCCGACGCAGGCGAACCAGTTCAGCTCGCTGATCGGCGCGACGTGGCGCACCAGGACGAGCGAGGCCGTGAAGACCGGCGCGCCGGGGTCGCTGCGATCGGCGCGTCCCACGATCGTCACGAGGTCACCGGCGGTGAGGTCGGCGATGGTGGCCGAGCTCCATCGGCGGTTCGCGGTCACGAAGATCCTGGCGCTGGCGGCCAGGTCGAAGGTCACGTTCTTGCCGAGCGAGCCGGACAGTCCCTGCGAGCCGTGGCCCACGGTCACGACGAGCGCATCCGCCTGCAGGTCGACCGCCGAGACGGAGCCCTGGCAGAGGAACCGGTAGCGGGGCGCCGGCTGCCACACCACGGCCGTGCCGACGGTGTAGACGAGCGTGGCCGGATCGCCGGCGTCGATGGTGCCGCAGGCGGCGATCAGTTCGTCCCTGGACACGCCGGCGAGAGCGACCGCGGTCTTGACGCTCCCCGCGTAGGTCGAAAGGACGCTGCCGGAGGTGACGGTCAGCTTGAGGCTCTGGCCGATCGACCCCTGCAGGGCGACGGTAGCGTGTCGGACGGTGACCGTGATCGTGCCGGCCGTCGTGTCGACGGCCTTGACCGTGCCGACGCACGAGAAGCTCTGAGCGGCCGCGTCGCAGCTCTGAACGTGAGTCGCCGGCGCCGGGCTCGCCGTGGCTTGCGACGCCAGGCCAAGGGCCAGCACGCACACCACGAGTGGCAGGAGCGATCGCCTCACAAGCTTCATCTGGTACCTCCGTCGCGCGGCCGCAAGGGCAGCGCCAGCCCTGACGTGTCTGCGTGAACTATCGGCCCGCCGCGGTCGCGCGATAACGAAGGGCGACGAACAGGCGTCGTCAGGCCAGACGGCAGCCTCGGTAAGACCGGCCTCTGGTCAGGCCGGCATCACGTAGGCGCAGCCGTTCCAGAACGCCCGGACGGCGCGGCCCCGCCTGCTCAGCTCGAGGACGAGCTCCCGTGGCTGGCCGTGGGCGCCGGAGTCGAAGTGAAGCTCGAAACCGGTCTCGTCGAGCGGAGGTCGCGTCGAGCGCCAGCCCGGTGGTCGCGTGACGTCGGCCCTGAGCAGGGTGAGCTGCCCCGTACAGCAGCGATGGTCGATCGTCCACACGTAGAGCCGGCCGCCGTTGCGCGCGACGAAGTCGCGCACGCCGGCGCCGGCCACGATGATCGGCGCCGGGTGGGTCTCGACTAAGGACTCGCGTCTGCGATCGTCGATCTCACGGTGGTCGTCTGTCTCGCCCTGGTGTTCGCTCATCTCGCTCCAGTGATCGTCGCGCTCCAGTGATCGTCCATCCCACCTGCGCGCCTTTCTGACGCAAGTGTTCCCGGCGCGGCGGGTTGTTACGGCGGTGTTACGGTGGCGGCGACAACGAAGTGACTCATACGGCGAGCGGGTACACAACCGACGGTCCAGCATTCTCTGGCAACTCGCAAGCGGACGGTCGAGGATCCCCGCAGTGCCCAGTTACACGCGCTACACGGCAGGGCCGGCGCGCCGCGCCCGGCAGACCCTGTGGCTGCGCGTGCTCAAGCTGGTGGTGCTGGGGCTGGTCTGCTTTGCGGCACTCACGGCCGGTGCGCTCACGGGCTTCCTGCAGCACACCGCGGCCCAGGTCGCCCGCAACGATCCGCGAGAGGTGCAGGCCGCCAGGTCGCAGCTCGTGACGGCCAAGCCCGGCAAACCGATCGATATCCTCATCCTCGGCAGCGACCGCCGCGCCGGCCAGCCCTATCTGGGGGCGCGGTCCGACACGCTCATCGTGGTGCGTCTCAACCCCCGTACGGGCAGCATCTCGATGCTCTCGGTGCCCCGCGACCTGCTGGTCGACATCCCCGGCTACGGACAGAACAAGATCAACGCCGCGTACTCGTTCGGCGGCGCCAGGCTCTCGCTGGAGGTCGTCAAACACCTTCTCGGCGTGCCCATCAACGACTTCATCGACATCAACTTCGACGGCTTCGAACAGGTCGTCAATCAGCTCGGCGGGGCCTACCTCATGATCGACCATCGCTACTACAACAACACGGCCGTGACCGGCTTCGCGTCGATCGACATCCAGCCCGGCTACCAGCGCCTGAGGGGTGCGGACGCGCTCGACTTCGTGCGCTACCGCCACGATCAGAACGGCGATTTCACGCGCATCGTGCGCCAGCAGATGTTCCTGCGCGAGATGAAGCGAGAGCTGGCCGGTTCGGCGAAGCTGCAGAGCCTGCCGCAGTTCCTCGCCGTGATGAACATCATCTCGCACAACGTGACCTCCGACATCTCGAGCCTGGGGAAGCTGTACCAGCTCCTCACTCTGGTGCTACAGCTGAACACGCACGAGATTTACCAGACCCACATCGACGGCTCGACGCCGACCATCGGCGGCATCTCGTATGTCACAGCGACGCCGCAGGAGGTGGAGGCGGCCGTCCACCAGTTCCTGCATCCGGTCGCGGCGAGACGGCCGGCGCCGACCGTCCGCAGCGTGCCGTCCGGTGCCGGGGCCGCGGGCGGCTCGGCCGGACGCGCCCGGCCGGCCAAGGTGGTCATCACCGACACCCCCGCTCACGTGGCGCTCTGGCGGTCGCTGCAGAAGGCGAGCCGGCTGCCGCTCTTCATGCCGGCTCGCCTGCCGGGTAGCCTCGGCTACGATCAGTTTCGCGCCTACCGGGTACCGACGGGGTCGGGCGAAGCCAGGGCCGCCGTGGTCGTCGGCACGACCCCTCTGGGCGGCTTCTGGGACGTCCAGGCGATCGCCTGGACGAACGCCCCGATCCTGGCGAGTCCCGACGCGACAGTGAGCCGTGGCGGGCGCAGCTACTCCCTGTACTACGATGGCGCCCACCTGCACATGGTCGCCTGGCGCGTCGGACGCGTCGCCTACTGGGTCGTGAACACCCTGGACGACGAGCTCTCCGATCGCACCATGCTGGCACTCGCGACCTCCAGCGTGCGGGTGCCCTAGCGAGACCCGAGTCGTGGGCGGACGCATCACAGAGAGCGGCAGCGCGACGGGTGGCGGCGGCGCGACCGGCGGCGGCGGCGCGACGGGGTCGGCGGCGGCGCGACGGGTGGCGGCGGTGCGGCGGGGAAGAGCGGCCGGAGCGAAGCCGCCGCCTCGACAAGGGGTGACGGTCCATCTGCGGCGCGGCCGCGTCGGCGTCGTCGTCACCGGGTCCGAAAGACGATAGCGCTCGTCGCTCTGGCGATCGTCGTCCTGGTGCTGCTCACGGCGGTCGCCACGGCCGGAGCCGTGGTAGCGGTCACGCGAGGCATGCCGTCGCTCACGCAGCTCCAGAGCCGCACTCTCGCCCAGACGACCGTGGTCTACGACCGCAACGGCGGCGTGATCGCCCAGCTCCACGGGGCCACCGACCGCCTCGTCGTTTCGTCGTCGCAGATCCCCCAGGCTCTGAAGGACGCCACGGTCGCGACCGAGGACCGCCGCTTCTACGAGCACCACGGCGTCGACTTCGTCGGGATCGCCCGCGCCCTCATCGCCGACCTGCTGGCCGGCCACCTCGTGCAGGGCGGCAGCACGATCACCGAGCAGTACGTGAAGAACGCCTACCTCGGCAACGAGACCGGGTTCGTGCGCAAGATCCGCGAGGCGGTGCTCGCCTGGGAGCTCGAGGACCGCTGGTCCAAGGACCGCATCCTCACCGCCTACCTGAACACGGTGTACTACGGCGCCGGCGCCTACGGCGTGCAGGCCGCCGCCCAGACCTACTTTCACCGCAACGTCTGGCAGCTCACGCTGTCGCAGTGCGCCCTGCTCGCGGGGCTGCCGCGCTCGCCGCTCGGCTACTCGCCGATCTACGACCCCACCGACGCCCTGCAGCGCCGCGATCTGGTGCTGACCCTGATGAGAAGCCAGGGGTATGTCGGCGCGGAGCAGGCGGCGGCGGCCGACCGGGCCAGGCTCGGCGTGTTCGACGCGCCGCCGCCCAGCCTGAAAGGCACGGCGGCCTACTTCGTGCAGTACGTCACCGAGCAGCTCATCCGCCGCTACGGCGTGAACGAGGCTCTGGAAGGCGGCCTCAGGGTCTACACGTCGCTCGACCTGCGCATGCAGCGCGACGCCATCGCGGCGCTGAAGGGCACGCTGCCCGCGGGGCCGGCCGGGGCGCTGGTCTCGATCGACCCTGCCAACGGCGACATCAGGGCCATGGTCGCCAGCACCGACTACCGCACGACGCAGTTCAATCTCGCCTGGCAGGCCCACCGCCAGCTCGGCTCGGCGATGAAGCCCTTCGCCCTGGTGGCGGCGGTCGAGGAGGGCGCCAACCCGGCCACCACCTACTACACCTCGCAGCCCCTGCACATCTACCTGGGGCCGGGCTCGGTGCCGCCCTACTGGGACGTGAGCACCTTCTCCAACACCTACGCCGGACGCATCAACTTGGTGCAGGCCACCTGGCAGTCGGACAACACGGTCTACGCCCAGCTCGCCTTGGACCTGGGGGCGCGCAAGATCGTCAGCGTGGCCCACAGGATGGGCATCACGAGCCCGCTGGCGGCCTATCCCTCGATCGTGCTGGGCTCGGAGGTCGTCAACCCTCTGGAGGTCGCCGACGCCTACGCGACCTTCGCCGCTGAAGGCATCCGCCACGCCCCGCAAGCTCTGGCGAAGGTGGTCTTTCCCGACGGTCACGTCGACCGTTTCGTGTCACGCGGCCACAGGGTGATCCCGGCCGGCGTGGCCTACGTGGTCGACAAGATCCTCGAGGGCAACACGCGCTTCGGCACGGCGGCGGCGATGCCCAACTACTACACCGGCGTCGCCGCCGGCAAGACCGGCACGACGACCAACTCGGCCGACGCCTGGTTCTGCGGCTTCGACCCCAAGCTCGCCACCGCCGTCTGGATGGGCTACCCGCAAGCCGAGGTGCCGATGCCGGGAGTCCAGGGCGCCACCTACTGCGTGCCCATCTGGGGTACCTACTACGAGATGGTCTTCGGCTCGCGGCCGATCGCCGACTTCGCCGTGCCGGCGGTCCTGCCCGTGTACAAGCCGTGGCACGGACACTACTCGGTGGCCAGTCCGGCGCCGACGCCCGTGACCCCCCTCCCGTCGCCCAGTTCGCCGGCGCACACGGCGAACCCCACGCCCACGCCGGCGCAGACGGCGAGCCCCACGCCGACGCAGACGGCGAGCCCGGCCTGACCGCGCTCGTCGGCGTGCGACGGACGATCGCGCCGCGACATGCGCGCCGGGGCCGATCGCCGGGGTGTCAGGCCGGCGCGCTCGGTCTAGACGTCGGCGCGCCCGGTCAGGACGCCGGCGCGCTCGGTTAAGGCTCTTCGGAGTGCCTGGTTAAGGCTTGTTAAGACCCGCCGGGCGAGGTGGGGAAGGCTGCTATCGTGTCGAATCGACTCGATGACCGATGCGAGGAGATGCGCATGGGCGTATGGCAGACCCAGACGAGACCCGACGACCCCTGCGAAGCGACGCCGCGGGCGTCGGCTGCAGCCAACGTCGATGCCGTGCGCGCCTACCTGCACGAGATCGGCCGGGTGCCGTTGCTCTCCGCCGACGAAGAGGTCTGTCTGGCCAAGCGCATCGAAGAGTCCGACATGACGGCCAGGCGCAAGCTCACCGAAGCCAATCTGCGCCTGGTGGTCTCGATCGCCAAGCGCTACGTCGGCCGCGGCATCCCGTTCCTCGACCTCATCCAGGAGGGCAACCTGGGGCTCGTACACGCGGTCGAGAAGTTCGACTATCGCAGAGGCAACAAGTTCTCGACCTACGCCACGTGGTGGATCCGCCAGGCGATAACGCGCGGCATCGCCGACCAGAGCCGCACGATCCGCATCCCGGTGCACATGACCGAGAAGATGAGCGGCCTGCTGCACGCCCAGCGTCAGCTCACGCTCGAACTCGGTCGCGAGCCCACCGCCGACGAAGTCGCCGCCGAGATGGGTGTCGAGCGCGAGCGGGTCGAAGAGATGCTCAAGATCAGCCAGGTGCCGCTGAGTCTCGACACGCCGGCCGGCCCGCAGGGCGACGCCGAGATCGGGCAGCTGATCGAAGACGAGAACGCCGTGGCGCCTCTCGAAGCCGTCGGCGAGGTTCTGCGCGGCGAGCAGCTCAAGGAGATCCTCGCCAGCCTCACAGCCCGGGAACGCAGCGTCATCGAGCTGCGCTACGGCCTGCGCGACGACCGTCCGCGCACCCTCGACGAGGTCGGCCAGCGCTTTGGCCTCACGCGCGAGCGCATCCGCCAGATCGAAGCCAAGACACTGGCCAAGCTGCGCAGCTGCGGCGAGTCTCAGCGCTTGCGCGAGTGCCCCGACTGACCCAACGCGCCCTCGGCGCCGGCCGCAGGCGTGGCGGCCTCCGGGTACGGCGTCCTGGCTCCGCGCGCCATTTGAGTCCAGCTCCGCACGCCACCTGAGTCTGGCTCCGCGCGCCACCTGAGTCCGGCTCCGCGCGCCATTCGAGTCCAGCTCCGCGCGTCGTCGATTCAACCTCCTAGGGTCTTCGTCCGATACTCCCACGTGCGCCCCCGTCGAGGGTCGCGCGGTGGACAGGAGAGCGTGGGCGGGCCCGTCTTGAATGGGCCCGGCACCCGTGAGGGAGGGCACGGATGGATGTCGGAGCGGTCTTTGGTGGCGCCTGGGGGCTGTACAAGCGTAACGTAGGCTGGTTGATCATCGCCGGCATCATCGCCGCGGCGATCTCCGGAGGCATCGTCCTGCTGTCCGCGGCGCTGGGCGGAGCGGTCGGTAGCGCGACCTCGAGCGGCCTTTCCGCCGGTGGCACGAGCCCCGGGTTCTCGATGGTCGGGGCTTTCGGGGGCATGATGCTCACCGTCGCCGTGGGGTACCTGATCGCCCAGCTCGTGGTGCTGGTCCTCGAGGGCGGCATGCTGAAGATGACGATCGACAGCGCCCGCAGCGGGCGGCCGGCGCAGCTCGGTGAGCTGTTTGCCGGCTTCAGCCGCCTGCCGGCGTACCTCGGGTTCGGCCTCATCGCCGGGCTGGCCGTACCCGCGGGCTGCGCGCTCGTCTTTGCCGTCGTCGGCAGGGTGGCGGCGCTGCTGATCCTGCCGGCAGTCCCCTGCGCCATGGTCTTTCTGATCTGGCTCTACGTGACCTGGGTGTACGCGGTGCCGTTGATCGCCGATCGCGGCGCCGGGCCGATCGACGCTCTCACGCGCAGCCGCGCGATGGTCGCGCGGGTCGGCTGGCTTTCGACCTTCGTGTGTCTGCTGTTGCTGGGCCTCGCGACGTGGGCGATCTCGTTCGCCGTCACGCTGGTCGCCGGCCGCAGCGGCGTCGTCGGCGTCCCCGCACTGGTCCTCATGGAGCTCCTCGTGATGCCGTTCGGCGTCTGCTACCTGGCCACCATGTACCTTGGCGCCGAGGCCGCGCCGGCCGCCCCGCAGTACGTGGCCCCGAGCGCGGGGGGCTTCGACCCGAACGGCTCCTGGCCGGCGCCGCTCGAACCGGCCGTCACCGGCTACGCCGCTCCGGCGCCGTACGGCCCGGCCCCCGGCGGCTACGCGCCCGTGCCCCCGCCTCCGCCGCCCGACAGGGCGACCGAGGCGGCCGCCTGGGCGAGCGCCGCCGATCCACTGGCCCAGCCGTCCGCGCCCTCCGCGTCGTCGACGCCGTCCCCGACACCGCCGTCCCCCGCGCGGGCTCCGGGAGCCGCCGACCCGTCCTGGCTTTCGGAGTGAGCCCGACGCCCAGCGGGCTGGGCGATCGTTCTGCGACCGACCGAGGTCGGTGCCGCTGAAGGCCGGCACGCTGCCGCGCCGGTCGCGGCACGGCCTCGGCGTGGCCCGGCCGTTTGACGACCTCGGCCGGCGGCATACGATGGGACCGTCGTGGTCTGTCGGAAGGGCCTGGAAGGGAGCCGCAGCGTGAACCTCGGCCGCGTGTTGATCGCCGCCTTCATGGTGGCGATCTTCCTGGGTCCCAGGCGCTGGATGGCCTGGGCGGCCGAATTGCGCGACAGGGTCCGCCTGATCAGGGGGCTGCTGGGTGAGCGGCGCGCACCAGGCGCCGGCAGAACCTCGCAAAGCAGTCACGAGCCGCCGCCGCAAACCCACGAGCCGCCGCCGCAAACCCGCGAGCCGCCGCCGGACAACCACGAGCCGCCGCCGGCCGCCGACGAGACCCGACCGGGCGCCTAGAGTGTCCTATCGCTCGCGCTCGCGCTCGCGCTGCCGCTCTTCGCGTTCCATGCCGTAGGGCTCGGTCGGCGCCCCCTCGTTTAAGACGAAGCCGCCGAGCGGCACGGCGACGTCGGCGGCCAGGAGCGGCTGCGCGGCGTAGCCGTCGTAGCCGGCGGTGTCCTCGCGGCTGCGCAACCGGGGGTCGAGGATCTCGTCGAAGGCCGTGCCCATGAAGGTGAAGGCCAGCACGACGAAGACGATGGCGATGCCCGGCGGCAGGATGTACCACCAGGCGGGCAGGGTGGCGGCGCCCGAAGACCAGGCGTTGTGCAGCATGGTGCCCCAGCTGAAGTTGAGCGGGTCGCCGAGCCCCAGGAACGAAAGCTCGGTCTCGGCGGTGATCGCTTCGGCCACCACCAGGATGGTGTTGGCGAAGATGAGTGGGAAGACGTTGGGCAGGACGTGCTTGTCCATGATGTGCAGGTCGCTCGAGCCGATCGCCTTGGCGCGCTCTATGAAGGGCAGCTCGCGCACGCGCAGGGCGTCGGCGCGCACGACGCGGGCGGTGCCCGGCCAGCTCGTCACGCCGATGATGACGATCACGATGAAGTAGTTGTGCCCCCAGGCCGCGGCCAGCACCATGGCCAGCGGCAGCCACGGGATGACGAGGAAGGCGTCGGTGATGCGCATGAAGATCTCGCCGGTCCAACCGCCGAAGTAGCCGGCGCCGATACCGATGGCGGCCCCGAGGATCGACGAGATGACCGTGGCCATGAGACCGACCACGAGCGAGATACGGGCGCTCCAGATGAACTCGGCCAGGATCGAGCGCCCCATCTCGTCGGTGCCCATGAGGTGGTAGTAATGGGGCTTGGGTGGCGAGAAGGGCTTGCCGATCCCGGCGCCGGGGGCCAGCAGGGCGTGGTTTGCCAGGAACGGCGCGAGCAGCGCGATCGCCACGAACGCCACGATGATCCACAGGCCGATCATGCCCTGGCGGTTCGAGCGGTAGAGCCGCCAGGTGCGGCGCGTGTTGCGCACGACGAGCTCGGCACGCTCCGGGTGTGACCGTCCCCACATCCACACGCAGGCCGCCACCAGGACCACCACCGCGGTCTGGCACAACCAGGTGTAGTAGCCGGTGCGGTTGCTCGTGCTGAACCCGCCCGGGCTGAGAAGCCCACCGTTCATGAGCCCCCAGACGACGAGCGCAAGACCGGTCGCGGTGAGGGTAAGCGGGTAGCCGCGCGAGGCGGCGCGGCGCGGCAGGAGCGCCAGGCCCCAGGCCACGACCGCGAGGCCGGCAACAAGCAGGTACGCCGGCGGGTAGTTGCCGATCGACGGCGAGAAGAAGCCCTTGACGATGGCCACGAGACCGCTCGACAGGGGCACGGTCTTGGGGTACTTGATGAGCGTGACGGCCAGCCAGACGACCGGCGTCCAGGCGACGATCCAGAGCTTCAGGCGGCGCGGCATCAGGCGTTCACTCGGGGGTCGATGTAGTACATCATGATGTCGGCGATCAGGTTGGCGACGATCACGGCCACGCTGCCCAGCAGAAAGACGGCCTGCATCACAGGGTAGTCGTGGGCGTCCATCGCCTGGAATGAAAGCAGTCCTATCCCCGGCCAGTTGAAGACGCTCTCAATGAGGATGGCGCCCGACACGATGAAGCCGAGGTTCATCATGACGAGGCTCACCGTGGGCAGCATGGCGTTGGGCACGACGTGATGCCAGAGCACGTTGTTGCTGCTCAGGCCCTTGGCCTGCGCCGTGAGGACGTAGTCCTCCTTCATCACGCCGGTAAGCGAGCTGCGCATGATCAGGTGGTACTCGCCGTAGTAGCCCAGGGCGAACATGATGACCGGCAGCGTGATGTGGTAGAGCAACGTGTAGAAGGTTGTGAAGTCGAGCGGTATCGGACCCCACATCGCGAAATGTGCCATGGGGGTCGACTCGCGGCCCACCGGGAACCAGCCCAGCGCGACCGAGAAGAACATGATCGCCAGCAGGCACTGCCAGAAGGTGGGCATGGCGTACATGACCATGCTCACGTCGGTGGTCGCGGTGTCGAAGGGCTTGCCGCGCTTCCAGCCGGCGATCACCCCCTCGACCATGCCGATGACGGTCGCCAGCAGCGTGCCGAGGCCGCAGAGGATGATGGTCGGCCAGATGCGTTGCGCGACGATCTGGGTGACCGGCACCTTGAACGCGAACGAGTAGCCGAACTTCAGCCGGGCGGTGTCGGACCAGTAGTAGATGAACTGCTCCACCATGGGCTTGTTCAGATGGAAGGCCGCTTCCTGCTGCTGGATCGCGGCCAGGGAGACCTTGCCCTTGGGCAGCAGGAGCCTGGCGGGGTTGCCCGGCATGACGCGAAACAGGAAGAAGTTGAACGAGGCGACGAGGACGATCGTAAGCAGTGCGTTGGCGATCTTGCGAAGGAAGTAGGCGCGCTTGTTCACGGCTCAGCGGGCGACACGCAGTGAGAAGCCGGGCACGCCGACACTGCGCCGTCCGCCCCTCGTCGCACTCCGTGATCGTTGAAGAAGCCGCATCTCGTCTCGCCCCCCTCTTTGAGCCAACATATAGGAGGCTTTTCACGGTGGCAAGCCTCGCGCGCCGGGGTCGGGCGCGCCTTGTCGAACGCGATGATGCGTATAGAATCGCCTCGAGTCCCGGGAGTGCTGGGGCACTGCGAAAGACCAGGCGCGACGCGGCCCGCCCGCGGCCCGCCGACGGCGACCGAGCAGGGGGGCATTGATGAAACGTACGCGCGTGTCGTGGAGCCGAGCGGTCCTGCTGGCGGCGATGGTGGTCCTTGTGGCCGGCTTCGCCTGGGGCATGACGTCGGCGCTCGCCTCGAACGCCAGCCCGTCGCCGGCCAACGGCAAGGTCATCCTCAGGCTGGGCTGGACGGCCGGCCCGGACAACCTCAACCCGTTCATCGGCACGACCGCGTCGGCGTTCACCGTCTGGTACATGAACTACGACACCCTGGTCGGTCTGAACACGGCCGACGTGACGCCGAACAAGACCACCGGCCTTGCCACGAACTGGACCACCAGCCCCGACGGCAAGGTCTGGACGTTCACCATTCGCCCGAACGTCAAGTGGCAGGACGGCCAGCCGCTGACCGCCCGCGACGTGGCCTGGACCTACAACGACATCATCAAGAACGCCATCGCCAACTGGACGAGCTACACGACGAGCATGGTGAAGGCGACGGCCGTCGGCGACTACACCGTGCAGATCGACTGCTCGACGCCCCAGCCCGCCCTGTTGGCCAACGTGGCCGAAGTTCCCATCCTGCCCGAGCACATCTGGGCGAAGATCCCCACCAAGACGGCCGTTCATACCCTCCCCAACTCGCCGCCGATCATCGGCAGCGGGCCGTTCCAGTGCGTCCAGTGGAAGAAGTCGAACTACCTCGTGATGCAGGCCAACAAGAGCTACTGGGGCGGCGCCCCGCACGTCGACGACATCGTCTTCGAGGAGTACACCAGCGCCGACACCATGGGCGAGGACATGAAGTCCGGCGCCCTCGACGGCTGCACCGGCCTGCTCCAGGCGCAGATGCAGATGCTGTCGCACGTGAAGGGCGTGCAGGTCAGAGCGGTCAAGGTCAACGGCTACGACGAGCTCGGCTTCAACTGCTACACGGGTGGCCCCTCGCTCGGTAACCCCGTACTCAAGGACTGGCGGTTCCGCCAGGCGCTGCAGTGGGCGGTCGACAAGAACAAGCTCTGCGAGATCGCCTACGGCGGCATGGCCAAGCCGGCCGACACGGTCATCACGGCGGACTACTACCGCAACCCGGACTGGCACTGGACGCCGCCGGCCGACCAGGCCTACAGCTTCAATCTGGCGAAGGCCTCGCAGATGCTGACCGCCGCCGGCTACAAGCTCGTCAACGGCGTGCGCCTGAACAAGCAGGGCAAACCGATCTCGCTGCGGCTCTACGCGCGCAGCAGCTACCAGCAGAGCATCGCCTGCGGCGAGTTCCTGACGGGCTGGTTCCGCCAGCTCGGCCTCAAGATCACGCTCTCGACGCTCGACGACGGCGCGCTCGAAAGTGACCTGTACAACACCGTCAAGGGCGTCTTCACGCCCGACTACGACATGTTCGAGTGGGGCTGGTACAACGACATCGACCCCGGTCCCTCCCTGAGCTACCTCACCACCTCGCAGATCAACGGCTGGAGCGACTGCGCCTGGTCCGACCCGCTCTACGACGCCACCTACAAGGCGCAGTCGACCGAGATGGACGTCGCCAAGCGGCTGCAGCTCGTCTACAAGTGCCAGCAGATCATCTACCAGCAGTCGCCCTATATCCCGCTGGCCTACTCCGACGACACCGAGGCCTGGAACACCACCCGGTGGACCGGCTGGGTGCAGATGCCCGCCAAGGTGGGCAACGTCGTCGAGCCGCCGTACGGCTTCGCGACGTACCTCTCGGTCAGGCCCAAGACAAGCGGGGGCGGAACGCCGGCCGGCCTGATCGGCGTGCTCGTCGTCGGCGGCATCGTGGTGGTGGCGATCGTGGGCGGCGTGCTCTACGCGCTCGTGAAGCGCAGCACGCGTACGGCCGACGAGCCGCTCGAGGAGTGAACCCGGCCGACGCAGCGCAGACGCAGCGGTGCTACTATCCATACGATGAAGCCGTCCATGACGGTGCGTCACGGCGAGAGCCGTCACGGCGGCGCACGACGAAGTCCGTTGCGCGCAGGCGCGCGAAGTCCGACTGGGGGCACTGTATGAAACGGTATCTGTTGGGACTGTCGTGCGCCGCGTTTCTTGTGGTGGGGGCCGCCGTCTGGCCGGGGGCGGCTTCGGCGGCGACGAGACCGGCCATTCACACCGATCCGCTCGTGACCACGCTCCCGGCCGCCGGTGCGCGCCCGGCCCTCGGCACCCGCCCGTACCACGGCACGACGGTCACCTCGTCGAACTGGGCCGGCTACGACGACTCGACCGACGGCCCCTTCACGACTGTCACAGGCACCTGGACCCAGCCGCGGGTGCGCGCCACCGGAGCCACCTTCACCGATGCGGCCTTCTGGGTCGGCCTCGATGGCGACAACTCCGAAACGGTCGAGCAGATCGGCACCGAAGGCTACAGCCAGGGCGTGGCCGGTTACGACGCCTGGTATGAGATGTATCCGCTGTACCCGGTGACCATCGACATGCCGATCCACGCCGGCGACGTGCTCACCGGTACCGTCACGTTCGCCGCGCCGGCGGCCTTCACGCTGACCCTCGTCAATCATACGACCGGTGATTCGTTCACCACGGGCCAGGTGATGAGCATCCCGCCCCAGCTCGCTTCGGCCGAAGCGATCGCCGAGGCGCCGACCGACGACAACACCGGCGACGTGATCCCGGCCACCAACTTCGGCATCGTCAGGTTCAGCGACTGCACGTTCAACGACCAGCCCGTCGGCGCCTACGACTGGAACCAGATCGACATGACCTCCGAGGATTCCAACGCGCTCGTGGCGCAGACGTCGGCGCTCGGCACCGACGGCGGCAGCTTCTGGGTGACGACCGACGTGACGCCGCCGACCACCACGGTGTCGGGCGCGGGCTCAGGCTGGCACGACAAGGCGGTGACGCTGCGCTTCCGGGCCACCGACAACGCCGGCGGTCAGGGCGTCGCCTACACCGAGTACTCACTCGACCGAGGCGCTACCTGGATGCAGGGCGCCACGGCGACGGTCCCCGCTCCGGCGGACCACTCCAACGATGGGCTGAACACCGTGCTGTACCGCTCGGCCGACAAGGCGGGCAACGTTGAAAGAAAGCACACCTGCCACGTGCTGATCGACACGCGCCGCCCGACGCCGATCGCCAAGTGGGCGGACGCGACCGTCCGCGGCGCTCGCACGGCCTTGCGTTTCTACGTGCGTGACCCACGCCCCGGCAGCCCCACGGCGACGGTCACGATCAGGATCCACAACGCTCACGGCGTGCTGGTCAAGAAGGCGGTCCTGGCCGGTGTCACGGTCGATCGGGCCCTGAGCTACGGCTTCACCTGCCGGCTTGCCAAGGGCGCCTACAGATTCTCGGTCGCGGCCACTGACGCCGCCGGTAACGCGGCGACGGTCGTGGGCGTGAACACCCTGGTGGTGCGCTGATGTGCCCCGCACAGGAACATCTTCGGCCGGCATCGTCTACCCGACAGGGTGTCCGCATCGTCGCGAGGGGGTCGCACATGAAGCGCGCATGGGCCGTCGTCTGCATCGCTCTGGCGGCCACGGCTTCAGCGGCCGTCCTGGCCTGTCCCGCCCACGCTCTCGTCCCCGACGGCGCGCATGGCTGGTACTGGCACATGCCCCAGCCCGTGACCGGCCAGCTCGACATCGCCTTTCCGAGCGCCGGCAACGTGTGGTCGGTCGGCACTGACGGTCTGATCGCGCACAGCACCGACGGCGGCGCCACGTGGGCGGCCCAGGAGAGCGGCACCGACGCCGACCTCTGGTCGGCGAGCTTTCCCGACGGTCAGAACGGCTGGGTCTGCGGCGGCCAGTCGACCGGCACGCAGGCCGGCGTGGTCCTTGCCACCACCGACGCCGGCGTCACCTGGCTCGACAAGACGCCGAGTGGGCTGACCGCCTCGCTCATCGATGCGAGCTTCGTCTCTGCCACGCACGGCTGGGTCGGCACGGGCGACGGCCACGTTCTGAAGACCACCGATGCCGGCACGACCTGGCAGACCCTCTCGCTGCCGGCCTACAAGGGCTACGTCACGGTCGACTTCGCCGATGCAAGTCACGGTTGGGCGGGCGGCACCAAGGGTCGTATCTGGCAGACCGTCGACGGTGGCAAGACCTGGCGCCTGTCGGCGTTCAACGGCCTGGGCTCCCAGTCGTTCATCATGCAGCTCGCGTTCAGCGATCGTCACAACGGCTGGGCGCTCGCCGAAGACCAGTATGGCGACTCGATGGTCGTCACGACCAACGACGGCGGCGCTTTCTGGCGTCCGGTCGATACCGGCGACCAGGACACCACCGGCATCTTCGCCGCCAGCGCCACCGACGTCTGGCTCGTCGGCACCGCCTACGACGTGCTCGACAACGAACCGGTGAGCTTTCTGCACTCGACCGACGGCGGCTTCGACTGGCAGTCGTCGACCGTGCAGGCGGCGGCCACTCCCTATGTGATCGCCGCCAGGGGCGACGCGGTCTGCGCGGTCGGCGACGGCGCCCTTTACTCAGGCGACGCCGGTGCGACCTGGCGGTCGGCGAGCTCCGGTCAGCAGTACTGGTTCAGCGGCGCCGACGCCGTCTCGTCGAGCGACGTGTGGGCCGTCGACAGCATGGGCGCCCTGCTGCACAGCAGCGACGGGCTGCGCTTCGTCGAGCAGACGCCGGCGGTCGAGACGGGCGCGCCGGCCCGAGGAGCCAACTGGCTCATGGGGGTCAGCTTCCCCAGCAAGGACGACGGTTGGGTGGTGGGGGGCACCGGCGACGACAGCGGCGTGATCCTGCACACGACCGACGCCGGCCAGAGCTGGGCGCCGCAGACATCCACCCTCTCCGGTGAGCTGGTCGCCGTCGACTTTCTGAGCGATGCCACGACGGGCTGGGCGGTCAGTGACGAGGCCGACGGGGGAGACGGGAGCGTGAGCTCGGGCGCGCCCCTGACCATGGAGCACACCACCGACGGCGGCGCCACCTGGATCCCCCAGTACGTGGCGGCCGACGAGGTCACGGCCGTCGACTTCGTCGATGCCACGACGGGCTGGGCCGCGGGCGGTGTGTACGACTACAACGACTTCGGCGGCGATGCCACCGGCGTCCTGTTCTCGTCTGCGAACGGTGGTTTCACCTGGACCAGGCAGAAGCTGCCCAAGGGCGCTCCGGCCCTTACGGGGCTGCAGTTCACGGACGCAAGCGACGGCTGGGCCGTGGGTACGGGCTTCGACGACAACGGCGACGTCACCGAGGGATGGGTGTTGCACACCACCAACGGCGGCGCGACCTGGACGCGTCTGACCGACCTGAGCGACGTGCTGGCCACCACGGTGCACTTCGTCAACGCTACCGACGGCTGGTTGGGCGGCCTGAATGGCGTCTACGCCACGACCGACGGCGGCGCGACCTGGCAGCGCACAGCGGGCGGTGACGGCGTCGAAGCGATCGCCGCGACCGACACCGACCACGTCTGGGCGTTCGGAGACGGGTTCATGGCGTCCACGCTCGATACGAACGAGAACACGGCGGCGCCCGTCACGCTCATCGCAGACGCGGGCGGCTGGCAGAACAAACCCTTCTCTGTCGCGCTCAGCCCTGAGGCGTTCGGCGCCGCCGGCGTGCAGTCGACGACGTTCAGCTACGACGGGGGCGCCACGAAGACCGGCACGAACGTCGACGTACCGGCCGCCGCAGACCACCACAACGACGGCTATCACACGATCACCTACAGCTCCACCGACACAGCCGGCAACGGTGAGCAGACCGAAGTCGTGGGGGTGGGTGTCGACACGCTCGGCCCGGCCTGCTTCGCGCCCCGCAAGAGCGTGATCGACACGGGGCACGTCGGGGCTCTGTACTTTCAGGCAGACGACGCCCTGAGCGGCGTGGCGCAGGCGACGGTCAGCGTCGTCGGCGCGCATGGACGGGTGGTTCGCAGGTTCGTGGAGCGGTCCAACGAGTACGGGTACTACTCCGACGGCTACGGCTTCCCCTACAACTGGTTGTCCTTCAGGTGCACGCTCAAGCCGGGCACCTATCGCGTCGAGGTGCGAGCCACCGACTACGCCGGCAATCAGCAGGCGCTCGTCGGGCGCAACGTCCTGCGCGTCGTGCGCAGCGGCGCGCCGGCCTTCCACAGGCCGGGCTGGCCGGCCGGCCTCTGGGGCGGTTCCGGCTATGCGCCCGTGTCGGGCGGTGCCGGCCATCGCCTCGGCTTCGTCACTTCCGTCGGCCGCACCTGCCGGCCCGCCTGGCTTCTGCGTCTGTACGGTCATCAGACGCTCGGTCGCACCTCTCCGCTTCTCGGCATCTGGAAGCTGCGCCACTGGCCGGGCTCGCGCACGGTGCGGTAGGCCGCTTCGCACGGGCAGGTGCACGCGCCGGGAAGCCCGGCCACCCTCGGGGTGGCCGGGCTTCCCGGCTTTGTGCACCCTCGGCCAGGCGCTCGGGGTGTCGCCTGATCAGTCGACGCGAGCATGCCCGGTGGGGCGCCCAGCCCCTAACGAAGTGCCCGCTTCGGCCGATGATCTGCAGGGAGAAGCGCACATCACCTGCGAGGCCGCTCACTTCTGCGAGCCGGCCGGCCTGGAGATGGCCATGAAGTACTGCCACGTCTGTCAGCTTTCCATCAGCGAGACGGCGACGTTCTGCGCGACCTGTGGTGCGCGCGTGCCGGACGCAGCCGCGACGCGGGAGCCGATCGCGCCGACCGCGTCCGCGGCGGCATCGGTCGCTCCCGTCGAAGCGACCGCATCGCCTGCCGAGAAGCCGCCCGCGCCTGTCGAGAAGCCGATCGCGCCGCCCGCCCCCGTAACGATAGCTGTCGCGTCGCCTGAACCGGCCGTGGCGGCCGTGTCCGTCGAGAAGCCGCTTGCGTCGCCTTCCGGCTCCGTCGAGGGGGTCGCTTCATCCCCCGTACCGGTCCTCATCTCGCCTCAAGGGGTGCTGGTGGCGGCTCCGCCCGTGGCGGCCGGCGCGGCGCCGGCGACGGGGTCTGCGCCGGCCACGGCCACGGCCACGGCGTTCCCAGCCCGGCCGGCCATGGCGTTTCCGGCTACGACGGGCAGAGCGCCGGCGCCGACGACCGCGACGGGCAGCGCTCCGGCAGCGCCGATCACGACGGGAGGGGCGACGACGCCGCCGATCCCGCCGCAGCCGGCAAAGGCCTCTGAGGCGGCTGCGGCGCAAGCAGCCGAGCCGGCGCCGGTCGCCTGCCGGATCTGTGGACGCACGGTGCCCGCCGCCGAAGACGACGACGTGTGCCACTCATGCCGGGCCGACCTGGACCTCTTTGTGGCGGCAGGAGCCCCGGAGTCGGCGGGCGTGAGCCTCGCCGGCAGCGCCGCGACGAACGGTCGTCAACGCGTCACGGCAAGCAATGCGATCTACTCGGCACTGGCCGACGACGACACGTGTCCCGAGTGTCGCGCCATGGATGGTCGCGAGACGAGCGACATCGCCGCCGCGGCCGGCTGGGCGCCGAACCGGCAGTGCCGCAGCCCGCAAGGCTGCCGCTGCGCGGTGTTCTATGAGCACGAGAGCCTGGCCGCCGGCGAAGTGTCCGCCTTCATCGCCTACGCCGCCGCTCATGGCCTGCACGTCACGGCTCCCGCGGTGAGCGCCTTCCACGATGAGACGCGCAGGATCAGGCAGGCCGCCGACAGCCTCGACGGCGCCTCGCGTTCGCTGACCGAAGCGCGCACGCTGGAGAAGCTCGACCCCGAGCAGGCGGTCGCACGGTATCGTGAGGCCATCGACAGCCTCATGGCCTGCGGCGAGTCTCCTCTCGGCGAGCGCCGCGTCAGGCACGACCTGCCGCTGGCCTTCAACCGTCTCACCCTGGTGCTCAAGGCTCTGGGCCGTCAACGCGAGGCCTTGGACGAGATCGAGCGGGCGGCGGGCCTGGGGATCTTCGAGCGCGACGACTGCGGCAGAAAGGCCGACCGCGACGCCCTCCTGAATCGCCGTCAACGGCTGCGCGAGAAGCTGACGGCAGGCGCCACCGTCTGACGGACGATCGCGAGGCCGGCCGTTCTGCAGCCCGGCCGGGAACGCGCTATCATGAACGTGATGCTCCCGTGGCGATGAAACAAGGCGACACCAGGTTCGCGCCCATGCCGGGGGAGTCGATCGCCCAAGACGGCACGACCGCACCTCTGCAGCTCGTCGCCACCGCGGTCGGCGCCCCCGCGTTCATCGTGCCGTTCCTCGACCGTTTCTACGAGCCCGCCGAAACGGCGCTCGTCGTCGCCCTGGCCGCTCGGCCGCTCGGCGTCACGGCCCTCTGGCGCCTGCTCGCCCCCGCTGCTCCGCGCCGCGAGATGCGGGCCTTTCTGGAACGCGCCAACAGGCGGGGCGTGGTCGAACGCACGACCCGCGACCGCTACGGTCTGGCCTCGTTTCACGACCGCTTTGTCGTCTGGATCTTCTTCGAAGGCTGGCTTGACCTGCCCGACCCGGTGCGCGAGGAGCTCCGCGAGTGGGAGCTCGCCGCCTACGTCGAGACCGCTCGGCCCTACGTCGAGGCGGCTCAGGCTGGCCGGCCGATCGACCCCATCGAGAACCAGACCTACCTGCTCCTCGACGAGGTCGAAGCCATACTGCGCGCTCAGGAGCATGTCTACCTCTACCCCTGCGACTGTCGCGCGATCATGGGCCGCTGCCACAAGCCGACCCTGAACTGCCTGCGCTTCGAGGGCCCGCACGGCCACTATCACGACCTCGGCTGGGAGATCTCGATCGAACGCGCGGTCGAAGTCGCGCGCGAGGCCAACCGGGCGGGGCTCATGCAGACCGGCGGCATGCCCGGCGCGCCCATGCGGGGCATCTGCACCTGCTGTCCCGACTGCTGCTTTCCGCATCTCGCCGGGGAGCGTCTCGAAGCCGGCAAGCTGTGGCCGCTCACGCGCTTCGCGGCGCGCATCGAGGCGGCCTCGTGCGACGGCTGCAACCGCTGCGTGGCGCGCTGTCCGTTCGATGCCATCATCCGCTCGGCCGGGCCCACGAAGGGCGAGCTCGTCGTGCCGGCCGTCGACGCCACGCTGTGTCGCGGCTGCGGCCTGTGCGCGACGGGCTGCCACAGCGCGGCGATCGTCATGGCGCCGGTGTCGAAAGCCTGACGGCCGCCTGAGCCGCAGTTTGGCCGGCGGCCGAGCGTGGCATCACGATAATCCGACCGTCGCCGCGGGCCGACGGTTGGCGATTGCACACGCAACGCGTACGATTGCACGACGAACGACAGCGGGCGCCGGCGGCGAAGGGTCGCTCAGGCGCCTGTGAAGCCCGCCGCAGGGCTCAAAGGACCGGAGGAACCCTCGTGAAGAAGATCGTGGCCAGGATGGGGCTGCTGCCTGTGGGGATCATCGTCGTCGCGACGCTGGCCGCCGGCTTCGTCGTCGTGTCGCCGGCGCTGACGGCGTCGCGTGCGTCGGCATCGACGCCGACCCCGGTGGCGAGCCCGGCGTCCGGCTCGCCTGCCCAGAAGGCCACGGCCACCGACACGGGCACGCCGACCCCGACGGGCACGCCGACCGACACGGGCACGCCGACCCCGACTGGCACGCCGACCGCGACGCCGAGCCCCCTGAAGATCGTGTCGATCTCGCCGGCCGGCAAAGCCGTGAACGTCTCGCCGGGCGCCGGCGTCAGGGTCGCCTTCTCGGGGCCGCTGGCCGCCACCACTCGTGATCCCGTTCTCGTCCCGAAGGTGCCGGGCCACTGGAAGATCGTCGCCGGTGGCACGACGCTGCTGTTCGTGCCCACCGGCCATCTGCCCGTCTACACCAAGGTCCACGTGGGCGTTCCCGGAGGCTCCGGCGGCGTGCGCGGCGCAGACGGTGGCACACTGGCCAAGAGTCACACGATCTACTTCACCGTGGGCGGGCCTTCGTCGACGTTGCGCCTGCAGCAGTTCCTCGCCGAGCTGGGCTACCTCCCGCTGCGGTTCAGGCTGGCCGTGAGCACGTCGGGCTCCTCCTCCGGCTCGACCGCCAAGAAGTACGTGGGCGCGCTCGCGCGCGAGCCTCACAGCCTCGATCTGGTCTCGCTCACGCCCCTGAAGGGCGCCTTCTCGTGGCGGTACTCGCACATCCCGGCCTCGCTGCGCGCGCTGTGGAAGAAGGCCAGTTACACGACCCTGATCAGGGGTGCGGTGATGGAGTTCGAGTCCGACCACAAACTCTCGACCGACGGGGCCGTGGGCCGCAAGGTCTGGACCGCCCTGCTCAAGGCGACCGCCGCCCACAAGGCCACCAAGCGCCCCTACGATTACATCGAAGTCTCGACCGGTTCGCCCGAGACGCTGCACGTCTGGCGCGACGGTCGCATCATCTACAGCAGCGCCTGCAACACCGGCATCGCCTCGCGCCCCACGGCGCGCGGCAGCTTTCCGGTCTACGCCCGCTACCTGTCGACCACGATGAGCGGCACCAACCCCGACGGCAGCCACTACAACGATCCCGGCGTGCCGTACGTGGCCTACTTCAACGGCGGCGACGCGGTGCACGGCTTCGTGCGCGGCTCCTACGGCTGGCCGCAGAGCCTGGGCTGCGTCGAGCTGCCCTACTCCGCCGCGGCCGTGGTGTTCCGCTACGACCCCATCGGCACGCTGGTGACTGTCTCCTAGAGCGGTCTCGCGGCGGGCGGCCGTCTCCTGGCGGCCGCCGGCCGACGTTCCCACGTGCCACACCTGCCGCCGCGCACTGGCACGATACCGTCTGCCTCCTGGCGGCCGGCGGTCGTTCGCAAGCTCAGGCGGAAGGGCCGGTGGCGAGCTGCACGGTCGTGGAGTGCCGCCCACCGGACTGGTCGGTCCAGCCGATCGTGACGTGGTCGCCCGGCTTGTGGGCGCCGAGCAGGGCGCTCAGGCTCGACGGGGAGTCGACGGCGTGGCCGTCGACCGAGGTGATCGCGTCGCCCGCGACCAGGCCGGCGTGCGCGGCCGGTGTGCCGGGCACCACGCCCGAGATGATCGCACCCGAGGTCGCCGCGCCGCTGCCGAAGCCGCTCGCGCTCTCCATCCCGACGCCGAGGAACGCGGTGGGCCCGATGTGCACGGTGGCCGAGGCGTCGCCGCTCGCGATCTGCGAGACGAGGGCCATGGCCGTGTCGATGGGGATGGCGAAGCCCTGCGAGCCGTTCGTCTGGAACGAGTAGCCGCCCGAGGCCGCCGTGTCGATGCCGATGACCGCGCCGGCTGTGTCGACCAGGGGGCCGCCGGAGTCGCCCGGCTGGATGTCGGCGTTGGTCTCGATCAGCCCGGTGAGCCGCTCGGAAACGCCGTCACCCGCGTCGCTGGCGACGATCTGCTGATTGAGAGCGACGATGGTACCGCCGGCCGCGCTGGGCGTGCCGCCGATGCCGCCGGCGTTGCCGATCGCGACCACGCCCGCGCCGACGGCCGCCGTCGACGAACCGCCGATCCTGGCCGTTTTGAGCCCGGAGGCGCCGTCCAGCCGGATGACGGCGATGTCCTTGCCACGGTCGTAACCGACCACGGTCGCCTTGTAGGTGCGTCCGTTGCCGACGTCGGTGGCGCTGATGCTGGTCGCGCCGTTGATCACGTGGTTGTTGGTGAGCACCTCGCCGTTCGAGGTTAGGACGATGCCGGTCGCCGCCGCCTGGCCGTTCTCGTAACCCAGCGTGACGTTGATGTCGACGAGGGCGGGGTCGACCGACGAGGCGATCGAGGTCACGTCGGTGGGCGCGCCCGAGGCCGAGCTCGACGAGCCGCCGCTCGAGGTGCCGCTCGACGAGCCGCCGCTCGAAGCGCCGCTCGAGGAGCCGCTCGCGGAGCCGCCGGAGCCGGACTGCGTGCCGCCGGAGCTCGACGGCCCGCCGCTCGATCCGTTCTGATTCGAACCGGCGGAAGGCCGGCTCTGGGCGGTCGTCGAGGCGGTCGTCTGCCAGAAGCCGTTGGCGATCGCGACGCCGAGAAACGCGGCCGCCGCTACGAGCAGCGTCACCACGGCGACGCGAGCCGGATGCCTGCGAGGTCGCGGTCGACGGCCACCGGGTCCTTGCGGGTACCGTTCGGGGGGTGAGCCCGGCTGGTTCGGCCCGCCGCCGGACGCGTCTTGGGCGTAGGTTCCGGGGTTTGGCGGAGCCGGCTGTTCCCAACCGGTCGCGGGTGGGCTCCAGGGCGTGTTCGGGGGGCTGGCCGCGGCGTAGCCGGGCCGCTCGTTCGGCGTGACGCTCTGGTCGCGATCCGCGCCTTGCGCGGACCGGTCCGGTGACGCTGGATCAGACATCGTGCCTCCGCATGCTCACTTCTTGCCGGAGTCTTCCCTGCTGCAGGGGATCGCTACGCGCCCAGGGCACACTTCCCATTGTCACGGTTGTCGGATCAGTTGTAACCCGCCCTACTGAAGACGGTCTGAGGGTCGCCCTGGAGTTCGCTGAGAGCGGTGATGAGGGGCGCGGCACGCCGGCAGCGCTCGTCGCGCATGGGTCGCGAGGGTGGCGGCGGTCGCGGTGGTGGCGCCGCCGGCCGCAGCGGTGGTGGTGGTGGTGGCGGTCGCGGCGGTGGCAGCAGCAGCGGCGGCGGCTCTCGCTCATCGACGGAACGGCGGATCGACGGCAGGAGATCGGCGGCAGTGGTCGAACAGCACGCCGACGCACTCAGGCGGGGGTGAAACGCTGATCGAGCATCCACGTGAAGACCGACGACCGGCAGCACGCGCCGTGCTGCGTCTCAGCCTGCCTCCGAGGCGCGCCTCGGCGCGCCGGCTGCGCCTGTCGCTCAGGGCATTCCTGAGCTCGCACGACGTGCCTCGCGCCACGATCGACGAGGTGCTCCTGGCGGCCGACGAAGCCTTCATCAACGCCTTCATGCACGCAGGAGACGTGGACGGCGCGGTCACCATACAGGCTCAGGTGCGGGCCGACCGGATCCTCGTCGAGATCCGCGACCGCGGCTGCGGCTTCGACGTGGAGGCCCTGGACATCGCTGCGATACCTGATCCACTCGTCGCGCACGGCCGGGGTCTGTTCATCATCCACCAGGTGATGGACCAGGTCGAGGTCCGCTCGAACGACCGCGGGCAGGGCACGCTGGTGCGCATGGCAAAGACCTTTCCGGGGCGCTCTCCTCGGGTCGCCGAGTCCATGGGCTGACCTGGGCCAGGCGGCGCGAGCGCCGCGTCTGAGCTGACGTTCCCCGCGATGCTCAATGCGGCCGCTGCGCCCGAGACGGCCGTGGCCGTCCGACCCGCGCCCGAAACGGCGCCGTCGGCGAGTGTCCTGCCGCCCGTGACGGCGGTGTGGCGGCTGATCGCGGTGCTGCGCGTAGCGACCGCGCGGCGCTGGCTCGCGGCGAGTTGCGCGACGACGACGTGACTCTGGATCGCGGCGAGGTGGCGGATCGTCGCCAGGCTGCGAGTCCCCCTGCCGGCGGCGACGGTGCGGCTTGCGGGTCCCGGCGCCGCCGCGGGCGCCGCGACGGTCGCCGATCCGAGAGAAGCGGGCCCCGACAGCGTCACGGGCGTCGAGTGGGCGGCGGCGTGGCCGCGGACCGCGAGCTTGCCGCCGAAGAGGGTGTTCACCCGGCCGTGGGCGCCGGGGAGATGGCCGGTGGTCCGTACGGCCGGCGCTACCGCCACCGCCGCCGCGACGAACAGGCCGAGGGCGACGATCATGGCGAGCCAGCGGATGCGGTGCGCCGCGGTCGGCCGCGCTGCGCGCGAGGCATGCGCCGAGCCGAAGGTCATCTTGAGAGGTGTCATGCTCATGGTGACTCCTTCATGTCGTGGGGGGCGAAGCCGCCGGTCCTTTCGTCATCTGCGTTCCGTGGCGCCCTTTTGCCATCGCAAGGAGGCTAGTCCGGCAACGGCGACCGGTCGTCACCCTCGGCGGGTGATTGGCGGCAGGCCGGGATCGTCGCGGCCCGGCCCGGCCTCACCCTCCGGGCGGGACGACGGGGTGCCCTCCGCCCGGGCACGCGACGATCCGGCAACGCTCCACCGATGGTCCGAATCGTGCGAGACTGTCGGGGAACTCGGAAGACACCGTTGTGAGCGTGGCAAAGGCCTAGTACGCTAGACCTGTAAGGCAACGGCGTCGCGGAGAGCCATGAACCTGGACCATGGCCAAAAGACCAGGGCGGCAGGGCCGCATGCGAACGTGGCAACGGCTCCAGTCGACACGTCGCGCGCGCCGCGGCGCGACGCGGTCCCCACCTCGCTCTCGCCGTCAAAGCTGGATCCGCCGAAGTTCCACCTTGGGCTCGTCCCTCGCCGCGTGCTCGTCGACTCGCTCCGTCGCTGCGGCGCGCCGCTCGTGCTGCTGTCGGCCGCCGCCGGGTCGGGCAAGACGGCCTCACTGCTCCAGTGGGTCGCCGCCGAGCGCCGGCCCGTCGCGTGGTTGCGCCTGGACGCGGCCGACAACGACCCGGTCCTGCTGCTCGTCGCCCTCACGGCGGCGCTCCAGCGCGTGACGCCGCTCGACCCTGCGACGGGCGAGCTGCTGCGGATCGCCGTACCGCCGGTCTGGGAGCGGGTCGTGCCGGCCCTGGGCGCCGCCGTCGCGGCCGCGCCGCCGTTTCTGCTGGTCGCAGACGACGCTCAGCAGCTTGTCAATCCCGACTGCTGGCGGATCTTCGCCACGCTGCTCGACTGCCTGTCGCAGGGCAGTCAGGTCGCCGTGTCCACGCGCGTCGACCCGCCGCTGCCGCTGGCGCGCCTGCGGGCGGCCGGAGCACTGGCCTCGTACGGCATGAACGACCTGGCGTTCGACCGCACCGAGGCGGAGCAGCTCATGAAGCTGCATGGTGTCTCGCTTGCCATCGACGATCTCGACGCCGTGCTGCGCGCGACCGAGGGTTGGGCGACGGGACTCTCGCTGGCGGCTCTGGCGGTGCCCAACCTGCCGGCCGACGAACGACCGGCGGCGGTGCGCGGCGACCTGCGCGAGATCGCGGGCTATCTACTCGGCGAGGTGTTCTCGGGTCAGACGCCCGACACGCAGGAGTTCCTCTTGCGGACGTCGGTGCTGGAGCGCCTCTCGGCGCCCCTGTGTCACGCCGTCACCGGACGCCGCGACGCCCAGGCTGTGCTGGGTCGCCTCGCCGACGAGCACCTCTTCGTCGCGGCCGAAGACGACCACGACGAGTGGTTTCGCTACCACCAGCTCTTCGGTGAGTTCCTGCGGGCCGAGCTCGCCCGGCGCGAACCTGAAGCGGTGGCCGGGCTGTGCCGCAAAGCCGGGGAGTGGTACTTGGACAAGGGCGACCTGCCGCGCGGCATCGTCTACCTTCTCGAGGCCGGCGAGGACCAACGCGCGGCCGACGAGGTCGCGGCGAGCTGGACCCGCTACTGGGCGAGCGGTCAGAGCGAGACTGTGCGCCGCATGCTCGAGACCTTCAGCCGCGAGCAGATCCTCGCCAGCGTGGCGCTCACCCTGACCGCCGGCTGGGTCTATTCGGCGATCGGCGACCGCCAGGCGGCGCGAAGCTGGATGCCGGCCGCCTGCCGCGCCAGGGCCGACGACTCGCCGTCGCCCGACGGCGCCGTGTCGCTGCGCTCGTCGCAGGCCCTGCTGCGCGCGACGCTCGCGCCCGACGGGGTGATCGCCCTGCGCAAGGACGCGGAGCTTGCCGCGAAGCTCGAGAACCGGCCCGGCTCGAACTGGTACGCCGAGGCCCAGTTCCACCTCGGCTGCGCCCTCTGGCTGACCGGCGTCGAGACGCGCGCCACGCGGCACCTCGAGGTCGCCGCGCGCGAGGGCGCCGCGGCCAACCAGATCATCGAGATCGCGGCGCTCGGGCTGCTGGCGCTCATGGCGGTCGAGCAAGGCCGCTGGGAGCAAGCGCAGGAGTATGCGCAACCGGCCGACGAGCGCCTCGCCGAGCTGGGCTTCGGCAGTCACCGCCGCACGTTGCCGCTGCTGCTCGCCCAGGCGCGCCTGCTGGCGCGGGCCGGCGACCCGGCGCTGGCCGAAAGAGCCGCGCACATCGCGACCATCCTCGACGACATGGTGCCGGTGCCCTGGCTGACCGTGCTCGCCGGAGTGGTCGTCGGCGAGTGTCTTCTCGAGGTGGGCCAGGTCGAGGCCGCCGACGTCTGGAGCGGGAGGGCCGTCGACGCCCTGAAGAGCGGCCACGACGTCGGCGTGCTCGAGGGCAGGACCCAGCGTCTGCGCCTTGGCCTCAAGGGGCGCTCGCAGGCCGACCCCATCTCGCCGGCCGAGCTGCGCGTCCTCGAGCTGCTGCCGACGCACCTGTCGTCGAGCCAGATAGCCGAGAGGCTGTGCGTGTCGACCAACACGGTGAAGACACACGCCAAGGCGCTGTATCGCAAGCTCGGAGTCGGTTCGAGGGCCGAGGCCGTCGAAGAGGCTCGCGCGCTGGGCCTGCTTGCGGGACCGTGAGCGCCGAGCCTGCGGTACAGTGTGGCGCGCAGTGGGCATATCGCGTAGGAAGGTCGTAGTCACGGCTCTGGGCTGCGGCGTGCGACCGATCAGTTCTACGTGGTCGGGGGATCCTTCAAGCGAGGAGGCGGGGATGGACGAAACGCCGTGGCAGGCAGACAAGCCCGCGCACGACGACGACGACGAGGGGCTCGTCGTCGTTCAGGAAGAAGTCGCGGTCAGCAGGCGCGAAGCGCACCGGATCGACCGCGAGGCCGGCTGGGCCGCGCACAACTGGGGCTGGCTGCTCGCCTTCGGCGCGATCGCCATCGTGTTCGGCGTGATCGTGCTGAGCCACGCCTTCGGCAGCCTGAGCTCCCTGGTGTGGCTCACCGGACTCTTCCTGGTGTTCATGGGCGTCGCCCAGGTCGTGACGCTGGGCAGGGGCGGGCCGAGGGGCGCGCATCTGGGCGCCGCCGTCATCGCTCTCGTCGGCGGCATCGTCCTGCTGGCCTGGCCGGGGGAGACCCTCAAGGTCGTGGCCTTCGTCGGTGGCATCACGGTGCTGCTCTGGGGCGTCGTACGCGCTCTGGCGGCCTTCAGGGGTCCGCTGGAGACGCGCGCTCACGACGCCGCCGTAAGCATCGCGCTGATCGTGCTGGGGATCCTCATGATGATCTGGCCCGGGGCGACCGTCACCCTCATCGGCGTCTTCGTCGGCCTCATCGGCATCGTCTGGGGCATCGTCATGGTGCTCGGCTCCTTGCGCTTGCGCAAGGAGGGGCGGCGCTGGCAGGAGATGCGCGCCAGGGCGCGCGAGGTGCGCTAGCACGCGGACCTGCCCGCGCGAGCATCGCCCCTCAGGCGGCGCGGTCAGGCCGAGCGGCCGAGCTCGCCCTTGAGGAAGTAGTCGAGAGCCGGCCCGGCCCACGCGGCGATCGTCTCGTGGTCGGCGCTCGCCAGCGGCTCCTGGCAGAGCACGTAGCGACTCAGGGCCAGGCCCAGCAGCTCTGAGACCGCCAGGCGCGCTCGCGGACAGGCGTCGGTGGCGCGCTCACTGGCGGCGTAAGGCGCGATCAGCGAGGCGATCGTGTGGGCCTCGATGGCGGCCGCCAGGCGCCGGTCGGTGCCGGCGGCCGCGCACAGGCAGCGCAGGATGACGGCGTTGTCGGCGGTCTCCCAGAACCGCAGGTAACGGGTCACGATCTCAGCCCCCGACCAGGCGAGCGCGGGCCGCCACGCTCTGCGTGGCGGCAGCGGTCGGAGCGCCGACAGGACGAGCTCTGCCTTGGTCGGATAGCAACGCCGCACGTCGGCCGGCGTGACGCCCGCCAGGCGCGCGACGAAGGTGTAGGTCACCTGGTCGTAGGGGCGCGCCTGCAGCGCTTCGGGCAGCACTCCCACGATCGTCCGACGGATCGCGTCATCGGTCCGCGAGCAGGGGATGGTCGTCGTGAGGGCGCCGCTCGGCGTGCAGGTGCCGCCCGGCGCGCGGCGGCCGCTGCCGGGCCCGCGCGTGACGCCCGGCATGCCGGCGACCTTCGGCCCGCCGGCGACGCTCGGCCAGCGGGTGTCGCTCGGCCCGCGGACGATGCTCGGCCCGCGGACGATGCTCGGCGCGGCCGGCCTAGAAGTCGACACGGATCCAGCTCGACCAGCGCGCCAGCCGGCACTCGAGCCGCCGGCCCAAAGCGGTCGTGCGCGACCGCGCGCGGGTCACGGGGGATGCCGGCACGGTGCCGGGTGAGCACGCGGGCACAGCCGGGCCCGCCGCGGGCGCGGCGCGGGCGGCGACCTCTCTCTGGCGCGGGCCATCGGCCGCCCGGCCGGCGTGCGTCACAGGGTCGTTGTCGCGGAGGTCGGACATGGTCTCCTCCTTACCGTCTCAGGAGCTCGAGGTGGGGCTTGTCAGGTCGTAGACGGTGACCCCGCTCACCGTCTGTGAGGTGAAGTGGGCCGCGACCCACGACGAGATGGCGCTCATCGACGTGGTGCCGCTCGATGCCTGTCCGGTGGCACCCGTGGCGTTGGCCGCCGTGCCGCCGTCCGTGCTGCCGGTGGCCTGGGGAGCGCCCGATCCGCTCGTACCGCCGGCGATGAAGTAGTGCACCTTGCCCGCCGCGACCAGGGCCTTGAACTCGGCCAGCGTCGGGTACGGGTCGCTGCCGTTGAAACCGCCGAGGCTCATCACCGGATCGTCCGTGGCGAGCTGATAGCCGGCCGCCGACTGGGCGCCGACGGTGGCCGCCACCCACGTGTAGCGGTTCGCGTCGTGCTTCAGCAGCTTGACGAGTGCGGCGTTCGGACTGCTGGCGTTGAGCAGCCCTCCAGCGCCACCCGCGCCGCCACCCGCGCCGCCGCCCGGTCCACCGTCCGCCGCACCGTTCGGCGCGCCGTTGAGGCTCGGCGGCGCGCCGCCCGTGCCGCCCGCGCCGTTCGAACCGCCGGCTACGGTCGAGCTCCCGGCTCCGGTCGAGCCGCCCGGCGCGTTCGTGCCGCCGGGGCCGTTCGAACCACCCGGGGCGCCGCCGCCGAACGCGGTCGCGCCTCGGTTGCCGCCGGGGCCGAACCTGCCGGCGCCGCCGGCGACCGTCGGTCCCGCGGTGGGCAACGAGCCGGAATGGGCCGTCGCCGACGTCTGCAGGGAGTACAGCCCCGGGCCCGCGAGGGCGAGCGCGCAGGCCACGCCGGCCAGCGCCAGAGCGGTTCGTCTACCGAGGCGGTCGGCGACGATGAGCAGGGCGGCCGCCGCGAGGCCGCCCACCAGGACGGCGAAGCGCAGCCACGGCTGCCAGGCCGGCGAGCGGTCGAGCAGGACGAACGACCAGGCGGCCGTCGCGGCGATGATGCCCGCCAGACACAGCCGCCAGGCGATCTTCGAACGGTGGGCCCACAGCGTCGTGGTGCCGATGCCGACCAGCGCTCCGATCGCGGGCGCCAGGGCCACCGAGTAGTACTCGTGGATGATGCCTTGGGCGAAGCTGAAGACGACCGCGGTGACGAGCAGGCTGCCGCCCCACAGCAGCGCCGCGGCGCGTGTGTGGTCGGTGCGCGGTGCACGGCGGGTGAGGCAGAGCAGCGCGACGCCGAACAGGAGCGCGGCCGGCAGCAGCCAGGCGATCTGCCCGCCCCAGCTCGAGGTGAACATGCGGTCCCAGCCGGTGCTGCCCCAGGCGCCGGCCTGGCCGGTCCCGCCCGGCACGACGCTGCCGGTCTCGTTGCCGGTGATGCGGCCCAGGCCGTTGTAGCCGAAGATCAGCTCGACGACGCTGTTGGTCTGCGAGCCACCGATGTACGGCCGGCTCGAGGCCGGCCAGAGCTGCACTACGGCCACCCACCAGCCGCCGGACACGAGCAGGGCGACGGCGGCCACCGCGAGCTGGCGGAGCCGGCGCAGCGGGCTCGTGGGCGCGGCGATGGCATAGACCAGCGCGAAGGCCGGCACGACCAGCAGGGCCTGGAGCATCTTGGTGGTGAAGCCCATCCCGACGAAGACCGCCGCCAGCGCGAGCCAGCGGCCGTCGGCCTTCTCGAGCGCGCGGGTGACGGCCCAGGCGCCGAGCGTCAGCAGCAGGACGAGCAGGGCGTCCGGGTTGTTGAAGCGGAACATGAGGGTCGCCACCGGCGTGAGGGCCAGCGCGAGGCCGGCCAGCAGGCCGGCGACCGGGCCGAACCAGCGACGCACGGTGACGTAGAGCACGCCGACGGTGGCGACGCCCTCGAGCGCCTGCGGCACGAGGATGCTCCACGAGTTGACGCCGAACAGGCGGGCCGACAGCTCCATGATCCACAGGGACGCCGGCGGCTTGTCGACGGTGATGAAGTTGGCGGCGTCGGAGGAGCCGAAGAAGAAGGCCTTCCAGCTGTGGGCGCCGGCCTGCACCGCGGCCGAATAGAAGGCGTTGGCCCAGCCCGACCGGTTCAGGCCGATCAGGTAGAGCAGAGTGGCGCCGGCCAGCAGGGCGAGCAGCGCCGGCCGCGCCCAGGCAGGGTCTTCGGGCCGGCCGCGCCACAGGCTGCGCCAGAGCCGGCGCAGCCGTGACGCGCGGCCCGCGCCGGCTGGGGCGTCGGTCGCGGCGTCGCTGCCGCGCCGCGACCCGGACGCGTCGGTGAAGGTGTCGTCGGTCGTGGTCACCGGTGTGGTCACAGGTCCTCCTGCTCGAGACGTGCCGAATGGCGCGGAAACAGCCAGATGCGGAAGAGTGCGAAGCGCAGCAGGGTCGCCGTCACGTTGGCGCTCACCAGCACGGCGAGCTCGACGGCGCGCGCGGCGGTCGGGTCGGTGTGCTGCAGTACCAGCAGGCTGCCGCTGGTCACGGCGAGGCCCAAAGCGAACACGACGAGGCCCTGACCCTGGTGGCGCAGGCGCCCCGCCGGGCCGCGCACGCCGAACGTGAGGCGCCGGTTGGCGGCGGTGTTGGCGACCGCCGTGACGAGCAGCGCCAGCGCGTTCGCCCACTGGGCGGACAGAGTCTCGCGACCCAGCAGGTAGAGGAGAAGGTAGGCCAGTGTGCTGGCCACGCCGATCAGACCGAACCGCAGGAGCTGTCCGGCCAGCCGCGCGGGCGCGGGCCCGGCGGCGCCGGGGCGCCGGTCGCGCGGGTCGCGCGCGGTCGGCAAGGCCAGCTTGCCGCTTCGCAACGTACGACTCAGCCGGGCGATGCCCTTGATGTCGGCCACCGCCGTCGCGGCGATGTCGACGCGCGAGTCGGGGTCGTCGAGCCAGTCGACCGGCACCTCGTGGATGCGCAGGCCGGCGCGCTCGGCCAGCACGAGCAGCTCGGTGTCGAAGAACCAGCCGGTGTCGGACACGAGGGGGAGGAGCTCCCGCGCCCGCTCGGCGCGGATCGCCTTGAAGCCGCACTGGGCGTCGGAGAAGCGGGCCCCGAGCGTCGCGTGCAGAAGCAGGTTGTAGCAGCGCGAGATCACTTCGCGCTTGGCGCCGCGCACCACGAACGACGTGCGTGAGAGCCGTGTGCCGATGGCGATGTCGGAGTGGCCCGAAAGGAGCGGCGCGACCAGGGGCAGGACGGCGGCCAGGTCGGTCGACAGGTCGACGTCCATGTAGGCGAGCACGGTGGCGTCACTTGCCGTCCATACCGCATGCAGCGCCCGTCCGCGGCCCTTGGCGTCGAGATGGACGGCGTGCACGCCGGGCAGGGTCTCGGCCAGTGACTGGGCGATGGCCCACGTGCCGTCGCTGCTCGCGTTGTCGGCGATGGTGATGCGAAAGGTGAACGGCAGCGTCCGTGAGAGGTAGTCGTGCAGGCGCGTCACGCTGCGGGCCAGATCGCCTTCTTCGTTGAACACGGGGACGACCATGTCGACCGCCGGCGCGGGCGCCGAAGCCGGCATCACGGCAAGGCCGCGGCGCCCGTCGTGAGCGGTGAGCGGCCGGAAGGGAGAATCCGCGCCGGATCGTCGCGCGTCGCGCGGTGGGTCTGCCGTATCGGGTGAGGACGCTGCCGTCATGACGGTCAAGGTATCCGCTCGCCCTGAGGCCGCCCTGAAGCACGGCTGGGAGGTTTCTGTGACGAACGCGGGCGGCCAACGGGGCTTCCATTTGCCGCGCCCCGACCGCGGCGACTACACTGGTACGTCGTGCGTGCGCGGCGGGCCCTGAGCGCACGCGTGTCCGCTTCTTGTTTCGGAACAGCTGGAGGGCTTACGTGAGACGCTGGAAGACGGCGCTGTCACCGATCGTGCCGGCGCTGTGCCTCGCGAGTCTGCCCGTCCTGGCCGGCGCCGCCGGCGCCCCCGTGGCGTGGGCTTCGGCCGCGTCGGTCGCCGCCTCGACGTCGACGCTTGCGGGCGCGGGCCTGCCGGCGCCGCTGTGGGGACCGCTGCTGCCGGCGGGGTCCGTGCAGCCGGGCGGTCCCCTGCTGCCGAGTGGTGCCTTGCGGCCGGGCGGGCTTTCGCAGCCTCTCGGCCGGTCGCTGTCGCTGCACGGCTCGCGCAGCCAGTCGCCCAACTGGTCTGGCTACGACGTGACCGGCGGGCCGTTCACGAGTGTCACGGCGACCTGGACCCAGCCACGCGTGCGGCCCAGCGCCGACTTCACCGACGCCGCCTTCTGGGTGGGGCTCGACGGCGACAGCGCCGACCCCTCGGTCCCTGCGCAGACCGTCGAGCAGATCGGCACCGAAGGCTACTCGCTGCAGGGCGTGCACTACGACGCCTGGTATGAGATGTATCCCGACTACGCTCACTACATCACCTTCGGCAAGGGCAGCTCCCGACGCCTCATGGCCATCCATCCCGGCGACGTCATCACCGCGACCGTCACCTGGAACGGCACCTCCAGCTTCACGCTGTCGCTCGTGAACAAGACGACCGGGCGCTCGTTCACGACCGTCCAGACGATCGCGAAGGGCGCGTCTCAACCCGAGCGCTCGTCGGCCGAAGTGATCGCCGAGGCGCCCTCGCTGAGCGACGGCTCACTGCTCTCGGTGGCCAACTTCGGGCTGGTGCGGTTCCGCGGCTGCGCCTTCGACGACCAGCCGATCGGAGCGTTCGACTGGTCTCGCATCGACATGGTCTCGTGGGACACGCACGCCACCGAAGTCGCCACGTCGGCGCTGAGCCCCGACGGCACCGCCTTCGACGGCACCACCGATCTGCGCGCGCCGGTGACGAGAGTCGGCCACATCCCCGCCTGGGTCAGCAAGCCCGTGACGCTGCGTTTCAGCGCCTCCGACAACCGGGGCGGCACGGGCGTCGCCTATACCCAGTACTCGACCGACGGCGGCGCGACCTGGTCGAAGGGCACGTCGGTCACGCTGCCGGTCCCAAGCGACCATTCCGCCGACGGGCGGGCGACGGTCTGGTACCGCTCGGCCGACAAGGCCGGTAACCTCGAAAAGGCGCACCGCTGTGTCGTGCACATCGACACGCGCGAGCCCACACCGGTGGCGCAACGGCCTGCGATCGCGGCGCGCGGCGGCCGGGCGACGGTCCGCTACTCTGTCGACGACCCGCGGCCGGGCAGCCCGACGGCCACCGTGACGATCAGGATCCGCAGCGTGCGCGGAGCCCTTGTGAAGAAGATCGTGCTGGCCGGCAGGCCGGTCGACACCCGACTTGCCTGCAGCTTTGCCTGCCCGTTTGCCAGGGGCGTCTACCGGGTCGTCGTCTCGGCCACCGACGCCGCCGGCAACCCTTCCACGGCGGCGGCGACCACCACGCTGACCGTGCGCTAAGAAAGAAGCGTTCGTCGCGAGCGCCGCCCCCGACGTTCGTCTCTCTGTGCGCGGTGCCCGGCTCATGAGGGACAACGGAGCGTGACCTGCGTGATCGGCATGGTGATCGCCGTGGCTCATGCCGTCGTGCTCGTGGCCCTGCACGGGGCCCTGCGCGACGTTGCCGACCAGGTCGGTCGGCACGGCTACCTGATCCTCTTCGCACTGATAGCGGCGGAGAGCTTTGGCCTGCCTCTGCCCGGTGAGGTGAGCCTGCTGGTGGGCGCCTACGAGGTGCAGCGCGGCGTCTTCGGCCTTCCCTGGGTGATCCTGGTCGGCGTGGCCGCGGCCGTCAGCGGCGACAACCTCGCCTTTCTGTTCGGGCGCCTGGCCGGTCGCCCCGTGGTCGTGCGTCTCATGCGTCTCTTTCGCGTGCCGCCGGCCTACCTGGAACGCATGGACTCCTTCTACCTGCAGCATGCCGGCCGCACGATCGTGATCGCGCGCCAGATCTCGCCGGCGCGCGGGCTGGCGGCCCTGTCGGCCGGGGGTTCGCGGATGCCGTGGCGGCGCTTCGCCGCCTTCAACGCGGTCGCCTGTGTGCTCTGGGCGACCGTCGTGACCCTGCTGGCCATGCTGTTCGTGACGCACCTCGACGCGCTGGCCGACGACCTCAGCCTGGCCGGTCTCATCGCTCTGGGCATCGCTTTCGTGGCCGGCCTCTTCTACCTGTGGCGTCGGGTGCGTCGCAGGGTCGGCCGCGGCGCCGCCGACCCGCCCCGGGACGACGGGCCCTCCGGCAGCGACGACTAGGCGTGTCACGTAAGTCACGCACGCCTGAGCGGCGACGACGCAGTCGATCGTCGGCCTGGGATAAGCTCGCCAGTGTGGGATGCGCGGAAAGGCTGGAGGCGGCGATGACGACGCTCGGATCGCGGACGATCGAAGGACTGCTCCTCGACATGGACGGTGTGCTGACCGTCTCGTGGGAGCCGCTGCCCGGAGCGGTGGAGGCCTTCGCCCGGCTGCGCGCCGGCGGCCTGCCGATCCGTCTGCTCACCAACACCACCGGGCGCAGCCGGGTGGCCATCGCCGCCGGTCTGCGCGCCGCCGGGTTCGAGGTCGGAGACGACGACGTGCTGACCGCCGCGGTAGCCGCCGCCGCGCACTTGCGCGACGTTCATCCGCAGGGTCGCGTGGTCCTGCTCGGCGACGCCCAGAAGGCCGATCTCGAGGGCGTCCGGCTCGTGGGCTGGGATGACGACCCCGACGTCGTGCTGCTGTCGGGCGCCGACGGGTCGTATGAGTTCGAGAACCTGAACCGGGTCTATCGCGCGTTGCTGCGCGGCGCCGCGTTCGTGACCATGCACCGCACCATGTCGTGGCTGACTGCCGACGGCGTCTGCCTTGACACCGGCGCCTACGTGGCCGGGCTGGAGCAGGCCGTGGGCCGTTCCGCGGAGGTCACGGGCAAACCTGCGGCCGGGTTCTTCGCCGCCGGGCTGCGGGCCCTGGGGCTGCCGGCGGCACGCGTCGCCATGGTCGGCGACGACATCGACGGCGACGTGATCGCCGCCCAGGCCGTCGGCATCGCCGGCGTGCTGGTGCGCACCGGCAAGTTCCGGCAGGAGACCCTCGACCGAGCGGCCACGGCGCCGGATCGGGTGGTCGGGTCGATCGTCGAGGTCCCCGGTCTGCTGGGTCTCTGAGAGACCGCTCAGCCGGCCTTGAGAAGCCTCTCGTAGCTCTCGGGGGCGTAGCCGGGCACGACGTGGCGACCGATCTTGACGAACGGAAAGCCGTGGGCGCCGTGTTCGTGCAGCTCGGCCGAGATCCTGGCCTGCAGCTCGGGGCCCGCCATGTCGTACTCGATCACGAAGGGGTTGATGCCGCGCTCCCGGAAGAACGCTTTGGCCTTGGCGCACCACCCGCAGGTGGTGAGCGAGTAGATCGTGACGATCGGTGCGTCCGGCGTGGCGTGTCTCCTTCTCTGCATGTCGTCAATGTCACCACAGGTATACCCGGCCGCACGCCGAACTCTGTGTGACCGTCGTGGCGGACGGCGCTCGAAAGGCGTAGGGTCAGACGGAGGAAGTCCGCAGTCCGGGGGGACTATGCCGACCAGAGAACGGTTCAGTGTGACGGCCGAGATCATCTCGGACATCACGTCGAGTCTCGTGCTCGACGACGTGCTGCAGAGTGTCGCCCGGCGCACCGCCGAGGTGCTCGACCTCTGGGAGTGCGACATCTACGATTACCACGCCTCAGAGAACCGCACCGTCGGGCTCGCCCTCTGGGCGCGCGAGCCGCACTACGCCGACGGCGACTGGGTGGGGTCGAGCGCGAGCCTCGGCGAACAGCCCTCGTTCGTGCGCGTGCTTCACGAAGGCAGCATGATCGAGAACCGTATCGACGACCCGCGGCTGCCCGACCCCGATCGCCAGCGCATGGAGTTCTGGAACGAGAAGAGCTGCCTGCTCGTACCGCTCGTCTTCAAGGACGAGATCATCGGCTGCCTCGAGCTGGTCGAGAAGCGCCGCGTGCGCCGCTTCACCGCCGAGGAACGCGCGCTGGCGACGACGCTGGCGGCCCTCGCCGCGGTGGCCATCGAGAACGCCCGGCTCTACGGTGACGTGGAGCAGCTCGCCATCACCGACGGCCTCACGGGCCTCTACAACCACCGCTACTTCTACGACCGCCTGGCTCAGGAGGTGGCCCGGGCGCACCGTTACGGCGTCCCGCTCTCGCTGCTCATGATCGACATCGACGATTTCAAGGCCTACAACGACAGGAACGGCCACCGGGCCGGCGACGCCCTGCTACGCGAGCTCGGCGGGTTGCTCGCCTCGCAGACGAGACAGCGCATCGACCTGGTCGCGCGCTACGGCGGCGAGGAGTTCGTCGTCATCCTGCCGAGCACCGGCGCGACGGGCGCCGCGCGGGCCGGCGAACGGCTGCGCGACGCGGTCAGCGAGACCGGTCTCGAGCCCGCACTGGGGAACGAGGCCGACGAACGGTGCGCGGGTGAGCCTGCGCCCGCCCGCGAGTCCGCGCCTGACGCCGAGTCCGCGCCCGACGAGAGGGGCGCGCTCGAGAATGGGTCCGCCTCTGACGGCGACAGCAACGCCGCCCACATCGTCGGCGAACGCATTCGCAGCAGCATCGAGGTCGAGACGTTCGGCACCGCATACGCGCCGCCGGTCATCACGGTGAGCGTCGGGGTCGCCAGCCTGCCCGATCACGCGACGACCGTCGACGGCCTGGTCGACGAAGCCGACAGCGCCCTCTACCGGGCCAAGCGCCTGGGCAAGAACCGCGTCGAACTGGGGCGTGGCGACGTCGCCGCCGGCGACCTTGCGGCGGCGTCGCCGCAGACGAGCTGAGCACGCCGCCCGGGCAGCGGACGACCAGCCCCGAAATTCAAGCCCGGCGAACCGTCTGTCGACCTTGAATGGTGGCGGACAAAGGTGCCGCTCGCACTCGGCGACGATCCCCGACAGGGCAGGCCATGAGACGCTGGATAGCGCCTATCCTTGTGAGCTGCGCGGCGGCTGTGGCGGCTGCGCGCGTCCTGACGCCGACCCTCGTGCCCGGGCGCGCCGGCGCCCTCGTCGTCTCCAGTCTACTCGTCTGCGCCCTCGCGGCCGTCTGGGTCGCCTCTCGGCGCGGCGGTGCGCGGATCGGCGCGGGAGCGGCTCGCGGGAACGGCGACGCTGAGCCGCGCTACCGCGCCCTCTTCGAGGCCTGCGGCGACGTCGTCTGCGTCTACGAGCTGCCGGACGACGGTGGCCCGGGACTCCTCGTCGAGGCCAACGAAACGGCCTGCATGGCGCTCGGCTACGCACGACCACTCCTGCTCGCCATGACCTCCGACGAGCTCTATGCACCCGAGGTCCGGCGCACGGTGCAGGAGCGCATGCGCGCTCTGCGAGACGCCGGCAGCCTCGCCTTCGCGAGCACCTATGTGACAAGCGACGGTCACCGGCTGCCGGTCGAGCTGTCTCTGCGCCGCGCCGACGTCGACGGGCGTCCCCTGTGTCTCGCCGTCGCGCGTGACGTCTCCGCCCGCCTCGAGACCACCGAGCTGTCACGCGGCCGATCGCACGCCGACGAGCTCACCGGCCTGCTGAGCCCGCGCGGCTTCTTTGCCGCGGTCGGCGAGGCTCGTCAGCGCGCTCGCCGGCTGGGCGCTCCACTGCTGCTGCTGCACGCCGAGCTCGAAGGGCTCAAAGAGGTCAACGATCGGCTCGGGCACGGCGCCGGCGACGCGCTCGTTCTGGCCGCTGCCGACATCTTGCGTCAGACGATCCGCGACTCGGACGTGCTGGCCCGTCTGGCAAGCGACGAGTTCGTCGCCCTGGCCGTTCTCGGGCACAGCAACCGTGAGCGCGTCGACTGGCATCTGATCATGGCCCGCTTCGACGAGGCCGTGGCCGCCAAGCAGGCCGAGCTTGCCGGCAGCTTCGCCTTCTCGCTGCGTTACGCCAGCCTGGTGGTCGAGTGGGAGGAGCTCGACCACATCGACGAGCTTCTGGCGGCGACGCGCGGCTCTGCGGCGCCGCGGGGCGTGTGGAGCACCGGCAAGCTCTCCGAGAGGGTGACGGCGACGGTCTGAGGACCGCCGCTACGGCGCCGCGGGTGTCACCGTCTGCGAGGGCGCGGGCGATGGGCGCGTCGACTTCGTCGGCGCGGGCTTGGGCGACACCGTCGCGGACCCGGTCCCGGCGCCCGGAGACGCGGAGGGCTGCGGCGTGGGCGACGGCGCAAGCGAGGCGTAGTGTCCGTGCCACGGCTTGTACACGGGCAGGACCGCCGGCACGGCGAAGTCGGCGATCGGCCGCGAGCCGAAGACCATCTCGTAGTAGGTACCCCAGATGGGCACACAGTAGGTGGCGCCCTGGACTCCCGGCATCGGCACCTCGGCTTGCGGGTAGCCCATCCAGACGGCGGTGGCGAGCTTGGGGTCGAAGCCGCAGAACCAGGCGTCGGCCGAGTTGGTCGTGGTGCCGGTCTTGCCGGCGGCGATGCCGGTGTAGTAGTTGGGCATCGCCGCCGCCGTGCCGAAGCGCGTGTTGCCCTCGAGGATCTTGTCGACCACGTAGGCCACGCCGGCCGGGATCACCCGCCTGCCCCGCACCTTGGCGTGCACGATGCGCCCACTCGGAAAGACGACGCGGGAGATCGCCTGCGGGGTATGCCGCACACCCTGGGCCGCCAGCGTCGCGTAGGCGTCGGCGACCTCCAGAGGGTTGACGACCTCCGAGCCCAGCACGATCGAGGGATAGGCCGCCAGCGGGCTCGTGATGCCCATCCTGTGGGCCACGCTGACGATCTTGCGCGCCCCCAGGTCCAAGGCGAGCTGGGCGTAGACCGTGTTGTCCGACTGCCAGGTGGCCTGCACCAAGTTGATGCGTCCGGCGTAGGTGTTGGAGAAGGTGCTCACGTCCCAGTAGGGCGGCACCGAGCCCGGCCCCAGGTAGATGTGCAGGGGCTGCGAGGTGTAGTAGGTGGTGGCCGGGTTGGCGCCCTCCTCGACCGCCGCCACCAGGGCGAAGGGCTTCATCGCCGAGCCGAGCTGGCGGTGGGCCTGCCAGGCGAGGTCGAACTTGGTCGTGCGCCAGTCGGTCGTGGTCGCCATGGCCCTGATGTAGCCGGTCGCAGGGTCGATCGAGACCAGCGCCCCGGCCGGCCCCGCGGGCAGGACGCTCTTCATCGATCTGATGGCGTCCTGCTGCATCGCCAGGTCGAGTGTGGTGTAGACGCGCAGGCCGCCCTCGAAGGTCTCCCGGGCGCCGTAGCGCGCCACGAGCTGCTGGATCACGTAGTCGAGGAAGTAGGCCGCCGGACCGTGCTCGTCGGGCGGTGGCTGGGCGAAGACTCGCAGGCGGGCGGCGCTCGCCCGCGCCGCCTGCCCGGCTGTGATGTCGCCTTGGCTCACCATGAGCGACAGCACGAGGTTGCGCCGCTGCAGGGCTTCGGGGGCGTCGTAGATCGGCGAGTAGCCGGCCGGGAACCGGGGCAGCGCCGCGAGCAGGGCGCACTGCGGCAGCGTGAGCTGCCAGACGTGGCGGTGGAAGTAGGTCTCCGCGGCCGCCTCGACACCGTAGGCGCCGGCGCCGTAGTACACCGTGTTCAGGTAGGCGGTGAGGATGCGGTCCTTGGACCAGTGGTCTTCGAGCTCCCAGGCGAGCACCGCCTCGTGGACCTTGCGGGTGAGGGTGGTGTCGCCGTCGAGGTAGGCGTTCTTCACGTACTGTTCGGTGATCGTGCTGCCGCCCTGCACGGCCCGGCCGGCCCGAAGGTCGGCCAGCGCGGCGCGCAGGACGCCCTCAAAGTCGACCCCGTGGTGGTGGTAGAAGCGGCGGTCCTCGATGGCCACCGTGGCCTCCTTCAGCAGGCGCGGTACGCGCCGGCTGGGCACCGTGATGCGGTTGACCGCGCCGTGCAGGCGGGCGATCACGTGACCGTGGCGGTCGTAGATCAGCGTGGTCTGCGCGGGTCTGCGCTGCTGCAGGCTGGCGAGGGCGGGCGTGCCGTCGGCCAGGTTGAGGAACGAACCCCCGAGCGCCCAGAATGCGGCGCCCGCGGGCACGGCCAGCACGAGCAGGCCCAGGAGGATCCAGCGCGACCAGTGCCTCTGCGGCGCGGCGGCGGGGCGCCCGGCGGTACGCAACAGACTCTGGGGCGGTCTCACCGCCGTGCCTCTCGCGTGCGGGCTGTCGGAGTCGCCGCCACGTGGGCTCTCCGGTCAGGCTGCTTTCCGCTCGGCGGGCGCGGGGCGGGCGAAGGGACGGGCGTCGTATCGCTCGCCGGCGTCGTGTCGCTGCCGGGTGTCGTCGTCTAAGAGCAGCAGGATGAGCGGCACCGTGGCGGGCCGGTCGGCGATCTGGGCCTCCGGCTGCCAGCGGCGCACACCGCGCAGGTACCCCACGGTCGCGACGACGGCCAGCACGGCGATGCCCGGCCACAGGACGGCGTTCAGCACGGTCGCAAAGCCGGCGACGATCGACGCGGCGCAAGCCGCGGCCATGATGCGGCTCCACGTCCCGGGACGGTCCTTGCCAAGGGCCAGCGCGAGGCAGGCGTCGACCAGGGGTACGGCGAAGGCGGCCGCGGCCGGCGTCAGGATGAGCGCCGCGACGGCGCGGGCGAAGCCGTGTGCGGGGGTGAACCCCAAGGCGATCGTCGCCTCTCGCCACGCGATGACGGCAAACCACACGGCGCCGGCCAGCGACAGCGTCGCAAGACAGACGCCGCCGGCACGAGCGACGGGTCCGAGCACCGGGCGCGCGCCCCTGCCGTCGGTGTGGTCCATCGGTCGACCCCCGTTCGTTACGGCCTCAGCGACCGGCGCCGCGAACCGGGAGCTCCGGTGCCCGGCCTCTCTTCGGGCCGACCGGCAGCGCACCCTCGCGCGGCGCTCGGATTCGATGATTGCCTGCGCGGGGGCGTTCTTAAGCCGTTCGGTCGCCGAGCGGCGCGTCGTCGTCGCCCGGCGGCCGCGTCGTCGCCGCCCAGAGGCTGCCTAGACCAGCAGCTCGCAGACGACCACGTCGAGAGGGCGTCCGAACTTGTGTCCGACCTCGCGCAGAACGCCGGCACGAGCGAAGCCCAGCCTGTCTGCGAGCGCGAGCCCGGCGTCGTTTTCGGCGCAGATCTGGGCGACCACGGCGTGCAGGCCAAGGCGCGGCGCCGCGTCTAAGGCAGCGCCGGCCAGAGCCACGCCGAGGCCGGCGCGGCGCGCCTCGGGCACGATGTAGATCGAGATCTCGACCGTCTGGTCGTAGCCGCCGCGGGCCGACCACGCCGCGAGCGACGACCAGCCGACGACGAGCCCGTCGGTCTCGCCAACCAGGCACAGCCGGGTGGTCTCGGCGGACAGCCAGCGGTGCCGCGCGGCGGCCGTCTCGGGCTCGACTTCGAAGGTGGCCGTCGAGGTCAGCACCGCCTGGTTGTAGATGGCCGCGATGGCGCCGGCGTCGGCGGTCGCGGCCGGGCGGATCGTAACGTCGTTCAAGGGGGCCTCACCTGCCTCGTCTGCTCTGCCCGACGCGCACTACTGTAGCAGCGCGCCGACGGCAACGGCGCCCTTACGGCGTCTCGTGTCTGGCGTCGGTAGTAGACTGACTGGCGGGCGCCGGGGGAACCATCGTTCGACGACCGACGACAAGCGAGGTGAACGATCTTCGAAACGACCGATCGGCGGGCCATGCGAGGCCGTCGTGCCTGACGCGCGGCCGTCGGGTCCCACGCGCGTGACGTTCGTCGGTCAGAGCACGGCCCTGATCGAGATGGACGGCGTGCGCATCCTCACCGACCCCGTGCTGAAACGCTGGACGGGACCGCTGCGACGCTACGGCGACTTGCCCGAGCCGGCCGTCAGACGCCACATCGACGTGGTGCTGATCTCCCACCTTCACCTCGATCATCTCGACACGCCGTCGCTCAAGCTGCTGCCCAAGTCGGCCATCCTGATCGGCCCGCCGCACGTCAGCCGCACCGTCAACCGGGTCGGCTTCAAGACGATCGTCGAGACGCGCCGCGACACGGCTCTGCACTTCGGCGACGTCGAGGTGCTGGCGGTGCATGCCAGCCATACGCGACGGCGCTGGGTCGTCTCGCCGCCGACCGAGCCGCTGGGTTTCATCGTGCACGGATCGTCGACCATCTACTTCGCCGGCGACACAGGGCTGTTCGACGGTATGGAGGACCTTCACGATCGCATCGACCTCGCTCTGGTGCCGATCGAGACCTGGGGCGTGCGCCCGCCCGAGGGCCGGCACCTGAGCCCGCGTAGCGCGGCCCACGCCCTCGGCCTGCTGCGGCCGCGCCTCGCGGTGCCGATCCACTGGGGCACCCTTTACCTGCCGGGCTCGGCGTATGCCGGCAAGCAGGCGACCTACGCCTGGTTCCAGCGCACGCGCAAGCGTCCCGAGGAGTTCGTCCGGCTGGCCGCCCAAAGCTCTCCCGACGTCGACGTGCGGCTGCTCGAGCCGGGCGAGTCACTGCTGGTCGAGCCGGCGACCGACACCGAGCCGCAGTGACCGCGAGCCCCGCGTCGGGGCACGAAGGCGCCGGCCCCGCGACGCGACCCAAGGGTGCGCGCGCCGTCGCCGTCGCCTACCTGCGCCATGTGACGACCGACGATCTGCCCAGGATCGCGGCCGCGCTCACGTATTTCCTGACGCTGTCCGTCGCGCCGGCGCTGATCGTGGTGATCGCGCTGCTGGGTCTCGTCGGCCTCTCGCCCAGCGGTGTCGCGCGCCTGCTCGAGTCGGCCGCGAACGTCGGCCCGCAGTGGTTCGTGCAGTTCGTCGATGCCGCGTTGCAGAGCGTGCTGCGCACCGGCGACAACCTCGCGCTGCTGCTGGTCGGCCTCGTCCTGGCTCTGTGGACGGTCTCGGGCTACATCGCCACGTTCCTGTGGGCGGCCGGCAACGTCACCGGCGTGCGAGACACGCGCGGCTTCGTCGCCCGGCTGCCGCAACGGCTGGGGCTGTCGCTGGTGCTGCTGGTCGTGATCGACGCGGCGCTCGCGGCGGTCGTGCTGGTCGGCCCCGTCGCCGCCTGGCTGGGACGGCTGATCGGCCTGGGCGACGCCGCCGTGCACACCTGGTCGGTGCTGCGCCTTCCCTTTCTGCTCGCGGTCGGCGTGCTGTGGTGCGCGATCCTGTTTTACGCGGCGCCGGCGCCGCGGCGGCCTGGGTTCGTGCACACGCTCATCGGGGCGGCCGTCGCCGTGGCGGTCATGATCGTCGCCTCGGCCGGGTTCAGCTTCTACCTCTCGCATTTCGCCTCATATCAGCGCGTCTACGGCCTGCTCGGCGCCGCCATCGCGTCGCTCGTCTGGGCCTGGCTGCTCAACATCGGGTTGCTCATGGGCTTCGAGGTGACCGCCGCGCTCGAGCGCGGCGACCGCGGTCACGCACGCGAGGCGTCGCCGCCCGGCGCGCGTGCCGCCGCTGGCGGCGGTGATGGGCTCTGACATAGGCTGGCGCCACGGGCGGCAGGGACCCCGCCGGCCAGGCGCGAGAGGGAAGGGACATGGGCGAAGGCAACGCGAACGCCGAGTTGGCGGCGCATCTCAGGGAGCATCAGCCGGGCCACGAAGAGAGTCATATGCGCCTCGAGATCCTCGAGATCCTCGAAGCCGTGCTGCTGGCGATCGTGGCCCTCTCGACTGCGCTCAGCGGCTATCAGGCGGCCAGGTGGGACGGCGTCAGCGCCAGGGACTACGCCACGTCGTCGCGGCTGCGCGTGCAGTCCGAGCAGACGTACCTGGCGAGCAATCAGACGATCATCTACAACTCGGGCACGCTCAACGCGTGGCTGCAGGCCGACACCTCGGGCGACAAGAAGCTCGCCGCGATCATGGCCCGGCGCTTCACGCCCAACTACGAGGTCGCCTTCAGGGCCTGGCTGAAGACCGACCCGCTGAACAACGCGGCGGCGCCGCCGGGGCCGCGCTACATGCCGCAGTACAAAGACCCGCTCGCCGCGAAGGCCGCGGCGCTGGGCGTGCAAGGGACACTGCACTACAACTCCGGCATCGCCGATCGCGACACCGCCGACAAGTACGTGCGCCTCACGGTGATCCTGGCCGCCGTGCTCTTTCTCGTGGCCGTCGGGCAGCGTTTCAAGATCCGCCGGGTGCGTCTGGCCGTGCTCGGCCTCGCCGGCGTCTTTCTGGCCTACTCGGTGGTGCTGATCGCCATCTATCCGAGGGCGTGATTCGACGGCGTAGCGGTGCGGCGCATCGGTTGCCCGGCGCGCCACGACGGGAAGAAGCGTTCGCAGGGCTCGTTAGGAGGAGACCGATGGCAGAGGGAGACGGCAGGCGGGGCGCTTCCGACCGGCCGCGGATCGGGGTGATCAGCGACACGCACGGCTACCTCGACCCGCGAGTGCCGAAGCTGTTCAGGGGCGTGACCCATATCATCCACGCCGGCGACGTCGTCGACCCGGCGATCCTCGGCGCGCTCGAGGCGGTCGCGCCGCTCACCGCGGTGTCCGGCAACGTCGACGGCGACGAGCTGGCGGCGTCCCTGCCGAGCGAGGTGACGGGCGAGATCGCCGGCGTCCACTTCGTGGTCGGCCACAAACGCAAGCGGCTCATGAAGCGCCTCGCCGCCGGACGCTACGCGGTGGGTCCCGACGGGGCGCCTCCCGATCTGGTCGTGTTCGGGCACGATCACGTGCCGGCGGCCGCCTGGATCGACGGCACGCTGTTTCTGAATCCGGGGACGGCCAGCTCCCCCGACGAGGAAGACGACGGTCCCACCGTCGCCATCGTGGAGGTCGTGCCGACGGGCCTGTCGGTGCGTTTCATTCCGCTCGAACGCTCGTCACAGGCTCACCGCCGCCGCCGCGCGCGGCCGCCTGCCGAGGAGCGCAAGGGGTAGGGGCGCGACCGGGGCGGATGCCCCGGCTCAGGCGGCTCAGGCCGCCTCGCGCGACGTCGAGCAATACGAGCACGGGCAGCCGGCGGCGTGCCGCCAGCCGTACTCGATGCCGACCGAGATGCGCGAACGCTCGGATTCGTCGGCGGCCTGGGTCGACGCCACACCGACGTCGATCGGTGTCGGCGCCTCAGGCCGGCGGACGTCGAAGAGCCGCCCGCCGACGTACAGCAGATGGTCGCCGAACTTTCGGTAGACCGCCGGCCGCCCCGCCGCGAGCACCTCTTCGAAGGTCAACCGCCTGCGCCCCGCCGTGGCCATGACGGCCAAGGTATGCGGGACCTGGTGATCGTCGCTCACGCCAGCCTCCCTGCGAATCGCTGCCCGGTGTCACGGGGCGGGCCGACGACAGGAGGTCACCGAAGGACGACCCGCCCCAACGGCGTACATGCCCAACGACGGCCGAACCCTATCGCCGTTCAGGCGGCTTTGTTCGGACTTGAGCCGGCCGTTCTCAGGGTTCTCACAGGCTGGTGCCAGCAGAAGCTCAGACAGGCCTCATAGACTCGGCGTCACCTTCTGCAAGGAGCCACATGAGCCCACCAGAGCCGATGTCCGAAGGCGCCGCCACTCCGGCTGCCCCCACCACCCCTCGCGACGACCTCATCCTGGCCGCCAGCGGCATCGAGCGCACCTACGGCCAGGGCGAGATCGCCGTGCCCGTCCTGAAGGGCTTGGACCTGCACGTGCGCCGCGGCGAGTGGGTGGCCTGCACCGGCCGCTCGGGCTCGGGCAAGAGCACCCTGCTGCACGTCCTGGGTCTCCTGGACAGCGCCGACTCAGGCTCCTACCTGCTGGCCGGCCACGACGTCTCGGCCTTAGACGACTCCCAGCGCGCCCGACTGCGCAACGAGCTCTTAGGCTTCGTCTTTCAGCTCCACAACCTGCTGGCCCGCACCTCGGCCCTAGAGAACGTGGCCACCCCCCTGATCTATCGCGGCGTGCGGCGTGCCGAGCGCTTGCAGCGCGCCCGGGCGGCCCTGGAGGCAGTCGATCTGGCCGACCGCGCCCACCACGACCCAAGCCAGCTCTCCGGCGGCCAGATGCAGCGCGTGGCCATCGCCCGGGCGCTGGTCGGCGACCCCGAGCTGCTGCTGGTCGACGAACCCACCGGCAGCCTCGACCTGAAGGCCACCAACGAGGTCTTAGAGCTGCTCGACCGCCTGCACGGCGAGGGCCGCACCATCGTCATGATCACCCACGAGCAAGACGTCGCCGCCCACGCCGACAGACGGTTGGTGTTGAGCGGCGGCAAGCTGCACGACGAACACGCGACGGAAGGATGGCAATGACGTTTCTCAGCTTGCGACCATCGGGGCGCCGGGCCGCCGCTCTTGGCGCCTGTCTGACCCTGGCCGCCGGGACGGCCACGCTCGTGGCGGGCTGCGGGAGCTCCGGCAAGGCCGCCACGGCGACCACCGGGCGCTCCGTGCAGGTCCTGGTGACGGTCCAGCGCGGCGATCTCGTCAACAGCGTGACGGGCCGTGTGCAGCTTCCTTCGACGAAGAGCAGGGTCAACGTCAGGGCGACCGTCCAGATGTTCGGGCAGAACGTCTCGCAGGTCGCGGCCGGTCAGTCCGTCACGGTGTCGTTCATCAAGCTGCCGGCCGGCGCCGGCCGCTTCTTCGGACAGGGCTCTCCGCGACCCAGCGCCGCGCCCTCCGCCGGCAGCGGCGGCCAGGGCTACTCCGGCACGGGCGGCGGTTCGAGCGGCGGTCAGGGCTACTTTGGTTCCGGCGGTGGTTCGGGCAGCGCCACGGGCGGCGGCCAGGGCTTCTTCGGCTCAGGCGGCGGTCAGGGCGCGTTTCGCGGCAAGACCGCACAAGGGACCGTGACCGCGGTGCAGGCGGGCAGCTCATCGTCCACGGTCACGGCGACGATCACCATCGCGAAGCTGCCGGCGGGCGTCACCGCCAAGTACACGGGCATCGCCCAGATCCAGGTCAAGGTGCTGGCCAGCAACGTGCTCATCATCCCCACGGCGGCCATCAAGGGCAGCGGCGCCAACGCCACCGTCCAGCTGCTCGTCAACGGCAAGACTTCTACGGAGAGCGTCGTCGTCGGCCAGCAGACCCAGACCGAGTCCGAGATCACGTCGGGCCTGAGCGCGGGCCAGAACGTCGTCTACACGCGCACCTTCACGGGCCGCTTTCCCGGTTCGGGCACGAATGGCCGGCCGAGCGGGCAGGGGTCCTTCCAGAACGGCGGACAGTCGAGCGGACAGGGGTCCTTCCCGGGCGGCGGACAGCCGAGCGGCGCTCCGCCCGGCGGCGGCACGAGCGGCACATGAGCGGCGTCGAAAGACGGCATCGGGCGCGGTCGCCTGAGCGACACGAAGGAGTCGAAGACCAATGAGAAAGAAACGTCGCTGGTGGCTGATCGTCCTGATCGTGGTGGTCGTCGTCGCGGCCGCGACCACGGCCGCCTTGCTTCTGCTCGACCGCAACAAGTCGACGGGAGTCCACTACCTGACATCCACCGCGACCACGCGGACCATCGCCCAGACGGTGCAGGCCGACTTCACGCTGGCCAGTGCCCGTGACTCCATGACGATCTCGCTCAGCGGCACCGGCAGCGCGTCGAGCAGCTCGAACAGTTCCGCGGCGGCCACGACCACGAGCGCCACGACCGCGCGCGGCGCGGTCACCACGGTCAGCGACGTCGCCGGCGCGTCTTCTGCCGCGCACAAGGCGACAGCCGCCGGCGCCGGCGCCGGCGCCGTCGGCAAGGCGATCACGACCGCCGGCGCCATCGTCACCGCGAGAGCGATCACGGTCGCCGGCACATCGCCATCGGCATCGACGCCGGAGCCGACACCCACGGCGACACCGAGCCCTGCGTTCACGAGCTTCGCGCCGACCTCGGGTCCCGTCGGCGCCAGAGTGACCCTGACGGGCAGCGGCCTCACCAGCACCACGACCGTCAGCTTCAGCGGCAGGGCGGCGACCTTCAAGGTCGTGAGCGACACGCAGGTCACGGCCACGGTGCCCGCCGGCGCCGTCAGCGGGCCGATCACCGTCACGACCGCCGGTGGCGCGGCTACGAGCACCGGGCGCTTCACGGTCACGCGCAAGTCGAGCCCTACGCCCACGCCGAGCCCCTCGCGAAGCGGGCGCGCCGGCGGGGGCGGCACGAGCGGCGGCAGCTCGTACGGCAGCAGGAGCAGCACGGGCACGACCGCGAGTACCAGCGGTTCGACCACGTCGAGCGCCAGCTCGTCTGCCTCGAGCGGCACGAGCGGTGTGGTGACCGGCATCGCCCTGGCCGCCGGCAGGACGCCGCGCACGCTCGAGCACCTGCTCACCATCTCGGGCAAGCCCATCTACGCCTTCGTGAGCCCCACGCCGCTGTACACGACCCTTTCCACCAGTCTCTCCACGGGCGCCCAGAGGTCCAACGTGGCGGCGCTGCAACACGCACTCAAAGACGACGGCTACTTCAGCGGCACCATCAACGGCGACTTCGGCACGACCACCAAGACCGCGCTCGAAGACTGGCAAAGCGCCCACGGCCTGACCAAGACGGGCGAGATCACCACCTCGCAGTTCGTCTGGGTACCCAAGGGCGCGACCCTCGCGTCGTGGAACGTGAACCTCGGCGGCAGCGTCGGCAGCACGACCGCGCTGGCCACCATCGACTACCCCCGCGAGCTCATCGCCGAGGCGCTCGTGACGCAGGCCGACATCTCGTCGCTGAAGGTCGGCCAGAAGGCCACGCTGACGATCGACGGCGAGACCAGCGATCCCTTCACGGGCACCATCACCTCGATCGCCAGCGAGCCCGCCTCGTCAGGCTCGTCGGGAGGCTCGTCGAGCACCGTCGAGTACACGGTCGACGTTGTCCCTCGAAGCCTGCCGGCGCTCGCCAGGTCGGGCATGACCGGTTCGCTCACGGTCACGATCGCCAGCCGCAGCAACGTTCTGGCGGTGCCGACGAGCGCGGTGAGCAGCAGCTCCTCGACGTCGTTCGTGCGCGTGATGATGAACGGCACACCCACCTATCGCCAGGTCACCACCGGTCTTGCGACCTCGTCGCTCACGCAGATCACGAGCGGGCTCGCCGTCGGCGAGACGGTCGTCACCGGCACCTACACCAACTCGGCGACGAGCACCAGCACGAGCAACGGCTTCGGCGGCTTCGGCGGGTTCAGCGGCGGTGGTGGTGGCTTCGTCCGGCGCTCGAGCAGCGGCTCGACCACGGGCGGGTCGGGCGGCGGCGGTCAATGACGGTCTTCCTCGAGTCGCTGCGTCTGGCGTTCTCGAGCCTGCGCGCCAACCCGCTGCGCGCCGTGCTGACCATCCTGGGGATCGTCATCGGCGTGGCCGCCGTGGTCGCGCTCACCTCTATCGGCAGCGGCTCGACGCGCGCGGTCGAGAACCGCTTCAACGCCTTCGGCACCGACACGATCACAGTCCAGACCAGTCAGTTCTCGTCCAACGCGACAGCCATATCGGCGAGCGACGTCGCCGCCATCGACGACACTCCGGGAGTTAAAGCGACCGTCACCTCCGTGAACACCAACGCCACCGTGACGCTCGGCACGACCAGCGCTACCGAGACGATCAGCGGCACCTCACCGCAGATCGTGGCGATCGACCACCTCACGATCGAAGCCGGCACGTTCTTCAGCGCCTTCGACGAAAGCCATGCCCTGCCGGTCGCGGTGCTGGGCAACACGGTGGCCAGTGACCTCGATCTCTCGCCCCTGCGCGCCGTAGGCCAGACGATCGACGTCGGCGGCGTGCAGTTCGAGGTGATCGGCGTGCTGGCCGCCCAGGGCGGTGTCGGGTTCGCGTCGGTCGACTCGAGCGTGCTGGTGCCGCTGGGCTCGATCGAAGGCCGCCTGGTCGCCTTCCGGCCGAGCATCTCGCAGGTCCGCGTGCAGGCCGAGCCGGCCGCCGTGAAGACCTTTCAGGCGGCCGTCGAAAGCACGCTGCGCACACAGCACGACCTGACCAGCAGCGAGCAGGACGACTTTCAGATCGTGAACGCCAGCTCGATCGCCTCGGCGGTCTCGTCGTCGACGAAGACCCTGACCCGGCTGATGGCCGCCATCGCCGCGATCAGCCTGGTCGTGGGCGGCATCGGCGTCGCCAACGTCATGCTCGTGACCGTGCGTGAGCGCACCCGCGAGATCGGCGTACGGCGCGCCGTGGGCGCGACCCGGCGCAACATCGTCGTGCAGTTCCTCGTGTACGCCGTCATCACCAGCATCATCGGCGGCATCCTGGGCCTGGCCGTGGGTATCGCCGGCGCCTATATCGGGGGCTCGGCCCTGAGCGTCTCGCCGGTGTTCTCGGTAGCCACGGTCAGCCTGGCGCTGGTGGTGGCCGCGGCCGTGGGCATCCTGGCCGGCATCGGTCCGGCCGTGCAGGCCGCCTCGGTGGAGCCCACGGACGCACTGCGCTACGAGTGACCGGGTAACGGGCGCGGCGAGCCTCGCCGCGCTGCTCAGCCTGCCGACTTCAGGCGGTGGAACGTCATCGTGCTGAACAACGTCCAGCGGCCGCCGCTGCGCACCCGGCACACATACGAGAAGCTGTCGGCGGTCAGGGCGTGCAGCGCGATCCGGGTGAGGGGCGCCGGCGTGGCCAGGAGATCGCGGCGGTCGCTCGAGACGGCCCGAAAGACCAGCGTGTTGGGCGGCAGGGTGGACAGCGACGGGGTCGCGATCACGCCCTGGTAGCGGTCGCCGTGCACGGTGATCTTCAGCGTCGACACCGCCAGGCGAAAGGTCAGGGGGCTGCCGTAGCCTGCCTGGGGGTCGACCGAACGGCCATCGTCGGCGGAGTACCGGCCGGCCCAGGCGACGCTCGCACCGGGTGTCGCCGCCGGCGAAGGCGTGGCGACGGCCGCCGGCGAGCTCGCGTCGCAGCCGGCCGCCACGAGACACACGGCCACGACGCACACCGCCGCCGTCGCAAACGCGGCGGCGCCCGCGCCTCTCGCGGCCACGACGGCCGCTCCGCTTTGCCACAACCTCATGACGACAGTATGAGGCCGTCGTGCCGGATCCGGAACCTCGGCGGCGTCCTGCCCGGCGGCCGGCCTCAGCTCCGCGGGTCCCTGATCAGCGCCATGAAGAGCGGGGCGAGGGTGCGCTTGTCGGTGAGCAGCAGAAGGAACGGGCGGTCGGCACGGATCGTGATGGGGGCGTAGGGCGCGGCGCTCACGCCGACGATGGCGGCGGTTGCGGCGGCCGCCTCGACGCCCGTCTCATTGACGTCGAGCACGGCCTTGTGCACGACGCGCTGGATGTAGGCCCGGCCCGGGGTGCCCGGCGCGACGATGCCCTGCAGCTCGGCCTGCGACGGCGAGAAAGCGGAGACCATGCCCAGGGCCTGCAGCTCGGGCTTCAGGTCGGGGCTCGAGAAGGCGGTGTGCAGGCGCGGCAGCGCGAGCATGACCTGCGCGGGGCGAGCGCCGCGATACAGCGCGCTCAGGCCGCTGCGTTGAAACTGGGCGAGCAGCGACTCGGGTGTCCGGCCGGCGCGCGGCACGACCACCCAGGCGGTGACCGGCCCCTTGGTGGCGAGGGCCACGGCGTCGTAGCCCAGCGTCTGGGCTACCGGGCCGCTGACCGGCCCGTTCATGGTCGGCACGCTGACGGTGCTGCCGTCGGCCAGGGTGAACGGGGCGGCACGTGTGGAGGCGGCCTCGAACGGCACGCGCCAGTCGGCCTTGACGTGCACCGTGTTCACGACGGTGAGGATCGTCTGGTCGGTGAAGTAGCCGGGCTGGACGATCTGCTTGATCAGGCCGTTCGTGCGCTGGGCGACCCAGTCGTTCACGGCGCTCGCCGCCTTCTCGTGGTCGGCCGGCAGGGGCTGCGTGCCGGCGGCATAGAAGGCGCGAGCGGCGTTGAGGAAGGCGGGGTTGAACGCCACGCCGTCACGCAGCCAGAGCGAGTCGGCGATCTCGACCGCAGGCTTGTCGCCGGCCTGCACCGAGGCGATGAGGTCGGCCCAGGCCTGGTTCGCGGCCGGCAGCGTCAAGCCCTCGAGGGCGAGCGCCCGCCGCATCTCGGCCGCCGTGCGTCCGGTGGCGCCGTTCAGCAGCAGTGAGAGCACGGCATGGACCGACAGCGGTGAGATGACGACGTTGCCGCTGTCGCTGCGCGCCTCGGCGGCCAGCAGGGCGAGCCCGAAGCGGTCGAGCGGTGCGGCCAGCAGAGCCGCCTGCGCGGTAGCCGTCGCATCGCCACGAGCCGGGTTCAGAGGAGTCGCTGCGGCGCGTGTCGTGGAATGCAGCGCAGCGGCGACCGCGACGGCCGCCGCACACGCCGCGACGAGCACGATGGCGATGATGACGATGCGGCGCACGGCGCCTCCCTTGCCCGGTGGTCTTGTCTTACGTTGCAAGGGAGAGACGCCGACGTCCGCTCGACGGTTCGCTGGACCTCCGCCCGACGGTTCGCCGGACGTCCGCTCCGCCGTTCGCCGGTTCCTCGGTCGCGGTTCGCCGGACCGCGATCCGCCGGTCGTCAACTGCGCGAATACTTACGTGGCGGGGCGCCGCTCCGCTACATACCGTCTAGGCCGCCTGAGGCACGACGAGCAGGGGCATCGTCGCGCGGTGTACGAGGTGATACGGGGTAGAGCCGAGCAGCAGGCCGGTCAGCTGTGACTCGCCGCGCGTGCCCACGGCGATGATGTCCGCCCCGGTGCGCTCGGCGACCTTCAGCAGCGCCTCCGCCGGACGCTCGTTTTCGAGGACCGCTTCGGCCGGCACGCCTCTCTCGCGGGCCACCTGCAAGGCCTCTTCGGTGACCTTCCTGCCCAGTGCCACGATGTTCTCCGGCGGCACGAGCGAGGATGCCCCTATGCGCGGCGGTGCGTCGGCATAGGTGATGATCACTCTGCCCCCGGGGCCGGCGAGCCCGAGCGCCTGATCGAGCGCCGCCTTGGCGCAGACCGAACCGTCGTATCCGACAACGATAGTCAAGCCCATCGTCTTCTCCTTCAACCTCACGGCACGCATCGGCGTCGGTGACCGGATGCTCCGCGGCGTACTCCCGCCACGGCGGCCGGCATGCCGCCTACGGCCTCGCTTGCGAGGTCCTGCCGGCCTAGCTATCCCCCTGCGTCGCGGCGGGAAACCGCGTTTGAGCGACTCGGGTCGCTCCGTGCTAAGCTTGCCAGGGGAGGGCCCTTTCGCCGCGAGCGGCGCCGGTCAGACACGGGTCGTCCCGGGTCGACGCAAGTCGAGGGACCGCCGACAGAGGGAGAGGGACCGTGAAGCACGCTCGTCGGGTCTTGCTCATCGCCGCCGCGCTGACCGTCGCGGCGAGTGCCGCCGCCGTGGCGAGCGCCGCCGGTGTCACGAGCGCCACCGCGACGAGCACTGTCGCCGCGCGCGTCGGCTGGACGGCGCACCGGGCAAGTTCGAACGCTCCCCTGCTGTCGGTCGCCACCGCCGGTACGGCGCAAGCCTGGGCGGTCGGCCCCGGCCCGACCATCGTGGCTACCACCGACGGCGGCGCCACATGGGCCTCGGAAGCGCCCGCGACCACGAACGACCTCTACGGCGTCACCTTCGCCGACGCCGCCGACGGCTGGGCCGTCGGTCCCGCCGGCACTGTGGTCGCCACCACCGACGGCGGCACGACGTGGGCGCCGCAGAGCGTCCCGACGTCGCAGACGCTGATCAGTGCGGCCAGTCGCGGCCAGAGCGTGTGGGTCGTGGGCTCCGGCGGCACCATCCTGGCCACCACCGACGGCGGCGTCACCTGGTCCGCTCAGAGTGCGCCGCGCGGGCAAGACCTGTTCTCTGTGACCTTCGCCGACGCAAGCCACGGCTGGGCTGTGGGCGACGGCGGCACCATCCTGGCCACCACCGACGCCGGCGCCGTCTGGACCGTTCAGAAGTCGCCGACCGCGGACTACCTGAACGGTGTGACCTGTCAGGGCGCCGATCGCGCCTGGGCGGTCGGTGAGAACGGCGTCGTCCTTGCCACGAGCGACGGCGGCGCGCACTGGCTGGTCCGCCGGGCGCCCCACGCCCACGCGCCCGACCTCTACACGGTCGACTTCGCGTCAGGGAGCCACGGCTGGGCGGTCGGGCTCGGCGGTCTGATCCTGGCGACGACCGACTACGGCCGGACGTGGCGCGCGCAGGGCTCGCCTTCGAACCGGGTCTTCACCTCGGTCGACTTCGCCGACCCGCTTCACGGGTTCGTCACCGAGATCACCGGCGCGGTGCTGACCACCACGACGGGGGGATGGTCCGACAGGCTGCCGCCGACCGTCTCCGCCGCCGGCGTCGCGGGCTGGCACAGTCGCACCGTGCATGTTCGGCTGCAGGCGACCGACGGGCAGGGTTCGGGCGTGGCGACGGTGCAGTATTCGTTCGACCACCGCAAGACCTGGACGACGGGGCTCGCGTTCACGGTCGCGACGCCGGCCGATCACAGTGCCGACGGCAGTCACGCGTTCTGGGCCCGCGCCGTAGACAACGCCGGCAACGTCGCGCCTGCCCGTGTCTTTCACGTGCGCATCGACACGCGCCGCCCGGCGACGAAGGCCCTGTGGGCGGCCAGGGCGGTCAGCGGCCGGCCGGCGACCCTTTCGTATGTCGTGACAGATCCGCGCCCCGGCAGTCCGACGGCGACGGTCACGATCACCGTGCAAACGGCCTCCGGCCGGACTGTGAAGACGCTCAGGTTCGGCGGGCAGCCGGTGGGCCAGAAGCTGACCTGCCGGTTCCGCTGCACGCTGGCCGCGGGGCACTACCGCTTCTTCGTGGCGGCGACCGACGCGGCCGGCAACCGGGCCGCCGTCGCGGCCGGCAATCGCCTTACGGTCCTGCCGTAGCCGATGGGCCCGGCGCGCCCGATGTGCGCGCCCGCGGAATGGGAAACCTCGCGGTCGGTGGGCCTCTGGACGACGCCCCGCAGGTGCATAGAATAGGTGTGTCGACGAGGACTGGTGTCCATGCCCGAGTACAAGTTTGTCTGCAACGAGTGCGGCAACACGTTCCACGGGCTGACGTCACACATCGGTGACGAGATGTGTCCGGCCTGTGGCGGCTTCGACATCGAGCTCGTGCCGGCTCTCCCCGGCGAGTCGGCGCAGGCCGGCGAGCCACGGGACGCGTCCGACACAGACGCGTAGCCGCTCCGGCCGAACAGCCGTGGCCGGGCGACGCGCTACGGCGCGGGCGCCTAGGCCGTGCCTGTCGCGTGAAGGCCTTGCATCAGGGCCCGAAAGGAGAACGGCCGTATGTCAGGCTTACGTGAACGCAAGAAAGCCAGGACTCACGCCGCCATCCAGGAACACGCCATGCGGCTCTTCGCCGAGCAGGGCTACGAGGCGACCACCGTCGAACAGATCGCCGCGGCGGCCGACGTCTCGCCCAGCACGCTCTTTCGCTACTTCCCGACCAAAGAGGACATCGTCCTGCACGATGCCCTCGACCCTCTCCTCATGGCCGCTTTCGGCGAACAGCCGTCGGAGCTCTCCCCGATCCAGGCGTTTCGCGCCTCGATGACCGCCGTCTTCGATGGCCTGACGCCCGCCGAGCTCGAACTGGAGCGCGAGCGCCAGGACCTGATCCTCGGGGTCCCCGAACTGCGCGCGCGCATGCTCGACGACCTTGCCGGCACGATCAAGGAGGTCGCCGACGTGCTTGCCGAGAGGCTGGGGAGGTCACCCGACGAGCTGGCGGTGAGAGCCTACGCGGGAGCCGTCATCGGAGCCGGCATCGCGGTCTGGCTCACCGCCGACCAGAGCGGCTCCATGCTCGACGTCATGAAAGAGTTCGACGCGGCCATGGTCTTCCTCGACGGCGGGTTGCACCTGTAACGCGCCCTTCGGCAGCCCGGGCTCTTCGCCGTCAATCCGGTGGTGCTACCGTGACGGTCACCGGCACCGAGCCCAGGTTGTCGCCGCCTTCGGTCTGGGTCCCGTCGGCGACCGTCCAGAAGCGCAGCGTGCCGGTGAGCACGTCGCCGGGCTGGGCATCGGCCGGCACGTCGATCGACACGTGGATCGTGCCGGTGCCGCCGGGGGCGACCACGACCGGGGCGTCGGCCGTGCCGGACGCCGTGAATCCGTCGATCGCCGTTGGTGCCTCGTAGCTGACATCGACCGTGTAGTCGGCATCAGCCGGCGGCAGGGCCGGGTTGCCGTAACCCAGGATGAGGGTCCACAGCCCGGCCATCGGGCTGGCCAGGACGACCGCATTTCCCGTGCTCGTCGAGGCGAGGCTCTCGGCCTTGTCGGTCTGGCTGGGGTCGTACAGACCCAGGTCGACCAGCGTGTTCGGGTCGGAGCTCGTCCAGGTCGCCTGGGCGGTGACCAGGGCGACGTTCTGCGGCAGGGTGAAGGTGAGGATGGGGGAGACGCCGTCGATCGTGCCGGTGAGCGTGCCGGTCAGCGGGCCGAGTGCGACGTCGTCGTACAGAGGCGCCCCTGCGCTCGTCGCCTGGCTTTCGGCGTACGCCGACAGAGCGGTGGCGCCGCCGTCGGTGACGGTGAAGGCGGCGCTCGCCGTGCCTCCGGCCGGCACCGCGGCCGTCCAGCTCGCCGGCGCCACTGCGGGTGTGTTGAAGACGACCGAGCCGCTGTAGTGCTCGGCAAACGAGTTGCCGTTGAAGCCGGCAGCCCACACCAGGACCTGCCATTTGCCCGGCTGCGGCGCATCCCAGATCACCTGCTCGGCAGTGTGGGTGAGGGCATCGTCGGGCACGGTGAACGACGTGTAGTCGGGATACCAGACGAGGTCGCCGCCTTTGGCGTCGCGGAGGTCGCCGTTCGGGTCGATCAGGTAGAGGTCGACCAGGTTGCCGGCGTCGGGCCAGTGCAGCGAGGCCGTGATCGAGCTCGTGCCCTTGGGCACCTGTACGTCGTAGAAGTAGAACTCGCCGCCCGAGTATTCGGCGGTCGAGCCCGTGATCGTGCCGCTGAAGCTGCCGACTCCGTGCGTCACCTTGACCGGCACGCGGACGGCGACGGGGATGGTCGTGGTCGTGACGCCGTTGCCGATCGCGATGCCGCCGAACGAGGTCCCGGCCGCCTGCGGGGCGGTGACGGTGGCCCTGACCCGAGTCGACGCTCCAGGCTCGATCGTGACGCTCTTGCGCGACAAGGTGATCGACCTGGCGCTCACCCGATGCATGAAGCTGATCGAGACGTGCACGATCTGGGGGGTGCTCGGCTCCAGGCCGCTGGTCGGCTCGATGTGGATCCTCCACGGCTTGTGCTTCACCAGGGCGGGCCGCTGACCTGCCGGCCCGCGCAGCGCGATCTGGTCGAACGACAGGTGACCGTAGCCGCCGTCGGTCTCGCCGTATGACACGAAGTTGCCATTAGAGTCGTATACGTTGCTCTCCAGCGAGACCGTGGGCCCGGACGACCACGTGACCCGGGCTTGAACGAAGTCGGTGCCGGCCGGCACAGTGAAGCTCTGGGTGTCGGTGTACCCGGGACCGGTCAGGGTGATGGGGGCGTAGGTGATCGTCTTGAAGGTAGCGAAGGTCGTCGGCTTGAGGGTGACGCGCTCGATCTTCGCGCCCGTGTTCGTGATGACGATGGTCGTCGTCGCCCTGGCGCCTCCGGCAACCCTGGCCGACCAGCTCGAGGGATCCTTGGGGTCGGCCCTGACCGAGGCCAGGAACGACTCGCCCTGACGGAGGACCTCACGCACGGCGGCGGCGGCGTTGACGAGGCCGCTGCTCTGGTCGAGAGCGGGGTAGCCGAGGTTGGTGGCTGTGCTGGCCAGCAGGTTCTTCCAGTACGACGGCGCCGGGAGGCTATGGCCGGGATGCTTCATCTTCCAGGCCGATTCGGCCAGCGCCAGGTCGCCGGCGACCACAGGGCAAGCCATGCTCGTGCCGCCGAAGTACTGCACGCTGGGGTCGTCTTCGTCGTTCACGGGGGCCAGGGCCCAGCCCCAGGCGCCGAAGCCCATGATGTCGGGTCTGAAGTCGCCCCGCGAGTTGGGTCCGCGGCTGGACCAGGTGATGACCTGGTCACCCTTGTAGGCGTTGCCGTGCGCCCGATAGCTCATCTGCGAGTCGGCCCGCCAGCCCGTCGTCGCGCCGACGGCGAGCACGTTCTTGAGGTCGGGGGCGGAACCCTCGGTGCCTTGGCCGGGCCCGTCGTTGCCCTCGGAGTTGACCACGGTGATGCCGTGGTCGATCGCGGCCTGGAAGGCCAGGGCCGACGGGTCGGCGCCGTTCGGGGGGATGTACGTGGTGCCGAGGCTGCACGAGATGATGTCGACCTTCTGCTCGATCAGCCACTCGATGCCGCGCATGATGTTGGAGTCCCAGCCGCCGTCTTCGTCGATCACCTTGGCCATGTAGACCTTCGCCCGGGGGGCCATCCCCTCGATGCGCATGGTCGTGCCTGTGATGTCGTTGTAGACCGGTTTGCCCTGAGCCACCACGCAGCCCGAGGTCGCGGTGCCGTGCCCGTAGTTGTCCTGCAGCCCGTCGCCGGTGAAGTCGCGGTCGCCGCCGATGGCGGCGGTCAGGTCGGGATGGGTCGTATCGATGCCGGTGTCGAGCAGGCCCACGCGGATGCCCTGGCCCATCACGTGCTGGCCTTTGACCTTGAGCGACCAGGCATCCTGCGCGTGGGTGAGCTGCAGGGCTTCGGATTCGAGGGGGGCCGCCGCCGTGGTGTCGCCGGCCTTGGCGGCGCCCCTGACTAGGCTTCTGCCCACGTCAGGGTCCTTGGGAGCGGGCACCTTGTGGTCGGCCACGACGTTGCGCACGTTGCCGTCCTTGATCAGGGCCTGCAGCGTGGACTGCGACACGGTGGCCGCCACGGCGGAGAAGAAGCGGTAGCGATAGACGCCCGCCGCGTGGCCGCGGGCGAGCCTGCCGACCACCTCGCCGGCGTTGGCCCCGGGCTTGAGGACAACGATCACCTTGATCGTCGGTCTGTCGGACGACGTGGCCGCTCGCGCCCGCATGACGCCGCCGAGAAGCGACGCGGTAACGACGCAGAGCACCATAAGGACGAAGATGCGACGTTTCATGGTCCCCCCGGCCCGTGGATCCCCTATAAGCACGTCCTGTTATAGAGGACGAGGCGGCGCGGCCGCAAGCGTGTGCTCCGGCGCCGTCCCCCGCGCGTCAAGGCCCTGAGACCAGCTTTCCCCCGGTCCAGCCGTCGTCTGTGCCCAGCGAAACGTTGAGGCCGCCGCTCACGCTGGTGGCGATGCCGCTCGCCTGGTTGTTCTGCCCGCCGCTCACCGCGGCGAACTCGTAGCTTGCGATGTTGTCCGAGCCGCCACTCACGCTTGTCGAGTAGGCGCTCGCCGTGTTGCCCTCACCGCCGCTGACGCTGGCATACTCGGCGCTCGCCGTGGAATAGGCGCCGCCGCTGACGCTGGCGTAGGGGGCGGTAATAGCGTTGCCGTTGCCGGCTACAAAGCCGCCGTAGCTGGGGAAGGCCTGCCAGTCGCCGACGATCAGGTTGTTGGAGCCGCTGCGCTCCGTGGCGGGGCCGCCCGAGAGCGGCGCGTCGTAGCCCACGATCAGGTTGCCGAGGCCCCACAGGGTGCCGTTGTCATTGGTCGTGCCGGAGCCGCTGACGATGTGCAGGTTGGCGCCCGAGACGATGATGTTCGGGCCTTTGCAGCCGTTCTGGGCGTACTTGTCGAGCTGCACGTAGGGCGCGAGGGCGAGCACCGACTGCGCCGCCGCCAGGCGCTTGTTCAAGGAGACGATCTCCTTGTGCTGCTTGACGGTCACGGTCTTAAGGCTGGCCACCGCCTTGGCGAGGCTGGAAAGCGTCGGCGTCGAGGCCTGCGCCGGGCCGGGCGCGACGCACCCGGCAAGGGCGGCCAGGCAGGCGAATATCAGCAGTCTTCTCATCGTCTCCTCCGAAGGTCGCGGGCGCCGGACCACGTTGGATCGAGCGCCCGTACGAGAGGGTATCGGCAAGGCGTCGGCGGCGCTTCAGGAGCGGACGGACCGGCAACCGCCGGCTGTTCCCGCCCGGCGAGCCGCCAAGGCGGGACGGTTCCCGCGGCAGTCGCCTCGTACGCCTGTCTGCGCTACAGTACGCTCAGGCACGTTGCTGCCGCTGACAGGCTTGTTGGGGAGTCTCTACCCGCGTCTGCGCGGTTACCATCGCCGCGACGGGCCCATCGCCCGCGAAACGCGCCGTCCATCCCCACCCGCGCCGTGCGAGGCGGAGGTGACGGCCACTTCGACGGGCGGCCACACGCCGGTCACGAGCCTGAGGAGAGCTGTATGAGCGACCTGGAGCTGCCGTTCCGACTGCCCGAATCGTGCGTCCGCATCACCGGCGCTCGCACCGTCGTGCACGACGCCGTGCTGGCACGCGACGACGCGTCGGCCACGGCCACCGTCACCCTCGACGTCGTCGGGGATCGCGAACCCCAGCGGTTGCGCATAGCCGAAGGTCTGCTGACCGACACCGGCGTGGACTTCGAGTGGACCGACGACGGCCGTCTCGTCACGAGCTCGGTCGATCTCGTGGGGCGTGCCGGCACGGTCGCCGTGGGCGCCGTGAGCACCGCTGCTTCCATCGCGGGCCTCGTGCTGGGCAGCCCCGCCATGGCGCTCTCCTGCGCCGGCGCCACGCCGGCGACGGCGCACAGGCTGGTGGGCGGTCGCGCCGCGGCGCTCGGTGCATCCGCGGCGGCGCCTGACGGGTCCTCCGCGGCGCCCGACAGCTCCGCGGCGGCGGGCGCTCCGGCGATCGGCGACGACGAGGCGCTCGCCCTGCAGGCGGTGGCCGCCGCCTACCGGACGGCCCATCCCAGGGAGAGCGAGGCGCTCGACACGTGCACCGAGCTCGTGGTCGAGCTCACCCGAGGGCTGGCCGATGCTCTGAAGAAGGTGCCGGCCGCGGCCGACGACAAGGCGCGCGGCGACTCGCTCGGCGCGGTCCGCGCGCTGGAGGGCGGGCTGGCTACCGCGCGCGCCGAGATCGCGGCGCTCGACGAGCATTTCCGTTCCTGGCGGGCCTCCACCATCGCCACGCGGCTCGAGAACTACGAGTTCCTGCTCGACCTCGACACGCTCGCCGCCGCTCGTCCGCGGCCCGAGCTGGTCGAAGGCCGCCTGCAGTCGTCGGGCCCGGGCGACGCCGCCAACGTGGCCGCCATGGCCGCGGTGCAGGCGGCCTTCGATGCGCTCGGCGCGCTCGTCGTGGTCGACGACGACGCCGGCGCCGGGCCAACCGGTCGGCACGGCGTTCCCCCGGAACGGCCGGCGCTCGACGAGAACGAGATCCTCGTGCGCCTGCCGCGGCGCGTCCGGCTCACCACGTATGGCCTCGACGCCGCCGGTCGGTTCGTCACGCGGTCGTCGACCACGGCGCTCGTGATGGACGCTCGCTGCGACTACGCCACCGTGACGATCGCCAAGCGCCTCTTCGGCAAGCGCTCCCTGAAGCTCGGCTTCTCGGCCGGCAGCGCGCTCGAGTCGCTGCGCCTGACGGCCACCTCCGAAGCGGCCGCCGCGGCCGACGCCGCAGGTTCGCTGGCCAACGCCGCCGGTCTGGGGCTGGAACGCTCCCGCAGGGTCGTCGAACGGGTCGCCGCGCTGCGCAGCGCCGGACTCGACCAGCAGATCTCGGTGCTCACCAGGGAGCTGCAGCTCAAGCGCCAGGAGATCGCTCAGGCGGGCCTGCTGGCGACCGCCGGCTCTTACGCCGAGCTGGTCTCGCTCGAGCGCCAGGTCGCCCTGCTCACGCAGCGCAAGACCTTGCTCGGACTCGAGGCGGAGCTGGGGATCGCGGCGCCGTCCGCCGACGGATCGTCCGACGGCGGCGCGGCCGTCTCTTGACCGCTCCACCGGGCGCTGGTTGACTTTCGCAGGCGTCAGGACAGGCTCACCACTCACAGCAAAGGAGAGCGCCATGCCAGACCCGGTCTACAAGCTGGGCAAGCTTCCCAAGGCAGAAGACGCACGGACGCTCATGCTGGCCGACTACCTCACGCCGCCAGTGCCGACACCTCCGGCCGCCGTCGACTACGCCTCGGCAGTCGCCGACTGGGGCATGCTCGGCAACGACACGGTGGGCGACTGCGCGCTGGCCGGGCAGGCTCACGCCGACATGCTCTGGGCCGCCAACGCCGAGCACCGCCGGCTCGGCATCACGACGTCGATGGTGCTGCGCGCCTACTCGGCGGTCACCGGCTACGACCCGCACGAGGACGGGCCGGGCGGCAACCCCACCGACCGCGGCACGAGCCTGCTCGACGCCCTCAAGTTCTGGCGCAAGAGCGGCATCGACCGTCAGACGATCAAGGCCTTCGTCGAGGTCAAGCCCTTGAACACCGACAACGTCCGCCTGGCGATCGATCTCTTCGGCTGCCTCTACGTGGGGGTCGAGCTGCCCGACGTCGTGCTGCCCAAGGCGCCCGGGGCGCTGCCGCCCTGGACCGTCACGCCCGACGGCAGCCCGCAGAACAAGCCGCAGCCGGCCAACGGCCACTGCGTGATCTATGCGGCATACGATGACGAGGGCCTCACCGTCGTCACCTGGGGCACCACGGTCAAGGCGTCGTGGGCGTTCCACGCGGCCTACTGCGACGAGCTCTACGCGATGCTCTCGCCGGCCTGGTCGCGTCACGACCCGCCGGGCATCGACGTGGCCACCCTGACCCGCGACCTCGCGATCGTGGCGCGACGCTGAAGGAGGAGAGCGATGACCGAACCGCGTGAGATCGCCGAGGGGACCGATGAGGTGCTCGACGGCCTGTATCACTGGCACATCCACAACGCCAACATCGGCGGTGGCATATCGAGTTCGCACGCCCTGGTCGACGGCGATGTCTGCGTCTTCATCGATCCGGTGCGCCTCGCCGCGGAGACGCTCGCGACGCTGCCCGACCCGACCGCCATCGTGCTCACGGCGCGCTGCCATCAGCGCTCGGCCTGGCGCTACCGGCGCGAGTTCGGCGCCGAGGTCTGGCTGCCCGCCGACGCGAGTGCCGCCGACGAAGAGCCCGATCGCCGCTACAACGAGGGCGACGCTCTGCCGGGCGGTCTCGTGGCGGTGCGCACCCCGGGGCCGGAGTGGCCGCACTACTCGTTCCTGCGGGCCGCCGCACCGGGCGTCCTGTTCTGCTCCGACCTCGTCTCGCACGACGGCGCCGGCGGCGTGACGTTCGTGCCGCCCGCCTACCACGAAGACCCCGCCGAGACCCGGCGCAGCGTCGAGCGGCTCCTCGATCTGCCGTTCGCGGTCGTCTGCTTCGACCACGGCGCGCCGCTGGTCGACGATCCCAAGGCTGCCCTGCGAAGGCTGCTGGCCACGAGCTGAAGGCCGCCCGGCGACGCGTGGTTTTGCGAACGCGCGACCCGGCGACAACCTCAGAGCGAGCGCACAGACGCAGAGCCGTGGCCGGCAGCGGCCGCACGCCCGGACCGAGAGCGCCGGCCGGGCGCGCGCCGCGGGGTGGCGGACGCGGCGGACGCGGCGGACCGACCGGAAGGAGACGCGCCGGCGTGCAAGCCATGAGCAAGGTCGCCCCCACGACGACGGGTGCGCCGGGCGCCGGGGGTCCGGTCTGCAACCTGGACGAAGTCATCATGACGCTCGGCCTGTCGAAGACCTTTCCCGGCGGCATCCACGCCGTCGAGTCGCTGGACCTCACGGTCGGAGCCGGCGAGATCTTCGGCCTGCTGGGGCCCAACGGGGCCGGCAAGACGACGACCGTCGGCATGCTGTCGACGCGCGTGGTCCCCACCGCCGGCCAGGCCTGCGTGGGTGGCGTCGACGTGATCGCCGAACCGGCCCTGGCCAAGCAGGCGATCGGCGTCGTGGCCCAGTCCAACACGCTCGATCGCAGCCTGACGGTCTGGGAGAACCTGTTCTTTCACTGCCGCTACTTCGGCATGGCCAAGGCCGCGGCGCGCGCCCGCGCCGACGATCTCCTCGAGCAGTTTCACCTGGCCGATCGCGCCAAGGCCGACGTCTACGCGCTCTCGGGCGGCATGGCCCAGCGACTCATGGTGGCGCGCAGCATGGCCCACCGGCCGCACATCCTCTTTCTGGATGAGCCCACCGCCGGTCTCGACCCGCAGAGCCGTCTCGCGCTGTGGGAGATCCTTCGGCGCCTGCACGGCGAGGGCCTCACCGTGCTGCTCACGACCCACTACATGGAAGAGGCCGACCAGCTCTGCGACCGGGTGGCGATCATGGACCATGGCCACATCCTCGCTCTCGACACGCCGGCCGGTCTGAAGGCGTCGGTCGGCGCCGACACGATCGTGCACGTCACCACGACCGGCGACCCCGCCGCGCTGGCGGCCGCCCTGACGGCCGGTCTCGGCGACGGCGCCCGGGCCGAAAGCGGCGACGGCGCGGTCACGATCTTCCTCAAGGGCAGCGACGGTGTAGTGCCGCGGATCGTGGCCCACGCCGAGTCGGGCGGCTTTGCCATCACCGACCTCTCGGTCCACGAGCCCACGCTCGAGACTGTGTTCATCACCCTGACCGGCAAGGAGCTGCGCGAATGAGCGCGATCCTCCCTGATCCGGCGCTGCGCGGCGCCATGGGGTTTCGCCCTACGCGCTCGGCGTCGCTCATCGCCTTCCGGGCCCTGCTGCTGCGCGACCTGCGCGTCCTGCGCAAGACGATCGTCGTGTTTGCCATCCGCACCGTCATGCAGCCGCTGCTGCTGGTCTTCGTGTTCACCTACGTCTTTCCCAAGATCGGCCAGGGCGTGGGCGGCTCGTCGGCTTCCGAGGCGAACTTCTCGACGCTGCTCATGGCCGGCGTTGTGGGGACCTCGATGATCTTTCAGGGGGTGCAGGCGGTCGCGTTGCCGCTCGTGCAGGAGTTCGGCTACACGCGCGAGATCGAGGACCGGGTGATGGCGCCGATGCCGGTCTGGGGGGTGGCGGTCGAAAAGATCGCCGCGGGCGCGGTGCAGGCGCTGATCGCAGGGCTCGTCGTGTTCCCGCTGGCGGCGATCATCCCGGCCACGCCGGTGCATCTGCACGTGCACTGGCTGTTCCTGCTGACGATCGCGCCGATCGGGGCGGTGCTCTCCGCGGCGCTCGGCCTGACGATGGGCACCCGGGTGAAGCCCCAGCAGGTGCCCCTGCTGTTCGCCATCGTGATCCTGCCGATCACGTTCCTCGGCGCGGTCTACTACCCCTGGGCCTCGCTGGCGCCGATCCGCTGGCTGCAGATCCTCGTGCTGGTCAATCCCTTGGTCTACATGTGCGAGGGATTTCGCCTGTCGCTCACGTCGGGGATCGTGCACATGCCGGTGTGGGCGATCTACCTGGGGATGGTCTTCTTCACCGTCGCGCTGTCGTGGGTGGGGATCGACGGGTTCCGGCGGCGCGTGCTGAGTTAGGCCTTCAAACGGCCTCGCTGTTGCCGCTCAGGCCGGCGCGACCTTCGTCTCGCGCCTGGCTGGGCGCCGTCGGCAGACTCAGACGGGCCGCCGCGACCGCTGCGACCAGGTCGAGCAGCTCGGCGACGCCGTCGGACGGCGCCTGGGGCAGCGTCGCGATGATCGAGACGCCGCCGCTCGCCTCGTGGCCGACCAGCACCCGTCCGTCACGCCCATCGCGTCCGTCTCGACCGGCCTGCCGCGCCGGGTCGGCTTGCCGCGACACGCTATCGGGAGCGGCGGGCTGCGCGGCGCCCGACGACCTGCGCGGCGTCGTGACGACACACGACACCGCCCCCAGAACGTCGCAGACCGCCCGCGCGAGACGCTCGAGCAGCGTCGCCTCGTCGGGCTCGGCGAGGGCCGCGGCGAGCGGTGCGGCGACGTCGCCCAGGGCCCTGCGCAGACCCGACAGGTCGTCGCGCCCGGAGCGCGAGGCGACGTGCAGCATCGCGTTGTGCAAGGCCACCGCGGCCTGGCCGGCGACTGCCTGGCAGAGCCGCAGCTCCTGGCGGGAATAGGAGCGGGCGCGCCGGGCGTCGCTTGCCTCGAGCAGGCCGATCGCCTCGCCGCGGTAGACCAGCGGCAGCATGAGCAGGCTGCGGTCGCCGCCGGCACGCAGGGTCGCGACCTCGGCGGCGTCTGCGCGCGGGTCGTCGACGTTCACCACCGCCGGGATGTGCTCTTCGAGCACCTTGCGCGTCAGCGGGTACTGACGCAGGTCGTAGACCTCGGTGTCGGGCAGCCGCTCGCCGGTGGCGTCGTATTCGGCCAGGGCGTGGACCCGGCCGGCTTCGCGGTCGAGGCTCGACACGGCGCAGAAGTCGCAGTCGAGCAGGTGCGTCACGCGCCGCGCGATCTCGGCCAGCAGAGGCTGCAGGTCGACCTCGCTCGCCACCGCGACCGAGGTCTCGACGATCGTGTCGAGCTCGCGCTCGCGAGCGCGGCGGGCGGCGAGCTGGGAGCTGCCGCCGATCGCCCGGGCGAGCTCCTCGATGTCGTCGACGGCGATCCGGCGATGTCCGCCGGCCGTGCGCGTGCAGGGCAGAAACCCCGTCGCCGTCCAGCGGCGGATGGTGACCGGCGAGACGCCGAGCCGCCGGGCGGCGTGCTGGACACTGAGGAAGGTGCTCACGACGGCAACCTATCCGGTGTCGCGACCGTGGTCAACTACGAGCAAGTACGACATCGATGCATGAACAAGTTTGAACAAGGACTCCTTCTGTAGATTCTCGGCGGATGCTGGGAGAATCTCGCCAAGGGGGGCGAACGGCGCCTGTAGCGTCGAGCAAGATTCGGCGACTCCCTTAAACAAGTTCGCGGCAACGTTCCGCGGTGAACGGTCGAAAGGGTGATAGGTATGCGCGTTCTGCAACTGGGTGTCGGTTCGGTGGGCGAGGTGTCGGCACGCACCATGGCTCCCGACCCCGACGTGAGCTGCGTCGTGCTGGCCGACATCGACGAGAAGCGCCTGGCCGAGGTGGCGGCGAAGCTGCCGGCCGGCAAGGTCGAGACGCTGCACCTCGACGCCACCGACAAGCAGGCGCTGGTCCGGGCGCTGGCCGGCGTCGATCTGTGCTTCAACGCCCTGATCCCGGAGATCAACCTCGACGTCATGGCCGCCTGCCTCGAGACCGACACGAACTACCTGGACATGGCCGCGGCCGGACCGCGCGACGTGGTGGGCACGGCCGACGTCGACGAGGAGATCGCCCTCGACGCCGAGTTCAAGAAGAAGGGCCTGACCGCCCTCGTCTTCTTCGGCATCGACCCGGGTGCGAGCGACGTCTTCGCGCGCGCCCTCTACGACCAGTTCGACACGGTCGAGCGGCTCACGGTGTTCGACGGCGACAACAGCTCGGCCGACGGCGTCGACTTCGCCCCGAGCTTCTCGCCGACGACCATGGTCGAGGAGTGCCTCATCCTGCCGCCGCACGCCTTCGAGAACGGCAAGAAGATACGGCGCCAGTCGCTCAGCACTACGCGCGAGTTCGACTTTCCGGCGCCGGTGGGGCGCCTCAAGGTCTGGAACGTCGATCACGAAGAGGCTCAGCTCATGCCCCTGTTCCTGAGCGACAAGGGCCTGCGCGACGCCGACTTCTTCATCGCCCTCGACGACCAGTGGGTCAACCTGCTGCTCACCTGGCGCAAGCTCGGCTTCGACCACAACAAGGAGATCGAGTTCGAGGGCGCCCGGTTCCGGCCGCTCGACCTGCTCGTCAGTCGGCTGCCGAAGTCGGTCGACCTGATCGGCCGCATGCACGGCGCGGTCTGCGTGGGCGCGCTGGCCGACGGCACGATCGGCGGCAAGCGCGTGCGCCGTTACATGTATCAGATAACCTCACACGACGAGGCCTTCCGCACGATGGGCGTGCAGGGCACGGGCTACCAGACAGGCGTCCCGGCCGCCTGCGGAGCTCTGTTGCTGGCCAAGGGGCTCTGGGACAAGACGGGCGTGTTCGCGCCCGAGCAGATCGAGCCGGCGCCGTTCCTCGACCTCATGACGGCGCACGGCGCGCCGTGGGGAGTGGTGGACCTGCCGGTCGAGGCGTAAGCTCGAGCCGTTTTTGCGGCAGATATCCTGGGGGGAGGGTCACATGACCGACCAGCTTCGCGTCGCTGAGCCGCTCGGCACGACCGGGCAGCTGCGAACGGTCAACATCCGCTTGTTCGCCGTGGTGGCGATGATCTTCATCTTCGTGTCGTCGGGCGCCTTCGGCATCGAGGACATGGTCTCGTGGTCGGGCCCCGGCCTCACGATCCTGATGCTGCTGGCGCTGCCGGTGTTCTGGGCCATGCCCATGGCCATGGTCTGTTCCGAGCTGGGCTCGGCGCTGCCCGAAGAGGGCGGCTACTATGCCTGGACGCGGCGCGCGCTGGGTGAGTTCTGGGGCTTTCAGTGCGGCTGGTGGTCGTGGACCTGCCAGTGGGTCGATTCGGCCGTCTACATCGCGCTCGTGCAGGGCTACGTGGCAACGTGGTGGCCGCAGCTGAACGGCTGGGAGATCTGGGGCATCGGCGCGGTGCTCATCGCCGTGTTCGCCTACACCAACATCCGCGGCCTCAACATCATCGCCCTGAGCTCGGTCGTCTTCACGATCGTCATCGTGGCGCCGTTCCTGATCGAGATCGTGCTGGGCTTCGCCCACTGGCACGGCACCCCACTTCAGCCGTTCGTGCCGCACGGCCAGTCGATCGGCAGCAGCCTCAACCTCGGTCTCGCGGTCGGTGTCTGGATGTACTCCGGCTACGACTCGATGTCGACGATCGCCGGCGAGGTGAACAACCCCCGCAGGCTCATCCCCCGCGGGTTGATGATCGCCATGCCGATCGTCGTGGCGCTCTACGTGCTGCCGACCCTCGCCGGCCTCGCCGGCGTGGGCCGGTGGAGCGAGTGGGCCACCACCGGCGGCATCTCCTTCGTCGAGATCACCAAGGCGCTCGGCGGGCCGGTGCTCGGCTACGTCATGCTGGGGGTCGCCGTGATCAGCAACATGGCGCTCTATCAGGATTACCTCACGTCGGGCTCACGGCCCGCCTACGCCATGGCCGAAGACAAGCTGCTGCCGAAGGCACTCACCTGGGCGCACCCGAAGTGGGGTACACCGGTCGTGTCGATCCTGTTCCTGGCGGGACTCAACCTGGTGCTCATCGTCGGCTCGTTCGCCAATCTGGTCGTGATCGACGTCTTTCTCAACATGCTGTACTACCTGCTGATCTTCGTGGCCGCCATCCGCCTGCGCCAGAAGGAGCCTGGGCTCGAGCGCCCCTTCCGCATCTGGGGCGGCACCCTGACGCTCGCGGCGATCTGCGCGCCGGCGATCGTCATCGCCCTGGTCACGCTCTACACCAACGCCATCGACACCAGCACGACCATCTTCGGGCACGCCTCGTTTTCGATCTTCGGCTGGACCTTCGGCTGGTACGGGATCGGCGGCGTGATCGCCATGCTCGCCGGGCCGGTCGCCTACCTGATCTTCAAGAGGACCCTCGGAGGAAGGCCGCTCGACGAGGTCACCGCGGCCGAACCGACGGCCGTGGTCTGACGCTTCGCTTGAGCCGGGCTTCTCATCGCTCAGCCGTTAGGCGTATCGTAGACTGCTCGGCAAGAGCATCCACCAAGACACGACGACCAAGGAGCATGTATGAGTGAACTGATGGTCCTGGGCTTCGAGAACGAAGCCGCCGCCGACGCCTTCGGGCTCAAGCTGGCCGACATGCAGAAGGACATGATCGTCCAGCTGCAGGACGCCGCCGAAGTGGTGCGCGACCCCGACGGCAAGCCGCACGTCAAGCACGGCAATCACCTGGTGGGCGCGGGCGCCATGGGCGGCGCCTTCTGGGGCATGCTGTTCGGCCTGCTGTTCTTCGTGCCCTTCCTGGGCCTCGCCATCGGGGCCGGCATGGGCGCCCTGTTCGGCAAGCTCGGCAAGACGGGCATCGACAGCCAGGTGCTGCAGCAGATGGGCGACGCCGTGCCGCCGGGCAAGGCCGGCTGGTTCCTTCTCATCGCCCAGAAGACCGACGACAAGTTCGAAGCGGCGATCGCGGGGACGGGCGCCAAGCTGGTGCGCTCGAACCTCACCGCCGAGCAGGAAGAGCAGCTCAAGCACGCCTTCGGCGCGCGCAAGCACGAGAAGTAGGACTGCACAGAACGGCCGCACGGCACTGCCTGCCGTGCGAGCCGCCAGAACGCCCCGGCGGGGGCGGGGCGACCGCGTGGTCGCCCCGCCCCCGTCTGCGTGAGAGGCGGGGCGTTCGCCGCCGCCGGCCGGCCCGCGAGACGCCATCCGGCGCCATGCGGCCGGCCCCCGGGACACCGCAGCCTGCCCCTTACGAACGGCCCGCGCCCCGGCAGCCGGCGCCCCGATCGACGGCCAACGGCGACGAAGGACGGGCCGGCGGGGTACCTCGCTTTCATGGCCACCTTGTTTGCCGGCACGTCGGGGTTCGCCTACCCCGCCTGGAAACCGGAGTTCTATCCGGCCGACGTCTCGGCGGCGCACTTTCTCGAGCACTACGCCGCCCGCCTGAACTGCGTCGAGATCAACTACACCTTCCGGCGCACGCCGCGGGCGACGACGCTCGAAGCCTGGGCGCAGAGCACGGCGCCGGGCTTCACGTTCGCCGTCAAGGCTCATCAACGCATCACGCACGGGGCGCGGCTGCAGGACGCCGGCGAGGCGACGGCCTTCTTTCTCAAGGCTCTCGAGCCGCTGCAGGCGGCCGGCAAGCTGGGGCCGATCCTCTTTCAGCTCCCGCCCTGGCTGCACCGCGACGTGGCGCGCCTGTCCGCCTTTCTCGAGCTGCTGCCGGCCGGGCAGCGCGCGACCTTCGAGTTCCGTCACGAGTCGTGGCTGACCGACGAGGTCTTCGAGCTGCTGCGCGGCCACGGGGTCGCCCTCTGTCTGGCCGATACCGAGAAGCTCGTCGTTCCCGAGGTGGTCACCGCCGACTTCGTCTACCAGCGCCTGCGGCAGCCCACCTACTCAGACGACGACCTTGCCGCCATCGCCGCGCGTTCCCGGCGGCTGCTGGCCGCCGGCCTCGACTGCTACCTCGTGTTCAAGCACGAGGACACCGCCGCCGGGGCGCTCGAGGCCGAGTGGCTGCTGCAGACCGTGAGGGGCGGGGCGGCGCTCGACGCCGACCGGCCGCCCAAGGCGGCTTGACGGCCGACGATCGCCGCCCACCGCAGGCTCGCTCAGCTTTTGAGCTCGGGCCGGGAGGGCCCCGGCGCCAGCGTGACCCAGGCCACGAGGCCGGAGACCAGGATCACGATACCGGCCACCACCAGCGAGATGGTGAGGCCGGAGCGAAAGGCGCCGTAGGCCGCGTCGATCACCTTGGCCACGATCGGTCCGAAGGCCTGGGCGGCGGCCGCGGCGCCGCCGGCGCCGCCCTTGGGCACCTGACCCGTCTCGACCGCGGTGATCACCACATCGCGAAAGGCGGCCGGTATGCCCAGGCTCGCGAGTCGCTGCGTGAGGTCGACCGTCAGGTGGCCGTTGACCAGCGAGCCCAGCACGGCCACGCCGAAGACCGCGCCCAGCTCGCGGCTGGTCGTGGTGGCGCCGGCGGCCATGCCGGAGTGCTCGGCGGGCACCACGGCCAGCGCGACGGAGGTGACCGGCACGACCGCCACGCCGAAGCCGAGCCCGGCCAGCGCCAGGGTGAAGGCGAGCGTGACCGAGTTCACGCTGCCGTGCAGGGCGAGGTCGGTCGTCAGCATCCCGACCCCGGCCGCGAGACAGCCGACCATGGTCGGCAGGCGCGGCCCGGCGCGGGCGACCCAGCGCCCGGTCAGCGCCGAGGCGGCGATCAAGGTGATCGCCATGGGCACGAACACGACGGCCGTGCGGTAGGCGGAATAGCCCACCACGACCTGCAGGTAGAGCGCCGTGAAGAAGAAGATCGAAAAGACCCCGAAGTAGGACGCGAAGGCGACGGTCAGCGAGCCGGTGAACGACCCTCGCCGAAAGTAGGCGGGGTCGAAGATGGGGTCGGCGCTGCGCTGCTCGACGTATCCGAACAGGGCGGCGGCGATGGCGCTCACCACGAAGAGTGCGATGACCCCGGTGTCGCGGTACCCGGTCGTCTCGCCGTGGATGACGGCGAAGATGGCGGTGCCGAGTGCGAGCGGGCCGAGCACGAAACCGGCGACGTCGACGGGGCTCGACACGGGGTCGGAGCTTTCGGGCACGGCGATGAGCGCCGCCAGCATGACGAGCAGGCCGGCGGCGAGGTTGAACCAGAACACGAGGCGCCAGCCGGAAAGCCCCACGAGGACGCCGCCGATCACGGGGCCCAGGGCCAGTCCCAGGCCGGCGACGGCGACCCAGACGCCCACGGCCCGCGTCCGGCGCGCCGGCTCTGGGTAGAGATGGCGGATGATCGACAGCGTGCCGGGCTCGCTGGCGGCCGCTCCGACGCCCATGATGACGCGGGCGCCCACCAGCGTCGCGACGGTGGGCGACAGGGCGCCGAGCAGCGAACCGATGATGAACACCCCGAGGCCGCCGAGCATCACCTTCTTGCGTCCCAGGCGGTCGCCCAGCATGCCCATGCCCAGCATGAGGCTGGCGAAGGTGAGCGCGTAGCCGTTCACGACCCACTGCAGCTGCGAGACGCCGGCGTGCAGGCTCGACTGCACGTCGGCCAGCGCGACGCTGACGATGGTCGTGTCGAGGAACGTCAAAAAGAGGACGGCGCTGAGCGTGGCCAGCGCCGGGAGGCGGCTGCGTCCCGCAGCCGCGGTCCCGGCGCCGCCCCCGGCCTCAGTGTCGATCATCAGGCGCCGGGCGACCCGGTCACGGTGATGCTGTGGGCGAGCTCGACGTCTGAGCCTGCTCGAGCTTGAGCAAAGCCTGGAAGCTGGGCGCCGAGACCTTCCAGACGCCGCCCTCGAGCACCGCCTGTCCCTTCTGGCCGGGCAGCGCCACCTGGCCGTTCTCGACGATCGCGTAGGTCACCGTGGCCGTGGTCGGCGACGTCACCTTGACGGCCGTCACCTTCGCCGTGCTCGCCTTGGCGAGCGGCGAGGCGGCCTGCGCCGTGAGCACCGTGGCGAACTGCTGGCCGTTCTGCAACAGGGCGATCTTGCGCGTCGCCGTCGTCGCGCCGCTGAAGAACGTCTCCCAGTCGCTGGTGATCGCGGCCGTCGGCGAGACGCTCGCCGTTGCGCTGGGCGTAGGTGTCGGGGTCGTGGTGGTCGAGGAACTGCTGCCGCAGGCGGCCACCACCAGGGGCAGCGCCGCGAGGCACGCGACGAGCGCAGCGCTGCCCGTCCACCTGCGTGTGAGGATCCTCCTCATGGGCTCGCACCTCCAGTCGTATGAACGGTCGGCCGCATCCGACCGCAGCGGCCTCGGCCGTTCCTATTCCCATAGCGCGCCCGTTTACACCGATGAAGACGATCGGCACGGCGCGATGCCCGCGACCGGCGCCGGGCAGCCGATAGCAAGCGGCGCCGAGCGGCCGATCACAAGCGGCGCCGGGCGCGCCCGTCACGCTTGCGCTCGCCCACAGGCACGGTAGTGTACGTGCATAAGATTCTTGCAAAGCCGCGCCTCTTACGCGCGGGGAAGGAGAGCCCCAGTGTCGATCACGCTTGATGGCAGCTCGCTGACGATCGAGAAGCTCGTACGCATCGCCCGCGAACGCGAGACGGTCGAGCTCGATCCGCAGGCCCTGGAACGCATCCGCGTGTGTCGCGTGATGATCGAAGAGAAGATCGCGGCCCACGAGACCATGTACGGCACCAACACCGGCATCGGCGAGTTCTCCGAGGTCGTCCTGTCCGACGACCAGGTCAAGCTGTTCCAGCGCGCGCTCGTCTACAACCACGCCGCCGGCATCGGCGAGCCGGCACCCGAAGAAGTGGTGCGCGCCGCGATGGCCGGCCGCGTGAACGTGCACGCCCACGGCAACTCGGGCATCCGCCCCGAGATCACCCAGACCCTCGTGGCGATGCTGAACGCCGGGGTGACCCCGGTGGTCTGCCAGAAGGGCTCGGTGGGCGCCTGCGGCGACCTGGCGCCGATGGCCCAGCTCGCCCTCTCGCTCATGGGCGAGGGCGAATCGGTCTACAAGGGCGAGCGCCTGGCGACTCGCGACGCCCTGGAACGCGCCGGCATCCCGATCCCCGGGCTGCAGGCGCGCGACGGTCTGGGCACCATCAACGGCGCCAACGTGCTCACCGCCATGAGCGCCCTGCTGCTGCACGACACCGACGCCTGGCTGCGCCAGGCCGAGATCGCCTGCGCGATGTCGCTCGAGGCTCTGCTGGCCAACCTCAAGCCCTACGACACCCGCCTGCACGAGCTGCGCGGCTTCGCCGGCGCGGTGCGCAGCGCGGCGGCGATCAGGCGCTGCATCGCCGGCTCAGACCTGGCCACCGGCAAGATCAAGACGAAAGTCCAGGACGCCTACTCGATGCGCTCCTCGCCCCAGGTGATCGGCGCCGCCCACGACGCCGTCGCCTGGGCTCGCACCCAGGTCGAGATCGAGCTGAACGGCGTGGGCGACAACCCCATCTGGCTACCCGACGAGAAGCTCACGCTCACCGGCGCCAACTTCCAGGGCACGCCGGTCTCGCTGCCCATGGAGATGGTCGGCCAGGCGATCACCATGGTGAGCGTGCTCTCCGAGCGCCGCCTGAACCGCCTCGAGAACCCCGCCCTGAGCCAGGGCCTGCCCGACTTTCTGACGGCGGAGCCCGGCTTCTACTCCGGGCTCATGCTGAGCCAGTACACGGCCGACACGCTGATCACCGAGCAGCGCATCCTGGCCGCGCCGGCCGCGACGATGTCGATCCCGGCCGCCGCCGACCAGGAGGACTTCGTCTCGATGGGCATGAACACCGCCCTGAAGAACCGCCAGATCCTCGAGAACGCTCGCGCCGTGGTGGGCATCGAGCTCATGGCGGCCGCCCAAGCGCTCGACTTTCGCGAGTTCACGCCGGGCAAGGGCGTGCAGGCCGCCCACGAGGTCGTGCGGCGCCACGTCGCTCATCTGGCAGAAGACCGGCCGCTCTACCCGGACCACAACGCCATGGCCGCGCTGGTCGCCTCGGGCGAGATCCTCGCGGCCGTCGAGACGGCGGTCGGGCCGCTCGGCTAGCGGAGACGGGAGCTGGCGTCGGGCGTCCGGAAGGTCGCCCCGACGCAGTGCGCGGTGCGCGGCGAGGCCGAGCCCAGGTCGAACGACGTGTCGAGCGACGACCGGGCGAGCGGCGCCGAGCGTGGCCAGACTCGAAAAAACGCCCGCTCTCTGGACAGCGGGGGTAATATCGTGCCAGTTATGCGAAGGTGGCGCGTGCGCGCGCTGCCGAAAGGGGGGAACACGATGAGTGTCCCAATTCAAAGGGCGCCGCGGAGGTCACCGCGTCGCCTTGCCCTGTGGACGATCGCGACCCTGTTCGTGATCGCCGCGGTGGTGCTGCTGGCCGCCTGTGGCAGCAGCAATTCGTCGAGCGGCTCGAGCTCCAGCCCGAGCGCGAGCGCGACACCGACGACGGCTGCGACGTGGACGCCGGCGGACCTGGCGGCCGTGCCGACCGACTCGTCGCTCAAGGCGATGCTGCCGAGTGGCGTCGTCAGCGCCAACGTCATCAAGGTGGGGAGCGACATCCCGTACCCGCCGTGGGAGTCCTATAACCCGCCCACCAGCAAGAACCCGGCCGGCTTCGACTTCGATCTGTCGCAAGCCCTGGGTAAGACGATCGGCATCCCGGTGTCGTTCTTCGACGTCCCCTTCGACAGCATCCCGCTGGCGCTCAAGGCCGGCAAGATCGATGGCGCCATGTCGGACATGTACGACAACGTGCAGCGTGAGAAGAGCGGTATCAGCTTCGTCGACTACGCCGCCGACGGCACGTCCATCCTCGTGAAGAAGGGCAACCCCAACGGGATCACCACCCTCCAGAGCCTGGCCGGCAAGACGGTCGCCTGTGAGAGCGGTACGACGCAGCAGGCCCTCCTGCAGACCCTGAACACGCAGTTCAAGGGAGCGGGCAAGTCTGCGATGACGATCCTCGCGCTCCCGAACCAGCCTGCGGCCCTGCTCGCCGTGACGAGCGGTCGCGCGGTCGGCGACCTCACCGACCACTCGACGGCCGTGAACATCGCCGAGACGACCAACAACGGCAGTACCTACGAAGTGGTGGCTGACCCCGCCGCTCCAAAGGGCTACGTCCCGCAGCTCGTGGGCATCGCCATCGCGGCCAACAACACGCAGCTGGTCACGACGATGCAGAAGGCCCTCCAGAAGCTCATCGACGAGGGCATCTACCAGAAGATCGTCAACTCGTACGGTCTGTTCTCCGTGCCTTCAGCCCAGGTGAACCAGGGGCCCGCGTTCGCGGCCGCACAGGCGGCGAGCATGAGCGCGAGCCCAAGCGCGACGCCGTGACGCGACTGAGTCATGGAAGCATCTAGCGTAGATCCGGGAATGGCGGCGGCCGGGGGACCGGCCGCCGCCCCCACCCGGCCCGAAGCCATCAAGGCCATCCCGGTCCGGCACTGGGGCCGGTGGATCGCGGCGGCCATCGTCGTCTACCTCCTGATCGCGATCTTCGTCTCGTTCGTCAAGAGCCCGAACATCAACTGGAGCGTGGTCGCCAACTACATGTTCAAGCCGCTGGTGCTCTGGGGGCTCGCCCGCACCATCGAGTTGACCTTCCTCTGCATGGCCGTTGGGGCTATCGGGGGCGTCGCGCTCGCCGTCATGCGCCTGTCCGACAACCCGGTGCTGTCGTGGATCGCCTGGGCCTACATCTGGTTCTTCCGGGGCACGCCCGTCTACGTGCAGATCCTGCTCTGGGGCAACATCGGCGTCATGTGGACCAAGTACTACGCCGGGCTGCCCTTCACGGGCCTCGTCGTGGGAACAGCCAACATGGGCCCGCTGACCCAGAACCTGTTCGTGGTCGCGGTGCTGGCGCTCGGCTTGAACGAAGCGGCATACGCGGCCGAGCTCGTCCGGGCGGGGATCATCTCCGTAGACCCAGGCCAGGCCGAGGCGGCCTCGTCGCTGGGCATGTCCCCCTCGCTGACGATGCGGCGGGTCGTGCTGCCGCAGGCGATGCGGGTGATCATCCCGACGTTCGGCAACGAGACGATCAGCATGCTGAAGACCACCTCGCTGCTCGCCGTCCTCGGCGGCGGCGTCGAGATGTGGGGTCGTCTGCAGAACATCTACGCCCAGACGTTCCAGATCATGGAGCTCATCGTCGTGGCATGCGTCTGGTACCTCATCGTCACTTCGCTGCTGACCCTGGGCCAGGCGCGGTTGGAGGCGTACTTCGGCAAGGGCTTCGGCGAGAAGGAGGCCGAGGCGGCCGAAAAGCGGACGGCCAAACGAGTGGCGAGGGCGCCCCATGTCTGAGCCCCAGCAACATATCCTCGCCGGCATCGACACGACCCTTCCCGCCGGTCAGCCCATGGTCAAGGCCGAGCAGGTCTGGAAGTCGTTCGGCAAGCTCGACGTGCTCAAGGGCATCGACTTCGAGGTCATGCCGCAGGAGACCTACGTGCTGCTCGGCCCCTCGGGCGGCGGCAAGTCCACCCTGCTGCGCTGCATCAACCACCTCGAGAAGATCAATGCCGGCAGGCTCTGGGTCGGCGGCGAGCTCATGGGCTATCGCGAGAGGGGCTCCGTCCTTCACGAGATGAAGGCTCGCGACGTGGCCAGGCAGCGCTCCGCCATCGGGATGGTCTTTCAGCGCTTCAACCTGTTTCCCCACAAGACGGCCATCGAGAACGTCATGGAGGCGCCGGTCAAGGTGCAGCACGTGCACCACAAGCAGGCCGAAGCCGAGGCCGAGGAGCTGCTCAAGCGCGTGGGCCTCGGCGAGAAGATGGACGTCTATCCGGCCCAGCTTTCGGGCGGCCAGCAGCAGCGTGTGGCGATCGCCCGCGCCCTCGCCATGAAGCCCAAGCTGATGCTCTTCGACGAGCCCACCTCGGCGCTCGACCCCGAGCTCGTCGGCGAGGTGCTCGACGTCATGAAACAGCTCGCCCGCGACGGCATGACGATGGTCGTCGTCACGCACGAGATCGGCTTCGCCAAAGAGGTGGCCGACGGCGTGGCGCTCATGGACGGCGGCGTGATCGTCGAGAAGGGTCCGCCGCAGGACGTCCTTGTGAACCCCACCGAGGAGCGCACCAAGGTCTTCCTTTCGAAGGTCCTGGCGTAGGTCTCGACCGCGGTTTGGCGGCGGGGCGGGCGGCCGAAAGGCCGCCCGCCCCGCCGCCGTTTTTCGACCAGCCGGGGCGTGTCGCGCCCATCCCGCCGCCGCTTCGCACGGCTCCCTTCGCAACGGGTTTGTCACTGTCTATGCAGGGTTAATCTCCCAGAGACGCGCAGAGACACGGTAGGCAACCTCTACGGAGGGTCGAACCATGGCAGAACGCTATTGCGTCGATTGTCGGGAGTTCCCGAGCGAGAATAACTGCGACCTCCTCATGTGTGGCAGCGAGGGACATCTGATCGAAGCGTCCGTGGTCCACGCCGTCACGGCGCACGGCGAGAAGGACACGCCCGAGTTCCGCGAGGAGACTCGTAAGATGATGAAGCCCGAGAGGGTCGCCCGCGCGGCTTAGGCGTCTGCGCAGCCCAAAGCGGGCTGCGCAGCTTGAGCGCCCGCGCAGCCCAGGCTAGGCCGGGCAGCTGATGGCCCGCGCTGCTCAGGTCGGCCGTGCAGCCTGCGGTCGAAGGTACGGCCCAAACAAGCGAGAGGCGGCCGTCGCCCGAATGGGCGGCGGCCGCCTCTCTTGCGTTCGTGCGTCACCGGCGGATGGCTCCTGCTCGCGAGTCGCGTCCGCGCCCGGCCGCCTGCGGGGTGCGCGCGGGCCGTCGCGGTCAGGCGGCCTTGGCCAGTCCCGGCAGGTTGAACCGCCGCGCGGCCGACTCGCCTTCGTCGAACTGCACGATCGTGCAAGGCTCGTCGCCGACCGTGTACGCGTCGTGGCCGGCCGGCACCATGAACACGTCGCCCGGTCCGAGCTCGAACCTGGTGCCGTCCTCCAGCTCGACGGCGATACGGCCCGAGACGGTGTAGCCGACGTGCGTGTCATAGCAGCGCGGCGCGCCCATGTGCTCGGAGAACCGCCAGCCGGGCGGATACGTGGCGCGCTTGGCCCTGAGATCGCCGAGCTGAACGATGTCGATCTCGACGTCGCCCTTGGTCAGATGGTCATCAGGCCTTGCGAACGACTTCGAGGCCCCTTTGTTGGCCGCCATCAGAAACCTCCTTCGAGTCTCGTGTGCTGGTCGGTCCTGCGCCGGACACCCCCGCGCGCGGCGTGGGCGCTGGCCGAGCCGTCGGTAGCCGGCGCGGCTCTCGTCCGAGCCGCCGGTAGCCGGCGCGGGCGCCGGCCGAGCCGCCGCCAGACGGCGCCGGTAGCCTTTCATCCAGGTCACTTCCCGCGCTCCTGCCACGAAAACCGTTGGCATGTCCGCCTCTCTGCAAGGGCGAAACACCGCGATGTCTGCCTCCCTGCAAAGGCAAGACGGCGCGACGCGCGTGTCCTTGCGAAGGCGAGAGGCCGGGATGCGTGCGCCACTGTGAAGGCGAGAGGCCGGGATGCGTGCGCCACTGTGAGGCCGAGAGAGCGCCTCTGAGAAGGGGATCGGCCGTGCGGCTCGTATCTGTTCCGGGACGTCCCGGCTTGAACTCCCCCGGACTGGAGCCTATAGTGCCCAAAGTGTCTGAACCCCGCCGCACGCCAACCCGGCAGCTTTCCCTCCGGCCCTCCAGGGTGCGCCATGATCCTCTTTGAGAACGTCACGAAGATGTACGACCAGAACGTCCCGGGCATGCAGGACGCGTCGTTCCATATCGAAAAGGGCGAGTTCGTCTTTTTGGTCGGTCCCTCGGGGTCGGGCAAGTCGACCCTCATCAAGCTTGTGCTCAAGCAGCTCGAGCCGACTGAGGGACGCATCCTGGTGGCGGGTCGCAACCTGCACACGCTGCGGCGCAGCAAGGTGCCGTTGCTGCGGCGCAACATCGGCTGCGTCTTTCAGGACTTCAAGCTGCTCCCCAACAAGACGGTCTACGAGAACGTCGCCTACGCGCTCGAGGTCGTCGGCGAGCACCGCCGCTCCATCCGCCGCAAGGTGCCCGAGATCTTGAACCTCGTCGGGCTCTCCGACAAGACCAACAGCCTGCCGCACGAGATCTCGGGCGGCGAGCAACAGCGCGTCTCGGTGGCGCGCGCCTTCGTCAACCATCCGCCGCTGCTGCTTGCCGACGAGCCCACGGGCAACATCGACCCCGAGACTTCGATCGGCATCATGCAGCTTCTGCTGCGCATCAACCGCACCGGCACCACGGTGGTCATCGCCACCCACGACCGCGAGATGGTCGACCGCACACGCCGGCGCGTGATCGCCCTCGACGGCGGCCGCCTCGTACGCGACGAGCGCCGGGGGGTGTACGACAGTGAGACTTAGCTTCTTCCTGGCGGAGGCGTTCGACTCGCTGCGCCGCAACTGGGTGATGACGATGGCGAGCGTGCTGACCGTGGTCGTCACCATGGCCATCCTGGGCGTCGTGCTGGTCACCGACAAGAACCTGAAGGAGGGCACGACCAGCCTCACCAACAGGGTCGAGATCGAGGTCTTCATCAAGGGCGCGCCGCCGCAGCAGCAGCTCGATCGACGCACTGAACGCCAAGGTCGCCGGTCTCAAGCAGCAGGGCATCGTCAAGAACTACACATATGTCTCGCAGGCCCAGGCGCTGGCCGACCTCAAGAAGATGCTCGGGGCCGACTCGCAGCAGATCGTGAACAACCTCGAATCCAACCCGCTGCCGGCCTCGTACAAGATCTTCGTGAAGAACCCCAACCAGGTCGACCAGGTGGCGGCGATGTTCTTCCACGATCCCAACGTCGACAACGACCCCGGCACGACCGACGGCGTGAGCTACGCCAAACAGACGGTACGCAATCTGCTGGGCACGATCGACCTGGTCCAGAAGGCCATGTGGGCCGTGACGGTGCTGTTCGCCCTGGCGGCGATCCTGCTCACCTCGACCACCGTGCGGCTGTCGATCTTCGCCCGCCGTCGCGAGGTCGAGATCATGCAGCTGGTGGGCGCCACGAGCTGGTTCATCCGCTGGCCGTTCATCCTCGAAGGCTTCATCACCGGCCTCGTCGGGTCGCTCGTGGCGGCTCTGGCCGTATGGGGCGCCAACGTCCTCGTCTACAACTGGGTCCACGCCTCCAAGCTCGACTTTCTGCGGCCCATCAAGTACCCGCTCGTCGCGCAGTCGGGCTCGTGGCCGCTCGGCCTGATCCCGACGCTGGTGCTGGTCGGCGCCGTGCTCGGCGCCTGCGGCAGCTTCCTGGCGCTGCGCCGCTACCTGCGCGTCTGAGCTTAGGCCGGGCGCCCGCGCGCGGCGCGGTTGAAACCCCGGTCGCCGGGGGACTACCATGGTCGTTCATGCGTCCGTTCCTTGCCATTCTCGCCGCGCTCCTCGTCGTGCTCGTCGTGCTCGCCGCGTTCATCGCCGGCTACACCCTGCGCGGCGCCACGACGACCGCGAGCGCCCCGAAGGCCGCGAGCCTCGACGCCCAGGTGATCGCCATGATCGAGGCGCACTATTACAAGAAGGTCGATCCCGCGACCCTCGATCAGGCGGGTGTCGCCGGCATCATCAAGTCGCTGCACGATCCCTACACCGAATACCTCACGGCCCAGCAGAGCCAGGCGCTCAGCGACTCGCTGTCGGGCAGCTACTCGGGGATCGGCGCGGCCTTCGACAAACGTGCCGGAGCGCTGCTCGTGACCCAGGTCTTCGCGGGCTCGCCGGCCAAGGCGGCGGGCATCGCTCCGGGCGACCGTATCGTGTCGGTCGACGGCCGCTCCGTGGCCGGAGAGTCGGCCACCGCGTCGGCCGCGCGCATCAAGGGCGCGAACGGCACCAGGGTCACCCTCGGGGTGCGCGCCGCCGGCGCGAGCGCCGTGCGCACCGTCACCCTCACCCGGCGCCGCATCGCCACGCCGGAGACCGTCACGAGGCTGTTGCATCGGGGCGGCAAGACCATCGGCTACATCTATCTGCAGAGCTTCGCTCAGGGCGTGGGGGCGACCATCCGCAGCGACGTCACGCGGCTCCAGGCCAGGGGCGCCCAGGCGTTCGTGCTCGACCTGCGCTACGACCTGGGCGGCTACATCGAAGAGGCGCAGGCCGTGTCGAGCGACTTTCTGGCCGGCGGCGTCGTGGTCTCGACCCACGGCCTGCACGAGCCCACCTACGTGTACCGCGCTTCCGGCCACCCGGCTACGTCGGAGCCGCTTGTGGTGCTGGTCAACCACTGGTCGGCGAGCGCCTCAGAGATCACCACCGGCGCGCTGCAGGACCACCACCGGGCGACGATCGTCGGCACGCGCACTTTCGGCAAGGGCGTCGCCCAAGAGAACTTCCCCATGTCCGGCGGCGCCAACCTGCACCTTACGATCGCCGGCTATCTCACCCCGAACGGGCGCGACATCAACCACAAGGGCATCGCGCCCGACGTGCGTGCCGTTGACAACCCCAAGACGCCGCGCGACGAGGCGCTCGACCGGGCGCTGCAGTACCTCGTCAGCGGCCACTAGCCGTGGCACGAAAGTCACACCTGGCTGAGCGGCGACGACGCAGTCGCTCGACGGTACTAGCCGTGGCCCGAAAGTCACACCTGGCTGAGCGGCGACGACGCAGTCGCTCGACGGTACTAGCCGTGGCACGTAGTCACACCTGGCTGAGCGGCGACGACGCAGTCGCTCGACGGAACTAGGGCGCCATGAGGCGCCTGCCGACCCCGCCGCCGGCACTGCTCGCCGCCCGCGTGACGCACTGGGGCAAGTTCTGGTCGCTCGAGCCGCTGTTCGCCGACGAGCGCAACTACCTCGTGGCCCGTGGCGGCCGCGCGCCGCGCGTCGACGAGATCGTCCTGGCGGTGCCGGCCAAGGGCAACCGCATGCACATCACCGAGGTCCTCGGCACGACGCACGACCTGCCGGCGGTACTCAAGGCGCTCGAGGTCGCTCGCGGCGTGAGCCGCGAGTTCCCGGCCGAAGCCGTGCGCGAGGCGGCGGCGGTCGCTGCCGCCGGTGAGCGCGGCGACCCTGCTCGCGAGCGCCGCGGCCAGGGTGCCGAGCGCCGCGGCCAGGGTGCCGAGCGCCGCGATCTGACCGATCTGCCCACCTTCACGATCGATCCCGATGCCGCCCGCGACTTCGACGACGCGATCTCGGTGCGCGGTGAGGGGTCGGGGTATCGGGCCTGGGTGCATATCGCCGACGTGGCGTACTGGGTCGACCCCGACGGCGCCATCGACGCCGAAGCGCGGCGCCGCACCGCCAGCCTCTATCTGCCGCTGTGGGCCGAGCCGATGCTGCCGGCCGAGCTGTCGTCGGGGGTCTGCAGCCTGATCGAAGGTCAGGAGCGCAAGACGGTCACCGTGGAGCTCGCCTTCGACGCCGACGGGCGGCGCACCTCGGTGGCCTTCTACCGTTCGACCATTCGCAGCGACCACCGCCTGACCTACGGCGCCGTCGACGGTCTGCTGGCCGGCGCGGCGGCCGGCGGTGCGGCGGCCAGCGTGAGGCCGGCGGGGACGGCGCCGGCGCGCGCGACGACCGCTCGCGGCGCGTCGGTCGGCGACACGCTTGCCGCCGACGAGGCGCTCGGCGCCCACCTGCGCCTGGCGGCCGCGCTCGCCGGCAAGCTGCGGGTCGCGCGCTTCGCGCGCGGCGCCCTGCAGATCGGCTCCTTCGAGCCGGAGTATCGCTTCGACGCCAAGGGCGAGCTCGTGGCCGCCGAGGAACGCCTCGAGAGCCCTTCGCACAGTCTGGTCGAGGAGTTCATGCTGGCGGCCAACGAGGCCGTCGCCCAGTTCCTCGCCGGCCGCCACGCGCGTGCCGTGTACCGCGTCCACGAGTCGCCCGAGCCGGCCGCCACCGAGGCCCTGCTCGACGCGATGGACGAGCTCGACGTGCCCACGCCGCCGTTCCCGGGCGGCCAGAAGGCACGCGCGGCCGACATCGCGGGCGCTCTGCGACGACTCTCAGAGACACTGCCAAAGCTGAGCGGCCGCGAAGGCCGCGGCCGCCTCGCCTTTTCGCAGCTCCTGCTGCGCTCGCTCAAGCAGGCGCGCTACGATCCCGAGAACCTCGGCCATTTCGGCCTGGCGAGCACCGGCTACCTGCACTTCACCTCGCCGATCCGCCGCTATCCCGACCTCGTCGTGCACCGGGCGCTGCTCGCCCAGCTCGGCGATGACGGCCGCGAGCTCGCTCTGGGCGAGCTTTACGATGTCGCCGCGCACTGCTCGACCATGGAGCGCACTCTCGCCAAGCTCGAGCTCAAGGCCGACGACATCGCGCTGGCCTTTCTTCTTGAGCGCCGCCTTCACGACGAGGGCTGGGAGACCGAGTTCGCCGGCGAGATCGTGGGCCTGATCGGCGCCGGCGCGTTCGTTCACTTCGGCGACTCCTTCGAAGGCTTCATCCCGGTACGCCACCTGGGCGACGAGTATCTCACCGAGAGCCGCTTCGGCACCGCGCTCGTGGGCGGTAAGACGGGGCGCCGCTACCGCCTCGGCGACGCCGTGCGGGTGCGCGTCGTGAGCGTCGACCGGGTGGCCGGCAAGGTCGACCTGCTGCCGGTCGGCTCGAGAGCCGACAACGAAGACCGGGAGCGCGGCGGGCGGCCGCGACTGCGGCCTGCCGCCCGCCGGCCCGGCGCGGCGAGCTCGACTCACGGACCGCGCCGGCCGGCGCCGCGTCCCTCGACCGGCAAGCGCAAGTCGCGGTAAGGTAACCCCCGGTCCGAAGGGAACGATCAAGGGTAGGGACGACCACTGTGCGTAAGGAAGACCGCCGTGCCTAAAGAGACAGACGACACTCGCCAGATCGCCGGCAACCGCAAGGCCTTTCACGACTTCTTCGTCGAGGACCGCTTTGAGGCCGGCATCGTGCTGGTCGGCACCGAGGTCAAGTCGCTGCGCGAGGGGCGCGTCAACCTGCGCGACAGCTATGCCGAGATCCGTGGCGGCGAGGTCTTTCTTCTGGGCGTCCACATCAGCCCCTACGAGATGGGCAACGTGGCAAACCACGACCCGTTGCGGCCCCGCAAGCTGCTCCTGCATGCCAACGAGATCGGCCGCCTCCAGCAGAAGATCTTCGAGAAGGGCTACACGCTGGTGCCGACCCGCATGTACTTTCGCGGCAGCCGCGTGAAGGTCGAGATAGGCCTGGCGCGCGGCAAGAAGCAATACGACAAGCGCGCCGCCATGGCGACCCGCGACGCCGCCCGCGACGTGCAGCGCGCCCTGCGCCAGCGCGACGACGACCGCTAGGTCGAGCACTCGGGCGCCGGTCCCACCGCCGTTCGCCGGTACCACCGCCGTCCGCCGCCGCCGCTCGCCGGCGGCGCTGACGGCCGTCGACCGTGCCGGCTGGCCTCCGGCCGCCAACCGGATTAGAAGCGCGTCTGTGCGGTTATCTCTCTGGGGTTCGGCAAGCGGGGCCGGAGGAGAGATGGACAAGCTGAGCGACCAGCAGCGCGACGACGCCCTCGAGCACCTGAACGACTGGCGGGCACAAGGCGAGACGATCACGCGCACGTTCCTGCTGCGCGACTTCGCCCGGGCCATAGATTTCGTGAACGCCGTGGCGGAGATGGCCGAGGACGCCAACCACCACCCCGATATCGACATCCGTTACAACAAGGTGACGATCACCCTGACGACGCACAGCGCCGGCGGGCTCACCCGCAACGACATCGAGCTGGCCGCCGGCATCGACGGCGTGGCGAGCGCGGCGTAGTCTCTCGCGCCGCATCGCCGTCGGGAACGCGGCGTACCCTCGCGCCGCGCAAAGATGCTAGACTGGCGCTCGTTGCCCTCGTAGCTCAGGGGATTAGAGCGCGCGCCTCCGGAGCGCGAGGTCGAAGGTTCGAATCCTTCCGGGGGCACCAAATGTTGTGACGATCACAACGTTCTTCCTGCAAATGCTTGGCTTCTGATGTCCGGTCGCCTACCCGGTCGCTCAGCGTCCTCCACGACTAACTCACGTGGCCAATGGCGCAGCCTGAGTCGGCATGCTGTCAGGCGTTGGGTCGAGCATCGAACCTCGTATTCCGATAGAATGACCACGGTCGCCAGTGCGGACATGGGCCGGCGCGGTCGCTGCGACGATGCTGACCTCTAGAGACGACGGGGAGAGGCGGGCTCACGGACTTCAGGCAGAGTCCGCAGTAGTATGCGACAAGGGTTCGGGTCCGATCATTTTCCCCGGAGCCCCTTCCACGGAGGACTTGGATGAGCAGTCGCACTGCATGCGGCGAAGCAGTCAGGGATACTGATCGATTCTGCCCAAAGTGCGGCGCCTCAGTTGAGGAAGAGGCGATACAGACCGTCGCCACCTCTGCAGCGGAGGCTGACGCCAACGTCAGTTGTGCCGCCTGCGGTGCGGAGTTGTCGGCCCAGGCGCGCTATTGCACCAAATGCGGACAACCCGTCGGGACTGGACCGGCCGTTCGCTCTCGCGAGCCGGGAACGGACGGAACCGGACCCCCCTGGCCCCTCCGTTGACGTCGGGAAGCGGAGCGTACTCGGTCGCCGGTTGGTCATCGTCGCCGCGTTGCTTGTGGCGGCGTTTGTCCTGGTCGTGGATGTTCCGCTACTTCCTGCAGAACAGGGCAGCACAGAACCGGGCGAAGGCACCGGTGCGAAGTTTCGTGCGCGACTACGGCACCAGGTACAGCGACGCTGTCTCCGACCTACTACGCCACACAAGCATATAAAAAGGCTACTGGCGTTGACCTTGTTATGACAAAGGATTACATCAATAACTATGATCCTTTGGCTACGACCGAACAGGGCGAAGTTAGTACGCTGGGTTTTGAGAGGTATACGGTACCGGTTGATGCAAAAATTGATAGTGTTGCCGAATGTGAAAAGATATTTGACGATTATATAGCAAAAGAGCTGACATTGTATATGAACCTCATTGCGAAAAACCTGATGCGACGGATATCGTTGATTCTCAGTTTACCAACTTTTTGGGGCCTGCAGTACACGACGAAGCCAATCGCGATTATACGCAAAAGCTAATGGACTCGGCCAAAGCTGAGGTTGAAAAGCACGGTAAGTACTGCAAATTACAAAGTTGAACCTATTTCCAGTAATGACAATGACCACTTGAACCCCAATGTATCATATACCTATAGCGACCCAGCAGAGTCGATTGACGTCTATGAAACCGATAAACATGGTACCACCACGTGGTTCGGGTTCAGCGCAAGAGTCGGTATAGATAGTAAGTCGATACATACAAAGGTCAGGCCATGTCGCAAAGCGCGGATCATCTTTGGAATTCTTTTAAAGGGCATTTTACTGTTTCGGGTCAGGAAGACTCCGATGCTGTAGCATTTTTGAATTGTCGGTCATCCTACACTATAACTACAAAAATACTGATAGTGCCACGCAAATTTCAATCGGGCTAATGAACTAGACGCCAGTTGGCACTGTTCCAAGCTGATCTGACCTTAGTGTCAGTATGCGCTACTGGTGCCAATCCACGTGCCACGCGTTGGCGTTGACACCTGTAGTTCCGTGGCGGCTCAGATGGGCATTCCCATTGCGGTATCCGTGCTCTGACTAGGCTATCAGCGTGACTCGCTCGGACCGTTCTGCTCCAGATCAAAGAGTCGCCGGACCTCGCTTCGGGGTTCGAGAGTTGTCCACTTAGGTGCACCAAACGTTGTCATCTCGACAACGTTTCTCCCTGCAAGAAGACAGCTTCTGCCGGCCCGGTCGCCGCTGGTGGGTGGAGGTTGTCGTGCCAGCGGGAAGCCGCCTGATTGTCGGTCGTATCCCAGGCGGCATCGGCGACTGAAGACCACGACATGTCAGGTCGAGGCTCGCCTGCGCAGTCGTTCCTCGCCCCACACCTCGAGGTCCGCCGGTGGTGGGGCGACGCGAGCCTCCGGGAGGCGCTCCAAGGTCACGGCTTCGTTCGGGCAGCCTGTCACGCAGACGCCACAGCCGATGCAGCGCTCGCCGTCGACGATCGCGACCTCCCGGTCGAGATCGATCGCGGCGACCTGGCAGCGCTGCACGCAGGTGCCGCAGCCGCTGCAGGCTGAGGGGTCGACGACCGCCCGGTAGTTGCTGGCCACGGCGCTTCCTGCGCCCACTCCGTGAGGCCGCGCAGGAACTGGCAGCAGCAGCCGCAGTGACAGATGAACTCCCAACCGCCGGCCACGTTGGTGGCGACGTGCACGGGACTGCGTATTCCGCGCCAAGCCGAACACCGATTCCACGCCAAGCCGAACGGGCATTCCACGGCAAGCCGAACACCGATTCCACGGGAAGGCGAACGGTGATTCCACGCCAAGCCGAACAGTTTTCGGCCGGCCCGTGGAGTCGCCACTGAGCTGACGAAGCGACGCATGGACGAGACCGCCAGACTCTCCTTCGACAAGCGAGAAGGAGGGGCCGGTGGCCTACCGGAGAGTGTCCATGCGTAAGACCAGGGAGATCCTCAGGCTCAAGTTCGAGAGCGAGCTCAGCCAGCGCGCCAGCGCGCGCGCTGTGGGCGTCTCGAACGCGACCGTCTGGGACGCGCTGCGGCGCTTCGAGGCCTCGGGCCTCTCCTGGCCGCTGCCTGAGGGGCTCGGCGACGCCGAGCTCGAGGCGCGCCTCTACCGGCCCCAGGGCACGCGCGCACCCGACCCGCGCGAGCCCGACTGGGCGAAGGTGCACGAGGAGTTGCGCACCCACAAGCACGTCACCCTGCAGCTCCTCTGGCAGGAGTACCGCCGCGATCACCCCGACGGCTACGGCTACTCCTACTTCTGCCAGCACTACCGCGCCCACGTCGGCAGGATCGACGTGGTCATGCGCCAGGCCCACCGGGCCGGCGAGAAGCTGTTCGTCGACTGGGCCGGCGACACCGTGCCCTACGTCGATCCGCAGACCGGCGAGGTCCGCCAGGCCCACCTCTTCCTCGCCGTGCTCGGCTTCTCGAACCACACCTTCGCGCGCGCCTACGGAGACGAGCGCACGGAGAGCTTCCTGGCTGCCCACGTGGCCGCCTTCGAGCACCTCGGCGGCGTCCCCGAGCTCCTCGTCCCCGACAACCTGAAGACCGGCGTGAAGAGGCCCGACCGCTACGAGGCCGAGATCGCGGCGCCCTATGCCGAGCTCGCCGCCCACTACGGGTGCGTGGTCATGCCGGCCCGCGTCGGAAGGCCCCGCGACAAGGCCAAGGTCGAGGTCGGCGTGCAGATCGCCGAGCGCGAGATCCTGGCGCCGCTCAGGCACCGCACCTTCTTCAGCCTGGCCGACATGAACGCCGCCATCGCCGCACGGCTCCGCGCCGTGAACGAGCGCCCGTTCGCCAAGCTGCCGGGGTCACGGGCGAGCGTCTTCAGGGAGCGTGAGGCAGCGCTGCTGCGGCCCCTGCCGGCGGAGCCGTACGTGTGCCGCACGCGCAAGCTTGCACGCGTCCACATCGACTACCACGTCGAGCTCTGCGGGCACTACTACTCGGTGCCCTACCACCTGGCCCGCGAGCGCGTCGAGCTGCGCTTCGACGGGCGCACGGTCGAGGTCTACCACGAGGGCGTGCGCGTCGCCGTGCACGTGAGAAGCCGCGGGAGGGGCAGGGCGACCACACTCGCAGAGCACATGCCGGCAAAGCACCGGCACGTGGCCTCCTGGACGCCGGAGCGCATCGAGCTCTGGGCCGCCGAGACGGGGCCTGAGACGGCCGCCCTCTGCCGGGCGATCATGGCTGCGCGCCCGCACCCCGAGCTCGGCTTCCGCAGCTGCCTGGGGGTCCTGCGCCTCAGTGAGCGTTACACCCCCGAGCGCCTCGAGGCGGCCTGCTCACGCGCCCATGCGATGGGCGCCACCTCGTACCGCTCCGTGCGCTCGATCCTTGAGCGCGGCCTCGACCGCCTGCCCGAGCCCGACGCCGTCACCCCGCCGGCGCTCACGCACGCCAACGTGCGCGGCTCCGACTACTACGACTGACCCAGCAAGCACGAAAGGAAGAAGATGAACGACGCACTGACGATCGAGCGCCTCTACGACCTCAGGCTCGGGGCGATGGCCGAGGCCTTTGCCGAGGAGGCGGGGCGCTCCGGTGACCCCGAGCTCAGCTTCGCTGAGCGCTTCGGTCTGCTCGTCGAGCGGCAGTGGAGCGCGCGCGAGGAGGGCCGCCTGGCGCGCAGACTGAAGGCCGCCCAGCTGCGCATGGAGGCCTCGGTCGAGGAGATCGACTTCCGTTCTGCCCGCGGCCTCGATCGCGGGGTCTTCCTCGAGCTCGCCGAGCTCGGCTTCATGGGGCAGGCCGGCAACGTGATCGTCACCGGCGCCACCGGCCTGGGCAAGACCTACCTCGCCTGCGCACTCGCCGACCGCGCGCTCAGGCGCGGACACACGGCGCTCTACCGCCGCGTGCCGAAGCTCATCTTCGAACTGGCCCTGGCCAGGGCCGACGGCAGCTACCTGAAGGCGCTCGAGAAGCTCGCCAAGGTAGAGCTGCTTCTGCTCGACGACTGGGGCCTCGCCCAGGTCGAGGGCCAGGCGGCCAACGACCTCATGGACGTGGTCGACGACCGCGCCGGGGTGCGCTCGACGATCATCGCGAGCCAGCTGCCGGTCGGCGACTGGCACCACCTGATCGCCGACCCGAGCATCGCCGATGCGGTGCTCGACCGGCTCGTGCACCGCTCCGCGAGGATCGAGCTCAGTGGTGAATCGCTGCGTCGCAGAACCCCGGAGAAGGAGAGCGAGTTGACCTGAAGCCGAACAGTACGTCAACCTTAGCAAGGCAAACGCGTCGCTTCGCTCCGAGGCGTTCGGCTTGAAGCGGAATCAGTGTTCGGCTTGCGGTGGAACGGGCGTTCGGCTTCCGTGGAATGCGCAAGACGACGGTGCGCGAGTGCTGAGCGCGCAGATCTTGGCGTTGTCGTAAAGCACCTCGCGAGGCATGCCGCCGAAGTAGGCGAAGGCGCGGGCATGGCAGGCGAGGAAGGTCTGCGAGCGCGCGTCGGTGACCGCTTCGACGTACATGTAGCGCGAGAAGCCGAGGACCATGACGAACAGGTGGATCTCGTGCGCGTGCCGCAGACCTCGTGGATGCCGAGCTCGCCGAAGTCGCACTGGGCCTGTTGGCCGGGCGGCGTCTCGAAGCGCACCACCGGGCCCTTCCGGGGGACCCGGTAGGGACGCGTGAAGTCCTTGAGGATGCTGACGCCGCCGGCGTAGCCGTGGCGCGGATCTCGCCGAGAAGCTGTTTCGCGGAGAGCTCGGGGAAGTCGGCAAGGCGCGCGACGAGGTAGTCCTTGTGCGCGTCGAGCTTGCTCGGACCCGGGCGGCGCTCGTAGCGCGGCGGGCCCTCACGGCGCAGCGTCGCGCGCACCGTGTTGCGGCTGACGCCGAGCTCTCTGGCGATGCTCTTGATCGACTGACCCGCGGCGCGGCGGCTGACGATGTCCACCCATTCCTCCAGTCTTATCAACCGACCCCTCCTCCGCGTGGCCACATGATGCCGTGCGAAGGAGCCTAGCTTCCTTGGGGGGTCAGTATTCGACCGTCACGAAGGGGTCAGTGTTGCATCGTCAGTGACACCCGCGCGGACTCCGGCCCTGACGGAGCGGTTCCGGGTGCCGCCGCGTGGCCGTTCAACGTCAACCCATTCGCGCAACGCCCATGCGAGAAAGCACTCTGTTCATCGCTACATCGAACAACACGGGGGAGGATTCCAGATCGTAATCCCAGAGTGTCGTGAATGAACGGTTCTGGAAGTACCACACGAGCTTTCCGGTATCGGCGTTGACAGCCACCAGTGAATTGCCGATAAGATCTTTTCCTTTTTCTGTCAGCGCCGTAAAAGTCGGAACTTAACAGGCGAGCCAAAGGGAAGGAACAAAAGTGTCCTCTTTGCAAGTCGATATGCTTCATGAGGCCCCACACATTGGTTCCGGAGCGGTCTTTCCACGCCGTATCCGGCCACTAATTGTTCCCCACCTCTCCGGGATGCGGTACAGAGTGGAAACGCCATACTTGCTTGACCGGTTCGCACGCCCTAGGGCGCGAACGTCGCCAGAAGGCACCGGTACCCGGCGCTTCTTGGTCACTATGAGACCGCCGTTGATCGCCAGGTCCTTTGTAGATAGTGATGGAGAGGTCACGTTTAAACTCGAAGTGCGGGGAATCCCGTTCTGGCACATCGGTTTTGAATATCGATGGAACCGTCGACCCTCCAAAGCCATCTGTAGGTTTGCCTGGTCGCTGCATTAATGGAGACGAGCCGCTCGTTTAAGTGCCGAAAATAATTGCGGCGGGAGTGGTGCTGTCGCCGGCCCAATAGGCGACGGCTTCTCCTGGCGGCCTGTCCGTTGAGTCAGTTTGTACGACCATAATTCCTTGCCAGGTTTGACCGTTTCAAGGCGATCCCACAGTGCCAAACGGTGTTGGCAGGTACATAACGCCTTTTAACAAACGATGGGGGAGTAGCTTGAGATGCAATATGTTCTTCCGCCTCCGCGGCTGGGAGCCCCCGCAACGCGCGATTGCGGTCCATCTTTCTTCATGTGGTAGGTCCATGCTCGCACCAGCGTCTGCACGTTTTGTTTTATTGATCTGCTTGAGCGGTGAATATCGTGTGCTCGAGTAATCATGGCCGAACATCGGCCAATCCGATCCCACCACCAGGCAGGAACGATGGAAAAACTGAGCAGAACGGCCCGCGAGCAAGCGAGACTCTTAACCTTTTATCTCCCAGGGATAAGCTCATGGCGCCACAGCGGCCTTGCGCTCACTCTATTTTTTTCGCGCGCTTCCTCCAGAGGGCGTGCTCGCGCACCGCTACGACCTCGA
>CAVTCH010000008.1:0-291768 GCA_963733255.1 uncultured Actinomycetes bacterium
AGCGGGACGTCGTCGCGCAAGACCGCCAGGCGCCGGTACAGGAGGGCTTCTTCGCGGCGCGCCGCAAGGCTCTCCGCGAGGCGCGCCGCGCGGCCGGGCGGCAGCCCCAGCGCGCCCGGGTCCTCCGGGATCGACTCGAGGTGCTCGAACCGCGCCAGCACCGCGGCGGCCGACTTGGCGCCCCAGCCGGGGATCCCCGGGTAACAGTCCGCGGCATCCCCGACCAGCGCCAGCCAGTCGGGGATGGACGGCGGCCGCACGCCGAACTTCGCGACGACGCCGTCCTCGTCGAGGACGATGTCGCGGCGCCGATCCCAGCAGACGACCGCGCGCCGCGGACCGCTTGCGCCAGGTCCTTGTCGGGCGAGCAGATCACGACCTGTTCGACGCTCGGCTGGTCGCCGAACCGCGCCGCGGCCGTCGCCAGTGCATCGTCGGCCTCGAACGCGACCATGGGCCACGCGACGATGCCCATCGCGGCGACGACCTCCTCCGCCAGAGGGAACTGGTCGAGCAGGGCCTTCTCCACGCCCTCCCCCGTCTTGTAGCCGGGAAAGAGATCGTTGCGGAAGGACTCGATCACATGGTCGAAGGCGCAGGCGACGTGCGTCACGCCGGGCGTGGCAGCCAGCATGGCCAAGCTCCGCAGGAGGCCCACCGTGGCGCCGACCTCACGGCCGTCCGGGCTCTTGCGAGGAGGCGTGCCGAAGTAGCTGCGGAAGAGCTCGTAGGTGCCGTCGATCAGGTGCAACTTCATGCGCAGTGCAGCTTCATGCCCGGCGCATGTTCACGCCCGGTGCACGCTCCAGCCCTGCCCGTCCGCGACCTCGAGCGACGCGCCGGCCGAGGTGGTCTCGATCGCGAAGAAGTCGCGCTCGGGCTTGCCGGGCACGTACTCGAGCACTCGGTGGACGGACGCCGTCACGTCGGGATTGAGGATGCAGATGTGGACGGCGATGGTCTTGGCGCGCGGCTCCACCGTCTTGCCCGGCGCCAGGTAGTCGCGCAGTTTGAACGGGTTGCTGAGCCGGGAGATCGCTGCGTCGAGCGTCCGCAGCAGCCCCTGCAGCGTCGCCTCGTTGAGGTCGCGCGCCACCTGGAACCAGAGCGCGTCCGGCTGCTCGGCGAGGACCTTGGCGACGTCCTTGCGGATACCCTCGTCGATCTCGGACTTGCCAGAGCGCCCGCCCGACTTGAAGTCGACGGCCAGGGCGGGCTCGTCGCGGGGGCGCCGGTACAAGGCAAGGTCGGTCAGCCCGCGCTGCGCCTTGGCCTCGCCGCCGCGCTGCGCGAACCGGTACGAGAGGCGCGTGGGCACCTCGGAGGCGAACGCCCACTCGTCCGCGGCCGGATCGGCGAGGAGCGCGGCGACGAAGGCGAAGCGCGCCTCCTGCTCGCCGGCGCGCCGCTCGCGTCCCTTGAGCGGCAGCATGACGCGCGGCCACGCCGCGCCGTCGTCACCCAGCGAGAAGCGGTAGCTGCCCCAAGGAGCTCATCGGCGCGCCGGCAGAGGCCCTCGAGCCACTGCTGGCTGACGGCGCCGGGCGGGCGCGGGCGGGGGGGGTCGGCGGCGTGGGCGAGTGCGGCGGCGCCGGCAAGCCCGGCGGCGTTTGCGTCACGGATGCCTCAAGCCGCTAGCGGAGCAACTCGAGCTCGTCCCACTCCGACTCGGGGACCACGACGTTGCGGCGCGCCTGACCTGTGGCCGCGCGAACGCTCACGACCACCGATGCATCCTCGCCGGCGTGCCCCTCCACGATGCGCCCTTCGTCGCCCTTGTAGCGCACGTGCCTGCCGAGCAGATCCTCAAGCCTCACGCAGCCTCCCTCGAAGCGGACGGGGCACCAGCGTAACACCTCGCGGGACTGCACGGATCTCCGGGCAGCTGCTTCGCCTTGTGCTCAGCCGCCGGTCCGCGGACGGCCGCGCCGGCCATACGCGCCCGACTGGCGTGGCTTGTCCCACTCGGAGGGGTGGCCGTGGTCGCGCTCCTGCTGGTGGGCGAAAAGGTCGCCGCGGCGCGCGAAGCCCACCCCGCAGGTGGCGCAGCGGAAAGTGATCGGCGTGCCGAGGCGCGCCTCTCCGCAGTCGTCGTGGCGCAGGCACTTATGGTTATCGAGGTCTCGCTGCGACTTGAGCGCCGCGTTGCAGATCTCGCAGTCGTATGTCTTGGGGGAGGTGACAGTGGGCATCAAGGACCTTTCTCCCTGCGGGTGGCCGCGTCCTCCGTCGGACTGCTCGCACCGGACCACGCCGTCGCAGCCGTTTGACTCAGTGATTGAGTTATTCCCCCAGGTACACATCTGGGCACCTGCGGCAGAGTCCCCGGGCGTCGCCGGGTAGCGGGAGTCTGATCCCTCAGGCGTCGGCGGGAGGACCGGCGCGACGCGCGCGCCGCCTGGAGCACCGCGACCAGGACGCCGGGCGGGTCGCCGAGCGTGGCACACGCCTGGACACCGGCGGCGCGAGCCTGGTCGCAGTCGCGCATCGTGCTGAGGGCGACGATGGGCGGCGGTGCGCAGCGGCGGCGCCGGCGCGTCGACAGCGGCGGCGACGGTCTCGACGCCCTGCTCGGCGAGGTAGAGGCTCAGGGCGTCGTAGAGAGCCGGGCGATCGGTCGCCAGAAGTGCGCGCATCCGCCGGCTCCTTCCAGGGACGAAGCGGGCAGTCGCGCGAGCGCGGTGCCGACGCCCGGCGTCTGCTCGTCGCCGGCGACGCCCCGGTTTCACCTCTACGGCGTCGCCGAAGTACCATGGATACCTGCATGAAGTGATCCCCGCTCCGGGGCTACGCCAGCGAAAGAGGTCAACGTGATGCACCACCGCCGATCCTGACGCGCCGTTCCGAAGCCCGCGATCGCGCTCCTCGCGCTCGCCCTGCTCTTGATCATGCCGAGCGCGGCCCTCGCCGCCGGCGGCTGGCGCGCGCAGGCCTCGGGGACGCCGCAGGACCTCGCCGGCGTCGCCGCCTCAAGCGGCGGCCGCCTGTGGGCCGTCGGCACCGGCGGGACCATCCTGGCCTCTCAGAATGGGGGCACGACCTGGGCGGCGCAGGGCTCGAGCACGACGCAGAACCTTCACGCGCGTCGCCTTCGCCGACGCCACCCACGGGTGGGCAGTCGGCGACGGCGGCACGGTCTTGACGACCAGCGACGGCGGCGCCACCTGGGCGGCTCAGGACTCCCGGACGACGCAGACCCTGCGCGCGGTCGCCTTCGCCGACGCCACTCACGGGTGGGCAGTCGGCGACGGCGGCACGATCGTCGGCACCGTCGACGGCGGCGCCACCTGGACGCCGCAGGGCTCGGGCACCGCGCTCGCCCTGTACGGCGTTGCCTGCAGCGGTGCCAGCACGGCCTGGGCGGTCGGTGCGGGCGGCACTATCTTGGCGACGAGCGACGGCACCACGTGGGCGGCGCAGAGCTCGGGCACGACCCGTGATCTGCGCGCCGTCGCCTTTGCCGACGCCACCCACGGGTGGGCGGCCGGCGCGGCCGGGACCATGGTGACCACGAGCACCGGTGGCGCAGCGTGGGCCACGCAGGCGTCGCACAGCACGCGGGACCTCTCGGCGGTCGCGTTCGCCGACGCCGCCCACGGCTGGGCCATCGGCAGCGCCGGCACGATCCTCTTCACCGCCAACGGAGGCGCTGCCTGGGCGGCGCAGGGCTCCACCACGGCCAAGGACCTCTTCGCGGTCGCCTTCGCCGACGCCCATCACGGCTGCGTCGCCGGCGCCGGCGGCACGATCCTCACGACCGCCGACGCCGGCATCACCGACACGATCGCACCCCACACCACGACCAAGAGCCTCCAGGCCAGAGAGTACGACCGGCTGGCGCAACACGAGCCAGACGGTGACGCTGCAGGTCAGCGATACGGGCTCCGGCCCCGCCGCCACCTACTACACGATCGACGGCGGAGCACGCCAAACCTACGCGGCACCGTTCATGATCTCCGCGGCCGGCTCGCACCTCGTCACGTACTGGTCCGCGGACTGGGCCGGCAACATCGAGGCCAAGCACACGGGCTACGTGAACATCGACCTCGGCAAGCCGGTCTGCGTCGCGATCGGGAACGTGAAGACGTACTCGGGGACCTCGGCGACCTTCCTCTTCCGCGTGAACGATCCCAAGCCGACCTGCGGCTTCGCCGACGCGAGCATGACCATCTACAGAGAACGGCAAGGCGAAGAAGCGCTTCAAGCTCGCCCGGGTCACGGTCGACAGGCCCAGAGCCACGCCTTTCGCCTGACGCTGCCGGCCGGCGAGTACACGTGGACGGTGACCGCGACCGACATCGCCGGCAACACCCAGGTCAAGGCCGGCACGGCCAAGCTGAACGTGCTCGCCATGCCGCTGCCCACGATCGCCAACGTGCAGCGGCGCCTCGTCGCGCTGCACTACCTGCCCTCGAGCGCCGTGACCGGCAAGAGCGACTACCGCACCTCCCAGGCCCTGATCGCCTTCCAGGCCTGGAACGGCCTGCCGCGCGATGGCGTCGCCGGCGTGCAGACGCGCACCAAACTGCTCAGCGCCTCGGTACCGCAGCCGCGTGCGGGGTCGGCCTACGGGCACCACGTCGAGGTCTACCGCAGCCTCGGCGTCGTGCTCTGCGTCGACGGCGGCACCGTGGTGCGCGTGGTGCACTGCTCGACCGGGCGGCCTGGGCTCGAGACGACGGCGGGCGTCTACCACGTGTACCTCAAGTCGCTGCGCTTCTACTCTCAGGAGTACGACTCGTGGATGCCCTGGACGGAGCTTCTTCAACGCCGGCCAGGGGCTGCACGGCTACGAGGAGGTGCCGTCCTATCCGGCCTCTCACGGCTGCGTGCGACTCTCGATGCCCGAGGCGCCGTGGGTCTACGACTTCGCCACCATGGGCACGACGGTGATCGTGTACTGACGCCGCGTCAGCGGCGGACGGCGACGAGCGACAGGCCCAGGGCCTCTTCGACCTCGCGGATGCGCCGGAGCTGGGCCTCGTCGGCTCGTCCGGCTCCGCCTGAAGCTGGGGCCCGAACTGCTCCATGATCTGGCGCAGCCTCTCCTCGCGGTCGGCTCCAGCTCGCGGCAGGAGAAGGCCACGAGGGTCAGCCCGAGGTCGCGCTCCAGCGCCTCGATGGTCTCGAGCCGCTCGCCGGTGAGGTTCCTCGCGATCTCGCAGATCATGACGCCCGGGCCCAGAGCGCCAGCGCGGGCGCCGCCCGGCGCAGCGCCCGCCAGGCCGCGAAGCCGCCGGCGAGAGTGGCCAGCGGCCGGTAGATCTCGCGCGCCGGTGTATCGAGCACGACGCGCAGTACGGCGAGCGGCTTGCCCGCCGCCGCCGGCGCCAGCCACGCCGACTCCATGTCCGCGGCAAGCGCGCCCTTGCCGGCCAGCACCGCGCGCTCCGCGCCACGCACGACGTAATCGGCGGAGACCACGGGCCCGATGCGGACGCGCGTGATCCCCAGGGCCGCGAGCGCCGCGACGAGCGGTCCGCTCTCGCACGCGGTGACGCCCTCCGGGCCGCGCACCTCGCTGGCTACGACGACGTCGCCGGCGCGCAGTCCTTCGGCCACCGCGCCGCAGAACCCGGCGACCGCGACCGCGTCGGCCGGGATGCCGGCGGCGACCAGCGCTGCGGACCGGGCGCGAGCGGCGCCCATCCCGGAGCGCAGCACCAGCGCTCGGGGGAGGCCGCGGCGCACGGCGGCGCATTCGAGGCGCAGCGCAGCGATGACGAGGAGTCGAGCGTCGTGGGCGTTCACGGGCAGGCGCTTCTGCTCCAGCCGCGGAGGGCTTTTCCGGCGACGAAAGCCGCGGAGGGCTCCTGGAGACAGTCGCACCCGTGCGCCCTTATTGCAGGTGCGTCGCGATGAAGTCCGCGATCGCAAGACGCGCGCGCTCGTAGGCCGCGGGATCGTGTGAGTAGGTGGGGAAGTTGAAGATGTTCTTCTGCACGACCTTGTAGGGGAACTGCGTGATCGTCGCCAGCGCCTGGCTCACGACCTGCGCCCCGCCGGGGAGCCCATCCGCGATGCGCATGTACTCGCGATCCTCGAGACCGTCGCGCAGGGCTTCCAGCCGCAGGGACGAGACCGGCGCGGCATACGGGTCGGTGAGCCCGTAGGCAGGGTAGTAGCCGGGATAGATGAGGGAGCTGTCGCCGTTCGCCTGATGCGTGGACGTGTCGCGGGAGAGCGGATCCTGGTAGGGGTCGCGATAGGTCGGCGGGCTGTTTGGCATGGACCACTCGTTGAGCGCCCCAGTTCATCAAGCCGTCCACGTTCCAGCGCTCCATGAGCCAGCCCCAGACGCGCTGATCGGTGTTCGGCTTCTCGATGACGAAGTTGGGGATCGTGGCCACCCAGCTGTTGGCGTAGGTGTACCACCAGACCTCCTTGCCCGCCGCCTTCTGCTGGCGCAGAGCCGGGATGCGCCCGAAGAAGTAGAAGTAGCGCACGCCCCAGATGTCGACGTCGTCGTTGAGGAAGCCGTTGGCCTGCTTGACCCCGCCGAGACTCCGCGGCCGCGGGTCGTCGGTGAGCAGGAACTTGATGCGGTAGCCGGACGCCGCGGAGGCGGCGTGGAGCACGCGGGCGTAGTCTTGCGCGGCGAGCTCCTCGGAGTGCTTCGTCGTCTCGTCCATGATGTAGGCGTAGGCCTTGTCCTGCCAGCCGTACTGCGCGTACATGGCGCAGAGCTCGGTGAGGTACGTCGCGAGCTGCGGGCTGGAGGCGTCATACGCGCGACCGAAGGACCAGGGCCACCAGCGCACCACGGGATGCGCGTGGCCGAAGGTCGAGGCCGCCCGCGTCCAAGTACGGGGCAAGTGTGGCGGCGTACTTCGCCGCGTCGAACGTCCCGTCGGGGGATGTCGGCGGCAGATCGAGCGGGTGCGAGCGAGCAGATGCCGTGCTGGGCGAGCATCATGTAGGTGTTGAGGAGCAGGCGGCTGCGCTCGGCGCCGTTGTTCCAGCGCAGTCCGGAGCCCTCGACGCTGCGCCGCAGAGCCTTCTCGTCGAGGCCGAAGCCGGTGCGTGTGCTGAGCTGCGCCCAGCCGAAGTCCCCACACGTGCAGGCTGAACGGGACCTGCACGGCTCGTCCAGGCCGTTCTGCACGACGAGCGTGGCGCCGTAGTCGCCGGCGGGCGTGTCGAGAGGGACGTGCGTGAGCAGGTAGAACGAGGTCGTGAAGCCGGGCACGGCGATCTGGCTGTCGAAGCTCCGGGCACCAGCGGGTCCGGATACAGCCCGGCGCGCCGGTTCAAGTCGGTCGTGGGCTGGGTGACGTTCACGTAGTACACCTGGTCCAGGATCGTATTGGCGACGATGAGCGGGTCGCTGTCGGCGCTCCAGCTGAAGCTCACGGCGTGGTCGCCGCCGCCGCGGAGCACGACCTGGGCGCCCTCGTACTCGTTCTGCGCGGCGTCGATGGCGATCGGTCTGGACGGCGCCCGGTGGCGTCGCCGGGAAGGCGCGCCCCGTGGCCGGGATGACCCAGACCGCAGCGTGGGCGGCTCCGGCCGCCACGAGGAGGAGCAGGGCCGCGAACATGAAAGCGACTGCTGCCGCAGCGAAACGGAGCGGCCGAGCCGTGCGCAGCATCGTCTCCCCTTGGCCGAAGTCTCTCAGGGCCGGCGCCTCGCAGCGTCCGCCCTGACCACGCTGCCGGATCCATTCGCCACCGAGTCTCGTCCATCGCCGCGGACTCTGTCGAATTCTGGCCGCCGAGGCGAGGCCCGCGTGCGGCCGCGCCCCATGCACGCTCACTGAACGGTCGTTCTCCGGCCTCCAGGCACGCACGGCGACGGCGTAGGGCGACGCGCCGGCAGAAGGCTGCGCGGGGCAGGCATCATCGCCGGCCAGCCGCGGGACGCCGATGCCTGACGCCGCTGAGAGACCTGCTGCGGGTCAAAAACGCCCGGGCGCGATAGACTCCTCGGCTGATGTCACGAGACACGAAGAAGCCGGGCTGATGGCGAAGCCCGCGACCGCGATGAGACCCGGACCCGGCGGCAGGACCCCTTGAATCCCGCCGGAGCAGGCCCGCTTCCCGCGCCACCCTGTTCGCCCTCGCCCTCGGGCACGGGTGTGCGGATACGTGCTCGGGGGCCCTGCTCGCGCTGCTCCCCTTCCTCGTCGTGGAGCGCCACTACAGCTACGCGGCGGCCGGCGTGTTCGCTCTCACGGCCAGCGTTGCGAGTGCCATCTTTCAGCCGCTCGTCGGCGCTCACGGTGACCGCGGCGAGGCGCACTGGCTGCTTCCCACGGGGCTCCTCGTCACTGGTCTCGGCATCGGCGCCGTCGGCTTCGCGACCAGCTATCCCCTCACGCTGCTGGCCGTAGCCCTCTGCAGCGCCGGCGTCGCCAGTTACCATCCCGAGGGCGCGCGCTGGGCGCGCCACGCCTCGAGCAGCCGCGTGACCGCCGACATGAGCATCTTCTCGGTGGGAGGCACCGTCGGCTACGCGGTCGGCCCTCTCGTCGTGGCCGCCGTGCTCGCCCCCCTCGGGCTGCACGGCACCGCGGTCATCGCGATCATCCCGTTCGCCGCCGCGATCGTCGTCGCCATCGCGCTGCGCCGGTTCAGGAGGCTGCCGGTGGAAGAGCACCGAGGCGAGCGACTCGACGCGGGCCCTTGCCTCGGAGTGGCGCCCGTTCGTCATCCTCCTGGCGCTGTTCTGCCTCGCCAGCGGCGTCGCGACCGGCCTGCTCACGTACCTGCCGTTGTTCCTCGTGCAGGCGCGGGGGTCGAGCCCGGCGGCGAGCAACGTGATGACCAGCGTCCTGCTCGCTGCGGGGGCGGCCGGTACCCTGCTCGGGGGCATCGCCGCCGTGCGCTTCGGCCGGCGCCTGGTACTTGTCGTCCCCCAGCTCGTCCTCGTGCCCGCGATCGCCCTGCTGCCCTCGCTGAGCTACGCGGGCATGATCCCGGTGGTGATCGTCATCGGATTGGCGATGAACGCCAACGTGGGCATCGCGCTGGTGCTGGCACAGGAGTACCTGCCGGCGCACATGGGCCTCGCCACAGGGCTGACGATCGGCCTCTGCGGCGGCCTCGGCGGCCTCATCGTGGCCGGGCTCGGCCTGCTCGGCGACGCCGCCGGGCCGAGCTCCGTGCTCTACGTGATCGCGGTGCTGCCGCTGGCGGTCACCGCGCTCGCCTCGCGGCTGCCGCAGCCGGCAGCCGCGCCGCCGGGCACCCTGTGGGCGCGGAGGGTCGAGGCCGGGCGCTAGAAGCGCTGCTCCGTTCCCGAACGGGCCTTCCGCGATCTCACGGTGCTAATGTCTTGGCACTCACGAGGCCGCGACCGAGCGAGGGAGAGGGCATATGGCAGAAGGACAGTCCGGAGCAGTCACCTGGTCGCGCGCCGAGGAAGGCGTCGGCGTGGTCACGTTCGGTGAGCCGCCGATGAACCTCTTGACGACGGACACCTGCGCCGGACTCCTGGCCGCGTTCGACGCGCACGAACAGGCGCGGGCGCGCGTGGTGATCCTGGCCTCCGACACGGAAGCCAGGGTCTGGTCGTCCGGCGTCGACCTCCGCCGCGTCCCGCTGGACGGCCAGGACTCCGTGCAGTGGAGGAGCGGCCTCGAGCAGGTGCTGCGCCGCGTACGCCTCTTCCCCGCGCCGGTCATCGCCATGCTGCACGCCGGCGCCTACGGCGCCGCCTGCGACCTGGCCGTGACCTGCGACCTGGCCACGGGCACGCCGGCGACTTGCTTCGCGATCACGGCCGTCAAGCTCGGCGTCTCCTACAACACCGGCGGCGTCTCCCACTTTCTCGGCGCCCTGCCCCTGCACGTCGTCAAGGAGATGGCCTTCAGCGGCGACCCGCTCGCGGCCGAAGACGCCTACCGCTTCGGCCTGCTCAACCGTCTGGTGGCGCCAGAACTTCTCGAGCAGACGACGATGGAGCTCGCGCGCGTCATCGCCGGCCGCGCGCCGCTGGCCGTCGCCGCGTTCAAGGCCGAGCTCCGCGGGCTCACGACCGGCGTCCCGCTGAGCGCCGACCGGTTCGAGGAGATCCAGTCGGCGCGCAGCGCCACGTTCGCCTCCGACGACCTCAAGGAGGGCATCGCCGCGTTCTTCGAGAAGCGCCCTCCGGACTTCCGGGGGCGGTGACCGCCGTGGCGAGCACGTTCCCCGTGATGACCGCCGAAGAGGCGGCCGAACTCATCCCGCACGGCGCGACCCTGGGCCTCGGCGGGTTCACCGATCCGGGGATCCCGCAGGCGGTGACGGGCGCGCTGGCGCAGCGGGCGCGCGCCCTCCACAAGGCCGGCGAACCCTTCCAGGTCCGGATCCTCGCCGGCGCCGAGGCGGGACCGGCCGGAGACGTCGACCTCACGGAGGCGGACGCCGTCAGCTTCCGCATGCCGTTCCAGTCGGAGGGCGCCAGCCGCGCCGCGATCAACGAAGGCCGCATCGAGTTTCACGACGAGCACCTCTCGCATTGCTCGCAGCAGCTGCTCGAGGGCTTCTTCGGCAGCGTCGACATCGCCATCGTCGAGGCCAGCGACGTCACCGCCGACGGCCGCGTCTTCTTCACCACCGCGATCGGCAACGGACCGACCTTCCTGCACATGGCCGACAAGGTCATCATCGAGATCAACCGGCGGCACACGAAGCGCGTGTGCGAGCTCAGCGACATCCGGCTCCTGCCGCTGCCGCCGCACCGCGACCCGATCCCGATCCGGCACCCGCTCGACCGGATCGGCCTCCCCTACGCTGCCGTCGATCCTGCCAAGGTCGTCGCCGTGGTGGAGACCGACGCCCCCAGCACGCGCCCGGCGCCGCGCACTCCGGACGCCGCCAGCCGCACCATCGCCGAGCACCTCGTAAGCTTCTTCGTCGACGAGATCGCGGCCGGCCGCTTGCCGGAGGAGTTCCTCCCGCTGCAGAGCGGCGTGGGCAACGTCGGCAACGCCCTCATTGCCGACCTCGCCCACCACTCCGACCTGCCGCCGTTCACGATGTTCACCGAGGTCTTCCAGGACTCGTGCGTCGACGCGATGCGCGCCGGCCGGCTGACCGGCGCGAGTGCCAGCGGCCTGACCTTGTCCGACGGCAAGCTCGACGAGCTCTACGGCGACTTCGACTTCTTCGCCCCGCGCCTCGTGCTGCGGCCGCAGGAGCTCTCCAACAACCCGACCGTCATCCGCCAGCTCGGCGTCATCGCCACCAACACTGCCCTAGAGGTGGACATCTACGGGCACGTCAACTCGTCGCACGTCTGCGGCACGCAGCTCATGAACGGTCTCGGCGGCGCCGGCGACTTCGAGCGCAACGCGCGCCTCTCGGTGTTCGTCTGCCACTCGACCGCCAAAGGCGGGAGAGTCTCGGCGATCGTCCCGTTCTGCAGCCACATCGACCACAGCGAGCACTCGGCGCACGTGATCGTGACCGAGCAGGGGCTGGCCGACCTGCGTGGGCTGGCTCCCGCGGCGCGCGCGCAGCGGATCATCGACAACTGCGCGCACCCGGCCTATCGCGACTACCTGCAGAAGTACATCGAGGGCGCGCGCCAGGGCCACATCCGCCACGATCTGGCGCGCTGCTTCGAGCTCCACCAGAACCTGATCGAGCACGGCGCGATGCTGCCCGACCTGGACCTGAGCCAGCTCGAGGCGCCCTCGGCCTGAGGTCGGCGCGTCGGTCTGCCGGAGGTCATGAAGCGTGCCCGCCAGGTGAACGCCGACCTTGGGCGATCGCGCACCGCCGACCCGCCTCGTCGTGCTCAAGCCTTAATGGACCGGCGCCGACAGTAGGCGCAGAAGGACGCGCGTCCAAGGAAGGAGACCCTATGCGTCGTCGACTGCCGGTCATGCTCGTCGCCATGTCCATGCTGCTGCTGGCGCTGCCCGCGGCCGCCTCCGCCGGTTCCGGCTCTTGGGTCAGGGACAGGTGCGGCCACCTGGCCGGAGCGGTGAGGGGCGCTGACGCGAAGTACAGGCTGGTCACGGAGCCGCAGGCCGGCTACAAGCCCGCCTACCGCTTCATCTCGTCTGCCTGCAAGACGCTCGACATGACGATGTACTCGCTGATCGACCCCGCCGCCACCGCCGGCCTCATCGCCGACGCCAGGCGCGGCGTGGCGGTGCGCGTACTGCTCGACTCGACGTCCGGCAACAAGGCGGCCAACCAGCCGGCCTACGACGACCTCAAGGCGCATGGTGTCAAGGTGAGGTGGGCGTGGTCCGGCGTGCTCTGGCACCAGAAGAGCATGGTCCGCGACAGTCGCGCCGTCGCGATCATGAGCTGCAACCTCAACGCCGCCTACTACCCCGTCATCCGGGCTGGATCGTGATCACCGACAAGCCCGCCACCGTGGCCGGGGTGGAGGCCACCTTCAACGCCGACTTCCGGCACGACCACAAGCCGCCGTCCCGCGGCGTCGTGCCCGAGGGTCACAGCTGATCTGGTCGCCGGGCGCGCAGAGACCCCTGGTCAAGCTGATCGGGTCCGCCCGCCGCGGCACCACGCTCTACGCCGAGGACGAGCAACTGGACAGCGCCGCCATCGACCAGGCGCTGATCGCGGCCGTCAGGAGGGGGTCACCGTCGACCTGACCATGAGGGCGAACCCGACTGGACGGCGGCGTTCAACACGCTCGTCGCCGGGGGCGTGCACATGAGCCTCTACGCGCCCACGGCCCCGCTCTACATCCAATCCAAGGCGATCTCGGTCAACGGAACACACCGTGTACGTGGGCAGCATCAACTTCACAACGGCGATGATGCAGGCCGATCGCAACATGGGGATCATCACCGGCGACCCGACGGTGGTCCGCGGCATCACCGCGACCATGGCGCGCGACTTCACCGGAGCCGCCCCCTACTGATCTGCGGCGCACCACCAAGCGCGTGCCCACACGACGGGAGAGGCTGGAGGCGGCAGCGAATGCATGTGCAAGCATCATGGCGACACTCGGCCCTGATGCCTCGGGCTCTGCTCCGCGACTGGGCAGCGCAGCAAGCCGCCGTCGCGCTGCCGACCCATCGGTCCGGCCTTCGGCGTACTGCCTGAGGCCGGACCGATGGGCCTCGTATCTCAGGAGGTGCCGGTCTTCTTGGCTGAATCCCGGGCCGCACCTCTCGTGGCGCCGACCAACGGGGCGCCGCCAGTGTCCATGAGGCCGTCTTCCACGGCGAGGCGCACGCCTGCTTCGCGTGCCAGCTTCGGGCGCAGGACGACGACCGCGACGGCGATCAGGATCCAGATGGCAGCGGCTATCGGGAGCCACTTGCCGGCCCCCGTCGGGTAGGGGACGACGTTGCGGTAGAGCGTGTAGCCGAGCACGATCATGGCGCCGATCGGCAGCACGATCTCCCACATCGGCGTGGTCCTCTCCTTCGAGAAGAAGAGCACACGGATCGCGCCCACGCAGGCGAGGAAGTAGACCACGAGCAGGACGAGCGTGCCGATCGTGGCCGTCCACGAATAGGTGTCGAACGGCTTTGCCTTGAAGAAGATGATCGTGATCGCGATCGTCAGGTACGCAGCGATGACTGTCGTCGCAACGGCCACGCTGGGCGTGCCGCGCTTCTTTGAGACGGTGGCCAGCCCACGCGGGCCGATGCCATCGCGGCTGAGGGCGTAGAGCAAGCGCGCCGCACCGACGGTGCACGCGAGGGCGCAGGCGAATCCGCTGATCGCGGTGCCGAGGGTGACCACGTTGCCGACCCATGAGGCGATGAACTGCGACCCAAGATCGCCGAGCAGCGAGCCGGAACTCGTAAAGGCGGCGAGACCCTTGGCGTCAGTGCCGAAGCCCATCACCTCGATCGCCGTGACGACCACGAAGTAGGCGCCGCCGAAGAGGGCGACCCCGAGGATGGCCCGGGGGATGTCGCGCCGCGGGTTGTTGGTCTCCTCGCCCAGAGTCGAGGCGGCCTCGAACCCGGCGAAGGAGAGGAAGCCGAAGACGACCCCGAGGAAGAGCGCCGACTGAGTGATGCCGGCGGCCGGCTTGAAGACGCTCCACGTGAAGGTGTTGCCGTTGGGAGCCGTGTGGTTGAGCAGGCGGACCAGCACGACCGCGGCGATGGCGATGATCAGCAGGACGGTGGTCCCCTCGATGATGAGCAGGGTGTTCGTGGTCAGGCGGATCGGCGCCACCGCGAGGTACCACACGAGCAGCAGCGCCAGACCACCGATGAGGAAGCCCGACCAGGTCGGCGGATTCTTCCAGATGCCGACGTCATTGAGGAACGTCGAGCCGAAGATGCCGGCCGCCATGGCGGTGAGCACGGCATAGAACATGTACGTGCCGGCCAGAGCCCAGCCGGCGGTGACGCCCCAGCGCGGCCCCAGGGTGGCGCCGAGGTAGCCGTAGACCGAGCCGGCATGGTTGAACTTCTGGCTGAGGCGCACGAAGGTGTGGGCGACAAGGAGCACGGCGATGGTGGCGATGAGGAACACCAGCGGCACAGCCCGGCCGGCGTTCATCGCCGCTGCCTGCGGGTTTATGTTGGCCGCCATCGACGGCGCCATGAGCGCGAGGGAGACACCGATCGCCTCCCAGATGTTCAGGTTCCGGCGTAGCCGTGGACCCTCGTCCAGCAGTGGTGCGCTTGCCGTGCTCATATCCCCACCTTTCGTAAATTCGTGCGATTGTCGGTCACTTGTATCGCAACACCGCCGCCCGGCGCCAGCGGCGCCGGCGAGGGCCGCTTCACGTGCGGCGCAGGATGTTTATCCGATCAGCGCCAGCACCCGCGCCGGAGACGCCGACCCGCCGTCCAGCGGAAGCGCGCCCACGACGAGAAGGGCGCCCACAGGAGGCACCTGGTCGAGGTGGACGAGGCACTCGAGGTTCCACGCTCCGTGGGGCAGCGTGGCGTGGCGATGCACCGAGAACTCGGAGACGTTGCCGGGGTCGATGCCGAGAGTGTCGATGCCAACGCCGACCACGCCACGCTGCTCGACGAGCAGCAGTGCGGCTTCCTCGCCCACGCCGGGGAAATGCAGGTCACCGGCCGGCCCCATATAGCGCTCGTGATCGTCGGCAAAAGCCTCCCAGCCGGTGCGGAAGAGCACGGCGCTGCCGCGCGGCACCAGGCCATGCGATCCCTCGAAGCGCAGCACATCTTCCACCGAGATGGCGTAGTCCGGATCGCCCTGGCATCTGTCCGAGACGTCGATCACCACAGCCGGGCACACGAGTTGCTCGGCAGGGATGCCCTCCATGGTCAGACCGTCTGCGATGAAGTGCGCAGGCGCATCGAGATGCGTGCCCGTGTGCTCCCAGAGCAGCGCTCTGCGGGCGAAGAACCCGTCGTGCGCCACGGTCACGCCGGTCTCGAAGCTCGGTGCCGGCGTACCTGGCCACATCGCGATGTCTTCCCGGATGGGCCGAGTGAGGTCGATGACGCGCTCAACAGTGATCACGGTTCCTCCTAGGGTTCTAGCAAGGTCAGGCTCACCATCAGGTGCCGCTGCTGAGTCAATGACGGTATCGGTCGTATCGACTTCCCGCAAGTAGCGGATCCCGCCGATCCCAGCGCCCGCGGCTCCGCCACGACTGCGCGACCTGCAGGCGACGCGGGGGCCTGGCGCCGCCTCAATGCGCGAGCAGCAGGCCGAGGGCAAAGAGCGCGCTGTAGGCGATCGCGGTCTGCCCCGTCTCGGCGAGCGCCGAGTTGAGAGCTCGGCCGGTCTGCACGAACACGCGGCGTGTCGCGCGCAGCGCCAGTGGCAGCGAGAGCCAGGCGAGCAGCGCGGCGAGCGGCAGATCGCTGGTCAGCAAGAGGATCGTGAGCAGTGCGTACGGGACGGCCACGAGTACCGCGTACTCCCATCTGGATGCACGCACGCCGACCCTCACGGCGATGGTCCGCTTGCCGGCGGCGCGGTCCTGTTCGATGTCGCGCAGGTTGTTCACCACGATGATGGCGGTCACGAGGGCGCCGATCGCGACCGCCATGAGCCAGGCGAGGAGCGACGTGGCGCCGGTCTGTACCCAGTAGGTCCCGACCACGGCGGTCAGCCCGAAGAAGAGGAAGACGAAGACTTCCCCGAGGCCGTGGTACCCGAGCGGGTAGGGCCCGCCGGTGTAGGCGAGCGCGACGACGACCGCCGCGACGCCGACCACGACCACCAGCGGGCCACGCACGAACGTCAGGTAGACGCCGATCGCGAGCGCCAGGGCGAGCACGATCATCATGCCGCGCTTGACCTGCCCCCGGCTGAGGAGTCCCGACTGCGTGACGCGGACGGGGCCCAGCCGGTCTGCCGTGTCGGCCCCGCGCTCGTCGTCGTAGACGTCGTTGGCGAGGTTGCTGGCGACCTGCAGCAGAAGCGCCACGCCAAGGGCAGCCAGTGCCGGCCCCAACGAGAAGCCGCCATCGCGCCAGGCGAGCACCGTGCCCGTGATCACGCCCGCACCGGCAGCGGGCAGCGTCTTCGGGCGGATCGCCAGCCACCACCGGTGCAGCATGGTCGAGGCCTCGCGGTCGCTGTCGGCGGCGCCGGCGCCGTCTCCGGGGCCGGCGCCGTCTTCCAGGCCCGCCGACCCCCTCACGCGGCGTCTCCGGTCGCGGCCTTCGTCCGCTCCCGCACGCAGCCAACGGCCCGCAGCGCCGCGACCTGACCCTCACCCATCGTTTGCCTTCCTCGCGCGTCGCGAGCCCCATCGGCCGGAGCTCGGCCCACTGAGCAGTACCCCGGGTGGGCCTGCCCGAAAACAGGCGCAAAGGGGGAGAGGCACCTTGCTCGCAAGGGTCGGGATCGCGCCAGGCAGCCGTCGTCGGCTGGTACAGGTACTTCTGGAAGCCGGCGAAGATGTGACCGCGACTGACCGTGCGTCAAGCTGCTGCCAGAGATCACACACGCACGCCAACCCCGAAGTCGCAGGCGCGCAGCGGCGTTGGCCCAGCGGATGAAGGTCAACGCGAGGTTCAGTCGCCGGCACCCTCGACGCGGCGCGCCGGACCGGGGGAGCATTCGCGCAAGCATCCTTTGGCGTGGGCCCGGGATGCCCGAGATCGAGGTGTTCGATAGTGTTGCTTTCAGCGTGACCCTTTCAAGCCCACAACGGCATCCCCGGCTTCACCGCCTCTCGCGCCAGTTCCGCCTCTTCCCCCGCCGCTTCTGGCTGCTCGTCGCCGGCACACTGCTCTACCTCGTCGCGATCAGCCTCGCGTTCCCTTACACGCCGATCCTGCTCGAGCGCCGGCTGCACCTCTCGTTGGCGGCGTCGGCCTCGTCATGGGTGGGGCGGCGCTCGCCGGCCTGCCGCTGCAACCGTTCGCCGGCAGCCTGAGCGACCGCTACGGCCGGCGCGCCGTGATGCTCGGCTGCGCCCTTGTGAGGCGGTCGCCTACCTCGGCCTCGCCCTGGCGCACGGCTTCTGGCCGCTGATGCTGCTCGTCTTCATCGATCGCGGCCTCGGCTGGCCGCTCTTCCTCACGGCCAGCAACGCCATGGTCGCCGACCTCGTGCGCGCGCGCCTGCGGGCCCAGGGCTACAGCCTCGTGCGCCTCATGATCGGGGCGGGCTATGTCGTCGGCCCGCTGCTCGCGGCGGCCGTGCTGGCCCTCGGCGCGCCGCTGGCCACACTCTTCCTCGTCGCCGGCGGTGGCTGCTTCGCCTATCTGGCCTTCGTGCTCGTGGCCCTCAAGGAGACGCATCCGCGGGCGGCCCGCGGCCGGCTCGTCAGCGAGATCAGCGCGGGGCCGACGCTCTTCGGCGCGCTCAGCCTGTTCACGGCGCCCGGGCGGCTGCGCGCCCGCGAGCGACGCCGCGCGCACACCGGGCCCCGCTGGGGCCGCGTGCTGGCGATCGCCGCTTCCTCGCCTTCTGCGCGGTCTCGCTGTTGCCGCTCTTCATCTTCGGTCAGACCTACACCGACCTACCCGGTGCTTCTCACCAGCTACCGGCACCTGCCGACCGCCACCTGGGGGCTGTTGGTCTCGTTCATCGGCCTCGTCATCGTGCTCACGCAGTACCCCAGCGTGCGCCTCCTGCGACGCCTCGATCCGCTTTACCAAGTGGCGCTGGCGAGCCTTTTGTTCGGGCTGGGCGTCGGCTTCGTCGCCTTCGTGCCGCTCGGGCTGGCCTTTGCTCGTCACCGTCGCGGCGCTGGCGCTGGCACAGGCGCTCTTCGTCCCGCTCTCCACGGCGATCGTGTCGCACCTGGCGAGCGCCGAGCTGCGGGGCCGCTACATGGGCGTCTGGACGCTGGTCTGGACGGCCGGCGCCAGCGCGCTCGGGCCCGCTGCTCGGCGGCCTCATGCTGGCACGCTCGGACCGCGGGGGAGCTGCGACCTCGTCATCGCCCTCGGGTCCGCCGGCGCAGGACTCTACGCCGTGCTGCGCGCGAAAGCAGGGTGACGGGCGAGCGGCACTACGTGACCCGAGGGCCGGGAGCACGGCGCGAGTCGCGCGAGCCTGACCGCGCCAACGAGTGCCTGCACGTCGTGCCGCCACCGACGCCGCCCGAGGTGGTGCGCCTCCTGCGCTGCCTCGGCCGCCGGCGTGCGGCTCGCCACGCGGCGCGCGATCAGCTTGCCGAGCTCCCACAGCACGAACAGCGCGCCGGCCGGCGCCAGCGCGAGGCCCCACTGCGTCCACGTCATCGAGGCCGTGCCGAGCCAGCGGTCGAGCATGTCGAGGCCGACCACCAGGATCATGAGGACGACCTCGAACAAGGCGATCCAGTTCAGCTGGCGGCTGTCTAGGGTCGAGGCCTTCACGATGCTCTCGGTGGGGTTGCGGCTTTCGAAGCAGCCGACGATGCGGCAGGCCGCGGAGGCAATGAGCCCCATGGCGGAGGCGATGGCCGCGCTGTGGTAGTGAGCATTGCCGTACTGGAGCAGCACGAGCAGGCACACGGCCATGAAGACGCCCACCAGGCCCACGGTCGTGAGCAGGCTCCTGGTGCCAGGATCGGGGCGTTGCGTGGCCGGGGCACCCTGCTCGATGAGCCCCGGCGTCTCCAGATCGAAGCCGAGCGCCACGCCCAGCGGGGCGTCAACGAGGAAGTTGATCCAGAGGACCTGCGTGGCGGTGAACGGCTCGCCGGCGAGGATGTTGAGGAGCGTCGCCCCGAGGAAGGTGAGCACGAACGCGGCCAGCGTGATAAGCACGAAGGCGATGTACTTGCTGAGGTTGTCAAAGAGCTTGCGACCCTGCTCCACGGCGTGGACGATGGTCGCGAAGTTGTCGTCGGAGAGGATCATGCGGCCGGCGTTCTTGGCCACCTCCGTGCCGCTGCCCATGGCGATGCCGATGTCGGCAGCCTTGATGGCCGGCGCGTCGTTGACGCCGTCGCCGGTCATCGCCACCACGTCGCCCTTCTTCTTGAGCGTCTCGACGAGCAGCACCTTGTGCTCCGGCGCCTCGCGGCCCGCCACGCCGATGTCTTCGATGCGCGTCAGCCGCTCCTTGTTCGACAGGGCGGCGAAGTCGGCGCCAGGATGGCCTCTCCGGGGATGCCCACCTGCTTGACCACGGCGGCGCCGGTGACCACGTCGTCCCCTGTGACCATGCGCACGCGGATGTGCGCGTCCTGCGCCTGCCTGACCGCCGCCCTCGACTCTTCGCGCGGCGGGTCGATCATGCGAAGGCTGGTCAGCTGCAGGCCGGTGACGTAGCCGAGCAGGTCGCCGTCGGGATCGAAGGCGGCGGGGTCGAGGTCGCGGCACGCCGCCGCCATCACGCGCAGACCCTGCTCGCCGAGCCGCTGCGAGCTGCTCTGGCCTTCTCCTTGAGGTCGTCGTCCCACCGCCGCTCGGCGCCGCTGGCGCACGCCGGTCGAGCGACTGCCCACGGCCGGCGCAGCGCCACTGACGAAGCAGCGCACGACTTGGGCGCCGCTCGCGTCGGTGGCGGCGTTGAAGGTGGCCATGAGCTGGTAGGTGGGGTCAAAGGGCAGCGTGGCCTGGCGCGGGAACTTCTCCCTCCTGCCGTCGACGTGCAGGCCGGCCTTGGGCGCGAGCACGAGCATCGCTCCCTCGGTGGGTCGCCGACGACCTTGCCGTCCTCGAGCTTGGCGTCGTTGGCGATGACGAACGGCAGGATGGCCTCGTCGATCGAGGCGGGCGCCCGCGGAGTGCTTGACCTCGCCGTCCAGACCGTAGCCGGTGCCGGTGACCGCCAGCGGTCGGTGAGATCGAGCACCTCCACGACCGTCACCTGGTTCATGATCAGCGTGCCCGTCTTGTCCGAGTTGATCGCCGACGTGGACCCCAGCGTCTCGACCGACGAGAGGTCCTTGACGATGGCGTGGCACTTGGCCAGGTCCATCGCGCCCATGGACAGGATCACCTGGGACACGGTCGACAGCGCTTCGGGATCGCCGCAATGGCCAGGGCGATGGCGGTCACGAACAGCGCGTCCCACGCCTGGCCGCGCGACGCACCCAGCGCGAACATCACGATCATGGTCACGCCGGCCGCGGCGACGATCCACAGGGTCATCGGGTTGAGCTGCTTGGTGAGCGGCGTCTGCTCGACCGTCGTCGCGGAGAGCATGCCGGCGATCTTGCCGACCTCCGTGGCGGCGCCGGTACCGGTCACGATCATCACGCCGCTGCCGTGCGTGACCGGCGTGTTCATGAAGGCCATGTCGGACTGGTCGCCGGGTGGTCGGCGCCAGGAGCACGACGTCCGCCGGCGACGCTATCTGCAGCGCGTCGATCACGATCCGCCCGTCCGGGGCACATTCACACCGCGAGCACCGTCGGCCGGGATCTCGGACTCGGCGCCGTCGCGCGCACCCGGGCCGTCGCCTTCATCATCGACTTGAGCGCGTTCATCGCGCTCTCGGCCTTGCCCTCTTGGCGCAGGCCCACGACGGCGTTGATCACCGTGAGCACAAGCACCATGACGCCGGTGTGGAACTGGCCGATGACGATCGAGAATGTGTCGGCGGCCAGTAGGATGATCTGCATGTAGCTGCGGTACTCGTCGAGGAAGCGCCGCCACTCGAGCTTGGACTTTTCGGCCGGCAGCGCATCGGGCCGAGCCGCTCAAGCAGCTCGGCCGCCGTGGCCGTCGAGAGGCCGGCGGCAGGGTCGACCTCGAAGCGAGCGGCGACCTCCTCCGGCGAACGCGCGTACCAGGCGGCTGCCCGCGGCGTCTCGGTAGCGCGTCCCGTGTCGCTAGCGTCCATCTTGCCCCCTCACCTCGCACCGGGCGGTGCCGTCCGGCCCATGGCCGTTCAGGACACCGCAGGGCCACGCCGACGCTCGCCGCCGATGGTTCGGCGGCCGACCGGGTCCGGCCCCGCGACCACGGAGCGCGAGCCGGCGTCGAGCCGTACCCGTGCGTCTCGTCGGCAAGATGTCGGCAGCTCCGCCGAGTCGGAAGGAAACGGGCGCGCAGCGAACACCGCAACGTGCCCATTTGCCGGAGAGAAGTCTGAAGGCGGCGCTGCGCAGGGGTAGTCAGCTGGACGCGATTGTGCTGCACAGTCCGGGTTTCCGGCAGCTCTCCATGGGGTCCGGTGAGCGGCTGGGTCGAACCGTGACGAGGCGTCATGTGGGCAATCCCTCGGCAACGAGGGCCCCCACCAGGCTGCGACCGGCGGGGGTCCTCGTCAGTGCGCGGATCTTCTGCGCGAACTACTTCACCTTGAAGGTGAGCCACTTCGTGGTGGCTGCGGCGTGCGTCGCGGTCTTGGCGATCGTGGCCTGCAGCCGGTAGGCGCCCTTCTTGGTGGGCTTGAACTTTGAGTCGTACGCGCCCGTGGACGCGACAAGCGCCGAGAACGTCATGGCCTTGACCCATCTGGTGCCGTGTTTCAGCTGCGCCGTGAGCGTGAACTTGCTGCCGGTGAGGCTTGTGGGCGTCACGCCGCCGCTGGCGGTCACGCGCTTGCCGAGCTTCACGGCACCGCTCTTGAGGCCGCTCAGCGTGAGCGTCACGGTGGGTGTGATCACGACGGTGAAGCTGGCCGCGCTCGTGGCCGTGCCACCGGGCGTGGTGACGGAGACAGTGCCGCTGGTGGCCCCGGCCGGCACGGTGGCCGTGAGTTGCGCGTCGCTGAGCACGACGGGCGTCGTTGCGGCGACACCGTTGAACTTGACGGAGGTGGCGTCGCTGAAGCCGCTGCCGCTGATCGTCACGCTGGTGCCCACGGGACCGGACGCCGGGGCGAAGCCGCTGATGGCGGGCGCCGTGATGACCGTGAAGCTGGCCGCGCTCGTGGCCGTGCCACCGGGCGTGGTGACGGAGACAGTGCCGCTGGTGGCCCCGGCCGGCACGGTGGCCGTGAGTTGCGCGTCGCTGAGCACGACGGGCGTCGTTGCGGCGACACCGTGGAACTTGACGGAGGTGGCGCCGCTGAAGCCGCTGCCGCTGATGGTCACGACGGTGCCCACGGGGGCGGAGGCCGGGGTGAAGCCGCTGATGGCGGCGGGGGTGGGCGTCGGGATCGGCGTGGGGGTCGGTGTCGGGGTCGGTGTCGGCGTGGGCGTCGGTGTCGGGGTCGGTGTCGGCGTGGGCGTCGTGTCGGGCTCGGTGTCGGCGTGGGCGCCGGGACGGCGACATGGCTCATGCCCACCATCGCGACCGCTTGGTCGAGATCGGGCGAGTGGGAGTTCGTGTAGTCGCCCTCAAGCCAGTCCCAGCTGATATGGACGTAGCCGCTTTTGTCCCACAGCCCCCAGCTGTTCTCGCAGGTCAGCCCGCCTGAGTCATAGCCGACCGCGGTGAGAGCGTGGCCGCCAAGCGACGTGGAGTCATTGGCGGAGTTGTTCGGGTCCGGGTAGTCGCCGCTGGTGTTGTCCTCAAACGCCTGCGTCACCTGGATCCCGAGCACGACTGGCTCGTTGTTGGCGATCGCCTGCTCGATGCTGTACTGGTCGGTGCCGATGTCGTGGCCCGCGGCCAGGACCCAGTTCTGCGCGTTGGCCGTCTCCTGCGCGGTAGGCCAATCCCGCCAGTCCGCCTCGCCTTGGCTGTAGTCGGAGGCTTCGTCATCGCCCTGGGACGTCTCGATCGCCACGTTGGCATCGATGTAGCTGCCGTTGTCGCTGCCGCCGCAAATCTGCGAGTAGACGTACATCGCCGAGCCGCCGCCGCCTGGCAGGGCGTCAAGCGGATTGTCCCAGACGCCCTGGCTGTGGTCCATGTTCTCGAGCACGCCCATCGCGGTGTAGGCGGTGGCCCAGGCGGCGCAGGAGTTCACCTGGCCCTGGTCGCCGGGGACCGGGGCATACTGCCGCAGGCTGTAGCTCGCCGGCAGCGTCGCGAGCACTCCGGCGAGCCTCGCCGGGTGGCGCTCCACGTTCATCGGCACCTTGAGCCCGAGCCCGTAAGTGCGGGCGGAGGCCGCCGCAGGCGCCGTCAGCGCCGCAGGTGTCGCGCGGGCCGCTGGCGAGGCGACGGCGAAGGCGATCAGCCCGGCCGCAAGGCAGAGGGCGAGCACGAGCAACCGCGCGAACTGCCGCTGCCGTCTCGGCCCTACACATACGTTGTCGGAAGCGCCGCACCGTCGTCGGTCAAGCATGACTAGCCCCCTGCAAGTCGGACTCGCGATTTCCTTGTCTGGGCTCTGCATGACGAAGCATACCGCCAATCCTTGATATCGGCTTCGGCACTCAGAACTTCAGTTTTCGCCGAACTGGGTGCAGTTCATCTCCTCCGCGCGGAAACTACTGGGTGAGTAGACGGCGATGACGAAGGCGACCCGACCCAAGTCCCCAGCACCGGCGACTCCGGGCTGAAAGACGGCTGGTGGTGCGCGCTCTCGTCAGCAGGATGACGACAATCCTGCCGGTCCCGAAGTACGTGGGCGCGAAGCGAAGACGCAACATTGCCCACGTACCGGAGAGAAGTTGGAGGCGGCGGGCGGAGTCGAACCGCCGATGGAGATTCTGCGGTCGTCAGTCGGCAGTGCTGGCCCGTAGTCGTCTGGACACGCTCATGCGGCACAGTCCAGGTTTCTGACCGGTCTTGATGATGCGCCGTGAGCGGCCGTGTTGCGCCGTGACGAGGCGTCTTGTCGGCAATGTGTCGGCGGGTACTGAGACTTGACAGCCTTGACGACCTCGGGGGCCTACTGGCCTTCGCCCAGCAGAACCTCGACCTAGCACAGCATGGCGATGATCCCCTCGAGGCGGCAGGTCTTCTTCGACATGGCCTGACTCCGTCATCGGTCGCGAAACGCTACAGTTCGGGTGGACCGATTCCAGGGGTGCAGGTCAGCCCGGTCACGCACCATGGCCCTCCAGTCATGCACACGCTCCACACCACACCGCCTGAGAGAGTTGGTCAAGGTTTTCCGGCTGATTCCGATAGTAGCCGCGGTGGACATGGAACCGATACAACCGGACTGGGTGCGCGTGCAAGCAGCGGCCGACCTCCTCGGGGTCAGCCCCAGCACGGTGCGCCGCTGGGCGGCGAGCGGGCGCATCGCCTGCCAGCGCACGCCCAGCGGACAGCGACGCTTCTCCGTGGCCGACCTGAAGCGGGCTTTCACTGCAGAAGACCACCCGACGCGCGAGCGCGTTGCGGACGGCGCGCACACCGGCAAACGCTACCAGCTGCTCTATGAGACCAGCCTCGAGCTGGCTTCCACACTGGAGCCGGCGGAAATCCTGCAGTCGGCGGCGCGACGTCTGACGGCGGCGCTGCACATCCCCGACTGCGACATCTACCGCCTCGACGAGGGCGAGCGCCTTGTCTGCCTGGCCGCGGTCCTGAGCGGCGTTGCTGACGCATCATGGGTCGGTGAGGAGCTCGCACTCGCCGACTGGCCCTCAGAGTGCCGCGCCATCGAGAGTCGCCGGCCGGTGGCGATCGCAAGCCTCGACGATCCTCGCCTGAGCGACGCGGAGCGCGGCGACATGATCCGCTACGGGCAGCAGAGCTGCCTCTCCTTGCCACTGGTGACCCGCGACCGCGTCATCGGCGTCGTCGACCTCCTCGACCACGTGGAGCGCGAGTTCACGGGTGAGGAGATCGTGGTGGCCGAGAGCGTCGGCCAGCTCGTCGCCCTGGCGCTCGAGCGCGCCGAGCTCTACGGGGAGGTCAAGCGCCTCCACCTCGGCAACCTGCGCGCCCTCAGTTCGGCGCTCAGCGCCAAGGACTACTACACCCTCGGCCACGCCAGCCGCGTCGCTGCCTACACCGCCCTGCTCGCACGCGAGCTCCACTGGCCAGAAGCGCGCCTCGAGGCCGTGGAGAACGCCGCCTTCCTGCACGACATCGGCAAGATCGGCGTCTCCGACCGGGTGCTGCTCAAGGCCGGGCCCTGACGAGCGAGGAGTGGGAGCTCGTGCATCAGCACCCCGGCATCAGCGCCGAGATCGTGCGCCCGCTCTTCGAGGCCGAGCTCGTGGCGGGCGTGCGCCACCACCACGAGCACTACGACGGCCGCGGCTACCCCGACGGGCTCGCCGGTGAGGAGATCCCGCTGCTGGCCCGCGCGCTTTGCGTCGTCGACTGCTATGACGCCATGTCCTGCCAGCGCCCCTACCGGGAGGCGCTCGGCTACGAGCAGTGCCTCGCCGAGCTCGAGCGCTGCGCCGGCCGGCAGTTCGACCCGGAGATGGTCACCGCCTTCCGGCGCGTGTTGCGCGCCTCGAGCGCCGGCGGGCGCACGTCGCCGCGCTCGCGAGGCAAGCGGCGGAGCTGATCGACCCGGTCGCGCACGGCCAGCTGCGCACGCGCGCCGACCAGGCGAGGCCCGAGTACGCGCGCATGGTCGGTGCCCTACGCGAGCTGCGCGACGCCAACCCCCCGGTGCGCTTTCTCACCACCTTCGCCCTGCGCGACGAGCAGTGCGTCTCCGTGCTCGACACCGGCGAGAGCGACGGCGACGCCTCACGCTGCGGCGACCCCTGGCTGCCCGAGGACGAGCTCATGCGCGTACTCACCGGCGACGACCTGCTGGCGAACGTGCTCAACGCCGACGACTACGGCGTCTGGATCTCGGGCATCGCGCCCATCCGGCGATTCGACGGCAGCATCGCCGGCGCGATCACTGTCGATGCCCCCGCCATCGCGCCCCACGATCGCGGCGCGACGGGTCAACGCTCGGAGACCCTCGAGGCGATGCTGCGCGCCGCGGCGATCCGCTTCAGCCGCGCCGAGGTCGAGGCGATCACCGACGGCCTCACTGGGCTTTACAACCACCGCTATCTGCACGAGCGCCTCGAGGAGGAGCTGGAGCGCGCCCGGCGCCGCGGAAGTGTGCTCTCGGTGCTCTTCTGCGACTGCGACGACTTCAAAGGCTACAACGACCGCTATGGGCACAAGGCCGGCGATGCGGCCCTCTCGCGCGTTGCACGCATCGTCGAGGCCAACAGCCGGCGCTCCGACCTGGCGGCGCGCTATGGTGGTGAGGAGTTCGTGCTCGTCCTCGTCAACACCGACTTGGATGGCGCTCGCACGGTCGCTGAGGCGCTGCGCGCCGAGGTCGAAGACGCGAGCACTCGACGCGGTCGCCCGCTGACGCTGAGCATCGGCATCGCCACGGCTCCCGAGGATGCGACTGCCCGCGACGAGATCCTCGACAAGGCCGACTGGGCGATGTACTCAGCCAAGCGTGACGGCCGCAACCAGGTGCTCGCCTTCGCCGACGGCCTCGTGCGTGACGAGACGTGGCTCTCGCGGCGCGGCCGTTAGGGCAGGCAGCGGGCAGAGCGCCTGTTCTCGTCCACAGGTTCAGGTGACGTTTCCAGTGTCCCGGAGATGCTCCGGATGCAGGCGATCTGACGCAGCTGCCAACGCAAAGCCGACGTCGAGCCGGGCATGGTGATGCAGCGGGCGCTGGCTCTGTGCACGCCGGCACGACGCGGGCCGACCGCTTGGCACCGGACTGAAATCGTGGAACCGGGCTTCTCAGTCGTCCGCTTCGGTGAGCGCCTCGTCGATCATGCTCTCGAGGTCGCTGTCGAGGTCCTGAGCCTCGTATCTCGGCACTGGCCTGTCGCCGCGGTCTCGGGGAGCAGAGCGACTTCACCGCTGATCATTGCGTCGAACGCCTTCGACTTGAGGCGCGCGCGCGTCTCCTCCATGCGGCTGCGGATCTCGTCCTGGTCGACGGTCTCGCCTGCGGGCATCTTGGACTCCGCTCGGGCGGCTGGCGCAGGTGCAGCGGACGTGCGGGAGCGGGGCCGGCCACCGACTTTGACGAGCAGCACGCCGGCTTCGACCAGCTTGCCGAGGACGCTGATCGCCGTCACCTTCTCGAGGCCACTGGCCTCGTCGATCTCGGCCACCGTGCGCCGGCCGTCGACCTGCATGAAGACTGCGAGTTCGTCGCGTCCGAACGCGGGCAGGTTCCTCGGCAGGGTCGCATAGTCCCGGTTGGGGACCAGCACCGGGTCGGACTGCCCCAGCATCTCGATCGCCAGACAGTACTCACTGCCGAGGGCGGTGATGTCGAGAAGCACGTCGCCCGTGTCAACGGTCAGGAAGTCGACGCCGCTGGCGTCGTCATCGGCGGCGAACACGTAGGTGCCGGTGCCTTCGAGCCTTGCCTCCAGCAGTGTGTACGCCACCTGCCGCGCAAGCACGTCCAGCAGGTCGGCTTCCTTGACGAAGCCACTTTCGACGAGGATCGTGCCGAGCGGACGCGGGCTCGCCGCCTGGCGCTCGAGAGCGTCCTCGAGCTGGACCTCGCCGACCAGTGAGCGCTTGAGCAGCTGGCTGCCGATCACGGTGTCCGCAGCGACTCGGGTGGAGTCGCGCGTCTCGGCGATGTGACCATCGACGAAGTGAACGTCGACGAGCCGCCGCGGGCACTCAACGTGCAGCGTCCCGGAGCTCCGTTCCTGCTCCAGCATCTGAAGAATCTCGACGACACCGAGGGTGTCAAGTGTGCCCTGCATCGCGCCGCGAAGTCTACTGCCCGTGCTGGTAAACGTCGACCGACGCGCGCGGCGATTCCGCTCCGACCGCGCGCGGGTCGCGACGCGGGCCCTCATGGCCAGAAGAGCCTGCACAGGGCGATGTCGCCGACCTGTTGCCGACGCGCTGTGCGCATCCGCAGTGACCTCGCTGGGGCCGGCTCGCTATTCTTCGGGAGTCGTCATCCCCTGCCGCTCACGGTAGGACGCCAGGCCGGCCCCGGCCCGGCGCAGCGCAGCGCCCCGGCGCCATATTTGGCGCGCACGGCATCGACGGCATCGTCGCAGGCGAGGTCGGGGGAGCTCTCCGCGAAAGCCAGCTGGCAGTCCTCGCTGGCGAGGCCGCTGAGCGTAAGGCCAAGGAGGCGCAGCTGCTCGCCCGGGGCGTGCGCGTGCCCGAGCAGCGTCAAGGCGGCCTCATGGATGACCCTGGTCGTGCTCGTCGCGGAGGGCAGGGTGCACTGGCGCGTGCGCGTGCGGAAGCTGCCGTCACGCAGCTTCAGGGTCAGCGTGCGGCAGGCGCAGCCTTGGCGGCGCAGTTCGGCGGAGGTGCGATCGGCGAGGTCGAGCAGCGTCGCAGAGAGCAGCTCGCGGTCGGCGGTGTCGGCGGCGAAGTTGACCTCATGGCCGACGGACTTGGGCACCGCGTGAGAAGAGTGCACGACCTCGTCCGCGCCGCCGAAGGCGAGCTCCCTCACGTGCGCCGCCCCGGCCGGCGTGAAGGAGACCTCGAGCAGCTGCGCCGGTGCGTCCTGGAGCTCGCCGATGGTGGTGATGCCGAGGGCGGCGAGGCGCTGCTTGCTCACGGGTCCGATGCCGGACGTCCCTCCCAGAATGTTGCCGGGCACATGTCTACACGACCTATCGGGCCTGAGAAGACGCCGCACGAGGCCTCGCGGCCGACGTCTCGCCGACGCAGGATTCCTGCCGGGGACCGCGCCCTGAGGTCGCAGCGGGTGCGAACGTCTGACCCACAGCCAGAGGTACTACCGCGACGACCGTTCCCGCGCTATGGCCTCATCACGCGCGAGGGCGAAAAGAACGTCTTCGTCCACCTCAAGGACATCGCGCCCGGAGTCCGGGCGCTCACTGAGAAGCGGCTCCCAAGCGATCATTCCGGCGGTCTAACCGGCTGCCACCGCAGGCGCCACCACCTCGACTCGATTCTTGCCCAGGCGCTTTGCCACGTACAGTGCTTCATCGGCCAAGGCGACGAGCCGGTCGGGGGTCGAGACAGCCTCACAAAGCTCCGAGACACCGATGCTGACGCTCAGGGGTCTTGGAAGGGAGAGGCTACCCGCCCGCTGGCTTTGTTCGGCGATATCCCGCCGCACCCGCTCCGCGACGCTGGAGCCCGCCTCGTCCCGCACCCGCTCACCGATCGAGGACGACCGGGCCACGCTCTGCTGGCGACCGCCTTGCCAGCTTCGAGCGACGCGACCACCGCTGCTGGTGTTCGGCAGAAGCACGGCGAACTCTTCGCCGCCGTAGCGACAGATCACATCGACGTCAGTGCGCAGGCTCTGGCGCAGGACGTTGGCCAGTGAGATCAGAGCCTCGTCGCCCGCCTGGTGGCCGAACTCATCGTTGAAGCGCTTGAAGTCGTCGACGTCGAGCATGAGCAGCGACAGGGGGGTGCCGTAGCGGTGAAAGCGGGCGCTCTCCTCCTTCAGTCGCCGCTGGAGATGACGGTAGTTGTAGAGGCCCGTAAGCCCGTCAGTCTGCGCCTGAAGCTGCAGTGCCTCATAGAGGCGCGCGTTGGACAGGGCAGCTGCAACCTGCTCTGCAAGACCGCGAACGAGTTCGAGTTCTGATGGGCTGAACTCGCGTTCGGCGGTCCTCTCGACCAGCACCATGGCCCCCAGCGTGCCCCTTCGAAGATGAGGGGCGCATGCAGGTGGGTGAGCTCTCCGGCTGCCCTCATCGCGATTCTGATGGTCTCGGGCAGCGACCCATCAGTGGTTCGCTCGATCACTATCTCCTGCAGTTCCATGGCCCTGCGATCACCGGAGCGGACGTGCAAGGGCAGGGGGACATCGCTGGCCTCCGTCACTGCGGCTCCCGACAGGCATCTGCAAGCCAGCGCACTCTGCTCCGGCAGGAGCTCATGATAATGCAGCCCGCTGTGCGCAGCGCCTGACTGGCCGAGCATGCCATCGTCTCAAGCATGTCGGCAAGCCCCACACTCGAGGTCAGTGCGCGGCCCGCCCGGAGGAGCGAGTCCAGCGAGCGGTTCCGCTGCTCGAGGCGGCCGAACAGGGAGGCGTTCTGAATGGCGATGGCAGCAAGGACGGCCAGCTGTCCGAAGAGCTCCCGCTCCGCCTCGGTGAATCGGCGGCACGACCGCGTCTCAACCAAGCCGAGGACGCCGATGATGCGACCATCGAAGACAGCGGGGCATCGAGGGTTGACTTCTCGCTCCAACGGTCCATCTCACGGGCCTCCGCCGGGAGCAGGTCGGGGTCGTCGCGGTGGACCTCGATCATCTGGCCCTCGCGGACGATGGGCAGGAAGCTCGGACGCAGGTCAGGATGGAAGGGCAGGCCCGTCACCTGCTCGCTCACCTTGTGGTGGCTATCGCAGACCATCGGCGAGTCGCCAGGTTGCTCATCCATGTCCCAGAAGGCCAGGTAGGTGAGCAGGTCGCTCTCGGGATCGTAGCTGTGAACGTCGCAGGAGTAGACGTCGAAGGCTTCTCCACCTGGCGCGCGACGGTACGCATGACGTCGCCGACGTCCAGCGTGGAAGCGATGGTGGCGCCGATCTCGGCGATGATCTGCTGACCGCTCTTCATGGCCACAACGTATGCCTTCCGGTCGCCCAATACCATTGTCGGAGGCACCGGCTGCCGACTTGAGACGTGCAGTCGGGCCTAGACGACTGTTTGGGACCGAAAACGGCGGCGCCCATGTCGAACGCCGAGGGGATGGGGGGCTCGAGGTCTGCAGATAATCAGGAGCCATTGACCACGTGCCAGTCTCTGTGAGCCTCGGGTGTGTCGCCGGTGAGCCTGCGGCGCGAGTGCTGCGGGTGTCCTCGTAGTGTGTCGTGTGCCTACTGGGAGCCCCCCGAAGAGGCTCCCATGCGCCCTCGTCGACCGGCTTCTGCCTACCCATCGCGGCCCTCGACACCGCTAGGAGCGGCCTGGCGCCGCGAATCAACTCCCGACCTCTGGTGTCCCGCCGCCTGATAGAGTTGCTCAAGTTCGGTCCGCCAGACTCCGATAGGTGAGCCAGTGAATGCGAAGACGACAGCACCGCGCTGGGTGCGCGTAAAAGCAGCGGCCGACGTCCTCGGGGTCAGCCCCAGCACCGTGCGTCGTTGGGCAGCCGACGGCCGGATCGCCTGCCAGCGCACGCCCAGCGGGCAGCGCCGCTTCCTCGCCAGCGACCTCGAACAAGCCCTGCGCGACGAGGCCCCCCCAGGTCGAGATGCCCACGCACTCCGCGCGCCCGAGGCGCCTCAGTACAAGCTGCTCTACGAGACAAGCCGCGACCTCAACTCCAGCCTCGAGCTCGCCGAGGTCCTGCAGGCGGCGGCGCGACGCCTGAGCGCCACCCTCGGGCTCCGCGCCTGCGACATCTACCGGCTCGAGGACGGCGAGCGCCTCGTCTGCCTCGCCTCGACCATCAACGGCGCCCACGACGACTCCTGGATCGGTCAGGAGATCCGCCTGCAGGACTGGCCCTGCAAGCGGCTGGCAGTCGAGACGCGCCACGCCGTAGCTGTCGGCAGCCTCGATGACCTCAGGCTGGGCGCGGTGGAGCGGGAGAACATGCGCAGCTACGGGCAGCAGAGCTGCATGTCTCTGCCTTTGCTGGTTCGCGAGAAGGTCATCGGCTTGGTGGGCCTGCTCGACGACGTCGAGCGCGAGTTCACGGGCGCGGAGCTCACCACTGCCGAGGCAGTCGGTCAGGTGGTGGCCCAGGCGCTCGCACACGCCGAGCTCCATGAGGACGTGAGGCGCCTCCACCTCGGCAACTTGCGCGCCCTCAGCTCCGCGCTCAGCGCCAAGGACTACTACACGCTCGGCCACGCCAGCCGCGTCGCCGCCTATACCGCCCTGCTCGCACGCGAGCTTGGCTGGGCAGAGGAGGGCCTCGAGGCCGTCGAGAACGCCGCCTTCCTGCACGACATCGGCAAGATCGGCATCTCCGACCGCGTGCTCCTCAAGGCCGGGCCGTTGACGAGTGAGGAGTGGGAGCTCGTGCGCCAGCACCCCGGGATCAGCGCCGAGATCGTGCGCCCGCTCTTCGAGAGCGACCTCGTCGACGGCGTGCACCACCACCACGAGCGCTACGACGGGCGCGGCTACCCGGACGGCCTCGCCGGCGAGGAGATCCCGCTGATCGCGCGCGCGCTCTGCGTGGTCGACTGCTACGACGCCATGTCCTCCAAGCGCCCCTACCGGGACGGCCTCACCTACGAGGAGTGCGTTGCCGAGCTTGGACATTGCAGCGGCGGGCACTTCGACCCGGCGATGGTCTCCGCCTTCAGCAGCGTACTGCGCCGCCTCGAGGGCCGACGAGCACAGGTCGACGCGCTTGCGAGTGAGGCGGCTGCGCTCATCGATCCGGCGGCGCACGCCCTCCTGCGCACACGCGCCGACGAGGCGCGGCCCGAGTATGCGCGGATGGTCGCCGCCCTGCGCGAGCTGCGCGACGCCCACCCCCCGGTACGCTTCGTCTCGACCTTCGCCGTCGTCGCTGACCAATGCATCTCGGTGCTTGACACTGGCGAGTCCGAGCGCGAGACCTCGCACCTCGGCGATCCTTGGTTGCCCCACGATGAGCTCGCAGCGCTGCTCGCCGGTGAGCGTCCCGATGTGAATGCATTGAACGCCGACGACTTCGGCGTCTGGATCACCGGCCTCGCCCCGCTGCGTGACGCGGGCGGCGCGGTCGTGGCAGCGGTCACCGTAGACGTGCCGGCGATCGAGTGGGCGCCAGAGCTGCAGAGCGAGCAGGCGCACACGCTGGCGTCGATGCTGCAGTCGGCCGCGATCCGCTTCAGCCGCGCCGAGGTCGAGGCCATCACCGACGGTCTTACCGGTCTATACAACCACCGCTACCTGCACGAGCGCCTCGAGGAGGAGCTCGAGCGCACCCGGCGCCAGGGCAGCACGCTGTCGCTGCTCTTCTGCGACTGCGACGACTTCAAGGGCTACAACGACCGCTATGGCCACAAGGCCGGCGATGCGGCCCTCGCGCGCATCGCACGCATCCTCGAGGCCAACAGCCGACGCTCCGATCTGGCGGCGCGCTACGGCGGCGAGGAGTTCGTGCTCGTGCTCGTCGACACGGACGCCGAGGGGGCCCGCACCGTCGCTGAAGCCCTGCGCTCTGAGGTCGAAGCCACAGGCGCTCGTGAGAGCCGCCCTCTCACGATCAGCATCGGCGTCGCCACCTCCCCACGCGACGCCGGTGCGCACGACGAGTTGCTCGACAAGGCCGACTGGGCGATGTACGCGGCCAAGCGCACCGGGCGCAACCGTGTGCTTGCCTTCTGCGATGGACTCGTGCGCGACGAGACGTGGCTCTCACGGCGCGGCAGGTAGCGTCGCCCTCAAGCCTCGACATGGCGGAGTGACTTGCGTTCTGCGAGCTGGCACAGGTCACGTGGACCTCCTCGCAGGCTGGAACTAGGCGAGCCGCAGCATCTTCATCCCTGCGGCCGGCGACGTGCCGACGTGGCCTTCACGCTCCCGTCGGGGAAGCACACCGATTGAGCCACGCTCCGCACTGCAGACGTGCTCTGGGCCGAGGTAGGATGAGCCTGCCTGAGCCGCGTGGGCGAACGGCCTCTGAGTCTCACCGCGAACAAGGAGATCGTCATGGCTGGAGCTGCACACCTTGGCGTCGCCCTGGCAGCCAAGCGCCTCTCCCCGCGAACGCCCCTCTGGCTGCTCGTCGTGAGCTCCTACGCCATCGACATCGTGTTCATGGCGTTCATGGCGGCCGGCAAGGAGCACATGCCCAAGCGCGCGGGCCGCGGCGACGGCCGGCGTCACGATCGTTCTGCGCCCGAGGCCGCGGCGACAGCTCCCACGACGAACCCCTGGTCTCACGGCCTTGCCATGGCACTGGTCTGGACGAGCCTCTTCACAGCACTGGCGACGCGGCTCTCCCGCGATCGGCGCACCGGAGCACTGGTGGGGGCGCTCGTCTTCGGGCACTGGCTCGTCGACCTGGTCACCAAGCCGATGACCGGGGTGTTCCCGGGAGACACCGGGCTGCCGCTGCTGCTCGAGGGGTCACCCACCGTCGGACTCGGCCTCTACCGCTCCCGCAAGGTCGCGAACGCCGTCGAGTACGGGTCGCTGGCGCTCGGAGCGGCGATCTACGCGCAGACAGTGCTACAGGAGCGGGCGCACCGGGACTGACGCTCCGGGAGCTGGCTGACACGACTTCGGACAGGTCTTGGCGACCTGTCGCTCGTCAGAAGTCGCTGCACAGCGTGACGCCGCCGACGCAGTGCCGACGCCCAGAAGCCGCCCTTCCACTCCGCCCTACCGCACCGCGAATAGCCGGTGCGAGCCGCGCCTGGACTCGGCTGCCGCCGGGGCACTCATCTCACGGGTTCTTCAGGAATATCAAGTAGAAGGCTGCGACCACCGCGACGATGCCGATGTTCACCAGCAGCCGTGCCAAGAAATGATGCCTAAGGAACAGTAGGTCTACGAGAACGATGCCGACGGTCACGACCAAGATGCAGAGCACCACATAGGTATGCCTTGACATTTCAATCACCACCTCAAATGCGTCAGCAGTCGCCGTTGCCTTGGGCTTGCCCCGCTCTCGTTGACGCCTCTTCATGAGGCGACCGGCACGGTCGCCTGCTCTTCGCCCATCTTCCCCTCGGACTCGACGGGGCTCAAGCAGCCGCACACAAGTAGCCGGGCGGCGAGTTGTCGGCGACCTTGCCGATTCGGAAGGAAATGGACGCATGGCGAACACCAGACCGTGCCCATTTGCAGGAGAAAGATTGGAGGCGGCGGCCGGAGTCGAACCGCCGATGGAGATTTTGCAGTCGTCAGTCGGCGGTGCGCACTCGTAGTCACCTGGGCGCTATTGTGCTGCACAGTCCAGGTTTCCGGCCAGTCGCCATGCTGCGCGGTGCGCGGCTGTCGTGCGCCGTGACGAGGCGTCTGGTCGGCAATCTGTCGGCAGATGTGGCGTCACCGTGCGAGTGAACCGTGAGCCCGCATCAGCTGTGAACCTCCGCACTCGTGACTGCGGCGACACCCCCACGTCGAACGCGATACCCCGTCGCGGCAGCCCAATACCTCAGCGTCGTCTTGGAACAGGATTGGGACAGGCCATGCAGCAGCGCAGGCGGAGTGTCAGCCGCGGGCTACACCGCACCAGCGCATGACGGCGAGCGCGACCGCGGCGGCATGGTCCACGAGGTCGTCGACCGGCACGCACTCGTCGATCGTGTGCGCGGTGCGGAACCCGCCGGGGCCGAAGGAGATCGTCGGCGTCCCGGCGCGGCGCGTGAACATCGCGGCGTCGTGCCACGAGTCGAGACCCTTGATGCCGCCGGGGTGCCCGACGGCCGCCCCGGCCTCCAGCGCCGCCAGCACGATCGCGGCGTCGGCCGGGACCTCGGCGGGCACGATGTCGCCGGGCCAGTCCCAGCGCAGCGGATGCTCCGCGAGCCAGGGGTCCGACGCCGCGGCGGCGTTGACGTAGCGCTCGACCTCGCGAAAGACCGCCCGGCCGGTGCCCTCCGCGTCGACCTGGGCCGGAAGGTACTGCAGGTCCAGCGTGAGCTCGCAGGATGACGGATACGTGACCATCCACTCGCCGCCTCGCACCACCGTCGGTACGATGTCGCCGGGGCTCAGCAGCGGGTGCGCGTAGTCACCGCGGGCGCGCCAGTCCTCGCGCACGTTGCGCAGCCCGCCCAGGACGATGCAGAGCTTCTCGATGGCGTTCACGGCGCCGCCCTCGCGCCAGCCCGGGTGCACCATCTCGGCGTGGCCGGTGCGACCCTCGATCGTGATGGTCGCGTTCACGGCGCCGCGGCAGGCGATCCAGGCGTCGAACTCGGTCGGCTCGGCGCAGAGGCCGGCGTCGGCCTGCACCCCGCGCTCGACGCACGCGTAGGAGCCGGCGCCGCTCGACTCTTCGTCGGTGTTGGTGCAGAAGATGACGTCGCCGGCCAGGTGCACGCCGAGCCGGTGCAGGACGAGCAGCGCGAACAGCGAGTCGGCGATGCCGCCCTTCATGTCGCAGCTGCCGCGCCCGTAGAGCTGCCCGCCGCGGATCTCGGCCTTGAAGGGATCGCTTTGCCACTTCTCCAGCGGCTCCGCGGAGACGGCGTCGATGTGGCCGTTGAGCAGCAGGCTGCGGCCGCCGCCCTCGCCGCGCAGCCGCACGGCGAGCTGCGGCCGGCCGGCGAAGTCGAGGCCGTCCGGGAGGAGCGGGTGCTGCCGGCCGATCGTCTCGGGCTCCCAGAGGTCGACCTCGCCGCCCAGCGGGGCGAGGAGGTCGCGCAGGTACTCCTGGCAGGCACGCTCATCGCGCGCCGGGTCGCCCGGCAGGCGCGCGGTGGTGTCGAAGGCGATCAGGTCGGTGAGCATGCCGAGCAGCTCCTCGCGGCCCTCGCGCACCTGCGCGACGACCTGTTCTTCGAGCGCCGACTCGAGCCGGGCTTCGCGTTTCACTGGTTCCTCCTTGGTGGCAGTGCACGCTTCGCACAGCAGGGGCCGGGCCGCGCCTCTGGGGGTTCAGAGAGGCGCGGCCCGTGAAACGAGGGTGGCCGGGGTGGCGTTCGCGGCCGATCCCTCGACTGGTACCCAGGCGAGGATTGCCTCGCCCCTAGTCACTCGGGCGGCAGCTCGCCGTAGGTCATGGCGACGTCGACGCCGACCTTCTTGCTGCGGCTTCTCCAGAAGTAGTACCAGGCGATGCCGAGCGCCCATACGACGACGAAGATGATCGCCTTCTTGCCGGTGATGTCTTTTGTGCGCGTGTTGAAGAAGGCGTAGTAGAGGAGCACGATCACGTAGGCGACGTACACGACCGCCGCGATGGTGATGTAGGGGACCCCCAAGAACTTCCAGTTCTTGTAGGGCGACGACTCCCAGATGCCCTTCACCTTCTTGCGGTAGGCGAAGAGGATGCCGGAGATGCCGGTGATGAGGAACACGGAGACCAGCTGCAGGCCGCCGGCGACAAGGCCGGTGAGCTGGTTCTGGAACCACAGCACGTATCCCGCCGTCAGGATGATCTGGATGATGGTGATGAAGCCGTAGAGCTTGATCGGCGACGCCCAGCGCGGGCTCAGGTCCGTGAACCACTTCGGGCCCATGCGGTCCATGCCCCAGGCGAACATCGCGCGCGGCGCGAGCATCAGGTCGACGACGATCAGCCAGTAGCTCGTGAGCGCGAAGGTGAACGACGCGACGATGGCGATGACCCAGCTGCGACCGGAGGCCAGCCAGGAGAGGCTCATGTAGCTCGTCGAGAAGGGGAAGTTGTAGCCCTTCACGCCGCCGAAGAGGTCGTTGTAGGCGGCGGCGCTGATGAACTGGAAGCCGGCGATGTGATAGAGGCCGAAGAACGTCCAGAAGCCGAGGATGCAGGGCACGAGCACCGCCACCCAGCTCGCCTTGAGGACGGTCTTGTCCGGGCGCTTGACCTCGCCGCTCACGTACACCAGGGCGTAGGCGTAGATGAAGAGGAAGAAGACGCCGGTCGTGGCGCCGAAGGTGTCGCCCCAGTTCCAGGTCGTCGGCATCGCCGAACCGGCGGCCTTGCCGACCGCGCCGATGAACGAGGTGTAGTCGAGCGAGTGGTACTTGACGGCGGCCGTGTTCCAGTGCGCGATGAAGCCCGCCCGGGAACAGAGCGAAAGAACGATGGCGAGGATGACCGGGCCGCCGATGCCGATGACGATGAAAGGCCGCTGGATGACGCGGAAGACGCGGACCCCGAAAGCGACCGCCAGGAACGCCAGCAGGAAGCAGGCGGTCGTGAGCGTCACGATCCCGGCCTTGCTGGAGACGAAGTCGGTGAGGCCCTTCCAGCCCATGTACTGGCCGAGGATCGCGAGCGCGGGGCTGGCGATCCAGGTCGAGATGAAGATGTTCCAGTAGGTGATGGCGATGACGTTGGCAAAGCTCGCGCCCATGGCGATCACCGGGCTGATGATGCGCGAGTTGAAGACGTACTCCCCGCCCGATCTCGGCATCGAGGCGCCGAGGATGCCCCACACGACCGGCGCGCAGATGCCGCAGGTCACGGCGGAGATGGCGGTGGCGATGATCAGGTTGCCACCGGGGAAGAGCCCGATGCCGACCTGCATCGAGTACCAGATGGCGTAGATGGGCTGGATGACGGCCAGTCCGATGCCGACCGCGTCCCAAAACGAGAGGCCGCGCACGAGGCCGCTGGCCTTGCGCGCGAAAGCGAGTTCTTCAGGCATACGATCGCCCCCTGAGTGAATCGTGTCTGAGCGTGAAATGCGCGAACGCCGGACACTCACGGGTCTGTCATACCGCCCCCTCTCTCAGCATCGAGCCTTGCACCGGTGCGCGACGATACAGGCGCGATATTTACACATACGCATCGTGCTGCATAGGTCGTGTTGTTCCGGCCTTAGCGGCGCAGCCGCCCTTCGGCTCGCGCATCGCCCGGACCTAGGCATCGTGCGGGCTCGGGCGTAGTCTTCTGGAGAAGGGGTCTGGCAATGGCCGGAGGCGCGCGCAGCGCCTCCTCCGGCCGCATCGTATTCGGGGGATCGCGATGAGGAAACGACTTGTTGGGGCGCTTGGGCTCTTTGCGCTCCTCATTTGTCTCGCGTGGGTGGGCGCCGTCCTCGCCTATCGCACGGCGACGTCTCCGCGTGCCACGGGCGCGCCGGCATCGGCCGGCGTTGCCGTCAAGACTGTGACGCGCTGGTGCAATTTCGTGCTCGCCGGCAAGAACGCCACGGCCGACGGCTCCGTGCTCATGGGCTACAACAACGACTGGGCGCCCGGCAACTACGCGTACCTGCAGGTCGTGCCCGGCGACGCCACTCACTACCAGTACGTCCGGCTCCTCACCAAGGGCGACGTGCCCGAGGGCGGAATGAACGTCCACCAGCTGGGGGTCCTCTACGGCACGGCCACGACCCTCGACGCATCTGTCGAGGCCGCTGACCCGTACGTCAAGAAGGGATATGGCGCCGAGATCTGGGACGACATCCTGCAGCAGTGCACGACCGCCAAGCAGGCGATCGACCTGCTCGAGCAGATGTCGCAAAAGGGCTTCTCGGCCGACGCGGCCGGCAGTTTTGCCATCGGCGATCCGAACAAAGTGTGGCTGTTCGAGCTTCTGGGCGGCCACCACTGGGTGGCCGAGCGCGTGCCCAACAACGCCTTCCTCGAGCATCCCAACACAGTCACCATCCGGCAGATCGACCTCAGCGACCCGGCCGACTTCCGCGGCTCGCCCGACCTGCAGTCCTTCGCCGTCGGCATCGGCCGCTACAACCCCGCCGACGGACCGTTTGATGTCGCCTGGGCATATGCGGACCGAGGCGACCTGCAGGTCTACTCCAACACCGACCGCATGTGGGGCGCCTACAATCTGGTCGCGCCGTCGCTGCACCTCACGCCGGCCATGCCGTACGCATCCCGGCCGGTGTACGTGGTCCCGGACCACAAGCTGACGCGTCAGGACATCGAGGCGATCTGTCGCTTCCACTATGAAGGGACGGCGCTCGACCAGACCCAGGGGTACTCTTTGATGAGCCCGCATGCCGAGACAGACCGGCCGATATGCCATTCCACGACCGACTACAGCGCCGTGTGGCAGCTGCGCGACTGGCTGCCCGACAATGTCGGTGGCGTCATGTGGGTGGCGCCGAGCCGACCCTGCTCGAGCGCCTACGTGCCGTTCTATGACTCCATCACGAGCGTGCCGGCAGACTGGACGACCAACACCGCCTACAAGGCCTTCCGCAAGGTCGCCGACAGTCTCGACGCGAACGGCATGGTCTGCGGGCAGATCCGCTACAAGCACTACAGCCCGCTGGTGCGGGGCGTGTACGGCGCGTACGAGACCGCTTGCACCAGCGCCCAGGCGAGCACCGAGTCTACGGCCGCCGGCCTGAGCGGCGCGGCGCGGATCGCCTACCTCACCGACTACTCGACGCAGCGCGCCACGCAGGCGCTCGTGCTGGCGAACGGGCTGCCGGCGCAGATGCCGTGAGATAGCGCGGAGCGAGCTGCCGCGCGGTAGACGGAGGCTGCGGCCGGCTTGCCGGCCGCAGCCTCTGCGCGTCGGGCGCGCGCCGGGTTGCGGGTACGATGCCGCCGGCCGGTCTCAGGCGGCGCGCATGCGGTTGCCCCGGGCCTCGTGCTCGACTTCGGCGAGGCCCAGCGCCTCCATCACCGGCGGCACGTAGTTGGCGAAGCGGCCGCGCAAGCCCTTCTTGAGGCCGTACCAGCCGCCGACGGGGTTGTCGGGCGAGCGGCCCCAGGCCTCGACCGTGCCCTCGGCCGCCGGCTTCTGCTCGTCGGCGCTGCCGAGCGGCACCCAGTCGCCGGTGGCGGCAAGCATGGCGTGCAGGTCTGCCAGGCAGCTCAGCCGGTAGCGCAACTCGGTCTTGCCGACGATGACGACGAGGGCCGGCGGTTCTGCCGCCTCGTCGCGATACGCGAGGTACTCGGACTTGCCGGGCGGGGTCTGGAGGACCCACGGGTCCTCTCGCGTGCCCGCCCCTTTTGTCTGCGTAGCGGCCATATCTACTCCCTCTCGATCCGCGCGGATCGCGGTCACCACCACATGCCGGTCGCGATGCACCAAGCGGGGATCGCGGCGGTCGCGAGCACGATCACCATGACGATCAAAATCGCCCCGGCCCGGCGGGAGAACAGGTTCAGTGAGAGCATCGTCCACCTCCGAAGGTGACACTGACTGATACCCCGCGTGGCGCCCGCCCACGCTGCGCGACCAGATGGCGCGACGTTGCGACGAGTCTGCGACAACGTTGGGACGCCGCTGCGGCAGCGCCGCCACCGCTCCCACGCCCCGGTCTGGGCCGGCGTGGCCGCGGGTACACTCCCGCGCGACGCTGATTGAGAGGGGGACGTGTGCGACGGAATTGGCCTGTACGGGCGCTTGTGGGCCTCGGCGCCGGCGCTCTGGCGAGCGCCGGCCTGCTCGGCCTGATCGCCGCCGGCGCTCGCCTCGGGTTCCCGATGGTCGCCTACGCCGTCTTCGAGTGGCTGATCCGCGTGCTCCCCGGGCGGCTCGTCATCTTCGGCTTGGAGACGACGCTGCGGGTGCTCGAAGGCCTGGGTCTGAACATCAAGGACACCGCCAAAGCGACCGAGCAGGCGCTCGCGCTCACCAGCCTGTTCGCGGCGGGTGCGCTCTCCGGCATGGTCTTCTTCGCGCTCGTGCGCACGCCCGACCAGATTCGCGTGCGCCGCTACGCGCAGGCGCTCGGCGGCGTGTTCGGGCTCTTGAGCCTGGTGCTCACCTTCGTCGAGGCGCGGCCCACGACTCAGCTCGGGACCTTGTTCACCGTCTTCTGGGTGCTGGCCGTGTTCCAACTCTGGGCGTGGGCGCTGGTGCGGCTGTACCTGCTCGCGTACCCGCCCGCCGGGGTCGGCTCTCCGGCCGCGACGCCGGAAGCCGCCGGCGCGGCGGCCATCGAAGAGGCTCGGACGTCAGCGGCGGCTCCGGAGGCGGCAGACGTCGCCCGGCCGCTGCCGGCCGCGGCGGTCGCACCCGAGGTCCCTGAGTCGCCGCCGGCAGAAGTCATCCGGCTGAGCCGGCGGCGCTTCGTGATCGGCGTGGGCGGGCTCGTCGCCACCTTCGTCGTGCTCGGCGCGGAGCTGGCCGACGTCCTGAGCGGCGCCGGCGGCCCGGCGCCGACCGCGCTGGTCAAGGCGCCGATCCCGTTCCCCAACGCCGGCTCGGCGGTCAAGCCGGTCGCCGGCACGCGGCCGGAGTACACGCCGGTGCCGGACTTCTACCGGGTCGACATCGATCTCACGCCGCCGGCGGTCGACGCCGCCACGTGGCGGCTGCGCGTGGGTGGCATGGTCTCGCGCCCACTCACACTGAGCCTTGAACAGCTCGGATCCGGCTACCGGGCGCGCCAGGAGTTCGCCACCATCGAGTGCATCTCCAACCCCGTCGGCGGGCCGCTGATCGGGACCACGCTGTGGACCGGGCCTTCGCTCCGCGACGTCCTCGACGCCGCCGCCCCGAAGGCGGGGGCGACGGTACGCTCACATGCTCACCGCCGACGGCTTTGACGAAGCCGTGGAGCTGGCGACCGTCCGCAATGACCCGCGCATCCTCCTCGCCTACAAGTGGAACGGGCAGCCGCTGCCGCAGGAGCACGGCTTCCCGCTGCGCGTCTACATCCCCGACCTTTACGGCATGAAGCAGCCCAAGTGGATCACCGACATCGTTCTTGTGTCGCAGTGGATCCCCGGCTACTGGGTCAAGCGCGGCTGGGACGCCAACGCGATCCGTAGGACGACCTCGGTGATCGACACGGTCGCGACCGACGCCTTGGTGATGCGCGCCGGTCACACCTACGTGCCGGTCGGCGGCATTGCCGACGCCGGCGACCGCGGCATCTCCAAGATCGAGGTGCAAGTCGACGAAGGACCGTGGGAGGCGGCCCAGCTGCGGCCGCCGCTCTCCGGCCTCACCTGGGCTATCTGGCGCTACGAGTGGCCGTTCCAGAGCGGCGAGCACGTGTTCAAGGTGCGCGCCTACGACGGCACGGGCGCGCTGCAGACGACGGCGTCCGACCCGCCCTTCCCGGCCGGCGCGACCGGTATCGACAGCAAGCCGGCGAGCGTGCTGCCCAAGGTGCCGTGAGGCGGGCGCGGGGCCGCCGCGACGGATCGCTAGAGCGGGAAGCGGACCCCCGTGAGCAGCTCGGATAGCTCCCAGAGCCGCGCCGCCAGGGCGGGGTCCCGGGCCGCGGCGCTCGCCAGAGCCACCGCCGGGTAGCCGCGGGCTTCGCCTGCGCCGCCCGGTCCGATGTACGTCCCGCCGGGTACGTCCGGGGCGGCGGCCGCGTAGAGCACCGGCAGAGCGCCCATGTCCGGGCTCTGCCCGAAGAGCCGGTTGGTGACCAGCAGGACGCGCCGCTCGAGGCTGTCTTCCATGCGGCGCTGCAGCGACGTGTCGGTGTAGCCTGGATGCGCCGCCACGCTCCCGGCGGCGGCGTGCGCGGCTCGCAGCCGCCGGTCGAGCTCGAAGGCGAAGAGCAGATTGGCGAGCTTCGACTGGTTGTAGCCGCGCCAGCGCTTGTAGCTGCGCTCGTGCTGCGGGTCGTCGAAGTCGATCCTGCCCCACTTGTGGTTGAGGCTGCTCACGGTAGCGACGCGAGCGCCGGCCCGGTCCTTCATGCCGGGCATCAGCAGACCGGTGAGGGCGAAGTGGCCGAGGTGATTGACGCCGAACTGCGACTCGAAGCCGTCCGCGGTGGTCGCCCGTGCGGTGGCCATCACGCCGGCGCAGTTGACGAGTGATGTCGGCGCCGCCGTGGGCGTCCCGCGAAGCGGTCGGCGAAGGTGCGGACTGACTCGAGGCTGGCGAGGTCGAGGGCCTCGACCTCGGCGTTCGCGCCGGGAACGGCGGCGCGGATGGCTTGGGCCGTCGCCGCGCCGCGCCCTTCGTCGCGCGCCGCGATCACCACCGTCGCGCCCGCCCGCGCGAGCTCACGGGCCAGCGGTCCGCCGATGCCGCCGGTGGCGCCGGTGACCACGGCGACCTTGCCGCTCAGGTCAGGGAGTTGCTTCGCCGTCCACTTCGATTCCATGTCAGCCTCCACCGGGACCGTGAGTATCGCGCTGAGGCTACCCGCGGTCGGGCGCCCCGTAACGACGAGGCCGGAGCCGGCCGCCGGGCGGGGGAAGGTGGTCGCGGCCGGCGGCCGTTGCTATCCTCTGGACATGATGGACTCCGCGTCCCGGCCTGCTCCCCACGTCCACATCTACGTGACGGACGACGAGCGGCGACGCCGCCTGCGCCGCCGCCGGCTCGTGCTGCTGTCGAGCGTCGCGGTCGCGGTCGCCGTGGTGGCAGCGGGCGGCGTCTGGGCCTTGCATGCCTTGGGCGGCGGCGCATCCGGCCCCAACCTGGCCGCCGCTTCCATCGCCTCCGGCTCGCCGACCCCGTCGGTCAGCCCGTCCGCTACGCGGACTCCCTCGGCGACGCCCACTCCGTCGGCGTCGCCCACGACGATCACGATCGGCTGGGTCGGCGACACGACGCCGGGCTCCAAATACGGCGAGCCGCCGAACGGCGGCCGGGCGTTGTTCGGCTCGATGAGGGCGCTCCTCAGCAAGCCGGACCTGATGATCGCCAACCTTGAGGGCACCTACTCTACGCCGGGGCCATCCAAGTGCGACGGCTCGACGTCCGGCACGTGCTTCGCCTTCCAAGCGCCTCCGTCCTACGCCGGCGCGCTCGCCTGGTCGGGCATCGACCTGGTCAACATGGCCAACAACCACAGCATGGACTACCTCACGCGCGGGTACCTAGCCAGACTCAGGCCACGCTCAAGAAGGTGGGGGTCGCCTACGCGGGACTTCCCAACAAGATCACCATCAAGACAGTCAAGGGCGTGCGCGTGGCGGTGATGGGCTTTTCGCCGTATCCATGGAGCGCCCCGCTCAACGACATCCCGGTGGCGGCGGCGCTCGTGCGCCGGGCTGCCGGCCAAGGCCGACGTGGTGATCGTGCTGATGCACGCCGGCGCCGAAGGGTCGGACAGGATCCACACGCCGTACTGGCACGGAGATCTTCCAGGGCGAGGACCGCGGCAACGTGCTCGCCTTCGCCCACGCATGGTCAATGCCGGCGCCGACCTCCTGCTCGGCTCCGGCCCGACGTCATCCGTGGCATCGAGCGCTACAAGAACCGCCTCATCGCCTACTCGCTGGGCAACTTCGCCGGCTGGCAGAACTTCGGCCTCGGCGGCAATCTCAGCCTGTCTGGCCTGCTGACCGTCAAGATCGACAAGGCCGGGCACATCCACGGCGGCCGCTGGCTCTCGCTCAGCGTCAACCAGCCGGGCGTGCCGGCGATGGATGGCTCCAACACGTCGGCCCACCTCGTGCGCAGCCTCTCGGCCAGCGATTTCGCGAACACGTTCCGCCTCGACTCCAAAAGGCTACTTCTCGGCGCAGTGACCGCGTCGCCGCTCCCCGCCCGTGCTATCCTCGGCGACCGTGAGCACCGAGACATCATCCCCGCCCGAGCGCGGCGACGAGCGCGGCGACTTCATCCGCGAGATCGTCGCCGCCGACCTGCGCGAGGGGCGGCATCAGGGCATCGTCACGCGCTTTCCGCCGGAGCCGAACGGCTACCTCCACATCGGCCACGCCAAGTCGATCTGCCTGAACTTCGGCATCGCCGAGGAGTTCGGCGGGCGCTGCCACCTGCGCTTCGACGACACCAACCCGATGAAGGAGGAGCAGGAGTACATCGACGCCATCGAGGCCGACGTGCGCTGGCTCGGCTTCGACTGGGGCGAGCACCTCTACTTCGCGTCGGACTACTTCGAGCAGCTCTACGAGTGGGCCGTCGACCTCATCAAGGCCGGCAAGGCCTACGTGGACGACCTCACGCGCCGACGAGATCCGCGAGCATCGCGGCACGTTCACCGAGCCCGGCCGGGAGAGCCCCTGGCGCGGCCGGCCGGCCGAGGAGAGCCTCGACCTCTTCGCGCGCATGCGCGCCGGGGAGTTCCCCGACGGCGCCCGCGTTCTGCGCGCGCGCATCGACATGGCCGCCCCCAACATCAACCTGCGCGACCCGGTCCTGTACCGCATCCTCCACGCGACGCACCCGCGCACCGGCGGCGCCTGGTGCGTCTACCCGACCTACGACTTCGCGCACGGGCAGTCCGACGCGATCGAGGGCATCACGCACTCCATCTGCACGCTGGAGTTCGAGGCCCACCGGCCGCTCTACGACTGGCTCATCGAGAACCTGCCGGTGCCCTCCCGCCCGCATCAGTACGAGTTCGCGCGGCTCAACCTCACGCACACCGTGCTCTCCAAGCGCGTCCTGCTGCGCCTCGTCAACGAGGGCCACGTGCGCGGCTGGGACGACCCCCGGATGCCGACGATGTCCGGCCTGCGCCGGCGCGGCTTCCCCGCCGAGGGGATCCGCGACTTCGTGGCGAGGTCGGCGTGGCCAAGACCGACAGCGTCGTCGAGGTGGGCATGCTGGAGCACGCGGTGCGCAACGTCCTCAACCGCAGCGCGTCCCGCCGCTTCGCCGTGCTCGACCCACTCAGGGTGGTCGTCGAGAACTACCCCGAGGGCCAGATCGAGGAGATGGACGTCCCCAACAACCCCGAGGACCCGTCCGCCGGGAGCCGCACGGTGCCCTTCTCGCGCGAGCTGTGGATCGAGCGCGACGACTTCATGGAGGAGCCGGTGCGCAAGTTCTTCCGGCTGGCCCCCGGCCGCGAGGTGCGGCTGCGCTCGGCGTACTTCGTCACCTGCACGCAGTGGTCAAGGACGCGGACGGCGCGATCGTGGAGCTGCGCTGCACCTATGACCCGGCGACGCGCGGCGGCGACGCTCCCGACGGCCGCCGGCCCAAGGCCACGCTCCACTGGGTCTCGGCCGCGCACGCCGTGCCCGCCGAGGTCCGGCTCTACGACCACCTCTTCAGGGGGCCCGTACCCCGGCGCCGACGGCCGCGACCTCTTCGACGACCTGAACCCGGACTCGGAGACGGTGCTGCGGGCGGCCTCGCGGAGCCCTCGCTCGCCGACGTGCCGGCCGGCGAGACCGTCCAGTTCGAGCGGCTCGGCTACTTCTGCCCGGACCCCGACTCGGCGCCCGGCGCGCTCGTCTTCAACCGCACGCTGACCCTCAGGGACACCTGGGCGAAGCTGCAGGCGCAGGGGCGCCAGGACACGGCCTGACCTGGGGCCGGCCGGCCCGCGTCGCACCGCTCGGCGCCCCGCCCGCCCATGGTTGAGCGGCAGCGCCGCTCGCGGTACACTCTCTGCCTGCCGCCTCGGGCACCGCTGGCGAGTGGCCTAATTGGCAAGGCACCTGACTCTGGATCAGGGGATTGAAGGTTCGAGTCCTTCCTCGCCAGCCATCTTCTCTCCCTCCTCATCGCGCGTAGTGACTCTCCTCCCGCAAATGGGTAGCGTGCAGGCAGCGATCCACTGACCACCCATTGCAGGAGAGCCTCATGAGCGAACCCGAGCGCCCGATCGACGCTGCGCTCTTCGATGCGGACACGGCCGCATCCGACGACTTCTACCGCCATGTGAATGGCGGCTGGCTGGACGCCAACCCCGTCCCGTCCGAGTACGGCTCCTGGGGCGCGCCGCAGATCGTCCACGCGCGCAACCAGGTGGTACTGCACCAGCTGCTCGAGGACGCGGCGGCGCGGACGGAGCCGCGCGGGTCGGCCGCTCAGATGGTGGGCGACTACTTCGCGACGGCGATGGACGAGGTGGCGATAGCCGCCGCCGGCGTGACGCCGCTCGAGCCATATCTGGAGCGCGTATCGATGCCGCCGCGTCCGTGGCCGACGTGCGCGACATCGTGCGCGATCTGCAGCGCTGCGGCCCGAGCCCGCTCCACTCGCTCGGCATCGCGCCCGACTTTGAGGACTCGGGCGCCTACCTCGTCTACGTGGGCCAGGGCGGGCTGGGGCCTGCCCGAGCGCGACTACTACACGCGCGACGACGAGCAGTCGGCCGCGCTTCGCCAGCAGTACGTCGCCCACGTCGCCAATCAGCTCGGCAACCTTGGAGACACCGAGGAGCGCGCGCGCGAGGCTGCCGAGCGCATCCTCGCCTTCGAGACGCGACTGGCCGAGGCGTCCTACACCGCCGAGAAGCTGCGCGACGTACAGCTCACCATGAACCGGTACGCCGTCGGCTGCGCTGGACGAGCTCATGCCGGCCTTCGGCCTGAGCTCGGCACGTCGCGGCGCTCGGCGTCACGTCGGCGTCGGTCGAGCGTGAACAACCCCGGCTTCTTCCGGGCGCTCGACGACCACCCTCGCCGAGCACTCCCGTGGAGACGCTGCGGGACTACCTGCGCTGGCACGTGGTCAGGGCGTTCGCGCCGCGCTCCCGCCCGCGTTCGAGAACGAGGCGTTCGACTTCTACGCGCGGCAGCTCGGCGGGCAGAAGGAGATGCAGCCGCGGTGGAAGCGCGTGCTCAACGCCGCCTCCGCGGACATCGGCGAACTGGTGGCGCAGCTCTACGTTGAGGCGGCGTTCCCCGCGCACGCCAAGAAGCGCTGCGAGGAGATGGTCGACCATCTCCTCTCGGCCATGGGGCGGGCGATCCACAGCGTGGAGTGGATGACGGAGCCCACCAGGGCGGAGGCCCTGCGGAAGCTCGACGGCTTCAACTACAAGATCGGCTTCCCGGACGAGTGGCGCGACTACACCGGTCTCGTCGTCGGATCGCGGATCTCGTATGTGGAGAACCGGATGCGCTGTGAGGCGTTCGAGTACGCCCGGCAGATGGGCCGGCTCGGACGAGCCGGTCGACAAGGGCGAGTGGGCGATGCCGGCCCACACGGTGAACGCCTATTACCACCCGATGCTCAACGAGATCGTCTTCCCGGCCGGCATCCTGCAGCCGCCGTTCTTCTTCGCGGACGCCGACGATGCGGTGAACTACGGCGCCATCGGTGCGGTCATAGGGCACGAGATCACGCACGGGTTCGACGACCAGGGCAGCCACTTCGATGCCGGCGGCCGGCTGCGTGACTGGTGGACGGAAGCGGACCGTACCGAGTTCATGCGGCGCGCGCAGGTGCTCGTGGACCAGTTCGACGAGTACGCGGTCGTCGACGACCTGCACGTCAACGGCCGCCTCACGCTGGGCGAGAACATCGCCGACTTCGGCGGCCTCAAGATCGCCCACGCCGCGCTGCGCGAGGCACTCGCCGGCACGGCAGCGGCGGCGATCGATGGGTTCAGCCCTGAGCAGCGGCTACTTCCTGTCGTGGGCGACGGTGTGGCGCACGAGCTACACGGACGAGTACCTGCAACTGGTCGTCAAGACCGACCCGCATTCGCCGGCGCGGGCGCGCGTGAACGAGCCGCTCTCCAACCTGCCGGCGTTCGCGGCCGCGTTCGGGATCGACGAAGTGTCACCCATGGTGCGCAGCGAGGAGACCCGCGCACGTATCTGGTAGCGGCGGCGAGGTACATGGAGAGCGGCGTCTAGCCGACCGTGACCCACGCCAGCGCGGCGACGCCGACCACGATCAACACAACCCCAGCCAGCTGCATCCGGGTCAATCGCTCGCGGAGGAACACGTAGGCGGCCACGCTGGCGACGACGGCGAACTGAGACCCAAGGACGGCGGTGATGGCGACCGAGTCGCGCGCGCCGACAGCGAAGCAGATAAAGCCAAGCACCTCGGCGAGCCCGGTGAATATCACCAAAGGGACGGCCGACCGAGCGAGCCTGAGTCGCCGGGTCAGCGCCAGTGGGATCGTCACAGCCGCCACGCCGATGAGGCGCGGCGGCAGCACCGCCCAGCCGGGGGGGAGAGACGCGCTGAGATGGCCCGTCGCGAAGATACCGATGCCGAACGACAGCGCCGCCAGCGCGGCCAGCCAGAACCCGGTCGACTTGCTCTGGTCCGGCGTCGGCTCATCGGGGGCGACCCCCGCCAGCACGATGCCCAGAGCCACGACCGCCAGAAGCCCGGCCTGGGCGACTCCGAGAGCCTCGCCGGCCATCACGGCCAGCAGCGCCGCGATGGCGCCCTCGGTGGAGGTCACGGGCGTCACGATCCCCACCTTGCCGCGCCGCAGCGCCGTGTACTCCAGGAGCAACCCCGCCACGTTGCCGAACCCGGCCATAAGCATCCACGCGATGTCGGTGGCGCCGAGGGGCCCGGGGGTCGGACCAACGGCGATCACGGCGAGATTAGCGACCAGCCCGATGAGCATCACCCAGGCCACGACCGACGCGGCCCCGATGATGCGGCTGGAGCGGGCCGAGCAGAACGTGCCCGCCCCCCACGCCAAAGCAGCCCCAAGCCCTCCCAGCAGGGCGATCAAGTGTCAGCGGCCGATCTGGACGCGGCGATCGCCCGAGAGATGGAGGGCGGGTGTCATGCTCTACTCGTCCGTCTCGCTGAGGATCGTCTCGGCCTCTTCCAGGCGGTCGGCGGGGACCAGGATATCGACTGGTCCGAATCCGGACGGGCCGCCGGGGAACAGCCAGCCGCCCGCCCCGTAGCTGCGAGCCATCGAGGGAATGCCCTCCGACTCCAGGCGCCCCCGCAGGACGGCGGCGGACATCCCGTCGGGCGCCGTCGTGACCACGCGCAGATCGAGGTCGTCACTCATGAGGCGCCCTGCGGTGGTGCGAGGATCCCGCGACCCGCGATCAGCAGCACGGCGGCGATGAGGGTGGCCTCGGTCTTCATGCGACGAGCATAGCAGGGCGATCCAGTGCCCTCAGGCCGGTAGCGCGGAAGAGTACTCAGTGCCGACGCAGCACCATCTCGTGCCATCGGCGACGGAGCGACCGAGCATCTGCGTTGCAGAACGGCTGCAGACGGCGGGCGGCACAGGGCTGAAGAGTCGCGAAAAGCCGATTCGTTGCCCATTGTCGGGGGGGTAGGGCAACAGAAGGGGCAACAGCTCAGCCCGCGTCCGCCCATCGCCGAGCCGCGTCCTAGGCAGACTGCCTTTCGCGTGCTCCTAGCCTCGTGGTACCGTGCTCATGCAGAAGGGGGCCGTCTGCGTTTGGGTCATGCGCGGACTGTCTAATCCCTGTTCGGCAGAACGGAGCGAGATGAAGCGACACAGTCTTGGACTCCTGATCGCCCTCGCGGTCGGCGGGGGGCTCGTCGGCCTGGCGGCCGTGCTCGTCCGGGTCACCAGTGTCCACAACTTCTACGGCGTGTGTCTCGTGATCGGCCTGATCGCCATCGGCCTCGCGGTCGCGGTCCTGGTCTCTCCCAACGTGCTCATGCAACGCGCGACTGGAGACCCGTACTTCGGCCAGAGCTCCACGCCCCCCGACGAAGCCAGCTTCTCGGAGGATGAATATGGTTTCGTCGGTTGGTACTCGCTCTACCTGGTACTGGCGGCTGTGCCGTGCCTTCTCTCGGCGCTGATCCACTACTGGACGTAGCGTCGAAATAGCGGGTCTGCCGAACAAGCACATCAACCTTGCCTCGCAGCAGGTCTGGCCGTGGATGCCCCAGCCAGACCGCTCGCAGTTCAGGCGCCCAACGTTGGGCTGACTGGAGGAACAGTGACGGAAATCCTCGGCAGGCTCACAGCAGATGATCCGAGTGCCGGGAGCACTGCGGTGCCCGGGCTCTACGACCGGCTGATCGGCTCGTGGTCGATCGAGAGTGAATGGTTCTCGCGCGACGGCTCGAGTGCCACAGCGTCTGGAACGTGGGACTTCGTCCGAATACTCGGCGGCCTGGGCGTCCAAGACGTGCTCGGTGTCGATGGGGCACCTCCCTCCAAGCTCGGCACAACCCTGCGCTGTCTCGACGCGTCGATCGGTGCATGGCGCGTAACATGGGCGCAGCCCGCCGCCGGCGAGTTCGCCTCGCTCCTCGGCCGCGCGGAGGGCGACGACATCGTCCAGGAGTCAGTTCCGGGATGGGACGGGCCAGCCGTTCGTTGGTCGTTTCGCGAGATCACGGGGTCGTTCCTCTGGCTCGGTGAAGTGCAAGACGACGACGGGACCTGGTTCCTCGAGCAGCGCATGGCTGCGACACGGATCTAAAGGCCGCCGCCCATCAAGTGCATCGAGCGGGCGCCGCGAGCGCTATCCTGATGTCAGCGCGTGAGCGCCGCTCACGCGCACCTCGTTCCGCAGACATGTTCTGCTCGGGCAGGCACGCGATTGCGCTCTCAAAGACCGTCGCTCAAGTAGAGGAGGCAACGATGAAGAAGAACACGATCTGCCTGTGGTACGACAAGGACGCGGAAGAGGCTGCACGCTTCTACGCGCGGACGTTCCCAGATAGCACGGTCGGCGCGGTGCAGCGGGCGCCCTCTGACTTTCCCGGCGGCAAGGCGGGCGACGTCCTGACGGTCGAGTTCACGGTGATCGGCGTGCCCTGCCTCGGCCTCAATGGCGGGGACGCGTTCAAGCACAGCGAGGCGTTCTCCTTTCAGATCGCCACCGATGACCAGGCAGAGACCGATCGCTATTGGAACGCGATCGTCGGCAACGGCGGCGCGGAGAGCGCCTGCGGCTGGTGCAAGGACAGATGGGGTCTGTCGTGGCAGATCACGCCGCGCGTCCTGACCGAGGCGATGGCCAGGGGCGGCGATGGGGCGAAGCGTGCGTTCGAGGCGATGATGCCGATGCGGAAGATCGACGTCGCCGAGATCGAAGCGGCGGTGCGCGGCGAGGATGCGCCGGCTTGAGCCTCCGGTCCTCGACCGCGGGTCGAGGCCTGGGGCATCCGCCGCGGGCTCGGCCGCATCGTCGCCGGCCGGCTGAACGAGCGCGAACGCGACCAGACCGATGAGGTCCTCAGCACGGCGTCACGCAAGGGACTCGCTCTGTATCTCGCGGCCATGCGCCACAGCTTTGCGCGGCAATGGCAGGCGCTGCTGCCGAGCGACGCCACGATCGTGACCGGCCACACGCACAAGCCCTTCAGCGAATGGTGGGACGACGGCGAATGGCCCGCGGGCGGAACTCGCGTCTTCAATACGGGCGGCTGGGTCGTCGACCACGTCACACCCCAGCCGCTCATGGGCGCCGCCGTGGTGCTCGTCAATGATGACCTCGACGTGGCCTCGCTGCGCCTCCATCAGCAACTGGACACGCCGTCGTCCTGGGCGATGAGCGTTGAGACCGTGAAACCGACGCCGGGCGGCGAAGCCTTCGCCGAGCATGTCCGGAGCCTCATCAGGCCCGCGGCCGCGCCCTGGTCGACCTTCGCGGCCGCCGTCGACGAGCTTGTCGACGAGAGGCGCGTAGCGATGCGTGAGATCCTTGAGGGCGACCTCAAGCTGCTGCGCGAGTGAAGGCCGCACCACGCCTCTCTCTCGGCCCGGACCGGCGGTGTTTGGTTCGAACTAGCGCACCTGCGACGAGTGGTCTTCTCGCCATTCTGTCAGCCGGCGCCCGCCTGTTCGTCGATCAGGCCCTTCGCGTTCGGCTCGCCGGGTCGACCTCCTCCGGCGTCGGGCGCCGCCGTAGGCGAGACATGATCGTCGGCTTCGCCTCAGAAGCACTCGGATGCTTCGCGCTGTGCGCCGCATACCAGCGGCCATAGACCGCCACCAGCGGCCCCGCCGACAAGCCGTGCAGGAAGACGCTCAGGAAGACTGTCAACGCCACGGTGGTGAGCACGGTCTGGGAGTCAGGGATGCCCCGCTCGAGCGCGATCAGCCCGAACACGATGGAGGCCAGGCCGCGGGGGCCGAACCACCCGATGAACGCGACGGTCGGCAGCCGGGCCCCGGTCCTGGCGAAGGCGATCGCCACCGGCACCATGCGCACCAGCGTCAGGCTGAGCGCCGCGTAGGCGAGGATCTGCCAGGTGAGGTGCGTGAGCATCACCCCAACCACGAGCGCCCCGAAGCCGATCCACGTGGCGCCGGCGAGGACCCCCCCGACGTCCTCGTTGAGGCCGGTCACGCGCAGCCCGTGCCGCCGGGAGAAGTAGCCGAACGTCATGCCCCCGACGAAGGCCGCGATGAAGCCGCTTCCGCCCAGGCGCAGGGCGAGAAGGTAGGCGAGGAGTGCTGCCACCAGGGGCAGGATCTGCCCCCACCCTCCCTCCAGCCACCCACGATCGTCGGCCGCGCGAAACAGCAGGCCCGCGAGCGTGCCGGCCACGACGCCGGCGGCGAGGCCCCAGCCGATCTGCTCGGCCATGTTGCGCACCACGGTCGCCGTGACGCCGCTCGAGAGCTGCGCCAGCGAGAGGTTCACGGCCACGAGGAAGAACGGGACGGCGAGGCCGTCGTTGAGACCGCTCTCCACGTCCAGCGCCTGACGCACGCGGACGGGCACGGCTGCGTCGGTCACGACCCGCTGCCCGAGTGCCGCATCCGTGGACGCCACCATCGTGGACAGCAGGAAGGCGCTGGCCAGGGCCATGCCAGGGAAGACCAGCAGGCCCGCGCCGGTGCCGGCCAGCATCGTGAGGGGCAAGCCGATGAGCAGGAGCCGGCTCGGCCAGCGCAGGTGACGGCGCAGGCCTACGAGGTCGATGCGCGTCGAGTCGCTGAACAGCAGGAAGACGAGGGCGAGCTCGCAGAAGCGCTCAGCGGCGACGGTCTCGATCTTCACGCTGACGAGACCGAGGCCGGCCGTCCCCACGGCGAGGCCGGCGGCCGTGAAGATCATCGCGGACGTGATGCCTTTTCTGCTGAGCGGGTTGGACAGCGCGCCGTAGACGATCAGGATCACAGCGATCGTGATGAGGGCGACGATCATCCGGTCTCCTGCGGCGAGCTTCGAACGCGGTCGTGGAGTTGCGGCAACTCGGCTCCTACCCCCGCTTGTTGAGCCTCACGGCGTCGGTGTGGAGTTGGGCGAAGTGATCAGTCCTTGGACGTTTCCCGTGAGCTTCTGACCCGCCGCAGTGAGCTGCGCCTGGGCGGTGGACAGCTGCGCCCTGACGGCTGACGCGGTGGTGCTGGCGTTGGCCCCCTTCTTGAGGAGACCGGCCGTCTTCGAGACGCCGGACTGGACCGTCTTGATGGCCTTCACGGCGGCGTCCTGCGTGGACTGCAGAGCCGAGGGCGGCGTGAGGGCCGAGAGGCTCGCGGCCTCGGGGCCCAGCTGCGCCGCCGCCGCGTCCAGCTTGCTCGCCGTGGCGGTCCAGGCGGCGCCTGGCTTGGCGCCCATGCCCTTCGCGGCGCCGGGCAGAGAGGTCGCCGTGGTGGCGAGCTGGTCGGCGATCGGCTTGACCTGGCCGAGGTAGGTCTTCAGCGCGAGGACGCGCGCCGCGATGCTGGATTGTGACGGTGACGGGGTGGGCGAGGCGGCAGTGCTGCTCCCGCATCCGGCGATGAAGAGCGCCAGCATCACGCCCAGACGACCCCCGCCAGCGTCCCGAGTGGCCGGCTTCTCCGAGTCTCTGCAATCACAACGTCCTCCTCGGATTGTTCTCAAAGTCTCTCAACTCTAGCGGCGGCACCACGACGGTGGCTGCGACGCGCATGCCGAGTGATGACGGTCGCCGCGAGTCCGAGTAGGAGAGGTAGGGCGGAGGTACGCCCAGAACTCCTCGGCCCGCTGACCCCATCCGCGGCACAAGATCGCAAGGTCACCCGGCCTGCTCGCCTCCATTGAGTCGGCGAACAGGCCGGGTACGGCTCCAGAGTTCGCGCTGCCGGGCTGCCGGTGAGGGGCCTAAAGCTCCTGCTTCTTGGTCTGTGCGAGCGTCTTCTTGAGCTCGTCGGCGGTCTTCTTGTCGGCCTGCTTGACCGACTTCTTGTTGGCCTTTGCCAGCTGACTGGCGACCTCGTCGACCCAGATCTCCTCGAAGACGGCAACCACGCCCGACTTGCCGGGTGCGATGACGTCTTCGGCGTCCTTGCCGATGGCCTTCTCCTCGTGATGCTTGGCGAGCTTACCGAGCAGGCCGCCGATGGCGCCGCCGACGACCATCGCACCGAGCAGTGGCGGTGCGAAGAGGCCCAGGACGAAGCCGCCGGCTACGCCCACGGTCGCGCCCTTGAAGACGTCGTGGTCGCCGCTCTCTTTGACGTGCATCGTGCCGTCGGCGTCGCGGTTGACGAGGATGGCGCCGTCGATGAAGACGATGCCCTCGCGTTGCGCCTTCTTGAGCGAGTCGAAGTCGGCCTTGGCCGAGGCGGGGTCGTCGTATCCGGCGATGTAGACGTCCAGTGGTGCTTCGCTCATGGTTCCTCCTTGTCGTGATGCGGTATGTCCCTGTCTTTGAGGGTGGCAGCTTTTGCCGTCTGCGTTGCCGCCGGTCCCTCCGCGCCCAACCAACGGCGCTAGAGCAATCTACCCCAAGGTAGAATGTCGTTGCACCGTTTTCTCGGCTGGCTACGACTGGAGGAGCGTTTGGCCGTCGGCGCGCAAGCAGCGAACAAGAGACCCTCCCTGGGTGGCCAAGAGCCACAGGCGCGAGCGAGTGCGCCTCGCTCGCAAAGAAGGACGGCCGTGATGCCTAAATGGACCCGTCACCCTCGTAGCGAGACCACCGAGAGGATCCTCGATGCCGCCGAGGATCTGTTCTCGCGGCGAGACCCCGACAACGTGACGGTCCGCGAGATCGCCGCGAAGGCGGGTGTCACCCACCCCGTGGTCCACGAGTACCTGGGGTCCAAGGCGGACATCGTGGCCGCGGTCACTGAGCGCGGCGCCCCCCGGCGCCAGCAGTTGATGACTGAGCACCCCGACTTCTTCGAGGCCCTGCCGCTCGTCTCAGGGGACGTGCTGCACCGACGAGTGCACTCTCGCTCGGTGGTGCGGGCGGCGATGGACGACCGCAGGTACGAGGCGTTGGAGGATCGCATCCGCAGCGGACAGATGCTGCTCGACCTGGCGAGGAAGTCGATCGACGAGGGCGCGCCCCGGCCGCCTGCCGCCGCCCCCGTGGATCCGAGGTTCGCGCTGGCCGCGGCGACGGCGATGGTCTACGGGTGGGTGGCGATGGATGACTGGCTGGTCCAGCTCTACGACCTGATGGACGAGGACCCCGCCGATTTGCGTGACCGGCTTGTCGAGATCGTCGTGCAGGTCGCGGGTCTGGCGTTCCCACCGTCGGCGGAGGCGGCTGCGTCTTTGTCGCCGAAGGACCCGGAACTTGTCAGGGGCAGTGATGGCTGAGCAGACTACTTCCGGGTCGAAGGTGGCCACCGCGGCGGCCGCGGGCGCCGGCCTCATTTTGTTCACACTCGCGGCCGGCCAGTTCCTCATGGCCCTCGACATGTCGGTGATGAACGTCTCGATCGCCACCGTCGCCAAGGACGTGGGCACCACCGTCACCGGCATCCAGACGGCGATCACCCTGTATACGCTGGTCATGGCCAGCCTCATGGTCCTCGGCGGCAAGATCGGCAGCATCATCGGCTTCAAGCGGGCGTTTACCATCGGCTGCATCATCTACGGCTGCGGCTCGGCGACCACGGCCATCGCGCCCAACCTCACCGTGCTGATCATCGGCTGGTCGTTTCTCGAGGGCATCGGCGCGGTGCTGATCATGCCGGCCATCGTCGCTCTCGTGGCCAGCAACTTCCCGCCGGCGGCGCGGCCGAAGGCCTATGGGCTGGTCTTCGCAGCAGCGGCGATCGCCGTCGCCGTCGGACCCGTGATCGGCGGCTTCATGACGACCTACTTCTCGTGGCGCTACGTCTTTGCCGGCGAGGTCGTCATCGACATCGCCATCCTCCTGCTGGCGCGGCGTGTCGCCGACTCGCCGGTCGCCCATCGCCCGCACCTCGACCTTATCGGCGTCGTGATCTCGTCGGCCGGGCTCGCACTGTTTGTGATCGGCGTGCTCAAGTCGTCGACCTGGGGCTGGCTCCTGCCCAAGGCCGGAGCGATTTCCCTGTTCGGCCTCTCGCTGACCATCTGGTTCATGCTGGCCGGCCTCTTCCTGCTGTGGCTGTTCTATCGCTACCAGCAGCGGCTCGAGCGCACCGGCAAGGAGCCGCTGATCGCGCCGTCGCTGCTCAAGAACCACCAGCTGACCGGTGGGCTCATCAGCTTCCTGTTCATGTTCCTGATCCAGTCCGGCGTGTTCTTCATCGTGCCGCTGTTCCTCTCAGTGGTCCTGGGTCTCTCGCCGATCGCCACCGGCGTGCGCTTGCTGCCGCTCTCGCTGTCACTGCTGCTTGCGGCCGTCGGCATCCCGCGCCTGCGCCCTCACGCCAATCCGCGCCGCGTCGTGCGCGTCGGCATCCTGGCGCTCATCGGCGGCATCGTCGTATTGATCGCCAGCCTCGAGCAGGGCGCCGATGCCTCGATCGTCATCGTCCCCCTGCTGATCGTCGGCTTCGGCATCGGCGCGCTGGCGAGCCAGCTCGGCGCAGTGACCGTCTCCGCCGTGCCGACCGAGAAGAGCTCCGAGGTCGGGGGCCTGCAGAACACGGCCACCCAGCTCGGCGCCTCGCTCGGCACCGCCCTGGCCGGCTCCATCCTCATCGCCGCCCTCACCGCCTCGTTTCTGACCGGGATACAGAACAACCCCAACGTGCCGCAGCAGGCCAAGTCGCAGGCCAGCACGAAGCTCGCCGCGGGCGCGCCCTTCATCTCCGACAAGGACGTCAAGGCGCGCATGTCCGCGGCCGGCCGCTCCCAGCAGGAGATCGATGCCGCCGTCAAGCAGAACGACGCCTCGCAGATCGACGGCCTGCGTGCGGCGCTCTCGGTGCTCGCCGTGATGGGCGTCATCGCCCTGTTCTTCACAGGACGGATACCCAAGAAGGAACCCGGCTCGGAGCCGGCGCCGGCGTAGAAACCGGCTACTCGTGTCAATCCTCAAGGAGGTCCGCACATGGGCGCAGTAACTGTCGCAGCGTTGGCATTCTTCTGGTGGCTGATCTTCGTCGTCGCCTGGGTCATCTTTCTGTCCATCACGATCGCGATCGCGCGGAGCCAAGGGTCGAAGTGCGCTCTTGTGGGGCATCCTGGCGTGCTTTCTGCCGCTCATCACCGTCATCGTGCTGCTCCTGATCCCGTCTCGCAGGAGCTAGCGCGGCAGCATCGACAGACTCAGAACATGCCGAACGGTGTCGCTCCTGAAAGGAGCCCGAGGATGGCCGTCAAGAAGAAGTCCACGAAGCCCACGGCGCAGAAGCCAACGGTCGCCGTCGCCCAGCCACGGAAGAAGGACAAGAAAGACAGGGTCGATGCGCGGGACGAGGCGGTCGCTCATGTCCTGGCCGTCCAGGAGGCGGCGGTCGCGGCGGGGCCGGCGGCGGTCCCGTCCGCAGATCGTCGGCTGGGCGGCGACCGACGAGCACCGCGCCGCCGGCAGGACCGCGCGCAGGATGGTGCCGCGCACCAGCCACGCCGGATGGGCCCCGCCGCACGACCGGCCCGACCCCGTCGCGCTTCTCCACGCGCAGGACGCCAGCCGCATAGCTGATCTCGTGCCGATCCGCTGGGGTCGCATGTCGGTGTCGCCGTTTACGTTCTATCGTGGGGCGGCTCTGCTCATGGCTTCTGACCTCGCGGCGACCCCCAATTCGGGGCTTGACCGTGCAGGCCTGCGGCGACGCCCACCTCATGAACTTCGGCGTCTTCGCTTCACCCGAGAGGACCCTGCTCTTCGACGTCAACGACTTCGACGAGACCCTGCCCGGACCGTGGGAGTGGGACCTCAAGCGCCTCGTGGCGAGCGTCGTCATAGCCGGCCGCGACCGCAGCTTCAGCGCCGCGGAGAACCGCGAGGCGGCGCTTGCGGCGACGCGCACCTATCGCGAGTGGATGGCACGCTACGCGGAGATGGGCGACATCGACGTCTACTACTCGCGAGTGGAAGCCGAGGAGGTCCTGAAGCTGGCCAAGTCGACCGCCGGCGTCAGGGCAAAGTCGGGCGCGGAGATCCTCGCCAAGGCGCGCACGCGCGATAGTCTGCACGCCCTCGCGAAACTCACCGAGACGGTCGACGGGCTGCCGCGCATCATCGAGGCGCCGCCGCTCATCACTCACCCCAAGGGCGACTTCGGCGACCTGGAGCAGATTGCAAAGAAGGCGTTCGCCGACTACCGCAAGACTCTTCAAGAGGATCACTCCCAGCTCCTCGATCGTTACCGCTTCGTCGACCTGGCATTGAAGGTCGTCGGGGTCGGCAGCGTGGGTACGATGGCCCTGATCACCCTGCTTCTCGGCCGCGACGACGGCGATCCCCTCTTCCTGCAGCTCAAAGAGGCCGGGCCGTCGGTCCTCGAGGCGTACGCGGGCAAGAGCCGCTACCAGAACCACGCCCACCGCGTCGTCGCCGGCCAGCGCCTCATGCAGGCGGCCAGCGACATCTTCCTGGGCTGGATTCGCGGCAGCGGCGCCGCCCACCGCGACTTCTACTGGCGACAGCTGCGCGACATGAAGGGCTCGTTTGCGCCCGAGAACGCGCGCCCGGCCGGTCTCGCCCTCTACGCCGGCGTCTGCGGCTGGACGCTCGCACGCGCGCACGCGCGCTCCGGCGACCGCATCGCCATCGCGGCCTACCTGGGCAAGGGCGACCGCTTCGACCTCGCCGTCGCCGACTTCGCGGAGGCCTACGCCGATCAGGTCGAGCGGGACTTCGCGCTGGTCCAGAAGGCGATCAAGGACGGCAGGCTCGAGGTGGAAAGCGGCGTGTGAAGGCGACAGTCCGGACCCCATGTGGGTCGATTCTGGTCAATGAAAGAGAAGAGGAAGGTCCCATGACTGACAACATAGAGAACACCCTCGAAGACATCCAGGCCCTGTTCGCACAGACGGCCCTCGAGATGACGAGCGCCGGCGACCGCGTGACCTTACACGGCGCCTCACCCGCCACCCTGTATTTCTCCGACCGCCCGCAGCGCGTGGTCGGGCACCTCACCACACAGCAGTTCGTCGCCGAGTGGGGCGAGGGCGACAACAGCTTCGCCTCAGACCCGCCGAACGCCGTGATCTCGTTCGTCGAGAAGGGCGACCAGATCCCCGAGGATGTCATCGTCGTGCTCAAGGACCCGCAGCTCGAGGGCGACACCCTCACCTACACGGTGGACGTGCTAGAGGGCAGCCTGCCCGCGCACGGCAAGCTCGTCTCCCTCTTCATCGATCCCTTCGGGCGGCCGCTCTCGCCGGTGTCGCTGGCCGGTATGAATCGGCGGGCGCGGCGGCGCGGACGCTGACTGACCTTCCCTGACCATTCCATGTCCGTCCGACGAGCTCGCGGAGGACACGAGTCCGACTGAGCCGTAAGAGAGTGAGGTCAGCATGCATTGGCTCGGATTCCTCCCCTGGTGGATCCTGGTTCCCTACCTGGTCTTGTGGCTGTACGTCATGGCCACGCTGATCATGGAGGACCGTGAGCCGGCGGACACGCTCGCCTGGGCGTTCGCACTCCTGCTGGTGCCCGTGCTGGGCATGGTCTTCTACTTCTTCGCCGGCCGCGACTGGTCGATCATCACAGAAAAGAGGAAGTGGCTGCGGGACTACGTCGCGGGGGTGCGTACCGCCCTGCAGCCGTTCTTCGAGCGCAACTCCGCCGCCGATCGGCGTTTTCGCAAACGCTTCGCCGGCACCTTTGTCGAGCGTCTCTCCGACACCATGACCCGCGAGGACGGGCTTGGTGTCGTGACGGCCGACAGCGCCGAGATCTTCCCCACCGGAGGCGAGAAGTTCGGCCGCCTGAAGGCCGACTTATCGGCGGCCCAGCGCTTCATCCACGTGCAGTACTTCATCTGGGAAGACGATGAGCTCACCGACGCGCTCACCGAGATCTTGAAGGAGCGTGCCCAGGCCGGCGTGCAAGTGCGCTTCCTCTACGACTCCCTGGGCAGCAAGCACTGGGACAAGAGCAAGCTCGAAGCGCTCGTGCCCCTCGGCGTGAAGGTGGCAAAGGACGTCGCCTCACTGGCCCATCTGAACTACCGAGACCACCGCAAGATCGTGGTCATCGATGGCGAGATCGGCTACACGGGCGGCTACAACGTGGGCCAGGAGTACGTCGACGGCGGCAAGCGCTTCGCGCGCTGGCGCGACACCCATGTGCGCGTTACCGGCCAGGTCGTGGCTGAGCTGGAGGCGTTGTTCGCGGTGCGCTGGTTCGACCAGACCAAGGAGGACGTCCTGACCGATGCGTACCTCCCGGCGCCGTCGCCCGATGGCGGCGAGACGGGCATCCTCTGCCAGGTCGTGGCGCAGGCCGTAGAGGACCAGTGGCAGTCGTCACGGCGCGCCCACATGCTGGCCATCGGCAACGCCGGGCGGCGCGCCTGGATCCAGTCGCCCTACTTCATCCCGGAGGTGGGCCTCTACGACACGATGATAAACGCGTCGCTGTCCGGTGTGGACGTGCGCTTCATGATGACCGGCGTGCCCGACAAGAAGGTGCCCTTCTGGGCGGCCTGGACGTACTTCCGCCCGCTGCTCAAGGCAGGCGTCCACGTCTATCTCTACGAGGCCGGCTTCCTGCATGCCAAGACGATCGTGATCGACTCGCACATCACGGCCGTCGGCACGATGAACATGGATATCCGTAGCCTGCGGCTCCACAAGGAACTCATGCTGTGGATGTACGACGAAGAGCTCGCACGCCGGCAGGAGCAGCTCTACGAGGAGGACATCACCAACTCGCACGAGGTGACCCTCGCCGACCTCGACGGCCTCAAACTGACGCAGCGCTTCCGCAACTCGTTCATGCGCCTGTTGTCGTATTTCATCTGAGAAATGACCGGGTCAAGAGGCGGCATGCACCCTAGAGCGACGACCTCGGCAGAACCGCCTCCGTTGGGCGCAGCCGGGGCGGAGCCGCTCACAGAAGCGTCGTTTGCCCTGCGGCGGCGCGCCAGTGACCTGCGACTGACCGAACGCGCCGATCGGCCCCGAATCTCTGGCTATGCGCCCGAGGCCGCTTCGGTCGCGTCGCCAAGCGCCGTTCCGGCCGGCAAGTCGCGGACATCGAAGCGCAATGCCGCGAGCGGCAAGGCCTCGCCACGGTCGCGCGCTGTCTCGCATTCGCCCCAGCCTGTGCCGGCAGAAGACAGGGCCATCGGGGCGCCCGCCTCAATCAGCATCGGCGTCATCAGCGACAATCACGGCTATCTCGACCCCGCGGTCCTCGAGCACTTCGCCAGCGTCGTCCACATCATCCACGCTGGAGACATCATGGATCCGGCGATTCTGGCGCAACTGCGCACGGTCGCTCCGGTCACGGCGGTAGCTGGCAACATGGACTCCGGCAAGCTGGGCTCTTCGTTGCCGCGTGAGGTGGCGGGCGAAGTGGCCGGCGTGCGCTTCGTCGTGGGTCATAAGCGCAAGCGCCTCTTGCGGGAGCTGGCCGCCGGCGCCATCGAGGGCGTAACCGAAGATGCTCCGCCCGACCTCGTCGTCTACGGTCACGATCACGTGCCGGCGGCGGCCTGGGTCGACGGCACGCTCTACCTTGACCCGGGCAGCGCCAGCGCGCCTCACGAGGAAGACGATGGCCCCACGGTTGCCATCGTCGAGGTCACAAGCGGCGGACTTGCCGTCTGCTTCGTGCCCCTGAAGCGGCGCGATATGGAGGAGACGGGACACTCCAACGCATCAGGCAGCCGATCCGCGCGCCAACTCCACCGCGGGGCCGCCGATTCCGTTCTGGAAACTGCCCCCTTCCGAGGCAGTTGAGGGTAGCGGGGAGCGCATGACCGTGGCACTTATCACCATCGCTGTGATCCTCGTGGCGTATGGCGCGGTGTCCAAACCACTCGATCGGCGTGGAATCACGTCGGCGATGGTGTTCACGGCAGCCGGACTCGCCGTCGGCACGGCTGGTCTCGGTCTCGTTAACGTCAAGCTCGAGAGCATCGTCGCCGAACGGATCACCGAGCTCGCCCTCGTCTTCCTGCTGTTCAGCGACTCGACGCGGATCGATCTGGCCGGCCTGCGCCGCCACCTGGGCTGGCCGAGCCGTCTCCTGTTGATCGGCTTGCCTCTCACCATGCTCGCCGGCGTCGGCGCGGGCCTGCTCGTCTTTCCCGGCATGGCGCTGGCCAGCGTCTTCCTGCTTGCCACGATGCTCTGCTCGACCGACGCGGCGCTCGGTCAGCGCGTCGTGAGCGACGAAGCCGTGCCGACGCGCGTGCGTCAGGCGCTGGACGTTGAAAGCGGCCTCAACGACGGCCTGGCGGTGCCTTTCTTCCTGGTGGCCGTCGAGCTCTCGCTGGCGACGCTCTCGTCCGGCGTGACGACGGCGGTGCTGCGCAACATGGCCGAGCAGATCGGCTGGGGTCTGCTCGCCGGCCTCGGCGCCGGCGCGCTTGGGGGTCTGCTGTTCCGTGTGGCCGACGAGCACGGGTGGCTCGAAGGGCAGTGGCGACAGTGCCTGCCGCTAGTGACGGCCATCCTGGCCTACGCCGTCGCCCTGCGGCTGGGCGGCAGCGGCTTCATCGCCGCCTTCGTGGGCGGCATGGCGTTCGGTCATTTCTCGAAGCGACACGGGCTGCACGTCACCGGACTCAACGAGGATGTCGGCGGGATACTGGCCGCCGTGGTCTGGGTCGGCTTCGGGGCGCTGGCGCTCAGCAAGCTGCTGCCGCACGTGACCTGGCAGGTCGTGGCCTATGCGGCGCTCAGCTTGACGGTCGTGCGCATGGTGCCGGTCGCGATCGCTTTGATGGGCAGCGGAGCGCGCGCGCCGACCATCGCTTTCATGGGCTGGTTCGGGCCCCGCGGCCTGGCCTCCATCGTCTTTGCGCTGATCGCTTTGGAGAGCGACGTTCCCGAGGCGCGGACGCTGTTTGCCACGGTGGGCCTGACCGTCCTCCTCAGCATCTTTCTGCACGGCCTCTCATCGGTGCCGCTGGTGGCCGCCTACAGCCGCTGGTATGCGGGCCACAAGGCCAGGCACCCGAGCGCAGCCGAGGCGAAGCACACCAAGATGTCGCGGCTGCGGCATCGCCCGACGCCCGACGTGCAGAGCGCCGCCGGATCGGGGTCGCACCCACAAAAGGCGGCGCCGTGAGTCCCCGCCGCCTCACCGAGCTGGAGCGGCGCGAGCGCCGGTGGGCGATCGTGCGACTCGTGCTTACCGCTGCCGCCGTCGTCGTGATCCTGTTGGTCACGTACTACGAGCTCCCCCCAGCGAGGATTGCGGCCGGCGCTCCCCTGGTGCGCCTGGCGGTCAGCTGCCTGGTCTTCGTCCTCATCCTCGTGTGGCTGGTGCGCCGCATCACCCAGGCGGATCTGCCCGAGCTGCGCGCCGTCGAGGTCCTCGCCATCACCGTGCCGCTCTTCCTCTTCCTCTTCGCGAGTCTGTATCTCACGATGTCGCACGCCTCGGCCGCCGCCTTCAGCGAGCCCCTCGACCACACGGGCGCCCTCTATTTCGCGATCACGATCTTCTCAACCGTGGGCTTTGGCGACATCACACCGAAGACCGACCTGGCACGCATCGTCGTGAGCGTGCAGATGCTGCTCGACCTCGTGCTGCTGGGCACGCTGGTCCGGCTCCTGGTCACAGCGGCGCGCTCCGGGTTATCTCGCGGGCAGGGCTAGTCAGATGCCCGCCTTCTCCCCCTACTCCCACGCCATCCCCGCTTTTCAGGAGAGTGCCGCGGCACTCATTACGGCGCTCGTCGAGGCCTCCTGAAGAGGAGGACTTACAAGTTGAATACAAAAAGCCCCCGCAAGCGGCCTCGGCTCTCGCCGAACCCCGCCGCTTGCAGGGACTTTCGAAGAGTTGGCTCCTCGGGTAGGACTCGAACCTACAACCCTTCGGTTAACAGCCGAATGCTCTACCAATTGAGCTACCGAGGAACGGGCTCCAGACGACGAAGTATAGGCCACGTCGGCTCATCGCTCAAACGCTCGCCGGAGCCACCGAACAGGCGCGCAGGTCTCCTCCGGGCGCACGGGTCTCCTCCCGGCGCACACGGTCAGCGCCGCCGCCGCGCATCGTGACCGCTCCATGCTACTTCCGGGTAGGAAGCAGGCATGACCCCCTCATCGGAAGCTGCGCATGAACCTCCTCCCCACCGGCTACGAGCTCCGCACGCCGACTGAAGACGAGCTCGAGATGGTGGCCGCCGTGCTCACCGCCGACGAGCTCGCCGATGCCGGGCAGATCACCCTGGGCGCCGACTTCGTGCGGGGCGAGTGGAGCCACGCGGGCTTCGACCTCTCCACCGACGCCTGGGTCGTGGCCGACCGCGCCGGCACGATCGTGGGCTACGCGCACGCCGTGCGGGAGGATCCGGCCACCGTCTTCCCCTGGGGTGTCGTCCATCCCCTGCATCGCGGACGCGGCATCGGCACCGTGCTCTTCGATCGGGTAGAGGACCGGGCGGCCCGCTTGCTGGCCGGGATCCCGTCGGGCCGCTTCCGGCACGCGATCAATGCCGGCGACCTGACCGCGGCGGCGATACTCCAGACACGGGGCCTGCGACCGGTGCACCACTTCTGGCACATGCAGATCGACCTGACGGGACCGTGCGAGCCGGGACCGAGTCCGGACGGGGTGGAGATCACCGGAGTCGAGCTCCCCGCTGACCTCGCGGCCATCCACGGGCTCCTCGTCGCGGCCTTCGCCGACGACCTGAGCCACCATCCGGAGCCGTTCGACCACTGGGCCGAGGAACAGACGGGGAGCCCCGGCTACGATCCGACGTTGTGGTTGCAGGCGAGGGCGTAAGGCCGGCCGGCCGGCCGGTACACTCATCGGGGCCTGGGGCGAACGCGCGTGGGTGGACTACCTCGGCGTCCTTTCGGCCCACCGGGGTCGCGGCATCGGCGCGGCGCTCCTGCGTCACTCGTTTGCGACCTTCGCGGCTCGCGGCGCCCGCCGCGTGATCGTGAGCGTCGATGCGCACAACCCGACCGGGGCCACCGCGCTCTACGAGCACGCCGGCATGCGGGTGGTCAAACGATGGGACCTGTGGGAGCGCTCGTCGGGCGGTGACCGGTAGGAGCGCTCGTCGGCGGCTAAACCAGGGCCCGCACGATGAGGGCGATCGTCAACGCGACGGCGAAGAGACCGGCGACCTCCGACAGGATGCCGGCGATCCAGGCGATCTTCGAGCGGTGCAGCTCGCCGGCCACCTCGCCGGCGCCGCAACCCTCTGTGAACAGGCCGTAGCGGATCACGCCGTAGATGCCGAGGAAGGCGGCATAGGCCGCCAGGGCCAGAGCGATGACGGCCAGCAGCGCGCCCCACCAGAGGTGCGCACCGGCGATCACGATCCACAGCAGGGCCAGGTCGGCCAGCATCGCGAGAGTACCGAGGACCACGGCCAGGCGCACGCGCACCACCGCGCCGGAGATGCCGCCGCGCTCGGGTACCTCGGGGATCTCGGGGTACTCTCGGGTCTGTGTCGCTGCGAGCTCGCTCACTGCGTCGTCACCATATCGCCCTTCAGGTCGCCGTCAATTCCGGGGCCGTTGCGGCCGGTCGTCATTCGAGGAAGTCGCGTAGCCGCTGCGAGTCGCGGTAGCTCTTGAGCTTGGCCAGGGTCTTGGCTTCGATCTGGCGGATGCGCTCGCGGGTGACGCCGAACTTCTGGCCCACCTCTTCGAGGGTGCGCGGGTGTTCGCCCTTGAGCCCGAAGCGCAGCTCGATCACCTTGCGCTCGCGGTGCGTGAGCGTCGCAAGGACCTGGTTCAACTCCTCTTTCTGCATGATCTCGCTGACCGCTTCGACGGGCATGGTGGCTTCTTCGTCTTCGATAAAGTCGCCGAGCTGCGAGTCTTCTTCTTCGCCGATCGGCGTTTCGAGGCTGACCGGCTCCTGGCTGATCTTGAGGATCTCGCGCACCTTCTGGGGCGTGGTGCCCATCTCGGTGGCGATCTCTTCGGGCGTGGGCTCGCGGCCCATGTCCTGCAGGAGCTGGCGCTGCACGCGGATCAGCTTGTTGATGGTCTCGACCATGTGCACCGGGATGCGGATGGTGCGCGCCTGGTCGGCGATCGCCCGGGTGATCGCCTGGCGGATCCACCAGGTGGCGTAGGTCGAGAACTTGTAGCCCTTGCGGTAGTCGAACTTCTCGACGGCCCGGATGAGGCCCAGGTTGCCCTCCTGGATCAGGTCGAGGAACAGCATGCCGCGGCCCACATAGCGCTTGGCGATCGACACCACGAGGCGCAGGTTGGCTTCGATCAGCTTGCGCTTGGCCTCCATGTCGCGACGCTCGATGCGCTTGGCCAGCGAGACCTCTTCTTCGGCGGTCAGCAGCGGCACCTTGCCGATCTCCTTGAGATACATGCGGACCGGGTCGTTGGTCGGCGACTTCACCGACAGGTCGAGCTTGGGGACGATCTCCTCTTCGGGCTTGGCCCCGGTGCCGTCGCCGGGCAGCGCGTCGTCGCCCTCGACGATGTCGATGCCCAGGTCGTTGAAGAGCAGGAAGATGTTGTCGATCTGGTCGGGTGTCAGATCGACGTCCTGGAGCATGTCGGTGATGTGGTCGCCGTTCAGGTAGCCCTGTTCGCGACCCTCGGCGACGAGCTCTTTGACCTCGTCGATGGCAAGCTCGGCGCTCTCCACCGATCTGGGCTGTTCTGACGCTTCGCTCAACACTCTCCTAAGACTCCTTGCCGTCACTCTTCGACGGGCAGACCACGCAGCTCCTCGCGGATCTGGCGACGCGTGCTTTCGAGCTCGATGAGCCTGCCCTCGTCTTCAGAGTCGTCATGCGCCACGGCCACCTTGAGTTTGGCGATGAGACGCCCCACGTGAGCCTCCTGCACCCGCAGGAACAGCTCTTTGAGGACGATCGGCGTGAACGATTCGGTCGCGGCCCGGACCACGACTTCGGCCATCGTGCCATCGTTTACGGCATCGTCGTTTCTCACGTTCGCATGCCTGTCGTCTGTTTTCCCGGCTCCCGAGGCGCTCAACCGCGCGACGGAGGCCAGGTAGGCCCCTCGCGACGAGGCGCTCGAGAAGAACCCCTCGTCGATGGCGAGCAGGTAGTCGCGCCCCGGGTCGGGCAACGCGAGACAGGCGGCGAGGAACCTCACCTCGAGCCCGTGCATGCCCATCAGGACGCGCTCCTCGGCGGTGCGGCGGACGGCGGGGCGCGGCCGCGCCCCGCCGTCCGCCGCACCGCTCAGAAGAGCCGCGCGCCGCGCGCCGGTGGAGGCTGCTTCGTCGCTGAGCAGAAAGCGCACGTTGTCTTCGCTCAACCGCAGCCTGTCGGCGACGTACCGGACCTCTTCGTCACGCTCGAGGGGGCTGGCTGCCTGCGCGAGGATGCCTCGCAACACGGCGAACGCCCGCATACGACCGTCCACGGTCTGAAGGTCATGCGAAGCAAGCACGGTATGAGTCTGGAATTGTAGCAAGGTCTGAGCTTGGCCAGCAAGCTGCCTGAAAGCCTCGCCGTCGTGGCCGGAGAGCACGTAGTCGGCCGGGTCGAGACCGTCGGGGACACGCACTATGCGCATGGTGAGACCCAGGCGCCGGGCCAGCTCGAGGGCGCGGCTCATGGCCCCCAGACCGGCGGCGTCGGCGTCGAAGCACAGGAAGAGATTGTGCGTATGGCGCGTGAGGCGCCTGAGCTGTTCCTCGGTGAAGGCGGTGCCCATGGAGGCGACCACGTTGGCCACCCCGGCCTGCACCAGGGCGATGACGTCGGTGTAGCCCTCGACGACGAACAGGCGGTCCTCTTTGGCGGCGGCGGCCTTGGCCTGATCCAAGCCGAACAGCGCCTCGCTTTTGTGGTAGAGCATGGTCTCGGGCGAGTTCAGGTACTTGGGCTTGTCGTCGCCCAGCGTGCGGGCGCCGAAGCCCAGCACGCGGCCGCGCTCGTCGGCGAGCGGGAACATGAGCCGGCCGCGGAACCGGTCGTACACGCCGCCCTTCTTGCCGGACACGACGAGGCCGGCGTCGGTCAGCTCGCGTTCGTTGAAACCCTTTTTGGCGGCGGCGTCGCGCAGGTGGGCCCAGCCGGGCAGCGAGAAGCCGAGGCGGTACTGACGGCAGACGGCCTCGCCGAGACCGCGCGAGGCGAGGTAGGTGCGGGCGGCTTGCGCCGCCCGCGTCTCCCACAGGACGCGCTCGTAGTAGACGCAGGCCTGCTCCAGCACCTTGCGCTGGCGATCGCGGCGCTTGCGGTCGGCGTCGGCGCGCACGCTCGTCTCTTCGTAGTCGAGCTGCACGCCGAAGCGGTCGGCCAGGGTTTCGACCGCCTGGGCGAAGTCGAGGTTCTCCTTCTTTTCGACGAACGACAGCAGGTCGCCGCCGGCGCCGCAGCCGAAGCAGTAGAAGAGCTTCTCGACCGGATTGACCGAGAACGAGCCCGTCTTTTCTTCGTGGAACGGGCAGCGCCCCATGTAGTTGGCGCCGGCCTTCTTCAACTGCGTGTACTGGCCGACCACCTCGAGCATGTCGGCCGCCGCCACCACCCGTTCGACACTGGCCTTTGCGATGCGCGCCAGGACTACCGCCTTTCGTCGTCGCCGTCGCCGGCAGCGTCTGTCTGCTCGTTCGGGCCGTCGTCGCCGGTCTGTTCGTTCGCACCAGCGTCGCCGGTCTGCTCGTTCGCACCGGCGCCGCCAGCCGGTCCGTTCGCACCGGCGCCACCGGCCGGTCCGTTCGCGCCGTCGCCGCCGGCGTCGTCGCTCTCGTCGCTCTCGCGTGCGACCTTGCGCGACTCGCGCGAGATCTCGCGCAGAGCCGCCCGATGCGCCTCTTCGCGGGCCCTCAGCAGGCTCGTCCCGGCGCGCTGGCGACGCCTGAGGCGACGCATCTGCCGGCGCGTGGGCCGGGGCTCCCGGTCATAGGGCTCGTAGTGGTAGCCGAGATGGTCGAACACCCAGATGGTACAGACCATGAGCGCAACGACCCACACAAGATACACGACCGCCAGCGCCGCCCACACCCACGGCGCGGTCGTGTCGTGCAGGACACCATGCTCGACCAGCGCCCCTTGGGCCCGGCTGATCTTGAGGAGATGGGTCCACCAGAACACAAGGAACGGGACCGGCAGCAGCAGCAGCCAGGCGACGGGCACGAGCGTGCGCCCGAGGCGTCTCACGCTCAGGACCCGGGCAGCGGCGACGGCTCCGGCAGCGGCGCGGGCCCGACGGGGCGGCCCATGAGCACCTCGTCGAAGTAGCGGCCGGCGCGGCAGAACTGCCGCGCGCGCCGGCCCTCGAACGTGAAGCCATGACGTTCGTAAAAGGCGATCGCGCGCGTGTTGTGCGGGAAGGCCGACAGGACGACCTTGGTGAAACCGGTGGCGGCCGCCCAGGCGAGGGCGGCCTCGAGCAAGGCCCCGCCGACCCCGAGATCGCGATACGGCGCCCCGACCGACATGCCGAACTCGAACACGTGGGCCGACGGTGCGAACGGCAGACCGGAGCCGCCGAGGTCGCCGGCCATCCGGCCGGCGACCTCGGCGACCAGAAAGAGGCTGCGCCGGTCGCGCACGCTCTTGCCGATCATGCCCTTGACGTCGCGCAACCCGATGCTGCCGGGCGTGGCGAGCAGCGGCACTTCGGGCTCGCCGGCGACCACGTCGATCAGGTCGCGCACGGCCCGCGCGTCGGCCGGCAGACCGGCCCGCACGACCAGCGCGCGGCCGTCGGCCGTCGTTCCGACCGTCGCCGTGACTGTCGTACCGGGCGCCGCCGCGCTCCCCCTCATCGGGACTTACTTCTCGAGCTCGAGGTCGCCACGCTCCTCGATCGCGGCCTGCGCCGCGGCCAGGCGCGCCACCGGCAGGCGGTAGGGCGAGCAGCTCACGTAGTTCATGCCGACGCGGTGGCAGAACTTGACGGTCTCGGCGTCGCCGCCCTGCTCGCCGCAGATGCCGACCTTCAGGTCGGGGCGCGTCGAGCGGCCCTTCCGCACGCCCATCTCGACGAGCTGACCGACGCCCTCCTGGTCGAGCGAGGCGAACGGGTCGACCGGCCAGATATCTTCTTTGAGATAGGGCGGCAGGAACTTGCCGGCGTCGTCGCGCGACACGCCGTAGGTCATCTGCGTGAGGTCGTTGGTGCCGAAGCTGAAGAACTCACCGACCTCGGCGATCCTGTCGGCGGTGAGCGCCGCGCGCGGGATCTCGATCATGGTGCCGACCAGGTACTCGACCTCCATGCCGCGCTCGGCGAAGACCTCGGCGGCGACGGCGCGCACGGAGTCGACCTGATCGGCCAGCTCCTTTCTGGTGCCCACCAGCGGGATCATGATCTCGGGGTGGACGTTGACGCCCTCGGCCTTGACGTCGCACGCCGCCTCGAGGATGGCGCGCGCCTGCATCCTGGTGATCTCGGGGTAGACGATGCCCAGGCGGCAACCGCGCAGGCCGAGCATCGGGTTGTTCTCGTGCAGGTCCTCGACGGCGCTCGCCACGGCTTCGGCCGAGATGCCGAGCTCCCCGGCGACCTCTTTCTGGCCTTCGGCGTCGTGGGGCAGGAACTCGTGCAGCGGCGGGTCGAGCGTGCGGATCGTGACCGGCAGGTCCTTCATGACCCGGAAGATGCCGGCGAAGTCGCCACGCTGGATCGGCAGCAGCTTGGCGAGGGCCTTCTCGCGCTCCTCGCGGTCGTTGGCGAGGATCATCTCGCGCATGGCGATGATGCGGTCGCCGCCGAAGAACATGTGCTCGGTGCGGCACAGACCGATGCCCTGGGCGCCGAAGGCGATCGCGTTTTCGGCCTGGTCGGGCTGGTCGGCGTTGGTGCGCACGAGCAGTTTGCGCTGCTCGTCGGCCCAGCCCATGATCTTGGAGTAGTAGCGGTACGACTCGCTCTCGTCGGGCTTCATCGAGCCCTCGAGCAGCACCTGCAGGACCTCGGGCGGACGCGTCTCGAGCTTGCCGACGATGACCTCGCCGATGAAGCCGTCGATCGAGATCCAGTCGCCCTCTTTGACCGTGGTGTCGTCGACCGAGAAGGTGCGCGCCGCCATGTCGATGTCGAGCACGCCGCAGCCCACGATGCAGACCTTGCCCATCTGCCGGGCGACGAGCGCCGCGTGGCTCGTCATGCCGCCCTGGGCGGTGAGGATGCCCTGCGCCGCGTCCATGCCGCGGATGTCTTCGGGGCTCGTGAAGTCGCGCACCAGCAGCACCTGCTCGCCGCGCTCGGCCCAGGCCACCGCGTCGGCGGCCGAGAAGACGACCCGCCCGGTGGCCGCGCCGGGACCGGCCGGCAGGCCGCAGGCGAGCGCCTGCCCGCCCTTTTCGGCGGCCTGCTCGTCTTGCGCCCGAAAGACCGGCCGCAGGAGCTGGTTCAACTGGTCGGGCTCGATGCGCATGAGCGCCTCTTCGGGACTGATCAGGCCCTGGTCGGCCAGGTCGACCGCGATGCGGATGGCGGCCAGCCCGGTGCGCTTGCCGTTGCGCGTCTGCAGCATGAACAGCCGGCCGCGCTCGATCGTGAACTCGAAGTCCTGCATGTCGCGCATCTCGCGCTCGAGGGTCTGGCGGACATCCATGAGCTGCTCGTATACCTTGGGCCAGACCTCTTTGAGCTCGATCGCCGGACGCGGCGTACGCACGCCGGAGACCACATCCTCGCCCTGGGCGTTGACCAGGAACTCGCCGTAGAAGGCGTTCTCGCCGCTGGCCGGGTTGCGCGTGAAGGCCACGCCGGTGCCCGACTCGTCGCCGGTGTTGCCGTAGACCATGGTCTGCACGTTGACCGCCGTGCCCCAGGTGTCGGGGATCGAGTACATCTTGCGGTAGGCGATGGCGCGGTCGTTCATCCAGGAGCCGAACACGGCGGTGGCGGCGCCCCAGAGCTGCTCGCGCGGATCTTCGGGAAAGGTCTTGCCGACGCTGTCGTGCACGGCCTGCTTGAAGATTGCGACAAGCTCTTTGAGATCGTCGGCGGTGAGCTCGGTGTCGACCTGCACGCCACGGTCTTTCTTCATCTGCTCGAGGCGCTCCTCGAAGGGGTCGGGATCGTCCTTGTTGACCGGCTTGCAACCCAGCACGACGTCGCCGTACATGCTGACGAAGCGCCGGTAGCAGTCGTAGGCGAAGCGCGGGTTCTTGGTCGACGTGATCAGGCCCTGGACCGTGGTGTCGTTCAAGCCGAGGTTCAGGATGGTGTCCATCATGCCCGGCATGCTGGCGCGGGCGCCGGAGCGCACGCTGACGAGCAGCGGGTCGGTCGGGTCGCCGAAGGTTCTGCCGGTGTTTCTTTCGAGCTGCGCCAGGGCGGTCTCGACCTGGGCCTCGAGGCCCTCGGGATAGGCGTCGTGTTCGGAGTAGTAGTTGCAGACCTCTGTGGTGATCGTGAAACCGGGCGGCACCGGCAGCCCGATGCGGGTCATCTCGGCGAGGTTGGCGCCCTTGCCGCCAAGCAGCTCCCTCATGTCCTTGTTGCCTTCGCTGAAGTCGTAGACGTACTGGTCTGCCATCAGTTCCTCCTGGGCGTATCCACGCGGTAGGGCAGGTGGATGATGCTCTCCGCAGCCGTTCGTCAACCCTGCTGAACGGGCAGGCGGCCGAAGTCGCCGAGATTGCCCAGCAGAGTGGTTATCTGGGTGAGCTGGGCGAGGCGATTGCCCCGCACGGCCGGGTCTTTGTCCATGACGAGGACGTCGTCGAAATAGCGGTCGATGGGCGCCCGCAGCGTGGCGGCGGCGACCAGCGCGGCCTCGACGTCGCCGCCGTCGAGAGCCGCGGCGAGCGGCCCGCGCACCTCGGCGAGCGCCGCCGCGAGGGCGTGCTCGGCCTCGTCTGAGAAGAGTGCCGGGTCGGGCTCGGCGGGCACGCCGCCGGGCTCGCGGGCGGCCCTGGTCGCAAGCGCGGCCGGGCGCGTGTAGGCCACGACCACGTCGTTGAAGAACGGTTCCGATTCGAGCCGTGCGAAGGCGCGCGCCAGGGCCGCGACGCGCGGCAGGTCGGCGGGCGCGACGGCGGCGCTGGACGGCGCGGCGGCATCGGGCGTCGGAGCGACGGCTCCCAGCGCGGCTTCGACCAGCGGGAACGGCAGGCCTTCGTCTAACAGCAGGCCTTCGAGGCGCTCCCAGATGAAGGCCGCGATCTCGGCGCGCGGGTGGCCTTCGGGCTCGGCCTTGCCCTGCTCACCGTAGACGGCGAACGCAAGGTCGGCCAGGTCGCGCGGCACGACATGGAGGTCGTTCTCGAGGGCGATGCGCACGATCCCCATGGCCGCGCGGCGCAGCCCGTAGGGGTCGCGCGAGCCCGAGGGCTTTTCGGCGGCCAGCCAGGCGCCGGCGATGTTGTCGATCTTCTCGGCGATGGCGACGAGGCCGCCGGCCAGCGTACCCGGGATCGGGGCGACCGCCGACAGCGGCTTATAATGCTCGGCGATGGCCTGCGCCACGGCCGGCGCGGCGCCGGCCTTGGCGGCGTACACCCCGCCGACCTGCCCCTGCAGGCTCGGAAACTCGATGACGACCTGGCTCACGAGGTCGGCCTTGGCATGGCGCGCGGCGATGACGGCCGCCGGCAGCTCGCCGGTGACCGGAGCCGTGAGCGCCAGGTCGGCGGCGGCGGCGACCGCTTCGCGCTCGCCGGGCCCGCCGACCCACTCCGCCAGGCGCTGCGTGAGCGCTAAAAGGCGGGCCGACTTGTCGGCGAGCGAGCCGAGCTTGGCGTGGAAGACGACCTCGCTCAGCCTCGCGGCCATGGCCGCGAGGCCCTCGGCGAGGTCGCGGTCGTAGGAGAACTCGGCGTCGTCGAGCCGGCCTTCGAGCACGCGCTCGTTGCCGTGGGTGATGAGCGCCGCGGCCGCCGGGTCGGCGTTGGACACATACAGAAACGCCGGCAGCAGCCGACCGGCCGCGTCTTCGACCGGGCAGTAGCGCTGATGGGCCTGCATGGCGGTGACCAGGACCTCGCGCGGCAGGCGCAGATGACCCTGGTCGAAGGCGCCGGCGTGCACGCTCGGCCATTCGGCGAGGTAGATGTTCTCTTCGAGCACGCCGGCCGGGTCGGACCAGCGGCCGCCGAGCTTGGCGGCGGCCGCGTCCAGGCCCTCGACGATCAGGCGCCGGCGCTCGTCGTGGTCGGCGATCACGTGCTGCTCGCGCAGGTGGCGCTCGTAGTGGCTGGCGCGGTCGACGAGGAGCGAGCGGCCGAGCACGCGGTGGCCCTGCGTGACGTCGCCGGCGCGCAGGTCGTAGAAGTCGAAGGGCACCGGCTGGCCGGCGAACACGCACGTGAGCCAGCGCAGCGGTCGCGAGAAGCGCAGGTAGTCGTCGGCGCCCGCCGGGCGGGCGCCCCAGCGCATGCCGCGCGGGATCTGCAGCCCGGTGATGAGGCGCCGGCAGACGTCGGGCAGCACGGCCTGAGTCGGGCGCTGCTCGGCCTGGATCACGGCGACCACGAACTCATTGCCGTCGCTCGTCTCGCGCCCGAGCTGCGCGGGCGTGAGCCCCTTGCTGCGGGCGAACCCCGCGCCGGCCCTGGTCGGCGTGCCGTCGAGGCTAAAGGCGACGTCGACCCGCGGGCCGCGAAAGCGCGACGTCTCGGCCCCCTGCTCGCGAGGCAGGTCGGCGACGATCACGGCGATGCGCCGCGGCCCCACCATCACCTTGAGGCGGCTTTCGGCAAAGGCGGCGGGGCCTGTCGCGTCGCCGTCGCCCAGCAGGCGAGCGGCGGCGAGCGCTTCGTAGACCAGCCCCGGCGCTTCGGCGCCGCCCTTGCCGCGCAGCTGCGCGAGGACCGATTGGCAGGTCTTGTAGGGCAGCTCCTCGACGCCCATCTCGAACAGCCAGCCGGAGCTCATGCCCTGGCTCCCGGTTTGCCGGCGGCGCCCGGTTTGCCGGCGCCGCCCGGTTTGTCATCCGTACGGGTGACATCGGGGTTGGCCTGGGGTGCGTCGTCGGCGCCTGCCACGATCTCGAGGTACAGCCCCGCGACCTTGCGGGCCAGATCGCGCACGCTGGCGATGTGGGCCGTGCGGTCGGTCACGGAGATGACGCCGCTGGCGTCGAGCATGTTGAAGGCGTGGCTGCACTTGAGCACGTAGTCGTAGGCGGGGATCGGCAGGCGCGCGTCGAGACAGCGCTGGGCTTCGGCTTCGAACTCGCGGAAGTGGCGGAACAGCATGTCGGCGTCGGAGACCTCGAAGTTGTAGCGGCTGAACTCGCGCTCGTTCTCTTGATAGACGTCGCCGTAGGTGACGGTGCGCTCGCTGCCGTCGGGCTCGGTCCAGCGGCTCCAGACGATGTCGTAGACCGAGTCGACGCCCTGCAGGTACATGGCGATGCGCTCGAGACCGTAGGTGAGCTCGATCGTCACCGGGTCACAATCGAAGCCGCCGAGCTGCTGGAAGTAGGTGAACTGGGTGATCTCCATGCCGTCGGCCCAGACCTCCCAGCCCTGGCCCCAGGCGCCCAGCGTGGGGCCTTCCCAGTTGTCTTCGACGAAGCGGATGTCGTGCTTGCGCAGGTCGACGCCGAGCGCCTCGAGCGAGCGCAGGTAGACGTCCTGGATGTCGGGCGGCGAGGGCTTGATCACGACCTGATACTGGAAGTAGTGACCGAGGCGGAACGGGTTGGCGCCGTAGCGGCCGTCGGCGGGCCGCGTGGAGGGTTCGACGTAGGCGGCCCGCCAAGGGCGCGCGTCGAGGCAGCGCAGGAACGTGGCCGGGTTGAACGTGCCGGCCCCAACCTCGGTGTGATACGGCTGCACCACGACGCAGCCCTGCCGCTCCCAGAACGATTGCAACGCGCCGATGATCGCCTGGTAGGTGGTGGGCCGCGTCATAGCGGGTCTTGTGCTGCCAGTCGCCATGAGCGCTCCAAATCGGGACTCAGGATTCTATCAGATGCGCTCGCGCGAGGCGTGAACTATCGCGCGGAGGCGCGCAAGCGCGACCGACGGGGCGGCGCTCGGGCGGCGCTCGGGGACGGTTTGAGCCGGCACGCGTGCGGACTTGCATGGTTGACGGCATGCGAAATTGCGGTACACAATGCTTGCACTTCTCAGCAGGCCGCCCCATACTGCGGCCATGACGAACGGAGCCGCCACATGTCGCGCGTCGCGACCACCCCGGTGCAGGTCCGCCTGCCCGACCAAGCCAACCAGTTCCTCACCGATCTCGCCGCCGAGCGCCACGAAAGCAAGACACAGATCGTGATCGAGGCGCTCGACCTGTTGCGCGACCATCTGCTGGCACAGAGACTCGAGCGGGGCTACCGCGACATCGGCGGCAGTCAACTCGACGTCGCCGAGGCCATGCAGTCTCTCGTGGCCGAAGCGCTGCCGGAGTGACCGGGCGGCGCTCAAAGAACCGGCTCGCCACTACGGACCGGCTCGCCACCACCGACCCGCTCGCCACCACGCTCCCGCCAGCCGCCGCCATCATCCCGACCGCCACCATGCCCGGCGCTACCATCACATGACGCCCCTGCGCGGCGACGTCTACTGGATGACCTTCCCGCCACCGGTCGGGCGCCGCCCCGCTCTGGTGGTCCAAAACGACGTCGGCAACCGCTGGTCCCCGACCACCATCGTGGCCATCCTCTCAAGCGCTCCCCGCAGCGACTATCCGTTCCTGGTGCGCCTGGCCGCAGATGAGCTGGGCGCCCCCGCGTGGATCCACTGCGAGTCGCTCAACACCGTCCTCATCTCCCGGCTCGAAGAGAAGCTCGGCACCCTGTCCGAACAGGCGATGCAAGACGTCAACCTGGCGCTGAAGGTGTCGCTGGGGCTGAAGTAGGCAAAGCGCACCCGGGCCCTGGGCACGTTGGGCAGGTCTCGGTCTCATCGAGCTCGAGCGGCCTCGCGGCCGAGTCGCTGCTCAGCCGACCACCTCGGCATCCGCCGGATTGAAGGCGAAGGCCCCGTTGTGGACGTACACGAGCTGGCAGGTGTCGACGTACCTGGCGTCGTGGACTCGGCCGGCGCGGATGTATCCGACCCCGCCCTTTTCGACGAAGACCCTCTCGCCGTCGCGCACCAGACCGCGGGCCTCCCTGCGATAGAACTGGACCGATATCCTGCCCTCGACGACGACCGTCATGTCGTCGCCCGGGTGCCAGTGAGGCGGCTCCTCGGTGCCCGCCCGCCAGCGCTCGAGCGTGACCTCGACCCCGTCGGGATTCGTCGGGTAGGTCGTGCGAGCCGTGAATCCCTCCGGCGTTCCCGGTACGGGGACGTGATTGCTCCACACCTCGCTGGTCGCCGAGGTGACATCCTGGTCTACGTCATCAGCAGGCATCGTTCTCCTCCGCCAGATCTGGTCCCGGGGTCCGCGTTCGAGTGCGGGTGTGTCCGAGAGCTACGCCTCGACGAGGATCACCAGGGACTCGGAAACCACGCCGTCGTACGCCATCGCGTCGGCCGCCCCCTGGGTCTGCATCGCCGACATGAGGGCATCCATGTCGGCGACGTCCATGAGGATGCCCACGCGAGTCGGGTTCTGCGGATCGACGAACTTCCGGATGTTGGTGACCCCGAGGGGCCCGAAGAACTCTTCGCGCTTTGGCGAGTTGAGCCAGTGATCCTTGTCCTTCACATCGTGATATCCGATGACTGTCGGCATGGTGCCTCCTCGGCGTTGCGGCCCGCACATGGGCGGGCTCGGCTGATTCTGCGCGGGGACACGGTACCTGTTGCGGGCCTGGGACTAACGCGAGGAGGCGTTTAGCAAGGGCCACCGGCTACGGGTGCGCGAGTATTCCTCCACGGCGGGCCAGTCTTGGCACCTCTCAGTCCCGAAGCGGGCATGCCGTCAAAGCGCGGGCAGCGTGGTCGGATCAGCCCGAGGGGTTGCCCAGCGGCTAGATGAAGCCGTCTTCCACAAGCGTGCTGCCCGCCGCCGTGACCAGGTGGCGCTGCCCGGAGCCGCCGCACACCCGGCACCAGCTATCGACGGCCAGCGTTGAGGCCTCGCCCGCGGGCTGGAGCGTGTACTCAAAACCGCCGTACATGCCGGGCACGGCGAAGTACACGCGCGGGTTCTCGAGCTCGAGCAGTGGCTCGAGCTCGGGGAGCCTGAGAGCCTCTTTGCGGACCAGGTCGGAGACGCGGCCGCGGATCACCTCATGAAAGTGCGCCTGCAGCTTGGCCAACGTCTTGGCGGGGACGCGACGCAGCTTCACCGGCTCGAGCACCGCGAGCAGGTGCACCTGCCCCTTGCGCCTGGCGATGTCGACGGCGCGTTCGCCGCGAGCCGTGCGAAGTGTCCGAGAGGCGCCGTAAGCGATCAGGCGCTCGACGACCGCTCGGTCGGCGCCGGCCCAGGCGGCGTGGTGCAGCGGGCTGTACAGCGCCACGCCGCCGGGTCGAGAGCAGTTGACCATGCCGGGGAACTCGCCGAGCACCTCGAACACGCCGTGCCAGTCGTGAGCCCGTGCGGAGCCGGCAAGCTTGCCCCGAGCCGCGGCCCACTCGTCTGAGAGGGTCTGGGCGCGGGTGACGCCGTCCCACACCGGCTCCGCCACAGGCGTCACCCGCGTCGCCAGTTCACGTGCCATCACCGCGGCCTACTCCGGCTCGTCGGTCAGTTTCCTGGCCTGGCCGCTCACGCCGCGGCTGTGCACCAGGTTCCACGACACTGAGCGCTCGCTCTTGAGCTCGCCTGCCGACATCTGCACGGCATGCATCTCGACCAGGCTGCGAAGCTCTGCGACCAGCGCCAGCAGCTCGGGGTCGCCGTCTGCGTACTCGCCGATGCGGCGCGCCGTGCCGAGCACGATGCGCTGCGCTTCCTTGAAGTTGCCGCGGCGGTTCATTTCGGCGGCCTCGCGCCGCGCCCGGGCCGCGTAGAGCTTGGCCACCTCGCGGTCGACCTCGTGGTCGCGCGCCTGGCGGTCGTTCTCGCGATGCGGTGCGTAGGCGAAGCTCAGCTCGAGCGCTTCGTTCGCGTCGGCCAGGACGCCGTCGCGGTCACGGACGACGACCGACAGGTGCTGCTCCTCGCCGAGCGAGCCGCGAGGAAACGTGACTTGCAGCACCGTGTCGACGACCTGCTCGGATACGAGCGAGCCCAGGCTGACGGTCGTCAGCCCGGCGTCCTGGTTGGTCGTCAAGTCGTTTAGGGAGCTCATCCAGACGCCGTGGGGAGACTCGATCTCGAGCCGCACGTCCTGGGCGACGACCTCGAGGGCCTCGCCGACTTCGCTGGCGATGTAGTCGGGAATCTGCTTGGCCGACTCGATGTAGTAGAAGTTGCCGGCGCCCCGCAGGGCCATCTGCTCGAGCAGGACCTCGTCGAAGTCGCGGCCCACCCCGAAGGTCGTCGTGGCTACCCCGCGGGCGGCCAGATCGTGGGCGTAACCTGCCAGCTCGTCGCGGTCAGTGATGCCAACGTTTGCCAGGCCATCGGTCAGCAGCAGACAGCGCGCCACCCCCTGCTCGTCGAGCGCCTGGGCGACCTGCTCGCAGCCGGCGAGCCAGCCGCCGCCCAAGTCGGTCGAGCCGCGGGCGTCGATGGCCCGCAGCAGCAGCTCGGCTTGGCGTCGCGCCTCGCCGTCGGCCGGGGTGGATGGCATGACGAGATCGACGACGTTGTCGTAGACGACCAGGGCGAAGCGGTCCTCGGCGCGCAGGCTGTGCAGCGCCGTGATCACGGCCTCGCGGGCCAGGGCGATCTTCTCGCCGTTCATCGAGCCGGAGCGGTCGAGCACGAAGGCGAGGTTGACCGGCAGACGGCCTTCGCGCGCCGGGGCGGCCGGCGCCTCGATGTGGGCCAGGACATAGCGCACGCTGCCGGCCTGCGCCCTGATGAGCTTGCGATCGATCTGTGCCGTGAAGTTCATGACTCCTCCTCTGACATCTCTTCGAACAGCTCCCGCGCCGTGTCGAGCAGTCGCTCGACGGCGCGGTTCTCGGTCTTCGACAGGGGACGGCGCACCTGCAGTTCGACGTTGGGTCCCAGGGCAATGCGCTCCCACTGCGAACGCCGCCCGAACGACTCCTCGCCGCGCGACCTGGGCGGGGTGGCGGGACCCCCGGCCAACTGCTGGCCGCTGGACTCCTCGAAGACCGCGAGTGGCAGGCGCGGCGGCGCGAACTGAGCGTTCGTCTGCCAGGACTGCCAGGATCGCGACTGCGCCGGCGACGCACGCAGGGCGGCGATGTACTCGAGTGCCGAGGTGGGCTCCGCGGCCGCCGGCTCACCCAGGGCCTCGTCGACGCCCGCGTCGCTGAGCTCGTCGAGCATCTGTCGGATCTCGGCCAGGGACAGATGCCGTCGCTGCAAGCGCTTGATCAGACGCAGGCGCTGGAGATGGCCTTCGCCGTAGCGCGCCTTGGGCCCGCGGCTGTCGGGCGGCTCGAGCAGACCCTGCTGGATGTAGTAGCGCACCGTGCGCTGGGTCACCCCGGCTGCCCGGCACAGGTCCGCCAGGTCGTAGTCGCCGCTCACATCCCCTCCTTGTCGATGGCTGGTTCCCAGTTCTAGAACCAGGATGCCCAATCTCAGAGATTATAGACAGTGGAACGTTAAACTGTCACTATAACTCTGCCTGCGAGGAGGTGGGCGAAGGAGTGCGACGCCGGCCATCCCCGCCGCGCGCAGCGGCCCCAACAGGCGGCGACGCGCATCGGCGCCCGCCTGAGGTCATCGCCCGCGCGCGCAGAGGCCCGACCGCCTCGTGGTCTAGACAGCCTCGAAATGCCGCACGAGGCGGACCATCACCTCGGTGTCGCGCTCGCAGTAAGCGAGCAGCTTCTGCCGAAGCTCCTCGCGGCGCTCTGGTGATGTGTCTGGGCGAATGGCTTCCTCGAAGGCGGATTGGGCACCGGTGCCCTCGTGCACTTCGTCGAGATCGTCGTAGGAGAGGTCGGGGGCCACGGTGGGCACGACGGCCTTGATCGACCAGGAGCCGCGCATCTCGGGGTGGTAGTAGTGGTCGTGGATCGGCGGATGGAGGTCGACCAGCCTATCGACGATGGCCAGAAGTGCCGGCGCGAGATCGGGGAACGAGTCGGCCATCCAGCGGAGACGGTGCTCCTCATAGGTCGTATAGGTCAGGATCGGCCCGTCCTTGCCCAGCGCCGCTACCACGGCCTCGGCACAGGCGCGCATCGGAGGCTCACCGCTCACCTCGAGGAACTCGAGGTGCTCAAGACTGCGGTCGGCGCGCTCGACGTGGCAAGAGAACTGCACCGGCAGCACCTCGTAGGGGCGCGTGCCCGTCCAGATCGGGACCGCAAAGCCGATGGTCTCGAAGTCGAGGTAGTAGCGCGGGAAGGGCAAGCTGCGCATGAAGTCGGCGATCGCCGGGTCGGTCTCGGGGCTGCCGGCACAGGTCGCGCGCCAGACACGGATGTGGTCTGCGTTCTTGAGCCTTTCGAGGGGCACGTCGCGCAGATCGTAGAAGCCTTCGTCCTGGAGCGCCGGGATGAGCTTGCCGCCGCGTGGAAGGCAGGCCACATGGAACTCGGCGGTCTCGGCGCAGCAGTCTTCCTTGAGGGGACACCCGTTCGGTGTGTTGCAGTTCGGTCCGATCCGCGGCGATGGCACTTCCCCATCCAGCATCAACCGCAGGGCGGTCACGTATCCGGGGATCGCGGGCAGGAGCGCCTCGACATCGGCAGTGATGTCCTCTTCGGCCAAAAGGCCCGTGTAGTCGCCACCTCCCGGGTAGACGAAGGTGTTGTCGATGTGGGCCAAGCCCACGCGCTCGACGGGCACGCCGGACTCGCGCAGGACCCACGCCTGGATCGCGGCGTCGGTCACGTAGTGCGGCTTGAGCTTGGTGCTCGACTTGACCTCCGTGAACCGATAGCGGCCACCCTCGCGAAAGAAGAGGTCGGTGCGCACCAACACCCCGTCGTGCGCGAACGTCGCTTCGTAGATGGTGAGGTCGCCCGGCTCTGCCAGCAGCCGTTTGGTGTCGGCCTCTGCCGCCCTGAGGTCGCCCGGAGCAAGGCGGCCGTCCGTGCGAGGTCCCGCCAAGACGCCGCCAGGATTGAGCTCTTGAGCTAAGCGTCCGACCTCGTGACCCATGGCGAAGATGCGTTCGGTGCTTGGGGGTTGCTGGACCCGTTCCGGGTCATGTACCTCGAGCCACAGCAGCCTTGGGCATTGCAGCCCGTCCATGATCTTCGACTTCGAGAGCCCGAACTCGCCCATCGTCCCCCCTTGGATAGACGATCACCATAGCAGGACGAAGGGACGGATCCGGCGCGCCGTCTTCGAACGACGCAACGTCGTTACACTACGGGTCTCCCGAAGACATGGTGCTGCACAGGCAGGACTGCCGCCATCTCGACCCTCGGAAGTGTCTAACGACCTACGAGAAGTTCTGCTCGACCGACAAGCAAGAGCTCCGACGGTGGGCGGCACAGGTCAGCCACCTGCGCGACTGCCCCACGTGCATGTGAGCCTAGGAGCGCAGTTGCCTGAGCCCGACCTTGAAGCGCTCGCGCCCGACGCCGTCGGGCGTTGCGCTGTCGAATACGGCAAAGGCCTGGGCCTCGGACAGAGCACCGGCGACGGCCATCTCTTGCGCCAACCGCGCGGTGGACATGACCGTGAGCCCGTGGGTCTTTCGGGCCAGGTCAGCGCCCCAGTCGTCGTCCATGATCACCAAGTCGCAGCCGCGGTGCGTGGCCATGAGAACCGTCGCGATCTCGCCGGCGTGAGCCCGGTCGTGCTCACCGATGGTGCGCTTCAGTTCGAGCAGCCTGATGAACTCGAGCTTGAGCGCGTCGGGCAGGTTCTTGGTTGTCTTGGGCCACTTGCCCGCGGTGCGAACAACGGCGCCATCCTGAGCGAGAAAGTCGTGGAGCTGGCTGAACTCTGACCTCGCCGCAAGGCGCAGCAACTCGCGCTCAACGTCGGGCGTGATGCGGGCTCGGTGGCCGAGGTAGTCGCGCAGCTCCTTGACCAGGCCGTGCTGGGCGAAACGGCAGAGCACGCTCGCGTCCAGCAACACATCTGCTGCCGTCTGCGAGCGCATGGGCATCAGTAGTCGGGCTCGTGCCGGCCGGACTTGACGCCCCTCCGGTCGAACTCGCTCCGAACGAGTTCAGGTTCGACCTCGAGGAGGTGCGCGGTCTGTTCGACGCTGAGGAGGCCTCGCTCGTAGGCGGTCGCGGCTTGCGTCATGGTCGCCCGCGGCAGCCGTGGCAGGTGGCCGACCGCGCGATTGAGCGTGTCCTCGAAGTCGCCCAGACCCAGCCGCCGGCACAGTGCGATGTGCTCGCTTGCCCTGATCAGCGCCGTGATGGGTTCGAACTTGCCCTTCGTGAGATGGCGCGCCGCCTGCAGCCGGTACAGGGCGACCTCGGCGCTTACGTGGAAATAGTCGGCGAGCCGCACGACGGTCTCGAGGGTGGAGGGCGGCTGATCGACTGCTGCCAGCCAGCGCTGCACCCCGTCGGCCGGCGCCAGGAACTCGGCGGCGAACCCATCGGCCTGCGCCTCTGCCGGCGGCTTGCGCCCCTCACCGAACACGTCGGCCGTGTAGTCGACCGACCCCGCATGGCCCAGCTCCACATGCCCGAACTCGTGAGCCAGCGTGAACCGTTGCCGCACCGGTGATTCGGCACCGTTGACGAAGATGAAACTGCGGTCGTGCTTGCGACCTTGCAGACCCGCCAGACCATCGGGCAGAGCGAGCACGGTGACCGGGACACCCGCGAGATCCTCGACCGCGAGCACTACGTCGGCGATCGGCGCTTCGAGTCCTAACCCAAGCCTCGCGCGCGCTGAGCGGGCAGCCACATACCCGCGCTCCCATGCTGCGACGTTGCTCATTGGCCGACGGCCTCGATTTGCAGCATGGCGTCGATGAGCCGCGAACAGCGGTCGACGGCGGCGCGCGGCGGTTCATCGTCCGCGGTGCCACGCTTGACGAACACCGGCTGCTCCTCGAACAGCAACTCCTCAATGCGCACGCCCAAGTAGTCGGCGATGTCGACGAGCTCGGACATGTTGAATGCCCTGTCGCCGGCCAGCGCCCGACTTAGAACGGACGGCTGCAGGTCAACAGCGTCGGCGAGCTCTCTATGCGGACGATCGCCGAGTAGCCCGGCAATTCGTGCACCTACATCTTTGTCTGAACGGATCTTCACAAGCCCTCCCCCACAATTCTTGAGATGATGTCATTATCGCACGGTTCTTGAAATGTCCTTAATGTTTAATGTGGTTTACAAATAACCTCACCGAGACGTTTGTGTCAGCACGACTGTGCCCACGAGTGCCCTCGGTTGCCGGCCACGGTGACCCTTAAGCAGACCGGCGTTGACACGGTCCGCGCACTAGCGGCGCTCGGCGGGTCAGCTCCGGTGGTCAGCGAGCCCCTGTAGGGGAAAGTCGTCCAGGGCGAACCGACTCCTTGGTACAGTTTCGGAAGTGCTCACGAGAGCTTGACCTGGGCCACCGGAGACCTCGCCGGCAGACTGTCTGCTGGTCAGGTAAGCGTCGTGTCTGGCCAGACGAAGTCGTAGCGGCCGACGTAGTACCGCGTGTGGAGGTAGTCCAAGTCGGACTCCCACTCAGTCACCGAGCGCGCTGACGAATCCTTCCTGATTTGATTGCGGCAGAAGGCCGCGATGGACTCCGCCATCTTCCGGAGTCGAGCAGAGCTGCCGGGCGCTCCCCACCCTTGCATGTACTGCGAGTCGTTCACATTGGGCAAGCGGCCGGCGTAGGCCAGATCCAAAATCCTCCGCCTCTCGTCGGCTTCAAGACCGCTCTCGCCGACATGGTAGCCAAGGAACGACAGCATCCCAGCTCGTGGCCACTCCTCAGCATCGATGAAACCGTCGCCCGACGCTGCGGTAGTCGTTGGCCAGGGCCATCCTTCTTCACCGAGCTCGTTCAGTCGATCGATGACTCGCTCTCTCAAGCGCACCGCGCCAGAACGGGATCGGAAGCCAAGTTCTACAAGGACCTCCGCGAGTGCATTAGGGTCCCCTTCGCGCTCGTCCACGATGCGCTCGAGGTCTGGCCAGTAGAGACTGATGAGTGGTCGCTCGATCGGCTCGGTATTCACGAAGACCCCCGCCTGATGTGAGTCATGGGCCTTTCTCCGCCCAGAGCATCATCTTGGTCTACCAGCCCTCTGCGCATGACATCTCCATCATGATACGACTGCCTGGAGTTCACCTACGACCTGCGGCACCCGCCATCGGAATCAAAACACCCGCGACAGCTCCCCGCGCAGCGCCTCGTGCGCCAGGACCACGAGCCGATGCGTCGCCCGCGTCGCTCCCACATACATCAGCGAACGGTCCAGGGGCTTCGACAGGTGATCAATGTCGGTCAACACCACGGCGCGTGCCTCAAGACCCTTGAAGCGATAGATGCTGCTGTAGCGGATCTTGGCTGTGCGCAGGTTCACCTTGCCGTCGAGCGTCTCATCGTCGACCAACGGTCCGATCCGGTCGCGCCAAGGCGCCTCACCGAGTGATGCGGCGACCGCTCGCGCGTCGCCCCGCGTGCTCAGAACGGCAACCTGTGGACCAGTGAAGCCCGAGTTGTGCAGAGCCTGCAGAACGTCAATGAGCTGCCTACGTTGATCGTCGACGTCCGTGTAGAAGCCGATCTCAGGCTGGATACCATCGTCGGGCCGCAGCACCTTGCGATAGCCAGGTTGGACGTGTCCGGCCTCACAGGCCATGCCGGCAACCCGAGGCGTGTTGCGGCAGTTCTCGTCGAGTGGAAACTCCGTGCAGCCGCCGCCGTCGCCCGCGCAAAAAGCCTTGAGTGAAACGGTGTCGTCGTAGATGGTCTGCCAGGCGAAGTCGCCGAACATCCGCCACGTGCCCTCGGCGAGGCCGCCCCTCAAGCTGAGGTCGAGCACATCACGAAAACAGCCACGCAGGACGTCTTGGGCCTCGTCGACGATGAGCTCGTCGAACACGCCGAACCGCGAAGCGCGGGTTGCTACGCCCGGATTGTCACGTTCGGCCTTTTGCAGCGCGTCCCAGTTCTCGAGGAGGCGCTCGCCCGCAGCCTCGGGAAGTGCTACATCCAAGTAGCTTGTCCCGTCTTCGGGAGAGCCCTGTGCCGTGTGGTTCGCCAGCTCCGTCATGTGCTGGTGGATCGTACGCACGATCACTGTGGGGTCCTCAATGGGATTGCGAAGCTCCTGAGCCTGATCCTGCAACCACGCTGCCAAAGGCCGATTGAAGCAGAGCAATAGGACGCTTCTTCCGGCGGCGTGGCTACGCCGCGCCGCCTCGAGGGCGAGCAGTGTCTTGCCTGTGCCGGCCGGGCCGTCGAAGATCACCCGCGGCATGCGTCGCATGTAGTCGAGAGCCCCGAACTGTTCCTCGGTGTAGTGGCGGATTTCCTCATCCGTGCGCCTAGCGCGAGCCTTGGGGGCCTCAAAGAACTCGAAGTCGGGGCGAGTTACCCACACGACCTCCGTGCACCGCTCTGTCGTGGGTTCGGCCGCGGCCTGATCGAACCAGACCTTCCCCAGCTCGACGGCGCGCTCACGCGCCTGACGCAACGTGGAAGCCAGGCAGTCGCCGATGGGGCGAGCGTCGAGCTTGGTCTTGTCGACGACCTGCCAGCTGTGCCATTCCTCGCTTGCCTCGTTGAATGTGAGGAACGGAAAGCAAACCGCGGACTGGAAGAGCACGCCCCCGAGCTCCGGCCGGTGCTTCACGAGCCGCTCGCGCAGGGTGTGCATGTTCTCGGATGCCTGCTTGAACGGGCCACGCTCCTCTGGGGAGTGCGCGCCCAGATACCACAGCCCGTGCTCGCGCCGCAGCCGCTTGCAGCCCTTCACCTCGAGTACCAGCACGCCAAGACTAGGCGCGATCACCAAGAAATCGATCTCGCCCTCCATCTGCCGACGGTGATGGGCAATGTCGAGGGAATGTAGGACGGTCCAGTCGGGATGCGCAGAGTCCGCGGCGAGCAACTCGAAAACGAGCTTCTCTCCGTCGCTCGGTGTGTCCGGCGCAATCGTGGGCGGGATCAGATGCATTCGACGTCCTACAGGCTCAGCGGGCCATTCGAATCTGGGTCGATCTTCTTCTGGAGCTTCCTGACCGCGTTCTTGAACCCGTCCAGATTCTCTCCGATAGCCGCAAGGGGGACATTCGGCTCCAAGGCTTCTGCCTTGAAGGCTGGCCCCAAGGCGGCTTTGAGCTCGCTCTTGTAGTCGGAAAGCACGGCCTCGGGGACGGTCTCCGGCTCCCACCTGACGTACACGACCAGCTGCCGGGCGCCATCCACGTAGTTGAAGAACATCAGGGGCCCGTCTTTGCCATTCGGCTTTCTCACGTGCATATAGAACCCGAACGCCGCCGACACTCGAGGAGTGTTCGCCTGAATCTGCCCTCCGAAGCTCTCCTGTTTCGCGAAGAGGAACAGATCGCGCACCGTGGGATCATCGCTAGCGAGGAAGACGTCCTCGGTCTCCTGGTCCGTCCAGTTGCGAGCGCGGCTCTGGCGAGTGGTGCCTTGTGCAGCCGAAGCGAGGTTCTCCTCGATCGCCTCGACGCTGGTCGTTTCGATCGCAATGCCCGGCTTCGGGGAACCGGCCTCGTAGGTAACACTGATCGCGGTCCGCGCGACAACGTCGGTGGACATTCGTACGTTGGGCACGAACATGATCTGGTCCGCCGGCCCGACCTTAGGGACGAATGGGCTGACCTCCACAACGTCGAGCGAGAACCCCAGATGCGACTGCGCCGACACGCTTTTTGCCAGCTCGTAGACACCTTTGGGCGCCTTGTCGCAGGCGACGACGATGTGAACGTTGCCGTCGTGCGCGTTCTCCAGCAGGGCCGCAGACAGCTCGTCAGGATCACGCTCGTTGGGGAAGTGACCGCGCACCAGGGTGGTCCAGTCAGCCTCCTCGCCACCGTTGAAGAGGCGGGCTACCCCGCCCTCGGTGAGCGCCGAAAGCGATGACACGTAGTCGATCGCCTGAGCGATCACGCGCCTGTCTCTGAGCTCGGGGTTCGCGAACAGTTTGACCTCGACGATGACCACGTCGCCGCTTGCCGCCAGCAGCACGATATCGGGATAGATCGTCCGGCCCTGGGGGGTCTCGAGCGGAAGCTGGTTGAAGACGGCGAAGGGCCCGTAAATGCCGGTCCGCTTCGCCTCGAGGCAGAGCAGCTCCGGCGTCCGCGAGAGGGCCTTCTCGAGGTAGTCCTCGCTCTTGCCAAGCCGGTCGAGGGTGGCTGGCTCCCACAGCGCCGCCGTACCGTCCGGACCCTGGACCGCAATCGTCAAGCTCATAGTCAGCCTTCCCCGATCGGATGGGTTGTTGCCTCTCAAGCCTCCCGGCAGGTCATCTTACGCCACGTTCTAGCGCCGCCCCTCTTCGTCCACCGCGGCGGTCCACTTGTCGGCGAAGTGAACGATCATCTGCAGTCGACATTCCTTGTGGTGATAGTCCAGGTTGTTGACGCCGCCGGATACGGGGTAGATGCCGTCGTGGGCAACGATCGCCTGGGCCTCGTCCTCGCTGAGCGCCACGCGGTTGCTGATGAGGTAGAGGCTCCTCACGGCAAGGTTCATGGTCGTGACCTCGGGGTTGACCTTGTAGGTCATGTTGCGCTTCGTGATCTCCCACTGCACGTCGTTGCGCAAGTAGTAGGGCTTGCCCGGGTACCCCACCTTGCCGAGGTCGTGGAAGAGAGCCGCGATCACGATCGACTCGTCGGGGATGTCCGGCGCGAGAAGGTCCCTCGTGCCGAGTGCGTTGTACGTGACGCCGACGGAGTGCAGCAGGAGGCCCCGCTCAACGTTCAGGTGGAACCTCGTCGACGCCGGTGACGTCAGCCAACTCGTCTCCCGCTCGATGTAGTCCTTGAAAGCGAGGACCTGCGCCTTTCGATCGCCGAGCAGCGCGAAGAGCTCGCCGTACTTGGCATCAAGGTTCTCGAGCGAGAGCATCGTCACAGCGTTTTAGCATGCTCGAGGAGCTTCGCGACCTCGAGCCACTCCGGGTCGTCGTCGCCGAGCTCGTCGACGGTATCCGGAATGAGGTAGGCGACGGCCGGGCCTTTGTTCTCGAATAGCGAGCCTTGGCCATCAAGCCAGCGTGCGTTCCGCCCAGCGTAGCCAGTGAGCGACGAGACCGGTATCTCCTGAAGGTCGGTCGCGGGCAGTCGGGCGCTGCGCCGTTTGAGCACCAGCCCGATGCCGTCCTTCTGCGGGTGGATCTGGGCGATGTTGGTCTTGCCGGCGCTGCTGAGGTTCACGTAGCGGGACTTGCGGCCCACCTCCGTCATGCCGCCGAGCTCGATGATGCGCTGCGCGAACTCGTCGCGATCGCCGAAAACCTCGGCGACGGTCGCGCTGGGCAGCGCCGCGGCGCCCCAGCTATGCCCTCCCTGCTGAGTCGGCGCGACTCTCAGCGCGGGCACCAGGTCTGGCCTTGCCGCGATGCCGCGAGCTGCAAGCCTGGCGAGGAGCTCGGCCTGCACCGCCTTGTCATTCGACGAGACGTGGTGCTGGCCATCGACGGAGAACCCGACGAAGACGACGACCAGCTTTCTGCCGGCACTCAGCTCGAGCCCCTCGCAGATCTCGAGGGCCTTGGGGATGATCGCTGCGCCGCTCCCGCCGCGAGAATCGTAGAACTCGATCGCCCAGCCCTGCTGAAGGCCATGCAGAGCGAGCTCCCGGTAGAGCTTGGAGACGTCGCTCGTCCCGGTCAGCGTCTCCACGCTGTGGTCGACCATCGTCGGGTCGATGACTTTGCCGAACGCCTTGTTCTTGCCGAGCTCGAAAGCAAACAGCGCGTCCAGGTTCTCGGCGCACCGGTCGTCGATGGCAGCCGATGCAGCCGGCGGACGCACGAGGGCAAGGTCGAAGCGCGCGCCTCGGGCAGACTCGCCGGTGCTGAGGTACTTGGCCACCGTGTAGTGCTCCGCCTGCAGCAGGAGCGTGGAGTACCCCGGTCGCTCGTCGTCCACGCAGAGCCGCTCGCCGCCATTGACGTGGAGGCGGGCGTAGAGGAAGTCGCGTATGCCCGTGTCGCCGTGAAAGCCGAACGGGTAGGTCAGCAACTTCGCGACGGTCTCCGCCACCGAGGTCAATGTGATCTCTTCGCAGAAGCTCTCGTAGTCAGCAGTCATGTGTACTCCAAGTCATTTCTCGAATTCGTATGGGCACCATAGCAGGATAGTCGGACGGAATGAGCCCAGCGTGCGACCTTTTGGCAACGAGGCGACCCGCTCGAAAGCCCGGCTGCTGGCACGAACGCATCGCTTCGTGTGGCAAGCCCTCTCTCCAGCCTCAGTGCGATAACATGAGATGGCGATGACCGACTGGCTCATGCAGGCAAACCTGAAGATGTACGACCTCCATGCCGCCGTAGCGGCATCGCGTGCCGACAACTGGAGGACGCCGAAGTACCACAAGGTCGTCGGCGTCGGCGATCGAGCGTGGCTTCAGATCGTGGGGCCCCACGAACCGGGCCTCTACTACATCGCCTCGATCACCAGCGTGCCTTATGAGACGCCGGAGAGCGGCTACAGCCGTTGGCATACCGACATCCGCTACGACTTCCGACTTGACCCCCCATTGCTTCGCGTCCAGTTGGCCTCTGACCCTGTCCTTAGGGAGTTCGCTCCACTGCGTGGCTTCCAAGGCACGCTCATGCCGGTACCTGCGGAGTTCGTCGCCCGGCTCGACGAACTCACGCAGAGCCGGCTGGTGTCCCTCGGCAAGGATCCCGGCCCAGACGACCTCGACATCGGCCGCGCGATTGAACGCCACAACCTCAAGGTGCGTCAGCACCTCAAGGCGGCCATCAAGGAGCTCAGCCCTGAAGCCTTTGAGTACCTCGTGGTATCGCTTCTCGAGGCTCTCGGCTACGACGTTCGCCACACCGGCCGAGGCGGGGACGGGGGCGTCGACGCGGTGGCGGTGCTGTCGCTGGGCGGCCTCACCTCGGTGGTCACCAGGGTCCAGGCGAAGCGTTGGACTCACTCGGTCTCCGGCGCGACGGTGCGAGAACTGCGGGGAGCGCTGAAGATCGATGAGCGCGGTCTTGTGGTCACGACGGCCGAGTTCACACCCGCTGCGCGCAGCGAGGCAGAAGCCGACGGGAAGGCGAGAATCGGACTGGTCGGCGGCGAGGAGCTGGCTCGGCTCTGTGCGGCCCATGGCATAGGCGTCCAAGAGCGGCGCGTAGATCTACTCGAGCTTGACCCCCTGGGTCTCACGACCGCTGACGAATAGAGCGCTGAACTCGCGATTCACGGCGCCAGCGGAGACCAGCCCGCCATACCACCCGATAGTTACCAGCGCATCCAAGCCTCAGCGCCAGTTTCGGCCAGTCCCTGGCGCCAGTGCACGGCTGCACGCGCTCACTCAAGCGTCATGACTGATCCGTTTGCGAAGCTCTGTCAGGCGTTGACGCAGTGGCGTTGGCTGCATGTGACGCAAATTGAGCGGCGGGTCGAACAGCTCAAGTAGCTGCTGCTCGAGGCCTTCGAGACTGCCACGGTCGTCGTGGGGGTGGATAGCAACCGAGAGGTGTTTGCTCATCCACTGACTGAGCGCCTCCTCGGACGAGGGCGCGATGACCATCGACGCGCGGACCTGTACGTCGAGTGGCTTGAACAGAATGGCCGCCAAGGTCCAGCGGAAGGTCGACATGCGGACCTTGCCGCCGACGCGAAGCGTTCCAGGCATACCGCCGGCAGATGATGAACGACCTCGAGGGGTTGCCGGACTGACCACACCGTGTCGCGGCGCGCGATGCGCATGAGCTCAGCCTGAGCTCAGACCGACGCTCCCCGGTCGACGCTCGCGGCGAGCTCCTCGTCGAGCCGCGGCTGCGCCTCGACGCCGCCCGCCGCCCGCGTCGACAGCGAACCGCAAGCGGTGGCGAGGGCGAGGGTCCGGCCGACCGGCCACCCCTGTAGGTGCCCGAAGACGAAGCCGGCATCGAAGCCGTCGCCGGCGCCGATCGTGTCGACCGGCGCCGCCGCGCCCGCGGCGGCGCGCACCACAGCCTTGCCGTCGAGGGTGACGGCGCCCTGGGCCCCACATTACTTCCGCACTCGCGAGGCCGCCAGAAGACAAGCCCAGAAATGGTATGAGGCTTTCAGCGCCACGAGCGCTGAGTAGCGGGCGCGTGGCTCTCGGACTGAGGTGACGCGGTAGGCTCGGGACGCAGTAGGCGTCGGACGCAGTAGGTTGGGCGTGGAGTAGGCAAAGGTCCCATACCGGGGACTCTCGCCACGGGGAAGACTTGTGGTGATGGGTACCCCGATGCAAAGTCCCGACCGCAGCTACGCCGGCGAGCCCGTCGATCGCCGCGACGCCCGCGACGACTCACTCGACAACGGCCCCACGGTCGTCCACGACGGTCGCCGCCACATCCGCGACGACCGCCTCGGCATCACCCGCAACGATGCCGCCGGCTCCCCCGTCGGCCGGCTGTTCCCGTCGGTCGCCGGGACGGCGCTCTCCGGCGAGACTGTGCGTCTTCCCGACGACCTCGCCGGCGCGCCGGCGGTCCTGCTCGTCGCCTACCAGCGCACGGCTCAGGACGACTGCTCGAGCTGGCTCGAGTTCCTCGCGTGGCGCGCGCCGGACCTGGCGGTCTATGAGGTGCCGACCATCCCGGCGATCGCCTATCGCCCGTGGGCTGGCTGGATCGACGCCGGCATGCGCAAGGGCGTGCCCGAGTCGCTCTGGCCGCGGGTCGTCACCCTCTACCGCGAGGGCGGGCCGGTGCGCGACCTGCTCGGCGACAGCGGCTTCGTGGGCGCCTCGGTCGTGCTGCTCGACGGCGGCGGCGTGGTGCGCTGGTTCGACGCGCAAGGGTTCACGGCAGACAAGGGCGGCAGCCTGCTCGACGAGCTGCGCTGTCTCGACCCCTGAGGGGCGGCTACGCCCTTCCCTGGCTTGACGGGCGAGCTCGGCTCTCCGGCGGCTTCGTCCACCGTCACCAGAACATCCAGCACGATACTGCAGCCTCCGGCGCCTTGACACGTAGCCGAGACGGCGGCAGAATCGGTGCAAATCGGGAATTAGAATTCCGATTTACACCAGAAATGCCACGCGCCCGCACGGTGCGAGGGTGCCCCACCAGGGAGGCGGCACAGCGTGAACGATCGTTACATCGAACGCGCCCTCGAGCCCGCGCTTCGTCGCGCCGCCGAGCAGTTCCCGGCCGTCGTCCTCACCGGGCCCCGCCAGGCCGGCAAGACCACCTTGCTTCGCCGCCTCTTCGGCGCGACGCACGAGTACGTCTCGCTGGAAGCGCCCGACACACGGGCGCTCGCCTTGGCCGACCCGCGTTCGTTTCTGGCCCGCCACGCCCCGCCGGTGATCTTCGACGAAGTCCAGCAGGTCCCCGATCTTCTCTCTTATCTGCAGGAGGCAATCGACGAGCGTCGCGAGCTGCGTGGCCGCTACCTGCTGAGCGGCTCGCAGAACCTCTTGCTGCTCGAGCGAGTCAGTGAGTCGCTGGCCGGGCGGGCCGCCATACTGCACCTCATGCCGCTGTCGAACCGCGAGGCCACCGGCCGCACCCACGAGCCGTTGCCCTGGCAGACCGGCACTCCCACGGCTGCGCAAGCCGGCATGCAGGCTGGCGGGCAGATCCCCGTGCGAACTGCGCGAGCCGGGGCACCGGGCGACCCGGCCGCCCAGCCCGCGTTCGAGGGGCTGTGGCAGAGCCTGGTGCGGGGCTCCTATCCCGAGCTCATCGCACGTCCCGAGCTCAAGACCGCGGATTGGTACAACGCCTACGTCGCCACGTATCTCGAGCGCGACGTGCGCTCGGTCCGGCAGGTCGCCGATCTCACCCAGTTCCGCGACTTTCTGCAGACGATCGCCCTGCGCAGCGGGCAGATCCTCAACCTCGCCGACGTGGGGCGCGACCTTGGCCTCACCGCCAAGACGGCCCGCGCCTGGCTGTCTGTCCTGGAGGCGTCGTTTCTGGCGGTCCTCGTCCGGCCCTACTTCGCCAACACCGGCAAGCGGCTGACCAAGTCGCCGAAGGTCTACCTCACAGACGTCGGGCTCCTCTGCCATCTGGCCGGCATCGTCGAGCCGCGCCACGCCGCCGACGGGCCGCTCGCCGGCGCCATCTTCGAAACGGCGGTGTTCGGCGAGCTCTACAAGACGATGCTGAGCTCCGCCACGACGCCGCGGATCCATTTCTGGCGGACCGCCAAAGGCTCCGAAGTCGACCTCCTGGTCGAGGATGAGTACCCCTTGCTTGTGCCCATCGAGGCCAAGGCGTCCGGCACGCTGCGTCCCGAGATGGGAATCCAGATCCGCGCGCTGCAGCGCGACCTTCCGGAACGGGTCAAGAGCGGCTATGTCGTCTACGTCGGCGACCGTATCGCGCCGGTGGGGACGGGCGTCACGGGACTGCCGTTCGGCGAGTTCTGAACCTCCGGATGCGCGGCGCGGTAATCCTTCGAGACCTTGCGCGCCGCTTCGCCCATGACCGAGATGCTTCGCTCAACGATGTCGTGCAGGTCGTCGTCAACGCGAAGCTGCTCCCACGTGACGCCCTGCGTCTTGGCCAGTATGCGGCGCACCCGCGCGAGCATGTCCTCGACGTAGGCGAGGTCGTCACGCTGCGAAGACATCTTGCGCTTCGTCGAGGATGTGATCGCGGAGCCGCCGGTTCACGAACTCCACCTCGACCAGGTCGATCTTGCGACCGCCAAAGAGGTCGGTCAGCTCGTCGTAGATCTTGTAGATCTGCTTACCCTCGAACGTGTCGTGGTCGAACTCGACCAGCACATCGACGTCGCTCTCTGAGCCAAAGTCGTCGCGCAGCACCGAACCAAAGAGCGCGAGGCGCTTGACTGCCCGCCGTCGGCAGATGGCCTCGAGCGCCTCGCGTGAGAAGTCGATCTGGATCATGTCGCCGTCACCTCCGCCGCCATTGTAGCCCGATGGCGACCTGCAGCACGCGTGTATCGACACGAACCTGGACTGTCGGTAGTTCCCCCGAGGCCTACGCTGACGTCCCGCGATCGGCGCTCGCGGCGAGCGCCTCTTCGAGCCGCGGCTGCGCCTCGACGCCGCCCGCCGCCCGCGTCGACAGCGAGCCGCAGGCAGTCGCGAGCGCGAGACTGCGGCCGACCGGCCATCCCTGCAGGTGCCCGTAGACGAAGCCGGCGTCAAAGCTGTCTCCGGCGCCGATGGTGTCGACGGGCACGGCGAGGGGAGCCGCGGCGCGCACGAGGGCCTTGCCCTCGAGGGCGATGGCGCCCTGGGCGCCGCACTTCACGACGGGCCGCGGCCCCAGCGCCGCGAGAGTCTCGAGCAGCCACTCGAGGTCGTCGGCGTCTGCCTCCTGGCGCGCGCCGAAGCTCGCCGCCACCGCCAGCGCCTCGTCGCGGTTGGGGAAGTAAAGGTCGGTCGCGCGCAGCACGTCGGCCAGCCCGCCCTGCCAGCGGCCCTCCCAGTCGCCCTGGGTGTCGAGCGAGCTCGTGCACCCCGCCAGCCGTACCTCGGCGAACAGCTCCGCCAGGTCGGGCGCGAGTGCCGGCAAAAGATAGAACGAGCCCACGTGAACGTGACGCGCACCCGCGGTGAACGCGCTGCGCACCATCGCCGCGGTGAGATCCCCCACACAGCCGAGCGATGTCAGCATCGCCCGATCGCGCTCGGCGCCGGGTCGCACGAGGTGCACAGTGAGCCCGGTGGCCTTCCCGGGCGCCACCACGCAGCCCGAGACGTCAACGCCGCGGGCGGTGAGCTCGTCGAGCATGAACCGGCCCGCCGCGTCGTCTCCCACCACACCGACAAAGGTGACCCGCAGGCCCAGCCGCGCCGCGCCGCAGGCCATGATCGCGGACGAACCGCCGACCGTCAGCGCGCCGCGCTCGACCAATGTCTCGGTCTGCCCGAAGGCGATCTCGCCGGTGACGTCGCCGACGATGACGTCGGGCACGGCGTCGCCGGCCACGAGCAGGTCGGCGGGCCCACCGGCGACGGGGCGAGCGGCGGCGGTGCGGGCGGCAGCGGACGCCGCAGAGGCGGAGGCCGGTCCGGATCCGGCGGGCGGTTCACCATGCTGTTCAGACGCGGCACACATCTCGATCGCTCATCCTAGTCGAGGATCACCTTGCGTGGGAGCCCGGGGCTGCGACGGCGGCCCCGCACGTCGGCCGCCGGCCGCCGCTCGTCACTCGTAGAGCGCGAGGCCGCTGTCGGGGTCGAAGAAGTTCAGCGCCCGCGGGTCGATCCAGAGCTTCACCCGGTGACCCTCGCGGGCCTCGGTGCCGGCTCCCAGGCGGGCGACGAAGATGCCTTCGGGCCGCCCCGCCACGCCGGGCGCGCCTGTCTCGGCGGACTCGGTGGCCTCGATCACCGCCTCGAGGGCCGGCACCGGCGCGTCGATGCCGACGTGCACGTCGATCTCGGAGCCCAGGTTCTCGCGCAGCTCCACCGTGGCTTCGATCATGCTGTCGGTGCCGGTGCTGTCGACCAGCGCCGCGTCTTCGACGTTCTGCGGGCGCACGCCGAGCACGACCCGGCGACCGTCGTAGGCCGCGAGCGCCGGCCGCGAGGCCACGAGACCAGGATCGATCCGCAGGTCGTGCGGGCCGAACCGCGCCCGCAGGCCGTCGGGCTCGCTGTGCAGCTCGGCTTCGACCACGTTCATGGCCGGCGAGCCTATGAAGCTCGCCACGAACAGGTTGACGGGACGCGTGTAGAGCTCCTGGGGCGGAGCCACCTGCTGCAGCACGCCGAGGCGCATGACCGCCACGCGGTGTCCCAGCGTCATCGCTTCGACCTGATCGTGGGTAACGTAGAGCATCGTCACGGCCAGCGTGCGCTGCAGCCGCGCGATCTGGGCGCGCATCTGCACCCGCAGCTTGGCGTCGAGGTTGGAAAGCGGCTCGTCCATGAGGAACACCTTGGGCTGGCGCACGATGGCCCGTCCCATCGCCACCCGCTGGCGCTGGCCGCCGGAGAGCTGCTTGGGCTTGCGGTCGAGCAGCTCCTCAAGCTGCAGCACCCGGGCCGCCTCGCGCACGCGGCGCTCGATCTCGTCCTTGGCCTCGTGGTGCAGGCGCAGGCCGAAGGCCATGTTCTGATAGACGCTGAGGTGCGGATAGAGGGCGTAGTTCTGAAAGACCATGGCGACGTCGCGATCGCGCGGTTCGAGATCGTTGACGACCTGGCCGTCGATCACGATCCGGCCCGACTCGAGCTCCTCGAGGCCGGCCAGCATGCGCAGGGCGGTCGTCTTGCCGCAGCCCGAAGGCCCGACCAGCACCATGAGCTCGCCGTCGGCGATGCTCAGGTCGAGGTCGTCGACGACCTTGTTGTCGTCGAAGCTCTTGCTCACGTGCTCGTAGCGGATCTCCGCCATGCTCAGGTCCCCTTCATATCACTTGATGCTGCCGGCCATGACGCCCTGCACGATGTAGCGGTTCAGGACGAGGGCGATCACGCCGGGCAGGGCGGCCGCCAGCACACCGATCGCGTTCAGCAACGTGAACGGCACGATGCGCTGTCCGTTGAGCGCGGCCACCACGACGGTGACCGGCTGGGTGGTCAGGTCGCTGCTCAGCACGAGCGGAAAGATGAACTGCGCCCAGCCCATCAGAAAGACGATGATCGCGGTCGCCGCGATGCCGGGCCCCGAGACCGGGATCATCACCCGCCAGAGTGCCATGACCGGAGTGGCGCCGTCGACGAAGGCGGCCTCTTCGAGCTCGCGCGGCACGCTGGCGAAGTAGTTGTACATGATCCAGATGGCGAGCGGCAGAAAGCCCGAGGTGTAGACCAGGATGATCCCCAGGTAGGTGTTGACCAGGTGCACGTCCGACATGATGCGGTAGAGCGGGATCAGGGTCGCATAGACCGGCAGCAGCAGCGTGGCCAGCACAGCCACCAGAATGACGCGCTTGCCGCGAAACTCGAGGCGGGCAAAGGCGTAGGCGGCAAACAGGGCGATCGTCACGGTGAGCACGGTCGCCAGCCCCGACTCGATCGTGGAGTTCAAAAAGGAGCGCCAGAACTGGTTGCCGACGCCGCCGGCGGACGTGTTCAGCAGGGTCTTGTAGTTGTGTGCCGTGAACGGCGAAGGCACGAAGTGGGCGGGTATGCTCTGCGCCCCGTTCAGGGTCGTGAAGCTCGTGTTCAGGGCCCAGTAGATGGGAAAGGCCGACCACAGCAGGATGAGCGCGATCAGCAGAGCGCGGCTGAAGCGGCGCAAGGCGCTGCGGCCGCGCATCAGGACTCCACCGGGCGGCCGGCCATCAGAACTCCACCCGGCGGTAGACGACGGCCAGGATCAGCAGCGAGAGCAGCATCGTGGCGAAGGTGGCCAGCAGCGAGAGCGCATAGCCCTGGCCGAAGTTCAGGTTGTTGAAGCTGATCTGGTAGGTCTGCAGCATGATCGAGGCGCCGCCCGGCGCGAAGCCGTTCAGCACGTAGACCTGGTCGAAGACGTTCAGCGAGAGGATCAGCGACTCGACCATGGCCACGGCCAGGCCGGGCCGTATGAGCGGTACCGTGATGCGCTTGAACATCTCCCAGCGCCCGGCGCCGTCAACGCGGGCCGCCTCGTAGAGCTCCTGGGGGATCGACTGCAGCGCCGCCAGAATGAGCAGGGCGGCGAGCGGCGTGATCTGCCACACCTGCACGAGCTCGATCAGCACGATCGAGACGACCCGGCCGATGCCGATCCAGACGTGGTAGGTGTTGATGACGCCGACCGACTTCAGCGCGCTGTTCAGGACCCCGAAGGTGGGGTCGTAGATCCAGCCCCAGATGACGGCTTCGACCACTGCGGGCAGGGCCCAGGGCAGCACGACCAGGGCGAGGATGATGCCCCGCCAGTGCGAGCGGCGCTGCAGAACCAGGGCGATGCCGAGACCGAACAGCGTCGAGAGCCCCACCCCGACCACGATGTAGAGGACGGTGTTGGCGGCGCTCTGGCGCACGAACGGGTTGTGCCACAGAGCGCGAAAGTTGGCGAGGCCGGCGAAGCGTGTCGGCGGGTTCACGGGATCGACCGTGAAGAACGCCTGCACGGTCGTCACGATGGTCGGATAGAGCGCCAGGGCGCCGATGAACAGGACGAGCGGCGAGAGGAGTATGTAGGGCAGGAAGCGGCCGCGCTTGCGCGGCCGCTTCCTGCCCGTGGTGTGCCTCTCGCCGCTCACGACGCGCGGCCGCTCACAATGCGCGACCGCTCACGGCGCCCCCGCTCAAGGCGCCGCCGCCGCGACGCCGGCCGGCGTAGAGGAGCCTGGTCTCGGTCGCGGCGGCGGCGCTCATCGTCCTTACGAGCTCGCCTTGAGCTGGGTGACCTGGTTTGCGATGTTGGTCACCGCTTGCTGCACGGTCTCCGCACCCGCGGCGGCCTGGTGGATGTTGGTGTAGACGGCGTTGCTGAACTGCGAATACCAGGGCGGCGCTCCGGGGCCTGGGAACACGGGCCGCGAGGTCTGCAGCAGCGAGGTCAGCTCAGTCGCGCCCGCGACCTTGCCGGCGAGGAGCTGCAGGCTGCTGACGCGGGCCGGCAGCGGAAAGCCCGAGATCACGTCCTTGGGGCCGTTCAGGCCGGCCCAGATGGCCTGCTGCTGGGTGTCGGTGAACCACTTGATGAAGGCCAGCGCGCCGGCCACGTTCTTGGCCGTCACCGGGATGCCGATGCCGTCGGGGTTGGCCAGGTTCTGCGCCGGGCCGGTCTGGCCGGGCGTCGGGATGTACTGCACCTGGCCGACCACCTTGGAGGTGCTGGGCACGTTGTAGACCGAACCCACGGTGCCGGCGTAGTCCGAAAAGACGCTGGCCACGCGGCCCTGGGCCATCTCGGAGGTGAAGCCCTGGTAGTCGCTCACACCGATGTTGGCCTTGGGCACGAGCCCCGACTTGTAGGCGTTGACCATCCACTGCATCGCCTTGTAGCCGGGCGAGCTGGGCGAGGTGAACAGCGGGTTGTAGTTGGCGTCGAGGATCTGACCGCCGTAGGCCGCCGTGGTCTGATACCAGTAGGTCGACAGGCCCTCGGCGGCGGCGAAGGGGATGTCGAGCGGGTTGGGCACCGCGCCCTTGGTCTTGATCTGATTGAGGGCGTTGGTGTAGTCGGTCAGCGTCGTCGGGGTCGTCGCCACGCCGGCCGCCTTGGAGATCTTGGTGTTGAGAGTGGTGACCGTGAACGACGAGTCGAACGGCATCGCCAGCTGCTGGTTGTTCGACGCGAAGGTATTGATCTGCGGCATGTCGGACTTGAGCGCCGCCACGTCGAAGTACTGGTTGAGCGGCATGAACCACTTGGTCTTGTAGTACTGGCCGACCTTCGACCAGTCGACGTCGGTCAGGTCGGCAAAGTAGGTGTTCGAGGTGGCCGCCGCCGCGATCTTGGTCTGCAGGTTGTCCCAGCCGACCTCGACCCAGTTGACCTTGACGCCGGTCTGCGCCGTGAACTGGTCGAGCACCGACTTCGGCGGCGCGGGATAGTGATAGACGACGGTGATCGAGCTGCCCGGCGTCGGCGAGGGCAGCACGCCCACGGCGGCGCTCGGCGAGGCGCTCGGGCTGCTGCCGCTACCACTGCTGCTGCTGCCACAGGCGGCGGCCAGCACGACGATGGCCACGAGCGCTACCAGGGCAAGCAGCAGCGGCGCCGCCCGGCGACCTTGCATATGCAACCTACCTCTCACGTCTGCCTCCTTTGAGTCTTGCTGGGGAAGATCACGGATCTGGTCAGATGGCGGGGATGATCGGGGTCGAGTCCCTTGCCCTGGGCGAGCTCCACGGCGACGCGCTGCGCCGCGATGAGCTCGACCATGGGGTCGCGGCGAGCCTGCAGGAAGGCGGCGCCGGTGGCCCGCACCGCCTCGGGCGTGCCCTCGGGCGCCGGGCTGAAGGCCCAGACGATGCTGGCCGCGCCGATCGCGCTGATCGGCCCGTGGCGAAACTCGGTCGACGGGTAGGCTTCGGTCCAGGCGCCGGCCGCCTCGCGCAACTTGAGGCCGGCTTCGCGCGCCAGGCCGACTGCCATGCCGTGCCCGAGAAAGACGAACTGGTGGATGCCCGTCGTGTCGAAGGGCAGCGGCTCGGCGAGCGCAGCCTCGGCGGCGTGGGCCAGCGCGCCGATGTCGTCGCCGAGGTGGGCGCGCGCCAGCGCCAGCGCGGTCGTCGCGAAGCGCGTCTGCACGACCGAGCGCTCGTCGGCGTAGTCGAGCAGCACGGTCTCGTCGCAGAGATCGACGATGGGGCTGGCCGCCGTGCCGGTCACCGCGACGGTGCGGGCGCCGCCGGACAGCTCGCGCAGGTAGTCGAGCACCTCCGTGGTCGTGCCGGAACGTGTCAGCACGACCACCACGTCATACCGCCGGCGCGGGGCTTCGGTGGGTGTGAAGGCGTCGGTCTCGCCCTGACCGGCCAGCTCCCGCGCGGCCGCCCACGACTCCGCCATGAACAGCGAGGTGCCGCAGCCGACGATCGCCGCGCGCTCCCCGGCGGCCGGCAGGCGGGCGCCCTCGGCGCGCGCGGTGCCGGCGGCCAGGCGCCACATCGCGGGCTGACTCTCTATCTCCTCACGCACGTAGCTCATACGGCTGTACTCCTTCCCATCGGGACCCGCACGCAAGACGTTTGCCCGCCGAACGCCGCCGGAACGCCAGTAATCGCTCACTAGGAATGGTCATCTATGGGCAATTTATCGACCAACGGACAGTAACGCAACCTCTTGCGTTGCAACACCTGTGATAGGGTACGGATCATGCGGCAGGAAGAGCGCTTCGGTCTGATCCTGCGCGAGCTCGCCGACAGCGGTTCGGTGTCCATCGCCGACCTCGCGCCGCGCCTCGGCGTCTCGAAGGCTTCGGTGCGCCGTGACCTCGAGCTCCTCGAAGAGCGCCACCTGCTCACCCGCACGCACGGTGGCGCCGCGGCGGCCGAACTGCTGCTCGACCTGCCGTTGCGCTACGGGGCCGGCTCGCACCGTGCCGTCAAGCAGCGCATCGCCGCGGCCGCCGCCGAGCGGGTGACCGGCGAGCTTACGGTGATCGGCTTCACCGGAGGCACGACCACCACCGAAGTCGCCCGCGCCCTCGCCGACCGGCCGGGCCTGACCATCGTCACCAACGCCCTCAACATCGCCGCGGAGCTCGCCCTGAGGCGCAACCTCAAGCTGTTCGTCACCGGCGGTATCGCCCGGCCTGAGTCCTACGAGCTCCTGGGGCCGCTCGCCGAAGCCGCGCTGCGCGGCTTCAACCTCGACGTCGTCTTCGTCGGGGTCAACGGCATCAGCGCACGCGGTGGGGTGACGACGCACGAAGAAGAAGACGCCCACACGGTGACGGCGCTCATGGGGCACGCTCAGACGGTGATCGCCGTGACCGAGAGCGCCAAGGTCGGCAAGGTGACCTTCGCCCGCATCTGCGACCTCGAACACATCGACGAGCTCGTCACCGACTCCGAGGCCGACGAGACCGAGCTCGCCGCCATCGCGGCGGCAGGCGTGCGGGTGACGCTCGTCTAGTCGTTTGCACGGGCTCTCGTCCGACCGCCGGGAGAGCTCTCCCGCCCACCGGGGCTCCCCCGCTGGGTTACCCCCGCCGCCCTACGCCTGGTAGGCGAACCGCAGCGCCCGCAGGCGGCTGCCCGTCTCGTGCATGTAGAGCTGGTGGATGTGGCGCAGCGCCTCTTCGGCGCCGGCATCGGTGGGCGCCAGGCGCAGCTCGGCGAGCGGCAGCTCCACCGAGCTGCGCATCGCCGCGACCGCCGCGGGGGTGATCGGCACACCCTCGCCGACGGAGCACTCGCACACCAGGCCGCCGCGCGACGCCGAGAAGGCCAGCGCCATGCCGCCCGAGCCGCAATGCGCGCACTGGTCGAGGATCGGCAGGTAGCCCGCCTCATGCAGCAGCTTCATGAGCACGCCGAGGACCAGCGGCGACGAGCGCGCCGGGCCGGCGAAGCCGCGCTCGATCTCGGCCAGCGCGCGCGCCAGCAGGTTGAAGACGCGGGCGTGGGCCTCCTCTTCGCCGAACAGCCCGGCGACCGCCTCGCAGGCCAGCGCCGCCGCCGCCATCGCCTCGCGATCTTCCCGGATATGGGCGAACGTGGCGACGAGCTGGGCCGACGTGACGGTGTACAGCGAGCGCCCGCGAAACAGCACGAGGTCGACCACGCCGAACGGCTCCAGCCGCCCGCCCCAGCGCGACTTGGTGCGCCGCACCCCTTTGACGACCGCGTCGAGCCGGCCGAGCTCCTGGCTGAACAGACCGACGATGCGGTCGGCCTCGCCGAGCGGCCGGCTGGCCAGGACGATGGCGCGCGCCTTCTCGTACTTCATGAGCGCTCGCGCCCGGCGACCACGCGCGGGCTGCCGCCCAGGTCGTCGTGCACCTCGATCGGGTCGTAACGCCCGCACTCCTCCAACACGGCGCGGACCTCGCTCGCCTTGTCGGCGGCGATCTCGAGGGCGAGCCAGCCGCCGGGCCGCAGAAAGGGCGGCGCGGCCGGCACCAGCCGGTGGTAGAAGTCCATGCCGGCCGCGCCGCCGAGCAGCGCCACGTGCGGCTCGAAGCGGTGCACGTCGGGCGGCGTGGCCGCCAGGTCGCCGTCGGCGACGTAGGGCGGGTTGGAGACGATAACGTCGAACAGCGCGCCCATCGGCAGGTCGTCGAACAGGTCGCTCGCCAGGAACTCGACCCGTTCGCTGAGCCCAAGATGCGCGGCGTTCAGCCGGGCGATCTCGAGGGCGCGGAACTGCACGTCGGTCGCCACCACCTGGACGGTCGGATGCTCGTGGACGACGGCCAGGGCGACCGCCCCGCTGCCGGTACCCACGTCGAGCACGTTCGGGGGACGGCGCAGACCGGCTGCTTCGATCTGCCCGAGCTTGGCGATGACGACCTCGACCAGCGTCTCGGTCTCAGGTCGCGGGATCAGGGTGGCTCCGCTCACCTGCAGGTCGATGTCGCGAAACGCCTTGTGCCCGGTGAGGTAGGCCACCGGTTCGCTGCGGGCGCGCCGGCCGACGAGCTCGCGCAGGCGCGCCCGCTCGTCGGCGGTCAGCTCGCGCTCCGGCACCGCATACAGACGCTCGCGGGTGGTGCCCAGCACGTGGGCCAGCAGGATCTCGACGTCGAGCCGGGGCGTGGCCGACGCCGCCCGCAGACGCGTAGTCTCGTGCGTCAGGGCGCGCTTCACCGTGAGCGGTCGGGTGGTGTGGCTGTCGTTCATCGCGTTCGCCCCGGCATTCGCTCTGGCGTTCGCTCTGGCGTTCGCCCGCACGTTCGCCCCGGCGTTCGCGCTCGCCCCCGCCCGGCGTCTCCCCCGCGACCGCCGTCCACGGGAACCTCAGCTCTCGGCGAGGCTGGCGAGCTGCTTGCGGCGGGCCTCGGCGGCGAGGCCTTCGGTGAACTCGTCGAGATCGCCCTCGAGGATCGCGGTGAGGCGGTGCGAGGTGAGCCCGATGCGGCCGTCGGTCACCCTGTTCTGGGGGTAGTTGTAGGTGCGGATCTTCTGAGAGCGGTCGCCGGTGCCGACCATGCTGCGACGCTTCGCGGCGAGCTCCTTGTCTTGCTCGGCCTGGGCCAGGTCGAACAGACGCGCGCGCAGGATGCGCAGCGCCTGCTCTTTGTTTTGGAGCTGGCTCTTTTCGTCCTGGCAGCTCACCACGAGGCCGCTGGGCAGGTGGGTGATGCGCACCGCCGAGTCGGTGGTGTTGACCGACTGACCGCCGGGACCGCTGGAGCGGAAGATGTCGATGCGCAGCTCGTTGGGGTCGATATGCACCTCGACGTCCTCTGCCTCGGGCAGCACGGCGACGGTCGCGGTGGAGGTGTGGATACGGCCCTGCGACTCGGTGACCGGCACGCGCTGCACACGGTGCACGCCGCCTTCGTATTTGAAGGTCGAGTAGGCGCCCGAGCCGCGTACCTCGAAGATGATCTCCTTGTAGCCACCCGACTCGGACTCCGACTTGGACAGCTCCTCGACCTCGTAGCCCTTCTTTTCGGCGTAGCGCATGAGCATGCGGTAGAGGTCGCCGGCAAACAGCGCGGCCTCGTCGCCGCCGGTGCCGGCGCGGATCTCGATGATCACGTCCTTGGCGTCGCTCGGGTCGCGCGTGAGCATCTGCGTGCGGATCTCTTCGGCCAGCTCGTCGAGCCGGTGGCGGTTCTTGTAGAGCTCCTGCTGCAGGTAGTCGCGCATCTCGTCGTCGAGCTCGTCGTCGGCGGCCAGCATCTCCTCAGCGTCGGCCGCCCCGCGCTCGGCTTCGCGGTACTGGAGCGCCAGCGCGTGCGCCTCGCCGAGCTCGGCATGGCGGCGCGCGGCCGCCGTGTAGCGGCCGCGGTCGGCGAGCAGCTCGGGGTCGGAGAGCTGCTGCGTGAGCTCTTCGTAGGAGCGCTCGATCTCGTCGATCAGGTTGTCGATCACGTCAGTCATGTATGCCTTCGTGCCGCGGCCTGGGCCGTGGCGGACGATACGCCCACCAGCGCCGGTACACTGACGCACCAGCCCCGATGCACTGGCGCACCAGCGCCGGTACACCGGCGCACCGGTACCAGAGTCTAGGCCATCACCTCGACGCCCTTTTCGGCCGGACCCTCCTGGGGCTCGAGCTCGACGACGCGCTTGAGGGCTTCGATGGCGACCTCGATCTGGTCGGCGCTGGGCGGCTTGGTCGTCATCCACTGCAGAGCCAGACCGGGTGCCATGATCACACGCACCACCGGGTTTGACTCGTGGCGACCGGCGAAGCGGATGATCTCGTAGGAGACTCCGGCGATCAGCGGCACCAGCACCACGCGCGACAGGATGAGCAGGTACCACACGGGCCAGCGCACGATCGCGAAGACGAGGATGGAGACGACCATCACGATCAGCAGGAACGACGTGCCGCAGCGCAGGTGCAGGGTCTTGTACTTCTCGACGTTGGCCACCGTGAGGTCGTCGTCGTGCTCGAGAGCGTGGATCGACATGTGCTCGGCGCCGTGGTATTCGAACACGCGGCGCAGGTCGCGAAACTGGGTGACGATCAGCAGGTAGACGACGAAGATGGCGACCCGCACGAGACCCTCGACCAGCCAGAACTGAAATCCCGTGCCGAGCTGCGACTTGAACAGCCGCGTGATGCCCAGCGGAGCCAGGAAGAACACGAGGATGGCGAAGCCGAAGGCCACCACGAGCGTGACGCCGATCTCGCGCTTGGTCAGGGCCTCGGTCTCTTCGCCGATCGACTGGTTGGCCGAGATCGTCAGCGCGCGGATGCCGACAACGAGCGACTCGACCAGCGCCGTGATGCCGCGCACGATCGGCAGCTTGAGCACGGGGTAGCGCTTCATGTACGAGACGAGCGCCCACGACTCGAGGTAGATCGACTGGTCGGGCCGGCGCACCGCGAGCGACCAGTTGTCGACGCCGCGCATCATGACGCCCTCCATGACCGCCTGTCCGCCGACCTGGGCGCGACGTACGGCTTGGGCGCAGAGCGAACAGACGGCAACTCCGCGCATGAACGTGCGCGCGGCCCTCTCCCCTGTCACTTCGCGGCCTCGGGACCGTCGACTGCGGCGGCGTCGAACGGCCGGCCACAGGTCATCTTGCCTTCGGGGCAGGTGCCGTACAGGCAGCCCGGGCCGCTCTTGTGAAAGAGCGCCGGGGCGAGCATCTTGACCTGCCCGCGAAGCTCCCACGCCAGCGCCCGGATCTCCCACTGGGCGCGGTTGCAGCAGCGCACGGCGAAGAAGTGACGCAGCTCGCGGGCGTTCATGGTGACCACGATCTTGGTCTCGGCGGCGTTGGGCAGCACGAACCGCGCGTCCTCTTGCACGGACTCGCGGCTGCGGCCTTCGGCCAGGCCCAGCTCGACGAGCTGATCGTACGCTTCGCGGGCCTGTTTCATGGCGCCCACGAAGACCTGCTCGGCGGCGGGGTTGGCGGTCACCGACGGCGGCACCACGAAGCTGTCCGACTGGCTGAAGTTGACGTAGCGCTGCGACTGCTGGTTGTAGCTGGCCACACGGTGACGGACGAGCTGGTGGGTGCAGGCGCGCGAGACGCCGTCGACGGCGAACGTGAACGTGGCGTGCTCGAGGGCCGAGTGGTGACCCGAGGAGACGAGGCCGCGCACGAGGCGAGTCACGTCGCCGTCGGTCATCTGCTCGGTGAGCTCGGCCGCCGACACCGGCGCATAGCAGAGCCGGCCCGCGGCCGCGACCGCGCGGTCGGGCTCGGGCGTGTGGGTGAGGAGGGTGACGGCGAGCGTCGCGGCCATCGACGCGCTAGCTCGCCTTGACCTCGTTGACCTTCTTCAGGCGGCGCTGGAAGCGCTCGACGCGACCGCCGGAGTCGATCAGCTTCTGCTTGCCCGTGTAGAACGGGTGGCACTGCGAGCAGATCTCGACCTTGAGCTCTGGCTTGGTCGACCGCGTCGTGAAGGTATTGCCGCACGAGCAGTGCACCGTCGCCTCGACGTACTGCGGATGGATGTCCTTCTTCATGAACCTTCGTCCCTTCGATGAATGGGCTGCTTCTGGGCTGCTTCTGAAACCGAGATGAAGCACGCTATGGTAGCACGTCCCGCTCGGGCTCCGCCAATCGGCGGCGCACCGGCGCTGCGGACCGGACGCCCGCTCCACTCCCCGTAAAGAGTATGCCCGCCGGCTAACCCGCCCGCCGGCCGACCTGGCCTGCCCGCCGGCTGACCTGGCCGCCGGGGACACAGGCCCACCGGCCGCGCCGGCCGGCGATCGCGGCGGCGCGACCGCGCCGCCGCGACCGCGCCGCCGCTTGCCGAGCTAGCGCGAGTTCTTCTGGATCTGCAGCAGGAACTCCTCGTTGGACTTGGTCTCGCGCACCTTGTTGATGAGCAACTCGATGGCCGCCGAGGGCTCGAGCGAGTGCAGCACGGCGCGCAGCTTCCAGACCATGGCCGCTTCGGCGGGCTCCATGAGGAGCTCCTCTTTGCGGGTGCCGGTGGCGTCGATGTCGATCGCCGGGAAGATGCGCTTGTCGGCCAGCTTGCGATCGAGGCGGATCTCCCAGTTGCCGGTGCCCTTGAACTCCTCGAAAATCACCTCGTCCATACGCGAGCCCGTGTCGACCAGTGCCGTCGCGAGAATGGTGAGCGAGCCGCCGAACTCGATGTTGCGGGCCGCTCCGAAGAACTTCTTGGGCGGATACAGCGCCGTGGAGTCGACGCCGCCCGACAGGATGCGCCCCGAGGCCGGCGTGTTCAGGTTGAACGCGCGCGCCATGCGGGTGATCGAGTCGAGCAGCACGACGACGTCGTCGCCGATCTCGACCATGCGCTTGACCCGGTCGAGCACGAGCTCGGTGACCTGAACGTGGTTTTCGGACGGCTGATCGAACGTGCTGGACACGACCGTGCCGTTGACCGAGCGCTGCATGTCGGTGACTTCCTCGGGACGCTCGTCGACCAGCAGGACGATGAGCTTGACCTCGGGGTGGTTGGCCGTGATCGAGTTGGCCAGCTTCTTCAGGATGGTCGTCTTGCCGGCCTTGGGAGGCGAGACGATCAGGCCGCGCTGACCCTTGCCGATCGGGCACATGAGGTCCATGATGCGCGCCGCCGTGTCGTGCTCGGGCGTCTCGAGGCGCAGGCGCTCCTCGGGAAAGAGCGGCGTGAGCTTCTCGAACAGCGGCCGTTGGCGGGCGGTGTCGGGGTCGACTCCGTTGACGGTGTCGACCTTGAGCAGGGCGTTGTACTTCTCGTTGTCCTTGGGCTCGCGCACCTGGCCGGCGATCTCGTCGCCGCGGCGCAGGCCGAAGCGGCGGATCTGGGAGAGCGAGACGTAGACGTCGTCGTCGCTCTGCACGAAGCCCTGGGTGCGCAGAAAGCCGAAGCCGTCGGGCAGCACATCGAGGATGCCGACCTTGTCGACCGGCGGCGATTCGGGACGGCGCTCGCGCGGTTCACGCTCGGCGGTCTCGCCGGCGCCGCTGCCTCCGCTGCCACCGCTGCCACCGCTACCGCCGCCGCGGCGGCCGCGGTCGCGACGGCCGCGATCGCGGCCGCCTCCGCGCTGCCCGTCGCGCTGCTGCTGCTGGCGAGGCTGCTGGTCGCCCTGGGTCGTGGCGGCAGGCCGGTCGCTGAGGTTGCGCGTCGCCACGGCGGTCTCGCCGGCGCCCTGCGTAGCGACCGCCGCGTCTGCGGCGCCACCGTCGCCGCGCGGGGCGTCGGGGGTCGCGTCGGCCTGCGTCGTAGAAGACGATCCACTGACGTTCGGCGGGCCGTCGCTCGGTGCTGCATCGCGCTCACCGCGCGTGTCGCCGTCGCTCGGCGCTGCCTCGCGCTCGCTGCGCGTGTCGCCGTCGCCGCCGGTTCGTGCGGCCTTCTGCGGTCTCTCGGCGGGCGGCGCGCCGCCGTCGGCCTCGACGGCCGGCATCTGGGCGACTGCGGTCTCCTGCGGGGTGTCCTTCACAGACTCACTTCCTGTCGGTTCTTCGGTGATCTTCATGACTGTCTCGGGTTCAGGGCTGGCATGGTCTCCATGACTGTCTCGGGTTCAAGAGCTCTCGCGCCTCGGTGCCCGCGCTCGAGCGGGTCGCGCCACGATGAGTTGCTCAAAGCGCCGGCTCCTTTCTGTCGCGTCGGTCGCCGATCTCTGATCGGCTCTCTGAAACGGCTCTCTGTCTGTATCTGACTCGCTCCCCGGCCGGATCTTTGATGGTCCTCTGGCCGGGTCTCCGATGGTCCTCTGACTTTTGTCTCTGACCGGGTCTCCGAGCGGGTTTCGAAGCGGTGACCGTTACGACCCGCGGGTCTCGGCCTGATGACGCCGACTCGCGTGGTCGGTGTGGCGGGTGCCGCGACCGCTGGTATCGGCGCGACGCACCATGGGGGGATGCTAGCCATATCGGCAGCGCCCGGCGGGGCTTGAGTCACGCACGCGGGTCATCCTCCTGCGGTGCGCCTGACGGCGGGCTGGGCGTAGTCGGACACGGCGTCGAGCACGTCGGCCATGAGCGCCTTGACGGCCTGGTCGATGTTGGTGTTCTCGAGGACCGTCACGCCCTGTCTGTGCGCCTGTGTGAGCAGGTAGTCCTGGACCTTGCGGATACGGGCGAAGTTCTGGATGTAGCGCTTGAGGGGGCGGATGCCGTCGGTCTCCCACTCACGCACGTAGAAGTGGCTGCGGTGGCGCTCGGCGTCGCTGATGGCCACCATGACCTCGACCACCACGGCGTCGCCCCAGCGGCTGCGATCGAGGAACCCGGGCACGATGTGCACGCCCTCGATGATGGTGCGCTGCCCCTCGGTGATGGCGCGGTCGACGACGGCGTTCACGCCCACTGCGATGCTGCGCGCCTGCTCGATGAAGCCCGCCTCGTCGACGTCGCTGGACTCGGGCAGGGGGATGCGCACGCCGGCGCCGGCTTCGAACGACGAGTACTGGATCTCAGGCATGAGGTCGGGCGCGAAGAAGGCGCGCATGACCTGGCGCACGGTGTCGGTGGAGACCACGCGGGTGATGCCCAGCCGGTGGGCGATCTGGGTGGCCAGGGTGCTCTTGCCGACGCCGGTCGTGCCGCCGACCAGGATGACGAGCGGCTGCGCCAGCTTGGTGAGGTCCTGCCATTTGCGAAAGCGCACGATGGTGGCTCTGCCGTCGGCCTCGCCGAGCGCCGTGGTAGCGATCTCCTCGAGACCCTCGAGGGTGATCGTACCCTCGCGGCTGTCGTGCAGGCGCTCGCCGACCAGCGACGCGATCTGGTAGGCGCGCTCGGGCGACAGGCCGGTGGCCATGAGCGCCTGGGCCATGAGGCCCTTGGAGTAGGGCAGCGCGGGGTCACGGGTGACCACCACCATCTCGACGTTCTTGTCGGTCATCGCTGCCTCCCTTCGCCTGCGTCGCCGCGGCCGTGGGCTTCGCGCGCTGCGTTCGGGTCGCCCGTGTGTCGCGGCCCGTGGTCGCCGGCCGCGAAGCGTGCCAGCGCCCTGTCGGTGAGCCCGTCGACGACCGCCGCGAGGTCGCGGCCGTCGGTGGCGACGGGCTCGTTGTCGCAGAAGACGAGCTCCTTGCCCTGTGCGGCGGCGGCTTCGGCGACCACGTCGACGGCCGCCGCCTTGATCTCGGTGAGGAACACGTCGGCCTTGCCCGCGACCGCCGCGACCGCTTCGAGGAGCGCCGGCCGGCGCGCCAGGTCGGTCGAGATCGCGGTCACCCGGGCGCCGTGCGCCTCTTCGAGGTGGCGCGCCAGCAGACCGGCGCTCTCGGGTGTCGCCGTCGTAAAGAAGGCGACGCGGCGACCGGCGACGGAGTCGACCGGTCGCGGCCTGAGAACGGTCGGGATGAGGTCGACCTCGGGGTTGGCGGACGCTATCTCGGTTCGCAACGCGTCGACGCGCGCGACATCGCAGAAGGGTGGTTCACACATGGTGAGGAAGAGTGCGTCGGAGATGAGCATTCGATACGTACCCAGATACCCCGTTATGTACTCGGGCGGCTGCAGGGCCGAAGCCACGCAGACCACCGCTTGCGCCTGCACCGGCGGATGGGCGGAACCGCTGCCCTCCCAGACCACGAAGGTCGCCGGCATGTCGTCGACCAGGCGCAGTGCCTGATCGACAGTGTCGTTCACAGAGGCTCCGGCCATGCCGCCTCCGCAGCGCCGGCAACCGATCGTGGTCACCCCCGTGAGCACCGCGTCTTCGAGGTAGTCGGACGCGGCGTGGAACCCTTGCCTTGAGACCGCGAGCAGGCCCTGCGCGCCGAGCCGCTCGCCCCCGTAGACCACTTGTGGAGCCGCCGGACCCCCGCGCCCCATCGCTACGATCACCACCTGGTCGAGCCCGAACCGGCCACCGAGCCGGCGTCCGAACAAGCCGCTCACGGCGGTCTTCCCGACCCGTTTGCCAGTTCCTATGATCGCAAGCGACGGCTTGCTGGAGAGTCGTGCAAGAGGCTGAGGTGAGAACGAGAAATCGGCTCCGACGTAGCGCGCACCCCATGACAGCGCCACGCTGATCAGCTGGAACCTCTCGTAATAGCCTAGCACCGGCTCGTCGGACACGTCAACGACGACCTTCGCACCGGTGCGTGAGAGCAGGCCGCCGAGCGCCTCGCGCATGGCGGGGACGGCGCCCGCCGCGGCCACGGGCGTGACCGGCAGGCCGTAGAGCTCGTCGAGCGCCACGGTCTGCCGGTCGCGCAGCTTCTCCTCGCCGCCCAAAAAGAGCGCCGCGACGAGATCGTAGCGGTCGGCCAGGGCGCGCAGCGTGTCGCGCACGACCGGAGGATAATGCTCGCCGTCGATCAGGGCGATCGCGACGGGCCTCGACCCGGGCCGCGCCGCCGGCGCATCTGCCGCCGCCGCGCTCACCGTCGCCGTGTCTGTCGCCGCGCTCACTGCCGCCGTGTCTGTCGCCGCGCTCACTGCCGCCGTGTCTGCCGGACTGACCTGATCCACCCCGACCCCCTCGCCTGCGACTAGGTGTCGACCCGCCGCTCGGCCCGCCCGGCGAACTTCTCGTAGTGCAGCGTCGAGGGCGAGAACTCGATGATCGTCTCGGTGCCGTGGAACGGGTACTTGCGCTCGATGCGCACGTGGTCGTGATCGATCGTCACGATGTTGTAGCAGGGCCTCGTGTCGCCGCGCAGGCGCAGGGTGCACACCGTGCCCGCATTGACCACGAACATGTTCTCGAAGTGCCAGGCGTGCGGCACGTGCTTGTGACCCGACAGCACGAGATTGACGTTGCAGCGCTGCAGCACCTCGAGCGTGTCGCCGGCGTCGTAGACCATGTTGCGCTCGCGGCCGGTGCCCGGGATCGGCAGCAGGTGGTGGTGCAGCATGAAGATCCTGAACCGCGCCGGCACGGCGAACTGCTCCTCGAGCCACGCGTAGCGCGCGCGGCCGATGGTGCCGTAGTCGAGGTCGGGCTCGGTCGAATCGACACCGACGATCGAGATGTCGCCGGTGTGCAGGACCACGCTACGCCGGCCAAAGAGTTTCTCGAAATGCACGTAACCGACGTTGCGCGAGTCGTGGTTGCCGGGCACGACGAGCACGTGAGGGCACTCGAGACGGTCGAGGTACTCCTTGGCGACCTGGTATTCCTGCTTGAAGCCCTCGTTGGTGAGATCGCCGGTCACCGCCACGACATCGGGCTGCAGCTCGTTCAGCTCGACGACGGCGCGATCCATGAGGTTGGGCACGAAGTACGGCGAGCCGGCGTGGAAGTCGGAGACGTGGGCCAGCGTGAAGGGGCGTTTCGAGCGCCGCCGCTCCACGATGGCGTCGGGCCCTTCGCCGGCGCGAGGCACTTCGCCGGCGCCGCTGCGGGTGTCGTCGGGCGTCATCTGCAGACCTCCCGTCTCATTCGACCACGACGACCCGCACGCCGCCCTGCTTGTCGCGGATGGAGAAGGTCGTCTGGTTGCCGTCGCGGCGGAACCGCAGGCTGAGCTTGGAGCGTCCGACGCTCAGATTGCTGAGCGTCACTTCGCCGAGCCACCTGGGCAGCATCGGGTTGTGGATGTAGAGCACGTTCTCGGCGGCGCTCGCATAGAGCCCCAGCATGGCCTGCAGCATGAGGAACGCCGCGCCCGCCGCCGGGGAGTCGGGCGAGCAGGCCATCGGATAGGTGACCGGGCGGTTGACCGCCTGGCGGGTGAAGCCGCAGAAGAACTCGGGCAGGCGCGAGTACTGCTGCTCGAGGGCGGCGTCGAACATCGCCCCGGTGAGGCGATTGGCCTCCTGGGCGTAGCCGTGCTTCTTCAGCCCATTGACGATCAGCGCGTTGTCGAAGGGCCAGACGCAACCGTTGTAGTAGCTCATCGGGCTGTAGCACGGCGCCGACTTGGCCATGGTGCGCACGCCCCAGCCCGAGAACATGTCGGGCCCCATGAGATGCCCGACGACCGCCGGCACCCGCTCCTCGGCGACAATCCGCGACCAGAGGCAGTGGCCAGCCGTCGAGACCATGGTCCTGACCTGGCGCTTGTCGCCGTCGAGAGCCATCGCCACGTACCCTTCGGCCTCCATCCAGAAGTGTTCGTTGAAGCGTGCCTTGAGGGCCTGCGATTCGGTCTGCAGGCGCTCCGAGAGTTCGACGTCGGCGAGCTGACCGAAGATGTTCGCCAGGCGGCGTTTGGCGTAGTAGACATAGGCCTGCGATTCGGCCAGGGCGATGGGCCCTTGGGCCACCGTGCCGTCGCTGTGGACGATGGCGTCGCCGGCGTCGCGCCAGCCCTGGTTTACGAGCCCGGCCCGCGAACGCCGTCGGTACTCGACGAAGCCGTCGCCGTCGAGGTCGCCGTACTCGTCGATCCAGCGCAGGGCCGCCTCGACGGGCTCGCGTAGCTGCTCGAAGAACTCGAGGTCGCCGGTCCACATGACGACCTCGCAGACGAGCAACAGATACAGCGCCGTGGTGTCGACCGCTCCGTAGTAGGGCGTGTGCGGGATGCTCTTCAGAGCGGCCAGCTCGCCGCGCCGCAGCTCGTGCATGATCTTGCCCGGCTCTTCTTCGCGGAAGGCGCTTTCGGTGCGGCCCTGCAGGCGCGTGAGCAGCCGCAGGCAGTCGATCGCCGGGCGCGTGTCGAGCATCAGCGTCTCGAGGCTCGCGATGATGGCGTCGCGCCCGAAGGGCGCCACGAACCACGGCACCGAGGCCGCGACGATGCGCCCGTAGGGCGTGCTCATCGCCATCATGCGCAGGTCGGCCTGGCCGCGGCGCAGCACTCCGGTGACCTGCTCGGAGTCGGTGAAGATGCCGGTGGCGCCCGCGGACCAGCGCTCGTAGTCGCGGCGCTGGTCGGAGAGCCGCGCGGTGAAGTCGGCGTCGCCCACCGGCGGTGCGTCGGGCATGGTCACCTCGATCGAGAAGCGCAGCACCTTGCGTTCGCGCGGCGCCAGGCTCAGGCGAAACCGCGCCGTGCCGCCGTCGAGCCGGGTCGGGGTGTGCTCGAAACGTACGATCGTCTTGCGCAGCACCTCGTCGAGGCCGTAGTAGGCCAGCGTGAGCGTGTCGCCGTCGATCTTGGGCGCGAGCCGCGTGCCGCTCTTGTGACGGCGCAGGCCGCGCACTTCGAACATGTCGCGAAAGTCGGCGTCGAACGTGAGCTCGATGACCACCTCGACCGGCACCGAGTGGTAGTTCTTGACGCGCAGCAGCTCGTAGACCCGATCGGCGATCAGGCGGGTGCGCCGCACGTGGACCGAGGTCTGGGGGATCTTCTCGCCGCCGGCGCCCTTGATCTCGAGGTTCGTGAACTCGGCCGACGACAGGTAGTCGCGTTCGGCGCTCGAAGACAGCAGCACCGGTGGACGGCCACCGATCGTCATCTCGAGACGCGACAGAAAGCGCGTGTCGCGAAAGTAGAGGCCCAGCGGCGAGCTCTCGGCGGCCGGTATCAGGCCCTCGTCGTCGGTATACATGAAGAGCTCGTCTTCTTTGATCACGAGCCGCCGGCGCCGCGTATCGGTCATCACGTACCGCTCGGCGCCCGCGCTGACGGCCGGCCCCTGGCCCAGCGCCTCGAAGCGCTCGTCGCCGATCACGATCTCCGTCTCGGCGCCCTCGGGCTTGATGAGCCGTCGCTCCCCGTCGGCGGGGGGGCGACCCTTCGACGATCTGCTCGATTCCACGGGTAGAGGTGGTTCCTTTCGTGGCGACGGGGTTGCGCCGGCCGGACGGCCGATGGTTCCTACGCTATCAACCTCTCCGACGCTCGACAATCGGGGATACCCACCAAGCGCGCAGGCCACGCCCCCACGTTCGGCGGGACGCGCCCGGCCGGGTCGCGCGGTCGGTCATGCGGTCGGGTCGTGCGGGCGTGTGCTTGTACGGCCGGGTCGTGCGGTCGGCTCGTGCGGGCGGGTGGCCTGCCTCAGACGGCCGCCGCGCGCGTCGCCAGAGCGCGCTCGATCTCGGCCAGGGGGTCGCCGGTGAAGACCGGTTCGGCCGCCGTACGCACCGCCGTGTCGGGGTCTTTGAGGCCGTGCCCGGTGAGCACGCAGGTGACGACGGCGCCGGGACGTATGCGACCCTGCTCGCGAGCCTTCTTCAGGCCAGCGATCGAGGCCGCGCTGCCCGGTTCGCAGAACACGCCCTCGGTGGCCGCCACGAGCTTGTAAGCGGCGATGATCTCGTCGTCTGTGACCGAGTCGATGAAGCCGCCGGAGTCGCGCGCCGCGGCCAGCGCCTCGTCGCCGCGGGCCGGGTTGCCGATGCGGATGGCCGTGGCGACGGTCTCGGGCGCTTCGACTTTGTGACCCAGCACGAGCGGCGCGGCGCCGGCCGCCTGAAAGCCGCACATGATCGGCAACCGGTCGGTCACGCCGGCCTCGCGGTACTCGCGATAGCCCTTCCAGTAGCTCGTGATGTTGCCGGCGTTGCCGACCGGGATGCAGTGGTACTCGGGCGGCCGGCCCAGCGCGTCGCAGATCTCGAAGGCGCCGGTCTTCTGGCCCTCGATGCGGTAGGGGTTGACGGAGTTGACGAGGGCGATCGGCAGGTGGGCCGACGCCTCGCGCACCACGTCCAAGGCGACGTCGAAGTTGCCCGGGATGGAGATGACCGCGGCCCCGTAGGCGACCGCCTGGGCGAGCTTGCCCATGGCGATCTTCCCTTCGGGGATCACGACGATCGCCCTGATGCCGGCCTTGGCCGCGTAGGCCGCCGCCGACGCGCTGGTGTTGCCCGTCGAGGCGCAGATCACGGCCCGGTACTCCTCCTCTAAGACCTTGCTCAGAGCCATCGTCATGCCGCGGTCCTTGAACGAGCAGGTGGGGTTCAGGCCCTCGAGCTTGAGATACAGCTCGACGCCCAGCACGGCGCCCAGGTTCGCGGCCGCCACCAGCGGCGTGTCGCCCTCGCCAAGGGTGACGATCGGCGTCTTGTCGCTCACCGGCAGGTACTCGCGATAGTGGGCGATCACGCCTCTGCCACGCGGGCCGCCGCCCGCGCCGTGCAGGCCTCCGGCGCCCACGCCGACCGGGCCGCTACCGCTCATCGTGACCTTCGAGCCTGACGACGCTGGAACGGCTGCGCACGACGGGCAGCGCCTCGATACGCGCCAGGGCGCCGAAGACGGCGGCCTCGCGGACCGGGTGCAGGACGAGCACGAGCTGGGCCGAGTCCTCTGCGCCGATCTGCTGCATGGAGTGGATGCTGACGCCCTCGTCGCCGAACACGCCGGCGATGGCCGCCAGCACGCCGGGTTCGTCGGCCACCTCGACCCGCACGTAGAAGCGCGAGACCACGTCGGCGCCGGGATAGAAGCCCAGGTCCTTGTAGCAGGTGCAGTTGCGGATGTAGCCGCCCGCCGCCGTGTTGACGATCGAGATGACGTCGCCGAGCACGGCCGACGCGGTCGGCGTGCCGCCGGCGCCGGGCCCGAACAGCATGATCTTGTCGAAGCTCTCGCTTTCGAGGAACACCGCGTTGTAGGCGCCCGAGACGCCGGCCAGCGGGTGCGCCGCGGGGATGAAGCAGGGATACACACGCACGTTGACGCGCCCGTCGATCAGCCTGGCCACGCCGAGCAGCTTGGGCGTCAGGCCAAGGGCGGCGGCGTGGGCCACGTCGATGTCGGTGATGGCCTCGATGCCTTCGTACTCGACGTCGGCCAGCGTGACCCGGCTGTGAAAGGCCAGCGACGCCAGGATGGCCATCTTGGCGGCCGCGTCCTTGCCGCTCACGTCCTCGGTCGGGTCGGCTTCGGCGTAGCCCAGCTCCTGAGCCTTCGCGAGCGTCGGGGCGTACTCGGCGCCGGTCTGAGCCATGGCCGAGAGGATGTAGTTGGTGGTCCCGTTGACGATGCCCATGACGCTCGTCACCCGGGCCGCCGCGAGCGACTCGCGCAAGACCTTGATGACCGGTACAGCGCCCACCGAGCTGGCCTCGAACCGCAGGAAGGTGCCGGCGTCCTCGGCGGTCTGCAGCAGCTCGGAGCCGTGCTGCGAGAGAAGCTGCTTGTTGGCGGTGACGACCGCCTTGCCGGCCTTGAGCGCCGCGAGCTGGATGGTGCGCGCCGGCTCGATGCCGCCGATCAGCTCGATCACCACGTCGATCGCGGGATCGTTCACGAGGTCGGCGAAGTCGGTCGTGAGCCGCACGCCGGGCGGCACCAGCGCCTGGCGCTCGGGCAGCAGTTCGCAGACCGCGCGCAGCGTCACGTCCTTGCCGGTCGCCAGCCGGATCTCGTCGGCGCCTTCGCTCAGCAGCCGCCCGACGCCGGAACCCACGGTCCCGTAGCCCACAAGTCCGATGCCGACCGATTCCACGGCGTTTCCCTTCTTGGTTGTCAGTCCCGGCTCCGGCGATCGCCGCCGCCGGTCGCGACCGGAGCATCCGTCAGCGGACGCTGCAGCCGCAGCACATCATCCCACGTCTCGCGGGCAATGATGACACGAGCCCGGCCGCCGGCCACCATGAGCACCGCCGGTCGCGGCTGGCCGTTGTAGTTGTTGGCCATGGCGTAGCCGTAGGCGCCGGTGCAGGGCGTGACCAGCACGTCGCCCAGCTCGGGCGGCGCGATCTTGACGTCGCGCACGAGCACGTCTCCCGACTCGCAGTGCTTGCCCACGACCGTCGCCTCGAACGTGGCCGGCACGTCGGCGCGGTTGCCGATCATGGCTTCGTACCGCGAGCCGTAGAGCATCGGCCTGATGTTGTCGGACATGCCGCCGTCGACGGCCACATAGGTGCGCCCGCCGGAGACCGTCTTGATGGTGCCGACCCGGTAGAGGGTGACGGCCGCCTTGCCGGCGATCGAGCGTCCCGGCTCGACCAGGATGGTGGGCGCCGGCATGTGGTGGCGCGCCGCTTCGGCGACCACCGCGTCGACCGCGACGGCGGCGAACTCGGCGATCGACGAGGGCTGGTCGCGAGCGGTGTAACGGATCCCCAGGCCGCCGCCCAGGTTGAACAGGCGGCATTCGAAGGCGAGGTCGTCGCGCCATTCGGCCAGCGAGCCCATGAGGACCTCGATCTCGCGCCGGTACGACGACAGGTCGAAGATCTGCGAGCCGATGTGGGCGTGCACGCCGGCCGGCCGCAGATGGCGCGCGGCGAGGCAGCGGGTCAGCGCTGCGGTGGCCTGCCCCTCGTTCAGTCCAAAACCGAACTTGGAGTCGGGCTGGCCGGTCTGGACGGCTGCGTGGGTGGCCGGCCGCACGCCGGGCGTGATGCGCAGAAGGACGTCCTGAACGACCCCGTGCCGGCCGGCGACGGCGTCGAGCGCGTCGATCTCGGAGAGCGAGTCGACCACGACGTGGCCGATGCCGTAGTCGAGCGCGAGCGCGAGCTCGGCGGCGGACTTGTTGTTGCCGTGAAAGTAGATGTCGGAGCGCGGAAAGCCGGCCGCGCGGGCGGCGGCAAGCTCGCCGCCGGAGGCGACGTCGAGGGCCAGCCCCTCCTGCCCCACGAGCTCGATCATGGCCCGGCACGAGAAGGCCTTGCTCGCATACACGATGCGGAACTGCCGCGTACGCGCGGCGAAAGCCGCCACGTAGGCGCGGCACTGGTCGCGCAGCGTCTGCTCGTCGTAGACGAACAGCGGCGTGCCGAACGTGTCGGCGAGCGCGACCACGTCGCAGCCGCCGATCTCCAGGTGACCGGCATCGTCGTGACGGGCGGTGTGCGGGTAGATGAGCGTGTGCGTCATGTCAGAGCCCGGGCCATGTCAGTACTCGATCCCCTCGCGCGCGCCGACGCCGGCGTCGTAGTAGTGCTTGAGCGGCCGCATCTCGGTCACCAGGTCGGCGGCCGCGATGATCTCGGCGGGCGCCCGTCGGCCGGTGAGCACGAGCTCGACGTGCGCGGGCTTGTGACGCAGCAGCCCGAGCACGTCGTCGAGGGTGACGAGCTCGAAGAACAGCGCCGTGACGAGCTCGTCGAGCACGACGACGTCGTAGGCGCCGCCTTCGACCAGCTCGCGGGCCCGCTGGAAGCCCGCCGCCGCGGCCGCGCGATCGTCGGGCGTGGCCTTGCCCTTGAGCACCCAGTGGTCGAGGCCGACCTGTTCGGTGGCGATGCCCAGCCGGCCGGCCGACACGATCTCGCCCCAGGTGGGGTCGGCCTTCATGAACTGCAGGACGAGGACGCGCAGGCCCCGCCCGGCGGCGCGCATGGCGAGGCCGAAGCCGGCCGTCGTCTTGCCCTTACCGTCGCCGGTGTAGACCTGAACGTAACCTGTGCGCTCACTCATGCGAGCCTCATCGCCGCCCGTCGTGGGTCGTGCCCTCGGCGGGACCTCAGTACGTGTAGAACCCCTGGCCGCTCTTGCGGCCCAGCTTGCCGGCCGCCACAAGCTCGCCGAGCAGCGGGCAGGGCCGGTAGCGGGCGTCGCCGAGGTCGCGCTCGAGGCTCTCGAGGATGGCCTTGGTGGTGTCGAGCCCGACGAGGTCGGCGAGCGCCAGCGGGCCCATGGGGAAGTTGGCCCCGAGCTTCATGCCGGTGTCGATGTCGGCGGCGGTCGCCACGCCTTCGGCGAGCGCCTGAGCGGCCCCGTTGATCATTGGGAAGAGGATGCGGTTGACCACGAATCCGGGCGAGTCCTTGACGCTGATCGGCGCCTTGCCGACCGTCTCGCAGAAGTCGCGCGCCGCGGCCATCGTGTCGTCGGCCGTCGCCGCGCCGCGCACGACTTCGACCAGCGCCATGGCCGGCACGGGGTTGAAGAAGTGGATGCCTACGAACCGCTCAGGACGCTCGACGAAGCCGGCGAGCGTGGTCACCGACAGGCTCGAGGTGTTGCTGGCGATGATCGCGTCGGGCCGCAGGGCGGCGGCGGCGCGCTCGAGCAGGCCGCGCTTGATGTCGAGCACCTCGGGCGCCGCTTCGATGAACAGGTCGGCGTCGGCGCCGGCCGACACGTCGAGCCCGGTGGTGATCCGCCCGAGGGCGCCGTCGCGGTCGGCCGCCGTGATGCGGCCCTTCTCGACGGCCCGGCCGAGCTGCTTTTCGATGCCCGCCATGCCCTTGGCTAAGAACTCGTCGGCGACGTCGATCATGGTCGCCCGCAGGCCGGCCTGGACGGCCACCTGCACGATGCCCGCACCCATCTGCCCGGCCCCCGCGACCAGCACGCTCTGGACTTTCACCCTGTGTTCCTCCTTTTGACCGCCGGCGCCGCCCGACCTGACCTGCGAAAGACCCGTGTCGCGCTGCCCGCGTCGCGCTGCCTGGTCTGGCGGCGATCGGAGCTTGTCGGCCGGGTTCGGCGAGACCCCTATGCTACTATAGGGTCTCTGATGGACTGCAAGTTCCTCGACTCCTACCAGGCGGCCGACCTCGATGGCAGCAGCATCGACGTCTGGTACTGTCGCAAGCGCGACCCGTTCGTGCTGGGTCCGTCCCGAGAGGTCGCCCTGGCCACCTGCTCGGGCTGCCGGCTGTCCGACCACACCCGCCCGCCCAGCGAGCTGGCCTACGAAGTCGAGCGCCGCAACCAGGAGCTCGTCGCCCTCAACGCCATCGTCTCGGCGGTCAACTCGTCGCTCGACCTCGCCACCGTCCTGAACACCGGTCTCGACAAGGCCATCGAGATCCTCCAGGTCGATGCCGGCTGGATCTCCCTCGTCACCGACGACGCGCTCCAGCTGGCTCTCCACCGCGGCGTCTCCGACGAGTACGCGCGGGCGCTCGCCGATTCGAGCGCCCAGGAAGGCGTCGTCGGCCTCGTCGCCCGTGAGCAGGAGACGGCGGTGGTCGACGACATCTCGCCCAGCTCCCCGCAGCTGCCGCTGGCCGGGGCCGAAGGGCTGCGCACCATCCTGGCGACCCCCCTCAAGGCGCAGGGCAGACTGCTCGGCGTTATGGCGGTGGCCACGCGCGCCGCGCGCTCGTATTCGGCCGACGACATCTACTTCGTGAGCTCGGCGGGCGCGCAGCTCGCGTCGGCCATCGAGCACGCCCTGCTGTTCCGCGAACAGATCGACCGGGTCGAGCGCGAGCGCCGGCTACTCGACGCCGTCGAGACCGTCAACCGCAGCCTCGGCACCCACGCCGTGCCCAACACGGTGGTCGTCGAGGCCGCCCGCCTGATGGGCACGAGCAAGGCGGCCCTCCTTGGCCTCAGAGGCGACTCGCTCGTGGCCGAAGAGGTCCACAACCTGAGCGCCGAGTTTCGCCGCATCTTCATACTGCCGGTCGACGACTCGGTGTCGGGCCACGCCATCCGCGACGGCATACCGGTGGCCGTCGACGACGTCGACGGCGAGCCGCTGGCCGACGCCGCCATCGTGGCCGCCGGCGGCTATCGCGCCTTTCTCACGGCGCCGCTGCAGTCCTACAAGGGCACCTACGGCGCCCTCTCGGTGTTCTTCGAGCGGCCGCAACACTTCTCGGCCGACGACAAGACGATCCTCGCGACGTTCGCCAGCCAGGCCACCGTGGCCCTCGAAAACCAGCGCCTCATGCGCGAGAAGGACGTGCTGGCGCGCACCGACGGCCTCACGGGCGTGTTCAACCGCAGCTACCTCGAGCTCACGCTCGATCAGGCGATGCGCACGATCCATCGCAACGGCGGCCTCGTCAGCCTCGTGTTCATCGACGTCGACGACCTGAAGACCGTGAACGACCAGCACGGCCACCAGGCCGGCGACCGCATGCTGCGCGACCTGGCCCGGCTGCTCGCCGAAAGCTGCCGCGAGACCGACACGGTGGCGCGCTACGGCGGCGACGAGTTCGTCGTGCTCATGCCGGGCACCGACGCAAGCGGCGCCCGCCAGGTCCTCGCCAAGATCGACAAGGCCATCGAGCGGCGCAACGCCGCGGCGCCCGACGAGACGCCGCTGGGCGCCAGCATGGGGCTGCAGACGTCGGGCTGGTGCGATCCCGAGGAACTGCTCCTCGCGGCCGACCGCAGCATGTACGAGATGAAGCGTCAGCGCGCGGCCGCGGGCTCCAACTGAGCCGTCGGCGGGCCGTCAGATGAGCGCGCTGCCACCCAAGATCATCGCCTGCGAGACCCTGCGCGACGAAGTCACGCGCGTCGCCGGCGACCTCGAGGTCGAGTTCTGCGAAGGTCGGCTGCACGACTACCCCGAGCGCCTGCGGGCCACCTTGAACGAGCGCATCGCGGCGACCCCGGGGGCGCGCACCATCCTGCTTGCCTACGGGCGCTGCTCGAACGGCTGCGCCGGCCTCGAGGCCGGACCCCATCGCCTGGTCCTGCCCGCGGTCGACGACTGCATCGCCATCCTGCTGGGCTCACGAGACGAGTACCTGCGCCAGTTCACCGGCTGCCCCGGCACTTACTACTACACGCGCGGCTGGATCGAGTACATCGACGACCCCTACCACGAGTACCTGCAGATGATCCCCCGCTACGGCGAGGAGAAGGCGCGCAGGATCGCCCGCCTCATTCTCGCCAACTACCGCCGCGTGGCGCTGGTCGATACCGGCACCTACGACCTGGCCGACTACGACACCTACCTGCACACCGTCTCCGAGTTCTACGATCTGCCGCTCGAGGTCCTGCCGGGCTCGCTGCGACTGCTCGAGAAGCTCGTCGCCGGAGGGCCGTACGACAACGAGTTCATCACGGTGGCGCCGGGCGAAACGCTCGACGAGCCGCGCTTCTGGGAGACATCATCCCGGTAGCGTCGCGCAGGCCGGCGCCGTAGAGAGACAGGCCGGAGAGCGACAGCCCCGCGGCCCGCAGAGTGCGGCCGCGGGAGCAGAGCCGAAAGAGTGGAGCCCATGCGTATCGGCGTCGTGCAGATCGTGAACGCCCCGCCCGACATGGTGGCCTCGTTGCGGGCCGGCCTCACCCGCCTCCAGGAAGCCAAAGAGGCCGCCGTCGACCTGGTCGTCTTTCCCGAGCTGTTCCTGGGCGGCTACTACGTCGACCAGGCCATGGTGAAGCGCGCCGCCCAGGCGAGGAGCGCGCTGGCCCGCCTGCAGGCCGCGGTCGACGAGCTGCGGGTCTCCTGCGTGGTCGGCGTGCCCGACCTGCGCGACGGCGTGCTCTACGATGCCGTCGCCATCCTGCGGCCCGGCCAGGCGCCGGGGCGCTACGCCAAGACGCATCTGTTCCGCGCCGAGAAGGAGCTCTTCACCCCGGGCGCCGAGTTCTGGACGGGCGAGATCGCCGGCTGGCCGTGCGGCGTGCTCGTCTGCTATGAGCTCGCCTTTCCCGAAGTGGCGCGCGCGCTCGCCCTTTCGGGCGCGCGCCTGCTGATCGCGCCCGCCGCGTTCGGCAAGGCGCGCGCGCGGATCTGGCAGATCGCCACCATCTCGCGCGCCATCGAGAACGGCTGCTACCTCGCCGCCGCCGGCCACGCCGGCGTGAGCGGCGCGACCGAGTTCGCCGGTCACAGCCGCGTGGTCGACCCCGCCGGCGAGCTGCTGGCCGACGCCGGGGAACGTGCCGAGATGCTCGTCGTCGATCTGCGCGAGCGCATCGTCGACGAGGTGCGCGCCGGGCGCCTCGACACCCACGCCGGTCTCACCGACCGGCGGCCGGAGCTCTACGGCGCCCTGACCGAGCCGCGCGAGACCCGCCCCCGCCACTAGGCGCGTCACGAAGTCACGCCAGCCTGAGCGCCGACAACGTAGTCGCTCGGCGGCCTAGCTCGGGTCTTTGCCCCGGTCGGCGCCCTTCGAAGGCGCCGGCTTGCGGGCCGTCGCGCCTTTCGTCGACGATCCGGCGGCGGGCTTCCCGGCCGAGGTCTTCCTGGCCACGGGCTTCTTGGCCGGAGGCTTCTTTGCGGCAGGCTTGGCGGGCTTCGCGCCGCCATCCGGCTCCCGCGCGGGCGCCGCCTTCGTGGTCGCGCCGTCGGCCTGCTCTGAGGCTTTCGCAGGCTTCTGTTCAGTCTCGACCGCAGGTCGAGACTCAGCCTCGGAAGACGCCCGTTCCGGGCGCGGCGCCGCCGGCACTTCGGCGTTCGCCACGCGAGCGAAGTTGAGCTGCATCTGCGCCAGCGTGGAGCGCAGGCTGGCGTCTTCGTCCCCACTCCCTTCGACGACCTCGATCAGGCGCCGCAGCGCTTCGATCGCCACGCGGGCGTCCGTCAGGTCTCGCAGCTCCCTGGTCTGGTCGGTGAGTCCGAGCTTCTCGTAGCCGACGGTCACCAGCGTCACCATCATGTCGCGCACCAGATCGACGACGCGAAGCTGCTTGAGCTGCCGCCGATACGCCTCGGCGCGTTCCTCGTCGGTCGGCGGACGATCCTCGCGCGACGCCTCGCCGCCGGCGTTGACCTCGTCGTCGGACATGGCCGTCACCTCCCCTCGCCGTCGACGATCGCGTTGGCCTTCGCGACCGCGGCGGCATGCACGTCGTGGACAGAACTTCCGTGAGCGAGTGCGCGTCCCTGGACCTGGGCGCCGTTGCCCTCGGTGAGCAGACGCTCGACGTCGCCCAGATGGGTGCTGAGACCGAGCGCCTCGCCGGCCGGCGCCACCCACTCGACGAGCGTGCGCAGCGCGTCGGGCGCCGGCACTTCGACACAGCGGTCCCAGTCGACGAGCTTGCCGTCGAGCCCGTAGCGGATCGCCCGCCAGAGGTTCTCTTCGACGAAGCGTGTCTCGCGCACGGGCAGCGGCCGGCCGTCGTCGACCATGCCGGCCAGCGTGGCGACGAGCCCCAGCGCCAGGGAGTGGACGGCAAGGGTCTGCCAGGGTTCGCTCTGCACGTCACAGATGCGCACCTCGACGGTGCCGTACGTGTAGTGCGGGCGCACGCTCCACCACACCTGGGTGAACTCCTGGATGCAGTCGGTCGCGAAGAGTCCTTCGAAGTAGCGGCGCTGGACGGCCCAGTCGCCGAAGATGTCGGGGATGCCGCAGCGCGGGAACATGCGCACGAAGGTCTGCGTGCGAGCGGAGTGCAGGTGCGTCCAGACGCCTTCGATGCAGGGCGAGTTGGCCGACAGCGCGAGCAGGTGGGGCAAGAAGGCGCGCATCGCGTCGCAGACGGCGATCGCCCGATCGATGCCGCGGACGCCGACGTGGATGTGCTGGCTCCAGGTGTTGTTGCGCCAGGCGACGTACTTGAGCTTGTCTTCGACGGCGCGGTAGTGCGCCGTGTCGATGATGCGCTGATCCTGCCAGGACGAGAAGGCGTGAGTGCCCGTGGCGCCCAGCACGAAGCCCTGCTCGCGGGCGTGGGTGAAGAGGGCGCGACGGCGGGCGACGATGTCGCGCGCCGCGTCGCCGAACGTGTCGCACTTGGGCGTCGCGATCTCGATCTCGCTCGAGAGCAGCTCCCCGAGGATACTCGCGCGCAGATCGTCCGGGGCGCCGTCGCGCAGAAGCTCGAAGGCGCCGGTGAGCGCCAGACTGCCGGGGTCGAGGATCTGGAACTCCTCCTCGAGACCGATCGTGAAATCGGTCGACGACGCGAAGCGTTCTTCGACCTGGGTCAGATAGGTGTCGGGGTCTGGCAGCACGGCTGGCCTAGTATACCGAGGCCCCGACGGCGCCGGGGCGGGCGGCGCGCCGTACGGCGCGCCGCCCGCCCCTCAGCGGCTCGTTGTGGTCTCGCGGCGCCGGATGTCGCGGCGCCGGGTCTCGCGGCGGCGGCTCTTCAGGCGACGCCCAGCAGGCCCTTGGCGGCGGCCACGGCCTCGATGGCGTCCTCGGCGTAGCCGTCGGCGCCGATCTCGTCGGCCCAGGCGCGGGTCGTGGGAGCGCCGCCGATCATGACCTTGACGTTCTCGCGCAGACCGGCGGCCTTTAAGGCCTCGATCGTCTTCTGCTGGTTGGGCATGGTGGTGGTCAGCAGAGCGGAGAGCAGCAGCAGGTCGGGCTTGACCTCGCGGACCTTCTCGACGAAGGCCTCGGGGGCCACGTCGCAGCCCACGTCGGTGACCTCGAATCCGGCCGCGCTGAGCATGCTGCAGACGATCGTTTTGCCGATCTCGTGGATGTCGCCGGCGACCGTGCCGGCGACGGCGATGCCGGTCGCCTTGCGGCCCTCCTTGGAGGCGTCCAGGGCGGGCTGCAGGACGCGTACCGCGGCCTTCATGGCCTCGGCGCCCTGGACTAACTCGGGCAGGAAGAACTCGCCCTTACCGAAGAGGTCGCCGACCTCTTCGATACCCTTGACGAAGCCCTTGTCGAGGATGTCGGCCGCCGAGAGGCCGGCGTCGAGGCCTTTCTGGGCCAGCGCGGCGGCGGTGTCGTCCTCGCCGTCGATCACTGCCTGTGCCATCTGGGAGTAGAGTTCCTCGGTCACTTGCGGTCCTCCTTCGTGCATCACTGCCGTCAGCGAGTCCTTCTTGCACCGACGCGCGCTCGCGTGCCGGCAAGAAAGTTGCTACAAGACGCGTCCGAACAGCCACCGTTGTCCCCATGGACGCGGGCTCAGGCTACCGAAGGTGACGGGGCTCTGCAACCTGGCCGCGCCGCCGGGCGCCGGGCGGGCAACGTGGGCGCCGTACGGACGCGCCCTCGCACGAAGCGGCTGCGGGCCCGAAGCGCTCAGCGCTTGCGCGGCCCTAACACTTCGCTAACATATGCTCCGGCCCGAGCGAGCGGGTAGATCCCGCCCGCGGCACGGTCACGACCGGTCAGGAGGGGACCGCGTGAAACTCAGCCTCGTCCCGCAGGAGCGGGAGTACTTCCGCCTGTTCTCAGAGTTCGCGGCCAACCTCGACAAGGCCGCGCAGCTTCTGGCCACGCTCATGAACGACTTTCACGAGGCCAAGCAAGTGGCGCGCGAGGAACTCGAGCTCGAGCACGTCGGCGACAAGATCGTGCACGACATCTTCAAGCGCCTGAACAAGACGTTCATCACGCCGCTCGACCGCGAGGACATCTACGACCTCGCCTCGACCCTCGACGAGATACTCGACAGCATCGAAGCCACGGCCGACCTCCTGGTCACCTACCGCATCACGGCCCCCACGTCGCACGCCGTCGAGCAGACCGTCGTGCTGGCCAAGACGACGGCCGTGCTGCGCGTGGCGATCGATGGCCTCGAGAAGCGCAAGGACTTAGACGACCACTGGATCGAGGTCAACCGGCTCGAGAACGAAGGCGACCTGCTCTACCGCGACGCCGTCGCCGAGCTGTTCGACGGCGACATGAAGTGCACCGACATCATCAAATGGAAGGACATCTACGCGACGCTCGAGGGTGCGATCGACCAGTGTGAGGACGTCGCCAACGTCATCGAGACCATCGTCCTGAAGAACACGTGAGCCCGCCGCCCGCCGCCCGGCGCCGTGAGCGGGGCACCGCGCTCCCGCTCGCCGCGATGAGACGCGCCGCCTGACAGTGCTGCTCATCCTGGTCATCGCGGTCGCGCTCGCCTTCGACTTCACGAACGGCTTTCACGACTCCGCCAACGCCATCGCCACGTCGGTCTCGACGCGCGCCCTGTCGCCGCGGGTCGCGCTGCTCATGGCCGCCGTGCTCAACATGGTGGGCGCTTTCATCAGTCAGAACGTCGCCAAGACGGTGGGCAAGGGCATCGTGACCCTGCCGGCCGATTCGCAGACGGTCGTGCTGGCCGCCCTCATCGGCGCCATCTGTTGGAACCTCATCACGTGGTACCTGGGCCTGCCCTCGAGCTCATCGCACGCTCTCATCGGCGGGCTCATCGGCGCCACCCTCGTCGCGGTCGGTCTGAGTGGCGTGGAGTGGTCCGGCGTCTGGCACAAGGTCGTCCTGCCCATGGTCTCGTCGCCGGTGATCGGCCTGCTGGTCGCGTTCCTGCTCATGAACCTTCTGCTCCTGCTGGTCTTCCGATGGTCGCCGCGACCCGTCAACCGTACGTTTCGCCTGCTGCAGCCCATCTCCGCCGGCCTGGTCGCCATCGCCCACGGCATGAACGACGCGCAGAAGACCATGGGGGTGATCTGGCTGGCGCTGATCACCTCTGGCCACCTGTCCGGCAGCGCCCCGATCCCGACCTGGGTGATCCTCGTCGCGGCCCTGTCCATCTCGCTGGGCACCTACATCGGCGGCTGGCGTATCATCCGCACGCTGGGCACCAGGATCATCCATCTCGACCCCATCCACGGCTTCGCCGCCGAGACGGCTTCGGCCGGCGTCATCTTCACGGCGAGCCACTTCGGCTACCCGATCTCGACGACGCACACGATCACGGCTTCGATCATGGGTTCGGGCGCGACCGGCGGGCTGTCGGCCGTCAAGTGGGGCGTAGCCGGCAACATCGTCTGGGCCTGGGTGCTCACCATCCCGGCCGCCGCCGCCGTGGCCGCCGGCGTCTACTTTCTGATCCACCTCGTCTCGTAGCTCTGATCCACCTCGTCTCGTAAGTCCACACCAACGTTCAGTCTCGTTTGAGCGCATCGCGCGAGGGTATCTCCGCGTACACGCACCCGGTCGAACCACTGGAGGAAGCGATGCGCAAGACCTACCTTCACCGCCTGTCGCGGCCGTACCGATCCGCGGCGACCGACCGGTCCATCGGGGCCGAGCGGTCCATAACGGCCGACCAGTGGACTGCGACCGACCGACCCACGACAGTCGATGGAGCCCTGCCCGCGGGCGAGTCGCGATCGTTGATCGTGGTCGCCGCGGCGCCCGGTCGCGACGGGCGAGACGCCGCGGGACAAGGCCTCGAAGACCGTGGCGTTGCCTTGGCGGCGCGACTCGACGAGCCGCAGCAGAGCGCCGCACCCCGCAGGCGCCGCCGCCCCGTCGAAGCCTGCGAGGTCTGCGGACGCACGCTCCTGACCGGCGAGCGAGCCCGCGAGATCGTCTTCGGCGAGCAGGTGGTCCAGGCGTGCGCTCTGTGTGTCATCGGAGCGCAGCGCGCGGTCCGGCAAGAGGCCGCCTGAGAGACTCGAATCTTTGACTTGGGCAGCCTGCGTGGAGTAGCGTGAGGTAAGTTCCGGCCGCGGTTGCGGCCTTCACGGTATCCCCAAATCGCGGCGCGCCGTCGGCGTTCGCGAAAAAACGCCCCTCAGCGGGCAGCAGAGGTGAAGATGAGAATCCGCCTGATCGAGCCCGAACCGCCGGACCTGAACATCTACAGCATGATCCTGTTGCCGCGACTCGGACTGCCGATCATCGGGGCCACGCTCAAGGCCGCAGGTCACGACGTGGTCATCTACAACTCCAACATCGCGCCGATCGAGTGGAACGACGTCTACGCCGCCGATCTCGTCGGCATCTCCACCACGACCTCCACGGCGACCGAAGGCTACCGCTTTGCCGAAGAGATCAGGGCCAAAGGCATTCCCGTCATCATGGGCGGCTCGCACGTGACCTTCATGGCCGATGAAGCCCTCGAGTACGCCGACTTCGTGGCGCGCGGCGAGGGCGGCGAAGAGCTCATGCTCGAACTCATCGCGGCGCTCGAATCGGGCGGTTCGTTCGACCACATCAAGGGGCTCTCGTTCACGCGCGACGGCCATGCCGTGCACAACGAGTCGCGCGGCCAGTGCACCGTGCTCGACGAACTGCCGTTCCCCGATCTCTCGCTGATCCACGGCTACGCCAACATGAAGACCACCCCGATGATGACGAGCTGGGGCTGCCCCTTCAAATGCAACTTCTGCTCGGTGACAGCGATGTTCGGTCGCAAGTATCGCTTCCGCAGCGCCGACAGCATCATCGCCGAGCTCAAGGAGCTGCAGCCGCGCAAGATCTTCTTTTACGACGACAACATCGCCGCCGACAAGAACCGCCTCAAGGAGCTGCTGCGGCGCATGATCGCAGAAGACATCGTCGTGCCGTGGTCGGCTCAGATGCGCACCGATGTGGTGCGTGATCCCGAGCTGCTCGAGCTCATGCACCGTTCCGGTTGTTTTCGCGCGTACCTCGGCCTCGAGTCGGTCAACCAGGAAACGCTCGACGCCTTCGACAAGCATCAGAGCGTCGACGACATCGTCCAGGCCATCCGCATCCTGCACGAGAACGGCATCGAATCGCACGGCATGTTCGTGCTGGGGGCCGACACCGACACCATCCAGTCGGTGCGCGACACGGTCAAGTTCGCCATGAAGAACCACATCGACACGATCCAGCTCGCCGCCCTCACACCGCTGCCGGGCACGCCGCTCTACCACGAGCTCGACGCCGCCGGGCGTATCTTCGACAAGCGCTGGTATCTCTTCGACGCTCAGCACGTGGTCTTCGAACCCAAGAACATGACCGCCTACGAGCTCCAGCTCGAGGCCCTGCGCGGCTACATGAAGTTCTACTCCAAGCGCCAGTGGGCCAAGTACTTCTTCACGTTCCGCTTCACCAAGCTGCTCTTCCAGAGCTGGGGCTGGTGGATCGTGCGCACCTGGCGCAAGAACCAGGCCAATCAGGCCTTCATGAAGTACCTCCAGAAGCTGCCCCGACCGCACGCGCAGCAGGTCGCCGCCGGCTCCAAGCGCTGACCGCCGGCTGCACACACTGACCGCCGGCTGCACGCTGCGGCCGGCGCACTGAGCGGCCACCGACCGCGGTCGTCAGCCAGCGAGCTCCGCGAGCTGGTAGACCACGAGCGCCACGTAGACCGCGGCGAGTCCGACCGACGCCAGCAGCACGACGCGGCGGCGGCGCTGGGTCCATAGAAAGATCGAGCCGGCCGTCACGATCGACATCTTGATCAGCGCCGCCGGCGCGAACCCGAATCTCAGAAAGAACCCCATGACGGCGTTCAGCTCGATCGCGCCAAGGTCGAGCGCCCGGTGCGTGAGGATCACGTCCTCGAGGTTGAGGATCCAGAGCGCGACGAGCGCGCCGGTGACGACGATCGCCTGCAAGCGCAGCGCCGCGGCGGCGCCGGGAGCGGCGGCGGACGCGGCCGGGGCGGCCGTGACCGGGGCGGCAGCGCGAGCGGCGGAGGCCGAAACCGCGTAAGACGGGGCGGCGACGGCCGCAACGGCGACGGCCGGAGCTGCGGCGGCGGCCGCAACGGCCTGGGCGACCGAGCCGGCGCAGGCGCAAGGCGAGCCGGCGGCGATGGCCGCGCCGGGCACGAAGGGCACGATCGAGACACGGCCACAGTCGGGACAGGTGTGCACGACCGCCAAGCCGGCTCCTCGGGCTTCGAGACGCGGCGCTGGCCGCAGGCGACGTTCGGGGCCCGGGTAGACGGCCCTCGCGGCGCGCCGCTCACGCACGAGCTCGGCGTTGGTCGTCAGGGCCGGCAGCGGCTCGCGGACGTCGGCCGCGACGACCAGCATGGTGCTGGTGGCGGAGGCGCCGCTCACGGCTCCCGCAGACTGATGGTGGTTTCGTCGATCACGAACGACCCCCCGTCGGACTCACGCTTGCGAACTGTATGCCCAACGGCACTCCCAGGCCAACAGGGCAGCCGTTTGGGGCCTCGGTCCCTTGAAAAGCCCGGAGGGCGATGGTAGGGTACGCCGACCCCAAAAGGAGCCATCTGGGGCCGTGTGGATCGTCGCCCAAGGGCGGCCAAACGGCGCTCACCTCGTGGGTGCGAACAGCCAGTCGTCGTGCCCCGCAAGGAGGCGATGCATGAAGCGAACTCGCAGCCTGGTACTCGTCGCCTTCGTCGCCCTCCTCGCTCTCCCCCTCTGTCTCCCCTCCGCCGCCTCCGCCGACACGCTCGCTCAGAAACGCGCCCACGCGCGCCAGATCATGGGCCAGCTCGCGGCGCTCGACACGCGCATGGAGAAGGTCGTCGAGCGTTACGACGCGGCGACCGGCAAGCTCGACACCATCAAGGCCACCATGGCCGCCAACCAGCGCCGGCTGCTCGTCACGCGCTACAACCTGCAGATGGCCAAGACCCAGCTTCAGCAGCGAGTGGTCGCCATGTACAAGCAGCGGCCCGTGGAGCTGCTCGACGTGATGCTCGCCACCAAGAGCTTCTCGTCCATGGTCGACCAGCTCGACATGCTGCACCGCGTCGGCACGAGCGACTCCACCATGGTCAACTCCATCAGGAGCTACCAGACCACCATCGTCGCCACCCAGAAGACGCTCGCGACCGATCGCACGGCCGCCGAAGCGCTGGTCGCCCAGCGCGCCACCGAAAAGTCCGGCGTCGAGGCCGCGCTCAGCCAGCGCCAGTCCATGCTGCGCGGCGTCAAGGCGCAGATCGCCCAGCTCACCGCCCAGCAGGCGCGCGCCGCCCAGGCGAGCGCCCAGTCGGCCGGCGTCGTCGCGCCGACCGGCCCCATCCCCACCAACGACTCCAGCGTGGTGGCCTTCGCCGAGAGCTTCGTCAACAAGTCGCCGTACGTGTGGGGCGGTTCGAGCCCCGCCGGCTTCGACTGCTCGGGCTTCACCATGTACTGCTACAGCCACTTCGGCGTGAGCCTGCCGCACAACGCCGCGGCCCAGCAGGCCATGTGCGCGAACGTGACCGGCAGCGAGCAGCCGGGCGACCTCGTGTTCTTCGGCGACCCGGCCTACCACGTCGGCATCTACGTGGGCGGCGGCAGCATGGTCAATGCGCCGCACACGGGCACCATGGTCAGCTACGGTTCGGTGGCCGGCGCGTCGGGGTTCGGCCGGCCCTAGCTCACCGCGTCCGCACCGCCGCTCCCAAAGCGGCGGCCGCTCGTGTCCGCGCCCTGTCGCCCCGCGCCTCCGTCACCCTGCCACGGCCTTCTCGCGCGCCCACTTCTGCCCTCAAAAGGTAAACATCTGCGGCCGCCCGCCGATTATGAAGGAGGACCCGATGTCGGCGGACGGAGATGACGCGACGTGAAGACGGTAGACGAACTGCTCCACCAGATGGTCGCACGCGGCGCCTCCGACCTCCACATCAAAGCCGGGAGCCCGCCGGTCGTGCGCGTCGACGGCGACCTGCACCTGCTCGACGAGCCCGTGCTCACGCCCGAGGACACCAAGGACTCCGCCGCCTCGATCATGACCGACAAGCAGATCAGGCGCTTCAGCGAGCACAACGAGATCGACTTCGCCTACTCCGCCCCGACCATCGGTCGTTTCCGCGTGAACATCTACCGGCAGCGCGGCAGCATCTCGGTCGCCATGCGTCAGGTGGCTACCCAGATCCCCTCGTTCGAGGACCTGCATCTGCCCGAGATCATCAAGCGCCTGGCGCTCGAGCCCCGCGGCCTGCTGCTCGTGACCGGCACCACCGGCTCGGGCAAGACGACCACACTCGCCGCGATGATCGACCATATCAACCACACCCTGCGCCGCCATATCGTGACCATCGAGGATCCCATCGAGGTGCTCCACAAGGACCGCAAGGCGGTCATCAACCAGCGCGAGATCGGCCTGGACACCGAGTCGTACGCGACGGCCCTCAAGTACGTGCTGCGCCAGGACCCCGACGACATCCTGATCGGCGAGATGCGCGACGTCGAGACCGTCTCGGCGGCGCTCACGGCGGCCCAGACCGGCCACTTCGTGATGAGCACGCTGCACACGATCGACGCCACCGAGACGATCAACCGCATCATCGACTTCTTCCCGCTGCATCAGCAGAAGCAGATCCGCATCATGCTGGCCGGCACGCTGCGCGGCATCATCTCGCAGCGCCTGCTGCCGCGAGCCGACGGCCAGGGCCGCGTACCCGCCATCGAGGTCATGGTGATGACCAGCCGCATCCGCGATTTCGTGCTCGACGCCGAGCAGACGTCGATGATCGGGTCGGCCATCAAGGAAGGCGAGTTCTACGGCATGCAGACCTTCGATCAGGCGCTGCTGAGCCTGTACGAAGAAGGCATGATCACCTTGCACGACGCCGCCCAGGTGGCCAGCAACCCGCACGACTTCAAGCTGCTCGTGCAGGCACAGGGCCACGACGTCAGCCTGATGACCTTCTAGAGACCGGCCGCTGCCTGCGCCACCGGCCTTGCGCGCCGGCGACCCCGCGCCTTGTGCGCTTGCGACCCCGGGCCTGGCGCGCCGACGACCCCGCGCCGCGTGAGCCTCCGCCGCGCGACCCCGCCTTCTCTACTGCAGGACCTTGCGACTCTCGAGATGCAGATCGACCTTGCGCTTGATGCGCTGCAGCGCGTTGTCGACGGTCTTGCAGTCGCAATCGAGCTGGCGGGCGATCTTCTCGTAGGAGAGCCCCTGCAGGTAAAGCTGCAGGACCCGGTTTTCGAGGGTGGACAGCATGCGCGTCAGGCAGTGCTTGAGACTCGCGACCTCTTCGGCGGAGATGACCTGATTGACGGGGTCGTTGATCGAGGAGCCCGGCAGGACGTCGGCCAGGCTGCACTCGCCGTCGTCGCCGGAATCGCCGGGCGTGTGGCTGAACGACAGATAGCCGTTCAGCGGCACGTGCTTCTGGCGGGTGGCGGTCTTGATGGCCGTGATGATCTGGCGCGTGATGCACAGTTCGGCGAAGCTGCGAAACGAGGCCTGGCGATCTTCGCGGTAGTCGCGCACCGCCTTGTAGAGGCCGACCATGCCCTCCTGGATCAGATCTTCGGAGTCGCCGCCGGCGAGGAAGTACGAGCTGGACTTGAGCCGCACGAACTGGTGATAGCGCAGCATGAGGGCGTTCAGGGCCCCGCGATTGCCGCGGCGATAGGCGTTGACCAGGGCGAGATCGGAACTCTCTGAGTGCACCTGAGGGTTAGAAAGGCGGCCCGCCGTTCGGCTGGTGCTGGCCTGTCGCCGCTGCGTCATGCCCGTTTGACCCCCCGAGCTGAGCCTGAGTAGTGCGGCTAGCCGCCGTGCCTACCAGGCGCATCGGCGTTTTGCCAAGTCTCAAGGTCAACTTTATCCTCAAGTCTTGCCGGTATTCTACTGTCCTTTCGTAGGTTTGCAAGTACTTTGAAGCCGTTCGTGGCAGTGTAGGGTTGATGGGTCTTTCGGCAGTGAACGCACGCCCGGAAGGTCTGGTGACCGGCACATGAGCGACGAGAGTCACGGCGACTTCGGCGCAGGGGCCGGCTTGGGCTTGACCCCCAGCCTGCGCCTGCTGCTCAGTCTCGCCGCCGGCGCGGTGCTGCTGCTCGCCATGCGGATCGCAGCCCCGGTCATCAATCCCCTGTTGCTGGCGCTCGTCATCACCATGGCCGTATCGCCGCTACTGTCGGCGCTGGTGCGCTGGGGCCTGCCAGCCTGGCTTGCCTGGCTGCTCACCGTGATCGTGACGATGGCCGCGGTCGCGGCGGTGGTCGTCGTAGGGTTGACCGGCTTCGCTCGCCTGGTCAGCGAGATCCCCAACTACCAGGCGCAGCTCGCCGCTCGCTGGCAGCACGCCGGATCGGCCCTGGGGATAAACCCCGACGCCCTCACGAAGGGCAAGAACGCTTTTCTCGACCCCCACCGCGTCGTGGGCTGGGCGGTCAGCGTGCTCGACAAGGCCCGCGCCGCCGTCAGCCTCGGCCTGCTCACGCTGCTGCTCATCCTCTTCATGCTGGGCGAAGCGACGACCGTCAGCCAGCGCTTCGCGGCCACGCCGCCGCGCGTGAGCCAGGCGCTCGCCCGGCTCGAGGACTTCACCCGCGACATGCGCCACTTCGTCCAGGCGACGACGATCAGCGGCCTCATCGCGGGCACGGCGATCGGCATCTTTCTGGCCGTGGTCGGCATTCACTACGCCCTGCTGTGGGGGTTGTTTGCCTTCTTCATGGCCTTCATCCCGTCGCTCGGTCCGCTGATCGCCGCGATCCCGCCGACCTTCATGGCCCTGCTCGAGCGGGGCTGGAGCACCGCGCTCATCGTCGTCGTGGGCACGCTCGCGATCTACGCCATCGTGGGCAACGTCATCGGCCGGCGCCTGGTGGCCAGGCGGACGAACCTCTCGCCGCTGGCGGTCGTGGTCTCGGTCGTCGTCTGGGGCTGGGTACTGGGCTTGCTCGGCGGCCTGCTGGCCGTTCCCATGACGCTGCTCGTGCGCCGGCTGTTCATCGAGGCCTACGACGGGTCGGGCTGGGCTACCGCGCTGCTTGGGAGCGTGCGCCGCACGCGCCGCGACTAGGCCGCCATTGCGCGCCCAGTACCGCCGAGCGACTTCGTCGTCGGCGCTCAGGCAGGCGTGACTTCGTGCCGCGCCTAGTGCCGTCAATGACTTCGTCGTTGCCGCTCAGGCTGGCGTGACTTCGTCGCGCGCCTACGTTGCCGCCGAGGCGACTTCGTCGTCGGCGCTCAGGCAGGCGTGACTTCGTGCCGCGCCTAGTCGCCCTGCCTGCGCAGACGCTCCAGCTTGCGCCGCGTCTCGAGGTCGAGGTTGTCTTCGAGGGTGGCCGGCAGACCGCTGCCGGGCTGATCGTCGGCCCGGCCCTGGCGGCTCACGCCGATCTCGGCGCCGAGCTCGTGCGGCGTCATGCGGCGCACGCCGGCCCTGGTGGCGGTGCGCTGCACCTCGTAGTCGGCCGACACCACGACGATGGCCGCGTCGGCCGGTTGAAGGGCGATGCGCCGAGCGATCATCTCGTCGGCCGACTGCGAGCCGCCGGCAAAGCACACCTCGACCCGCGTGCCGGCGAGCCGCTCACAGGTCGAGCGCGCCTGGGAGTGGGCGTCGAAGATGAGGCTGACCTCGGCGCCCCGCAACGCGGCGAAGCCGGCCAGCTGGTCGGCCAACCAGCGGCGCCGGTCCTCGAGCTGCTCGCGCAGCAGACCGGGAAACAGCGCGTGCAGGACGTTGTAGCCGTCGACGATGTAGGAGTCGTGGTCGCTTGCCGCCATGTCCCTAGGCTCCCCCGCCGCGGGCTCCGCCAGTCGCAGGCGCGGCGCCACGCTGGCGGCGCGCCTCGTAGAGAAACAGCGCCGCGGCCACGCTGACGTTGAGACTGCCGACCGGACCCTGCATGGGGATCGCGCCGAGCTCGTCGCAGGCGCGGCGCACCAGCGGGCGTAGCCCGCGGCCCTCCGCGCCGAACACCAGGACCACCTTGCCGCTCAGGTCGAGGGCGTCGTAGAGGCGGTCCGCGGCCCCTTCCGCCCCATAGGCCCAGGCGCCGGCCTGCTTGCAGAGAGCAAGAAAGGCGACCACGTTGGTCACGTGGGCGACGTCGAGATGCTCCGTGGCGCCGGCCGAAGCCTTGACGGCGGCCGGCGTGACCGCCGCCGAGCGATGACGCGGCAGGGCGATGCCGCCGGCCCCGGCGGCCAGGGCGCTGCGCGCGATGGCTCCCAGGTTGCGCGGATCGGTCACCTCGTCGAGCACGACCAGCAGATCGCTGCGCAGCAGCGCCTCGGGCGCCACGTACGGGTAGTCGCCCACCAGGCACGCGGCGCCCTGGTGGTCGCGGCTGCCGGTGAGCTGCTGCAGGGCAGCCGCCGTGACCGTCTCAACCTCGAACTCGCGGCCCCTCGGCTCGACGCCGTGGCCGGCAAGCCAGGCGAGCCCTTCGACGGTGGCGGCGAGCCTGCGCGGGCGGCGCTTCGCGCCGCCCGCGCAAGCCAGTCGCACCACCTGCCGGCCGTAGATCCAGTCCACGTCGGCTACCGGCGTCGGTCTTGAGCGCGGCTGGTGTTCATCAGTGCCTGGGGACGACCTGGGTGCCGGCCGGCGTGTCGCGCACCTCGAAGCCGCCGGCTTCGAGGCGTTCGCGCAGGGCGTCGGCGCTAGCCCAGTCCTTCTCGGCCCGGAAGTGGTCGCGCAGCAGGCAGGCATACGACGCGTCGCCGCAGGCCAGGCGCTCGTCGGCGAGCTCGGCGAGGTCGGCCCAGCGACCCTCGCCGGCGAGACGCTCGGCTGGCGGCAGCGGCACGTCCTCGGTCGCGCAGACCTCGCCGTCGCCCGTCGGTTCCGCGTTCGCCGGGGCGTAGCCGGCGCCGGCCCCGGCGGCGAACATCGGCGAGGCGTCGGGGAGCGCGATGCACAGGTCGTCGAGGCACTCGACGAGCAGGTCCTCGACCTCTTCGAGGGTCGCCACGTCGGCAGCCTGTCCGGCGGCGTCGGTGGCCCCTACGTAGCGGAACAGCTCACGCCCCAGCGCGAAGAGCTCGCCGAGCGCGCCGGCGGTGTTCAGGTCGTCGTCCATGTGCTCGGCGAAGGCCGCCCGGGCGTGCTCGATCGCGGCCCGCAGCTCCGCCGGGTCGTGGGCCACGCCGCGCCCCGGGTTGTCGGCCCTGAAGCTTGCCGTGCGCACCGCCTCGAGCAGCCGCTCGTAGGCCGCCCGCGCCTCGTCCAACTTCTCGCGCGAGAACTCGAGCGGGCTGCGGTAGTGGGTGGTGAGAAAGTAGGTGAGCACGACCGGCGCGGGGTAGGCGTCCAGGACCTCGCGCAGCAGCGAGATGTTGCCGATCGACTTGGCCATTTTGGCGCCCTCGGAGCGGATCATGCCGTTGTGCATCCAGACGCGGGCGAAGGCCATGCCGGCTGCCTCTGCCTGGGCGATCTCGTTCTCGTGGTGGGGGAAGATGAGGTCGCGGCCGCCGCCGTGGATGTCGAAGCCGGCGCCCAGGTAGCGCAGCCCCATGGCGGAGCACTCGATGTGCCAGCCCGGGCGCCCCTTGCCCCAGGGGCTGTCCCAGAGGTGATCGTGCTCGCCGGGCTTGGCGGCCTTCCAGACGGCGAAGTCGAGGGGGTCCTCCTTGCCCGGCTCGGCTTCGACACGGGTCGCTTCGGCGAGCTCGTCGATGCGCTGGTTGGAGAGCTTGCCGTACTGCGGAAAGCTGCGCACGCGAAAGTAGACGCTGCCCTGGGCCTCGTAGGCGTGGTCTGAGGCGATGAGCTGGCAGACCAGGTCGATGATCTCGGGGATGGTCTCGCTGGCCAGGGGCTCGACGTCGGGCCGCGGCACGCCCAGCCGGTCGGTGTCGTCGCGGTAGGCCTGGGCGAACTCGGCGGCCACCGCGACGGGCGAGCGGCCGTCGGCTTCGGCCTTGGCGTTGATCTTGTCGTTCACGTCGGTGATGTTCTCGACGAGGGTGACCTGGTAGCCGCGCGAGGTAAGCCAGGCGCGCAGCACGGCGAAGACGACGTAGGGCCGCGCGTTGCCGATGTGGACGAAGTTGTAGACGGTCGGACCGCAGGCGTAGATGCCGACCTTGCCGGGGTCGCGCGGCACGAGCTCCTCTTTGCGTTGCGTCAGTGAGTTGAAGAGCCTGATCACCGTCGGTCTCCTTCGTTGGTGGCGGGAGGCGGCACAGCGCCGGGTACAGTGTCGGTCGCGGCGGCGTCGTCGGTCGCGGCGGCGTCGGCGGCGGCGCTCGCGGGCGAGCCGTCGGCGGCGGCGGTGGCCAGGCGCGCCAGCGTCTCGCCGGCGGCGAGCGCGGCCAGCACGTAGTGCAGCTCGGGGCCGTGCTCGAGACCGGTCAGCGCCTGGCGTAACGGCATGAGCAGCTCGCGCGGGCCGAGCGCCAGGCGCTCCTTGCCCAGCCGGCGATACTCGGCGAGCAGCTCGCGGGCCTCGGCGGGGCTCAGGTACGGCGCCGCCGCGCCGCGCCGCAGCGCGGCGAAGAGCTCGAGGCGCTCACGCGCGGCGAGGACCGCCCGCCGCGTCTCGCCTTCGAGCGACGGCCGCGCGAGGACCGCCGCCGCAAGGCGCGGCGCGTCGCTGTAGCGCTCGAGCGACGGCTTGAAGGCGGCGGCGAGGGCGCGCACCGCCGGCGCCGGCGTACCGGCCGGCAGGCGCTCGCCGACGAGCCGCTCGTGCTCGTCGTCGCTCAGGGTCATGATCCACTGGTGGTTCAGCCAGTCGAGCTTGGCCATGTCGAAGATCGCCGGGCTGCTCGACAGCGCCCCCAGCTCGAAGGTCTCGACGAGCCGCTCGATGGCGAGCACCTCGTCGCCGCCGTGCGACCACGACAGCAGGGCCAGATAGTTGACGATCGCCTGGGGCAGGTAGCCCAGCTCGCGGTAGTCGCCCACCGACGTGGCCCCGTGACGTTTGGACAGCTTGCCGCCGTCGGCCGCGAGGATCATGGCGTGGTGGGCGTAGACGGGCGCCTGTGAGCCGGGATGAAGGGCCCGGCGCAGCAGCTCCTGCCGGGCCGTGTTGGTGAGGTGATCGTCGCCGCGGACGATGTGGGTGATGGCCATCGCCGCGTCGTCGACCACGGCCGCGAAGTTGTAGCTCGGGCCGCCGTCGGTGCGCAGGATGATGAAGTCGCCGATCTCTCGGGAGCCGATCACGATGGGGCCGCGGATGACGTCGTCGAAGGCCACGTCGCCGCCGGGTACGGCAAAGCGCAGGGCGGCCGGTTCGCCCGCGGCGAGGCGGGCGGCGACGGTCGCCGCGTCGAGTCGCCGGCAGGTGCCGTCGTAGCGCGGCGGGCGGCCGTCGGCGAGCGCCGCGAGGCGCACCTGGTCGAGGCGCTCCTGGCTGCAGAAGCAGGGGTAGGCAAGACCGGCGGCCAGCAGCCGGTCGGCCGCCTCGCGGTAGGTCTCGAGGCGCTCGCTCTGGCGATACGGGCCATGGGAGCCGCCCACGTCCGGCCCCTCGTCCCAGGCGAGGCCCAGCCAGGCGAGGTCGTCGAGGATGGCGTGCTCGAAGCGCTCCTCGGAGCGCGCCACGTCGGTGTCTTCGATGCGCACGACGAAGCTGCCGCCGCTGTGGCGGGCGACGAGAAAGTTGTAGAGGGCGGTGCGCGCCGAGCCGATGTGCAAGGTGCCGGTCGGGCTCGGCGCGAAGCGTACTCTCACCGTGTGGTCGAAGCTTATGGTCACCGCCCTGTGCTAGCCGCCTGCCAAGGACTCCGAGTCTACCACCGCCGATACGCTCGCGGACCGGGTGATAGACTGAGTGGCCGGAAACGGACGTGAAGAGACCGCAGCAGACACCCGACCAGGCGGCGACTCCCTACATCGATGCCCTGCTGGGCTATCGCGCGAAGGGTATCGTGCCCTTCCACACGCCCGGCCACAAGCTCGGCAAGGGCGCTCCACAGATCATGCGCGAGGTCTTCGGCGACGCCCTGCTCGCGGTCGACGTCGCCATGGCGGGCGGCGTCGAAGACACCCGCGAATCGACCGCTCTCGTGGCACAGGCCGAAGCGCTGGCCGCCGCGGCCTGGGGCGGCGAGCGCTGCTGCTTTCTGGTCAACGGCTCGACCAGCGGCATCCACTCGCTGCTGCTCGCCCTGGCCGGACCCGGCGACGGCGTGATCCTGCCGCGCAACGCCCACAAGTCGGTGCAGGCCGCCCTGATCTTCTCGGGCGCCATGCCGTACTACGTCGAGCCCGAGATCGACCCGGTCTGGGGCGTCCCCCTGAACGTGCCCGCCGCACGGGTCGCCGCGGCTCTCGAAGCCCACCCGCTCGCCAAGGCGGTGTTCATCGTCTCGCCTTCGAGCAACGGCGTCTGCGCCGCGCTCCAAACGATCGCCGGCTTGGTCCACGGCGGCGGCCGGCCGCTCGTGGTCGACCAGGCGTGGGGGCCTCATCTGCGCTTCTGCAGCGCGCTGCCGCTCGACGCCATGTCGGCCGGCGCCGACGCCATGGTGGCCAGCACCCACAAGCTGATCTCCGGCATCACGCAGTCGTCGGTGCTGGTGGCGCGCGGCGAGCGGCTCAGCCTGCGGCGTCTCGAGAGCATCGTCAAGATGACCCAGAGCACGAGTCCCCAGGTGCTGATCTACGCCTCGATCGACGCCGCCCGCGCGCAGATGGCCACGCAGGGCGAGGAGCTCTGGTCGCGGGCCGTCGAGAACGCCGAGTGGGCCCGGGCCCAGCTCGGCCGGCTTGCCGGCGTGCGCGTTCTGGGCGACGAGGTGCTCGCTCGCGACGGCGTCGCCGACTTCGATCGCACCCGCCTTACCGTGTCGGCCTGCGACCTGGGCCTGAACGGCTACGAGCTCGAGACGGCGCTGCGCGAGAGCTACGGCATCGCCGTCGAGGCGGCCGACCCGCTGAACGTGCTGCTCAACGTGACCTACGGCGACTCGCGCGACGACGTCGCCTGCTTCACCGCCGCCATGACCGACCTCGCCGCTCGCCGCCGCGACGCGCGCCCCGTGTCGTGCGCGACGCCGCTCGCGAGCTGGCCGCGCTCGAGCCGGCAGATCATGAGTCCGCGTGACGCCTTCTTCGCCGTCTCCGAAGCGGTCCCGGTCGCGCAGTCGGGCGGCCGTGTGAGCGCCGAGATGGTGGCTCCCTACCCACCGGGCATCCCCGTCGTGGCGCCCGGCGAGGAGGTCTCCGACGAGCTCGTGGCCTACCTCACCGAGGCCTCGGCGCGCGCCATGCACGTGCACGGCCCCGAGGACCTCACCCTGAAGACGCTGCGCGTCGTGAGCTAGGCGGGGTCGGTGCGAGGCTGCCGGTCTTCCCCGCCACGCCCGCGCCCCACGGTCCTCGTGGCGCTGGTGGCGACCTTGGCCACCGTCGCGGCATCCACCCTGGTGACCGTCTTGATGGTGATCGTCCTGACCGGCTGCGGCTCCAGCCCGAGCGCCACGGCCGCCGGCCCCTACCATTACGCCAACGCCGCCTACCATTTCTCGCTCGACGTCGACCGGCGCTTCACCCAGTGGCGCTCGGCGACCGCCGGCGGCGGCGCCGCGTTCGAGGTGGCGTTCGTCGACGCCGCCGGCGCGCGGGCCGGCGCGCGCCATCTCGACGCGCTGACCGTCTCGGTGGTCGACACCGGCACGACGCCGACGGGCAGCGAGGCCGCCCAGCTCACCGCTTCGCTCAGCACGCTGGGCGCGACCATGGTGTCCAAGATGGGGTCCGACGCCCAGGCGGGCGACGCCTCGCAGGTGACGGTGAACGGCGTCGCGGGCGTGGTCGTGCCGTTTGCGGTGACCGTTGCGGGGCAGCGGCTCGTCGGCTGGCTCTACCTGTTCGCGTCGGGCGGTCACATCTACGCGCTCACGGCGAACGCCACGAGCGCTCACTGGAGCGCCGACAGCCCGCTGTTCGTGCGCGCCATCGACTCGTTCAGGATCGGCTGAGCCGAGCGCGCGGCGCGGCGGCCGGGCACGCGGCGCGGGGGCCGGCCCACTCGGCGCGGCAGCCAAGCGCCCGGCGCGACAGTCTGGCGCGGCGGTCGGGCGCTGGGCGGCAGCGGCCGGTCAGACCTTGATGCCGAGGCCGCTCGCGGTGAACAGCGAGTCGAGCGCCACGCCGTCGGCGGCGAACGCCTCGCGACCGCCCTGCTCGCGATCGACCACGCAGAGCACGCCGCGCACCTCGAGGCCGGCCTCGCGCAGCACGTGCACGGCCTGCAGCGCGGCGCCGCCCGAGGTGACGATGTCTTCGACCACGAGCGCCCGCTGGCCGGCTTCGGCGCGACCTTCGAGCAGGCGTTTGGTGCCATAGGCCTTCTCGCCCTTGCGGACGATGACGAACGGCTTCTCCGAGGTGAGCGACAGGGCCGCCACCAGCGCCACCGCGCCGAGCTCAGGGCCGGCGAGCAGGTCGAGCGGCTCGTAGGCGGCCAGCTTGCCGTTGAGGCCCGCGGCGATGTCGCGCAGCAGGTCGGGACGGGTCTCGAAGAGGTACTTGTCGAGGTAGAAACGGCTGTGGAGCCCCGAGCGCAGGATGAAGTCGCCCTCGAGGTAGCTGGCCGCGAGCAGCCGGTCGCCGAGTTCGGTCACGGTAGTCCCCCCTGCACGATGGTTCGCAGTTGCAACGCAGCCGCGGCCTTGACGGCCCGCGGCCTTCACGAGCGGCGCCCTCAGGCGCCGCCGATCGACACTCCCTCGATGGCCACCGACGGCGTCAGGATGCTGCCGCTCGGCACCCAGCGCGCGTCGTCGCCCAGGGCCACGATACTGCGCAGCATGGAGACGATGTCGCCGGCCATGGTGACCTCGTGCACCGGCCGGCCGACACGGCCGCCCTCGATCAGCAGACCGCTGATGCCGACGGAGAACTCGCCCGAGACCGGGTTGGCGCCCGAGTGGATGCCGATCGCGTTGGTCACGAGCACGCCGTGCTCGATGCCGCCGATGAGCTCGGTGAGCGGCACCTGCGGCCCCGAGAGCACGAGGTTGGTCGGCCCTACGCCGGGCATGGTCTGATACGAGCCGCGCGCGCCGTTGCCCGTTGACTCGCGGCCGTCGCGGTGGCCGCTGCGGACGTTGTAGAGAAAGCCCTGCAGCACACCGTCGGCGATCAGAGGCGTGCGTCGGCAGGGCACGCCCTCGCCGTCGAACGGCGCGCTCGCCAGGCCGTCGGGGTGGATGCCGTCGTCGGTCAGAGTGACGCCCGACCCGGCGATCTGCTCACCGAGCCGCCCTGCGAACAGCGAGCGACCCTTCTGGACGGCCTCGGCGGTGAGCGCCGACGAGAGCACGCCGAAGAACGAGGCCGACACGAAGGGGTCGAGCACGACGGTCGTCTTCGTGGTCTTGGTCTTGGTCGCCCCCAGCAGCTCGACCGCGCGGGCCGCGGCTTCGGCGCCGCAGCGCTGCGGTTCGAGGTCGGCCGGCTTGCGCCCCACGGTGAACGACAGGCCCGTCTCGATCTGCCCGTCCTGCTCGCCAAGCACATAGGCGTAGGCGTAGCAGTGACCTTCGCGGAAGCTGCCCCGCACGCCACCGGAGTTGGCGATGAACACCTGGGCGTCGCCGTCGGCATAGACCGCCTCGTCGACGGACTTGACGCGCGGGTCGGCGTCCAAGGCCGCCCGCTCGACGGCCAGCGCCAGCTCGATGCGCTGCTCGTCTGAGGCTTGCTCGAGCCCGGCGTCGTAGATGTCGACCGGCGCCGGCTCGTCGGTGGGCGCGGGCAGCACCGAGTCGGGGTCGTCGTCGGCCACGCCGGCATTGGCGAGCGCCGTCGCGACGACCTCGCCGAGCGACTCGTCGGAGAGATCGGAGGTGTAGGCGTAGCCCACCGAGCCGCCCTGGAACACCCGCAGGCCGGCGCCCTTGCGGCGCGCCGAGGTGAGCTCTTCGACCGTGCCCCGAAAGACCTTGACGCGCCGCGTCACGCTCTGTTCGGCGTAGACTTCGGCGGACTTGGCGCCACGCGCCAGGGCGAGCTCGAGCAGCCTGTCGACCGACTCGATCATCAGCCCGTGCCGCCCACGGTCATCTCGGCGATGCGCAGCGTGGCCTGACCGGTACCCACCGGCACGCTCTGGCCGTCCTTGCCGCAGATGCCCGACTTGACCTCGAAGTCGCTGCCGATCATGTCGATGCTGCGCAGGATGTCGATGCCGTTGCCGACCAGGGTGGCGCCGCGCAGCGGCGCCGTCACGCGACCGTGCTCTATGAGGTAGCCTTCGGCCACGCCGAAGACGAAGTTGCCGCTGGCCGGCTCGACCTGGCCGCCGGCCAGCGTCTTGGCGTAGAAGCCGCGCTCGGTGGCGGCGATGATCTCGTCGGCCGACGCGGCGCCCGGCGCGATGCAGGTGGTCGTCATGCGCGGGATGGGCACGTGGCGGAACGACTGGCGGCGACCGTTGCCCGTTTGGGCGACGCCCTTCTCGCGGGCCCGCAGGCCGTCGTAGAGGTAGCCGCGCAGGCGACCCTGCTCGATCACCACCGTCTTGTGAGAGGGTGCGCCCTCGTCGTCGACCGCGGCCGAACCCCACTCGCCGGCGATGGTGCCGTCGTCGTAAGCGTCGACGATCTCGGCGGCCACGACGTCGCCCATCTTGTCCTGATAGATACTCGAGCCCTTGGCGATGCCGTCGGCTTCGAGGCCGTGACCGCAGGCCTCGTGGAACAGCGTGCCGCCGAAGCCGTTGCCCATGACGACCGGCATGGGACCGGTCGGCGCGGGACGCGCGTCGAGCATGGTGACGGCCTTGGCCGCGGCGTCGCGCGCCATGGAGCGCGCGACCGCTTCGTCTAAGATCTCGAAGCCCAGGCTCTTGCCGAGGCTCTCGTAGCCGGTCTGGATGACGCCGTCGCGACGCGCCACCACGCTCACGGTGAAGCGCAGACGCGTACGGTCGTCGCGCACGAGCTCGCCCAAGGAGTTGGCGATCAGCACGCGCTGGCGGCTTTCGAGGTAGCCGGCCATGACCTGGCTCACGACGTCGCCGGCGGCGCGCGCCGCTTCGTCGGCCGAGCGCAGCAGCGCCGCCTTGATGCCGGTGGCCACCGAAGCCGGCGCCACGGCGATGGCCGCAGTGGCCGGCGGCGCGTGCAACGCGCCGAGGTTGACGACGCGCGCAGCCGCGCCGGCGCCGCCCCGCAGGGCCGCCGACACCGTGTCGGCCGCGCCGGCAAGATCGGCTTCGGAGATGTCGTCGCAGTACGAGTAGTAGGTACGCTCGCCACTCGTGAGACGCACCCCGAAGCCCGCTTCGCGACCTCCGGCGGCGCGCTCGACGCGCCGGTCTTCGAGCGACAGGCCCAGGGAGCGACGATCCTCGACGAAGACCTCGGCGAAGTCGCCGCCGTGGCGCAGGGCGCGCCTGATCGTGGCGTCGAGCAGATCCGCTGTCAGGTCATCGAGCTGCATCAGGTGCAGATGTGCCCTTTCTCGGGGTAGGCGCAAACGGTTGGTACTGTATCACGCGTGAGGGAGTGACTGCCCGACTGCCGTGGGTCAGCCGAAGACGACGTGCAGACGGCAGTGGTCGTCGCCGCGACTGATCGAGGAGAAGGCTTCGAGGGCGGCGGTGCTGCCTGAGTCGGCGAGCTGCTCGATGAAGCCTTCGAGAAAGGCGTGATGCATGACGCAGACCAGCTCAGGCTGGCCCGTCGAAAGCTCCTTGAAGATGCAGTTGCGTACGTCGATCGCCAGGGTGGAGCCGTCCCACGAGACCTCGGGCAGCATGCCGACCTCCTCGCCGACCTCGCGGATGGCCGAGACGAGCCCTTCGCGGTCGACGTGGGCGTAGTCGGGATGACCGGCGACGGACACGCGGGCGGCCTCGACGCCGGACGCGCGACACACCGCCGCGACCCTCTCGAGGTCGCCGCTGTCGGCGAGTGCCTTGAGGGCCAGTTCGGCCAGCAGGTCGTAGCGTCGCGGCGGCATGGAGAGCGAAGCGACGGTGTCGCTCAACCGGTAGAGGCGCGCCGGCCGGCCACCCGTGGGGCCCCGGCGCAGCGAGGTGGCAAGCAGGCCGGCCTGTTCGAGCTTGCCGAGGTGCATGCGGGCCACGTTGGGATGCAGACCGAACCGCTCCGCCACATCGGCCACGGTGACTTCGGCGCCGGGTCGCTCGACGATGGACCGGTAGATGCGATACCGGGTGCCGTCGGCGAGCACGGCGGTGAGCCTCTGCTCCTGATCCACGCAGAATCCCTTCGCTGACGGCGCCCATCGTATCGAAACAGCACGATGGTAACAACGCTCGTGGCAGTGAGAAGCTTTGCGCGCGGCGACGCGCGTCCTTTGGGCGGAACGCCGCGGTGCGCTAGACTCCGCGCGTGGCGAACACAGAAAGTGACAAGGAGAGTAGGTCCATGATCGACCAGCCCCGCCGGCCTGCCGGCCGACCGCGCTCATGACCATCCTGCAGGCACTGGTCCTGGGTATCGTCCAGGGGCTCACCGAGTTCCTGCCGATCTCCAGCTCCGGCCACCTGATCCTCGTGCCCTGGCTGCTCGGCTGGAACTTCTTTCAGCTCCACCCCGACCTGAACAAGACCTTCGACGTCGCCCTGCACCTGGGCACGTTCATCGCCGCCCTGGTCTACTTCTGGCGCCAGATCGTGGTCATCCTGCGTGCCTGGGTCCACAGCCTACGCACGCGCCGCGTCGAGACCACCGACGAGCGCCTCGCCTGGCTGCTGCTGATCAGCACCATCCCCGCCGGTCTCGTCGGCGTCGCCTTCGAGAGCTTCATCGAGGACCGCCTCGGCAAGCCCATCCTGATCTGCTTCATGATGATCGCCTTCGCGCTCGTCATGCTGCTCGCCGACCGCATGGCCAAGCTCGACAAGAGCATGTCCGACCTGCGCTGGCCGCACGCCCTGGGCATCGGCTTCGCCCAGGCGATCGCCCTCTCACCGGGCGTTTCGCGCTCGGGCATCACCATGGTCACGGGCCTGTTCATGGGCCTCGACCGCGAATCGACCGCCCGCTACTCGTTCCTGCTGTCGGTGCCGGTGGTCGGCGGCGCGGCGCTGTACAAGCTGGCTCAGCTCGCCCAGAACGGCATGCCGCCGCACATGGCGGCGCCCTTCGCCGTGGGCGTGGCCGCCGCGGCCGTGAGCGGCCTGGTCGCCATCTGGTTCGTGCTCAGCTACCTGCGCACGCACACCTTCACCATCTTCATCGTCTACCGCCTGGTCGTGGCGAGCGCCCTGCTCATCGTCATCGCCACCGGCTTTCGACACGCGACCGGCATCTGAGCGTCCGGGCTCCGACGCCCTGATCATCCGAGCCTGAGCGGCTGAAGCGGTCAGCCGCGACCGTGTCCTGCCTGCGCGCCGCGGTCCCGGCGCCAGGGCGGCCGGCCGTTCCCGCGCCGACCGGCGACCGCCGGTCGCAGCGGCGCCGCCGCCACCTTCGCTTGCTATACTTTGGCGGCTCGGCGAGCGGAAAGCGCGAGCGCAAAAACGAAAGCGACGACCATCATGCGGACACTGACTCTCGGCGATCGTGGCAAAGAAGTCTCCGATGTGCAGAAGCGACTGCACGCGCTGGGCTACGAGCTCGGCAACGAAGGCCTCGACGGCTTCCTGGGGCCACGCAGCCAGCTCGCCCTCAGGGCCTTTCAGCAGCAGCGCGGACTGCTCGTCGACGGCGTCGTTGGGCCCAACACCTGGCGCGAATTGGTCGAGGCCGGTTACGCCCTCGGCGAACGTCTGCTGTACCTGCGCATGCCCACGTTCCGCGGCGACGACGTCCTGGCGCTGCAGGTCAAGCTCAACCTTCTGGGCTTCAACGCCGGTCCCGAACGCGGCATCTTCGACTCCGCCCTCGAGCGCGCGCTGATCGACTTTCAGCGCAACGCCGGCCTGCCGTCCGACGGCATCGTCGGCGACGACACGCTGCGCAAGCTCGACGCCCTGCGCAAAGCCGAGTCCGGGCGCGAGGGCAAGAAGATCCCCGATCGCAACGAGGGCTTCGTGCCCGAAACGACCCTCGCCGGCAGGGTGGTGGCCATCGACCCCGGCCACGGCGGCCAGGACGCCGGCGTGGTCTCGCCCTCGGGCCGCAAAGAGAAGGAGCTCACACTCGCCTGCGGCCTGCGGCTGGCCGAGCTGCTGCGGGCCGAAGGCTGTCGCGTGGTCATGACCCGCGAGAGCGACCAGACGGTGCCGCTCTATGTGCGCACCGACACGGCCGAAACCGCCGCCGCCGACTACATCGTCTCGCTGCACTTCAACGGCAACGAGAACCCCGCGGCGGCCGGCGCCGTCACCTACTACTTCCAGCGCAGCCACTACTACTCCGAGCACGGCGCGCGCCTCTCCGACTACATCGGCGCCGAGGTGGGCCGGCTGAGCGCGGCCGGGTTCATCCGCGGGGTGGGGCGCAACTTCGCCCTGCTGCGCGAGCCGACGGGCATAGCGGTGATGGTCGAGCCGTTCTTCATGACGAACCCCGCCGACGACGCGGCGGCGGGCCGCGCCGACTACGTCGAGCGGCTGGCGGGTGCGGTCGTCACGGGCCTCACGCGCTACCTCGCGCGGGCCTGAGGTCGGCCGGCGATGTTCCCGCGACCGTGACCGGACCCAACCCCGACCGCACGTCGAAGTCAGCCCTCCCGACGGCTTTCACCGCCACGCAGCGCCAGCGCCTGCACGAGCTGGGTGCGCACGCCGGCGTCGCCGACGAGTCCTTCCCCGACGCGGCGACACGCGACGAGGCCTTCCGCAGGCTCGAGGGCGAGCTCGTCGGAGCCGGCCGGGCGGCGCTCGAAGCGCTGCGAGCGGGCGCGCGAGTACCGGCGCTGAGGCGCCTCGAGCAGTCGTTGCGAGAAGCGCTCGCCCAAGGCGGCCTGGTCGAGGTCGTGACGCCGGCCGTCATCAGCGGCGAGGCGCTGCGCAAGATGGGCGTCGAGCCCGGCACCGACATGGCCGAGCAGGTCTTCCGGCTCGACGCCGACCGCTGCCTGCGGCCCATGCTCGCGCCCAACCTGTACACCGTGATGCGGCGCCTGGCGCGTGTCTGGAAGCAGCCCTTCGCGATCTACGAGATCGGCTCGTGCTTCAGGCGCGACACGAAGGGTGCCCGGCACCTGAACGAGTTCACCATGCTGAACGTGGTCGAGCTCGGCACGCCGCTCGAGCAGCGCGACGCCCGCCTGCGCGAACTGGCCACCCTCGTGCTCACCGCCGCCGGCGTGACCGGGCACGAGTTCGTGATGAAGCACTCCGAAGTGTACGGCGACGAGCTCGACGTCGTGGTGAGCGGCCTCGAGGTCTGTTCCACGGCACTGGGCCCCCATCCGTTAGACGACGCCTGGGCGATCACCGACCCCTGGGTCGGCCTGGGATTCGGGCTGGAGCGCCTGCTGCTCTCGCGCGACGGCCTCACCGGCATCGAGCGCGTGGGACGCAGCCTGACCTACCTCGACGGAGTGCGGCTGTAACAGCGCGGGCGGCGGGCGGCTCGGAGAGCCGCCCGCCGCCCGCGCTTCATGCTCGAGCGAAGAGCCGGATCGCGTCGCCCCTGCGACGCTCGAATCTCGCGCTACGCCGTCGCGCCCGCCGTCACGGCTTCCTCGGCGACCTGTGCCTTGACGAACTCGGCGTCGATCGAAAGCTTGACTTCGTCGCCAACGAGCAGGCCACCGGCCTCGGTGACCACGTTCCAGCCGAGACCGAAGTCCTTGCGGTTGAGCTTGCCGGTGACCGACAGACCGAGGCGCGTGTTGCCCCACGGGTCGGCTACCGGACCGGTGATCTCGCCCTTGAGCGTCACCGGACGGGTGACGTCTTTGATCGTCAGATCGCCGGTGAGCTCGTAGTCACCGTCGACGGCCTCGACCTTGGTGATGACGTACGTCATCTCGGGGTACTTCTCGGCGTCGAAGAAGTCGGCTGACTTGAGATGGGTGTCGCGCTGCGGCTCGCGGGTGTCGACGCTGCCGGTCTTGACCACGGCCTTGCCGGTCGTGCGCGTGAGGTCGTCCTCGTCAACGTCGGCCTCGATGGCGAATTCGTCAAAACGGCCCTTGACGGTCGAGATGACCATGTGCCGTACGGCGAACTCGAAACTGGTGTGCTGCGGGTCTGTGGTCCAGGACATCGTCATGCTCCTTGTCTTCGTATGGTCGAACGGCGCGCGGTTCATGGTGTCCCCGAACCTGCACCGATTACTTGGCTGGCCACATTATTCACGGACATGTGGTTAGCCAAACATCTCGGGATATGGGTAGACTCCCGACTGATGACCGAGCGCAACGACAGTACGGACGACGTCAAGGCGGGCGGCGCGGGCGACACCTCCGGCAGCAGCACGGCCGGTGGCACGGGCGTCTGGAGCCGGCGGCGGCGCGGCGGCGACGACGTCCCGGCGAGCGTCGAGGCCGTTTGTGACCGCTGGCCGCGACCGGCCGGCGTCGCCGAGCAGGCGGGACCCGTCGTCCACGCGGTGTTTCGGCTCTCGCGTCTCAACCGGATGATGATCGGCGGCGCGCTGCGCGAGCTCGGTCTGGCCCCCGGTCAGGAGCTCCTGCTCATGCAGCTCTGGGACCGCGACGGCTGCTCCCAGAGCGATCTGGTCGACCGGCTGGGGCTCGACCCCTCGACGGTCACCAAGATGCTCCAGCGCCTTGAGCGTGACGGCTGGGTCTGCCGCTCGCCCTCGGGCGACGACGGACGAGTGACCATCGTCACCCTCACGGCCGCCGGCCGGGGCCTGCAGTGCCACGTGACGAGGCTCTGGGGCGAGCTCGAGCGCGAGACCGTCAGATCGCTGTCAGACGACGAACGCCGGAGCCTGCTCGCGCTCCTTGGCAGGATGGAGCAGTCGCTGCACGCAGAGGTCGCCGAAGGCGGCTGCGGATCGGTCGGCTGCGACGGGGCCGTCGGGACGGGGTCGGCACGACGGCAGGACCCAAGATGAAGGGGCGGACTCCGGCGCGATGCCAGAGCCCGCCCCCGGACGGTTTCGACGCAGCCGGCGCCCTGCGGCGCCGGCCTTTGCGGCTGTGTCTTACCTGCCCAGCAGGGCGTCGATCTTCTTGACGCCGTCGGAGGCGTCTTCGGCGTAGGCGTCGGCGCCGATCGAGTCGGCCCAGCGCTGCGTGCAGGGGGCGCCGCCGACGACCGTCTTGAAGGGCAGGTCCTCAGCGCGGATCGTGGCGATGACCTTCTTCTGCTCCTCCATCGTGGTGGTCAGCAGGGCGCTCATGCCGATGACGTCGGCCTTGAGTTCCTTGGCGCGGGCGATGAAGGTGGCGGCCGGCACGTCGCGGCCGCAGTCGGTGACCTCGTAGCCGTGGGCCTTCAGGTAGGCGATCACGATGGCCTTGCCGATGTCGTGCACGTCGCCCTGTACGGTGCCGATCACGACGACGCCCTTGGTCTCGGCCTGGCCGCCCTCTAAGGCGGCGTTACAGACCTTGGTGGCGGCGTCCATGGCCTGGGCTGCCAGCATCAGCTCGGGCAGGAAGACCTCGCCGCTCTCGAAGGAGTCGCCGACCTGGCTGATGCCGACCACGAAACCCTGGTTGATGATCTCGCCGGGGGGGATGCCGGCCGCCAGGGCGCGGCGGGCGACGTCGTCGGCGGCGACGGCGTCGTAGTTGACGATCGCCTCGATCGCCTCTTGGATGAGCTCGTCCTTGTTGGCCATAGCGTGCAACTCCTCCTCGAACGTCGTGCCGTCCACTCTCGCGCGGCAACCGCATGAACGCTGCGGCCGTCTTGCCGCGGTGTACCGCGGCGGTAGGCCGTCTGGCATCGCGCCCAAGTATACAGGACGGCCGTACGAGGCGCGGCCGGCGGGGCGCGACCGCGTCGCACGCCGGCCACGACGCCTCGCCGAGAGGCTTGATAGACTGGCCTCATGCGATACCGCGGCGCCGTCATCCGGCCTCCAAGCGAAGCCTCGAGCCTCATCGTGCAGGTCACCTACGGCTGCTCCAACGCCTCGTGCGACTTCTGTTCGACCTACCTCGACAAGCCCTTCGCCGTGCGTCCGCCCGGCGAGGTCGTCGAGGATGTCACCGGCCTGCCCGACAGCATCAAGCAGCGCGTGCGCCGTGTGTTTCTCGCCGACGGCGACGCGCTCGCCCTGTCACGCGCTCGCCTCACGGAGATCCTCGCCCTGCTGCGCGCCGAGCTGCCGGCGCTGGAGCGCGTGAGCTCGTACGCCAACGCCCGGAACCTGCTGAAGAAGAGCCCCGACGACCTGCGGGCGATCCGCGCGGCCGGCCTCGAGCTGCTCTACCTGGGCCTCGAGTCGGGCGACGACGCGACCCTGGCCGCCATTCACAAGGGCGTCACGGTAGCGGAGCAGATCGAAGGCTGCGCCAAGGCTTCGGCGGCGGGTCTCGGCCTGTCGGTCACCGCCATCCTGGGAGTGGCCGGCATCGAGCGCTCCGCCCTCCACGCCGAGGCCACCGGCCTGGCGCTGTCGGCCATCGACCCCGAGTACATCGGCGTGCTCAGCCTCATGGTCGAACCCGGCACGAGCATCGCGGCACGCGTGCGCAGCGGCGAGTTCGTGGTGCCCGACGCGCTGACCATGCTCGCCGAGCTGCGCGGCATGATCGCCGCCACGACCGTGAGCGACGCCGTGTTTCGCTCCAACCACGCCTCGAACTACCTGCCCGTCGGCGGGCGCCTGCCGCACGACAAAGAAGCGATGCTCGCCGCCCTCGACGTGGTGCTGGCCGCGCCCGAGCGGGCCCGTCTCAAGCCCGAGGAGTGGCGGCTGCTGTAGGCATCGATCTCGACCGCTGGGTATAGGGCGCACCCGCCGACCAGGGTCCGGGCGCACCGCGGTACCCCGACGGCCTGGTCATCAGCGTCGCGCGGACCCGAGCGCTGCGCTTCGCTAGTCGCGGCCTTCGTCGCGCAGATACGAGCCGTAGCCCCGCTTGAACTTCGTGGCGGCGTACTTCTGCAGCTTCCACTCGGGGATGCGGCACTGCGGGCAGGCCTCGAAAAACAGCTTGTTGCGCAGCCAGCGAGCCGAGCGGCTGTTCTTGGAGTCGCGCACGATCATGGTCTTGCCGCAGTGCGTGGTCAGCCGCGCCCGCGTGCCCAGCACCTCGAACTCCTTGATGCCGTGCAGCAGCCCGCGCCGCGACGGCCACAGCTTCATCTTCTCGACGAGCCGGAAGAGCGGCACCTGCTTGCGGTAGTAGACGGCCTTGTTGGGGTCGGTCGGCACGACTTCAGGTGAAGGTGCGGTAGAACGGCGCGCCGTCGTAGACGGCGCGGATCGCGCGGCCGTCGATCACGGTGTCGAACGAGATGCGGCTCGACAGCCACTCGGCGGCGCCGACCCGAAAGCGCCCGTCGGGCAGCGGGACGAGCTCGAGCTCGTCGCTCGGATACAGCCAGGGCGCGACCATGCACAGGCGGCCGCGCCGGCAGAAGACGCGAAAGACCGGACTCCAGGGATTGTAGGAGCGATAGGTGCCGGCGAGCGGCGCCCACGATGGGTCGGCGGCCGGCGCCGGCGACGCGACGTGCCCGGCGCGCGCCAACCAGTCGGGACCGAACGAGAGCGCGACGACGGCTCCGCCATCGTCGCGCTCGAAGCGCAGGTGGAACCGATCCCAGTCGGGGTACGGCGCCAGGAACAGGTCGTCGTCGCGCCGCTCGAGCACGACCTCTGCGCCGGCCGGCGCGATCATGACCAGACGGCCGTCGCGGGCGACGAAGACCAGACGATCGGCGGGCGCGGAGTCACCGGCGCGTGAGGAATCAACGTCGTGCGCGGAGTCATCGGCGTGCGGGGAGTCATCGGCAGGCTCGCCGCCGACGCCGCTCGCGCCATCCGCGCCGCCGGCGGCAAGGACGTACTCCCCCGCATACTCCGCGGCCGCGACCCCGACGGCGGTGGGATCGGCGGGCGGCGCCGGCGGGGGCGCGGGCGCCCCCGCGAGCGCCGCCCGCAGCGCCGCGAGGGCATAGGTGGCGATCTCCATGCGGTCGCCGCTGCCGTTCAGCAAGACGATCACGCCGAGGCCGGTCTCGATCTCCGTCAGGAGCAGCGAGTTGAACCCGACCATCCCGCCGGAGTGGCCGATGCAGGCATGGCCGTCGATCGTGCGCGTCACCAGGCCGTAGCCGTAGAAGGAACCGGGCTCGTCGGGGTCCTCGACGACCGGCGCGCTCCAGCGCTCGAAGGCGACCTCGCTCAGCAGGCGCCCGCCGGGGGCGTCGCCGCGGTTCAGGATGAGCCTGGCGTAGGCCAGCATGTCGGCTGCCGACGAGATGATGCTGCCGTCGGCGCTGCAGCTTTCGACCAGCGCCGCCACGTCGAGCGGCCGGCCCGCGTGGGCCGGTCGGTCGTCGCCGCGGCGCTCGTAGCCGGTGGCGACCGGCAGGGCTGAGTCTCGGCGGATCGTGGTCACGGTCGCCGCCATGCCCAGCGGCGCGACGATGCGCTCGGCGACGAGCTCGTGCACCGGCCGGCCGGTCACGGCTTCGAGCGCCAGACCCACGAGCTTGTAGCCGTCGTTGGAATACCAGAAGCGCTCGCCCGGGGCGGAGCCCGTGTCGGTCTCGCGCAGCGCCCAGACGGCGCCGCGCGCCTCGGCTGTGGCCTCGGTGCCCATGATGAGGCCCGACGTGTGGCTGAGCAGATGGTGCAGGGTGATCGGGCCAAAGCGCGAGCGCACCGTAAACCAGGGCACGTAGTCGGTGACAGGGGCCTGCAGGTCGACGCGGCCGGCCTCGCGCTCCTGCAGCAGGACCGCCGCCGCGAACGACTTACTGATCGAACCGATCTGAAAGCGCGTGTCGGGCTCGACCGGCGTGCCGGAGGCGACGTCGGCAGTTCCGCGACAGACGAACCCCAGTGTGCGTTCGCGATCGGTCAGACCGACGGCTACGCCGGGCGCGTCGAGACGCGGCAGACGCAGCGCAACGAACTCGTCGATGTCCGCGAGGGCGGCGGTCAGACGCTCGAGCCGGGCTGTGGGGGACACGGTCATGGCAGCCCCATTGTCTCAGAGTTCGTTTTCAAATGCTCCCCCAGCCGGCCCGCTTGGCGCAACCGCACTCACCTGACTTCGCCCCGCATCATCCGCCCGTCGCGGCGGCCTTCAGCAAACCGGCGTACCTGAGATGACCCTTCGCCACGGCCTCTGCGGACGGCCATGGTTCCCTGCCGGCGACGATGGCCCCGCGCAGCACCCCGACGTCTGCGACATCGCGTAGAAGCGTGGCGCCGACCACGACCTCGTCGCGGAGCAGCAGCCTGCGGTACACGCCGCGCGACTCATCAAGATACGTGACCTCCCGCAAGCCATCGCCATCGCGGGTCCTGGTGATGCCGAGGGCCGCGACCTGTAACCCGAACAGGGTGGTGATGTTCTCGGCCACCGAACCCCGGAAGGCCGCCGTGTCGCCGACCATGTCGGCGCCGGCCGCGGTGCCCTGCTCGCAGGCGTCGATCCAGTTGGCGACCAGCTCGACCTCACCGCTGACGCGGTTACGACCCTGGGCGAGGTCGCCGGCGGCCCAGACGTTCTCGCAGGTGGTCCGCAGGTGGTCGTCGACCAGGATGCCCTGGTCGACGGCGATCTGAGTGCGGTCGACGAACTCGATGTTGGGGCTGACGCCCTTTCCGGCAGCGAGAACGTCGGCCTGGAGCTCCTCACCGGAGTCGAGGCGGACGCGGTACCCTGCACCCGACCTCGTGATCTCGGCGACGGAGGCGCCGAACAGGATCTCGATGTTCGCCGCACGCTCCACGTGGTCACACACGAGGCCGGCGCAGGTCGCATCGATGTTCTGCGAGAGGATCTGGCGGGAAGTCACCACGCACGTCACCCTCAGATCGGGGCGAGCGACGGCGCCGGCGACCTGCAGGCTGACCAGGCCGCCGCCCATCATGACGACGCTCTTCGCACCTAGCGTCGCTTCGCGGATGCGGCGCGCATCGGCCACGGTGCGCAGGTAGAGGACTTCGGCGGCGATCTCCGGATCGAGTTCCGCGATGCGCTTGGCCGAGGCGCCGGTGGCGATCAGCAGCTTGTCGTAGTCGAGCTGCGTGCCGTCGTCCAGGGTCACGCGCTGGGCGGCGGCGTCGAGCCCCACGACGGCCGTGCCGAAGTGACACGAGATGTCGTTACCGCGGTAGTAGCCGATGTCACAGAAGTAGAGGGCCGACTCCGGGATCTCTCCGCGAAGGTAGTAGGTGGTCAGCACCGGCGAGTAGGCGTTGCACGACTCGTTGGAGACCATGGTGATGGCCTGCGTGCAGCCACGGGCGCGGATCGCGTTGACTGCGGCGATCGCGGCGGCGCTGTTGCCGAGGATCACGATGCGTTCAGCCATCGCTCCGCGCCCCCCACGCCGAGACACCCTGTGTCGTTGTATTGCTCATCGAGGTTCGCTCCATTCTTCAGCCGCCTGCCACCATCGGGAAGATCGAGACTTCGTCGTCCGCCTCGAGTCGCGTGTCCAGCCCCTGCAGGTAGTGAACGTTGCGGCCATTGACGAGGATGATGATCTGGCCGCTCAATTCCGCGCCCGAGAACACGGCTCGCCGGAACGGCGTGCCGTAGCGACCCGCAAGCGCCGTGAGCAGTTCGCGCAGATCGGCCGGCGCGCGGTCGATGTGGCGCTCCGCTTCGCCCGCGTAGGTCCTGATGGTCGCGAAGTACTTGACCGTCATGCCATCCGCACCGTCAGCCGAGGCGCCGGGCGGCCCCTGCCGCCCGGCGCCGGCGTCTCCCGTCACAAGAGCGCCAGTTCCTCGAGCCTGGCCTTGGTCGGCACGCCGTCCTCGTCCCAGCCGCGCAGGCCGTAGTACTCCGGCAGCATCTGGTCAAGGTGGTTCACTTCGCCCTTTGACGGGCCGGTCTTGATGGGCTCGGTGAGCAGCCGCTCGGGGAGCGTGTCGTCGGCTTTGGTAAAGCCGGCCTTGAGGTTCCAGAGCCGTTCCTGGTTCCAGATGCGGGCGCCGACCAGCATGAACTCGTCGAGCGTGTAGTCGACGCCCGTGAGCGCCGCCAGCATCTCGGTCAGCTCGGCGCCACCGATCCCGAACGTCGCAAACAGGCAGGCTCCGCTGGAATCCAGCGCCGCCGTCAGGTCCTGGAAGGTGATGTCGAGCCCGGCCTTGCCCTCCGTCACGTGCGGGTCCATGACGGCGCCGTTCTGCAGCACCTCGATGGCGATCGTATAGCCGCGCACGTGGCAGCCGCCGCGGTTGCCCGTGGCGTAGTTCAGGCCGATGCCCTGCACGCCGCGAGGATCATAGGCCGGCATCTCCTGCTTCTTGCAGGTCATCGAGTACTCGGGATGACCGACGCTCTCGGCGAGCCTGTACGAGCCCTGGGCCAGCCTGGCGCCGAAGCCCTCGCCCTCGCCGGCCTTGCGCGTCATCTCGACCATCGCCGCGACGTTGCCGAACGTGAGCTGCACACCGTCGGTGTCCTTGGTGCTGATGATGCCGCGCTCGAAGAGCTCCATGGCGCACGCGATGGTCGAGCCCATGGAGATGGTGTCGAGGCCGTACTCGTTGCAGATGAAGTTGGCCTTGGTGATGGCGTCGAGGTCGTCGATGCCGCAATCGGCGCCGAACGACCAGGCGCTCTCGTACTCGGGGCCCTCGCCGTAGCCGGCGTAGTCCGGATTGTCGACCCTGGTCACCCGGCCACAGCTGATGATGCAGCTGAAGCAGCCCTTGGGCCGGATGAGCTGACCGGCCGCCAGCGCCTCGCCGCCGGTCTTGTCGGCGGTCGGAAAGTAGCCGTCCTGGAAGTTGCGTGTGGGCAGGGCGCCCGTCTGGTTCAGGATGTTGACCAGCACGTCGGTGCCGTAGGCCCTGAGGCCCGTGCCGCCGACCGGGTGCGCCTGGATCATCTGGCGGGCCTTCATCACGGCCGCCTTGAAGCCCTCGGGGTCGGCGACCTTGACCGCGCCGCTGCCGAACACGGCGACGGCCTTGAGGTTCTTGGAGCCCATCACCGCGCCGACGCCGGTGCGGCCGGCCGCCCGGTGCATCTCGTTCATGATGTTGGCAAGCAGCGCGAGATGCTCTCCGGCCGGTCCGATGCACGAGACCTTGGCGTCTTCGTCGGTCTCCGCGCGCACCAGGTCGGTCGTGTCGGGTGTAGTGTGCCCCCAGATGGCGGCCGCGTCGCGGATCTCGACCGCGTCGTCCCTGATCCACAGGTAGACGGGCTTGGCCGCCTTGCCCTCGATCACGAGCGCGTCGTAGCCCGCGTACTTGAGCTCCGGACCGAACGTACCGCCCGAGTTGGAAGCGGCCAGCACGCCGTTCAGCGGGCCTTTGGTGACGACGTCGAAACGTCCGGCCGACGGCGCGAAGGTGCCGGTCAGTGGCCCGGGCGCGAACACGAGCGTGTTGTCCGGCCCGAGGGCGTCGGTCGTGGGGTCGACCTCGGTACGCACGATGTAGCCGCCCAGGCCGCGAGCCCCGAGGTAGTCGCGCGCGAGCTTCGGGTCGGTGGCCTCGCGAGTGACCTTACCCTTGGTGAGGTCGACTCGCAGGATAGTGCCGGTCCAGCCGTACATCTAGCTCACCTCCTGGAAGGCTTCCTTGAACTTCGCTGCATAGGCCTTCTTGCGCGAGCGCACTTGCTGCTCGTCGTCGACGAACTCGAGCGCCCCGTTGGGGAGAAGGCCACGCACTCCGGCGCCCCCTGGCAGGTGTCGCACTTGAAGATGCTACTCGAGGCGGCGTCGTAGCGCGCATTGCCGAAGGGGCAGGCGATCGTGCACATCTTGCAGCGGATGCACGTGCTCTCGTCCCAGTCCACGAGATTCGCCGTCGTCGTGCTGCGGTGCATCGCGCCGGTCGGGCAGACCGTGACGCAGGCCGCGTCGTCGCATTGTTGGCACATCATCGGCACCGACATGCCCTCGCGCTCCCAGGTGTACGCCTGCACACGCGACGCTCCAGGGCGGAACTGGCGTTCGTGCACGAACGAGCACGCCAGCTCGCAGTTGCGGCACCCGGTGCACTTGTCCGGATGGATCATCAGGATGTTCGCCATGGCATGCTCCTCTGTGGAACGCCGGTCGCGCCGCCGTTGGCGGTGGCGCGAGTCCTTCGCGCGGAGACGAGCCGTCTCCCAGAAGGATGTGGCCGGACGGGTGTGAGGTCGAGTGGCCCTGCGACCACTCTTGCGCAGCGGGAATGACCGCACGCACACCCCACTGTGAAACGGTGCCGGGCCGGTGTCGGCGCCGGGTCGCCGGGGGGTCCGGCAGGCCGGCCCAGCCTAGGTGAGGGGTCCGCCGAGAAGCTCGGCGGCGTGCAGGCCGAGCCTCGCGTCGACGATGGCGTCGGGGTCGCTCAGGTCGATTGCGAGAGCTCCTCCACGAGCGCCAGACGCTCTCCGGCGTGTGACGGTGGATGTGCAGCGAATCCGCGGTCTCCTGGACCACCAGACGATGCTCGAACAGCGCCCGCAGGGTCTCGTACAGATGAGCGCGGTGACGGAGTAGTAGTCCAGCAGTGGCGCGAAGGTGCGACGGACGATGTCGTCGAGGGATTCCTCATCGAGGCCGTCCAGCAGCCGCAGGTGGCCGCTCAGATCTTCGAACACGCCGCTGCTGCCGGTGCGCGGTGCGCGGCGGGCCGCGATGCATGCGGCCCTGGCCTGCTGCAGGCCTCTTGCGGCGCTCGCCAGTCCGGCCGGCGGAGACGAGCACGCGGACTGCGACTCGCGATGGGGACGGCGGCTTGCAGCGCCGCCTCGTGGAGATCCTCAAGCAGGGCGCGCGGCGTGGTCGTGCCGTGGTCCGGCAGTTCGGTGAGGACGACGGACAGCGATCCCGGTGACGAGCTCAGAAACGGCATCCTGCGCTGGCTCAGGACTTCGTCGAGATTGCGCAGCAGCCTTCCCCCGAGGCGCCCGGTGGTCCGTGTGCCGGGACTCTGGCCGAGCGGGGTCCGCGGTGGCTCCGGTTCGACGATCACGATCCGCATCACACACCCTCGTCGAACCCCTGCGCCTGCAGTCGGATCCTCAGCTTGTCGAACGTCCCGTTGCCGGCCAGGACGTCGCGAAGCAGACCGCGGCGCACACGACGCCGCATCCGAGCGCGTCCGGCTACACAGGAGATCGAGCGTCACCAGCTGCCGCAAGAGCTGAAACGTGGCGCCGGAGAACGTAGGCAGCGGCGACTGAGCGATGATCGCCCCAAGCACGCGTTCGGCGCGGTCTCGCACCAGGATCTCGTGGAAGTAGGCGCGCTCGCCGGCGCCTATGGCGACCCCGTCGGGGTCTTGACGCGCCTCGCACACCCTCGTACGCCGCCCACATCCGTGCGGCAAGGTCGGGGGTGTCTGCCCCGCGCTCCCCGAACAGCACACCACCTGTCCGCGGGTGTCGAAGAGGATGATCGGGACATCCAGGATCGCGACGACTCGGTCGATCAGCTCACCGACGTCCCTGCTGCTTCACCCGCGAGCTCCAGCAGCTCGATCTCGAGCGCGCTCGGCGTCTGAGGGAGGCTACCGATCGATCGACCCGGGTCAGTCATCGTCCACCTTCGTGCTTTCTACTTGCCTTCGCCAGAAGACCGCGCCCATCCGTTGCGTGCTCTCATGATAGTGCTGCAGACGGTCGCGGTGTGTGCGGCAACAAGACGAGGCTCGAGCCGACCTCGCCAAGGCGGCGGGGCTGAGAGAGGTCGACGTGTCCAGGGATGGACAGGAAGGTGGCAAAAGCGGCATTTCGTGTTTCACTAGCCTCGCCCTTTTGCCAACATTTGCCAACATCGGGGCGCTACTGCTACCCCTCCCCCTGGTGTGGTAGCACGAGGCTGGCGAAGGCGGCTGCCGCCTCGCCATCGTAGCGCGGTGAACTCTCGGTGTACATGGTCAGCGTGATCGTTTCGCTCGCGTGGCCGAGCCGCTTGGAAACCACGGTTGCTGGCCAGCGCAGTTCGACGAGCAGGATGTTCGCGTGGGTGTGCCGCAGGCCGTGCAGCGGATAGCACGGGCAGCAGGTCGTCGCGCTGCTTGGGGTGGAATCGTCTCCCGGGCGGCCTCGCCGGCAGCTGTAAAGTCGCGGGAAACCACGCCCCGGCAGAAGCGGCTCGCCCAGGCCGTCCACGAAGACGTGGCCCGTATCGTGCCAGCGCGGGCCTGCCGCCAGCCGATCGGCGAGCTGTGCCTTGTGCAACTGCCGCAGGGCCGCGACCGTGGGCGCGTCCAGCTCAATGGTCCTGATGCCGCTGTCGGTCTTGGGCACGCTATGGGGGGTGATCGCGCCGCCCACCTCGACGTGGGTGTGCCGGATGGTCATACGCGCCGCCGCAAGGTCAATGTCGGGCCATTCGAGCCCGAGCAGCTCACCACGCCGTGCGCCGCAGGTGGCGTAGCACAACCACAGGGTATAGAGGCGGTCGTCGGCTACGGTGGCCAGGAAGCGGCTCAACTGCGTGCTGTGCCACGCCATTAGCTTGCGGGTGGTGCCGCTGCCCGAGGCGCTGGGCAACTCGATGTCGGTCGGCGGGGTTCAGCGGCAGCATGTGCGATCGCACCGCGTCGCGCAGGGCACGGTGCAGGGTCGCGTGCACCGAGCGCACGGTGTTGGCGGTAAGCGGCTTGAGTGTGCCCTCGTCGTCGCAGCTGCCGTCGGCCCGCCCTTCAGCGCGAAGCCAAGCGTAGTGCATCGCGATAGCCTCGCGGGTCACAGTTCGTCAGCTGCATCTTCCCCAGCGGCCTTGGCGCGAGGTGGTGCAGCACGTGGCTGCGATACCCCTGTCGCGTTGTCTCGCGCAGTTTCCCCGGCTTCCAGCGATGGCAGCCACTCATCCTCAAGCCAAGCGCCTAACGTGATGTTCTCGCGCACGACGTGGGTGCCTTGGCCAAGGTCATTCATGGCGCCTTGATCCGCGCCTTCTTTGCGTCTTTGCTCCTCTTGTGGCCGTCCCGCCCACCTGCTGGCGGCGCTCGATCGTATCGCGCATGGTGCCGCCGCAGCGTGGGGCCGGGCACTTCTCGAGGCGCTTGCGGGCGAGCCAGACGCGCTTGCCGCACACCTCGCAACGCTGCGCCGGTCGCAGTCCGAGGTCGATCACATACGACCACGTGCCATGCGGCCCGCGTGGCCGCCGCACACCGCCGCGCATGGTGCCGTCGCTGTCAGTGGTCGCCATCGTTTCCTCCTACGTAGTCCAGCGGTGCGCCCATCACGGTCAAGTAGGCGTCGCGGCACCGCCGTGTGAAGACGCCCGGGTCGCCGTAGGTGGCGTCGGGGGTGCCTCGTTCCAAGCCTCCATCGATCCGCTCCCACGTGCTGCCGTCGTTGCACTGGGCAGCGTGCACTGCAAGCGCCTGCTTGAGTTCGCCCGCCGCGCGGAAGCGTTGCAGGGTAGCCGGTACGCTGGCGGGCCTCGCTATACGCCTGCATGATAGTAGAGGAGGAAGCAGGTTGTGTGGCTGGCGTGAGCGCGCTGACGTGCAGCACGTAGCGGCCCATGCGGGCCTCGTTCGCACCCGGCAGGTACGCGCCAGCGACGCCCAACAGGTCGGGGTCTCGCCCACCAACGCAAGCGCTCAACCTCCGCGCGTCGGCCCAGCTGTAGTCGTCCATCAGGGTCTCGACGAGGCACCAGAGAATTCGAGTTCCTTCGCCGCCCGTCGCCCGCCAGCTACGCCCGTCGCCCACTGGTGTACCGTGCAGCGTGCACGCGATTGCTCGGGCGTTGGGTGCGCCCCCCGCCGCCACAAGTACTCAGGCGATCGGGCGGGGACGCGGTGCAACTGGCACGCCTCATGGCTCCAGCGTCCAGGCATCAACTGACGCTGGCCTTGTCCTCGGCCAGCAGGCGGCCCCCCAGCACGATGTGCGGAAGGAAACCACGTCCTCGCGCCGCGCGGCCTCTATCGCCAGCACTTCTTCGACCACGCCAATGGGCTGGCTGCGGCGCAGGCCTAGCTCCAGGAACCTGCCGCCCTTGCTTCTCGCCTTCTGCGGCGGGGTCGGCACGGACGCCTGGCGGTAGTGCTGCGCCCTGCGCAGCTCGTCGTAGAGCTCGGTCAGCTCCTTCGGCGACACGGTGCCGTCGATGACTCCACGCACAGGCCCATCGACATCGCCCGTCGATTGGCACATGAGCGCCCACACCTCCAGGTCTGGTGGCCGCCCCAGCTTCCGTTTTAGCCATTCCTGCACGTCCTTTCGGAGAAAGTAAGGCTCACTTTACCCCCATATATCTTTTAAGGACTCCGGAACATAATGCTACACTCCACTATCCGTTATCTAGATAAAAAGGCAAGCGAAGGCGGCGACCATGCTGCACGTAAGAGGGAACGGAAACGGCAGGCCATCAGCCAGTTCGATCTGCGCGCCCAGCCGACATCCACCCCCACATGTCGCAGATCGAGACCCGGAAGGTGTACGCGTACCGGCCTGGCGCGCCCGCTCAGCACCGCGCTCGGGTTCCCTGAGGACGCGCTGTTCGACAACGCGCCGAACAGCCCAGCGCGTAGCTATGACCTCCGGGCGGGCACATTCCCCACAGCGTGACGGCCCCCAGCGGCAGCCGCCCGTCCTGCGCTTCGCCCGGGCGCGGGGCGGCGGCTACCCCTGGCGGCACAGCCCACTGTTCTGCACCAAGGCGAGGCCGCTCAGCTATGGAGTCTGTCGGAAGGCGAAATCTCCTTGGCGCGTGCTCGCGGCGAAATGGATGGCACCTTCGAACAAGTAGGTCGCCGGGTGCTGTACAGGAGCCTCGCGCCGCGCCTTCAGGCCTTGGGTTGCGCACCCCCGCGACCTCGGAGCCTCTGCAAAGGCGCTGGCATCCGGACCTCGCGGGCCTGCTGCGGTTCCTGAGCGACGACGTGGACGGCGGAACGTCGATCCGACCTTGGCTGGTGCTTCGAGTGCGCCGCCTTCAACCCGATCGGTGAAGAGAAGTACAAGGCGAGTGCTGCCGGTAAGCTCCGCGCCCGCGCTTCGTAAGTGAAAGCGATAACTCTGAGTGCTGGCCTGGGTAGGCCCATCGTGATGTCGGACTTCGGCTGCTGCGACAGCGTGCCCCGTGACAAGGAATCGCCATGACCGCCGCCACCGACGTGTACTGGAGCGGCTTGAAGGCATGGTCAAAGTGAACGGCGGCCGTAGGCGCGCTCCCGGCACACCCGGACAGCAAGGCTTCGCTGTCGATCGCAGAGGGCAAGGATCGGCGTGCCCTGCTGTCTGTCATGCGGCTTTTCGGTGCCCGAGATCGTGGCCAAGATCGACCTCACCATGGCCGACCTAATGGCACCCAAGGCCAATGGCAACGGCAAGCTGGGCAGCTGGTCTGCGCTACGACTACACCGACGAAGACGGCACCATGCTGTACAGGACTGCCGCCTGGCCCAAGGACTTCCGCGCCGCCGCCCCGATGGTAAAGGCGGATCGGTCTGCGGCGTCGCGGGCGTGCAGCGCGTCTCTACCACCTGCCGCAGCTGGTAGCGGGCGTCGCGGTGGGCGAGCGCCTACCTGTGCGAGGGCCAGAAGGATGAGCAGGCGATCGAGGCAGCTGGCGGGGGCGCCACGACCAGGCGTCGGCGCGAAGAGCGAGTCGCTGCCCAGCTACAGCGCATACCTGCGCGGCGCTTCGGTAACGATCGTGGCCCACAGGGATGAGCCAAACGAGGGCGTCAGGCCCGGCCTTGAATGCGCCATGCGAGAGGCCGCCGCGCTGCAAGGCATAGCCGCGTCGGTGGCGGTCGTGCAGGCCGCCAGTGGGTGCGATCGGCCTGGGCCGATGCCGCCGACCACTTGGCTGCCGTTCACGCGCTCGATCGTTCAGCCGTATCCGACGGTGCCCTCGTCGCCGCCCGGCAGGCCGATTCCGGCCAGCGGCGGCTGCGGCGGCTGGTGCCACCAGCGGCGCGGCAGGGGGCGATTCCGGCGCGGCGCTGGTGTGCGAGGCCGCCCACACTGCCGTGCTCGCCGCCGCGTGGCGCGATCGTCCCGCTGCGGCGACGCACAAGGGTGCGTGGCCGCGCTGGGACGGCGGAGTGTGGGAAGAGCTACCCGAGGCCGTCGTGGTGGCGGCTGCCCAGCACGTGCTGCGCCAGCGCTGCGCGCGCTGTCTTGCCGGTATCAGGGAGCCGACGAGGACAAGCGCCTGCGCACCCTGCACGCGGCCTGCTGCCGTCATAGCGGTGTGGTGGGCGGGCTGGCCTTCCTTAAGGGCGGACCCGGTTCCACACACCCTTTGCCGATTCGGACCCGACCCATACCTGCTGAACTGCGCTGACGGATGCTGGATGCGGACACAAACGCTGCGCCCGCACGACCCCGCCGAGCTGTGCACGCGCATCGTCGCGTGGCCCTACGGCAGCACCGACACCAGCGGCGCGTGGCAGCGCCATCAGAGCTTGCCTGCCCAACACAGACGTGCGGCGGCAGGTACAGCGCGACCTGTCGCGGGCTCTGGTCGACGCCGTTCTCGAGGAGAGCCTGCCCATTTGGCTTGGCCCGGGCAAGAACGGCAAGTCGACTACCGAGCCGCGCTGACGCACGGGATGGCGCGCTACGGCGAGCGGGCCGCGCCGGGCCTGCTCGTCGCCAGCAAGTACGAGCGCCACCCCACCGAGCGGCTGACCTTGCTGGTACCCGGCTCGTGTTCTCAGAGGAGATCGACGACGGTAGCGGCTGGCCGAGGCGCTGGTGAAGGACCTCACTGGCGGCGGCGCAAGCAGGCCCGCTTTATGCGCGGCGACTTCTTCGAGTTTCAGCAAACCTCAGCATCTTCCTGCTGGTCAACCGCCTGCCCATCATCACCGGCACCGATGCCGGCATTTCGCAGCGCGTGGCGGATTCCATGGACGGTGCGTTCGCCCGCGCGATCAGCCGGGGCGGAGACATGTCGTCGCCGGCTCGTCGCCGACGGCGCATCGATGCTGCGCTCGATCGTCTACGGCTTGCCGTCGGAAGGCCGGACCACAGTTGGTGCGCGCCCGGGGTGCTGGCGAGCAGCTTCAGCATCACTGCCCGCATCAGGAGCGCCGCTCAGCGCGTTCATTGGCAGTCGCTGTGAAGAGAAGCCATTCGCAGGTCAGGAGTCAGCAGCTGTACAACGCCTTGTGCCGCGTCGAACACCACCCGCAGGGAGGGTGCGTCGTCGGCAAAGTCACTTTCGGGAAACTGCTGAGAGGCGAGGGCTGGGGCAGGAAGCGGGCCCGACGGTGGCGATCGCCTGTGGCAAAGGATACACCTTTGCCCTCCCGGACAGCCCGACACTCCCGGTGGATCCCAGAAGTCCAGTGACACAGCTTGTCTGACGCCTTACGTCGACTTATCGGGAGGGCCGCCGCTGCCTGCCGCTGACGAGCCCGGCGAGGGGTGTGATAAGAACCACGGGCAAGGAAAGGCGGCCTTCGTCCCTGAAACGCCCGCCGAAACCGCCATGCCGGCCGCCGAATCGTTCAACCACAACGAGCCATGTACAAGCCATGAAGCCCGTGATCGTTCCCATCTGCCGTATGCGTCCTTTGACCGGAGCGCGCAGATGCTGGCTCACACCAGGGCTCTCGGCCTACGCTGGCCGGCGCAGTGGGGTCGCTCGTCGCCAGCCCGAGCCGCCACCGAAGGTCGACCCTCCACCGCGCCGCTGGTGGTGCCCGACGCCCTCGACACGCCCAAGGCCATAGCCGCCTGTCGTGCCGCCGCGATCGCTGCCGTCGCCGCTGGCACCATGGACCCGAAGGTCGGCACCACGCTGTCGGCCATGCTGGAGCGCCAGCTGCGGCCATTGAGACCGAGGACCTCGCGAAGCGGCTGGCCGCGCTCGAGAACAGCGGCGGCGAGGACGGCCCGCCATAACGCACGCGCCTCGTTGGCAAGCCATCAGCAAGGCCCTGAGCCAGGCACGCGGTTCGGCCCACAGCGGATCGGTAGTCCGTCTCGACGCGACGATCGCGCCGGGCACCAGCGCCGACGCAAGGAGCCACCATGCCTGACCTCGCCCGCCGCCTGCGCAAGATCGAGAAGCCAGCGGACCACCAACTGCGCCAGCGCCACGGGCGCAGCGGCGGCACCGATCGCACCGCCCGACGTGGCCAGTTTGTGGAGCAGCTGCACATCTCCGACCGTGCCCGTGGCGGCTGGTGCCCTTCACCTTGTACCCGGGGCGGCGCGAGGCGCTGACCTGATCGCCGCTCGTGATCGGCTGGTGTCGTGAAGGCCCGGCAGATGGCATCCCGACGCTGGCGCTGGGCTTCGCTTTCTACGCGACCCAGTACGGCGAGCACCGCGACGTGCTGCTGACGCGGCCATCGTTCGAGGACTCCAAGGACAGCGTGCGGCGGGCAAAGCGGATGCACGCCTCGATCCCTGCCGCCCTGCACCCGCAGCCCTGGTGGACGACAGCGCCACCAGCCTGTGGTTCGAGAACGGCAGCCGCATCGACGCCTTGACCAGCAGCGGCAGTGTGGGCCGTGGCCGATCGGCGTCCCTTGCCGTGTGCGACGAGGTCGCTGCTGGCCCGACGCCGAGACGCAGATGACCGTCTTGCGGCAGCCGCAGAGCACGTGCTGGTGGTATCGACAGGCAACGGCAGCGGCGACTACCTGCACCGCCTCTGGCAGCGGGCCACGGCGGGCAAGGTCGGTGCGTGCCGCTCTTTTTGGACTGGCGCACCGTGCCGGGCCGCCGCGACTGGTACCGCGGCGGAGTGCTGGAGGCGATCGAGCCGCCCTGGCCCGGCGCGAGTACCCGGGCAGCGTGGACGAGGCGTTCGCCGGCCCCGAAGGCATCTTCTACGAACGCTCGATACGGCCCGCAACGTCGTGGACGCCGAGCCCGTGCCGGTATGGCGCACCATGCAGGCGGTGGACTCGGCTCGCACCACGCCGTCTGTCTGTGGGTCCAGACCTCGCCGCAGGCCGGCGCCACATGGTTGCCGAACTGCTGTCGACGCGCCGGAGCCCGCCGAGTTTGCCAAGGCGATCCTGGCGCGGACGACGCCCTGGGGGTATCGCCCGCCGTGAGCTGGTGCGAGCCCGCAGGCAGGGGCGTCAGCAGCCAAACGGCCCAATCGGAGTCGAGATCTTCGCCGCCCACAGCCTCGCTCCTAGCGGCAGCGCCAGCAACGTGCGCGATGGCGTGCTGCGGTGATGGCGGCGATCGCCGACCCTAACCTTCCCCTGCTCGTCTTCCGTGTCGGCTGTCCGTGGCTTATAGAGGCCCTGAACAACGTCAGACCAGATCGCCACCGCCCCGACCTGCCCGACGAATGGAGCGACTCGCCCACGCCTGCGACGGCCTGCCGCTACGCCTGCTGCACCTGCCGATCGGCCCGCCCCGCGACGACTGGGAACCCCCCGAGCCCACTCGCGCCCCGGGCGGCTTCGGTACCGGCTCGGCGTGCGAAGGAGGCTACTCGGACCAGCGCTTCGATTGGCTTGAGCCACACCGCTACGGCAGAGGTTGGTGTTCGTTCTGGCGCTGCGACCCATGCACGCATCCGATCCCGAGGTGGGCTCGGGCGACGATGGCCTCGACAGGCCGGGGTTGCCCAAATCGGGCCGCCAGCGCGCAGGCCGCCACCCATCCAGTCACGCCCTGAATCGGGCGCTTCACACGAGAGCGTCGAACCGAAGGAAGAAGATGCTATGAACGAACAGCAGGCCCACATCGTGGGCAGCAGCACCGCGCTGAAGGCCGTGTCGTGATGGCCGCCCTTTCGCTGGCCGAGGCTCAGGCAACCGTCGATCGCACGAGCGCCGCGCTGGCCAGAGCAGATGGACCAAGGTGCGCGCAACGAACCCCGACCTCACGTTCAGTGCCGCCGTCAAGGTGCAGGCCGCCGAGGACGGCAACGCCGCTCGCACCGCCTACGGCAACGCCTGAGCGGCCCTCACACTGGCCGCAGGCGGCCCGGGCCCGATTGGAAGGACGACACCATGACCACACAGACCGACTTCGCCGCCCGCAGAACACAGCTCGCGGCCCGGCTGGCCAGCGCCCAAGCCGATCGCACGGCAGCCGAGGAGGCCATAGCGGCGACCCACACCGACGCGCTGGCCGCCGATCAGCCCACTCCCGACACCAGCAAGCTGGCGGCCAAGGTGGTCAACCTGGACGCCGACATCAGGGCCTACCACGCCGCCACCACTGCGCTGGACGCCGAGGAAGAACAGGCGGGGGAGACGGCGGCTGCCGACGCCAAGGCCGCCACCGAAAAGGCGCTCGCCCCGGCGCTGGTGCAGCTCGAGAAGGCGGGCGGCGAGGTGGCCGACGGCGTGCTCGCTTTGGCCGCCACCGTGCAGGCCGCGCAGGCGATCGAGGACAAAGCGGCTGCCGTTGCCGCACAGCTGCACTTGACGCTACGCGGTGCCACGATCGCTAGCCGCCTCGACCTCGCCCTGATCGAGCATGGCCTGCGCAGCGCCCGCGAGCTGGGCAGCCTCGATCGAGGAAGTGGCCACGATCGTGCCGAGCGCTCGATCGCCAGCCTGCGGGAACCCCGAACCACAAGGCCGATACCGCCCGACAGCGGCATGATGTGGCCCAAGGCCAAGGCCACCGATCGCGACCCGATCGCCGAGCCGGTTCACTAGGCCATGCAAAGAGGGGCACAAGGCGACGGCACCCGACGCGTCATTGTGCCCAAGGTCGGCGGCGCGGGGTGCTGCCTGATCACTCCTACCCGCGCCGCTGACCGCCTGTCATCGGCCGTGGACGAGCTTCCTTCGCCACGTTCCGTCCACCAGACCTTCGGCGTCGGCGAGCAACCCAAGTGCGATCAGCGGCGCTAGCGCCGCGAGCTCTGCAGGGATGCCGTCCGTGTTGGCGGCCAGGAGGAAGCGGTCGTCGCCGCCACGGAGCGTGTCCAGTATGCCGTGCGAGCTATTGCGCACCGCTCGGCACAGCTGGGAGACCAAGGCGCTATTGACGAGGTTCCGCAACTTGTCTGCAGAACCTGTAGCGATTTTCGCCGACCCGGGGGTAAGGCGATGCTGCAGCGTGTTCTGCCGTACCTGAGCGTACAGGCCGTCGAAGAGTCGCCCCGCCTCGGCGTCGAGGCGTTCCGCGATGTCTTCTGGCAACGACGAATAGGCATCGTGAAGCCGCCTAAGACACGCGTCTCGGCGGAGCAACGCTTTGAATCCCCTGCCGGTCTCCCTGCGGCCGTACCCAAGCAGCGCTTCCGCCTTGTCCAGCAAGTCAAAGGCAGCTTGAGCCCGGAACAGATCTGGGGCTTGCGGCTCGGCTAGCAAGGACACCGTATCTCCCATCAGCCGTTCCAGCGTCACGAGCCACGCGGTCTGCGCTGGGGCGTCGTGGTATCCGCGCGAATCAGTCCAGCGCGTGGGATCGGCGACATGGCTGTAGAGGCGATTGAGCTGACCGACCCACCAATCGACCAGCCGCTTGCCATCCGACGCGGTGTGATCAGAGAGAAACGCGGACCGGTCCAACCCCTCCGGATCGCTGAGGACCCTGGGCCGAAAGAGATAGGGCAGCGAAATGGGTGGCCGACGACGTAGGTCGACCGTCCCACCAAAGCAGAAGATCAACGCATGTGGGATCGCAGGGATAATGAAGCCAAGTACACCTGGAGATAAGGCTACGAGCGGCAGGGTCGCGAGAGCGGCTGTGTCGCCACCGCGGCTGAGCGTCAGCTCGGAGAACGCACCAAGTTGCCCCTCCCCCAAGCGCAGGTCCGGGGTGAGCTGCGTGGCCAACTGCACACGGGCGAAAGCTAGGCGCGCGAGCAGGACGGGGCTGACCGTCACGTACAAGAGGATGCCTTGCGGGAAGCTTCCAAAGAGGGCTGGGAGATTGACCTGAAGGGCTTCAACCGTTTCGCCCATTTCCGCCGCGCCAAGAGCCACTAGGCCGAGCGCGTAGAGTTGGTTCTCATCCGTTTGCGGTTGCCGATTGATGACTTCAGCCGCGAGCCTGTTGTTGGCGTCCCTGTACCTCTGCGCGTCGTCCGCCGGAAGCTGTTTGTACGGAGGGGCCTGCCTTAGCGGAGTCCACGTCGCTGGATCGGCGAGGTTTGTACTCGCATCGCACAGCTGATGCACGGCAAAGTACTCGTGGGTTGCCCCGGCGCCCTCAGCAGGCTTCACGCAGACGATCTCGTTGCCAAGATCATCGACCGTGAAATGCGACTGAATCGATAAAGACTCGCGATACGCTGGCGCTTGGTCGCGGTCCGGCAGACGGACAAGACACACGGCATCTGGCATTTTTGGTCCCCCCTCGATTCGCCACCGTATACCTGGGCCGCTCAGCTCTCACGGGCGTGGAGGAGCAGCACTGCATTCGTGAGGCGACGCAACGATAGCACCGTGCGGGCGACCTTCCTCCTGGGTAGCCCCGGGTTTCGCGGAGGCTCCGTTTCTTGGAGGATCGTATCCTCACAGGAAGGAGTCAGCGTCAGATGGCAAGACCAGCGAAGTACCCCGCCGAGTTCCGCGAGCGTTGCGTGCGCATCGCCCGCGAGTCCGGACGCCCGATCGCTGCGGTGGCCCGTGACCTCGGCATCCACCATGAGACCCTGCGCCTCTGGGTGCGCCAGGACGAGGCCAACGACGGCACGCGCAGCGATCGTTTAGCGACCGCCGAGCGCGAGGAGCTCACAGCCTTGCGCCGCGAGGTGCGCGACCTGCGCCGCGCCAACGAGATCTTGAAGGCGGCCAGCGTGTTTTTCGCCCGCGAGCTCGACCAACCCCGTCCGAGGTGAGCGCCTTCATCGATGCTCAGCGCGAGCGCCTCGGGGTCGAGCCGATCTGTCGGGAGCTCGAGGTCTCGGCCAGTGCCTACCGCGCTCGCAGGAGGCGTCCGGCCTCACGCCGCGCCCGGCGCGACGCCTGGCTGCTCGAGCAGATCAGGCGCGTCCATGCCGAGAGCGGCGGCGTCTACGGCCAGTTCAAGGTCTGGGACGAGCTCAACGACACCGGCACCCCCGTCGCCCGCTGCACCATCGAGCGCCTGATGCGCAGGTACGGCATCGTCGGCACAGGGCCGGCGAAGACCAGGCAGACGACGCTGCCCGGCGAGAAGCCGGTGGCCGCCCCCGACCTGGTGCGGCGTGACTTCACGGCGAGCCGGCCGGACGAGCTCTGGCTGGCCGACTTCACCTATGTCCGCACCTGGCAGGGCTGGAGCTACCTGGCCGTGGTCTTAGACGTGCACACGCGGCGCATCGTCGGCTGGCAGCTCGCGCCCCACATGCGCCAGAGCCTCGTCAGCGACGCCTTCGAGATGGCCCTGGCGGCCCGCCAGGAACACGACGGCGATCTCGTGGCCCACAGCGACAACGGCTCGCAGTACACGTCATATGAGTACACCGAGCGGCTCAAGCGCGCCGGCATCGCCCCCAGCCGCGGGCGCACCGGCACGGCTTTAGATAACGCCATGGCCGAGAGCGTGATCGCGACGCTGAAGCGCGAGCTGATCAGCCGCTACCGCTGGCCCACACGCCTCGATCTGGAGCTCGCCCTGGTAGGCTACATCGGCTGGTACAACTCACGCCGCCGGCACCGTTCGCTTGCCCACAAAGGCGAAGGGAGGACGCGCCGCCTCTCGCCCCAGGGCATGCTCGATCTCTACAACCAGAAGAGCACAGCAGATAGCATGGTTTCCAAGTAACTCAGCCGACGTGGAACCCGGGGCTGGGGAGGCGCGCGGCACCGGATAGCCCTGGCGCTCGAATCCCGAGCGGCGTCAGGTGACCGGACGGCGCGATCTCCTTTCCGGCCTTTGCTGCAGTGTGAATTCGGCGGTGGGTGTCGTGGTCGAGAATGACCAGGTTCTGGCGTCGATTGTCGAGGCCATTCCCGTTGTAGTGGTGGACCTGGGAGCCGAAACCACTCGTGACTATGAGCAAGTGCATCGGTATGACCCCATACCATGGCCCAAGGCGGTGCCTGTGCGACTTCGATACTCGACAGGCCCCGCAGAACCGAGGCCATCGACCACTTGGGTTCTTTCTGAGCGGGGTGCCGCAGCCCTGGCACGGTCTCAAGCGGGTGCCGTCTGCGAGCCGCCTCGCCACGGCATAGTCGGTCCATGGCTTCGAGAGCACCTCCCACCGGTACTCCTCGATGAGGTCCCTATCCACCCCGTCGATCAGCGCCACTTTGCCTCCACCCAGCGGCACTTCAACCTCGGCGGGCATCGGCTTCAATCTCTCCGGGTCCGTCCAACCGCAGTCAGGGCAGCGAAGTTGCCCCGGCAGTATGCGCTTTGCGCACTCTGGACAGATGACGATCGGCATGGCCCCCCGTTTCGCCTCGTCCTATTCTAGTCGTCCCAATCGGCCGGGGCACGACAGCGCGGCTTGTGCCGCGTGCCGTTGACGTTCCCCGCGATCGGCAAGTGACGATGCCTCTCCACCCGCCACGGCCCGTTTCGCGCCGGACGAGCCCCTGAATCGAAGCCGAGCCGCACAGGGCCGCCCGGGTAGCCACGAGCGTGGGTTCGGGGCCTCGAACGCAAAACGGGCGGGGCAGCCGCGAGGCCACCCCGCCCGTGGTGTCCGTCAAAACGTGCCGTCTGCCTCGGGTACCTTGGCGGCCTTGGTCGCGGGCGCGGCCTGGGGCTTGCGCGGGTGGTCGATCGCCCACTGCTTCAGGGCGGCGCTGGTGTTACAGGCCCGGCAGTATATGCACAGGTGGTCGCGGGTGGTCTTGCGCGGCGCGAAGTTCTCCTCGGTCGCGGGCAGGTCCCGGCCGCAGTGAGGGCAGTGCTTGGTGCCCGGCGCGCCGGCCTTCGCCTTCGCGGGGGCCTTGCGGGTAGTAGTGGCCTTCTTGGGTGTCGGTGCCTGTGCCATGGTTCCCTCCCGTGGTTGTCTACTGCTTTGCTGAGACTACGTTAATCGTCGGCACAGAGCGAGGCTCGACTGGAGGGCGATCGGTGATGAAGCGTTGCCTTGTCGGGGACGGCCGGAACCGTCGTCCACGGGTCTTTCGCGGTCGGACGCCTCGGGCGGAAGCGGACTACCTTGCAGTCGCTGCGCCCACGTCTGCGCGTTCCTTCGGCTCGGCGAAGATGTGAGCCAGCTCGACGACTTCGGGAGACGCGACCGCGTCGCCTAGATCATTACGCAGCCCGTGCCTGAGGCGAAGGGAAATCGTGCCTTGCTCCAGTGCTTCTACGAGATAGTCGAGAAGACATTCGTGCCTGCGGCATGCTCCCGTGGTGCCGGGAGCGACTATTGAGATCGCCGACAGCGGAGTACTGTTCGCCAGAATTCCAGCGACCGTATGGAGGCACCATGTACCGCTATTACATCGGACCTGACCGGTACCACGGGGGGCACGTCGTGTACGTGCTCGATTCGCGCGATTGGGACAACGCTGACCACCTGTGCTTCTCAATGGGTGCTGATCGCGTGACCCGCTATGAGGCAATCGAGATCGCCTACTGCGCGGTCCCAAGTCGCGGCACCGCGTGGGCGCGGTCAACTCACCCCGACCACAAGGCGGCGATAGGCCGAACGGGGGCTTCGTACGACAGACCTACGCCGGCTGCGATTGCCGACGCTCACGCGGCCACCTTGGAGCTGATCGCTTTTGACAAGGCGCGGAACGGCACGCTGACCGAGACGCAACTCAGTAGGCTGCGGCTGTCGAGTCACTTCCGCGAGGCCGCTGATCGCGCGGCCGAGGCCGATGCTGATCGCGCGGCCGAATCCCGTCTACTCCGTGCCTAACCTGCCAACAAAACTGCCAACATGGGCCATATGGGGTGGTGGCCCGCTGTGCCTGGCGGTGGCGGACCATGGGGGTGGGCGTAGGCACGCAGGCGTGGTCCGGCCTTTTTTTTTTTTTTTTTTTTTTAAAAAAAAAATTTTTTTTTTTTTTTTTTTTTTTTTTTTTTTTTTTTTTTTTTTTTTTTTTTTTTTTTTTTTTTTTTTTTTTTTTTTTTTTTTTTTTTTTTTTTTTTTTTTTTTTTTTTTTTTTTTTTTTTTTTTTTTTTTTTTTTTTTTTTTTTTTTTTTTTTTTTTTTTTTTTTTTTTTTTTTTTTTTTTTTTTTTTTTTTTTTTTTTTTTTTTTTTTTTTTTTTTTTTTTTTTTTTTTTTTTTTTTTTTTTTTTTTTTTTTTTTTTTTTTTTTTTTTTTTAAAAAAAAAAAAAAAAAAAAAAAAAAAAAAAAAAAAAAAAAAAAAAAAAAAAAAAAAAAAAAAAAAAAAAAAAAAAAAAAAAAAAAAAAAAAAAAAAAAAAAAAAAAAAAAAAAAAAAAAAAAAAAAAAAAAAAAAAAAAAAAAAAAAAAAAAAAAAAAAAAAAAAAAAAAAAAAAAAAAAAAAAAAAAAAAAAAAAAAAAAAAAAAAAAAAAAAAAAAAAAAAAAAAAAAAAAAAAAAAAAAAAAAAAAAAAAAAAAAAAAAAAAAAAAAAAAAAAAAAAAAAAAAAAAAAAAAAAAAAAAAAAAAAAAAAAAAAAAAAAAAAAAAAAAAAAAAAAAAAAAAAAAAAAAAAAAAAAAAAAAAAAAAAAAAAAAAAAAAAAAAAAAAAAAAAAAAAAAAAAAAAAAAAAAAAAAAAAAAAAAAAAAAAAAAAAAAAAAAAAAAAAAAAAAAAAAAAAAAAAAAAAAAAAAAAAAAAAAAAAAAAAAAAAAAAAAAAAAAAAAAAAAAAAAAAAAAAAAAAAAAAAAAAAAAAAAAAAAAAAAAAAAAAAAAAAAAAAAAAAAAAAAAAAAAAAAAAAAAAAAAAAAAAAAAAAAAAAAAAAAAAAAAAAAAAAAAAAAAAAAAAAAAAAAAAAAAAAAAAAAAAAAAAAAAAAAAAAAAAAAAAAAAAAAAAAAAAAAAAAAAAAAAAAAAAAAAAAAAAAAAAAAAAAAAAAAAAAAAAAAAAAAAAAAAAAAAAAAAAAAAAAAAAAAAAAAAAAAAAAAAAAAAAAAAAAAAAAAAAAAAAAAAAAAAAAAAAAAAAAAAAAAAAAAAAAAAAAAAAAAAAAAAAAAAAAAAAAAAAAAAAAAAAAAAAAAAAAAAAAAAAAAAAAAAAAAAAAAAAAAAAAAAAAAAAAAAAAAAAAAAAAAAAAAAAAAAAAAAAAAAAAAAAAAAAAAAAAAAAAAAAAAAAAAAAAAAAAAAAAAAAAAAAAAAAAAAAAAAAAAAAAAAAAAAAAAAAAAAAAAAAAAAAAAAAAAAAAAAAAAAAAAAAAAAAAAAAAAAAAAAAAAAAAAAAAAAAAAAAAAAAAAAAAAAAAAAAAAAAAAAAAAAAAAAAAAAAAAAAAAAAAAAAAAAAAAAAAAAAAAAAAAAAAAAAAAAAAAAAAAAAAAAAAAAAAAAAAAAAAAAAAAAAAAAAAAAAAAAAAAAAAAAAAAAAAAAAAAAAAAAAAAAAAAAAAAAAAAAAAAAAAAAAAAAAAAAAAAAAAAAAAAAAAAAAAAAAAAAAAAAAAAAAAAAAAAAAAAAAAAAAAAAAAAAAAAAAAAAAAAAAAAAAAAAAAAAAAAAAAAAAAAAAAAAAAAAAAAAAAAAAAAAAAAAAAAAAAAAAAAAAAAAAAAAAAAAAAAAAAAAAAAAAAAAAAAAAAAAAAAAAAAAAAAAAAAAAAAAAAAAAAAAAAAAAAAAAAAAAAAAAAAAAAAAAAAAAAAAAAAAAAAAAAAAAAAAAAAAAAAAAAAAAAAAAAAAAAAAAAAAAAAAAAAAAAAAAAAAAAAAAAAAAAAAAAAAAAAAAAAAAAAAAAAAAAAAAAAAAAAAAAAAAAAAAAAAAAAAAAAAAAAAAAAAAAAAAAAAAAAAAAAAAAAAAAAAAAAAAAAAAAAAAAAAAAAAAAAAAAAAAAAAAAAAAAAAAAAAAAAAAAAAAAAAAAAAAAAAAAAAAAAAAAAAAAAAAAAAAAAAAAAAAAAAAAAAAAAAAAAAAAAAAAAAAAAAAAAAAAAAAAAAAAAAAAAAAAAAAAAAAAAAAAAAAAAAAAAAAAAAAAAAAAAAAAAAAAAAAAAAAAAAAAAAAAAAAAAAAAAAAAAAAAAAAAAAAAAAAAAAAAAAAAAAAAAAAAAAAAAAAAAAAAAAAAAAAAAAAAAAAAAAAAAAAAAAAAAAAAAAAAAAAAAAAAAAAAAAAAAAAAAAAAAAAAAAAAAAAAAAAAAAAAAAAAAAAAAAAAAAAAAAAAAAAAAAAAAAAAAAAAAAAAAAAAAAAAAAAAAAAAAAAAAAAAAAAAAAAAAAAAAAAAAAAAAAAAAAAAAAAAAAAAAAAAAAAAAAAAAAAAAAAAAAAAAAAAAAAAAAAAAAAAAAAAAAAAAAAAAAAAAAAAAAAAAAAAAAAAAAAAAAAAAAAAAAAAAAAAAAAAAAAAAAAAAAAAAAAAAAAAAAAAAAAAAAAAAAAAAAAAAAAAAAAAAAAAAAAAAAAAAAAAAAAAAAAAAAAAAAAAAAAAAAAAAAAAAAAAAAAAAAAAAAAAAAAAAAAAAAAAAAAAAAAAAAAAAAAAAAAAAAAAAAAAAAAAAAAAAAAAAAAAAAAAAAAAAAAAAAAAAAAAAAAAAAAAAAAAAAAAAAAAAAAAAAAAAAAAAAAAAAAAAAAAAAAAAAAAAAAAAAAAAAAAAAAAAAAAAAAAAAAAAAAAAAAAAAAAAAAAAAAAAAAAAAAAAAAAAAAAAAAAAAAAAAAAAAAAAAAAAAAAAAAAAAAAAAAAAAAAAAAAAAAAAAAAAAAAATTTTTTTTTTTTTTTTAAAATATCAGTGCCGGCCGATGATCTGCACGATGACGTGCAGATGCGGCGGGCTCGGCAGGATGGTCATGACGCCCACCGGGATGGTGTAGTTCACGACAAGCGGGGCCATGGTCGTGGCGTGGCGCGTGATGTTCGCCAGGGAGATCAATGCTTAGCACCATGAACGGCGGAGTAAAGGGCCTCGCCGAGAACATCCGATCGGCCGCTCGAGCACCTTAGCCCAGCGCCGGGCCGTGGCTTCGTCAGGGGCCCCGTTGAACGTCGCTCCGGGAAGGTCAGGGTCATGTTGAGCACGAAGCCCTCGCTGCCGCCCGACGGCAACGCCGCACGCCCGCCCCTGCCTCCGACTGCTCCTGCCGTGACAGTTCCCTGCGCACCAGCCGGCGCCACGATCTCGTCCTGGTTTTCGTCGCCGGCGACGATCAGGGTGCCTTCTGGGCTGCCCTTGACGAAGCCGCCGCCGGCCAGGTGAGGGACGACCTTCTTGAACGAGCGCCGTGAGTTTGGAGGTACGTCGTCTGGGCCTGCGTGCGCTGTGTGGCGTGGGACTGGACGATCATGCCGGCCAGCAGACCCGCCAGGATGGGCGCTGAGACGGCACCGATGGTGGCACCCGCGCCAAGGCCCGCACCGGCTTCACCGGCCGCGGCGCCGCCAGTACCGACAAGGCCCAGGTCTTCGCTGGCGCCGGCCAGGCCACCGCCTGAGCGCAGGGCGTTGTTGTTTTCAAGGGCTTCGTCGTTGGTCGCCAGCGCAGCGTCGTTGGCAACGAGCGACTCGTCGTTGGTGGTGAGGGCGGCGTCGTATTCATCGGTTGCGACGACGCCTTGACGCCTGGCGGCGGAGTTGGTCTTCTGCGCGGCGTGTTCGTGTCGGTCGCCGTCTTGTCAGCCAGCTTTCCGATGATCAATAGAGCGGATCGCCTGCGTCGCCGAGATGGTGGCCTTGCCGCCGGCGATGGTGGCCTGCGTGAGGCCGACGAAGCTTTGCTCGGCCTTGTAAGCACCGATCGCGATCATGCCAGCGGCGCGGCGAGCAGCAGTAGCGTGCGCGCCGAAGCCGGGATCTTGTTGAACGCTCCAAGCAGGATGTTGAACGCTTGGCGCGTCTTCGATCGCGGGCACCAGCTCTTTGCCGATCGACACGGCCTCACCTTGGAGCTCGAGCTTTATCATGCGTAGGAGGTCGCCGAACTGGCCGGCTTGATCGAGCTGTTTCTGCGTGAAGACGAGGCCGAAGGCGGCGGCCTTCTTGTTGATCTCGTCGAGTTCGGAGTTGCTCGCGGTCAGGTAGCGTAGGAGCCTTGATTCGCGTCGCACCGCGGCCGAAGAGGCTCAAGATCACGTCGTGCGCTCGAGGCCGGCCGGCATGGCGGCGATCTTGGCGCGAATCTCGTCGAGCACGGCGCCGCATCTACCTTGAGCGAGTCCATCGAGATTCCCAGATCCTTGAAGGCCACCCCCATCGCGCTCGAGGCTTTGGTCGTGCCTGAGCGACCCTCGACGTACTTGATCATCCTGCCGAGCACGTCCCGACGCTATCGAGCGGCACGCCAGCGTCTGCAACTGCACGGTCAGATCGGACGCGGCCTTGGCATGTAGCCGGTCAGCTTCTCGACTTGGATCACGGCCTCGGCTTGCTTGCCGTAAGCCGAGACGCAGCCGTCACCGCGGCGGTCAGGATACCGAAGCCGCCAGCTATGAGCAGCAGTCGGACTGCCCCGACCGCGCCATCGCGTTGCCTGCTTGGTGGTCAGGTCGGAGCTCGCGCCAGGCCTTTGTCGCGGCGTCTACTTCACCGATCGCCTTGACCGCCGACGCGCTGTCGCCGACGAGGATCAGCGCAGTACGTGCGTGAGATCGTCACGTCACACCTCGATCTCAGCGGCGGCGAGTAGCTCGCGCGCGTGTCTTCGGCGATACGTTGCACCACAGCCGGCCTTCGACGCTTCGTTGAAACTCACCTGCGGCTCGATGATGGCGAGGCTCAGCGAGTAATTGACGAGCAGGCGCCACTCGTCGGGCTCCAGTGGACAGAGCCCCCATCCAGGAGGCCGCCTTGTAGCGGCCAGCGCGGCGATCGCAGGGTGCAGGCGGCCGGTGATGGCAAGCCAGTGCACGCGGTTTGTCGACCACGAAGGTGGCGCGGACGACAGGGTGACCGCTTTCGGCCGGCCTTCGAGTAGTGGCGCAAGTAGTGTCGACGCTCACGGCTTCGGCTGCCACAGAGCTCACAAAGCGGGCGCGGTACCGGGTAGTCTTCGGCCTTCGTCGGTACCAGTGGTGGCGCGGCTCGACCGCCTCGTGTTTTTTTTTTTTTTTTTTTTTTTTTTTTTTTTTTTTTTTTTTTTTTTTTTTTTTTTTTTTTTTTTTTTTTTTTTTTTTTTTTTTTTTTTTTTTTTTTTTTTTTTTTTTTTTTTTTTTTTTTTTTTTTTTTTTTTTTTTTTTTTTTTTTTTGGGGGGGGGGGTAGCCCGGGGCAGCAGGAATGCGACGCTGAGCGGGTCGAGCTGCTCGTCGAGCTGGCCAGCGATGCTGGCGGCCAGGTCTTCGGCCAGAGATGCGGCGGTAACGGCCGACCCGAGCGCCTCGACGAGATCGGCGACGCTACTGGAGGCCTTGGCCAGGGCGACGACCTGCTTGTCGAGCTGCTTGCGCAGTACCTTGGCGTGGTTCATTGCCGGCGCGACCAGATCATAGGCCTCGCGCTTGTCGATCGCTGCCAGGCTGTTGCGCAGACGGTCGAGAGTCGACCGTCGTGGGCGCCATCTTGGCCTCGAGTGCGTCGAGCTGAGCCTGCGTGGCCGCGCCGAGCTGAAGGTCGAGCGAGAGATCCTTGCGCCGCTCGGCGAGCTCGGCGAGCTCGGCCTGCTTCTCCTCGCACAGGTCGGCCAGGATGGTGCGCTGGCACGCCCATTTCTCGGCGATGCTCTCCTGTGTCGCCACGGGGAATCACAGCCGCACCCGCAGGTGGCGGGTGTACTCGGCGGCGAGCTCCGGCTCGGTCCGGATCACCAGCGACGTGGCCGCCTCGCGCCCGGCGGTGCCGACCAAGCCGCACCTGGCCATGGTGGCGTTGACGGCCTCGGCGAAGCGCACGTCGACCGGGGCGTCTTCGTTAAGCGTCGTGCCGGCGCGCGGCACGGCGACGTCCTTCGAGGGCAGGCCCGGGTACACCTCGCGCTTGTAGTCGGCGAACAGCTTGGCGTTGCGAGGGTCGCTTTCGACGGCCTTCCACGAGGCGGTGTGCGTCTCGTCGGGGTGTGCGGCGTGGCGAACCCGCACGAGATCGGCGAGCTGCTGAGACGCTGTGAGGTTGGTGGCCATGGCGGGGCTCCTATTCGTTGTCGGGGACGGCGGGCTCGACGACGGCGATGATCAGGGCGAGGTGCTCGCGCGCGAGCCGGCGCGCGAAGTGCACCAGCTCGAGCTCGCTGGCGTGGATCGGGACGTAGAGCCGGCTGCTCCGGGGCGGCGAAGGCGGCGAGCATCTCGGCGAAGCGGTCGTCGGTCGGTGGGGCGAAGGGTGCGGGGGTCGTGTCGGGCATGGTCGGGGTCCTTTCACTGGTGGCTGGATTGACGGGCGGCGATGTTCGCAAGGGCTTGCTCGACAATGAGCATGTAGCGCTGGACACAGAACGGGCAGAGCACAAGGATCTCGGACTCGTAGCTGCCGCCGGCGGCCATGGGCAGGCGTGGCACGGGCTCGAGCGTGCTTGAGGGGTGTGCGCCGGCGCCGTCGGGCTCGTAGCCCTGGCAGCGGGCGCCGTGGGCGGCGATGTAGAGCTCGAGGTGAGCCCCCAGGCGGTCGGCGTTGCCCTGCGTGCGCCAGTCGTAGCGGGCGGCGGCCATGGTCACCATATCCGGCTTCCGCCCGGGCCCCACAAGCCACTGGCGGCGCCGTAGGACGGCTCAGGCAGCTCGTAGTCGACGACCGGGCCGACCTGCACGTTGATTGCCCAGTAGCGCAGGCTGTCGAGGATGTGCGTGTAGTCGCTGCCTTCGTCGTAGACGTCGGGGTGATGACGGTCAGGCTTCACCGCGCTGAAGGCCTGACAGAGCCACTCGCAGCGCGTCGAGACCACCAGTGGCAGCACCGGGTCGGCGAGCATGTCCATGAGACGCACGCAGCCGTCGCGGATCGATGACGCCTTGCTCGCCGGCGCCAGGCCCATGCGGGCGAAGAGAGTCACCTCGGAGGCGGCCGTCTGCACGTTGGCGGCGTTGCCGGCGGGGTCGCAGTAGGTGACGCGCGGGCGGTCGGTCAGACCGAAGGCGGCTTCCTTGGCGAGGATGGCGCCGGCGAACTCATCTGTGGTCATGTTCGCCGGCACAAGCTCGGCGACGACGAAGGGCTGGCCAGACGGCGCGGTCTGCACCCACGCGCAGGCCGGGTGTCGGTATCCGAAGTCGACGCAGCGCACCGTCGGCCAGTTGGCGACGATGCCGATCTCCTGGGTGTTGCGCTCCATGGTGAAGCGCTCGAAAAAGATGCCGGCCGGACTGGCGAAGGCTTCCTCCGGCGTGGCCGCGTACTCGCGGCGTGCAAGACGCGGTTCGGCGGCCTCTTCGACGGTCTGGCGATACCACGCCTTGCTGCGCGCCGGGTGGACGTGCCAGGGCAGGAACAGACACTTCCATGAGCCCTTGCCGAGGCGCGCGGTCTGCCAGACCTTGTGGGCGTGGTCGCCGGGCCCGTTGCCGGTCGTCACGATGAAGAGGCGCGAACAACCGGCCTCGAGTGACGCGAGCTGCTCAGCCTGCCACTCCCAAAAGCAGAGCTCATCCGCCAGGCCGGCGAAGGCGGCAGCGCCGCGGCCGATGCGCGTGGTCGCGGTCAGTGCCCTGTAGCGGCTGCCGTTGGACAGCTCGAGCGTCATCACGTTGTCGACCACGATCTCAGGACGCCACTCGTCGGGCATCGAGGCCAGCAGGGTTTTGAGGCGATGGATCGCATCGGCGGCGTCTTCACCGGACTGCCGAGCGATCAGAAACAGGCGATTGCCGTCGAACGTGCCCCAGTAGAGCATCACGGCCAGGACAAGCCAGGTCGCGCCGAGCTGGCGCGCCTTCAGGAAGAACAGCCGCGGCTCTTTGATCATCATGGTGAGCGCCTTGCTTTGAGCCGGCCACAGCACGAACGGTACGAGGCGACCTGAGTCCTTGTCTTCGATCGACAGCGACTCGACGAACTGCAGCGGCGTCGGCCGCTTCACCTTCGCTGTGGCCGGCTGTGGAGCGGCGCCGGCGGCGCGGGAGGCCTCAAGGGCGGCGAAGCGGGACTCGAGAGGGGCGGTCATCGGGCAGACCTTTCGTGAGGTCCGCCACGCGGATTTGCTCTCCGTTGCGGCTCAATTTGCCGAGCCTGCGCGAGGGCCTCGCCAACACAACGCCAACACCTGGGCATTCATGCGGCTCGTTTTCTGAGCGTCGAGTTCGGCCTCGAGCTCGGCAAAGTTGCGCTCGAGGTCGACCTGCACGACGACCTTCGCGGCCGTCTGAATCATGCGCAGCAGCGTGTTGCCCACCTGCACGTCGATCTCGCCGCGACGGAGCTGATTCATCGTGTCCACCAGCAGGGCGGCGGCGTCGGCGGCGCTCTCGATCTTGACGTCGGGCAGCTTGGCGACGGGGGAGTCTGGCGCCACCTTCACGACCGGACGCGGACGCGGCGCCGACCTGGGAGTGCGCGGGCGGAGCAGGCCACCGCGGCGACCACGCTCTGACGCCAGGCCGGGCGTATGCAGCGAACACAGAGTTGAGCCCGACATGGGGCGCGCTTTGCACCGTTCACCGTTCGCCTTCACCGCCACGCACCGGCAACCGGTTCGCCCGTCACGGCCGAAAGGCTCGGCGTCCATCTGGCGGTCGGTCGCGGTGTTTTCGGGTCTCTCGAGGGGGGTCATCCTGACCCCTCGATTCTGGACTGGACTGGCCCGTCGGGCAGAATCGACCAGTCCAGTCCCGGACCTGCTGCAGGCTCGTGCAACTGGACTGGACTGGCCGGGGGGTCTATAGACCCCGGCCTAGTCCAGTTCACGACGCCGGTCCCGTCCAGAATCCTCACGACTCGTCCTTCGCGAACAGATCATGCCGGCGCCAGTAGCCGTAGCCCTTGTAGCTGGGGATGACACTGCGACCGCGTTCCACCGGCCGGTCTGGGTTGTCCTCGTCGCACAGACGGCGCAGGGTACGTGAGGCGGCGTCACGGCCGACGTTCGCCGCCTTGCAGGCCCCGATCACCTCGTCCTCGGTCTTGGCGCCTTCGCGACCGAGAGGCAGGAACTCGAGGATGACTCCCTCGGCGTCTTCGTCCTGTAGGTCCGGGGCGTTGCCGCAAGCTGGTAACGGTGGTCGTCGTCGAGCTCGATCACGACATCCGGCGGGTCCTCGGCGAAGACCCGGCCGACGCACTGGATCGACCGCCGCTTCGGGAATGGGCTGCCCTTGATCCAGGCGAGCTCGTCGAAGCGACCAGCGATGGCCGTGCTGCCGCGGGCGGCGTCGTAGATCGAGCCGCCCTCCTTGCGCGTGTGCTGGATGGCCACGACCGACAAGCCGGCCGCCAACAGGCGCTCGACGACCGCCATGGACTCGTTGCCCGGGCCCGATGAGCTCTCGTCGTCGCCGACGAATCCGACCCAAAGGCTGAAGTTGTCGATGAAGATCAGGTCGGCGCCGATGGTCGCGCTGGCCTGATGAGACCAGCCCACCTACGGCCGGCCAGTCGAGCCCAGCGACCGAGACGTCGCGATGGTAGATGACGTGGAAGTCGCCGAGACCGAGCAGGCCTGCCCGGGCGCACTGCGGGTTGAACGACTGGGGCGACTGCTCGGTCAGGTAGAGCACGGGACCGCGCCGGACCTGGCGGCCGCACCAGGCTTCGCCGGTGATGCGCTGGCGGCACATATCGAGACTGGCGGTCGTCTTGCCGCCGCCCTTGAGCTTGCCCATGAACAACGTCGAACAGGCGACATAGGCCATGCCTTCGATCAAGGGCTCGGGCTCGACGATCTTCATGGCGGCCAGGTCGATGCCGCTGTAGACCGGCACGGGCGTTTCGCGCTCGCTTGCCGGCTTTGTGGTCAGGCCGTCCCGGGCCTGCCCCACGATCTCGAATATCTGCTCCACCGTGCCGCCGGCGGCCACCCAGTCCGAGACGTCGCCCTTGTTGGGCAGATCAGGCAGGTCGACGACCACGTGGGGCACACCGGCGCGCTCGAGAGAGACCGCCACCTTGTCGCCGTGTTTGCGGCCCTCGTCGTCGTTGTCGTTGAGTTTGACCACCAGCCGAGCGCCCTCGAACTGCTCACCGAACTCGGAGCGCCAGCCCGCGACGCCGTTTGAGTTCGTGGTAGCCACCAGGCCAAGGCGCTCGAGGGTGTGGACGTCCTTCTCACCTTCGGCGACGAAGATGATGGCGCCTGTCTTGACGGCCGCGGCTACTTTAGGTGCTTGGTAGATCACCGGCGGCACGTCGCCGCGCTTCCACAGGTAGCCGCCCCCCGTCTTGCGGCGCCAGGTCGGAAACTGCTTCTCACCGGCGCTGTTCTTTGGCGTGCGGCCGACGGTGTAGGCGTAGGCGCCGTCCACCGTGAAGTAGTCGTAGAACTCGACGATCGGCTGTCCCTTGTAGTCGCCCGGGTTGTCGGCGTCGCTGCTGGGTCGCCCGTTGCTGACGTACAGCCCGTGATGCTCGAGCTCGGCGACGAGTGTCTTGTGCTCGCAGCCGGCCAGACAGCACACCGCGATCGCGCCGGCGTCGTCGACCCATGCGTGCCCAGAAGGGGTCCGGTCCTTGTGGCAGGGACAGCAGAACATGACGCCGCCATCGCCGTCGCTCTTGGCGCCAGGCAGTGAGCGGAAGTCCTCGATGGTAGCGGTGCTCATGCCGGCCCGCAGATGCAGGGCTCGAAGCCGCTCGCCAGCTCGCGGATCCGGCGGTCGCGGCCCTTGAGCCACTCGCGGACCGTGAGGCCCGGCATAATTGGCAGGGAACGCTCGAGCGCGGCGCTGCCGGCGCCCATGTAGGCGAACATCACGGCCATACATTTGTAACAGAGAGCCCGTCGATCGAGCCCGACAAGGTCGTCGCCCCACAGCAGAGCGACGTCGTCGAGGTTGCCGGCGTCGCAGGGCAGGGGGAACTTGCAGATCGTGTCCCGCGAGTGGTCGTCTGGAGCGTTGCCGTCGCCGATGACGAAGACGAGCGCGCGAGGTTCGATCGCTTCGGTGCTCATGTCGCCTCGCCGTTGCTGCCGAGGAAGACGATCAGCTCGTCGACCGTGGTGATGCCGGCCGCCTTGACGAACTCGCCGAGCGCCTGCGGACTGCCCAGGCCGGCGGCGCGAAGCGACAGCGCCGGCAGATGGAACCTCACAGATCTACCCACGCGCGTATAGAGGCCCTCGAGCTCCCCCCGCTGCATGGCGAGGTCGAGACCACCCACGGAGATCCCCAGGATGGCCGCCGCGACCTCGCGCCGACAGTACAGGCCGCTGGCACCAGAGGCCGACGCCGCCACAGCCCCCGGGCGAGCGGCCAGACGACGACGGCCACTGCTACCAGCGGCAGGGGGTGGTGAGGTGTGCGCCCGGCGGGTCAAACCTAGTCGAGAGCTCGTGGGTCGCCCGAGACGGGCTGTAGAAGCGAGGCGGCCTGTGCGGCGGGGACGCCGAGCGCCTTCGCGATGCGACGAAGCTGTGGCTCGTAGGGCACGAAGCGCCCTGATTCGATCTGACCGATGACCGTCGCCGGCACCTGCGACATGAACGAGAGCCGCTGCTTTGAGAGATCGCACTCCTCGCGCCGGCGGCTAAGTTCGAGCTTGACTCCGACCATGTTCTCCTCTCCCCTTTGCTTGCGTCTAAGTGCACGCCACACGCTACAGAGAGTGGCCCCGAGGTCTCAGGATTCCTAAGCGCGGGAGCGGAGGCCGGGGGAGTCGGTTCGTGCCTGAGCCAGCAGAAAGAGGCTGCGGTCGGATCGCCGATTTGAGCCTACGTGACAATTTTTCTTGTTGCTGCGGAACTCTAAGCGCGCGGGACTAAGCTAAGTCGTTTGCTTTCTCAAGTCTTCGTGCTAGTATGCCGATAACGAGACTGTAGAAAGACAACGACGACCGAAGGATGGGCGATGACACAAGACCTGGCCAAGCGGATCGCAGCCCGACGCGCTGCCATCCAGCAGGCTGCCGACGAGTGCGCGGCCCGGCGTCTGGTAGTGCGGACCGCTGCCGACTACGTCGCTCGGCAGCGTCTCGCCCAGCGCAGCGCATGACGCCGCGTGTCAAATATCTGACCAGCGGCGAGGCTGCCGAGCGGCTCGGCGTCGCGCAGCGCACTGTCTCACGCTGGTGCGACGCCGGCCGGCTCGAGGCGCACCGTACAGCCGGCGGCGACATCAGAAAGGGCGAATGGCGCATCGCGCCGGCCGCGGTAGAAGCCCTCAAGCGCAAGGCGACCCGGCGATGACTGAAGCCTACCGACCCCAGTCGCAGACTCACGGACGACGAGATCCGGGCGAGGTCCAACCCTCAGAAGCGACGGACCGGCCGTCTGCTGTTCGCCTGGCCGGGCGAGATCACGGCCAGTGGCGCCGTGGAGCTGCACGAGCTCAAGATCGACGGGCACGATGTGGAGATGACGGAGTCGCGGATGCGCGAGAACGCCGACTACCTGCGGGCGGCACGACCGCGGGACGTGCGCGTCAATTCGGTCGAGGTCGACAAGACCTCACCCGAACGACCCTTCCCCTTCACCCACGTCATGATGATCCTCGCCGACGAGTGGCAAGGCCCGCGCGATTGGCTCGTCACAGTCGACGACAGCCACGATCCGGGAGAGCCCCGTGGCAACCAAGCCTGATACCCTCAACCGCATGGACGCAGGGGTGCGCAAGCGCACAGCCGACAGCACCTGGGAATACGTCCTGGTCATCCCCCGGCAGGCCGCCCAGCGCTGCAACGCCTGCGGCCGGCGCTTCTGGGTCGAACGTCGCACCAAGGATGCTTGCCCCGTCTGTGGCGGCGAGCTGCGCAGCACACTCGAGCGCCGGCAGCAGTGGACATCGGGCTTTACGACCAAAGAGAAAGCGAAGCGGGCGCGGATCGACGCGCTGCACGAGCTCGGCCAAGGGACGCACGTAGTGCGCAGCAATATCGCCCTGGGCGTGTGGTTGACCGAAGTGTGGCTGCCGAGCCTCGAGGGCACCAGTCTGCGCGCGACGACGCGGCAGGGCTACGCCTCACACGTTCGCAATCACCTGGCCTCGTCGACGCTGGCCGCGCTGCCGATCCAGCAGGTCACGCCTGAGCAGATCAGCACTTTCTACGCCTCGCTGCTCAGAGGCGGGCGTGCCGACGGCAGGCGCGATGACGCCGGTGTCCTCAAGCCGCTCTCCAAGACGACCCTGCGTCGCGTTCACGCTACGTTGCATCGGGCCCTGCGCGACGCCAAGAAATCACACCTGCTGCCCATCAACCCGGCCGACGATCTCTCGCTGCCGGATGACAACGGCGGCGAGGGCGACGCCACCAATCACGAGCGCCCGCGACTCATGGCATGGGACAGTCGCCAACTGCGTCGCTTCCTGGCGACCGTCGAGAGTGATGACTTGTACACCGTGTGGTTGACCGCCGCGATGACCGGCGCTCGCCGCGGCGAGCTGCTCGGTCTGACGTGGGAGGATATCGACCTCGAGGCCGCCCAGCTCACCATCCGCCGGGCGCACGTCGAAGTCGGCGGCGAGATCCGTGAGAGCAAGCCGAAGACCACAAGCGGTATCCGCACGATCGCCCTCGACCCGGAGACGGTTGCGACTCTCAAGCGTCACAGCAAGGCACAGAAAGAGGCGCACCTGGCCGCCGGCGCCCGCTGGCAGGAGACCGGCCACGTCTTCGTCGACGAGGTCGGCCAGCCGCTCGCGCCGGGCAGCGTCTCGCGAGCCTTCACCGCTGCCGTGAAGGCCGCCCGGGAAACACTCGACGTCAAGACGAGGGATGACCTGTTGCCGGCGCTCACCCTGCACGGGCTGCGTCACACGCACGCGACCATCCTGTTGAACGAGCTGCGCTGGCCCGTCACCGTCGTCAGCAAGCGCCTCGGTCACAAGAACGAGACCATCACCTTGACGCTCTACTCCGAGGCTCTGCCCCGCTATGACAACGAGGCCGCGGCGGCGTTTGCCGGCCTCGTTCTGCCGAAGGGGTCGTGAGTCAGGTGTTGGCGTTTGTTGGCGTCAGAGCAGTCACGGACAAGACACCAGCGCGAAGCTGCGAGGCTGAAAAGGTACATTTTACAGGCAATTCAGGAGGGGAAGACTTGGCGGGGAGTAGGGGAGTTACACCCCTCTACGCGGATTTAGAGTCCGCGCTGATCCTTCCGATCGACCCCCCGCGCCACATGAAGGCTAGCGCATCCGAGCCAACGGGCAAAGCGGGCTCCGGCGTGGCGCATCGGCGGCGAAGTGGTTTGTCAGGTCGCGAGGGCGACGGCCTTAGGAAGCGCCGCGACGATCTGCTTTGCTTCGTCGAGGCTGTACGCCTTGAGCGACGTCGTGCGGACCGTGCCGGTGGAGCCCAAGGCCAGCGAGAACGCGGCGGCCGTGCGATCGTCGGGTCCCTCGCCGAAGGCGACGTAGTCGTACTCGCCCGTCGTCAGGTAGATCCCGAGCGTCTTGCCGCCCATCGACTCCCAGAGCTTCATGGCGTCGACGACACGCTCGGGCGAGTGCTGCGATCTCCAGAGCACCTTTGTCGGTCAGCTTCATGAGCAGGATGTAGGTCACCATTTGCCCACTCCTTCGTGGACTGAGCGAGACCCGCCGATGCGCCAGGCGGGCATCGTAGCACCGGCCAACGGCACCCGAGTGCTGGAGCGGACGAAAGAAGGGCCGTGGTCGGGCGACGCGAGCCCGGGGTACGGGCAGGGCGGTCAGCCGAGCAGGGCCTGCACCGCCATGGCGGCGACCCCCAGAGCGAGAGGCTCATGCACGAGCCGGTCGCCCAGTGCCAGCGCCGCCGCGGACGTGACGCCGGGCGGCAGTCCGGGCGACGAGACGATGCCGTCACTGCCGACCCATCCGGCGTCGATCAGATCGGGGCTCGGCGTAGCGTCGAGCACGAGCCGGCAGCGCTCCAGGCCTTCGGCCAGCGACACCGGCGTGACGGGGAGCTCGCCGGCCACGCGCGCACGGCGCGCCTCGTCGAGCTCGGCGACGAACACGTCGGCGCCGAGCTCGACGAGGCGCGCCGCGGCCGCCGTACCCACCGGACCGAGGCCGATCACCAGGACCGGCTTGCCGGCCACGCCGGCGGCGTCGGCCCCACCGCCCAAAATGCCCGCGTCGCCCATACCGTCCGCACCGGCGACCCCGGCAACCCCGGCCGCCTGGTCGAGCGCCGCCGCGTAGGCCCAGGCAGTACAGGGGTCGTCGTCGGCGACCGTGCGGCGGGCGAAGTCGAAGGCCAGGAACTTGCGGTCGTCGGCGGCGAAGACGAGTTCGTCGCCCCCGACGAGCGCCTCGGCGAAGCCGGCCACGTCGGTCGCGGCGGTGATCCGCGCGCGGCAGCCAAGGTGCTCACAGATCGCCGCCACGCACTCAGCAAAGCCGGGGATGAGGCCTTCGCCGCTCGTGATGGGCACGACGGCGACTCTTGCGCGGCCGAGGGCGTCGCGCGCGACGCCCTCACCCAGGCCGCACGCCCGCGCGCCCAGCCCCACGAGATCGCAGCCGGTCAGCCGCACGAGCGCCGACTCGACGGCGACCAGATGCGCAGTGAGCTCGCGGACGTCGCTTTCGATGAGCCGGGTCACGAGCGACCCACCGGCTCTGGCCCGCCCTCGGGCACGAGCTCGAGCCCGTGCTCGTCGGCCAGGCGGGCGACCGCGGCGGCGGCCCGCTCGCGGGCCGCCGCCGCGGTCGCCCCTCGCGTCATCAGAACGGCCACCCAGCGTTCCTGTGTGCCGGATACCCGCTGCACACCCTCTGACGCCCGCTGTGCGCCCCGGGAGACCGGCTGTGCGCCGCTGGAGGCCCGTTGCGCCCCTCCGCCGATCGGGTGGTCGGTGAGCACCACGTCGGCGCCGTAGAGGCCGTCGCAGCGGCTCAGAGGGCCGGCTGAACCGACGATGTGCTCACCGAGCACCTCTACCCTGCCGTTCGCGACCAGGACGTGCTCGTACACGGCGCCCCGCCGGGCATGCGCGTCGATCGCCGGCGGCCGGCCGGCCGCGAACGTCTCGGCCAGCAGCGCCACCATGTTCACGTCGCTCGCGTGGAACACGGCGGCCGGCGTCTGGCTGGGCAGCCGCGCGTCGATCTCGATCACCTTGGGCGTGCCGTCGGGCGCGACCATCACCTCGACATCCATGACGCCGCCCAACGCTACGCCGGCGGCCAGGTCACGGGCAGCCCGCTCGAGACCGTGCAAGGTGGCGACGCTCACGCGGTCTTCCCCACCGCCGGCGGCCGGCGCGGCTGCGGCCGGCGCAGCGATACTACCGCCGCTGCTCACCGCGACGGCGCCGGCGCCGTCGAACGCCGCGACGCCACCCTCGCCGTCGACCGGCGCGACCACCCGTTTGCAGTCGAGCACGGCGTCGAACTCGAGCCAGGTCGGCAGCAGCGTGACGGCCTCGCCGCCGAGGCTCACGACTTCGATCGACAGCGACGGGCCGCTGACGAACTCCTCGACCACCGCGTCGGCGCCGTCGGCCGCCAGGCGGGCGCGGGCCAGCTCGAGCGCCGGCTCCGAGGAGACCACGCTCACCCCCGCGCTGCCGCTGCCGACGGCGGGCTTGACGACGACCGGAAAGCGGCAGGGCCAGGCCCTGGGCCGGGGCACGTCGAGGCGCTCGAACAGGGCGTTGGAGCGCAGCTTCGACGACGTCACTGCGTAGGCGTCGAGATCGAACAGCAGCGGCACACCGATGCCTGGCACGAACGAGGCGAGAAAGGCCAGCGTGTGATCGTCCTCGCAGGCGGGCAGTACGGCGTCGCAGGAGCGAAACAGGTCGCGGGCCCGCACCGGGTCGCTCGTCACATCGAAGACGTGAGTCTCATGGGCGAGGCCGGCCGCGGGGCGCCCGGCGCGACGGTCGATCAGCACGACCTCGTAGCCCGCCTCGCCGGCCAGGTACGCGGCCTCGGTGCCCTGCAGCTTGCCGCCGACGATCGCCAGCCTCATGGCGACACCGCCGCCAGCGACGCGCTCATGGCGCCGCGGCGCGCCGCTCGAGCGCGCCGGCGACCCACTCGCCATACTCGCCCGCCGTCGCGGCGCGCAGGCCGAGCGCCGCCAGGCGCACGCTCACCTCGGCCGCCGTCCGCAGACCGGCGTCGATGTCGAGCTCGGACTGCGAGACGCCGGCCAGGCCAAGATCGGGCGGCACGATCGAGGTCACGACGTTGGCGCCCGCGGCGATGCGCGGCTGGAGACCGTTGATGCCGTCGACGTCGAGCGTGGCGGGGATCAGGCGGTCGGGCATGACGAGGCGCATGGTGGCGATCGTGACGAGCTCGCCCAGGCCGCTCGCCGGCTTCTCGCGCTCGAGCGGCGTGCCGCGCTGGGGCACGAAGCTCATGACACGCACCTGGTCGACGGGCTCGTCGCGCATGGCGGTGACGGTCAGCGCACGGTCGTCGATGGTCTCACCGATGCCCAGCAGCATGCCGTCCTCGACCAGCATGCCCAGGCCGGCGGCGGCGCTCCGCGCCGCCGCCCGGGCGGCGAAGTCCTGGCCCACTCGCAGCCGCGCGTACAGCTCTGGGGCGTGCGTCTCCTGGTAGCAGGCATACCAGTCGGCGCCGGCGTCACGCAGCGCGGCGAGTACGTCTGCCGAGACCTGCCCGGGCGAGATCATGACGGGCAGCCCGGTGGCCTCTTTGACGGCGCCTACGAGCTCGACGAGCGCGTCGAACTCGTTGCTTGCGAAGTACAGCGGATCCTCGCCCATGGTGAGGTCGATCAGATGGACCCCCGACGCCGCCAGGCCCTGGGCGATGGCGACCACCTCGTCGAGGGTCTTGCGGTAGCGCGGGCTCGCGGGGTTGCCGCGCCGGTACAGGCAGAAGGTGCACTCGTTGTGACAGTAGGTCGAAAAGTAGACGAAGCCGTAGAGGAACACCGCGTCGCCGAAGCGGCGGCGGCGCAGCTCGCTCGCCGCCGCAAAGAGCGCTGCCACGTCGGACGGCTCGGTGATGGCGAGCAGCGCGGCGACGTCGGGCCCGGTCGGCGGACTGCCGTTCAGGGCGCGCTCGACGATCTCAGGCAGCGTCCTTGGAGCGGCGTTCCCGGACCCTCGGTCCCGGGCTCCGGCGGCCGCGATCGAGCGGTCCCGGCTCATGATCCCTCTTCGTCGGGCTCCGGCGGCAGGAAGCGCAGCACCTCGTCGACCGGCAGGCGGCCCGAGCCGCTCGGCGTGCCGGCCGGCACGCCGACGGCGACGAGCGCCGCCAGATGAGCGGGCTCCCGGGCGCCCAGCAGCTCCTCGAGGCGCGGCGCGGCCAGCACCGGGGCGCACATCCAACAGGCGCCGTAGCCCAGCAGGTGCGCCGCCACGAGCAGGAGCTGCACCGCGGCGCCGACGCTCTGCAGGTCGGGCCGGGCACGTAGGCGGTCGTGCTCGTCGCGCGGCACGCCACGCAGATCGAGCAGGCGGTCCATGCGCGACTCGTACGGCAGGTTCAGCACGGCGATGGTCAGCGGCGCGTCGGCAAAGAGGGTCGCCGACTTGCGCATGGCCGGGGCGTTCGGCGCGGCGCCGGCGCCCTGGGCTTCGGGCCAGCCGGCCACTTCGTCGAGGCGCTCCTCGACGGCGGCGCGCATGGCGGCGAGCAGGGACGGGTCGTCGACGGCCACGAAGCGCCAGGGCTGGGCGTTGCCGGCGTTGGCGGCCAGCGTCGCGAGGCGGACCATCTCGCGCACGTCGGCTCTCGGCACCGGGTCGGCCGTGAAGCGGCGCACGCTGTGACGGCCCTCGAGGGCGGCGGCGAAACCGGGAAGGTCTTGCGATGGGACACGGCGAATCATCAAACCCAATCGTACCAGAGCTCACGAGGGAGGGGTCCTGTGAAGAAGTGGGGAGATCCGCCGCCGCCCGGACCGCAGCGCCCCGGCGCCGAACCGTCGCCCAGGTCGCGCGCCGACGCCGAACCGCCGGCGCAGGCGGGGCGGCGCCTGCCGCCCCGCCTGCGCTCGGTGCGCAAGATCAGGCCATCGCGCTAAGCGCCCTCGCGCTCCCCTCGTCCTTCGTCGCGCGCCTCGTGCCGGTGACCGACTTCGTCGTCGCCGCTCAGGCGTGCGTGACTTCGTGGCGCGCCTAGTGCCGGTGAATCGACTTCGTCGTCGCCGCTCAGGCTGGCGCGACTTCGTGGCGCGCCTAGTGCCGGTGACCGACTTCGTCGTCAGCCGCTCAGGCTGGCGTGACTTCGTGGCGCGCCTAGTCGTGGTCGGGCGCCTCGGGAAGGTTGCGGATGTTCTCGCCGGCCTGCCACTTGCCGAGGTTGTCGTTGATCGCGTCGGCCAGCTCCTTCATGAAGCGCGCCGACATGTTGACGCGCGCCACGACGACGCCGTTGACCTCTTCGTCGGTCTCGCTCTCGTGGTCCAGGCGCATGAACGTGAGCGAGAATTCGTAGTCGGAGTGGCTGACGTTGGCGAAGTTGGCGTAGACGCCGGCCATCATCTCGGGCGTGGCGTGGATGTTGAAGCGGCGATCCTCGGTGTCGGGCAAGGGAGCCTCCTTGGGCGGGGCTTTGAGTAGAGGAGTACGTGCCTATGAAAGCCGGGCGGCCACCGCGCGCGCGAACTCGCGCGTGCCGGCCGTGCCGCCCAGGTCGGCCGTCGTGTGGCGGCCCTCGGCGATCTGCGCGGCCACGGCGCCGTAGACGCGCCCGGCGGCCTCGGTCTCGCCGAGGTGCTCGAGCATGAGCACGCCCGACAGCAGAAAGGCCGTCGGGTTGACGACGTCCTTGCCGGCGATATCGGGCCCGCTGCCGTGCACGGCCTCGAAGACGGCGGCCTCGGCGCCGATGTTGGCCCCCGGCGCGACGCCGGGGCCGCCGACGAGGCCGGCGCAGAGGTCGCTCACGATGTCGCCGTACAGGTTGGGCGCCACGAGCACGTCGTACTGCTCCGGGGCCAGCACGAGCTGCTGGCAGAGGTTGTCGACGATGCAGTCGTCGAAGGCGATGTCGGGGTACGAGGCGGCGACCTCGCGCGCCACCCGCAGAAACAGGCCGTCGGTGAGCTTCATTATGTTGGCCTTGTGCACGGCGGTGACCTTGTGGCGGCCGTGCGCGCGGGCGTAGTCGAAGGCGTAGCGCACGATCCGCTCGCTGCCGCGCCGCGTGATGACCTTGATGGACTCGGCGACGTCGGGGGTGAGCTGGTGCTCGATGCCGGCGTACAGGTCTTCGGTGTTCTCGCGCACGACCACCAGGTCGACGCCGGCGTAGCGGCTGGGCACGCCGACGAGCGACTTTGCCGGCCGCAGGCAGGCGTACAGGTCGAGCGCCTTGCGCAGAGCCACGTTGACCGACCGGAACCCCGAGCCGACGGGCGTGGTGATGGGGCCCTTGATGGCCACCTTCGTGGCGCGCACCGAGGCCACGACCTCGTCGGGCAGCGGCGTGCCGCGGCGCTCGAGCACGGCGAGGCCGGCCTCGTGACGCTCCCAGGCGATCGCCACGCCGCTCGCCGCCATCACCGTCTGCAACGCCTCGGCCAGCTCAGGGCCGGTGCCGTCGCCGGGGATCAGGGTCACGCGGTGCGTCGCGCCGGGCGTGGCGCCGGGCGCCGTGCTATGCGTCGCGTCGGGCGTGGTGCCGGGCGCCGTGCCGGGCGTCGCGCCGTCGGTCGGGCGATCGGCCATGCTCACCCCGCCGGCAGGTGGAACTCGCCGTACTTGCGGAAGTGCTCGACCAGGCCGCCGTCCGACAGGATCTTCAGCATGACCGGCGGCAGCGGCGCGAAGGGCACCGCAGCGCCGCTCGTGAGGTCGCGCACCTCGCCGGCGGCGAGGTCGACTTCGAGGTCGTCCCACTGCTCGATGGCGCTCGTGTCGCAGGTAAGCACCGGCAGCCCGACGTTGATCGCGTTACGAAAGAAGATGCGCGCGAACGACTGCGCGAGCACCGCCCCGACACCGGCGATCTTGATGATGCGCGGCGCGTGCTCGCGGCTCGAGCCGAGCCCGAAGTTGCGCCCGCCGACCACGAAGTCACCGGGCTTGACCCGCTTGGCGAACTCGGGGTTGGCGTCTTCGAGCACGTGCTTGGCGAGCTCGGGCAGGTCGGTGCGCAGGTGGAACAGCCGGCCCGGCGCGATGTGGTCGGTCGAGATGTCGTCGCCGAACGTCCAGGCGCGTCCGCGCAGGATGTCGGGGCTGCCGGAGTCGGTGTCCACAGAGGTCAGGCGCCGCTCTCTGTGATGGTCACGCTGGTCATGGCGAGGCCGGGCTCGCGGGCGCTGCCCGGGTCGCGCTCGGGGATCGAGTAGACGACGTCCATGCCCGAGGTGACCTTGCCGAACACGGCGTGCTTGCCGTCGAGGTGCGGCGTGGCCTTGAAGGTGATGAAGAACTGCGAGCCGTTGGTGCCCGGCCCGGCGTTGGCCATGGAGAGCACGCCCGGGCCGTCGTGACGCAGGCTCGGGTCGAACTCGTCGGCGAACCTGTAGCCGGGGCCGCCGCGACCGGTGCCCGTGGGATCGCCGGTCTGGGCCATGAAGTTCGGGATGACGCGGTGGAAGGTGACGCCGTCGTAGTAGCCGTCGCGGGCCAGGAAGACGAAGTTGTTGACGGTGGCCGGCACCTTGTCGGCGAAGAGCTCGACGACGATGTCGCCGTTGTCGGTGGCGATCGTAGCCGTATAGTGCTTGGCCGGGTCGATGACCATCGCCGGCGGCGCGTCGTACTGCTTAGCCATGCTGTTCTCCTTTGCTTTGGACCCCGCCGGTCGCGGCCAGCTCGCGCGGGTCGACGATCTCGCCGGCGACCGCGGCTGCGGCGGCCGTGAGCGGCGAAGCCAGGTAGATGGAGGCCAGGGGGTTGCCCATGCGGCCCTTGAAGTTGCGGTTTGCGGTGCTCACGCAGACCTCGCCGTCGGCGAGGATGCCTTCGTGCACGCCGACGCAGGCGCCGCAGCCCGGGTTGGTCACGACCGCGCCGGCGTCGGCGAACGCCTGCAGCAGCCCTTCGTCGGCGGCGGCCCGCCAGACCGCCTGCGACGCGGGGGTCACGATCAGGCGAGTGCGCGGCGCGCGGTGACGCCCGCGCAGCACGCGCGCCGCCGCGCGCAGGTCTTCGAGGCGGCCGTTGGTGCAGGTGCCGATCAGCACCTGGTCGACCTTCGTGCCGGCCGCCTCGCCGGCCGGGCGCACGTTGTCGACCGTGTGCGGCGCGGCCACCACCGGCACGAGCTCGTCGGCCAGGTACGACAGCGAGCGCTCGTAGACGGCGCCCGGGTCGGGGGCGATGACCCGCCAGTGGGCCTCGCGGCCCTGGGCGGCCAGGTACGATCGGGTGGTCTCGTCGCTTGCCACGAGGCCCGTCTTGGCGCCGGCTTCGACGGCCATGTTGGTCAGGGTGAACCGCTCGTGCATGGGCAGCGCCTCTATGGCCGGGCCGCCGAACTCGAGCGCCTTGTAGGTGGCTCCGTCGGCGCCCAGCCGCCCGATGATCGTGAGAATGAGGTCCTTGGCCATCACCCCGTCGGGGAACCGCCCGCCGACCTCTATGCGAAAGGTCTCAGGCACGCGCAGCCAGGTCTGCCCCGTCGCCATGCCGATGGCGACGTCGGTCGAGCCCATGCCGGTGGCGAAGGCGCCCAGCGCGCCGGCCGTGCAGGTGTGCGAGTCGGCGCCGATCACCACGTCGCCGGGCTTGGCGAAGGTTTCGGCGACGCGCTGGTGGCAGACGCCCATCTCGACGTCGGAGAGCGTCGCGCCGGTCTCGTCGCAGAAGCGGCGGATGGTCTGATGGGCGTTGGAGAGCTCGGCCCGCGGCGAGGGCGCGGCGTGGTCGATGAAGAACACCGCCTGCGGCACCTTGAGCTGCCGGCGGCCGAGGTCGCGCAACTGCTGGATGGCGAGCGGCCCGGTGCCGTCCTGGGCCAGGGCGAGGTCGACCAGCGCGACGCAGATCTGGCCGGCGGCCACCGATTCGACGCCGGCGTGGGCGGCGATGATCTTCTCGGCGAGGGTGGCGGGCACGGCGCGCCCTACGAGGGACTGCCCGGCGCGGCCGGGACGACCACGCTGCGGCTCGTCGGCACGGCGTCGCCGAGCCGCCCGATGTAGTCCTGGTAGATGTACATGAGCTCCTTTGAGAACAGCGCCCGCTTGAGCTCGATCGCGGTCTGGCGCACGAGCTTCAGCAGCTCCGCGGCGTCGGCGTCGGAGAGCTCGATGCCGAACTCCTGGAACTTGCGGTAGATGGTGCGCGAGCCGGAGTGCTTGCCCACCACGATCTGGCGTTCGAGACCGACGTCTTCGGGCGCGTAGGCTTCGTAGTTCAGCGGGTTCTTGATGACGCCGTCGGCGTGGATGCCCGACTCGTGGGCGAAGACGTTGGTGCCGACGATGCTCTTCCAGGCCGGGATCGTGCGCGCCGAGGCGGCGGCGACGTACTCGCAGAGCTCGCGAAAGCGCGACGTGTGCAGGCCGAGCTCGACGTGGCCCAGGAACTTGAGGGCCATCACGACCTCTTCGAGGGCGGCGTTGCCGGCCCGCTCGCCGAGCCCGTTGACGGTGGTGTTGACGTAGGTCGCGCCGGCCTTGATACCGGCCAGCGCGTTGGCCGTGGCCATGCCGAAGTCGTCGTGGGTGTGCATCTCGATCTCGAGACCCTGGCGCGTGAGGAAGCTCACCACGTTGTAGGTGTCGAACGGGTCGAGGATGCCCAGCGTGTCGCAGAAGCGCAGGCGGTCGGCACCCTCCTCTTTGGCGGCCCGGCCAAAGCGCAGCAGGAACTCGAGGTCGGCGCGGGAGGCGTCTTCGGCGTTGACCGAGACGTACTTGCCGTGCTCCTTGGCGAAGGCCACGCATTCGCGGATCTGGTCGAGCACCCACTGGCGCGACTTGGCCAGCTTGTGCTCGATGTGGATGTCGCTGGCCGACATGGAGATGGCGACGGCGTCGACGCCGCAGTCGAGGGAGTGCTGGATGTCGGCGACGACCGCCCGGTTCCAGGCGAGGATCGAGGGCTTGAGGCCGAGCTCGACGATCTGGCTGATGGCCAGCTTCTCGTCGCCCAGCATGGCCGGGATGCCGACCTCGATCTGATGCACGCCGACCTCGTTTAAGAGCTTGGCGATGCGGATCTTCTCGTGGTTCGAAAAGACCACGCCGGCGGTCTGCTCGCCGTCGCGCAGGGTGGTGTCGTCGATGCGCACCGGTGGGCCTTCGGCGGCCGGCGCTTCTTCGGCGATGATGAAGCTGGAGAGGTCGCCCGGCTTGAAGTCAGACATGGTCGCTCCCGCTGTCGCTCTGGCTCCGGTTCTGACTCTGGCTCTGGTCGCCGCTCTCGTTCTGTGCCCCGGGGCCGGGCTCCGGCTCGCGCCGCGCCAGCGCCGCCCTGACGAACTCGCTCACGAGCTGGGGGTTGGCCTTGCCCTGGGTGGCCTTCATCACCTGGCCGACGAAGAAGCCGGCGACCTGCTCCTTGCCGGCGCGGAACTGCTCGACCTGGGCCGGATGCGCGCTCAGCGCGGCCGCGACCGCGGCCCGCAGCGCGCCCGTGTCGGAGACCTGCGCCAGGTCGTGGCGCGCCACGATGTCGGACGCCTCGCCGCGCTCCTCGACCATCAGCGCGAACACCTGCTTGGCGGCCGTCCCCGACACCGTGCCGTCGGCCACGAGGCCCAGCAGGGCGGCCAGGCGCGCCGCGGTGACGTGTCCGTGGCCGGGCGCGAGGCCGGCCGCGTTCAGGTGCGCCGAGTACTCGCCCATCACCCAGTTGGCCGCCAGCTTCGGGTCGACGCCCTGGGCGGCGAGCTCTTCGTAGAAGCGCGCCATGTCGGCCTCGCCGGCGATCACCGTTGCGTCGTAGCGCGACAGGCCGTACTGGGCGACGAAGCGCTCGACCCGGGCCGCCGGCAGTTCGGGCAGCGTGCGACGCAACTCGTCGACCCACGCCTGCTCGACGGTCAGCGGCACGAGGTCGGGCTCGGGGAAGTAGCGGTAGTCGTGGGCCTCTTCCTTGGAACGCAGCGGTGTCGTGGCCCCGGTCTCGGGGTCGAAATGCAGGGTCTCCTGCTCGATCCGCCCGCCGGATTCGAGGACGGCGATCTGGCGCGGCAGCTCGGCTTCGAGGGCCTGCTGCAGGAACCGGAAGCTGTTCATGTTCTTGAGCTCGGTGCGCGTGCCGAGCCGGTCGCTGCCGGCGGGCCTGACGCTGATGTTGGCGTCCCAGCGGATCTGACCCTCTTCCATGTTGCACTCGCTCACACCGAGGCCCCGCACCAGGTTGCGGAGCTGCTGCAGGAACTCGCGGGCCGCTTCGGGCGACGGTATGTCGGGCTCGCCGACGATCTCTATGAGCGGCGTGCCGCCGCGGTTGAAGTCGACCAGCGAATAGTCGGAGCCCGCGATGCGGCCGGCGTCGCCGCCCGCGTGGATCAGCTTGGCGGCGTCTTCTTCCATGTGCACCCGGTTGATGCGGCACGTGAGCAGCGCGCCGTCGACCCAGTAGTCGAACGAACCGGCCACCGCCAGGGGCTCGTCGTACTGGCTGATCTGGTAGGCCTTGGGCGAGTCGGGATAGAAGTAGTTCTTGCGGTGGAAGATGCTGCGCGGCCGCACCGTGCAGCCCAGCGCCAGGGCGATGCGCGCGGCGTATTCGACGGCGCGCTCGTTGACGACCGGCAGCGCGCCCGGGTGCGCCAGGCAGACCGGACACGTGTGGGTGTTGGGCGGGTCGCCGCGGCTCACGGCGCAGCCACAGAACATCTTGGTCTCGGTGTCGAGCTCGACGTGGACTTCGAGCCCGATCACGGGTTCCCAGGCGCTGGCCGGCGCGCTCAGGGGCGTGCCTGTGGGCTCACTGTCTGGAGCGCTCGTCATGGCCGCGCCTCCTGGGCGCCCTGCGGCCGCGGGCCGTCGCCCCGAGCGCTCGCGCCGGGGGTGGCCGCGACCCCGCTCGAGTCGCAGAAGGTGGGCAACGAGTCGAAGCCGAGCGCCCCCTCGAGCGCGTGCGCCGCCGACAGCAGGAGGTTCTCGGAGAAGGCCGGGCCCATGAGCTGAAAGCCGACGGGCAGGTGGCCGGCAAGGCCGCAGGGGATGGAGATCGCCGGCAGCCCCGCGAGGTTGACCGGGATGGTGCAGATGTCGCTCTGGTACATGGCGAGCGGGTCGTCGGTACGCGAGCCCAGGCCAAAGGCGACCGTGGGCGAAGTCGGCGAGACGATCAGGTCGACCTGGGCGAAGGCGGTGTCGAAGTCGCGCCGCACGAGGGTGCGCACCTTCTGGGCCTGCCCGTAGTAGGCGTCGTAGTAGCCCGACGACAGCGCGTAGGTGCCGATCATGACGCGACGCTTCACCTCTGCGCCGAAGCCCTCACCACGCGTGGCTTCGTACATGGAGACGAGGTCGTCGGCGCCCGCGCGATAGCCGTAGCGCACACCGTCGAAGCGCGCCAGGTTGGCGCTCGCCTCTGCCGGCGCGATGATGTAGTAGGCGGGCAGGGCGTACTCGGTGTGGGGCAAGCTGATCTCGACGCAGGTGGCGCCGAGCTCCTCGACCAGGGCGACGGTCTGTTCGAAACGCGCGAGCACGCCGGGCTCGATGCCGGCCGCGACGTACTCGGTGGGGATGCCGAAGCGCAGGCCGTCGAGACGTTCGGCCGTGGGCAGCTCGATCTCGCTGGGCAGCGCCACCGACGTCGAATCGCAGGGATCGTGCCCGACGATGCGTCGCAGCAGCATGGCGCAGTCGTAGACCGAGCGGGTCAGCGGTCCGATCTGGTCGAGGGAGCTGGCGAAGGCGATGAGGCCGTAGCGCGACACCGCGCCGTAGGTCGGCTTCATGCCGACGATACCGCAGAGGGCGGCCGGCTGGCGGATGGAGCCGCCGGTGTCTGAGCCGAGGGCCCAGAGGGCCTCGCCGGCGGCGACGGCGGCGGCGGAGCCGCCCGAAGAGCCGCCCGGGACGGTGGCGAGATCCCAGGGGTTGTGCGACGGGCCAAAAGCGGAGTTCTCTGTGGAGGAGCCCATCGCGAACTCGTCGAGGTTGGCCTTGCCCAGCATGACGATGTGGTCGCCCCAGATGCGCCGCACCGCGCTCGCCGTGTAAGGCGGCTGGTAGGAGCCCAGGATCCTGGAGCCGCAGGTCGTGGTGACGCCTTCGGTGACCATGTTGTCCTTGATGGCCGTGGGCAGGCCGGCGAGCGCTCCGCGCGTGGCGCCGGCCTCCTGGTCGATCTCGGTGGCGTACTTGGCGGCGTTGTCGGCGGTCACCTGGATGAAGGCGTGCACCCTGCCTTCGACGGCCGCGATCTGATCGAGATAGGACTTGGTCAGCTCGGAGGCCGCGATCTCGCCGTCGACGAGCAGGCGACGAGCTTCGCGCGCGGTGAGGCGCAGCGGGTCGAGGCCGGCGATCACGGCTGCATCCTGGGCACGCGAAAGCAGTCGTCGGTGACGGCGGGTGCGTTGCGCAAGGCCTCGTCGCGTGAGAGGCCGGGGCGCGGCTTGTCGGGTCGCATGACGTCGGTCACGGCGAGCACGTGGGCGGTCGGAGCGACATCGGACAGGTCGAGCTCGCCCAACTTGTCGATGTGTTCGAGGATCTTGGCCAGCTCGGCGGTCATGCGATCGGTCTCGGCGTCTTCGAGGCGCAGCCGTGCCAGGCGGGCCACGTGACGGACATCGTCTTTGCTTATCATGAGCGAGTCCTCCTCACAGACCCCGCTCGCGCGGGCTTGCAATCGTACCACAGGACTGCAGGCACGAGAGCGGCCAAAAGGTCGACCGAGGTGACGTGAGGGGCGCCGCACGGCCATGCACGGCGGTTGCACAGCGATTGCACGACCATGCACGGCGCCGGGCAGGGCATGATGCAAGCGACAGCATAAAGGGTGGTCCAGAACAGGAGCGGCCCCGCCGGCGCAAGCGAGCCGGCGGGGCCGCGGAGCGGCGAGGACGAGCGGAGTCGGCTAGACGACGACCGGCACGACCTTGGAGGCCTGCAGGCCCTTGTCGCTCTGGGCGATCTCAAACTCGACGGCCTGACCCTGGTTCAGGGTCTTGTAGCCGTCGACCTGGATCTCGGAGAAGTGGACGAACAGGTCTTCACCTTCTTCGCGTTCGATGAAGCCGTACCCCTTCTCGTTGCTGAACCATTTCACTGTTCCTCGAGCCACGTGTCCCTCCTGCTACCGCCGCGGTTTGCCGTGCGGCACCCCCCGGGGTCGCCGAACAGTCGGCGACCTTTCCACAACGTGAAAAAACTTACACCAGCCCACTGTCGCTGTAAACAGATAGTAGGACTCTCATGCTGACCCGGGGCAAGGCTCGCATGTCGGCCGGCGCGCCGGCCCGCACGCCAGCCCGCACGCGACACTGGCGGGAACGGGCGAGGTTCAGTAAAGTACACAGAGGGGGCCTCTCCTTATCCATCGCGGCAGGGTCGCGCCAGGCAGGCCGTTCAGCAGCGCGACCCATTCCCGCCATGACCCGCGGGAGAGTGGCTTCTTCCCTCGCTCTCGTACGGCAGTGTCCACCGGCCGGCACTGGTCAGACCGCTGGCGAAGGAGAGAGACGATGGACGATGTGGTGCGCGAGCGTGTCCTGCACGAGTCGCGCAAGGCCCTCGAGCTCATGCAGAAGAGCGAGCTCACGCGCGAGGAGCAGGACGCCGTCGTAGCCGACTGCGTCGAGAACTTCGGCCGCTACGTCAACCCCGGCATCCTCGAATACCGCAAGTCGGTCTCGACCGACTACACCGCGGTCGAGTGGAGCGACGGCGGCGCGACCTTCAAGGACATCCACGGCCGCGAGTTCATCGACTGCCTGGGCGGCTTCGGCATCTACATGCTCGGCCACCGCCACCCGACCGTCATGAAGGCCGTGCTGGGTCAGCTGAAACACCAGGCGCTGCACTCGCAGGAGCTGCTCGACCCGATGCGCGGCTACCTCTGCGAGCTGGTCGCCATGGTCACCCCGGGCGATCTGCAGTACTCGTTCCTCGTCAACTCCGGCACCGAAGCCACCGAGGGCGCGCTCAAGTTCGCCAAGGTCTACGCCTACGAGAAGAAGCCCGACCACATGCTGGGAGTCATCTCCACGACCCGGGCGTTCCACGGCAAGTCGATGGGCAGCCTGAGCGTCAGCGGCAAGCGTGAGTTCCGCGTGCCGTTCCAGCCGCTCATGCCGGGCTCACGGTTCGTGCCCTACGGCGACGCCGACGCCCTCGAGCAGGAGCTGCGCGTCTGCGACATGATCGGCTTCGACATCGCCGCCTTCATCGTCGAGCCGGTGCAGGGCGAGGCCGGCGCCATCGTGCCGCCCGACGACTACCTGCCGCGCGTGCGCCAGATCTGCACCGAGTGGGACGTCGTCATGATCGCCGACGAGGTCCAGACCGGCATGGGCCGCACCGGCAAGCTCTGGGGCGTCGACAACTGGGACGTCGCCCCCGACATCATGACCATGGGCAAGGCCTTCGGCGGCGCCGTGATCCCCTGTGGCAACATCGTCGTCACCCCCAAGGTCTTCCACGCCATGTTCGCCAACCCGTATCTGCACACCACGACCTTCGGCGGCAACCCGCTGGCCACGGCCGCGGCGATCGGCGCGCTGCACGCCACCCTCGAGGAGGACATCCCCGGTCAGGCCGCCGAAAAGGGCGCCTACCTCAAAGAGCACGTCGCCACGCTGGCGGCCGACTACCCCGACCTCTTCGACGAGGTGCGCGGCCTCGGTCTGCTGATCGGCATGGAGTTCGCCAGCGCCGAGATCGGCTACGCGGTCTCGGCCGGTCTGTTCGGCGCCGGCGTGCTGGTCGGCGGCACCTTGAACAACGCCAAGACGCTGCGGCTCGAGCCGCCGGCGGTCATCACCTACGAGCAGCTCGACGAGGTGCTCGAGCGGATGGGGCCGGTCCTCGCCGCGGTGCGGCAGGAGCAAGGCGCCGGCCGGCTGGTCGCCCACTGAGGCGGCGCCGGCGCGGTCGCGTGACGCACAAAAGAAGGGCGGCGGGGCGGGGCGATCTTCGATCGCCCCGCCCCGCCGCCCTTACGCTGCTCCCCCTCAGGGACGCAGGAACGGGCTGCTCACCAGTCTGAGAAACCGGTGTTGTACCAGAGCTTGCTCGTGCCCTTCTTGGCGCGCTTGTTCCAGGCCTTGGTCTTGGGCTCGGCTTCGATGCGCGCGAGGAACTGGTCGCAGCGGTCCTTGATGTGCTGGCGCTGCTCAGGGCTGAACGCCGGCACGTTGTCGACGTGCTCCTTGACCCGGCCGAAGTTGGTGGTGGCCGTGTACCAGAAGCCCCAGTCGTCGGCGAAGCGCTTGGCGATGTAGGTCTGGTTGATCTTCTTGTTGTCGTCGTCGCCGATCTCGGCGGTCGTCAACAGGTACTCGATGTCTTTCAGGTCCTTGTCGTTGATCTCCCAGATCTGCAGCTTCTGCAACATGATGTCGGCGAGCGACACGCTGTACTCGTCGAGCTCGAGGCGGTCCTTGTAGAGGACCTCGTGGCAGTAGTCGAGCTTGTCGAAGAACACGTCGATCATGGGGACCTTGCCACCGTAGTAGATGTGCCGCGTCTTGCCCGACGACATCATCGTCTGCAGGTCGCACTCGTAGCCGAGGGTCTCCATGAACTTCGGCATCTTGCCGCTGTTCTTACCGTACGCCGCGTAGTCGATGTCAGTGAAGTAGCGGTCGCCCAGGCGTTCGAGCTTCGCGTACAGGTCGATCTGCTCGGGGAAGTAATAGTGCAGCGCGAGCGGACCCATGACCCGCATGACGAAGCCGGCCTCGCGGGCGGCGTCGGCTATCCGCTTGCCCTCGCTCAGGAAGTCCTCGGGCTTGGGATACTGATCGAGCGGGATGTCCTTCGGCAGAATGAAGGGCTTTGTGCTCATCGCCTGCTATCGCCTCCTTTGTACTGCTGCGAGAAGAGGTTCGGGTGGTGTCGCCCTGGGATCAACCCTGGGTGAACACGTAGTCCTTCACCTTCTTTTTGTCGAGCATGATGATGACACCCTTGAGGATGCCCTCAGAGTACTCGCTGCCGGGGTTGATCATGAGCGTGCGGCCGGCCTTCTGGGCGCCGCGTGACTCGTGAATGTGACCGTGGAGGCCCAGCAGGGGCTGATACTTTTCGATGACCTGCTTGGCGCCCTGGCTGCCGGCGTGGATCTTCTCTTCGGCCGACATCTTCATGTCCTTGTCGAGCTTGGGACAAAGGTCGAGCGAATAGCCGTGGGGCGGCACGTGGAAGTTGAAGATCGCCCCTTCATAGTTGTTGACGCGCTGGCAGAGCTCGTCGAGGTGGACGGCCAGCTCTTCTTCGGACTCCTCACGCGGTGTGTCCCAGGGAGTCGGGTTGCTGCGCGAGCACGACACCATCTCGTGGCCGTCGATGTCGACCACCATGTTGTCGCAGGGCTTGATGACCTTCATGCAGGAGATCATGTCGTCGACCTCCCACCAGTCGTCGTTGCCCGGGCAGATGTACATCTGGTGGCTCTTGCCTTCGAGACGCTCGTCGGCGAGCTCGAGCCACTCCTGGATGCGCATGTAGGCCTGGTGCTTGAAGAGCTTGTCGATCGCGGCGGGGTCGGCCTTGGTGGCCTCGAACTCCTCGCGGGTCTGGTGGACCCAGTAGTAGCCCGCGTTCTCGATGATCTTCTTGACGTCGGCGAGCTCCTGCTCGGTGTTCATCTCGGTGTACATGCCCATGAGGTGGCACTCCCAGCCCCCGCCGGGCTTTTCGACCATGGGGATGAGCACCTTGCCGAGCAGGTCGCCGTTCAGCACGGCGACGTCGACGCCGTAGATGGGCAGCGCGTTCAGGAACTTGCGGTAGCAGACGTTCGAGCCGTGGATGTCGGTGACGTAGAACAGTTTGATCATCTATCACGCTCCTCGTGCGTAGTGAGGGGCGGGAGCCTCAGGGAGGCTCCCGCCCCTCACGCGGACTGTCAGGTCACTCCGGAGGCAGCTCGCCGTAGGTCACGGCGGAGATGTCCATACCGGACTTGGACTTGTTGTAGGCGCTCCAGGCGTAGTACCAGATGATGCCCAGCACCCAGACGCCGACGAAGAGGATCACGGACGGGCCGGTGAACTGCTTGGCCGCCGCGTTGAAGATGAAGTAGTACATCAGGATGCCGAGGTACACGAGGTCGACGGCCGCGCCCCAGACCACCACGGGCAGGCCGAGGAAGGTCCACTTCTTGTACGGCGACGAATCCCAGACGCCCTTGGCCCGCTTGGAGTACGGGAAGTAGAGGGCGGCGATCGCCGTCGGGATGAACACGGACGTCACCTGCATACCGGTGAGCACGATGTTCTGCATCGTGTTCGCCAGCAGGGTGTAGTAGAGCACGAGCAGCGCCTGGCCCAGGACGAGGCAGAGGATGTGGTTCTTGACCGGGCTCGCGAAGCGCGGGTTGATGTCGGTGAACCACTTCGGACCCATGCGGTCCATGCCCCAGGCGAACAGGATACGCGGGAAGGCCAGGTACGAAAGCGCCAGCCACCAGACGGTGAAGGCAACGTACGAGAGACCCATGAAGCCGGCCACGATCTTGGTCCAGGTCGCGGTCGCCCCGAGAGAGTAGACGGCGAGGTCGATGAAGTTCGTGCCGTGCGGCATGCCGGCCATCGAGGCCAGAGAGTTGCCGGTGGTGCTGTTCCAGTTGTCGTTCCAGGCGGTGGCGTTCAGGAACTGGAAGCCGACCGTCTTGTAGAGCACGATGGCGATCCAGAGCATGAAGACGAACGGCACCAGGATGGCGAACGTGTTGGCCCAGATGATCGACTTGTCGGGGCGCTTGACCTCGCCGGCGATGAAGGCGATCGAGTAGGCGTAGGCGAACAGCCACGACATGGCGACCATGGTGCCGAAGGTGTGGCCCCAGTTGGTCGTCGTGGGCATCATCACTCCGGCCTGATGGCTGACCTGGGCGATGAAGCCCGTGTACGACGGTCCGTGCGGGCTGGCCGCCAGGGCCGCGGCGTTCCACCTGTGGGTGAACGACGCCCGCGACGTGACGGTGAGCACGATGCCGATCAGGGCACAGCCGCCGATGCCGAAGAACATGACGACCTTCTGCACCCTGGCGAAGATCTTGATGCCGAAGACCACGAACAGGAAGCCGATGACGTTGAAGATGCTGGCGATGATGAACGTGTGCCAGCTCGCGCTCGTGAGCCAGTTGGCGCCGCCACTCCAGCCGAAGTAGTTGAGCGTCATGGTGAGGCCGGGGTCGACGGCCAGCGGCGCGAGGACGTAGAGCCACATCAGCCAGATGGCGGCGTCGCCGAAGCTCTGCGCGATGCCGTAGACCGGGTGGATGATGCGTGAGTTGTAGACGTATTCGCCGCCGGACCTCGGCATGGAGCCGCCGAGGATACCCCAGACGAGCGGGAAACCGATGCCGGTGAGCACTGCGGAGATGATGGCGGCGTAGATCAGGTTGCCGCCCAGGAAGACCCCGAGTCCGAGGCTCACGACCACCCAGATGCTGGGCGTCAGGCCCTGATTCATGAAGCCGACCGCGAACGCGTCCATCATGGAAAGTCCGCGTACCAGGCCGGATGCCTTACGTGCATAAGCTAGTTCTTCAGACACTATCGCCCCCTTGGATCCCTTCAACGGCCGCCCGGACCTTTTTTAGGAGAGGGCCCGGGCCGGTCGCCCAAATACACCTGACTGGTCTAGAGCCGGCCGCCCCCTTTCTCCCCGACCGTCTCGGGAATGCGCCACTCATAGATGTCCTTGAGCTTCCAGGGGACCACGACGGTCCTCGTGCGCGACACGCCCTGCACCTTGCCGATCACTTCGTCGACGAAGCGCAGAAGGTCTTCGGTGTCGCGCGCATAGACCTGCGCACTCAAGTCGCCGTCGCCGACCGATCCGGCGACGTAGCTGATGTTGTCGAGACCGCAGAGTTGTTCGGCCACAGCCTGGAGCATGCCGGGCGCGACTTCGATGAGCACATCGCCCGTGACCCGGTAGCCGACGGCCTGCGGGTTGACGATGGCGGTGATCTTGACGACGCCGGCGCGTACGAGGCGCTCGATGCGGTACCGTACGGCCCGCTCGGACACGTGCCCGATGCGGCGGGTCATTTCGGCCGACGAGATACGGCCGTCCTCCGACAGCAGCGCAACGATCTGGCGATCGATCGCGTCAAGACTGAATGTCACCCCTGGCCCCATATGCAACCTGGCCTACTTCAATCCACCCGTAGGAAAATGTCAACCTACCGACAAGCCTCGTAGGATTCGCACGCGCGCTCCACTATAGCCTGTCGGTTTCCGACAATCGACCGCGCATCGACGTGGACGACGAATGGAAGCTGGTCGGTGCCCCCCGATCGCGCGCAGGATATCGCACCTCGTGCGCGAATGCGAGGGGTTTGTGATCGGCGGCCCTGCGGTCAGGCGGGCGCGCCGGGTCGCGTGCTCACGGCGCCGACCTCGTCGCCGGTGAGTCGCTGCACCGCTCCGAACCGGCAGACCTGCCGGCAGGTGTCGCATTTGGTGCACACCGAGAGGTCGATCACGTGCGTCTGCTTGCGTTCACCGCTCACCGCTCCGACCGGGCATTTCTTGGCGCACAGCGCGCAGCCGGTGCAGGTCTCGGGGTCGATGTGGTAGGTGATGAGGGCGCTGCAGGCTCGCGCCGGGCAGGCCGCGTCGTAGATGTGGGCTTCGTATTCGTCGCGGAAGTAGCGGATCGTCGTGAGCACCGGGTTGGGCGCCGTCTGACCGAGCCCGCAGAGGCTCGTGCGCTTGATCGTGCCGGCGAGCTTCTCGAGACGCTCGATGTCGCCGTCCTGCCCTTCGCCCGCGGTGATGCGCTCGAGGATCTCGAGCATGCGCTTGGTGCCCAGGCGGCAGGGCACGCACTTGCCGCAACTCTCGTTCTGGGTGAACTGCAGAAAGTAGCGCGCCAGGTCGACCATGCAGGTCTGGTCGTCGGCGACGACCATGCCGCCCGAGCCCATGATGGCGCCGGTCGCGGCCAGGCTCTCGTAGTCGATCGGCGTGTCGATCAGGGCGGCGGGCACGCAGCCGCCCGACGGTCCCCCGAGCTGGACGGCCTTGAAGGCCCGGCCGTCCTTGATGCCGCCGCCGACGCCGTAGACCATCTCCCTGATGGTCGAGCCGATCGGCACCTCGGCCAGACCGCCGTTCACGACCTTGCCGGCCAGCGAGAAAGCCTTGGTGCCGCGGCTCTTCTCTGTGCCAAGCGCGGCGTAGGCGGCCGCCCCGTGCATGATGATCCAGGGGATGTTGGCGAACGTCTCGACGTTGTTGATGTTGGTGGGCTTGCCCCAGAGGCCCGAGACGGCCGGGAACGGCGGGCGCGAACGCGGCATGCCGCGGCGTCCCTCGATGCTGGCCATCAGGGCCGTCTCCTCGCCGCAGACGAAGGCGCCGGCGCCCTCCTTGATCTTCAGATGAAAGCTCCAGCCGGAGCCGAAGACGGCGTCGCCGAGGTAGCCCTGCTCTTCGGCCTGGGCGATGGCGAGACGCAGGCGGCTCACGGCCAGCGGGTACTCGGCGCGCACGTAGATGTAGCCGTCGTGCGCGCCGATCGCATACGAGCCGATGATCATGCCTTCGATCACGGCGTGAGGATCGCCGTCCATGATAGAGGCGTCCATGAAGGCCCCGGGGTCGCCCTCGTCGCCGTTGCAGATGAGGTACTTCACGTCGCTTCTGGAGGCGGCCGCGAAGCTCCACTTGCGGCCGGTCGGAAAACCGGCCCCGCCACGACCGCGGATGCCCGAGGCGAGGACCTCGTCGATCACCCACTCGGGGGTCTTCTCGGTGACGACCGTCCGCGCGGCGGCGTAGCCGCCGCGGGCGACGTATTCTTCGATGCGTTCGGGATGGATGATGCCGACGTCGCGCAGGGCGATGCGCTTCTGCTGGGCGTAGAAGGGGATGTCGTGCCAGCAGGCGATGCGCTCGCCGCTGCCGGGCTCGACGTAGAGCAGGTCGTCGACGATCGTGCCGCCCACGAGGTGCTCGTCGACGATGCGCTTGACGTGCTTGGCCTTGAGCTTGGGGTAGTAGGTCTCTGCGCCCGAGACCACGGCCAGCGGCCCCTGCGAGCACAGCCCGTGGCAGCCGATGATGGCCACCTCGACCTGGTCGGCCAGGCCGGCCGCGGCGATCTCCTCTTCGAAGGCCGCGAAGATCTTGAGGGAACCGGCGAACACGCAGGCCGTGCCGGCGCAGACCTGCACGCGGCGCTTGCCGTTCGCGCCCGGCACGATGCCGACGCGCACGCCCTCGGCGGTCACAGGCGCGTCACTCATGGCCACCCTCCTTGCCCGCGCCGCTCTCTGGGCCGGACCCGGCGGGCTCGGCCGCGGCGCCCTTCAGGTCGTCGGCCGTGAGGCCAAGGCCCTCGAGAACCTCGAGCATGTACTTGCGGGTCGAGTCGGGCGTGAGGTTGCCGAAGGTCTCGGCGTCGATACGCATGACGGGCGCCTGAGAGCAGGCGCCCATGCAGGCCACCGAGTCGAGCGTGAAGCTCATGTCGGGCGTGGTGTCGCCGTCGGCCACGCCGAGCTCCTGCGCGATGGCCTCGGTGATGCGCGGCGCGCCGGCCACGTGGCAGGCGGTACCGTGACAGACGAACACCTTGTGACGGCCGCTGGGCTCGGTCGAGAACTGGGCGTAGAAGGTGACGATGCCGTAGATGCGCGACGCCGGCACGCCGGACAGGCGAGCGATCTCGTCGACGACCGGCTCGGGCAGGTAGCCGTAGTGCGCCTGGACGTGCTGCAGGACGGCGATGAGATTGCCGTTGGGGTCGATCTCCTCGACGATGCGGCCGACTTCGGACAGATCGAGGTCGGGCGCCGGCGCCTTGGGTTCGGCCTTGGGGGTGTCGGTCACGCGCCTGGGCATCGCATCACTTCCGCTCTCGTCACCGGGGACGCCGGTGGCGTCCCCATCCTCAACGTCAACTAGGTCCTGTGTCGCCGGCCGCCTGAGCGCGAGCCCCGGTGTGGGGCCCGGCTGCCGGTGGATTCATTGTGCCGCCTGAGCGGCGGGCCGCGCAACCGGGTTCGGTCCGCCGCTCAGGTCACGTCTTCGGTTCGGCCGGTCGTGAGCTCAGGCCGGTCGGCCCGGCGTCCAGGCAGGTCGGCCCGGCGCTCAGGCCGCCCCGGTCTGCGCCTTGCAGGCCGCCAGCGCGTTCTTCAGCAGGATGACGTTGGTCACGGGGCCGACCCCGCCGGGCACCGGCGTGACCTTCGACGCGACCTCGCAGACGCCCTCGAACTCGAGGCTGCCGACCTGCTTGCCGTCGATGCGGATGGTGGTCACGTCGACAACGATGGCGCCCGGCTTGACCATGTCCTTCTTGATCAGGTTCTGCACGGGCGCGGCGCAGATCAGCACGTCGGCCTCGCGGCAGGCGGCCGGCACGTCCTTGCTGAAGACGTGCACGACGTGCACCGAGGCGTTGCGGTTCAGGCAGAGCAGCGCGGCCGGCTTGCCGACGATGTTCGAGTGGTTGACGATCGTCACGTCGAGGCCCTGCAGCTCGACCCCCTCGCGGTCGAGGATCTCGATGCAGGCCGACGGCGTCGCCGGCGCGAACAGGAAGTCGCCGAGCAGCACGTGACCGATGTTGGCCGGGTTCACGCAATCGAGGTCCTTGATCGGGGCAACGGCGTTGAACACCGCGTTCTGGTCGATCCCGCCGGCCATCGGCATGAGAGCGAGGATGCCGTGCACCGCGGGGTCGGCGTTCAGCCGGGCGATCAGCTCGAGGACCTCGTCCTGGCTGGTGCCGGCCGGCAGCGTGTTGTTGAAGTAGGCAAGTCCCGCGGTGGCGGTGTTCTTCTCGATCTGGCCGCGGTAGAACTGGGCGCCGCCGTCGTCGCCCACGAGGATGGTCGCGACGCCCGGCTTGATCCCGCGGGCGGCGAGCTTCTCTACCTCGGCGACGATCTCGGCGCGCACCTGTTCGGCGATCGCCTTGCCGTCGATGATCTGCGCTGTCATAAGCCTTTCAGTCCTCTCGTTTGTCTCGCCGGCGCGCGGCCGGCGGACGGCTCACGATTTCTCGGCTCACACTCACAGCTTCTCGAGCGTGATGGCCATGACCTCGGCGCGCAGCCGCACGGCTTCGTCGAGGATGCCCACGAGCTCGGCCCGGCAGGCGGCCACATAGTCTTCGTCTTTGATGGCGCCCAGGTTGATCAGCACGTTCAGGGCGGCGCCCTGAGCCGCCGACTCGCCGAGGATGGCGCCGATCCCGCCGTCGGTGACGGCGGCGGGGTTGCCGAGCTCGGCGGCCGTCTTGGCCAGGCGGCAGACGTCGAGGGCCACGCGGGTGATCTCGAGCGGCACGTTGGCGGCGACCTTGAGGGCCGCCTGGATGTGCGCCGTGCGGGCGGCCTGCTGTGCGTCTGAGTCCTTGGGCATGCGATAGCCCTCGATCACGCCGTTGTAGGCCGTCGTGTCGTCCTGCAGCAGCGCCTCGAGCCGTGCCCGGCAGGCCTCGCTGCGCGCCACGACGTCCTTGAGGACCGGCTCGACCGCCGCGAACTTCTCCTTGCCGATCGTCAGGTTGCAGACCATCGACACGAGGGCCGCGCCGAGCGCGCCGGCGCAGGCCGAGACGCTGCCCCCGCCGGGCGCCGGCTTGCCCGACGCGGCGTCTTCGAGGTAGGTCTGCAAGGACTCGTCGCGATAGATGGTGGCCTCGTGGCTCACGTGTACCTCCCGGGTCACTTGACGATGAAGGCTTGAGGGACTCGCCGGCCGGCCGGGTGCGGGCGCCGCGGCGAGCCCAAAGGGCCGGCACGGCCCGGCCCGCTGGTGGCGGCGCCTTGCGGCGCCGCCACCAGCGGCCGTCCGGCGAGGACCGACTCTAGAACAGGCCCTTGATGCGGCCGGTCTCGGTATCGATGTCGACGTCGACCGCGGCCGGGCGCTTGGCCAGGCCGGGCATGGTGCGCATCTCGCCGAGCAGCGGGTACAGATAGCCCGCGCCGGTCGCCGGACGGATGTCGCGGATCGGCACGCGGAAGCCCCGCGGCCGGCCCTTGAGCGCCGGGTCGTGGCTGAGCGACAGATGCGTCTTGGCCATGCACAGGGGCAGCTTGTCTAAGCCCTGCTCGGTGAAGAGCTTGATCTTGGCCTCGGCTTCGGGCAGGTAGTCGACGCCGTCGGCGCCGTAGATCCTGGTGGCGATGGTCTCGATCTTCTCTTTGATCGAGGCGTCGAGCGAGTAGAGGAACTCGAACTTGCCGCCCTTGTCGGCGGCCGCCTTGACGACCTCGGCCGCCTCCTGGCCGCCGTCGCCGCCCAGGGCGTGCACGTTGATCGGCACGGCGTCTTCGGCGCCGGCCGCCACGGCCGCCTTGCGCACGATCTCGATCTCGCCGGGGCGGTCGAAGGCGAAGCGGTTGATGGTGACCACGACGGGCAGGCCGAAGAGCTTCATGTTCTCGATCTGCTTGACCAGGTTCTCGCAACCCTTTTCGAGGGCCTCGTTGTTTTCGGCCTTGAGCAGCTCGGGATCGACCGGCAGGCCGCCGTGCATCTTGAGGGCGCGCATGGTGCAGGTGATGACCACGGCGCTCGGGGCGAAGCCGCCGTAGCGGCAGATGATGTCCATGAACTTCTCGGCGCCGAGGTCGGCGGCGAAGCCGCTCTCGGTGACGACGTAGTCGGCCAGCTTCATGGCGACCTTGTCGGCGATGATCGAGTTGTTGCCCTGGGCGATGTTGGCGAAGGGCCCCGCGTGGATCAGGCTGGCGTTGCCTTCGAGCGTCTGCATGAGGTTCGGCTTGATGGCGTCCTTGAGCAGCACCGTCATGGCCCCGCCGGCGCCTATGTCGTCGGCGGTGAGGGGGTCGCCCGAGCGGTTGTAGCCGAACGTGATGCGGCCGAGGCGCTCGCGGAGATCCTTGAGCGAGGTGGCGAGGCCGAGGATGGCCATGACCTCGCTGGCGACCGTGATGTCGTACCCGGTCTGGCGCGGGAGGCCGTTGAGGCGCCCGCCGAGGCCGTTGACGATCTCGCGCATGGCGCGGTCGTTCAGGTCGACGCAGCGCCGCCACGAGATGGTCAGCGGGTCGATGTCGAGGTCGTTGCCGTGCATGATGTGGCTGTCGACCATGGCGGCCAGCAGGTTGTTGGCGGTGCCCACGGCATGGATGTCGCCGGTGAAGTGGAGGTTCAGGTCCTCCATCGGGATGAGCTGCGAGTACCCGCCGCCGGCGGCGCCGCCCTTGATGCCGAAGACCGGCCCCAGCGACGGCTCGCGCAGGGCGAGCATGGTGTTGATGCCGATCGCGTTCATCGACTCGGACAGGCCGACCGCGGTGACGGTCTTGCCTTCGCCGAGCGGCGTCGGGGTGATCGCGGTGACGTCGATGATCTTGCCGTCGGGCTTGCTCTCGAGGCGCTTGAGCAGGGCCATGTAGTCGATCTTGGCCTTGTAGCGGCCGTAGAGCTCCAGCTCCTCTTCGAGGATCCCGACCTTCGCCGCGATCTCCGTGATGGGCTGCATGGTCGCCGCCTGGGCGATGTCGATGTCAGACGGGACGGGGGACTTGCGGACAGGCTTTGCAGCGGAACTCAACGCGCCCTCCTCAGTAGAAACCACTTTTCCACGCGTTCAACGCTCGAGGGGCGGAACCCCAGGTGGGGCCACCCCTCTTGTGACGGATTCTACAAGGCCCCAAATTGGGGGGTCAAACCAGGCTCCGCGCGGCAGCCCGAACCTGGTCGTAGACGTCCTTGGCCGGCCGTCCGACGCGGGCCGCCACCCGGCGACAGTCCTCGTATTCCGGCGAGGCGGTGACCAGCCGTCCGCCCAGGAACCCCAGGCGCACGGCCACGGCCTCGCCCTCGACTTCGACCGTCTCGCGGCGTTCGTCCAGAAGCAGCCGGCGCACCGGGGTCACGCGCAGGCCGAACGTAGAGGTCTCGCGAAAGGCGAGCGCGGCGAGCGCGGCCCGCTGCGCGGGCCGCGCCAGGACGTGCAGCACGGTCCCCGGCCGGCCCTTCTTCATCACGGCGGCAGTCGACCAGACGTCGAGCGCGCCGGCCGCAAGGAGGCGTCCGGCGGCCTCGGCCAGCAGCTCGGCCGGCAGATCGTCGATCGTCGCTTCGAGCAGCTCCACGTCGTCTTCGGACCACAGGGCCCCACCCTGCCCCGGGGTGCGATCGAGCGCCTCGACGAGCAGGGCGCGCAAGACGTTGGGGCGTCCGGGCAGCTCGCGCTGCCCGCCGCCCACGCCCAGCGCGACCAGGCGGCCGGCCGGCAGCGGACCGAACTCGTCCGCGAGATGGGCGAGCAGCGCGGCGCCGGTGGGCGTGGTGAGCTCGCCGGTGCTGGTCCCGGCCCCGCCGGTCGGCAAGCCGGCCAGCAGGGCGGCGACGGCGGGCGCCGGCACCGGCAGCTCGCCGTGGGCGGTGGAGACCGTGCCGCCGCCCAGCACCGGCGGCAGGGCGACGACGCGCGCCGGCGCCAGATGGGCGACGAGTGCCAGCACGCTGATCAGGTCGACTGCCGTGTCCAGGCTCGAGAGCTCGTGAAGATGCTCGCCGCCGGCGCCGTGGACGGTGCGCTCGGCCGCGGCCATGAGCTCGGCCGTGGCGACGACGCCGCCGGCGACGGCGGCGTCGAGCCCCGAGCCGCGCACCGCCGCGATGAGCTCGGCGAAGGTGGCAAACCCGGGCCGCTCCTCGACCGCGAACCGGCAGCACGAGAAGCCGCCGCGCTCGCCCATCGTGGCGTGCACGACGGCCGGGTCGATGCCGGCCGCCACGAGAGCCGGCCGCACGATGGTCGACAGAGGCGCTTCGACGCCGGGCCCGGCGCCGTCGAGGGCGGCACAGAGCGAGAGCAGTGCCGCGGCCAGCATGTCGCCGCTGGCCCCGCTCGCGCATTCGAGGTAGAGCGTCGCTCCCGCGTAGCGGGCGGCGCTCATGGGCGGGTCCGGGCGGGCGCGCCGGGTGCGCCGGCCGCCCGGCCGCGAGCGGCCGGCGCAAGCGCGGAGGGTGTCGGTGAAAAGGGTTGCGAGGGCATGCGGGCCTCCGGGCGAGCTGGCCGTGACGTTCCGCGCATCCTAGCATCGCGGCGGCGCCCGCCGCACCGGCGCCGTTATCCGGATACAATCAGCCCATGAAGATCGCCCAGATCGCCCCGCCCTGGATCACCGTCCCGCCGGCCGGCTACGGCGGCACGGAGTGGGTCGTCAAGCACCTGTGCGACGGCCTGACCGCGGCCGGTCACGACGTCGTGCTGTTCGCGTCGGGCGACTCGCGCACGCCGGCCGAGCTGCGGGCGCTCTTTGCCGAGCCGCAGACCGCGATGATGGCGCTGCCCTCGGCGATGACCTCCTACGACGCCCGCCACCTGTCGCATGCGCTCTCGCAGATCCGGGCCGACGGCGACTTCGACGTGGTCCACGACCACTCGGGGTTCCTGCTGGTCGCCTTTCGCGCCATGCTCGAGCTGCCGCCGGTACTGCACACCGTGCACTGCGCCTTCGACACGCACGCCTACCCGTTCTACGAGCAGTTCCGCGACGCCGTGGCCTACGCGTCGATCAGCGATTTTCAGCGTTCGCTGGGACCGCCGGCCATGAACTGGGCGGGCACCGTCCACAACGCCCTGCCGGTCGGCGGCTGGCCGTTCGAGACCGCCAAGGACGACTATCTGCTGGCCTTCGGGCGCGTCTGCGAAGACAAGGGCTTCCATCTCGCCATCGAGGTCGCGCGCGCCACCGGACGGCGCCTCATCATGGCCGGCGTCGTGCAGGACTGGTATCGCGACTACTTCGAGGAACGCATCGCGCCGCAGGTCGACGGCGACCAGATCGTCTTCGAAGACGAGGTCTCAGAGGAGCGCAAGCGCGAGCTGTTCGCCGGCGCCGCTGGCTTTCTGTTCCCGATCCTGTGGCCGGAGCCGTTCGGCCTGGTGATGGTCGAAGCCATGGCGGCCGGCACGCCTGTGATCGCCCTGCGCAACGGCTCGGTCGGCGAGGTCGTCGACGACGGCGTGACCGGCTTTGTCTGCGACGACGTCGCGGGCATGGTGGCGGCGGTCGGCAGGCTCGGCGAGATCGACCCCCACACCTGCCGGCGCACGGTCGAGGAGCGCTTCAGCGTGGCGGCCATGACGGCCGGCTACGAGGCCCTCTACCGCAAGCTGACCCCCTAGCCCAGGCTCTCCGGGGCGGCCGCCCGGCTCATCCCCCGGCCGCCCGGCTCATCTCCCGGCCGCCGGCTCAAGCCCTCGGCGCCTCGAGCGCGCGCTTGCGGGCGATGTCGCGCCACTGCGCCGCCACCCACTTCTCGACGCTGTTGCCCAGGATCACGTCGCGCATGGCCCTGGCCCGGGCGGCGCGCTCGTCACTGGGCATCGTGAGCGCCCGGTAGATGGCGTCGGCCTGCTCTTCGATGTCGAACGGATTGACCGACACCGCGAAGGCGCCGATCTCCTCGAAGGCGCCGGTGTTCTCGGAGAGGATCAGCACTCCGTCGAGGGTGTTCACCAGCGCCCCTTCCTTGGCGACCAGGTTCATGCCGTCGAAGATGGCGTTGACCATGAGCGCGTCGTAGTGACGGTAGGCGGCGAGGGTGGCGGGGAAGTTGTCTTCGAGACGCACGTCGATCGGCATCCAGTCGGTGTCGCCGTGGCGCGTGTTGATCTCGGCCACCAGGTGCATGACGCGATCGCGGTAGGCCACGTATTCCTCGACGTCCTCGCGCGACGGCTGCAGCCGGGCGAGGAAGGTGATGTGCCCCTTGAACTCGGGATGCAGCTCGAGGAAGCGGTCGAAGGCCAGAAAGCCACGCAGGATGTTCTTGGACAGGTCGAGCCGGTCGACGCGCACGAGCAGATACTCGCGGCGCCGCTTGAGCAGCTCGCGCTCGGCCTGCGCCACGCGCGCCGAGCGCACCGCCTGATCGAGCACCTGGGGGTCGATCGAGACCGGGTAGGCGCGCACCCAGATCGTGCGGTCGCCCAGCCTGACGGCCTTCTCGTGCGGGTCGACGACGGCGTCGAGCACATCGACGCAGCCCTGCAGGAAGTTGTCGACGTAGTGCTGGGTATGAAAGGCCACGACGTCGTTGGCCAGCAGGCTGCGGAAGATCTCTTCGCGGATGTCGCGGGGCAGCACCCTCCAGTAGTCGGACTGCGGCCAGGGGATGTGCACGAACTGCTGCAGGAAGGCGGCGGGCGCGCCGGCCCGGACCACCGGAGCGACGGCGTAGAGGTGATAGTCGTGCAGGATCACCACCCGGCCGCGGCCGTCGTCGCCGAGCTCGTCGAGGATCGCTTCGGCGAACAGGCGGTTGACCGGCAGGTAGCCCTTGTACCAGGCGTCGAGCTCGTTCTGGCGGATGTCCGGGTGACGGGCGAGATCCCACAGATAGTGCTGGATGAACCAGAGCATGGGGTTGGCGGCGACGTTGTAGAAGAGGTTGTAGGCCTCGCGCTCGGGGGCGACGTAGCGCACCTGGTAGGTCTCGCCGTCGAGATCGACGCGCAGCGAGGTCGCGGCGGCGGCCAGCTTCTCTTCTTCGTCGGTGGCCGCCGCCGCGATCCACACGCCGGGATGGCGCGCCAGCATGGCCGAAAGCACGGTGACAAGCCCTCCGGCGCCGCGCGTGACCACCGGCTCGCCCGACGGGTCGCTGTGAAACGACACGGGTCCGCGGTTGGCGGCCACGATCAGGTCGGGACGCTCGGGCGCGACCTCCGCCTTTGCCGCGTCGGGCGCCGATCGCGCCCTCTGCGGGTGGGACGCTGCTTGTGCCCTGTCCACGATCCCCCTTCCCCCGGCCGCTCGGCCGGCGCCACGCCGGCCGGCGCGGCGCCTCTTCAGGCGCGGTCGGCCAGTAACCCGTTGAAGATGCGCAGGTAGTCGCGCAGCAGACGTGGTGTCAGGAAGTGCTCACGCACGTGCTCCTTGCCTCTGCGCGCCATGGCGTGGGCCCATTCGGGCCGCTCGAGGATCTCGAGGCAGCGCTGGGCGCAAGCGGCGCTCGAGTCGACCAGAAAGCCGGTGACGCCGTCGTCGATCTGCAGGGGGATGCCGCCCACGTTGCCGGCGACCACCGGACGCGCCTTCCAGAGCCCCTCGCTCACCGTCAGGCCAAAGCCCTCGCGGGTCGACTTCTGCAGCACCACGGCGGCGTGCGACTGGAAGGCGTTGACCTCGACGCTGCCGATGTTGTCGAGGTTGGAGAGCACGAAGACGTCGGGGTCACCGCCCACGTAGGCGGTGAGCTTCTCGAGGTAGTCCCAGCCCTCGGGGTCGTCGGAGGCCATCGAGCCGATCAGCGCGAGCTGCACGTCGGGCCAGCGCTGCTTGACCGCGCGATAGGCGTCGACCACGCCGAGAGGGTCCTTCCAGGGATCGAAGCGCGAGACCTGCAGCAGCAGCGGGCGATCGACGTCGATGCCGAACTGACGCACGATGTAGTGGGCGTCGTCGGGCACGAGGGTCATGTTCTTGGGCGCCAGCGGGTCGATCGCCGGCGGCACCACCTCGAGCGGCACGTCGAGCCCGTCGGGAGCGTAGTCGGCGACGGTGTAGATCGCCCGGTCGTAGCGGCGGATGTAGGGCAGCAGGTACTCGTAGAGAGCCTGGTCGGGCGTCGAGGTGTCGATGTGACAGCGCCAGATCCAGCGCGTCGCGCTCTCGCCGGCGGCGGCGAAGGCGTGCATGGCGCAGGGCTGCGGGTCGTGGATCACGACGAAATCGTAGTCGGACCGCAACTGCGCGGCGTTGCGCCGGTTCGTGTCTTCGTAGACCGAGCGCACCTCGTCTGTAAGGGTGACCGGCGCTCCCTGCAGACCGTTGTGAAAGCTCTTCGTGACGTCGAAGAACTCGCGCTCGGCGGTCATCACCTGCCACTCGGCGTGCAGGCCGACGTCGTTCATCAGGGGCAGCAGGGTGTAGAGGATCTCGGCCACGCCGCCGCCGAACGAGGTGGCGTTGACGTGCAGGACACGCTTGCCTTCGAGCGGACCGGCCAGCTCTTTGATCTCGGCCAGGAGATCCTTGAGAATGATGCTCTGGTAGTCGGCCAGGAACTTGCGGCCGACGTTGACCTCACGCATGGCGCCTCCGGTTCGGTGGCCCCGTAGTACATCACATCGCGCGCCGCGACGTCAGGTCGCCGGCGCCGCGGCAGTCACCGGGCGTTGCCCTACTCTGCCCGCAGCGCCCTCGCAAAGCACCTGTCAGGCGCGGCGTCCCTTCGGCGGGGCCGCGGATCGCGCAGGCTCAGGGGGCGCCAGGGTTCAAGCGGCGCCCGGGTTCAGGTGGCGCCGCCGGTCCGGGCGACGCGAGGGTTCAAGCGGCGCCGTGAGCGGGCGGCTGCGAAGCGCCGTGGCGTGAGACGATGCCGAGCCGCCGCAAACGCAGGCTCATCGCCTGGTCGCTGACGTCGAAGCGGTCGGCCAGACGGCGAGCGTCGGCGCCCTCTTCGAGTGCCGCCTGACGCACGAGACGCTCCGGCATGAGCAGCTCGGCGGCGAACTGGTTGGCCTCACGTTCGAGTGACGCCGTCGCCCGGTTGGTCGCGCCGCCGCGTTCGGTCACGGCGCGCCCCGGGTGCAGCAGGAAATGGCCGATCTCATGGGCGATCGTGAAGCGCCGGCGACGCTCGCCGGAGGTGCCGCGCAGCTCGATCACGTGCCCATCGCCGAGCGGCACCAGAGCCGCCTCGGAGCTGAAGGGCTCGCGCGCGTGCTGGACCAGCGAGAGGTTCAGGTAGCTGACCACGGCGCGCAACTCGACCGGCGCGCCCGTGACGCCGGCGGCCTTGAGCAGCTGCTCGGCTTCGCGACGAATGGCCTGGGTCGATCGGTGCATGGACACGTACCTCAGAGTACCTGCGACTGCGGACGGATGACGTTCCCGTCAACACATGCTAGCAGCGCCGGCGGCCGTCGCAAGGGCAGTCCCGTTGCCGTCCGAGGCGACGGCGGAGACGGCGGCGGCGGCAGCAGCAGAGACGGCGGCGGCCGTGGAGACGGCGGCGACGAACCTTTGGTTTCCCGCCGCCGTCTCCTATCTCGATGCTATACTCACCGCAGGCGATGGTCAGCCCCAGGCGACAGCCAACATCGGTTCGCGCGCACGCTCGACGAGCGTCGCTGGCGGTCGCTGTCGCCGTCGTCGCCGCGGTCCTGCTGGGCGTCCTCGCGGTGCTGCCGGCCGCCGCCGACTCCGACTCGAGCTACTCGCAGGCCACCATCGCGGTCGTTGCCGGGCAGTCGTCGGGCGCCGTCGCGGTGAGCGCCGCCCTGAACGACAATCAAGCCACCGCCACGCCGGGCAGCCTGCCCGCCGGCATCGCGCTGGCGAGCGGCACGGCGACCGTCTACTCATACGTCGACAACCGCACCCTGATCTCGCATGCCGAAACGACCGCCGCCGGCGTCGACCTGCTCGACGGCGTGGTCACCGCCTCGAGTGTGAACCTCAAGGCCAGCGCGAGCGTCCTCGACGGCAACGCCCTGGGCTCGGCCGCCGGCAGCACCGTGTCCGGCTTGCACGTCGCCGGCGTCCCCGATGCCGACCTGCCGGCCCAGGGCACCGTCGACGTACCGAACGTGGGTACGCTCGACATCCTGGCGGCAAGCTCCCCCGATCAGAGCGGAGACTCCGCCGGCGCCCAGGTCGTGGGCCTCAAGCTCGTGGTCTCCACTACGACCGACGGGGTACCTGCCGGCACCACGATCATCGTCGGCACGCTCGACGTGCGAGCCGACCAGGCGACGCTCGACGCCCTGCTGGGCACGCCCACCCCGACCCCCAGCGCCACGCCGACCAAGACGCCGACGCCCACCCCCACACCGACTCACAAGCCGACGCCGCAGCCGAGCGGTAGCGCGACCCTTTCGCCCACGCCGACGACGACCTACCCGGCCACCAACTACACCGCCATGCCGACGCCGGCCACGCCGTCGCCTGAGATCCTCGCGCGTTTCCCGGGCGCCGTGTTCCCGGTCGTCGGGACCTACACCTACACCGACACGTTCGGCGCCTACCGCGCCGACATGCCGCTCCACAAGCACGAGGGCGACGACATCTTCGCGAGCTACGGCTCGCCGGTGGTGGCCGTGCAGGACGGCACCATCACCGGCGTCAGCACCACGCCCATCGGCGGCAATAACATCCATCTCACCACGAGTCGCGGCGACTACTTCTACTACGCGCACCTCTCGCGCTTCGCCACCGGGCTCGCGCAGGGCCAGCGGGTGGTGGCCGGGCAGACGATCGGCTATGTGGGTGACACCGGCGACGCCAAAGGCACGCCGTCGCATCTGCATTTCGAGATCCACCCCGACGGCGGCGCGGCGATCGACCCCACGCCCTACCTCGACGCCTGGCGCGCGGCCGGCCACCTGGTGGCCACCAGCCCGAGCGAGCAGGTCGTCACCAGCGCCAGCCCGACACCGGCGACCGACGACCCGGCCATGGACGCCGCCCTCCAGCAGGCGGCCGACAGCTTCGCGGCCCTGCAGGGAGATGTGGCCAGCGGCGCCCGCCAGGCGCCGGGGCACGGCGCTCCGCTCGGCATGGCCGGCGCGCTGCTGCTCGTGGCCAACACGGCCGGCGCGCTGCTGATCAAGCGCCTGCACGTCGGCGCCATCCTGCTGCCGTAACGGCCGGGGCCGGCCCACGGTCTTGAAGGCACCGCGCCGGGTGTGGTGTACTGTGGTCCCCGGTGCGGATGTAGCGTAGCTGGTAACGCGTCAGCTTCCCAAGCTGAAGACCGCGGGTTCGAGTCCCGTCATCCGCTCCACTCCTTCACCGCTCCCGACCCCTCTCGGCACTGCGGCGGCTGCCCGCGATTCGGCGGCGAAGCGCCCGCGGCGGCGAAGCGCCCGCGGCGCTACCTCACCTTCGACGCCAGCCGCAACGCGGCGACGAACGTGGTGAAGGTCGACAGGAACAGCGGGCTCTCGAGGCGGATCGTACGGGCGTCGACGCGCTCGACCCCGGGACAGGCCGCGGCGGCTTCGCAGAAGTCGCTGCGCGTGAACACGACCCGCAGGGCCCGTTCGTCCCACGAGAGCACCGCCGGCCGCGCCGCGGCCCGCAGCGCCCGGCAGGCTCCGTTGCGCAACAGCACGCGTGTCTGCCCGGGCGGTAGCAGGCGAGCCGCCGTACGGGCCCGCGCCGCCTTGACGGCGACGCCGGTGACCCCGGGCAGCAGCTCGCTCGCCTCGGCGATGGCGGCCTCGTCGCCCGAGACGAACACCACCGGCACGCCGAAGCAGCCGGCCAGGGCCGCGTTCAGGGCGCACTCGCCGGCCTCGATCATGTCGTCGACGCGCACCCGGAAGACCCGGTAGTTGTAGGTGTGGTCGAGCACCGCGCAGGTGGTGCCGGCGCGGGCGTGGTAGCCGACGAACAGGGCGGCGTCGAAGCTCTCGTCGATGCCCGCCATCATGCCCAGCGGCGACGGCAAGCCGTTCACGAGGCGCACGGCCGCCGGCAGGCCGGCCGGCGAGAGGTTGGCTCCGCGGTCGTGGGCGTCGCAGACGACGATCTCGCCGGCCCCGCCGGCCAGACATCCTTCGATCACGGCGTCGAGATCGGCGCGCATGAGCCGGCGCGCGCCCTCCCAGGCCGGGAATCCCGGTTCGGTCTGGTCCTCGCTAACGACGCCGGTACAGCCTTCGAGGTCGATGCTGACGAACAGCTTCAGGGCCGCCTCCGGTCGGTCATCGCCTACCGTCGCCTCTCGCGACGTGATGTCACCCGGCGTAACAGTGCCTCGATCGACGTTGCGCTCGTCGGGGCGCTCGTCGGGGCTCGCGGCGCCGCTCAGACTCGTGGGGTGAAGAAACCCGGTTCGAACACCTCGCCGAGGCGGCGCGCGACCCCGGCCACGAGCCGGGCGGCGGCTTCGAGGTCGTCGATCTGCGCGACCTCGTGCGGCGAGTGCATGTAGCGCATCGGCAGGCCCACGTTGATGGCCGCGGTGCCGGCGCCGGCGGTCTGCAGGTACTCGTTGTCGGTCTGGGTGTCGCCGGGAGTGGCCTTGATCTGCACCGGGATGCCGGCGCTCGCCGCCACCTCTTCGAACAGAGCGAGCAACCTCGGGTTGCTGCACCCGCCGCGGGCGAGACCGGGACCGCCGCCCAGCACGAGCGTGCCGCCCGCGCGGCGCGGGTCGACTTCGGGCTGGTCGGTGGCGAAGTCGCCGTCGACGACGATCATGCAGTCGGGCTGGCCGCGGCGCGACTGGGCGTGCGCGCCCATGTAGCGCGACTCCTCCTGGACGGTCGACAGCGCCGTGAGCGCGGCGCTGCCGGGCGCATCGGCGTAGATCTCGAGGGCGCGCACGGCGACGTAGACGCCGCAGCGATCGTCGAGCGCCCGCCCGGCCACGACGCCGCCGGCGAGCTCGACGAAGTGCGGGCTGAAGGTGACCGGGTCGCCACAGCCGATGCGCGCCAGCGCGGCGGCGCGGCTGGTGGCGCCGATGTCGATCCACTGATCGCAGATGTCGGCCGCCTTGCCACGCTCGGCTTCGGGGATGAGGTGCGTCGGCCGCTTGCCGATCACGCCCTCGACGGCGCCCCGGCCGGCGTGGATGACGACGGCCCGACCGGGCAGCAGCAGCGGGTCGATGCCGCCGATCTTGTCGAAGTACACGAAACCCTGATCGTCGACCCAGGTGACCTGCAGGCCGATCTGGTCGGCATGGCCGGCCACGACGACCTGCGGCGAGGCGCCCGCGTTGATGGTCGCGGTGACGTTGCCGAGCACATCGGTCTCGGCGTCGGCGCGCGGCGCCACGCGCTCGCGCACGACCTGCTGTGCCGGCTGCTCAAAGCCGCTCGGCCCGGGAGCGAGCACCAGGTCGCGCAAAAACCCGACGTCGGCCGTCATCGCGTTGCCTCCTTCGTGGACTGCTCCGCCCATCGTACCAAACCCCAGCCCAGCCCGCCGCGCGAGAGCCGCGGCCCGGCCGTCGAAGCAGGTTTAGACATCGGCCGCGGCGAGCATTCGACCCCTATCGGTTTGTTGAAGTCGTGTTACGGCAATGGTAGCGCTCTAGTTTCAGGTTTCAGGTGCTTCGGGTGCGTCTTCGCAGGGACGGCCGCCAGGCAGCAACAACGAAGGCTCCGAAAGGGGGCGGGCGCATGGAACACGTCAGACCCAAGTGGCTCAAGAGCACCAAGGGTGCTCCGTTCACCGGGATCGGTTCACTCGAGGCCGACATCCTGGCGATCATCTGGGAAAGCCAGCGGGCCACCGTGCGCGACGTCTACGAGACGCTGCGCGAGCGGCGGGCCATCGCTTACACGACCGTCATGACGGTCATGAACAACCTGGTGAAGAAGGAGTTGCTCACGCAGGATCGCACGAGCATCGCCTACGTCTACACGCCGGCCATCCCCGGCAACGAGGTGGCCAGCACGATCCTCGACAGCGTGGTCGCGCGGCTGTTCCGGGGACGGTCCAACCTCGCCCTCTCGCACCTTCTCGGGCTCAAGAGCGATCTCAACCCTGAGCAGGCCGAAGAGCTGCGCAAATACGCCGAGGACCATTTCGCCGCCTGACGGCGAGCGGTCCGCGGGCCCCAACCGAACGTACAGACGGGGCGGGGAGTCGCCAAGGCGACTCCCCGCCCCGTCTCTTGCTCGCCGCGCCTCTTTGCTCGCCTCGACCGCTCTGACCCGGCCGGCTCCCTACATGCTTTCGGGCGCGCTCACACCGAGCAGCTCCAGACCCTTGGCCAGCGTGGTGCGCGTCGCCTCGCACAGGCCCGCGCGAAAGGCCGCCACGTCGGGGTCGTCGGTGAGCACCCTGCAGTTGCGATAGAAGACGTGGAACTCGGCGGCGAGCTCGCCCAGGTAGCCGTGCAGACGCTGCGGACCGCGCCGTTCCACGGCGTCGAGCACGACCAGCGGGAACCGCGCGAGCGAGCGCACCAGGTTGCGCTCGAACGGGCCCACCTCGACCTGCCCGAACGACGCTCCGGCCGGCGGCGACTCCGCGCCCGTCGGCGACGAAGCGGCCGTCGTGGCCTCCGCGCCCTCCGGCCCTGCGGCCTGCGCCGGCTCCTCGCCGCCCTGGTCGCGCGCCAGGTTGCGCAACACGCTGCAGATGCGGGCGTGTGCATACTGCACGTAGTAGACCGGGTTCTTGCTCGACTGCTCCACCGCGAGGTCGAGGTCGAGGTCGAGGGTCGAGTCGTGGCTGCGCCCGACCATGAAGAATCGGACGGCGTCGACGCCGATCGCGTCGACCAGATCGTCGACCGTGACGATGTCGCCGCGGCGCTTGGACATGCGCCGCGTCTCACCGCTCTCGAGCAGGTTGACGAGCTGCCCGATGATCAGCTCGAGGCGCTCGGGATCGTGGGGCGGCAGGGCCGTGAACATGGCCTTCATGCGCGGCACGTAGCCGTGGTGGTCGGCGCCCCAGATGTTGATGAGATGGTCGAAGCCGCGGTCCATCTTGTCGCGGTGGTAGGCGATGTCGGAGAGAAAGTAGGTCGGCGCGCCGGTCTGGCGGATGAGCACGCGGTCCTTGTCGTCGCCGTACTGCGTGGTGCGCAGCCACACGGCGCCGTCGGCGTCGTAGAGCTCCTCTTCGGCGTCGAGCTCCCGCAGGGCCTTGCCGACCTCGCCGGCGAAGCCGCGGTGGGCCTCGCCGCCCTGGTAGAGCGTCGCCTCGCTCTTCCAGACGTCGAAGGGTACGCGCAGCCGCTCCAGCGTCGCCCGAAAACGGGCGAGGATGGCGTCGCGTCCCCAGAACTTGAGCTCGTCGACGATCTCGGGCGGCAGGAGCGTCACGTCGGGGGCGGCGGCCTTCACGGCATCCAGGTAGCGCTCGCCCACCTCGTCGATCAGCCGGTCGGCGACCTCGAGCACATAGGCACCCAGGTAGGCGTCGTCGGGGACTGGCATCTCGACGCCGAGGCGCTGCGCGTAGCGTGCGGCGAGCGACTGGCCGAACTTCAGCATCTGGGTGCCGAAGTCGTTGACGTAGAACTCGCGCGTGACGTCGTGGCCGGCGAAGGCGAACAGGCGGCAGAGCGCGTCGCCCATAGAAGCGTAACGGGCGTGGCCCACGTGCAGCGGACCGGTCGGGTTGACGCTGACGAACTCGACGTTGATCTTGCGCCGGCGCGCCGGCTCGATCACGTCGCGACCGTGGTCGGCGCCGAGCGCGAGCATCTGCCGCGCGGCGCCCCGGTACCAGTCGTCGCTCAGGAACAGGTTGAGAAAGCCCGGACCGGCGACCTCGAAGCGCGTGCAGACGGCGGCTCCCGGCCCGGCGATCCAGCGCTCGCCGAGCTCGGCCGCGATCTCGCGCGGGTTGCGGCCCGCAGCGCGCGCGACCGCCAGGGCGACGGGCGTCGAGACGTCGCCGAACTCGGGCTTGGGCGGCAGCGTCAGCTCGGCCACGGGCGGCTCGCCGGCGACGATCTCGGCGAGCGTTCGCTCGAGCGACCATCCCAGGCCGGCCAGCCCGTACAGCTCCTCGTGCTCGTAGCGCTCGCTCATGATCCATCCCTCTGCCGTTGGTCTTCTGCCGCGCCGCCGGGCGCCGCACGGCGCCGTCGAGCGCCGTCGTGATGATACAGGCTGGTGCGACGTCGTTGCGCGTCTGGGCCGGCGAGTGACTGCGTCGTCGCCGCTCAGGCTGGCGTGGCTACGTGTCGCGCCTAGTGCCGCCGGGTGACTTCGTCGACGGCGCTCAGGCTGGCGTGACTACGTCGCGCGCCTAGTGCCGGCGAGTGACTGCGCCGTCGCCGCTCAGGCTGGCGTGGCTACGTGTCGCGCCTAGTGATGGTAAGTCTCGCCGCGCAGGATCTTGAGCGCCCGAAAGAGCTGTTCGGCCAGGACCACCCGGGCGAGCTGGTGCGGCAGCGTGAGCGGCGACAGCGAAAGCAGCTCGCGCGCCGACCCCTTCACCTCGTCGGCCAGGCCCAGCGAACCGCCGACGACGAAGGTCACTTGTCCGGCCTCGGACCACGTTCGCAGTCGCGCCGCGAAGGCTTCGCTGTCGAACGCCCGCCCCGCGGCGTCGAGCGCGACGATGACGCCGCCCGCGGGCAGGCCCGCAACGAGCCGGCGGCCTTCGTCGCGCAACACTTCGGCGGCGGCACGACCGCGTAGCGGGACCTCACGCACCTCGCGGACCGACAGGCGGCAGAGTCCGGAGATCAGCCGCTCGTAGTGGGCGAAGGCCGGCCGCAGGTCGGCGTCGAGACGGCCGACGGCGAAAATCTCGAGACGCTCGGGCAAGGGGGACTTACTGCGGCGTCTGCCCGGGCGGCGAGTAGTAACCGATCTGGCCGCGGCCGCGCGACTTGGCCACGTACATCGTGGTGGTCGCCTTGGCGACCAGCTCCTCGACCAGGGCGCCGTCTTCGGGGAACGTCGCCACCCCGGCGCTGGCGCTGAGCGTGAAGTCACGCCCGTCGACCTCGCAGCGCAGCTCGGCGAGGGCCGCGAGCAGGCGGCCGAGCACGAGGTCGGCCTGGGTGTCGCCGATCTCGGGCAGCACCAGCAGGAACTCGTCGGCGCCGTAGCGACAGGTGAGGTCGCACTCGCGCAGCAGGACACGCAGATGGTCGGCCCACTGACGCAGCACGACGTCGCCGCCGGCCTCGCCGACCGCCTCGTTGACCGCGGCGAAGCCGTCGATGTCGAGCATGACGAACACGACCGGGCGCTCGTGACGGCGCGCCCTGGCCAGCTCGAGCGCGGCGTGCTCGCGCAGGTGGCGGAAGTTGTACATGCCGGTCAGCGAGTCGCGCGTCTCGGCGAAGCGGTGGTCGCCCACGAGGCGCAGGTTCTCGAGGGCGATGTCGGACTGGTCGGCCAGGCCCGACATCAGGCGGCGCTGCACCTCGCGCTGCGAGCCGTCCTCGGCGTAGACGTACCCCTCGGCATCGGAGTTGTAGGCTTCGAACTGGCAGACGGTGTCGCCCAGCCCCCAGCAGAGCGTCTCCTTGGTGATGACGTCGGCGCCGGTGATGCGCTCGAGCACGCCGTCGACGAGGCCGCGCTCGAAGTCGCACAGCGCGTTGCCGGTGGCCGGCAGGCGATAGCACGTCATGCATTTCGAGAGCTTGACCAGCACCTTGTCCTCGTCGAGCTCGACTTCGAGCTCACCCAGCATCATGGTGTCGAACCACGACTTGAGATCCTGGATGGAGCGCAGCTCGAGCTCGCGGGCGAAGCGCTTGGCAGCGATGTAAAGGACGGCGCTCGAGTTGGCGCCGAGGACGTCGGGCAGGAGCACGAGCTGAAGCAGGCGGAACAGCGCCGGCGGCACGCAGACCTCGTTGTCGGGCGCGCTCAGGATCTGCGCCGGAGTCGGCACGATGCGCGCCTGCTCGGGGTGCGTGAGGGCGATCAGGTTGCCGAGCGTGTGCGTGAACAGGTCGGCGAGCGTGAGCTCTTCGCGAGAACGGATGGCCACCGCGTGCGCCCCCTTACACGACGGGCCCTGACGGGCGTTGCCGGTCACGACCCCCGGCCCTGCGGCCAAGGCCGCCGCCGGCGATATACTTTTCGTCAGCGAGTATACGACAGAAATAGGGACCAGGGACTGATGACACGACCGACCGGCCATCAGGGCGTTGCCGGGCCAGGCGACGACGCAGCCGCCGCCAAGCGGCGGCTGCGCGAGCAGGTCCTGGCGCGCCGCGACGCGCTGGCGGGCGCGCAGCGCCTCGCCTGCGGCGAGGCGCTGCGCGCCCGCCTCGTCTCCCTGCCGGTCGTCGCGCGGGCGACGACCATCCTGTGCTTCGCCTCGTTTCGCAGCGAGATCGACACCGCGCCGCTCCTCGCCTGGTGCCTCGAGCACGGTATCGCCGTGGCGCTGCCGCGTATCATCGGCCCGCGCCACATGGAGGCCTTCGCGGTGACCGATCCCCAGACCGACCTCGTCCCCGGTCACCACGACATCCCCGAGCCTCGCGAAGGCCTCGCCCTGGTCGATCCCGCCGTGATCGACGTCGTGATCGTGCCCGGCTCGGCGTTCGATCGCGAAGGTGGACGCATGGGCTACGGCGGCGGCTTCTACGACGCCTTCTTGCGGCGCCTGCGCCCCCAGGCCCGGCGCATCGGCATCGGCTTCGAAGCGCAGCTCGTCGAGCACGTGCCGCGCGAGGAGCACGACCTGTGCGTCGATCTGCTGGTCACCGAGGAGCGCGTCCTCGAAACGGGCTGCCGGCCGGCGTAGGCCCTGTATACTTCGCGTCGTGCGGACGCGAGGGGGCGTCGCGCCTGACGGCCGCTCGCGCGTCGTGGCCGCCTGCATCGAAGCCGCGAACCACGACGAAGAGGGCCGGCCAGCCGGACCCAAAGGAACCCAAAGGAGCCACGCATGAGCAACGCCGAGCGACGCATCCGGGTCGGCGTCCTTCTGGGGGGCGCCTCCGCCGAACGCGAGATCTCCCTCGCTTCGGGCCGCATGATCGCGGAGCATCTGCCGCGCGACCGCTACGAGGTCATCCTCTTCGATTCTCTCGCCCTTATGGCGGGCAACCCTGCGCTGTCCGCCGATCTCGCGCAGAAGGCGCAGGCTCTTCTGGACCACGCCGGCGGGCACGAGGAGCTGGCCGACAGGGACCGCGAGCTGCCGGCCGCCTTCCAGCAGGAGATCCAGAGCGCCGCCGCCGCCGCGGCGCCCGCTACCGAAGCCATGCAGGTGGTCGAGGGCAAGCCGCGCATCGACGTGGCCTTCATCGGGCTGCACGGACCGTACGGCGAGGACGGCACGCTCCAGGGCATGCTCGAGATCGTGGGCATCCCGTACGTCGGTTCGGGGGTGCTCGCGTCGGCCCTGGCCATGGACAAGACGATGGCCGCCAAGATGCTGGCCGCCGAGGGTATCCCGGTGCCACGCGCGGTCGTGGTCGAGCACGGCGAGATCGACGACGACGTGCTGCGTCGCGCGGCGGCTCGCCTGCCGGCGTTCGTCAAGCCGTCGCGGCAGGGCTCGAGCGTCGGCATGAGCCGCGTGAGCCGCTCGGACGACCTGCGGCCGGCGCTCGAGAAGGCGTTCGAGTACGACAGCCGTGTGCTGGTCGAGGAGCTGCTCGACGGTCGCGAGATCACCGTCGGGGTCATCGGCAACCGCCGGCTCACGGCTCTGCCGGTGGTCGAGATCGTCCCCGGGCGCGAGTTCTTCGACTATCGCGCCAAGTACGATCCCGCCTTCTGCGAGGAGATCTGCCCCGCCGAGCTTGCTCCCGATGTGGTCGAGACCGTCCAGGACCTCGCGATCCGGGCGCACCGCGCCCTCGACTGCTGGGGGTACTCGCGTGTCGACATGATCCTCACGGCGGACCGCGGCCCAGTCGTGCTCGAGGTCAACACGCTTCCGGGGATGACCATCAACAGCCTGTTTCCCAAGGCCGCGAGCGCGGCCGGGATCTCGTTCGGAGAGCTGCTGGACCGGCTGGTCCGGCTGGCGTTAGAGGGCTAGCCGGCGCTGGCGGCGGGCTTGCCCTTTGTGGCGGGCGCGGCCCCGGGGCGCAGAGCCGCCGCCATCGCGCGCGCCATGTCGCGCACCGCGGCGATCAGCGGCCCGTTGCCGGCGGCGTCGCCGGCCCTGTAGGCGAGGCCGGTCACCGACAGGGGCTTGACCTTCTTGTCGGACGACAGCGCGACGAAGCGCCGCAGGCTGTCGATGGCCTCGTCGACGCCGGTGCTTTCGGCCACCGCGATCAGGCCCACCGAGCGCGCCTGCAGCCAGACCTCGTGGTAGTTGTTGAAGCAGTTGCGATCGATGAAGACCTTCATCTGCCCGGAGACGTCCTCGTAGTAGACCGGCGTGGCGAGGATCAGCCCGTCGGCGGCGTACATGCGCTCGAGGATGGCGCCCGCGTCGTCGTCGAGCGGGCAGACGGATAGGTCTTCGCAGTCGTCGTGACCCTCGCAGGGCAGCACGCGATGCTCGCCGAGCATGATCTTTTCGACGGCGAGACCGGCGCGCGCGAGCACGTCGAGGGCGACGTCGACCAGGTACGACGTGTTGCCGGCCGCCCGCGGACTGCCGACGACGGCCACGACCGAGGGCCGGTCGCGATGATCTGCCAGTGGCTCCATGGGACTGCTGCCTTCCGTTGCGCTCGAGCTGCCCTCGGCCGGACGAGACCGAGGACAATGAGTCTACCGCGTCGCGCCCGGCCGCGCGACGAGCGGCGATGCAGGAGCCACGCGACCCCTGCCCCGATCGGGCGCGATAGACTGCGGGTCGGCCCTACCGAGGAGCAGCGCATGACGGATCGACACGCCGACCCGGGACGAGGGGACGCCGGCCTCCGGCCGGCGCTGGTCGCCATCGTCGGCAAGAGCAACAGCGGCAAGACGAGCTTCATCGAGAAGCTGTTGCCGGAGCTCCTGCAGCTCGGCTTGCGGGTGGGCACCGTCAAGCACGACGTCCACGGCATCGAGATCGACACGCCCGGAAAGGACTCGTGGCGCCACGGGCAGGCCGGCGCCGAGGCCTACGTCGTCGCCGGCCCCGACCGCCTCGCGTTCATCGCGCGCACGCCGACCCCGCCGACTCTGGTCGAGATCGTGCGGCGTTTCTTCGCCGGCTTCGACCTGGTCGTGGCCGAAGGCTACAAGCGCGAGGCGCCGCACCGCATCGAGATCTTTCGCCGGGACGCAGGCCACGCCGCGCCGCTCTGCGGACCGGGCGAGTCGCTCGCCCTGGTCACCGACGCGCCGCTCGACCACCCGCGGCGCTTCGCGCTGGACGACGGCGCCGGGATCGCGGCGCTGATCGCCGCACGCCTCGACGAGCTGCGACGCTACTGACGCGACGCTCGAGCCGCCCCGGTCGAGCGCGGCCCGCCCGGCCCCGCGACCTTGATTGTCATTGTCGCAGACCGTACAGTGACCGAGGTGTCGGTCGCGGCGCATCCGTTGATGTTCGCGGTCGCGCCTCCGCTTACGGCGGAGTCGGTGACATCGACGAGAGAGATGGCAACATGCCCAGCATCGGCATTCCAGAGCTGCTCATCATCTTTGCGATCATCGTGCTGCTGTTCGGCGCCTCGCGTCTGCCCGGGCTCGGCAAGTCGGTCGGACAGAGCGTGCGCGGCTTCAAGTCGGGTTTGAGCGGCGAAGACGAGCAGAAGGCCAAAGAGCTCGAGAACAAACCGGGCGACGACACGACGCCCCCCGCGCCGCCCACCGCCTGACCTCGTAGCCCCCCGAAGCCTGGCTCCCTAAGCCTGCTCCAGCAGGCAGACGGCCGTCGCCGAGATACCCTCGCCACGACCCTCGAAACCCATGCCCTCTGTGGTCGTGGCTTTGACGCCGACCGCGTCGCCTGCGACCTGCAACGTCGCCGCCAGCAGGTCCTTCATGGCGGCGCGATGCGCCGCCAGCCTGGGCTGTTCCGCCACGATCACGAGGTCGACGTTGACGACCCGCCAGCCGGCGCCGGTCGCCCGCGCCACGACTGCGCTGAGCAGCGCCAGGCTCGAGGCGCCTTCGTAGGCCGGGTCGGTGTCCGGGAACAGGGCGCCGATGTCGCCCAGACCGGCGGCCCCGAGCACGGCGTCGATCACGGCATGTGTGGCGACGTCGGCATCGGAGTGGCCGCTCAGGCCGGCATGGCCGGCGATCTCGAGACCGCAGAGCACGAGCCGGCGGTCGGCCGCGAACCGGTGCGCATCGAAGCCGATGCCGACCCTAGACGTCAGCCTCGGACTCCCACGAAAGCAGCGCCCCGGCGAGCGGCAGGTCGGCCGGCGTCGTGATCTTGACGTTGGCCGCGGTAGAAGGCACGACCACGACCGTCGCCCCGGCGCGCTCGAGCACGCCGGCGTCGTCGGTCGCACCGCTCGTGTCGGGGCGCGAGTAGGCGGCCCGCAGGGCCGCCGCCTTGAACACCTGGGGCGTCTGCACGGCCCAGAGGTCGCGCCGATCGACGGTGCCGAGCACGCGACCGTCGCCGTCGGCCCGCTTGAGGGTGTCGACCACCGCCATGGCCGGCACGGCTCCGTCGATACCTTCGGCGGCGAGAGCGGTGAGGCAGTCGAGAAACACGTGGCGGCCGAACAGCGGCCGCGCCCCGTCGTGGACGGCGATCAGCTCGGCTTCGGGGGGCACTATCGAAAGGCCGGCCCGCACCGAGTCGCTGCGCTCGAGCCCGCCTTCGGCGATCAGCACCGGCTTGGTCTGCTCGGCGACTCCGGGAAGGTCGGCGAACCGCACCACGTGCGACGGGTGCAGCACGACGACGATGCCGGTCACCTGCTCGATCGCGGCCAGCCGTCGCACGGAGTGCGAGATGATCGGCTCGCCGGTGAGCAGCAGGAACTGTTTGGACTCACCTTCGGGCAAGCCCATGCGCCGGCTCTCGCCGGCTGCCGCGACGATGACCCAGACCTGCGGGTCTGCGCTGCGATCGGCGCCTTGCGCGCCAGCGCCGCGTTCAGGCGACAGGAGCGACCTCGGCGAGATCGTGAGAGTCGAGGGGCGTCACGACGCCGGCCGCGCCGACCTGGTCGAGCACCGTGTCGAGAAAGGCGTTGGCGTCGTCCTCGTTCATATCGCGAGCGTACATGAGCTCGCTGGCGAGGATCTTCTTGGCCTTCGAGAACATCTGCTTCTCGCCGGTCGAAAGCCCCTTGTCGCAGTGCCGGATGGCGAGGTTGCGGACCACCTCGGCGACCTCGAAGATGTCGCCCGTCTTCAACTTGTCGCGGTTGTGCTTGTAGCGACGGCTCCAGTTCTTGGGCATCTTGGTGGGATCGCCGTGCAGGACGTCGAGAACGTCATCGACCACATCCGACTCGACGACCTTACGCAACCCCGCGCGATCGGCGGAGTCGACCGGGACCATGACGGTCATGTCGTTGTGCAGGATCTGGATGGTGAGATACTCGCGTTGCAGACCGCGGACTTCCATGTCCTCGATCTTCATGATCTTGCCCGCACCGTGGTGCGGGTAGACGACCTTATCGCCGACTCTGTACAAGATCAGCCACCTCCCGGCCGCTCGTCGTCTCGGTGGCGTCCCCGTGGTGCTTCGGGCGACGGCAGGACCCTGGTGATGGCGTCTCTCAGGCTGAGAAAACCCTCCACCGGGGCTCCGCTGCGCAAATGCCGAGCGTCTGTCCGCGGCATGAACACGGTCTCGAAGCCCACCTTGGTAGCTTCGGTGACGCGTCGCTGCGGTTGCCCGGATGACCGCAACTCTCCGGTGAGGCCTATCTCTCCGAAAACGGCGGCGTTGCGCGGAAGCGCGACACCACGTTCGGCAGAGGCCACTGCGAGAGCTACGGCCAGATCGGCCGCGGGTTCTTCTATGCGCACCCCGCCGACTATGTTAACAAAAACGTCGGCGTTTGCCAAAGAGAGGCGGCCGTGGCGCCCCAGGACGGCGACGATCATGGCCAGGCGATTGCGGTCGAAACCGGTCGCCAGGCGGCGCGGCAGCGCCAGGTCGGTGGGGTTCACGAGAGCCTGCACCTCGACCAGAAAACAGCGCGTGCCTTCGACCGCGACGTGCACGCACGAGCCCGCCGCCCCACGTTCGGCCAGAAAGAGGGCCGAGGGGTCGGCCACCGCCGCGAGACCGCTCTCACCCATCTCGAACACGCCGAGCTCGTTCGTGGAGCCGAAGCGGTTCTTGGCCGCGCGCAGCAGACGGAAGAAGCGGTCGCGGTCGCCTTCGAACTGCAGCACCGTGTCGACCATGTGCTCGAGCACCCGCGGACCGGCGATGGCGCCGTCCTTGGTGACGTGCCCGACCAGAAAGACGGCGGTGCCGCTCTCCTTGGCGTAGCGCAGAAAGCGCGAAGTGGCTTCGCGCACCTGGCTCACACTGCCCGGCGCCGAGGAGAGCTCCGCGTCGTAGACGGTCTGCACCGAGTCGATCACGACGATGGTCGGGCGCACGGCGTCGAGCGCCTCGAGGATCGTCTCGAGCTCGGTCTCGGCCAGCATCTGGATGCTCCCCGGCGCGCCGCAGACGCGCTCGGCCCGCATCTTGACCTGGCTCGGCGATTCTTCGCCGCAGACCAGCATGACCGGGCGCTCGGGGCCCTGGGCGCCGACCGCGTCGAGCACCTGGAGCAGCAGGGTCGACTTGCCGATCCCCGGCTCGCCGCCGACCAGCACGAGCGAGCCGGGCACCACGCCGCCGCCCAGCACCCGGTCGAGCTCAGTGATGCCGGAACTGAAGCGCTCGTCGGCCGACGACGAGAAGTCGGAGAGGGGCCGCACGGTCGCCGCGGCGGCGGCGCTCGAGGCGCGGCGGCGGCGGGCCGGGGCGGCTGCGCCGCCCCGGCCCGCCGCCGCGCTCTTTACGACCTCTTCGGTGAATGAGTTCCAGGCCCCGCAGTCGGGGCAGCGCCCCAGCCAGCGCGCCTCCTGGCGGCCGCACTGACCGCAGGTGAAGACGACGTGGTCCTTGCGCACCACCACGGCCGGGCCGGAGGCTCGGTCTAGCTCTCGCCGGGCACTTCGGCCAGCGAGGACTGGTCGCCGTCGGCGGGAGCGGCCGTGGCGTCGGGCGACAGTCCGACGAAGGGCTCGTCGATGCCGAGCAGCGAGAGATCGTCGATCGGCGAGCTCACCTCTTCGCCGTTGGCGTACAGCACGGTGTCGTCGTCGCGCCGGTCGACGCGGATGACGGTGCCCGGTTCGAGCTGTCGCTCGAGCAGGATGTCGGCCAGCTTGTCTTCGATGTAACGCTGGATGGCGCGCCGCAGAGGCCGGGCGCCGAGCGTGGGGTCGTAGCCCTTCTCGACGAGCAGCTCGCCCGCGGCGTCGCTCATCTCGATGGACAGGCCCTTCTCTGCGAGCTGCTTGCCGGTGCGGATCACCAGCAGGTCGACGATGCTGCGGATCTCTTCGCGGGTCAGCTTGTGGAAGACGATGACTTCGTCGACGCGGTTCAGGAACTCGGGCCGGAAGAGCCGCTTGAGCTCACCGGTGATGCGCGACTTCATGTCTTCGTAGCTCAGCCCCAGCGTGTCGGCCTGGGCGAAGCCCAGCGGCGTGTTCTTGGAGATCATGCCGGCGCCGATGTTGCTGGTCATGATGACGATGATGTGGCGGAAGTCGACGGTGCGCCCCTGTGAGTCTGTGAGGCGGCCGTCTTCTAAGATCTGCAGCAGGATGTTGAAGACGTCGGGATGGGCCTTTTCGATCTCGTCGAGCAGCACCACGCTGTAGGGCTTGCGACGCACGATCTCGGTGAGCTGGCCGCCCTCTTCGTGACCGACGTAGCCCGGAGGTGAGCCGACCAGACGCGACACCGAGTGCTTTTCCATGTACTCGCTCATGTCGAGCTGCACGAGCATGTCTTCGTCGCCGAAGAGGAATTCGGCCAGCGTGCGGGCGAGCTCGGTCTTGCCGACGCCCGAAGGCCCCAGGAAGATGAACGAGCCGGCCGGCCGCTTGGGGTCTTTGAGGCCGGAGCGCGAACGGCGGATCGACTTGGAGACGGCGCGCACCGCGACGTCCTGGCCGATCAGGCGCTTGTGCAGCTCGTCTTCCATGCGCAGGAGCTTTTTGGACTCGGCTTCGGTGAGCTTGAACACCGGGATGCCGGTCCACATGCTGACGATCTCGGCGACCTCGTCTTCACCGATGCTGGCGTGCATGCCTTCGTCGGAGGTCTTCCACTGCTCTTCGAGCTCGAGCTTCTTGTGGGAGAGCTTGCGCTCCTTGTCGCGCAGGTTGGCCGCCTTCTCGAACTCCTGGGCTTCGATGGCGGCCTCTTTTTCGGCGCGCACCGTGGCGATCTCGCCTTCGAGGTCGCGATAGCTCGGCGGCGCCGTCATGGTGCGGATGCGCATACGGCTGGCCGCTTCGTCGATCAGGTCGATCGCCTTGTCGGGCAGGTAGCGGTCGGCGATGTAGCGGCTCGACAGGATGGCCGCCGCGTGCAGCGCGTCGTCGGTGATGCGGATGCGGTGGTGCGCTTCGTAGCGGTCGCGCAGGCCCTTGAGGATGGCTTCGGTCTGCTCGGTGTCGGGCTCTTCTACCTTGATCTGCTGGAAGCGGCGTTCGAGGGCGGCGTCGCGCTCCAGGTACTTGCGGTACTCGTCGAGCGTGGTGGCCCCGATGGTCTGCAGCTCGCCGCGGGCCAGCGCGGGCTTGAGGATGGAGGCCGCGTCGATCGCGCCCTCGGCGGCGCCGGCGCCGACCAGGTTGTGGAGCTCGTCGATGAACAGGATGATGTCGCCCTGCTCGCGGATCTCCTTCATGACCTTCTTGAGGCGCTCTTCGAACTCGCCGCGATACTTGGAGCCGGCCACGAGAGCCGCCAGATCGAGCGTGTAGACCTGCTTGTCTTTGAGCAGCTCGGGCACTTCGTTGTTGGCGATGCGCTGGGCGAAGCCTTCGACCACGGCCGTCTTGCCGACACCGGGCTCGCCGATCAGCACCGGGTTGTTCTTGGTGCGTCGCGAGAGGATCTGCATGACGCGCTCGATCTCGATGGTGCGGCCGATGCAGGGGTCGAGCTTGCCGTCTTCGGCGAGCTTGGTGAGGTTGCGGCCGAACTGGTCGAGCATCTTGGGGTTCTTCTTGCCTTCGGCGCCGCCGGTCTGGCCGCGACGGGTGGGGCCCGACAGCGTGCGCATGACCTCGTTGCGGATCTTTTCGGGCTCGGCGTCCAAGTCGAGCAGGATGCGCGCGGCGACACCTTCGTCTTCGCGGATCAGGCCGAGGAGGATGTGCTCGGTGCCGATGTAGTTGTGACCGAGCGACAGAGCTTCGCGAAGGGCGAGCTCGAGGACCTTCTTGGCGCGCGGCGTGAACGGGATCTGCCCCGTGGCGACCTCTTCGCCGGTGCCCACGATGCGCACGACGGCGGCCCGCACCTCTTCGGTCGAGATCTGCAGTGAGTCGAGCACGCGTGCCGCGACGCCTTCTTCTTCGCGAAGCAGGCCTAGCAGCAGGTGCTCGGTGCCGATGTAGTTGTGCTTGAGCGCGCGCGCCTCTTCTTGGGCGAGCACCACAACCTGTCTGGCACGTTCGGTGAAGCGCTCGAACATGCTTGCTCCTTCTGATGGGATTCCCCACCTATGTTACCCGATTCCCCGCAGACGGCGACCTCTGGGTCACCGATGGGAGATGACGATGGGAACGAGAGCCTAGGTTCTACCTGTTGAGGCTCGAATCGAAACGGTCGGCCGGGTGGGCGCCCGGCACGGGCCTCAGCCGCGCAGCTGCGGAAAGAGGATCACGTCGCGGATGGAGGCGGAGTCGGTGAGCACCATGATCAGCCGGTCGATGCCCATGCCCATGCCGCCGGTGGGCGGCATGCCGTGCTCCATGGCCTCGAGGAAGTCCTCGTCCAACTGGTGGGCCTCTTCGTCGCCGGCCTCGAACGAGGCGAGCTGGCTCATGAAGCGCTCGCGCTGGTCGTCGGCGTCGTTCAGCTCGCTGAAGGCGTTGGAGCTCTCCATGCCGCCGATGAAGCCTTCGAAGCGCTCCACGAAGCGTGGGTCGTGCGGCGTCTTCTTGGCGAACGGGCTGATCTCGAGCGGATACTCGGTGATGAACACCGGCTGGATCAGGTTCGGTTCGACCGTCTCGCTGAAGAGCTCGTCGACCTGCATGCCCCAGGTCGGCTCGAACGGTACGGTGGCTTCGAGGCCCTGGGCCTTGATAGCGGCCTGCAGGCCGGCCACGTCGCGGGCGTCGTCGGCAGCGATGTCGACGCCGCTGGCGTCGAGGATGGCCTTTTGCATGGTGATCCGCGGCCACGGCGGCCGCAGGTCGATCTCGTGGCCGCGGAAGTTGGTGACGAGGCTGCCGACCGACTCGGCGGCGGCGCCGACGAGCTCCTCGACCATGGTCATGACGTGGTTGTAGTCGACGTAGGCTTCGTAGGTCTCGAGCATGGTGAACTCGGGGTTGTGCTTGAAGCTGACGCCCTCGTTGCGAAAGTCGCGCCCCATCTCGTAGACCCGGTCGATGCCCCCGATGATGCAGCGCTTGAGATACAGCTCGACGGCGATGCGCAGGTACAGATCGCGCTTGAGCTCGTTGTGGTGGGTCACGAAGGGACGCGCCATGGCGCCGCCGTACAACGGCTGCAGGATGGGCGTCTCGACCTCGACGAAGCCACGGCCGTCGAGGAAGCGCCGGATCGCGGCCACGATGCGGGCGCGCTTCACGAAGACCTCGCGCGAATCGTCGTTGACGATAGTGTCGAGGTAGCGCCGCCGGTAGCGCGTCTCGACGTCGGTCAGGCCGTGGAACTTTTCGGGCAGCGGTCGCAGGGCCTTGGACAGGAACTGCCAGGTGGCCGGTCGCAGCGACAGCTCGCCGCGCCGCGTCTTTAAGACCGCGCCTTCGGCGCCGACGAAATCGCCGACGTCGACTTCGAGCAGGCGCTCGTACGATGCGGCGCCGAGCGCGTCGAGGCTGGCGAAGAGCTGCAGGTGGCCGGAGCCGTCCTTGATGGTCAGGAAGGCGAGCTTGCCGTGCTCGCGCCGCGACATGAGCCGGCCGGCCACGCGAAAGGTGCCGGGCGCCTCTTCGCCGGGCTGCAGGTCGTCGAAGCGCTCATGCAGCGAGCCGATCTCGTCGCGGTCGTCGAAGCGCGTGGGAAAGACCGATTCGCCGCGTTCGCGCATGCGGGCGAGCTTGCGGCGGCGCTCGTCTGTCTGGTCGGCGCTCGGACCTGCCGTCTGGGCGTCGTCGGGCATGCCGGGACAGCCTTACGCGCGCTCGATATCGATGATCTTGAGTCTGGTCTCGCCGCGCGGCGCGACCACCGAGACGACCTCGCCGGGCTTGTGCCCCATGATGGCGTGGCCGACGGGCGACTCGTTCGACAGCTTGTGGTCGGTGGGGTCGGCTTCGGCTGAGCCGACGATGGAGTACTGCACGACATCGCCGCGCTTGACGTCCTGGATGGTGACCTTGGTGCCGACCCCGACAACGTCGGTCTTGATGTCCTTGTCGTCGATCACGATCGCCGAACGGAGCTTCTCTTCGAGGGCGAAGATGCGCTGCTCGAGCATCGCCTGCTCGTTCTTGGCGTCGTCGTATTCGGAGTTCTCGCTGATGTCGCCGAAGTAGCGGGCCTCCTTGATGCGGTCGGCCACCTCTTCGCGCCGCTTGGTGGAGAGGTAATCGATCTCGTCCTTCAGGCGCCGGTAGCCCGCGGGGGTGAGGATGATCTCTCGTTCCGGCACGGTGGCTTCCTTTCTTGACGACGAAACGGGCCGCGACCGCGGGCCCGCATAAGCAAGGCATTATAGGACCTTCCCGCACAGTATGCCAATCGCGGACGCTTTCAGACCGGTTCGGCTCGCCGCTCGCGGACCGTTTCAGGCCGATACGCCTCGCCGCTCGCGGACGCTTTCAGACCGGTTCGGCCCGCCGCTCGGGCTCGTCGGCCTGCTCCCGCACGAGCCGCGCGACGGCGGGCAGGTCGGCGGCGGCCATGAGCTGCGCCGCGAGCGCCGGCGGTATGGCGCCGCTGCGGCGGAACCGCGGCCAGAAGCGGCGCAGGTAGCCCACCGCGCGCGAGCCCAGCTCGGCGCTCGCGTCGTCGACGAAGCCGATAAGGGCGCGCCGCCGCTCGTCGCGCGGCGGCACGGGCAGGCCTTCGAGCAACTCCGCGAAGACCCAGGGGCGCCCGAGGGCAGCGCGGGCCACCATGACGGCGGCGACGCCGCCGTCGAGCAGGCCCGCGCTGCTCGTCCGGTCGACCCGGCCGTCGGGGCCCAGGGTCGCGATGTCGCCCGAGGCGATCACCGGCACCGGCAGCTCGCGGGCCAGGGCGAGCGTGAGGCGGTGGTCGGCCGTCCCCTTGTAGAGCTGGTCGGCGTAGCGCGGATGGATGCAGACGGCCGCGGCGCCGGCGGCCACGAGACGCGGCGCCGCGCGCAGTCCCGCCTCGTCGCCGGCACGCACCCCCGCCCGGATCTTCACCGTCACCGGCGCCTCGCCGGCCACCTCCTCTACGACGGCCCGCACGCAGGCGACCGCCAGGTCCGGCGCGTCGAGCAGGGCCGCGCCGGCGCCGGTCTTCATGACCTTGCGCACCGGGCAGGCCAGGTTGAGGTCGATCAGGTCGGCCCCGGCCGCAAGAGCGCGCCGGGCCGCGCGGGCCAGCACGGCCGGCTCGGCGGCGAAGAGCTGAAAGCCGATCGGGTGGTCGGCCGGCGTGCAGGCGAGGTAGGCGAGCGTGTGGTGGTTGTCGTGGACGATGCCCTGAGCCGAGATCATCTCGGTGAACACGAGCCCCGCGCCGTAGCCGCGGACCGAGCGGCGGAAGGCGGGGCCGGTGATGCCGGCCATGGGCGCCATGAGCAGGCGCCGGTCGAGCGTCAGGGCGCCGATCGTGAACGGGTCCAGCAGCTTGTCGCGCAGGTCGTCCGTGGGGTCAGCCCAGGCGTCGGGGTCGCGCGTCGCGCTCGCCGGCGTCAGTGCGCCCGCTGCAGGCGCAGGATGAGCTCGATGCCGCGCAGGGTGAGCGAGCGGTCGACGGAGGAGATCGTGTGGCTGTGGGGCTCGATCAGCGCCGCGAGTCCGCCGGTGGCCACCACCGGCGCCGGCACGCCGAGCTCGGCGCGGATGGCTTCGGCGATGCCGTCGACCTGGCCGGCGAAGCCGTAGACGGCGCCCGACTGCATGGCCTCGGTGGTATCGCGGCCGATGGCGTGTCCCGGTTCGCTCACGTCGACCTTGGTGAGTCGCGCGGCGCGCGTCGTCAACGCCTCCATGGAGACTTCGACACCGGGGGCGATGGCGCCGCCGACGTAGTCGCCGTCGGAGCTCACCACGTCGAAGTTGGTCGACGTGCCGAAGTCGACGACGATCACCGGCGCGCCGTAGGTCTCGAGGCCGGCGACCGCATTGGCGATGCGGTCGGCGCCGACCTCGGCCGGGTTCTTGAGCAGGATGCGCATGCCGGTGCGCACCCCGGGGCCCAGCACGAACGGCGTGATGCCCAGATGCTTCTCGCTCATCGTCACCCACTGCGCCGTGAGCCGCGGCACCACCGACGCGACGGCCACCTCGTCGACCGCCTCGCGCAGGCGCAGCCCGAGCAGCGAGAAGAAGCCCTGCAGCAGACCGGCCATCTCGTCGCTCGTGCGATGCCTGACCGTGGCGATGCGCCAGTCGTTGGCCAGCACGCCGCCGTCGCTCAAGCCGATCACCGTCTGCGTGTTGCCGACGTCGACGACGAGCAGCATGTCAGTCCACCACCAGGCTGAGGTCGATCCAGGGAGCGGCCGTCGTGAGCGCGCCGACCGAGATGACGTCGACGCCGGTGGCGGCATACTCGCGCACGAGCTCGAGCGTGACCCCGCCCGAGACTTCGAGCACGGCGCGGCCGGCGGTGCGAGCCACGGCGGCGCGCACGGCGGCCACGTCCATGTTGTCGAGCAGGATCACCTGGACGCCGGCCGCGAGCGCCTCGTCTAACTGCGCCGGCGTATCGACTTCGACTTCGAGCAGGTGAGCGTGCGAGAGGCCGGCGCGGACGGCGGCCACGGCCTGAGTGAGGCCGCCGGCGGCGGCCACGTGGTTGTCCTTGATCATGGCGGAGTCGAACAGCCCGAAGCGATGCGGGCTGCCGCCGCCGTCGGCCACCGCCTGCTTTTCGAGCGCCCGCAGCCCCGGCGTCGTCTTGCGCGTGGCGGCGATGACGGCGGCGCTGCCGGCCGCCTCGGCGACGTAGCGGGCCGTGAGCGTGGCGACGCCCGACAGGCGCGCCAGGAAGTTCAGCCCGGTGCGCTCGAGGGCCAGGATGCTCGACTGCCGGCCGGTCAGCGTGGCCACCGTGTCGCCGGCGGCAAACGGCGCGCCGCCGGCCAGCGCGAAGGCGACCTCGAGATCGGGGTCGACGAGGTCGGCCGCCGCGACGAAGGCGGCGACGCCCGACAGGACACCTTGGGCGCGCGCTTCGACGCGCGCCCGGCCGGGCGCGCTGAAGGCGCTGCCGGCGAGGTCGCCGAAGCCGGCCAGGTCTTCGGCGAGCGCCCGTCGCGCGGCGGCACGCGCGGCGGCGCGCAGAGCCACGGGACTCAGACCGCCCGTCATGGCCGCCGCGCCACCTGGGGTTCGGGCAGGCGCAGCGTGATGTGGCGCTGCCAGTGGTAGTCGTCGCGCTCGGGAAAGTCGTCGCGCACGTGCACGCCGCGACTCTCTTCGCGCAGCAGGGCGCACTTGGTGATCTGCGTGGCCAGCGTGAGGATGTTCAGCAGCTCGAACTCGGGCGGTCCGGCCGCCCCGAGTCGCAACGAGGAGTTGGCGGCGTGCAGCTCTTCGAGGGCGAGGAGCAGGCCCTCGTCGCCGCGCAGCCAGCCCACCTTGTCGGACATGAGCTCGGTCACCCGGCGCCGCACGGCGGCGATGTCGCTGTGCTCGGCCGGCTGCTCGGACTGCGTGGGCAGCTCGAACTGCAGCCGGCGGACGTCCTCGCCCAGCCGGCCGATATAGCGGTCGAGATGCCGCACGACGCGGTCGCCGAACACGAGGCCCTCGAGCAGCGAGTTCGAGGCGAGCCGGTTGGCGCCGTGCACGCCGGTGCTGGCGACTTCGCCGGCGGCGTAGAGGCCGGGCACGGTGGTACGGCCCCAGACGTCGGTGACCACACCGCCGATGAAGTAGTGCGCCACGGGAGCGACCGGCACGAGGTCGCGGCTCAGGTCGAGCTCGTGCTCGGCCAGCAGGGCGGTCACTCTCGGGAAACGCTCACGCAGCATGTCGGCGTCGAGCCCCGTGGCATCGAGGTAGACGTGCGACGAGCCCTCGCGCGCCATCTCGGCGAGCATGCCGCGCACCACGACGTCGCGCGCCGCGAGCTCGGCTTTGGGGTCGACCGCGGGCATGAAACGCTCGCCGGCGGCGTTGCGCAGCAGAGCGCCTTCGCCGCGCAGCGCTTCGGTTACGAGCGGCGTCGGCGAGTCGCCGACGGCCAGGCCGGTCGGATGGAACTGGACGAACTCGAGGTCGCGGATGGAGGCGCCGGCACGATAGGCCATCGCCACGCCGTCGCCGGTAGCGACCTCGGGATTGGTCGTGCGGGCATAGACCTGCCCGGCCCCGCCGGTGGCGAGGATGGTGACCATGGCCAGATTCAGCGTGTACTCGCCGTCGGCGAGGTTGAGCGAGAGGGCGCCGATGCAGCGCCCGTCGATGGTCAGCAGATCGATGGCAAACTCGTCCTCATAGAGCTGCACGCGGCTGCCGACCCGGGCCGCCTCAGACAGGGCGCTGGCGACCTCGCGGCCGGTGGCGTCGCCGCCGGCGTGAGCCACCCGGCGGACCGAGTGGGCGCCTTCGCGGCCGAGCACGATCTCGCCGTTCTGGCGGTCGAACCGCGGGCAGATCTCGATCAGCTCGCGCACGCGGTCGGGGCCCTCGTTCACGAGCACCCTGACGGCTTCGGGGTCGCAGAGGCCCGCGCCGGCGTTGACCGTGTCCTGAAAGTGCAGGTCGGGAGAGTCGGATTCGCCCAGGGCGGCGGCGATACCGCCCTGGGCGAGGAAGGTCGTCGTGTCGTTCAGGCCGGCCTTGGTCAGCAGGCCGACGTGCCAGCGCCGCGCGGCGGCGATCGCCGCCGTGAGGCCCGCGATGCCGCCGCCCAGCACGAGCACGTCGAACTGGCGGCGCAGCAGGGGCCGCGGCGGCAGGCTCGCGATGTACGGACGCGGCACGGCGGTCACCCGCTCGCCGGTCGCAGGTCGGGGGTGAGCTCAGTGATCGTCGATCAGTCCTCCGCGACGTACAACGTGACGGCCTGGCTTTCGGCGAGCTCGGCGGCGAGCCGGGGCACGTCGACCTGCGGCATGTCGCGCGCCAGCGTCCAGAGCTCGGCGAGCGGCACGAGCACGAAGGCTCGCTGCCACAATCGCGGGTGTGGCAGCGTGAGCTCCTGCGCTTCGCCCTCCACACCTTGGAAGAGCAGTATATCGACATCGAGGGTGCGGGGACCAAACCGCACGTCGCGCATCCGGCCGGCGGCGGCCTCGATGCGCTGGGCATGGCCCAGCAGCTCGAGCGGCCGGAGGCCCGTCTCGAGGCAGGCCACCTGGTTCAGAAAGGGCGGCTGGTCGGGCAGGTCCTGGGGCTCGGTCTCATAGATCCGCGAGGCCGCGAGGACCGTGGTGGCCGGCACGGCGGCGAGCGCGGCGAGGGCGGCGCGCAGCGCCGCCGCGCGCTCGCCGAGGTTCGAGCCGAGCGAGACGAAGACGCGGCGCGGCATGCCGGCCGCGGCCTTGCCTTCGCTCCCGGTCCCGGCCGGTGAGACGCCGCGCGACGGCGCCTGCGGACCGTTCACCGTCGGTAGGTCACCTGCACGGCGGCCGCGGCGGCCGGCGAGCCGACCGGCGGCGAGGGCTTGCGCACCGTGACGCGCAGCTCGGCCAGCGCGGCCATGGCCCAGAGCCGGTCGGCGATCTCGGTGGCGAGGCGTTCGAGCAGCCTGTAGGGGCGTTCGGCCGCCGTGGCCACGACGAGGCCCGCCACGGCGCCGTAGTCGACCGTGGTCGTCAGTTCGTCGGCGGCGTAGTCGGAGAGCACGAGCGGCGTGAGACGCACGTCGATGAGCAGCGTCTGTGCCGCGCTGCGCTCCACGTCGCCGACGCCGATCCGGCACGGCGCCTCGAGGCGCTCGAGCGAGATCTCGAGCGCGCGCCGCGGCGTATCGCTCATCGCGAGCTCCGCCCGGGCGCGTCGCCGGACCCGACACCGGCGCCGGCGGCGCCGGCTCGGCCTGCCCCGCTCGCAGGGCCACCCTGGACCGTCTCTCCCGCATCGAGGACCGCGCACGCCACGCGCAGCGCTTCGACGTTCGGTCGTACGTCGTGCACGCGCACGATGGCCGCTCCCCGCTCGACACCGAGCACGGTGGTGGCGACCGTGCCCGCCACGCGCTGCGCCGGCTCAGCGTCGAGCAGGGCGCCGATGAACCGCTTGCGCGAGGCGCCGAGGACGACCGGCCGTCCCAGGGCAACGAAGCGATCGAGGTGGGCCAGAAGCAGGAGGTTGTGCTCGACCGTCTTGCCGAAACCGATGCCGGGATCGAGCAGGATCTGCTCTTCGCGCACGCCGGCGGTGACGGCCGCCGTCATGGCTCGCTCGAGGAAGGCCACGACCTCGCCGACCACGTCGTCGTAACGGGGGTCGTCCTGCATGGTGCGCGGCTCGCCGAGCATGTGCATCAGACACACGGGGCAGCCTTGCTCGGCCACGAGCGCGGTCATGGCGGGGTCGCCGCGCAGCGCCGTGACGTCGTTCACGATGGTGGCGCCGGCCGCAAGGGCGGCGCGCGCCACGGCGGCTTTGGCGGTGTCGATCGAAAGGAGAGCCGGCACGGTGGCGGCCAGCCGCTCGACCACCGGCACGACGCGCGCCAGCTCGTCGGCCAGCGGCACCGGCTCGGCGCCCGGTCGGGTCGATTCGCCGCCGATGTCGAGGATCGCGGCGCCCTCGGCGGCCAGCAGCAGGCCGTGGGCCACCGCCGAGTCGGCGTCGGCGTACTCGCCGCCGTCGGAGAACGAATCGGGGGTGACGTTGACGATGCCCATCACGCAGGGCAGCGCTATCTTCAGGTCTGTGGCAGGGAAGCGCACCGGCGGCGGTCGCGGTCTGGCCCTAGCGGGGCGCGTTGATCAGACCGAGGACCTCGGCGCGGGTCGCGTCGTTGGACTCGACGATGCCGCGCACGGCGCTCGTCACCGTCTGGGCGCCGGGGCTGCGTATGCCGCGCATGGACATGCACATGTGCTCGGCTTCGATCAGGACGAGCGCGCCCAGCGGATGCAGGGTGTCGACGATGGTGTCGGCGAGCTCGCTCGTGATGCGCTCCTGAAGCTGCGGCCGGGCGGCGATGGTGCGCACCACGCGAGCCAGCTTGGACAGGCCGGCGATGTGGCCGCTGGTGCTCGGGATATAGGCGACGTGGGCGCGGCCCACGAAGGGCAGCAGGTGGTGCTCGCAGACCGAGTAGAAGGCGATGTCGCGCACCAGCACCATCTCGTGGTGATGGTCGTCGCTCATGGGCACGAGCAGCTCGCGGGGATCGGCTTCGAGGCCAAAGAAGATGTCGTCCCACATGTCGGCGACCCGCCGCGGCGTGTCGCGCAGGCCCGGCCGTGTGGGGTCTTCGCCGATGCCTTCGAGGTAGAGGAGTACCGCCTGCTCTATCTTCGCTTTGTCCACCTGGCCGACCGAGCTCGCCGCGAAGCCTAGGTCGTCTCAGGATTGAGCGGATTGACCGGCGACGGCTGGCCTACCAGCGGCTTGTGCTGAGCCGGCGAGCGCTTCTCGCCCTCGCCCTCGCCGTCCTCGCCCTGGCTGCGCTGGCGGGCGCGCTCGTCCTTGTCGCGGAAGACCTCGGCCGGCGGCGTGCCGGCCAGCAGGGCCTCGAACTCACCGCGCTCGATGGTCTCGCGCTCGACTAAGATCTGGGCGGTCGAGTCGAGCGCCTCGCGGTGGGCGGCCAGCACCGCCCGGGCGCGGTCGTGGGCCTCTTCGATGATGCGCCGGATCTCGTCGTCGATGGCGCGCGCCACCTCTTCTGAGTAGTCGGGCTCCTGCGAGAAGTCGCGGCCCAGAAACGGCATCGCCTGGTTGTGACCCAGGGTGCGGGCGCCGAGCTTGGCGCTCATGCCCCAGCGCATGATCATCTGCTTGGCGGTGTCGGTGGCCTTCTCCAGGTCGTTGGCGGCGCCGGTCGTGATCTCGCCGAACTGGATCTCCTCGGCGGCGCGGCCGCCTAAGGTCATCGCCAGGCTGTCGTTTAACTCGGCCATGGTGGTTAAGAACTTGTCTTCGGCCGGCAGCGAGATGGTGTAGCCCAGGGCGGCCCCGCGGGAGACGATCGAGATCTTGTGCACCGGGTCTGTGTGGGTTAAGAAGTGGCCCACCAGGGCGTGGCCCATCTCGTGGTAGGCGGTGATCGTGCGCTCCTTGTCTGAGAGCAGGCGGCCCTTCTTTTCGGGGCCGGCCAAAACGCGCATGATGCCCTCTTCCAACTCCGGCATGTCGATGATCTTCTTGCCGTGGCGGGCGGCCAGCAGGGCCGCTTCGTTTACCAGGTTGGCCAGGTCGGCGCCGGTAAATCCCGGGGTCTGGGCGGCCAGGGTGTCCAAGTCGATGTGCTTGGCGATCGGCTTGCCGCGGGTGTGCACCGCGAGGATGGCCTCGCGGCCCTGGCGGTCGGGGCGGTCGACCACGATCTGGCGGTCGAAGCGGCCCGGGCGCAGCAGGGCGGGGTCTAAGATGTCGGGGCGGTTGGTGGCGGCGATCAGGATGATGTTGTCCTTCATCTCGAAGCCGTCCATCTCGACTAAGAGCTGGTTCAAGGTCTGCTCGCGCTCGTCGTGACCACCGCCCATGCCCGTGCCGCGGTGGCGCCCGACGGCGTCGATCTCGTCCATGAAGATGATGCAGGGGCTGTTCTGCTTGGCCTGGGCGAACAGGTCGCGCACCCGACTTGCGCCCACGCCCACGAACATCTCGACGAAGTCGGAGCCCGAGATCGAAAAGAACGGCACCCCGGCCTCGCCGGCCACGGCCCGCGCCAGCAGCGTCTTGCCGGTGCCGGGAGGACCGAACAACAAGACGCCCTTGGGGATGCGTGCGCCCAGCTGCTGGAACTTCTTGGGGTTCTCGAGGAACTCCTTGATCTCTTCGAGCTCCTCGACGGTCTCGTCGATGCCGGCCACGTCTTTGAAGGTGACCTTGGGCGCGTCGACGCTGACGCGCTTGGCGCGACTCTTGCCGAAGCTCATCACCTTGGAGCCGCCGCCCTGCATCTGGTTCATGATGAACAGCCAGAACCCGATGATGAGCACGAACGGCAGGAGATACGTGAGCAGGCTGCCCCACCAGGCGCTGCCCGGGTTCTGCGGGATGAGCTGCACGTTGTACTGATCGATGAGCTGGGTCGTGGTCGTGGTGTCGGGGTAGCTCACCTTGTACGTCGTCTTGTCGTTCAGGGTGACCGTCAGGTTCTGGTCTTTGGTGTTCATGACGACCTGCTTGACGCGGCCGTTCTGCAGATCGTTGACGAAGCTTTGAGGCACACTCGTCGTGGGCACGGAGCCGGCGACCGGCGTGATCTTGTGCTTGGCGAGCAGCGCCGAGAACTGCGCCGGATCGCTGAAGAGCACGCCGTAGACCGTGGGGGCCGCGGTGGCGGAGCCGGTGGCAGAAGACGCGGAGCCCGACGTCGACGACGTCGTGCCCCCTGCGGACGTCGTGGCGCCGGCAGACGTCGTGGCGCCGGCGGACGCGGAAGCGCTGGGCGATGGCGCCGGCGTTGGGCTCGCCGAGCTGCTACCTGTCGCGGAGCTGCCGGTCGCGGTACCGCCCGCAGTCGCGCCGCTGCCGGTCGCCGCGCCCGTGGCGGCAGTGGTGGTCACCTGAGCCGCCATGGTCTGGGGGTCGACCACGACCTTCTGCACTGCGCCGGCGGCGAGGTCGGCGGTGAACTGCGAGAGCGGCACGGTCTGCGACACGCCGCCGACCTTGGCGACCGAGGTGACGCCCTGGTAGGCCGGTTTGACCGAGCTCTTGGAGCCGTTCTGGTGGCCGCGCACGAACAGGTTCACCACGATCGCCAGGATGATGACGATGAGGATCGGAAAGAACGCGCTGCGGATGAATCTGCTCACGTCAACTCGCTTGAGAAGGGAACTGGCATGCCGGCTGCCGCGCCTGGTAGGACGTTTGAGATTACCATACCCCTGAGGCTAGGGCAAAGAACCCTCAGGCTCCGGCGAGCTCGGCGATCGCCTCGTCGCGCACGCCCGCCACGTGATCGAGCGTACGGAATCGTTCGTCCCAGTCGAGACCGTAGCCGATCACGAACACGTTGGGGATCTCGAAGCCGATGTAGCGGCAGTCGAGGTTGATGCGCCGCCGCTCGGGCTTGGTGAGAAGGGCGCACACCTCGAGCGAGGCCGGCTTGCGCGAGCGCAGGTTCTTGAGCAGATAGCTCAGTGTAAGGCCCGAATCGATGATGTCCTCGACGATCAGGATGTCGCGCCCCTCGATGGGATGGTCGAGGTCTTTGAGGATGCGCACGACACCCGACGAGTCGGTCGACGAGCCGTAGCTCGTGACCGCCATGAAGTCGATGGCGCAGGGCACCGTGAGGCAGCGGGCCAGGTCGGCCAGAAAGAACACCGCGCCCTTGAGGACGCCCACCAGCACGAGGTCTTTGCCCTGATAGTCGACCGAGATGCGCTGGCCGAGCTCGGTGATCTTGGCCCGCAGTTGGTCGCGTGTCACCAGCGTGTCGCCGATCGGGTCGATCACGTCGCCTCCGTTGTCTCTTCGAAGATATGCAGAGTATACGGTGTCGCATCGGTCACGCGGAACGATTCGGAGCTGCGCCCCGGACATACCCAGGCGATCTCGCCGTCCAGCTCGGCCACCACCGCGTGACCGCGGCGGGCGCGTGGCACGCGGCCGGCGGCAAGCAGATCGGACAGCAGCACGTCGGCCGTCATGCCGAACGGCCGCAGCCGGTCGCCGCCTCGCGGGTGGCGCAGGACGATCTCGGGATCGGGCCGACCGACGGCCAGCCAGGCCTCGGCGGTCGTCTTTTCAAAGACGGCGCCGGCGACCACTTCGGCCCGGAAGCGGCGCCCGCAGAAGAGCCGCGAGGAGCCGGGAGTGAGGGCGCCGGGCGGGCACGCGTGCGTGCCCGCCCGGCGCCGCACGCAGAGCCGCTCATACTCACGCACGGCCTCGTAGCCGCCGCCGAGGGCGACCGTCCGCGACCCCGCCGCCGTGGCCGCCAAGCGCTCGAGGCCCTGCGTGAGACGGCGCGTGATCAGCGCATCGTCGCCCAGGGCACAGCGCGCAAGGCGCCGCAGGCAGAGCGCCCGCAGGGCGGCCGGCTCAGACGCGAGCGCGCGCACGTCGAGGACCCAGGGCGGCGCGCCGGCAGCTTGGGCGCTGGAGGCCGCGACGCGCGCCCAGGCGGCATCGACGGCCGCCTCGAGCACCGCGTGTTCCTCGTCGGCCAGCGCGGCCGCCTCGGCGAGCGTCTCGCAGACCCGTGGGTTGATGCTCTGCAGCACCGGCAGCACCTCGTGGCGCACCAGGTTGCGGCGGTAGCCGACCGTGGCGTTGGTCTCGTCTTCGCCGTAGGCGATGCCGAGCTCCCGGCAGTAGGCCCGCAGCTCGGCGGAGCCCAGGCAGAGCAGCGGCCGTGCGAGACCGACCTCGCGCGGGCGCATGGCGCGCAGCGACGACGACGCGGCGTACTTGGTGAGGCGGTAGAGCACCGTCTCGGCCTGGTCGTCGCGGTTGTGGGCGGTGACCACGACGTCGGCCTCGCCACGGGCGACCACGGCGCGCGCGGCCTCGTAGCGGATCTGTCTGGCGCGCTCCTGAAAGGCGCTGCCGGTGGGCTTGCGGGCGAGCGCCACGACGTGCAGGGGCAGAGCGAAAGCCCGGCAGGCATCCTCGACGATCCCTCTGTCGCGCGTCGAGGCGGCGCCGCGCGTGGCGTAGTCGACGTGCAGGGCCGACAGCTCGAGGCCGAGCCCGAGCCGGCGATCGATCCCGCGGACGAGATCGAGCAGGGCCATGGAGTCGGCGCCGCCGGAGAGCATGAGAAGGGCGCGCTCGCCGGGCAGCAGAAGCTCGCCGGCGGCGACGAAGTTGGCCGCCCGCCGGCGCAGCGACACGACGAGACCGCGACGGCTGCCGGGGTCGCCTGTCATGGCCGCCGGCGCACCCTTGAGGAGCCTAGAACGACACGACCCGGTCGCTGCGAGCGACGAGGTCGGCGAGGTCGTGGATCGTGCCGAGGTGGACGCCCGCGACGACGTCTGAGTCGCTGAGTCCGCGAGTCTGACAGCAGGTCCCGCACAGGGTCACCACCGCGCCCTTGTCGAGCAGCTCCGTCAGCATCTCCTCGAGCGAGGCGTGAGCGCCACGAGGGTCCTGACCGCGGCGAGCGGTCTGCACCCCGTCGCCCAGGAAGAAGACCTCGACCCACTGCTCCTTGACGAGCAGCGCGGCGGCCAGGCGCAAGGCGTTGTAGGGGAGCTCGCTGCCGTAGGGGCTGCCGTTGACGATAAGCGTCGTCACCATGCCTGGTCTCCTTGCCTTCTTGCGGGAAGCGTGCGTTCGTCAGCATAGTACGCCGGTGGCGAGGCGAGAAACCGCGGACCCTGGTGGGAGCAACGGACCGGGGCGCCCGAACGGGGCAACAAAATAGGGCGCCCGAACGGGCGCCCCGGAAGGCTTTGGTAGCGGGGGCAGGATTCGAACCTGCGACCTTCGGGTTATGAGCCCGACGAGCTACCGGACTGCTCCACCCCGCGACGCTTGCCACCTGGTCCATGTTCCCCAAGTGGGAGAGGAAGTATAGCGCTGCGCTCCCAGCCTGTAAAGGGTGCGCCGCGGCCGCGCGACGGGTGCCGCGAGGCCACCGCCTTTCGCGGCGGTCAAGGCGCTGGTCGTGCGGCCGATAGAGATTGGTGACAGACCATGCGCGCGCCACACGACATCCAGACACAGGGCCATGCGCGGCCGCCGGCCGGCGAAGATCGTCGCGCCCACGCGGCGACGCGCACGGCCACAGGCACGGCCACAGGCACGGCGACGCGCACGGCCACAGGCGCGGCGACGCGCACGGCGCGCGTGGCGACGGCCCGCTCCCCGCGCCGGTTCGTCGTGGCCGCGCTGGTCGCCTGCGCGATCGCGGCCTGTCTCACCGGCCTTTCGGGCGGACGAGCCGCCGCGAGTCCCGCCGCGAGTCCCGCGGCAAGCCCCTCCGCCGGGCAGCCGACCAGCCTCAACGGGCTGCAGCAGGCCGCCGACAAGGTCCAGAAGCAGGTCGCCGCCCTCGACGACCGGCTCGAGATCGTCGTCGAGCGCTGGGACCTGGCCCAGCAGCAGCTCACCGACATCGACGCCCAGCTCGGCCAGATCCGTCTGCAGCTCTCTCAGAGCCAGGACGAGCTCGCCCAGCAGCAGGCCGTCCTGGGCTCACACCTCGCCTGGATGTACAAGCTCGGCGACTACGGCCTGCTCGACGAGCTGCTGAACGGCGGCAGCCTCACCGACGCCGCGGCGCGGCTCGAGCTGCTCAGGCGCCTGAACGAGCAGGACCGCCAGCTACGCGACGGCTTCCTGGCCACGGTCGGCCGGGTCAACGCGCTGCAGAACTCGCTCGCCGCCAAGCGTAACCAGGCCTTGGCCGCGCGGCAGAAGGTCGACGCCACGCAGTCGACCATCGAAGGCCAGCTGGCCGAGCGCCAGGCGGTCCTCGACGGCCTGAACGGTCGCATCAAAAAGATCCTCGACCAGCGCGCCCTGCTTGCCTCGCAGTCCTCCGCGAAGCTCGCCACCGCGGTTCTGGCGCGTATCGGCACCATCCGGGGCACGCCGGCGCAGGTCGGGGTCGTCCGCTCCGCCCTCAAGTTCCTCGGCGTGCCGTACGTCTGGGGCGGCGCCTCGCCGAGCGGGTTCGACTGCTCGGGCCTCGTGCTCTACGTCTTTGCGCGGTACGGCGTCGCCCTGCCACACTACGCTGCCTACCAGGCCCAGATGGGCGTCCCGGTGGCCGAATCGCAGCTCGAGCCGGGCGACCTCGTGTTCTTCGGCGCGCCCATCCATCACGTGGTCATCTACATCGCCAACGGCCTCATCGTGGAGGCTCCGCACACAGGCGACGTCGTCAAGGTCGCCCGCCTGTCCGACTTCGAGGCGCCGACGGCCTGCCGCCGTTACGCCCTGCGCCTGCCCTGAGACGCGCCCGCCGGGCTTCGTTCGCCTGCCCTGAGACGCGTCCACCGGGCTCCCCCTGTTCCACATGCCGGCCGAAGGGATAGACTGCAGGGCAGTCATGAACGGCACCGTACTCCTGATCCTCCTGGGCATCGTCGTGGTCGCCACGATCGTCGCGGCGGCGCCGCTCGTCGGACGCGGCCTCAAGCTCTACAGGACGGGCCGGCGCACCCAGGCGGAGCTGCTGCCCCTGGCCGACGGCCTGGCGCGGCGCGCCGATCTGGCCGCCCAGAAGGCGGCCGCGCTGGGCGAGAAGGGCGAGTACCTGAGTGAGCGTCTGAGCGAGCTGCAGCGGTCGGCCGCCCGCGTGACGGTACTCGTGCAGGCCATGCAGGAAGCGTCGTCTCGCTGGCGCGATCTGCGCCGCTACGTCAGGTAGAGCGCCGCCCCCGTCTCGCCGCAGTCCAGGCCGTCCTCGCCGCCCCCGTCTCGCGCTTCGATCCAGACTTCCCGGTCTCGCCGCTCCAGTCCGGAACGTCCCCGGCGACACCGGATCGGTCGCTACGCAAGGCAGGAATGCGAAGCGCCGCCCGGCGCCCGTGGCCCCCGCTAAAGGATCGACCACGCCGCCGGACGGCGCCCGCTCATTCTTTATGGCCGACCGGGTCCGGTCGGGACCCGGTCGGCCATATCTCGTTCAGTGTGTCGCTGTCAGGCGCTCAGGGCGTCGGCCAGCGGGGTGTAAGCCAGACCGTGAGCCGTGGCGACCGACGGGATGGTGAGCTTGCCACGGTAGATGTTGACGCCGAGGGCCAGCGCGGCGTCTTCGGCGACGGCCTTCTCGAAGCCCTTGTTGGCGATGGCCAGACCGAAGGGCAGCGTGGCGCCGGCGAGCGCCATGGTGGAGGTGCGAGCCACGGCGCCGGGCATGTTGGCGACGCAGTAGTGGATGACGCCGTCGACCACGTAGGTCGGCTCGGTGTGGGTGGTGGGCTTGGAGGTCTCGAAGCAGCCGCCCTGGTCGATGGCGACGTCGACGAGCACGGAGCCCGGCAGCATGTTCTTGAGCATGCTCTTCTTGACCAGGTGCGGAGCCTGCGCGCCGCCCGGCAGCAGCACGCCGCCGACGACGAGGTCGGCGTCTTCGATCTCGGCCTCGATGGCCGACTCGGTGCTGAGGACGGTCTCGATGTGGCCACCGAAGATCTCGTCGAGGTAGGTGAGGCGCTCGGCGCTCTTGTCGATGACGACCGTACGGGCGCCGATGCCCACGGCCACCTTGGCGGCGTTCGTGCCGACGGTGCCGCCGCCGATGATGACGACCTTGGCCTGCGGAACGCCGGTGACGCCGCCGAGCAGCACGCCGCGACCGCCGTTGTTCTTCTGCATGTGAGTGGCGCCGGCCTGGATGGCCAGCTTGCCGGCGACCTCGCTCATCGGGAAGAGGAGCGGATGGGCGCCGTTCGGGAACTCGACCGTCTCGAAGGCGATGCCGCGGATACCCGAGGCGATCATGGCGTCGGTGAGCTGGCGGGCGTACGCCGCGGCCATGTGGAGGTACGTGTAGAGGATCTGGTCGGGCCTGAACTTGGGATACTCGACCGGGATGGGCTCCTTGACCTTGTAGATCATCTCGGCACGCGCGAACACGTCGTCGACGGGAGCGAGCTCGGCGCCCGCGGCCTTGTACTCAGCGTCGCTGAAACCCGAGCCCACGCCGGCGCCGGCCTCGACAACGACCGTGTGACCCGCGCGCACGAAATCCTTGACCCCGTTGGGAGTCATGGCGACGCGGTACTCCTCGTTTTTGATCTCCTTGGGCACGCCGACGATCATCGTTTCCCTCCTGTTGTCTTGCCACTTCCAGCAGCCGGGGTAGCGCGGCATTGCCGTGCCCCAATAACGTTGGCATTGTAGCAGAAATCCAGTGGCGCTCCTTCCGTCATCGAAAGAGAAACCGGGCAGTCTTACCGATTCGCGAAAAGCGCGGCGCGACCGATGTATCAGGCTTCGCCGCCGTTGGGCGCGGTCCAGGCGGCCGTCGTGGCCTGAGGCAGGAGCATCCACTTGTGGCTCGCTTTCAGGACGACGAACATCTCGCTGGACTGGATGCCGCCCAGCTTCTGCAGGGAGATGTTGAGGAAGTCGTAGAGGCCGTTCATGCCGTCGGTGGTGGCGACCTCGGCGATGATGTCGTAGCGGCCCGTGACGACCGCCGCCCAGTTGACCACGTCGAGCGCGGCGAGCCGTTCGACCATCCCGTCGAGATCGTAGTGGTCGAGGCTGAGCCCCACGATGCCGATGGTGAGCTCGGGTGTCTCTGAGGCGTTGACGAGCGCCGCTACGCGCAGCACGCCGCTTCCGACCAAGTGACGCAGGCGCCCACGCACGGTCGGAGTGGAGCTGCCCAGGCGAGCGGCGATCTCGGAGACCGCGAGTCGGCCGTCGGCGAACAGCGTGCTGATCAGGGCCTTGTCGAGTGCGTCGAGACCGCGTTTCACGTTCCCCCCTGGGTCGCGCCGACACGTCCGTTCGGCGGGTGCTCTGGTATGTTTATCACACGAGACACGGTCGATCGGCGAAAGGCGCGGTGGTCGCGATGCGCGCGATGGGCAAGGCGGCGGCGTGAAACTTCATGGCGCGAGATGCCTAGTGATCGGCGGCGCGCGGCGCCTGGGGCGCGTGCTCACGCTCGACCTTGCCGCGCACGGCGCCGACGTTGCCGTCAGCACGCGGTCGGCGGCCGCCGACGCCGCCGACACCTGCGCGGCGGTGCGCGCCCTGGGCCGCCGCTGCGCCATCGTCGCCGGCGACACGGCCGTCGCGGCCGACGCGGCCGCGCTCGTGGCCGGCGCCGCCGACGCCCTGGGCGGGCTCGACGTGCTCGTCTACGCCGTCAGCGGACCGTTCGAGCCGGCGGCCCCGCAAGACATCGACCCGACCGACTGGCAGGCGTCGTTCGACGTGGTCGCGCGCGGCTTCTTCGTCGCGGCCTGCGCCGCGCGTGAGCGGTTCATCGACGTCGCGACGGCGCACGACGCCGGCGGGCTTACGCACGACGCCGGCGGGCCCGATCACGACGCCGGCGGGCCCGCGCACGGGGTCATCGTCGCCGTGACCGATGTGCTGGGCATGGCGCCGTCGGCGGCTTTCGCCGCTCACGGCGCCGCCAAGGCCGCCCAGATCATGCTCGTGGGCTCGCTCTCCAGGGCGTGGGCGGGCGACGGGGTGAGGGTGTGCGGCGTGGCGCCGGGGCCGGTCGACCTGCCCGACGATCCGCGGCGCGAAGCCACCCTGAGAGCGGCGGCCCGCACGGCGAGCGGCCGCCCGGTCGCGCCGGCCGACCTGGCGCGGGCGGTGCGGTTCGTGATCGCCTGCGACGCGCTGACCGGCGTGAACCTGCCGGTCGACGGCGGCGCGCTGCTGGGCCCGGCGACGCGCTAGGTCTGGCGCACGGCGCGCGGCCGCTTGCCCGACTGGGCCACCAGCTCACGCGCCTTGAGGGCCAGCCAGAACTCCATGCGGTCCTGCGAGCTGCCGAGATCGCGGCCGGTGATGTCCTCGACGCGCTTCATGCGATAGCGCAGCGTGTGGCGATGGACGTAGAGGCGTTCGGCGGCCTCGCCCCAGTGGCCGTTGGCCTCGAGAAAGCAGGCGAGACTCTTGACGAGGTCGCTCGCGTTCTGTTCGTCGTAGGTGCGCAGCTTGCCCAGCACGCTGTCGTAGAAGACTTCGAGCGAGACGGTGTCCTGCAGGCCCAGCAGCAGACCGTAGGAGCCCAGGTCGTCGAAGCTCGCGATGACGCTCGTGCTGCCCTTGATCTTGCGGATCTGGATCGCGTAGAGGGCCTCGTAGTAGCTCTGCCGCAGGTCGACGAGCGTGGTGTGAGGCCGGCCGATGCCGATCGACACGGTGATCTCGGGGATCAGCCGACCGATCGTGGCCTGGAGCTCGCCGGCGAGCGTGAGGACGTCGTGAGAGTCGAGCGAGCCGAGCTGTACCAGCACCACGACCGACTCGCCGTGCGAGGCCGAGATGAACAGCAGGTCGTGCTGCGCGAGGAACTCGTCGACCGCCCAGTGAAAGCGCTCCTTCACATCCTGGACGATGGTCTCGACCTTGTCGGGCAGGTCGTCGGCGGGCGTCGTGAAGCCGTCGATGTCGACCAGCGCGATGAGCTGCTCGGCGGCGGGGTCGAGACCGAAGAAGGCAAGCCGGCGGGCGATCTCCTCTTCGTAGAGATCGCTGGCGATGAGCTCGTCGAAGAAGTCGCCGGCGAGGCGCTTTTCGGTCTCGGCGACGGCCTTCTTCTTGACGAGCTCGAGGGCTGTGACGGTGACCACGTGATGCAGGATGATGCGGTCGTAGTCTGAGAACTCGCCGGCGTCCTTCATGACCGCCAGAAAGGCGCCGATGCGGTGCGAGGCCACGACCGGATAGACCTGCACGCTGCCGCCTCCCTGCGGCGCGTCGACCGCGAAGTCCTGGCGCGAAGCACGCTTGTCGGAGATCTGCTCCCAGAGGTCGGCGATCAGGGCGGCCGGGATGCGGCGCCGGTGGGCGGCCTCGCAGAGCACCAGGCCGTGAAAGTCGAACAGCACCGCCGAGCAACCGACCAGCCCCGACAGCGTCGAGATGATGAACTGCAGGCCCTTTTCTTCGAGCACGATCTTGGTGAGCTTCTCGTGCACGGCGAGCGAGCGCTGCAGGAGAGCGTACTGCTCGTTCACGATCTTCGAGGCGACGGCTTCGGTGATGGCGATGAACGGGATGTTGTAGGGCACCTCGAAGAGCGGAAAGTCGTGCTGTTCGGCCAGCGCGATCATGGACTCGGGCACCGACTTGAAGCCGAAGCCGACACCGAAGCCGAGACCCGACAGGTTGGCGTCGATCAGGCGCTGCAGCATGGCGAGCTGTTCGGCCTCGCGGTCGACGAGCGCGAGCCCGGTGGTGAGCAGCAGCTCGCCCCCCTTGAGCCAGCGGGTGGGGTCGGACATCTCGGCGATGTGCACCCAGCGCACCGGGTTGCCGACCGCCTTCTTGCCCGCGCAGAGCTTGAGGTTGAGACCAGGGATCTCGAGGATGTCCTGAACGGTGATCATGTCGGCTCGCCGTCCTTCCGAAGACAGGGTGTGGTCGTGCGTGATGCCACCGATATACTACCTTCTGTCCAACCTCAAGGCGAGTCGGCACAACAGATTGTCCAAGGCGGCGACACCGCGGCTTTGGGTCACGCCTTCGGTGCGTCGCCTTCGACCACGACCGCGCTCCCGTAGGCCAGGACCTCGGTCATGTTCTGCGCGATCTCGGTGGCGTCGTAGCGCACGCCCACGATGGCGTTGGCGCCCATCTGCTCGGCGTGAGCCACCATGATGGCGAAGGCCTCGGCGCGCGCCTGCTCGCACATCTCGACGTACTCATCGATGCGGCCGCCGCCGAGCGAGCGAAAGCCGGCCGCGATCTGGCTGCCCAGATGAGCCGAGCGCACGGTGACCCCGCGCACGACGCCCAGGTTGCGCACCACACGGCAGCCCGGCATCTCGAACGTCGTCGTAGTCCAGCAGTAGTCCACGAAAGCCCTCCTCGATCGTGCCGTGCACGACTGCCGTGCGCTCCCCTTGCCCGCCCGGCGAAGTCGAGAGCCGGCTCTGTCAGTCCATCTCGAAGACCTGGTAGGGGTTGTCGCACGGCGTGCCGGCGCAGGCGTACAGACGCCGTTCGTCGAGATCGCAGATGATGCTGCCGACCGTCATGCCCTGCTCGGCAAGCGGCAGACTGGTGTCGGGGTGGCCGCAGATGCAATCGTCCGACGAGGGCTCGTGGCAGCGCAGGATCCGGGCCACGAGCTCGACCGGGTCGTCGCCGCGGCCGAGACCTTCGGCGAGCGTGGTCTCGGCCGTATCGAGCCGCGTGCGCGACTCCTGCTGGTCGGAGCCTTCGTAGGGCGCCATCTCCGGCGCCACGTAGTGGTTGGTGTGTGCCATGTAGCCGCGCGCCGAGTGGTCGGCGAAGGCGCTGGCGCCGGCCGACGACTCGATATCCCACAGCCGGCCGTCGGTGTCAGCGAAGAACTGATTCGTGCCGCGAGCCCGGGTCGGCAGGAGCCCATGCTCACGGGCCGCTTCGAGGGTGGCGTCCTGCATCGTCGTGCGTCGCACGAAGACGTTGGGCACCCCGACCAGGTTGTCGGTCGAGTACACCGAGTTGCTCACGTTACCGATGCCGTGCGAGTTCAGGCCCACGATCGGCAGGTAAGCCGCGCCGGCAAAGGCCAGCAGCCTGGTGCCGTCACTCACCGTCAGGTCGAACAGCACATTGTTCACCGCGTCGACCACATACCAGTCCATGTTGTGACCGACGACGTGACGGCCCTCGGAGACAACCGCCACAGCAGTACAGCCGGGTGCGCCGCGGGGTTCGGGCCGGCTGCCGACACACGGCTCGCTCGAGGTGAACTCCTCGCCGCAGTTGGGCACGAGCAGGGACAGAAAGGGCACGCCGGCGCCTTCGGCCATACCCTCGAGCTCCTCGACGCACTGGGGCGTGTAGGCCCGCGCGAAGCGCAGGTAGGCGGCGGCCTGTCGTTCGGCTTCGCCGAACGACAGGCCGCCGCTCAAAGCCGCGAAGTTGTCGGCAAAGAAGGCGATGGAGGCCTCGATCTGGGAGCGCGCGGCTTCGCCGACCTGGCGTCCGATCTCACGATACGAGCCGTGAGCCCGAACGTAGACGAACGGGATCGCCATCTCCACGCTCCTTTCGGACCGGCGGCGCGGGTGGCTCGGCGACCTGCGCCGGTCCCGACCGCCGCGTCAGCTTGTCGTGACGGTGCGGGCGTCGAGCAGGCGCCGCGGGTCGGGCCATTCCGGCAGACCGATCTCGCGCGCACAGGCGTCGATGCAGCCGCACATCGCCGTCATTGTATCGGCAGGCAGGCCCACGGGCTCGCGCGCGAGCAGTTCGGCGACGCGCTCGCGGGCAAGACAGGCCAGGTCGCCGCGACCTTCGTCGGCGGCCGCGCTGTGGCCGCCGTGGCCGTCGTGACCGGCGTGGCCGCCGGGCTGCGAAGACGAGGCCTGGCCGCCGCCCCGGCGCCTGAGCCGTGGCGACACGAACTCGCTGCGGATGTAGCGCCTGGTGTGCTTGGTGGACAGGAACCCCTTGCTGCTCAGCACTCCCTCGACGATCGCCTCGACGTCGAGCGCAGCCGCGTCCCAGGGGCGTGGCGTCAGGGCATAGAAGGCGTCGCCCAGGATGTCGTCGTCGATGACGAGCGCTTCGAGACTCGATGAGGCGCCGGCCTGCACGTCGCCGACGCCCGACAGAAAGCGGGGCCGGGCGAGCATGCCCAGCAGCGCGTTCATGGCGTGCTCGCAGCCGAACTGGGCGTCGGCCACGCGAGCGTCGGTGGTGGGCCCGTAGCAGTCGCAGGCCATGCCGTAGCGGCGGGCCAGCAGCACCGCCGCCAGCGAGGAGACGCCGGTCTCGGGCGTGCCCGACGTGAAGATGCCGGTGCGCGGGTCGACCGCGGAAAGTCGCGGCCCGTAGTAGGTCGGCGTGCCGGGCGCGACCGCCTGCACCGCTACGAGACCGGCCAGGACTTCGGCGTTCTGCTGGGCGACGGCGGCCGACAGGGCGGCCGGCGCCGTCGTAGCCGCCGCCGGGCAGGGCAGGATCTCGACCACAACATGGCCGCGGCCCACGCTGTCGACGAGTGCGTCGGTCACGTCGGCGCCGAGCAGCAGGGGGCTCACCGGCGAGAACGCCAGGTCGAGCGGGTAGCGGCCGTCGTCGCCGGTCGCCGCGGTCAGCGCGATGGCCATCTCATGCAGGTAGCGCGCCTGGAACGGGAACGAGATGCCGGGACCGCCGACGTACTTGTCGGTCTCGAAGGCCACCATGAGGTAGGAGTAGAGCGGCTCGAGCTCGCTGGGCACGTCCTGGGGCTGCAGCAGCGAACACACCGTGTGCTGGTTGTCGAGCTGGTGCATGACCCGCGTGAAGTCGCCCTGGTCTGAGATCGTCGCCCGGCGCGTGGCCCCGGTGAGGGCGTCGGAGACGTCGGCGGCGCCGCCCATGTTGTGCACGAAGATCGGGCCGGGCTCGGCGTCGACGGGCAGCGAGCGCGCGGCGTCGCGGGCCGTCATGACGTAGGTCGGACGGGCCGCGGCGACCGCCGCGTCGACCACACCGGCGGGGATCAGCAGGCGGCCGTCGGGGCCGGGCGGGCAGCCGGCGCGCGCGAGCAGCTCGCGCGCCGTCGACGATTCGACGCGCACCCCGACGCGCGCCAGCAGTTCGAGCGACGCGCGGTGGATGGCGTCGATGGCCTCGTCAGGCCACAGCACGCCGACGACGTCGTCGCTCAACTGGCGCTGTGTCCGTTCAGCCGCAGACAGGCGGCGTAGTGCGTGCCCCGTATCTGCACGTCTGCGGGCGTCTGCTGCGAGCAGATGTCGATGCGCTCGGGGCAGCGCGGATGAAAGCGACAGCCGGTCGGGATGGCGGCCGGGTTGGGGGTCTCGCCGGTCAGGATCGTGCGCTCGCGATGGGCCGTGGGGTCGGGCACCGGGATGACCGAGATCAGGGCCTTGGTGTAGGGGTGCTTCGGGTTGGCCACGACCTCCTCGGTCTCACCGATCTCGACGATCTTGCCCAGATACATGACGGCGATGCGGTCGGAGATGACCCAGGCCAGCGAGAGGTCGTGGGTGATGAACAGGTAGGTCACCCCGAGCTCTTTCTTGTGGGCCACCATGAGTTTCAGGATGTCGTTGCGGATCGAGACGTCGAGGCTGGCCACGGGCTCGTCGGCGACGATCATGTCGGGCTCTAAGACGATGGCCCCGGCGATGCAGACGCGCTGGCGCTGGCCGCCGGAGAGCTCGTGGGGGTAGCGGTAGAGGTAGTCGCGCGCCGGGCGCAGGCCGGCCTCCTCCAGGGCGCGCACCACGCGCTGCTCCTTGTCGTGTTCGTTTGAGACGAGGTGGTTGACCACGAGCGGCTCGGCGACGATGTCGAAGATGGTGTGCTTGGGGTTGATGGCGTTGTAGGGGTCCTGGAAGATGATCTGGCAGTTGCGGCGGTAGTCGCGGATGGCGCCCGGGGTGAACTTGCCGACCTCGAGTCCCTTGTAGATGATCTGGCCGCCGGTCTGCTTTTCTAAGCCCAGGATGGTGCGCCCGGTGGTCGTCTTGCCGCAGCCGCTCTCGCCCACCAGGGCTAAGATCTCGCCGGCGAAGATGGTCAGCGAGATCGAATCGACGGCCCGCACCCAGCGCTTCTCGGTGGCCACCATGGCCTTGAAGAAGGTCTCGCGCACCGGAAAGAAGACCTCGAGGCCGCGCAGGTCATACAGCACCCCGTCTGAGGCGCTGGCGCGGGCCAGGTCCTTGCGGCCGATCGAGCCGCTTTTGACCTTTTCTTTTTCGAGCACCGGGGCGGGCGGTGTCAGGTCTGTCATGAGGCCACCTTCCAGCAGCGCGCGAAGTGTCCGGGATCGAGCTCGACCATCTCCTGCTCGGCCTGCGTGCAGGCCGGCTCGCCCTCGCTGCAGCGCGGAAAGAAGCGACAGCCGGGCGGCGGGTTTAAGAGGTTGGGCGGGTCGCCGGCGATCGAGCTCACCATCTCGCGGGTCTCGTGGATGTTGGGGAAGGCCTTGATGAGCTGCTTGGTGTAGGGGTGCTGGGCGTTGTTGAAGATCTGCGTGGTCGTGCCGGCCTCGACGACCTTGCCGGCGTACATGATGACGCCCTTGTCGCAGGTCTCGGCCATGACCGAGAGGTCGTGGCTGATCAGGATGAAGGAGAGGTCGAGCTCGTGGCGCAGGCGCTCGATCAGCTCGAGGATCTGGGCCTGCACCATGACGTCGAGCGCGGTGGTGGGCTCGTCGCCGATCACGAGCTTGGGGTTGCAGGCCAGCGCCATGGCGATCATGGCGCGCTGGCGCATGCCGCCGCTCATCTCGTGGGGGAACTCGGTGACGCGCTTGGGGTTGATGCCGACTAAATCGAAGAGCTCGCGGGCGCGGGCCATGGCCTTGGACTCAGACAGTCCCTCGTGGAGGATGATGGGCTCGGCGATCTGCTTGCCCACCGGCTGCACCGGGTTTAAGGCGTTCATGGCGCCCTGGAAGATGATCGAGATGTCCTTCCAGCGGATCTTGCTCATGCCGTACTCGGTGCGCTTGGCCAGGTTCTTGCCGTCGAACAGCACCTCGCCTGAGACGATGCGGCCGTTTTCGGGCAACAGCTTCAGGATGGCCAGGGCGGCGGTGGTCTTGCCGCAGCCGCTCTCGCCGGCGAGTCCCAGGCTGCGGCCGTGCTCCAACATGAAGCTCACGCCGTCGACGGCCTTGACGTCGCCGTCGCGCAGCTTGAAGTAGGCCTTCAGGTCGCGCACGTCGAGGATGCCGTCGTGTGCGATGCGCTGGCCCTTGTCGGGGGCCGCGGCGGCCGTCGCGGCGGTCGCCGCGGCGTCGCTTGCAACGGTGCCCGTCGACGGGCCGGACTCGACCGTGCTCATGGTCGCCCTCCCGAATCGTGACTATGGGGATCCCAGTCGTCGGCGGGACCGGCCCAGATGCCGCCGCCGAGACCGTCCTGACCGGCGAGGCTTTCGGCGCCGCCGACACCGCCGCCGAGCGGCAGCAGGCGGTCGGGACCTTCGTCGGGCCGCTCGCCGCTTTCTTCACGCTTGCGCAACTTGGGATCGAGGACCTCGTCGAAGGCCGTGCCCATGAAGGTGAAGGCGAGCACGACGAAGACGATGGCGATGCCCGGCGGCAGCAGATACCACCAGGCCGGCAGGCCGGCCGCGCCCGAGTCCCAGGCGTTGTGCAACATGGTGCCCCAGCTGAAGTTGAGCGGGTCGCCCAAGCCGAGGAACGACAGCGTGGTCTCGGAGAGGATGGCGATCGCCACCACCAGGATGGTGTTGGCGAAGATCAGCGGGAACACGTTGGGCAGGATGTGTTTCTGCATGATGTGCCAGTTGCTCGAGCCGATGGCGCGGCTGCGCTCGATGAACTGCAGCTCGCGCACGCGCAACGCGTCGGCGCGCACCACGCGGGCGGTGCCCGGCCAACTTGTCATGCCGATGATCAGGATGATGATCATGTAGTTCTGACCCCAGGCGGCGACCAGCACCATGGCCAGCGGCAGCCAGGGGATCACGAGGAAGGCGTCGGTGAGACGCATGAGCACCTCGCTGAACCAGCCGCTGTAGTAGCCGGCCGCGATGCCGATACCGGCGCCCAGCACGGTCGAGATGACCGTGGCGAACAGGCCGACGACAAGCGAGATGCGGGCGCTCCAGATGAACTGGGCGAGCACCGACATGCCCTGCTCTGTGGTGCCGAACCAGTGGTAGTACGACAGCTTCGGCGTGGCGAACGGCAGGCCGATCTGGGCGGTCGGGGCGAGCAGGGCGTGGTCTGCCAGGAACGGCGCGAGCAGGGCCATGCCCAGGAAGAAGGTCATGATGTAGAGGCCCACCATGCCCTGCCAGTTGGAGCGGTACAGACGCCAGATCTGGCGCGTGTTCCAGACGGTGAGCTCGGCGCGCTCGGGGTTGGCGGCGCCCCAGGCCCAGACGGTCGCGGCGATCAGCACGATGAGGATCGTCTGGAACAGCCAGGCGATGGTCGTGCTCTTGCCGGTGAGATAGAAGTGACCGTTGGCCAGGCCGGCCGAGAGCGTCCAGGCCGCGGCCACCAGCCCGGCGGCCAGCAGCACGTGCGGCACGCGGTTGTTGATGCGACGTTCGGGCACCAGGAACGGGATGAGGATGAGCGCGGGGACGATGCAGACGGTCGCCGTGAGGATCAGGGCAGCGTTGGCGCCGTGACCGCTCACGTGCACGAGCCGCACCAGAAAGCCGCCGCGCACCAGAAAGCCGATGACCCTCAGCAGCACCGCGACGGGTATGAGGACGCCCACGACCCAGCGGACGGCCGAAGGCTTGAAGCGGGCGGGCAGGAGCATGCCGATGCCGAACACGAGCAACACGTAGGCGAGGATCAGGACGATCCAGGCCGGGTAGTTTCCGACGCTCGGGGAGAAGAAGCCCCCGAGCACGTGCACGAGACCGGTGTGGATGGGCCGGTTCTTGGGGTAGGTGATCAGCTCGAGCACCAGCCAGACGACGGGCGTCCACACCAGGATCCAGGTACGCAGGCGCCGGGGGATCATGCTTTCACCCGCGGATCGAGGTAGTAGTACATGATGTCGGCGATGAGGTTGGCCACGATGACCGCGATGCTGCCCAGCAGGAAGACCGCCTGCATGACCGGGTAGTCACGCTGCATCATGGAGTCGTAGGACAGCAGGCCAAGCCCCGGCCAGTTGAACACCGCCTCGGTCAGGATGGCGCCCGACAGCACGAAGCCGATGTTCATCATGACCAGCGTGACGGTCGGCAGCATGGCGTTGGGCGTGACGTGCTTCCAGAGCACGGAGCTGTCCGACAAGCCCTTGGCGCGCGCCGTGAGCACGTAGTCCTCCTTCATGACGCCGGTGAGCGAGCTGCGCACGATCAGGTGGTACTCGCCCATGTAGGTGATGGCAAAGGTGAAGGCCGGCAGGAAGAGGTGGTGCATGAGGGCGCCGAACTGCCCGAACCAGCTCGAGTAGGTGACTCCCGGGTCGTACATGCGCCCCACCGGGAACCAGCGTAACCAGGTGCTGAAGATCATGATGAAGATGAGACACACCCAGAAGGTCGGCATGGAGTACATGACCATGCCCGTGTTGGTGGTGATCACGTCGAATTTGCTCTTTCTTCGCCAGCCGGCCGTGATGCCGGTGATCAGTCCGATGATGGTCGCGATGATGGTGCCCGTGCCGACCAGCACGACGGTCGGCCAGATGCGCTCGCCGACCACCTGGGCGACCGGACGATGCTGGGCGAACGAGTCGCCCAGCTTGAGCTGGACGGTGTCCTTCCAGTAGTAGATGAACTGCTCCCACATGGGCTTGTTCAGGTGGAAGTTGGCCCGTTGTTTGGCCATGGCGTCCATGGAGAAGCGCCCCTTGGGCACCAGGAGTCGGGCCGGGTCGCCCGGCAGAATGCGGAAGAGCACGAAGTTGAACGACGCGATGATGGCGATCGTCAGCAGCGCGTTCAGGATCTTGCGCGCAAAGTAACGCCGCTTATCCACGGCGCGATCGGATGCAACGAGACGTGATCATCGCGTCCATCCCCCTCCCCTCACGTTTTCGGACACTACCGACATTCCAGCACGGCTCCCGGCCACATCGACAAACGGATATCCCCCCTACGGGAGGCCGTCTGCTGGGGTTTGCTGCCGATGCAGGCGATCCGCTCGCCCGCGGGTCGGTCGTCAAGGCCACACCCCGCAGCGCCCGAATCCGCTTTGCATTCTACTCCCTGCGCGCAAGTCCGCCAGCCCGCCACCGGGACGCACCGCCGCAGCGGGCTGGGTCGCCGCCGATGTTGCCGCGGTAGCGGCCGGCGCGATCATGGATATTGATTGTACGACCAATCAAGAGCCACAGACAAGCACGCTAAGCGCGCCCGTGCGGGCCGGCCTGCGCCGCGGCGCGCACCGGCCCCTGCCGGGCGCGGCGTCGGGCGACGGCGCCCGCTATTCCAGAAGGCCGGCGCGATGGGCTTTGAGGTAGTTGCCGCAGAAGGTGTCTTCGTTGCGCAGCGCTTCGATGGCCTTGATGGTGGCCATCATCTGCTTGTTGCGCACGTCGAGGACGGCGCCTTCGATGCCGATGCCGGCGCACATAGCGACGAAGGTGCGGTTGAGCAGCGGGCGGTTGGGCAGCCCGAAGCTGACGTTGGAGAGGCCGCCGGTCGAGTGCACGCCCGGCAGGTTGGCCTTGATGAGAGCGAGGGTCTGCATGGTCACCAGGGCCGCCGTGGAATCGGCGGAGACGGTCATGACCAGCGGGTCGAACCACATGTCCTCGGCGGGCAGCCCCGCGGCGGCCAGCTTGCCGTGCAGCGTCTCCGCCACGGCGAAGCGATCGGCGGCGGTCGGCGGGATGCCTTCGTCGTTCAGGCACAGGGCGACGACCGGGCACTTGTACTTCTCGACGAGCGGCAGGACCGTGTCGATGCGGCTCTGCTCACCGCTGATGGAGTTGATGTGCGGCACCTTGCCGCCGTCCTTGATGGCGGCCTCGACGCCGGCCTGAAGGGCCGCCGGGCTGGCCGAGTCGACCATGAGCTGGTGATCGGTGACGCTGCGCACGGTGGCGATCAGCCAAAGGAGGTCGTCGACCTCGTTGCCGCCGGCGACACCGCCGTTGACGTCGAGGATGTTGGCGCCGGCCGCGACCTGATCGGTCGCCAGAGCCTTGATGAACTCGGCGTCGCGCGCCTGGATGGCCTCGCCGACCTGCTTGCGAGTCCCGTTGATCGATTCGCCTACCAACAGCATGACCACTACCTCCACTACGATGTGACCGCAAGACCGGCCTTGCGAGATGCGTTCCGCTGTGCTGCCGGGGGTCTCGTTTGCCGGGAGGTCGTATCTTACCGAGCCCGCCGCGGGCTTGCCAACCGAGGGTAGCGCGAAGGGGTCTTCGCATGAGGCGGCGCAGGTCAGACGCCGTGCCCCGCGCGAGCGTCAGTCGTCGGCGGCGGGTTTCTCGGTGGGCGCGACTTCGCCGGGCAGCGCTTCGGCGGCCGGCGCCGCGCCGGTCAACGCTTCGCCGGCGGGTACCTCGCCGGGCAGCGCCTCGCCGGGCAAGGCGTCGCCCGGCGTCCCGGCCGGCTGGGAGTCGGTGAGCACCGCTCCCGACGTGCGACAACGGTCGAGGAACAGCCGCGCCAGCGCCGGGTCGAACTGCACGCCGGCGCCGCGCCTGATCTCGGCGCGGGCATCGTCTAAGCTCAAGGCCGCGCGATAGGGACGGTCCGACAGCATGGCCTGGAACGAGTCGCAGATCGAGATCAGGCGCGCGCCGAGCGGGATCTCGTCGCCCCGCAGGCCGTCGGGGTAGCCCTGCCCGTCCCAGCGTTCGTGATGGTGGCGGACGATCTCGATCAGCTCCCGCGGCGCTTCGGCGTTCGTGAAGATGTCGACGCCGAGCTCGACGTGGCGCTGGAGCTCGCGGCGCTCGCCGTCGGTGAGACGCTCGCTCTTTTCGAGGATCTCGGGGGAGATGCCCACCTTGCCCACGTCGTGGAGCTGGGCGGCGACCTCGTAGGTATCGCGGTCTTCGACCGGGTAGCCGGCGGTCTCGGCGAGCTCGCGCACCATGCGGGTGACGGCTTCGCCGTGACGCTCGCGGAAGCTCGCCTTGGCGTCGACCGCGGCGGCCAGCACCTCGAGCCCGTTACGCCAGGAGCGCTCGTTGCCCTCGTCGCCGGCCGGCGCCACCATCATCTCGCGCACGTCACGGTAGTAGAGCACGCAGTTGCGACCGCGCCGCTTGGCCCACAGCAGCGCCGTGTCGGCCGCGCCCAGGACGGTCTTGGCGTCGAGGCCGCAGGCCGGGAAGTCGGCCACCCCGATCGAGGCCGACACGCGGAACGCGTCGCCCGCCTCGACCACGACGTCGCGCACCTGGGCGCGGATGCGCTCGGCGAGCTGGCGCGCGTCGGCCGGCGAGGTCTGGGGCAGCAGGACGGCGAACTCGTCGCCGCCGTAGCGCGCCGCGCAGTCGGCTTCGCGGGTGGTGTCGCCCATGATGGCCGCCACCCGGCGCAGGATGTGGTCACCGCGCGGATGGCCGAAGTGGTCGTTGACCCGCTTGAAGTGGTCGAGGTCCATCATGAGCAGCGAGAAGTGCTCGCCGTACCGTTCGCAGCGCCGCACCTCGTGCTCGAGCGATTCCTGAAAGTGACCGTGGTTGTACAGGCCGGTGAGTGGATCGGTGACCGCGCGCAGCTGGCTCTTCTCGTAGAGCGAGGCGTTCTCGATGGCGATGGCGGCCAGGTTGGCGAAGGGCTTGACGAGCTCGAACTCCTCCTCGCTGTAGATCTTCCCGCCCAGACGGTCGAGGTTCAGCACCCCGATCACCTTGTTCATCACGCGCAGCGGCAGCACGATCGAGGCCTGCGGTTCGACCGGCGTGTCGGGCACCTGCGCCGACCGCGGGTCGGCGTGCGCGGTGTTGCACAGCACCGCCTCGTCGTGGGTGACGGCCCAGCCCCACAGGCCCTGCTCGACGCTGATGGGGTTGTCCATCAGCTCCTGGGCGTACTCGTCGCGGGCGAAGACGGTGTCGATCCGCCGCGCGGCCCAGTCGACCTTGCTGATCGCCAGCGTGTCGTATTCGACGAGCAGATGGAGCTTGTCGGCGATCGATTCGAAGACCACCTTCTCGTCGAGGGTCGCCAGGACCGATTCGCTGACCCGCAACAGGTCCTGCTGCGACTGAAGCTGGCGCTCGAGGCGCAGCTCCTGGCGCTCGAGGGCCGCGTACTGCTGAGCGTTCTCTATGGCGATCGCCGCCTGGTTGGCGAAGATCTCGACGATGCGCACGGATTCGAGTGTCGGCAGCAGGCGGTCGACGGGGTCGTAGACGTCGAGCGCCCCCAGCGTGCGGCCGTCACGGGCGAGCAGCGGCACGATCAGGCTGTCGCGGGTCTGCCACTCGTCGGCGGCGCGCACGCCCAGGTCGGTGAACGGCAGCACGCTCTGCTCCTCAGGGCTCGCCGGCGCGCGCCGGCACAGACGCACGTACGAGCTGCCCATGCGGTACTCGGGCCGCATGAGCTCGTCGAAGATGCGCTTGGGGATGGGCGTGGCGAGGTAGTACTCGTCGATCTCGGGCGAGCCTCCCAGCGAGACCCGCGCGGTGAAGGTCTCACTCTCCTCGTCGTAGAGGAACAGGCTGACCTCGCGGTAGCCGAGCGAATCCACGACCGTCTCGGCGACGCGCTCGAGGACGCGGTCGAGGGCGAGCGTGGCCCGCAGGTCGTAGCCCAGACGCACCAGCGCTTCCATGGTCGAGGAGCGCGCGGCGAGCTCGGCGGCAAGCTGCGCCTGACGCTCGTAGAGCCGCGCGTTGTTGATCATGAGGGCGGCAAAGCCGGCGACCGCCTGCCCCACCCCGATGCGCTGCTCGTCGAAGTCGGCCGCGGCGCCCGGCTCGTCGAGCACGGCGACACCCAGCAGCTCGCCCTGCACGACGAAGGGCAGGATGAGCACCTTGCGGGCATCGAGCTCCTCGAGTATCTCCGGGTCGACGCCCTCGCTCGCCGACGTCAGCACCAGCGGCTCACGCAGGTCGCGGATCTGCTCCCAGGTCAGGATCCCCGACCCCAGGTAGCCGTCGGCCTTCGAGGTGATGAGCGTCGTGCCGATCGAGGCGGCGAGGCGCACACGGCCGCCGTCGGCCAGCAGGATCGCGCAGCGCGACACACCCAGCGCCGAGGTGAGCTGCTGGGCCATGGAACCGATCAACTGATGCAGGTCGAGCGACGCGGCGAGGTCGGTGGCCACGTGGCCGAGCATGCCGGCCGCCGCGCTGAAGCGCGGCAGCGCCTGCTGGGCCGCGCCGGCGCTCTCCACGGTCCGGTGACGGTGCGCCAGGACCAGCGCGAGGCCGCAGACCGCCGTCAGCGTGATCACGGTCGGGTAGACCGGCTGGGGGCCGTCGACGGTCACCAGGCCGAGGAACACCAGATAGCCGGCGACGGCCGTCAGAACGGCCTCCTCCCAGGTGAGCAGGAGCGCCGCTATGAGCGCCGGCAGCGCGTACAGAAAGGCGGCGCCGGAGCTGTCGGGCAGCAGCGCGGCCGCCGCGGCCGCCGCCGCAAGCGCCGCCAGGGCGGCGGCCGTCTGCGGTCCTCGAATGCGTGTGCGCACGCGGTCGCCTCCCTTCGGGTCATTGCCACGTGCAGGTCAGTCCACGTTCATTGTCGAGTGAACGCGCGCAATCCTTGAGCCAGTGTGTTGTCTGTTCTGGCTACGGGAGCGCAGACCTGCCTCGCGCGCGACGCCTATCGTGCGTAGCGCGACGGATCAGTGAGCGTGCGTCTCGTGACGGGTCAGTGAGCGCACGTCGAGCGACTGATCATCATCGTGCGTCGTTGGACGGGTCAGTCGGGCGGCGGGAAGATCCAGGCCGGCTCCCGGCTGCGGCGCTCGGCCAGGCGACGCCGCGGAGCAGGCGACTGCGGCGCGGGACCCTGGTCGCCGTAGCGGCGATCGATGATCACCCGCACGTCTGAGCGCCCCTCGTAGACGTGCGTGAACAGGTCGTAGAGCCGCCCCCTCAGCGGGCCGGTGACGATCAGCTCTCTGACGACCGGTTCTTCCACGTCACGCCCCGAGGCCCTTGTGCCCCGCCCCGGCCCGCGCGCGCCACGCGGCCGGTGCTCATCGCCATCGCTTCTTGCGACGTCGTCGCAAGGGCGCAGACCGACCGTATGCCCACCAGCCGGGCGCGTTCAACAGTTGTCCGCGCGCCGGCGGTCTCCGGCGAGCGTGGCCTAGACAGATGTTCCAGACGGACGAGGCGAGCACGAAAAAGCGAGAGGCCAACACGAAGGGGCGAGGCGAGCACGAAAAAGCGGCGGGCGGCTCTACCGAGCCGCCCGCCGCCAACGACGTGAAAGGAGCTGGTTCCTTTCAGACTGCGTGGATCACATCATCCCCGGAGGCATACCGCCGCCCGGCATGCCGCCGCCGCCCTGGCCCGCAGGCTCAGGCTTGTCGGCCACGATGCACTCGGTGGTGAGGATGTTCTTGGCGATCGACGCGGCGTTCTGGAGCGCCGAACGGGTGACCATGGCGGGGTCGATGATGCCGGCCTTGACCATGTTCTCGTACTCGCCGGTGTCGGCGTTCAGGCCCTCGCCCGCGGGCAGGCTCTTGACCTTGTTCACCACGACCGAGCCCTCGAGCCCGGCGTTCTCGGCGATCTGACGAAGCGGCTCTTCGAGCGCCCGCACGATGATCTGCTTGCCGGTGCGGAAGTCGATGTCGTCGGACTTCTTGTCGACCTTGATGGAGCTCATGGCGTTGACGAGCACGACGCCGCCGCCGGGCACGATGCCCTCTTCGAGAGCGGCGCGGGTGGCGTTGAGCGCGTCCTCGACGCGGTGCTTGGTCTCCTTCATCTCGACCTCGGTGGCCGCGCCGACCTTGACGACGGCCACGCCGCCGGCCAGCTTGGCGAGACGCTCCTGGAGCTTCTCACGGTCGAAATCGGAGTCGGTGGTCTCGATCTCGCTCTTGATCTGCTTGATGCGACCCTTGATCTGGTCGGTCTCGCCGGCGCCGTCGATGATGGTCGTGTTGTCCTTGGTGATGACCACCTTGCGGGCGCGGCCGAGCTGCGAGACGTCGGTGTTCTCGAGCTTCAGGCCCATCTCTTCGGTGATGACCTCGCCGCCGGTCAGGATGGCGATGTCTTCGAGCATGCGCTTGCGGCGGTCGCCGAAGCCGGGGGCCTTGACGGCCACGCCGGTGAAGGTGCCGCGCAGCTTGTTGACGATGATCGTGGCGAGCGCCTCGCCCTCGACGTCTTCGGAGACGATGAGGAGCGGCTTGCCCGTCTGAATGACCTTCTCGAGCACCGGCAGCAGATCCTGGACGGCGCCGATCTTCTGGTTGGCGATCAGGATGTACGGGTCGGAAAGGACCGCCTCCATGCGCTCGGAGTCGGTGATCATGTAGGGGCTCAGGTAGCCCTTGTCGAACTGCATGCCCTCGGTGAACTCGAGGTCGAGTCCGAAGGTGTTCGACTCCTCGACGTTGACCACGCCGTCCTTGCCGACCTTCTCGATGGCGTCGGCGATGACGTCGCCGACCGCGCGATCGCGGGCCGAGATGGTGGCGACACGGGCGATGTCCTCTTTGCCCGAGATCTCCTTGGAGGCCTTCTTGATGGCCTCGACGGCCTCGTCGACGGCGGCTTCGATGCCACGCTTGATGGCCATCGGGTTGGCGCCGGCGGCCACGTTGCGCAGGCCTTCGCGGACGATCGCCTGGGCGAGCAGGGTGGCGGTGGTGGTGCCGTCGCCGGCGATGTCGTTGGTCTTGGTAGCTACTTCGCGCACGAGCTGGGCGCCCTGGTTTTCGAAGACGTCCTCGAGCTCGATCTCACGGGCGATGGTCACGCCGTCGTTGGTGATCGTCGGCGAACCGAACTTCTTGTCGAGCACCACATAGCGGCCCTTGGGGCCGAGAGTGATCTTGACAGCGTCGGCGAGGGCGTTGACGCCGCGTTCGAGCGAGCGCCTTGCCTCGTCGTTGTACTTCAGTTCCTTAGCCACGTTGCCTCAGCCTCCTTTCGCTATTCGACGATGGCAAGGATCTCGCTCACCCGCAGGATGAGGAGCTCTTCGCCGTCGCCAGTCTTGTACTCGGTGCCCGAGTACTTACCGTAGATGACCTTGTTGCCGACTTCGACGTCGACGGGGATGCGGTGCTTGCCACCTTCGTCCCACTTGCCTTCTCCGACGGCCACGATCTCGCCGAGCATCGGCTTCTCTTTGGCGGTGTCGGGGAGCACGATGCCGCTGGCCGTCTTCTCTTCACCCGTCACGGCCTTGACGACGACGCGGTCTTCGAGCGGCTTTAGCTTCATGCAGCAGCCCTCCTTTTCTTTGCGATTCTGGCACTCTCGGAGCGAGAGTGCCAATCCTTCCGGGGTGGTTATGGTATGGCCCCATCGGCGAGCTGTCAAACGATGCTTTCTGAAAGCCGGTTGGCGGCTGCGCTGCACAGATGAAACACTGGGTGCGTGCCCGCCGATCCCCACAGCGCCCGCTACCGCGACATCTTCTCGATCGCCGAGTTTCGTGCCGTCTTTGCCGCCCACGTCATCTCGATGCTCGGCAACGTGGTGGCGGCCGTGGCGCTCACGGTCCTCGTCTACGAGAAGACCGGCTCGCCTGCCCTTGCCGCCCTGACCTTCAGCGCCGCCTTTCTGCCCTACCTGTTCGGCGGCGCCCTGCTTTCCTCGGTGGTCGACCGCCTGCCGGCCCGCCGCGTGCTGGTCGCCTGCAACCTGGCAAGCGCCCTGGTGGTCGGCGCCATGGCCTTCTTCGCGCTGCCCGTCTGGATGCTGCTGGCGTTGCTGTTCGTGCTTGGTCTGATCGCCCCGGTGTTCTCGGGCGTCCGGGCGGCGACACTCGTCGACATCCTCGGCGAGGGGTCGCTGTTCATCCTGGGCCGCTCGCTGATCCGTCTGGTCGCCCAGGTCAGCCAGGTCGCCGGCAACCTCGCCGGCGGGCTCCTGCTGCTCGTTCTCTCGCCCCGCGCCGCGCTCGCCGTCGACGCCGCGTCGTTTGCCTGTTCGGCGCTGATCCTGCGGCTGGGCACTCGCGCACGACCGCGTCGCGTCGCGGCCGGCGAGCTCTCGCTGCTGCGCGACTCGCTGTCGGGCCTGCGCAGAGTGTTCGCCCAGCCGCTGGTCGGCCGGCTGTTTGCGTTCTCCTGGCTGCTGCCCGCCTGCACGGCCGCGCCCGAGGCTCTGGCCGCGCCCTACACCCACGGTATCGGGCGCGCCGCGGGCGCCGTCGGCCTCTACCTCGCCGGGCTGCCGGCCGGCACGGCGCTCGGCGACCTCTGGGTGGCGCGCGCCGCGTCGCCTTCGACGCAGCGCCGTCTCGTGGTACCGGGCGCGCTGCTCACCTGCGTGCCCCTGCTGGCCTTCGTCTGGCAGCCGGGGCTGGGTGTGGCGGTCGCGCTGCTGTTCGTGTCCGGGCTGGGTTGCGCCTACATGCCGGGCTACGACCAGTCGCTGCTGGCCGTTTCCGATGACAGCTTGCGTGGCCGGACCCTGGCGGCCCAGACGGCCGGGCTCATGTTCGCGCAGGGAGTCGGCTTTGCCGTCTGGGGCGTGGTCGCCGAGTTCGTCGCGCCCCGCTACGTCATCGCACTCGCGGCCGCATGCGGACTCGCGATGGTCGTCGCCTGGTGGCCGCGCCGGTTGACGGTGGAGCAGGCATGAGTCCGCTTCTTCTGCGCACCGACCTTGCCGCTGCCCGGCGCACCGCCTCACGCCGCGACCCGGCGCCGCAGGGCGTAGACTCCGCTCGATGAGAGTGTTCGTACAACGGGTCGAGCGGGCGAACGTCACGGTCGACGGTCGCGAGGTAGCGACCGTCGGCCCGGGCTTCGTGGCACTTGTCGGTGTGACTCACACCGACACCTCCGAGACCGCGGCCGGCCTGGCCGCAAAGCTCGTCAAGCTGCGCGTCTTCGCCGACGACCAGGGGCTCATGAACCGCTCGCTGGCCGACGTGGGCGGGGAGCTGCTCGCCGTGCCCCAGTTCACGCTCTACGCCGACACGCGCCGTGGCAACCGGCCGAGCTTCACCGACGCCGCCCCGCCGGCCCAGGGCGAGGAGCTCTTCGAGGCCTTCGTGGCGGCGGCGCGGCAAGCCGGCGTGCCGGTCACGACCGGCGTGTTCGGCGCCCACATGCACGTGGCGCTCGTCAACGACGGGCCGGTGACGATCCTGCTCGAAGCCTGACCGGGCCGCCCGGGTTCAGGGGGCCCGGACCGGCGCCCCCGACGAGAGGCCGGCTCACTCCGGCGGCGTCACCCCTACGCCGGTCACGGGCTCATCGACCGGCGGCGGCGGCGGGACGATCGGCGCGGGCTGCGGTGGGACGAGCGGCGCCCCGGCCGGCCGCGCGCCGATGGGCACGATCTCCTGCTGGAGCGCCAGACCGGCGCACATGCACGACAGCAGGGCGAGTACGACCGAGGCCGCCCAGACATGCAGGTTGGCCATGCGATACCAGACGTGCTGGTAGGCGAACACGAGGCCCACCACGAGCGGCAGCGCCGTCAGGATGCCGCCGAGCACGACGAAGCGCAGGGTGAGCAGGCCGCCTGCGATCATGACGACACCCATGGCCACAAGCAGCCGCGGCGCGCTGACGACGACACCGAGGTGCCAGGCGAGCCCGAGCCGGTAGCCCGAGACGCCGTGAACGTAGAACCCCATGGCGATGGCGGCGACGCCGGCGGCGACGCCCAGCACCGCTCCGAGAATGCGGTAAGTCGACGATTTCATACCCGGGCCTCCACTTCCGCGCCGAACTCGGTCAGCTCGCCCTCGGGCGTGACCGTGGCGCCTTCGAGAGCATCATCCGCCGTGCCTTTGTAGACCTGTTTGAAGATCAAGTAGGCGACCGGGCCGGAGATGACGCCGATCAGGCCGCCGACCAGGTAGTCGGCGCCGTTGGTGAACAGCGCGTAGACGGCGATGGCGATCGGGAAGCACACGTAGATGGCCAGCAGCCAGGTCGGCATGGGCACCCGGAACGGGCGCGGCATGTTGGGCTCGCGCACCCGCAGCACGATGGCGGCGATGAAGATCGGGATGTAGCTGAACATGAGCAGGAACACGTCGATCACGATCAGGGTGGTGAAGCCGTACTTGATCAGGATGGCGTCGACGCCGCCCATGATGAGGATGGCGATCCACGGCGTACCCCAGCGCTTGTGGGCCTTGCCCATGAAGCGCGGGTACAGCCGGTCGCGCGAGAGCTGGTACGAAGGCCGCGAGCCGCTCGCCAGGTAGCCGGTGTACAGGCCCAGGTTGCTGGCGATAGCCGATGCGAACAGCGCCCACAGCAGGAAGGCGCCGCCCACGATCTGGCCGGCCCTGACGAAGTCGACGAGGGCCCCGCCGGCGCTGGCGTCGGAGACCATGTTGACCCAGTTGCCCTTGCCGGCCGCCATGATGCCGGCCATGGTCGTGAGCGCGTAGGTGGCGATCACGATCGGCACGGCGATCATGATGGCGCGCGGGATCAGCTTCTGCGGGTTCTCGACCTCGGCGGCCAGCGTCGACATGGACTCATATCCCGAGTACATCCACATCATGATCGCCAGGCCCAGGTTGGTGGCGGCGAAGATGCTCGTGTGCGGCGGCAGGAACGGCGAGACCGGATTGCCCGTGCCCTTGGCGAACGCCCAGATCACGAGCAGCACGAACGGCACCATGACGATGACCTGGATCACGGTCAGCGCCTTGCCGGTAAGGTCGAGGCCGCGGATGTTGATGAAGGTGAAGAAGGCCACGAAACCGATGCCCAGCAGCCAGCGCCAGTTGTCGTTCATGTGCCACTTGCTGGTGATGTAGCCGAGCGCGAGGGCGATGTAGACGGCCGAGTCGACGTAGAGCGACATCGTCCACCACCAGCCGGTCTGAAAGCTCCAGTACTCACCCAGGCCGCGCCGCACCCAGCGAAACAGCCCGCCGCCCTCGGGGATCGCCGAGCCGAGCTCGGCCGAGACCAGGGCCATGGGAATGCTCCAGATGAACGGCAGCAGGATGATCATCAGGATCGTGAAGCCCGGCCCCGACGACGACACGACGTCCTCCATGCCGAACGAGCCCGAGCAGACCAGGGTGAAGACGATCACCACCGCCGTGAAGATCCGCATCCGGACACGCCGGAGCCCAGGGTCGGTGAGTAGTTTGCCAACGTCGGACATGCGTACCCCCAGTGCATCCCGATGGGCCGTGCGGCCCCTGTCGGGCTCCGGGACCGCATAGTGACACGAGCCCCAAGCCCCCCTCGACGGTAAAGCATACAAAGTGGAGCCGCGGCCGAGAAGGGCAGTACGGCAGAAAGTGGGCGCGTGGTAGCGAGCGGCTCAGCCCGCGGTGGACGGGTTCCAGCTCTGCAGGTCCGGGGCGAGCTTCCAGAGGTCGATCCCCAGCTTGTCGTTCTCGCGATAGTCGATCGGTATGTCGACGATCACCGGCCCGCGCGCGGCGAAGGCTTCGCGCAGCACCGGCACGAGATCGCCGGCGCGCCGCACCCGCAGCCCCTGCAGGCCGAACGAACGCGCCAGTGCGACGAAGTCGGGATTGCCGAACCGGGTGCCCATGACGCTGCCGAAGCGGCGACGCTGATGCATCTCGATCAGGCCGTAGCTGCCGTCGGTCCAGACCAGTACGACCAGCGGGTGCCCAAGCCGCCCCGCCGTCTCGAGCTCGGCGACGTTCATCAGAAAGCCGCCGTCGCCGACGATGGCGACCACCTTGCGGCGCCCCTGCACCGTAAGCGCGGCGGCGATCGCCGCCGGCAGCGCAAAGCCCATCGCCGCGAAGCCGTTGGAGATGAGCACCGTGCTCGGCTCGCGAGCCTCCCAGAAGCGCGCCACCCAGAGCTTGTGGGCGCCGACGTCGCTCACGAGGATGTCGTCGGGCGCCATGAGATCGCGCAGGTCGCGCAGGACGCGCTGCGGCTTGACCGGCGCGTCGTCGTCTTCACCCACGTCGAGCGCCACCTCGAAGGCGCGGTGATAGGGCGGCACCTCGATGTGCGCCAGAGCGCCGTCGCCCAGCAGGTCGCCGAGCTGGTCGATGGTCGAGACGAGGTTGCCGACCAGCTCGACCTCGGGCACGTAATGGGCGTCGATGTCGGGCGTCACCGTGTCGATGCAGATGATGCGCAGGTCGCCGTCGGGGTTCCACGACGACGGCGACCACTCGACCAGGTCGTAGCCCACGCAGATGACCAGGTCGGCGCGCCCGAGGAACCCGGCTGGGTAGTTCTGGGCGTTCAGGCCCGCGGTGAACAGGAAGTGGTCGTCGTCGGCGTCGACCACGCCCTTGCCCATGAACGTCGTGATCACATGCAGGCCGGTCCGCCGGCAGAACCCGCGCAGCGCCGGCGAGGCTCCCTGACGCACCACGCCGTGACCCGCGAGCAGCACCGGCCGGCGGGCGGCGCGGATGAGCTCGGCCGCCGCCTTCAGGGCCTCGTCGTCGGGCTCGATCATGGCCTGCGGCATGCGCTGCAGGCAGTGACCGCTCGCGACCGGCGTCGCCATCACGTCGGCCGGCAGCTCGAGGTGCGTGGCCCCGGGCTTTTCGGCGGTGGCCACGGAGAAGGCCTTGCGCACCGCCTCGGGCACGGTGCGCGGGTCGTGCACCCGCGCGTTCCACTTGGTCATCGGCTGCATCATCTCGACGATGTCGATGAACTGGTGAGTCTCCTTGTGCATGCCGGAGAGGTCGACCTGCCCCGTGATCGCCACGAGGGGCGCGTGGTCCAGGTTGGCGTCGGCGATGCCGGTGGCCAGGTTGGTGGCGCCCGGACCGAGTGTCGCCAGGCAGACGCCGGCCTTGCCCGTCAGGCGTCCGTACGCCTCGGCCATGAAGGCGGCGCCTTGCTCGTGGCGAGTCGGCACGAAGGTGATCTGTTCGGAGCGCTCGAGCGCCGCGTTCAGGTCGAGGGTCTCCTCGCCGGGGATACCGAAGACGTACTCGACACCCTCGTTCTCGAGGCAGGCCACGAAGGCGTCGGCGGCGATGAAGGCACGCTCGCGCGCGGCCGGCGGCGCCTCGTGCGTAGCCGCGGCCGACGGCGGCGCCCCGCGGGTTGGCCCAGCCGACGGCAGCGCGTCGTGCATGGTCGCGGCCGACGGCGGCACCTCGCGCGTTGGCCCGGCTGACGGCGGATCGCTCGCCGTCCTGGCCTTGGAACCGCCTGGTGTCGTGTGTGTGTCCATGCCGCTCGACTGTCATCGTTCTACCCGATTCGGGCGCTGACCGACCGCCGGGCTGGTGCGGCGCGGCTGCCGGTTCAGCGCCGCGTTCGCCGGTTCAGCGCCGCAGCTGCCGGGTCAGCGCGCGGCGGCGGCCTCAGCGGTGGCGCCGCCCGCCGAGCGCGGGTTCGGCGGCGTAGGCGTCGAGGCTCAGGTAGTGGGGCCAGGGGATGGGCTCGAGATACCGTGCCGCCAGGCCGACCATGGCCGCGTTGTCTGTGCACAGCGCCGGCGGCGGCACGAAGACCTCGAGGCCGCGTTCCTCGCAGGCGTCGGTGAGGCGGCGGCGCAGCCGCGAGTTCGCGGCCACGCCGCCGCCGACCGCCACCCGGCGCAGCCCCTCGTCGGCGGCGCAACGCACGGTCTTGCCGACGAGCTGATCGACGATCGCCTCCTGGTAGGAGGCCGCGATCGAGGCGCGCCGCGCTTCGAGACCCTCCTCACCCTCGTGATCGCGCAGGTAGTACAGCAGGGCCGTCTTCAGGCCGCTGAAGCTGAAGTCGAAGCCCCGCGGCAGGCTGCGCGGAAAGCTGACGAACGTGGGATCGCCGCCGGCTGCCAGCAGGTCGAGCTCGCGACCGCCGGGGTAGGCCAGGCCGAGCAGTCGGGCGCCCTTGTCGAAGGCCTCACCGGCGGCGTCGTCGAGGGTGCGCCCCACCACGCGAAACTCGACGCCGCGCTCAACGACCGCGAGCAGCGTGTGGCCGCCGCTCGCGGTAAGGCACACGAACGGCGCTTCGACGCCGAGCGCGTAAGCTGCGGCGAGGTGACCCTGCAGGTGGTCGACGGGCGTCAGCGGAAGGCGCCGCGCGTAGGCGATCGCCTTGGCGGCGGCGAGGCCGGTGAGCAGCGCCCCGATCAGGCCGGGGCCGGTGGTCACCGCGACACCGTCGAGGTCGTCCCAGCCGACCCCGGCTTCGGCCAGAGCGTCGGCGACCGTGGGCACGAGCAGCTCGGTGTGGCGCCGCGAGGCGACTTCGGGCACGACCCCCCCGAACACGGCGTGGAACTCGTGCTGTGACGAGACGATCGACGAGCGGATCACGGTCGCGCCGTCGTCGCCGCGGGGCGCGCCATCGCGGGCGGCGGGCGCACCGTCGCGGGCGGCCGCCCCATCGCCGCCGGTGGTCTCGACCACGGCCGCGCTCGTGTCGTCGCACGAGGTCTCGATGCACAGCAAGGTGCTCAGGCCGAATCCCCCTCCCATTCCTTCCACATGATGAGGGCATCCTCGCGGTTGTCGGAGTAGTAGCCGCGCCGCACACCGGTCGCGACGAACCCGAAGCTGCGGTACAGCTCGATGGCAGGCTCGTTGGAGACGCGTACCTCGAGCGTGTGGCCGCGGTGGCCGTCGAGCTCGGTGATCTCGAAGTAGGCTTCGAGCAGGTCGGAGGCGGCGTGGCGGCGGCGACAGGCGGCGCTCACGGCCAGGTTCATGATGTGCCAGACGTCGACGAACATGTCGGCGATCAGGTAGCCGCCCAGGCGGCCGTTGACCACGTAGCCCAGGCAGAGCGCCTCGCGCTTGGTCAGCATCGAAGCGAAGACGTTGTGATGCCAGGGCAGCGTGAAGGTGTCCTGCTCGATGGCGACGATGGCCGGCAGGTCGGCGGCGGTGAGGCGCCGGATGACCGGCAGCCCGTCGGAGCCCGCTTGATCGGGCAACGATTCGATCATGAGGGGGGCCGCCCGCTGCCGGCGCGCGGCACAGCGTCGGGCTCGCGTCCGTAGATGGGCAGGGTCTCGTCGAAGCCTCGCCTGATCGCCGGCGAACCGGCCAGGAAGGTGCGGGCGACCATCAGCGCGCTGGGCCCGGCGGTGCCCCGGGCGAGCATCACGCCCGCCGGCAGCAGATCGGCGTACAGCGTGGCGCCGTCGCCACCCACCACCGCTGCGGGCCAGCCCTCGAGAAACGCGGGCAGATCGGGCGCGGCCACGACGGTGAGCCCCGCGACGGGCTCGAGGACGGTGCCGTCGGGCCACTCGGTACCGTCGGGCCCCTCGGCGCCGTCCGCCCGGCCGCCGCGGTCCGCGAGGTCGGGACAGCCGACCCGCGGGACGCCGTCCGCGGGCTCGGCATACCGGTAGACGGCCGCAAAGACCTCGTTGCGGCGACCGTCGATCAGCGGCACGAAGTGCGTCGCGCCCGCGCCCGCCTCTGTGGCCAGGCCGCGAGCCAGCGCTTCGAGGCTCGGCACGCCGGCCAACGGCAGGCCCGCGGCCTGGGCCAGCGCGCGGGCGGTCGCGACCCCGATACGCAGCCCGGTGAAGGTCCCCGGGCCAAGACCGCAGACGATGGTCGAGACCTCGTCGAGGCCGGCGCCGGCGGCGCTCAGCGCCTCGTGAACGCCCTCGAGCAGGCGCCGCGCCTGCAGCGGCCCGTCGGTCGCGAGCGAGGCGCCCAGCAGTTCGCCGCCGGCGCCGACGACGGTGGCCGACGACGCGGCGGTCGATGTCTCCAGGGCGAGGATCACGCGGTGGCTCCGTCGGTGCTCAGGCGCGCCTGCTCGATCCCCGTCGCCGCCATGCCCGCCGCCGTCATCTCGCCGGCCAGCTCGCGCTCGAACGGCGGCGCGGCCCGCAGCTCGAGCCCGCGGCTTTGGGGAGTGCGGTGCGTGAGCAGCACGTCGACGTCGGCGGGCGGCAGCTCCGCCGCGCCCGCCTCGGGCCACTCGACGAAGGTCACAGACACACCGTCGAGGTAGTCCTCCCAGGCAAACAGGGTCACGTCGGCGCCCGCTCCCAGCCGGTAGAGGTCGAGGTGGTGCAGGCGCAGCCCGCCGGCGCCCTCGTAGCTTTGGGCGAGCGTGAACGAGGGGCTCGCCACGACGCGATCGACGCCGAGCCTGCGCAAAGCGTCGCGCACGAGGGTGGTCTTGCCCGTACCCAGCTCGCCGCGCAGCGTGATGAGCGCCGGCGGAGCGAGCCTGTCAGCGAGCAGGCAGGCGAAGGTGCCGGTGGCCTCCGGCGAGGTGAGCGTCGCGGTCAGCATGCCCCTAGAAGAGGCCGAGCTGCTCGGCCGGTCCGTCGGCCGGCGACGGGACGTTGGCCGGTCCGGCCGACGCGGCGACGTCATCCGCGGGAGGTGCCGTGTCGACGAGCGGCGGCGTGGCGTCGGCGTCGGTGCGCGCGATCACATCGTCCGGCATGCCGCCGACGGCGGGCGCGGCGTCGCCGGACGCGGCGGCATCGCCCACGACCTCATCGCCGAGCGGCAGGCCGAGCACTTCGGGCAGGCGCAGGAAATCCTGCTTCAGGGTCTCGAGCATGGACGGCGTGTACAGGGCCGCGGCCGGGTGGAAGATCGGGTACAGGTAGAGCTCGCGTCCGCCGATGTTCGTGCGCTGAGGAGCGCCGTGCACGCGCGTGATGCCGGCCGGGCTGCCCGACAGGAGCTTGGTCGAGAAGTTGCCCAGGGTGACCACCACCCGCGGCGCGATGAGCTCGACCTGCCGCAGCAGGAACGGCTTGCAGGCCTCGATCTCTTCGGGCTGGGGGTCGCGGTTGTTGGGCGGCCGCGACTTGAGCACGTTGGCGATGTAGACCTGCTCGCGGGTGAGGCCGATGGTGGCCAGGAGCTGGTCGAGCAGCTTGCCCGCCTGGCCCACGAACGGCCGGCCCTGCTGGTCTTCGTGGTAGCCGGGCGCTTCGCCGACGAACATGAGGTCGCTGTGGGGGTCGCCCTCGCCGAACACGACGCGCGTGCGCGTGGCGGCGAGCTGGCACTTGTCGCAGGCCTCGGCTTGCCGCCGCAGCTCGTCGAGCTGGGCTACGACCGGGTCGTCAGTGGCAGGTGCCACAGGAGGAGCTCCCACACGACGAGCAACTCTTGCTCGCCCCGCCGCCGCCGACGTTGGCCGACGTGGAGTGGACCGCGAAGCTGGACAGCAGGCGGCGAACGTCGTTCGTGGAGCATTCGGGGCAGCGCGGCCGATCGCCGTTGCGCACGAGCTCTTCGAAGCGGACGTCGCAGTGATCGCACAGGAACTCGTAGATAGGCATGGCCACAGTGTACCACCGGGTGCGGCAGGTGGAGTCGCTTTGGGCCGGACACGCGGACAGGCACGCGAGCGGCACGGTTGGGTCGTCCACCCCCGGCGGCCACGTTTGTCCACGCGGTCCTGACGGCAGAATTGACCGGAGGCGGCGCTACCCCTACGCTGACTCCTGAGCGATCGATCGAGACGATGACCGGTCGCTCAAGGCTCTCGCTTCGAGCCCATGGGCCGGAGACGGGGGTCACCGCACTGTGAACCGTGCGCCGGGACGTTAGGCCGGCGCGGTACCGCCCACCACGGGCGGACTGCAGCCAAAGGAGCCGACGCCTTGCTTCCACACGAAGCGCTGCGTGTCTGTGTGATCGGACCGGGCCGTCTGGGCGCGACGCTCGTCGCGTCGCTCAGGCAGGCCGGCATCGCCGTCCCCGCCGTCGTGCCCTCGCCGGCCGTCGTGCCCTCGCCGGCCGCCGAGCCTCCGCGCCTCTCCCTGCCCGACGCCGTCGCCCTGGCCGACGTGATCTGGCTCACCGTGCCCGACGATGCGATCGAAGGCGTCGCGCACGACGTCGCCGCCGCGCTGCCGCGGCCGCTCGAGCGCCCGGTCGCGGCCATCCACTCGAGCGGTCTGGGCTCGCTCGACCTGCTCGCGCCGCTGCGCGGCGTCGCCGCCGGCATCCTTTGTCTACACCCCCTGCAGTCGTTCGCCGCGCCCGGCGACGCGGCCGCGCTGCGCGACGTACCGATGGCCGTGACCGGCGACACGCCGGCCGACGTCGCTCTGGGCCTCTGGCTGGCCGAGCGTCTCGGCTGCCGGCCGTTCGAGCTCGCCGACGACGCCAAGTCGCTCTACCACCTGGCGGCGGCCACGGCGAGCAACCTCTTCGTGGCTCTGCAGAGCGAGGCCGGCGAGCTGCTCGCGGCGGCGGGCGTGCCGCCCGCCGCCGCGCCCGCGCTGCTCGCCCCCCTGGTCGCCACGACGGCCGCCAACGTGGCCGCGCGCGGTCCGGCGCAGGCCTTGACCGGTCCCGTCGCGCGCGGCGACGTGGGCACGGTGCGAGCCCATCTCGCCCTGCTCACCGAGCAGCCGCCCAGGTTCGCCGCCACGTATCGCTCGCTGTCGCTGCAGGCGCTGCATCTCGCCGCGCCGCGCCTTGACGACGAGACCGTGCGCGCGCTGCGCGAGCTGCTCGATCCGCCACAGGGATCGGCCGCGCACGCCGCCGACCGTCGCGAGGATCGGCCGTGAGCGCCGCGAGCCGCTCGGGTGAGCAGACGATCGCCGTCGCCCGCACGATCGCAGCGACGCGCGCGGCGATCGCGGCGCTGCCACGGCCGCTCGGCCTCGTGCCTACCATGGGCGCGCTGCACGAGGGCCACCTGGCGCTGATCCGGGCGGCCGCCGACGAGTGCGCGGCCGTGGTCGTGACGATCTTCGTGAACCCGACGCAGTTCGGCCCGCGCGAGGACTTCGCGAGCTATCCGCGCGACGAGCGCCGCGACGTGGAGCTCGCGGCGGCGGCCGGCGCCGACCTGATCTTCGCGCCGCCGGTCGCCGAGATGTATCCGCCCGACGCGGTCACGTCCGTGCACCTCGACGGCCCCCTGACCACACTCTACGAGGCCGCCGAGCGCCCCGGCCACTTCGACGGCGTCGCGACCGTCGTGGCCAAGCTGCTCTCGATCGTCGGTCCGCAGTGCGCTTACTTCGGCCGCAAGGACGCCCAGCAGCTCGCCGTCGTGCGGCGGCTCACCGCCGACTTAGATCTGCCGGTGAAGATCCGCGGCGTCGAGACCGTGCGCGAGCGCGACGGCCTTGCCCTGAGCTCTCGCAACGTCTACCTCACGCCCGCGCAGCGCGCCAAGGCGCCCGAGCTCTACCGGGCGCTCCAGGCGGGCCGCGCGCGGGCCGCCGACGACACCACGGCGATCGTCGACGAGGTCACCGCCAAGCTCGTCCTGGGCTTTCCGCCCTACCTGCGGCTGGCCGACGACCCCGACGACCCGTCCCCCGCGTTCTCGGTCGACTACGTCGCGGTGGTCGATCCCCTGACCTTCGCGCCGGCCGGCGCGGTGGCGCCCGAGAGCGTCATCATCGCCGCCGCCCGCCTGGGCACGACGCGCCTGCTCGACAACGTCGCGGTGGGCCCGGCGACCGCGCCGGCGAGCGACACGCTGAACAGAGGTTCCGAGAACCGCGGCTCCGAGAACACCGGTCTCAAGGACAGCAGCAACGCCGCGGGCAACGCGGCGACGACCCGAGAGCAAACCACACCCCACGAGCCGGACCCGCGCGGCGGGCCGGCATCGGCCAAGGAGGACTGACAGACGTGGCGACAGTGATGATCAACGGACGGCACAAGGCGGCGGTGCGCGAAGGACTCATGTGCGTCGTGACAGGCACGATCGAGTTCGCGAGCGGCGGCGACGCCGACATCATCAAGATCACAGACGACGTGACCGAGGCGGTGCGCCGGACCGGCCTGCGCGACGGCACCGTGACCGTGTTCGTGCCGGGCGCGACCGGAGCGGTCACGACCCTCGAGTTCGAGCCCGGCGTCGTGCACGACGTGCAGCTCGCGCTCGACCAGATCGCTCCGCCCGACAGGCACTACGTCCACAACGACAACCTGAAGGACGGCAACGGCCACTCGCACGTGCGCGCCGGCCTTGTGGGCCCCTCGATCACCGTGCCGTTCGTCGACGGCCGCCTCACCCTGGGCAAGTTCCAGAACATCGTCTTCTGCGACTTCGACGCGCGGCCCCGCGAGCGCCAGCTGATCGTCCAGGTGATGGGCGTATGAGCGCTCGGCCGGACACGGGCACCGACACCGGCGTGGGCGCCGACACCAGCGTGAGCGCGACCGCCGGCGCTCCCGGCGCGAGCGTCATAGTGCAGGTGGCCCTCGACTTCGTCGACCTGCCGCGCGCCGTCGAGATCGCCCGCGAGGCGGTGGCCGGCGGCGTCGACTGGGTCGAAGCCGGCACGCCGCTGATCAAGGCCGAGGGCCTCGATT
>CAVTCH010000009.1:0-143583 GCA_963733255.1 uncultured Actinomycetes bacterium
CGTGTTGTCTTCGCGGTCGTGACGGCGCATCGTTCCTGGATGACGCTGGCCGGTTGTTCATATCCACCCGTCCTTTTCGAGCGAGGTGAGGTAGCTCACGGCGAAGCGTTCGTAGCGACCGAGCGCGTCGTGGAACAGCTTGGGGTCCTGAGTCTCATAGGCGACACGCAGGACGTCCTCTGCTGCCCGCCAGTCGGCATCGTCGGGGCGAGCCGTGTTGACGGTGCGCTGCGATGCGAGCCGAGGTCTCAAGCAGGAGAACGTCTGCCGTCTCGCACCACGCAAGCCAACGCAAGAGCTCGTCGCGATGGGTGGCAAGCGCCTTCTTAGGGGCCGCGCAGAGGCAATCCCATCGGGGACTCGATGTGAATGCGCTCGCCTTTGGCCGAAAGCAGCAGTCCCGCCGCAAGTGCCTGGCGCTGAAGTTCGGGACCGCGATTCATAGGTCGTCCTCCCACAGGGGCAACTCAGCCGTAACAGGCGTAACGTCCCCGCAAATAGCGGGATTCTCGGGCGTCACAGGTTGATCCTCCGTTACGCCTTCAGAAGTGCTGCTTTGCAGGTCTGTTACGGCTGTTACGCTTGCCTCGGGCAGGTAGCGAGCAAAGGCGTCGGCAAACGCGGCGAGCTCGTAGCCCTTCTTGGTCGTCGAGCAGTCCAGACGCACGCTCTTGGGCTTGATCTGAAACCCGCGCAACAATCGGGCGACCTGGGTAGGCGTGATCGGTCTGCCGGCCCGCCACTCCGGCCAGGGCCGGTCCTCACGCCGACCAGTTCACGAACGAGCTGATCGGAAGAGAGGCGCTCTGCCCCACGGTTCAGGAAGACGTCACGGATGTCGCCCAGCAGCTGGATGGCAACACTGTCGTCTGCGCCCTGATCTCCCACCAAGGTGCGCAGCGAATCACGAGCGCGCTTGGGCCACTCACCGCCGACGGTGTCAGCGATCGCCAAAAGCGGCCGCCAGTTGTCTTCGGCACGATCGTTGCCGAGCTCGGGCACGTCCGGGTCTGCAGCACGTAGCGCCTCGAAGTGATCTTCGCTCCAGCGTGCCGCCTGACGAGCCAGGGGGTTGAGCTGACTGAGGCGATCGACGCGCAGGCGTTCGACCTTCTCCTTGGGCGCACGACGGCGCAATGGAATGGCAATGGAGCGATCTTCCAGGGTGTCGGGCAGCTTACCGATGAGGGCGAAGACGATCGGGGCAAAGGTCAGGAACTGGGTCGGTTCAAAGCCGTCGCCGACCAGGCGAACGACGAAGGCCGTGGGTTTGGTGTGGCCAGAGTTGAGGATCCCGCGTAGCTCCTCGTTGTCCCTGAGAAGGTCTCCGCCTCGTCCATCAGACAGAGTCGGCTTGAACTTGTCGATCGTGCGAAAGACGCTGGCGGCCGAAATGTTGCTCACGGGAAGCGGTCGAGCAGACCAGCTTGGCGAGAATCGACATGGTATTGGTCTTGCCGCAGCGCTTGACCGGTGAGTTGAGAGCCAGGCGGGGCGAGACGAAGAAGGCGTCGCTGACGTAGCTGTAGAGCACCCACAGTGCGAGAGCCTCGCCGGCGCCGTCGGGCAGGACGATGAAGCGCGCGAACGTGTCGCAGATGGTCTGCAGCAGCTGAGCGCCCTCGACCGGCTCGTTCCAGGGCTCGACTTCAGGGATCGTGAGCGTGGTGGTCGTGGCATCGTCACCTGTCTCGCCACAAGACAGGGCGGCGTCAACCATCTTGGCCGGGCTGCTGAGCGAGAAACGCTTGAGCGCCTTGATTGCCGTCTCGCGCAACGTCTGGCGACCGAGGGCATCGGCCCCCTCGGCGAGTCGGGCCAGCTCATGGAGGGCCTGGCCGATGACCGCAGGCTCGGCGTCGTCGGGCAGGGACGCCAAGATGTCCTCGACACCGGTAGGCGGGGTGGCGGACGGCCGATCGGTCCGCTCCGCGGGACTTCGTGTTGTGTATGGCTCGCAGGCAAGGGCGATGCTGCTGGTGCGGTAGTCGTCGCGTTCCCACTTGGGCCGATACAGACCGGAGCGGCGAAAGAGACGATCGACCCGTACGCGATCGCCTTGACACCAGAAGGCAAGATGAGAGAGCAGGGCGAGATCGGCGCGCGACTCGTCACCCTCGTAGTCAGAGGTGTCGCCTCCCCACAAGCGCGAGAACTTCGCGCCGTTGCGAGCCGCCGATGCTCGCTGCAACAAGGCCTCGTCGTCGGGCTCACAGCCGAGCATCTCCTCACGGGCAGGCGTCGCCTTATCCTCGTCTTGAATGCCGAAGAGGCGTGAGAGTAGATCGTCGAGCTGCTGCTGGCACTCACCGATCTCGCCCGGCGAGCCCGGCAGTGTGTCGCCGGTCATCACGAAGTAGCGTCCCTGCGCGTAGATCTCGACCTCGAAGCCGTCCAGGCGGGTGCGATGACGACATCCAGCTGGCAGGGTGCCGCGGCCGATGAGGTGGACACCGCTGCCCGAAACGCTGGCCTCGGCGTAGGTGGCAAACTCCGAGATGATCGCCTGCGCCTCGGCGACAATCGCGCCGCTTCGGGGATCACGACAGTGGTCTAAGTCGATGCCTACGTAGGGATCAGCGGCCGAAAAGCAGAAGCCAATGCCGTCACAGCCGAGACGCTCCTGTGCCTCGACCGCGACCTCGTGTCTTGCCCAAGTGGCGGGGTCGTTCGTTCGGGCATGTCCGCCGTTTGCCGGATGGATGGGCACCTTGGCGGGTTGTCCGTCACGCTGTTCGAAGCGCCATGCGATCCATTGCACCCTCAGCTTAAGCTCGTCGGGGACCATGAGTTCGGCCTACTTCAGTCCCATCGGCGGCTTGCGGCCACTCGACTGAACGTCGTTGCTGACGGGGATGCGACATTCTCGATCGTCACGACACTAGTCCTCCTCAAGGACTCCCAGCTGGGCGAGGAAGCGCTTGGTCGGAATGCGAATGGCGTGTCCAAGGCGGCAGCCGTGAATCTCGCCTGACTTGACCATCTGGTAGAAGGCCCCGCGCGAGACGCGCGCCCAGGGCATCGCCTCGGCCGGTGTGAGGCTGGGCGGCATGAGGCCGAGTTCTGCCGCGCTGACATGCGGCCGGGGCCGCAAAAGGTCTACTTCTGGTACGATGCCGTCGCTTCCCATGACCTTGACTCCTTCCGCGTGCCGCACTAAGCTTGGTGGTGCTTTGTTAGAACTGCTTCGGCAACCAATGACTGTGCGAGTTGCGCTATGCAGATAATATCGCACTTCACGACACGATGACAAGCCCGCAACTCCCACTTCGGTGGTTTCTCGACGTCTGGCCTGGCGAGCCCGTTGAAGTGCCGACTCTGCAGGCGGCCACCTTGCAGCCTTCGCCCCCAGGGCTGCTCGTCTTTGGGCCGCCTTTTCGCTACCTGGTGGAGCTGCCCATCGAGCTCTATCTGCGTGAGCTGTTCGACCTGGATCTTGATGATGAAGAGCAGCTGCGCGACTTCTCGGCACAGTACGGTTTGCTCGCCACTCCGGGGCTGGGGGAGATCACCCCGCGCTACCGCGAGGCCGATGGTACCGCGCTGCGCCGTGGTCCCCGCAACGAGGAGCAGCTGCGCAAGCTCTGGGCCGAGATGAGTCTGCCTGCCGGCTTGCGGCGTGGCGAGTTCGACAATCGCGAGTATCTGCTCGTGAACGAATTTCGCCTCCACGTGTGTCTTCTGCGTGATCTGGTACGCATCTTCCGCGCCCACAAGGACGAGATCAGCTTCGATGAGGCCTGGCAGTCCTGGGAGTCAGAGGAGTTTCTTGTCAGCCTGGCGGGTCCCGGTGAAGCGCGCGCAGTAGATATGCGTCGCTTTCTCGCCACTCACCTGAGCCACGCTCTCAGGCCCTTCCACCTGCTCGTCTCGACGCGCAGCGAGGAGTACTCGCTCGAGGAACGCAAGCACTTCCGCAGCGACTGGGACTTCTCTCCCTTCGCGGCGATGTGCCTGCAGCTTGCCAATCACGTCGCCGAGAATGCCGCCTATCACGTCTGTCGCAACGAGACCTGCGGTCATCTCTTCGTGCGCCAACGTGGTCGCGCCACTGCCGGACAGTACCGCACCAAGAACGTGTTGTACTGCTCGCCCACCTGTGGCCGTGCCCAGGCACAGCGTAAGCTGCGTCGCCTGCGGCGTGATTCTCAGGGCGGCCCTGGCGCGGTCGGAAGCTAGTCATGAGAGGCTCGATCCGCCATCGCGGTGAAGAGCGCGCCGGATCGTGGGAGTATGTCGTCGACATCGGCGCCGCTGCAGCGCAGCGCTGCAGAGCCTGCAACCACCGCTACTGGATCGAGCGCAAGTCCAAGCAGTCCTGCCCGAAGTGCGGCGGCGAACTCATCGAGACCGAGGAGCGCCGCCGCGCCATCAAGGGTGGCTTTGCGACCCAGAAGGAGTGCCAGTCGGCCCTCAACAAGGTGCTGACGGCGGTCGATGCTCGCAGCTACGTGCCGCCCACCAGGATCACGGTGAAGGCCTTCCTGCGCGACGAGTGGCTGCCGGCCATCAAGGGCACGCTGCGCCCGACCACCTACGCCAGCTACACCATGCTCGCCAAGGAACACATCATCCCGCGCCTGGGCAGCCTGCAACTGCAGAAGCTCACGCCTGCCTCGATCAACGCGCTCTACGCTCACCTTGGCGAACATGGCCGCGTTCATGGCGGCGGTCCGCTCTCGGCCTCTTCGGTGCGCCGCGTGCACGCCGTTCTGCACAGGGCTTGTCACGACGCCGTGCGCTGGGGCAGGCTCACAGTCAACCCAGTGGACGCCGCCGACCCGCCTAAGCAGAGCTCAGAGCACGCCGAGCGGCCTGTGTGGAATGCCGAGCAGCTGGCCGGCTTTCTTACCCATGTTGCTGACGATCGTCTCTACGCCCTCTGGCGACTGCTGGCTACGACTGGCCTGCGCCGCGGCGAGGCGCTCGGTCTGCAGTGGCCAGACCTCGACATGGAGGCCGGCACGATCAGCATCTGCCGGGCCTGGATACCGGTTAACGGCGTGCCCCAGATGAGCGAGCCCAAGACCCGCCGCGGCCGGCGCACGATTGCCCTCGATCCGACGACGCTCGAGATTCTCAAGGCCCATGCCGCCCGCCAGGCCGACGAGCGGTCAGACTGGGAAGAGGCCTGGGTCGAGACATGCTTCGTCTTTACACGCGAGGACGGCCAGCCGCTGCACCCCTGGCACGTGAGTAAGGCCTTCAAGGACCATCTGAAGGCCGCCGCTCTGCCGGAGATCCCGTTGCATAGCCTGCGCCACAGCTACGCTACCTTGGCGCTGTCCAGCGGCGTCAACCCGCGCATCGTCTCGGGCAGGCTGGGCCACTCGACAGTCGCCCTGACCCTCGACGTGTACTCGCACGTGCTGCCCCAGCAAGATCGCGACGCCGCCGAGCGCATCGCCGATCTGCTGCTGCCGGCCCTCTGAGAGGGTCGGCCAACCAGCCAGTCTGTGCTCGTTGGTGTTGCCTTGGCTGCGCCCGTGCCCTCCTATGATATTCGGTCGCGTCGTCAAAATGTCAGCATTGCGTCGGCTGGCGGGGATTCCGAGCGGGGAAGAGGCGCCGAAAAGTGGCCCATATGCAGCCACTTCTGGTGGGCCGCCGGGGGGTCGAACCCCGGACACCCTGATTAAAAGTCAGGTGCTCTACCAACTGAGCTAGCGGCCCAAGCCCGGGCATTGTACCACTCGACCCGCGGGCGAATCCTTGCGGGCGAATCCCCGCGGAAGGTGGCTCGCTTTCTGCCGCCCGTAGTCGGGTGCGCACCGCGGTCGACGGTGCACCGGCGGCATCGAGGCGGGCACCCGCCTGGCGGAACGCCCGCCCGCCTACCAGGGCCGCGGGTCGCCGGAAAGCAGCGAGAACACGGCGTGGTCGCCGATGTCGCCCTCGCGGCCGTGGTCGCGGCGCTGCAGACCTTCGCGGGTGAACCCCAGCTTGGCGGCGACGCCGCACGAGGCGGTGTTGCGCGTGTCGGCGAGGATCTGGACGCGGGCCAGGCCCAGCACCTCGAGGCCCCAGTGAGCCACGAGCCGGGCCGCCGCCGTGGCTACGCTGCGGCAGCGCGCCCACGGCGCGACGTGGTAGCCGATCTCGGCGACGCCCGCCCAGGCCTCGTCGCCGTGCAGTCCTACGCCGCCGAGCAGCCGGTCGGTGGCGGCGTCGGCGATGCAGTACAAGGCGTTGTAGTTCGTCCCCCAGCCGGTGGCCGCCTGCGCCAGGAACTCGCGCGCGTCGACCTCGGTGTAGGGCGTGGGCAGCACGGTGAGCCAGCGCTGGGTCTCGGGGTCGTTGCAGGCTCTCACCATGTCGGGGATGTCTGCCTCGGTGTAGGAGCGCAGGACGATCGTGCCGTCGCCGAGCGGCGGCGGCATCGTGGGAAGTGCAGGCGTGACCGCCGGGTAATCGGTGCGGGCGTCGGCGAGGGCCGGCAGCAGGACCTCGTCGAAAGGTGGGTCGACCGAGGTGGGCGCCGCCCGCCGCTCCAGCCACTCGTCGCGCAGCAGCGAGTAGGAGACGCAGTCGGTACGCCGCTTGCCCACCGGGCGATAGCTGCGAAGCAGGGCTTCGGGGCGGTAGCCGAGCGACCGCGCGATGCGCCGCGACGGCGCGTTACCGACCATCGTGCCGATCGCCACGCGGCGCAGGCGCAGGGTCTCAAAGGCCCAGTCAGTGACGAGGCTCACGCCGGCGCCGGCGAGGCCACGGCGGCGATACTCGGGGATCACCCAGTAGCCGAGCTCGGCGGTCGCTGCGTCGCGATCGACGGCGAGCGCGCCGATCGCGCCCACAGGCTGATCGTCGCCTGCGGCCGTGAGGGCGAGGTGCAGCCAGCCCCTGTTCGCCCAGGCCTGCGGCGCGTCGGCGATGAAGTCGCGGGCCATCGCTATGGTGTAGCCGGCCGGCATCATGCAGAAGAGGGCGATGTCGGGGTCGGCGCAGGCGGCCGCCATGAGCGCCGCGTCGGCGACGCGCCAGGGGCGCAGCGCGACCCGGCCGTCGCTCAGCCGGATGTCGTCGTAGGGTGGCTCGTTGGGCCGGCCGTGGTGCGGGCCGCCGCCGGTGGATCTTCGGCGCGGGTCGGTCACCGCGGCCGCGGGTCGATGGGCAGCAGCGAGAGGATGGCGTCGTCGCTGCGTTCGGCGCCGCGGCGGACGAGGCCGTGCAGCGTGCCTTCGCGCCGGAACCCGGCCTTGGCCGCGACCCGCAGCGAGGCCAGGTTGCGTGTGTCGGCGCCAAGGTCGAGGCGCGCCAGCCCGAGCGGACCAAAGGCCCAGTCGGCGATAAGCCCGACGGCGCGGGTCGCGACGCCCCGGCCGCGGGCCTCGGGGTTCACCCGGTAGCCGACCTCGCCGATCGCGTGGGGCGCGTCGATGTCGACGTTCAGACCGCCTGCCAGGGCGTCGCTTGCCGCGTCGGCGATGGCGAAATGGGCCTGGTAGCCCGTCCACGACCGGCCCGCGAACTCAAGGAACCGGCGTCCATCGTCGTCGGTGTAGGGCCAGTGCACACGGGTGAGGTAGCGCGCGGTCTCCTCGTCGATCGCGGCCACCAGCGCCGGTAGGTCGTCTTCGCGGTAGGGGCGCAGGCGCAGGCCGGCGCCCTCGAGGACGGGCGGCTCGGTGGGCAGCGCGACCTCGCCGCCGGCGGGCCTCTCGGCCTCCGGCTCGTCCTGGGATTCGTGGATGCCGTCGACCCAGTCCGCCCCCACGTGCCACGTCGGCATGGGCAGGGCGTAGAGCAGGAAGTCGGTGCGGTGCTCGCCGAGGGGGCGGTAGCTGCGGTACAGGGCTTCGGGCCTGAACCCGGCCGCCTCGGCGACCCGCCGGGCGCCCATGTTGCCCACGGCTTCGCAGACCTCGAGGCGTTCGAGGGAGAGCTCGTCGATGGCCCAGCCTGTGAGCAGCGAAAGGGCACGCCTTGCTATGCCCTCGCGACGGCGCGCGGCGCCCACCCAGTAGCGCAGGCGGCCGTGGGCCTCGCGAGGGTCGACGCCGACCAGGTCGATCGCGCCGACGACCTTGCCGGTCGCGGCGTCGTCGACGGCAAAGTGGGCGTCGCGGCCCTCGCTCCAGGCCGTCGCTGCGTGGCCGATCCAGGCCATGGCGTGACCGTAGGTGTAGGGCTTGGGCATGCCGCACCAGCGGCTGATCTCGGGCTCGCGGCAGGCGGCCATGAGCGCGGGCGCGTCGTCGACTGCCCAGGGGCGCAGCACGACGACGCCGTCGGCCAGGTGCGGCACGCGCCGGGTCGTGGTTTGTGGTGGGCTCATGCGCCTCCCTCAAGAAAGGCAGAGACCCGGCGGGACCGGGCCCCCGGATGGTACCCCTGCGCGGACGCGCTAATGCAGGAAGTGGCGCCGCCGCGAGAAGACCATGGCGGCGCCCCGGGCGTTACACATCTTGACCGACTCGTCGTCGCGCTTGGAGCCGCCGGGCTGCATGAAGGCGTTGACGCCGCTGTCGATGGCCAGCTCGACGGCGTCGGGGAACGGGAAGAAGGCGTCGGAGCCGACCACCGACCCCTGCAGGTCGCCGTGCGACTTTTCGATGGCGAGGCGCGTGGAGTCGACGCGGCTCATCTGGCCCGCCCCGACGCCGAGCGTCGCCAGGTCCTTGGCGATCACGATGGCGTTCGACTTGACGTGCTTGGCCACTCTGCTGGCGAAGATCAGGTCGCCCCATTCGGCTTCGGTCGGGTGCCGCTCGCTCACGACCTCCATGGACTCGCGGTCTTCGAGGTCGGCGTCGCGGTCCTGCATGAGCAGGCCGCCCAGCACGCGTTTGTAGTCCATCTCGCCGGGGCTGAACTTGCGGCGCTCGTTGTCGACCAGGATGCGGATGTCGGCCTTGCGGGCGAGGATCTCGAGCGCCTCGTCGTCGTAGGACGGGGCGAACAGGACCTCGATGAACAGCTCCGCCATGCGCTTGGCCGTAGCCACGTCGATCTGCCGGTTGACGGCCACGACCGAGCCGAAGGCCGCCACCGGGTCGGCTTCGAGGGCCTTGATGTAGGCGTGCTCGACGTTTTCGGCGAGAGCCGAGCCGCAGGGGTTGTTGTGCTTGATGATCACGCACGCCGGCAGTGCGAACTCGGTCGCCAGCGAACGCGCCGCGTGGAGGTCGTAGAGGTTGTTGAACGACAGCTTCTTGCCGTGAAGCTGGGTGACGCGCGACAGCAGGTGCCGGCGGGCGCCGCTTTCGGCGTAGTAGGCGGCGCGCTGATGGGGGTTCTCGCCGTAGGAGAGCTCCATGACCTTTTCGTAGTCGCGCAGGATGTGGCTGGGAAAGTCGCCCTCGGTCTCGGAGAACCAGTTGGCGATGACGAAGTCGTAGTGAGCGGTCTTGTGGAAGGCCTTGGTGGCCAGGCGCCGGCAGGTGGGCGCGGAGAGCTCGCCCTTGCCGGCCTTGAGCTCTTCGATCACGGGGCCGTAGTCGTCGGGCTCGGTGACCACGGCCACGCTCTCGTGGTTCTTGGCCGCGGCGCGGATCATGGTGGGGCCGCCGATGTCGATCATCTCGATGACCGACTCTTCGGGCGTGCCGCGCTGCGCCGACACCTCTTCGAACGGATAGAGGCTGACGACCACCATGTCGATGGGCTCGATGCCGTGCTCGGCGATGGTCTTTAAGTGCTCGGGGTCGCTGCGCTTGGCGAGGATGCCGGCCTGGATGGCGGGGTGCATGGTCTTGACCCGGCCGCCGAGCATCTCGGGGAACTTGGTGACGTCGGAGACTTCGGTGACGGGGATGCCGTGGTCGGCCAGCAGACGGGCGGTGCCGCCGGTGGAGATGATCTCGACCCCCATGTCGGTGAGCGCTCGCGCGAACTCTTCGAGACCGGCTTTGTTGAAGACGGAGATGAGAGCCCGTTTGACCTTCACCGTGTCGACCCCCTCGTCGGAAGTTTGTGCCGACAGTCTATAGGCAGGCGGCGGCGGTGGAAAGGGACCCTCAGCCGAGACGGGCGACGCGCTCGCCGCGGACGTGCGAGCGGGCGTAGGCCGACGCGTGGGCCAGCGCGGCGGCGGACTCGGAGAGCAGCCCGACCCTGGGCAGGGGCTTGGTGGCCGGCGGCCACTCGCGGACGACCGCCAGGAGCGCCTCGCGGCCGCCTTCGGCAAAGGCCAGGGCCAGCTCGCGCGTGGGCCCAGTGTCGGCGGACGCGGCGGCGAGCTCGGCCGCGGCCAGCGCGTAGCGGTTGCCGTTGAAGCTGAGCGCCACCCCGCCGGCCTCGCGGACGGCGGTGAACGGCGGCACGTCGGTGATGGAGTCGCCCACGTACATGACGTCGGCCAGGGCGGTGCGCCGGCCGGCCGCGATCTCGCGCAGCGCGCTGAGCTTGACGCCGCCGCCCACCGGGCGCACGGCGGCGACGATGTCGGCGCTGCGCCGGCCCTGGGCCCCCATCTCGACCCAGAACAGGCTGTCGAGCTCGGCGACGGCGGCGCGGTCGGCGGCCGACAAGTCGGCCGCCGACCGCGCCGCTTCGGGCAGCTCGATGATGGCTTGATCGAGTATCGCTTCGGCGCGGTCGCGCAGCCAGCCGGCCTCGTCGCCGTTCAGGTGCCAGGCGTCGAGCTCGAGCCTGGTGCAGCGGCATTGCGCGAACGGAAACCCGGTCCCCCGGCAGAGCGCCCGCACGTAGGGCGAATACGACGTCGAGATGATGTACGAAGGCAGCGCCGCGGCGACGTCGCGCAGCAGGTCGCGGGCGCCGGGCACGACCAGCACCGTGTCGGCGCTGTACTCTTCGACGTCGCGGTCGCCCACGCCGTAGGCAAGCAGGAACGGCACGATCAGCCGCAGGGTGTCGCCGGCGTTGTAGCCCGGCTTGTGGATCACGTCGGCGAGAAAGTCGTCGTAGCGCGAGAGCCGGGCGAAGAGCTCGGCGCCATCGGGCACGAAGGCCGCGGTCACCTCCATGGCGTTGTCGTTGCGCGTGAGCGGCCCTTCGCAGTCGGTGACGAACAGGCGCGGCGGCGAGGTCATGAGGCGCCCTCCGTGTCGCCGGTCCGGTCGCCGGCGGCGAGCTCGGCTTCGACTTCGGGGGTGAGCGTGAGGGGCGGTTGCACGGTGACCCCGACGACTTCGCCGCCGCGCACCAGGAGGTGCTCTTCGGCGAACTCCCTGACCGTGTGGTAGAGCAGCGGGATCTCGCGGCGCTCGCCCTGGCGGCGGATCTCGGCGAACAGTGGTTGACTCTCGCCTTCGGCGGCGGCCAGTGCTTCGAGACCCATGGCGTCGCGCTGCGTGCGGAAGGCATGCCAGAGCCGGTCCCAACGCAGGCCGACGATCGGAAACGAGCAGTACGCCACGACCGGGCCGCGGTCGAGCTCGGCCGTGGCCAGGTGGACCATCGCGCCGGTCTCGTCGGCCTCGTCGGCCAGGAGCTGCCAGATGACCTGCTGCCAGGTGCCCTGGGGCCCGCTGGGCAGGGCCGGATGCAGGTTGAGTGTGGCAAAGCGCGCGCACAGCTCGGGGCTCGTGATCAGCATGTAGCCGGCCAGCACCAGAAGGTCGAGGTGGTAGGTGTCGAGCACACGCCCGACGTCGTCGTGGAACGATTCACGCCAGGCCTCGCGGAGCGCCGCGCGGTTGGCGTAGCGGTGGTCGTCGCGGTCGTGCCGCGCCCGCCAGGCCTGCCAGCTCGCCGCGCTCGAGAGGGTCGCGATGGGCAGTCCGAGACGATCGGCCAGATCGAGGAAGGCGTCGGACTCGGGGCTTTCGCCGCGCTCGCGGTCGCTGAAGACGACGGCGATGTCGAGCTCGATGGCGTCGCGCCGGGCGCGCCGCACGACCTCTGACAGCAGGGTACGCGCGGCGGGGTCGCGGCCGCTCGACAGCCAGCCGATCCTCACCGGGCGACCCTGCATGTGCCCACGTCAGGCGTCGCCACGTTCTTCGGCGACCCGCTCGCGCCAGGCGGCGGCGTCGGGGTAGGTGCTGCGGCCGAGCCCGGCGATGCCGCGCGAGGCGGCCCAGGCGGCGAGGCGGCCGGCCGCCTCGAGGCCGAGGCCTTCGAGCAGGCCGCCGATGAAGCCGGCGGCGAAGAGGTCGCCGGCGCCGGTGACGTCGACCACTTCGGCAGGGTGCGGCGGCACGTACAGGTCGAGCCGCCGGCCGATGATCTGCGCGCCGCGGTCGCCCATCTTGCAGACCACGAGACCGACCCCGACGTCGAGCAGAAAGCTCAGCGCCTTGTCGGCGGTGAGCCCGCAGAGGGTCTCGAGCTCGCGTTCGGTGGCGAACACGTACGACGTGCGCTTGAGGAACGGGATGAAGCACTTCACGCCGAGGCGGGCGTAGATCTCGCCGGGGTCGAAGGCGATCTCGACGTCGGCCGGCAGGCGCTCGAGCAGGGCGAGCTGAGTGGCCAGCGGTCGTTCGCCCACGAACGACGAGAAGTAGGCGAAGCGCGCCGCCGGCAGGCGCCGCGGCAGGTCGGTCGCCGAGAAGTCGTCGTTGGCGGCCGGCCACACGAGGTTGCGGCGCTCGCCGGCCTCGTTCAGCAACACATACACGCGGCCCGACTCACCGTCGAGGGCGAGGTAGCGGGCGTCGCACGGGGCGAGCTCGGACACGAGAAAGCGGCCGGCGTCGTCGGCGCCGATGCGGCCCAGCATGGCCGCGCTGAACCCCAGGCGCGCCAGCGCAAACGAGGTGTTGGCCGCCTGTCCGCCGCCGCTGCGCGCCGGCTCGATGCCGGCCAGGGCTTCGTCGACGCGAGCGCGCAACTCGGGCGTGAGGGCCTGCTCGGCGCCCGGCCGCGGCAGCTCGCGCCAGAGCGGTGAGTCGTCGGGCAGCCGGTAGATGAGGTCGAGGTTGAGCGCGCCGCAGCCGATCAGGTCGTACGACCTCACAGCGCGAGCTCTCCCTTGTAGCGCACCAGGCGCGCCCCCGGTTCGAGGCCGATGACCTCGCCGACGACCGTGGCCGGCAGGCCGGCCTGGGCGACCGTGGCCAGAGCCTTGGGGACGCTTGCGGCCGGCACCGCCAGGACCATGCCGAGGCCGCAGTTGAAGGTGGCGAGCATCTCGTCGGCGGTCACGCCGAGGCCGTGCAGGAACGAGAACACGGCCGGCGGCCGCCAGGCGCCCAGATCGAGCACGGCGGCCGTGCCGTCGGGCAGGATGCGACCGACGTTGTCGGGGAACCCGCCGCCGGTGATGTGGGCGGCCGCGTGCACGGGGCAGGCGTGACCGAGGTCGTGCAGCACGCGGCTGTAGATGGTGGTCGGGGTGAGCAGGACCTCACCCAGCGTCGCGCCGGCCGGCACGTCGCCGCCGGCCGCCGGACCGCCACTGGCCGCCGGGCCGCCACCCGTCGCTACGCCGGCGACATCCGCGAACGGCGCGTCGAGGGCGAGCTTGTGTTTGGCCACGAGCGCCCGCACGAGCGAGAAGCCGTTGGAGTGCAGGCCGTTGGAGGCGATGCCGACCAGCGCGTCGCCGGGCTGCACGCGGGCGGGACCCCACAGGTCGGCACGGCTGGCGACGCCGACCGCGAAGCCGGCGAGGTCGAAGGCGTCGTCGTCGGCGAAGTGCCCGGGATGCTCGGCCGTCTCACCGCCGAGCAGCGCGCACTGGGCTCGCAGGCAGCCTTCGTCGACGCCGGCGACGATGTCGGCCACCTTTTGCGGCTCGACCTTGCCGACGACCAGGTAGTCGAGAAAGAACAGCGGCACGGCGCCGCAGGCCGAGACGTCGTTGACGCTCATCGCCACGGCGTCGATGCCGATCGTGTCGTAGACGCCCATCTCTTTGGCGAGCAGCACCTTGGTGCCGGCGCCGTCGGTGCCGGCCACGAGCACGGGGTCGTTGACGGCCGGCAGGCGCATGAGCCCGCCGAAGCCGCCGATGCCCTCGAGCACCAGAGGATGGTGGATCGACTTGAGCCGTTCCTTGAGCAGGCGCACGGCTTCGTTGCCGGCCGCCACGTCGACGCCCGCGTCCTTGTAGGTGAAGTGCTTGTCGGCGGCCATGACCCTCCGTCGTTTCGGTAATCGACCCTTCCCGCCCGCTATTCTACGGTACCGGCCCGGCGCGCGCCTTGCGACCCGGGCGTTGACGCGTGGATGACGCGGTCGGCGACGCAGGCGTCGATGTTCGGGATGACGCGGTTTGCGTCTCCGACCGCGCTCGTGTGACAGTTGGACGATGGCTCCCCGGCTGGACAACCTGACCGTCGACGGCGTGCTCTTCGACGTGCGCTGGAGCCGCCGCCGGCGCACGATCGGCATCAGCATCCCCCGCGAGGGTGCGCCGCGGCTGGCGGCGCCGGTCGGCTGTCGCCGGGCGACTCTCGAGACCGCCGTGCGGGCCAAACTGCCGTGGGTGCGCCGCAAGCTGGGGGAGCGTGCGGCGCTTCACAAGGCCTCGCCGCCGCATCGTTACGAGACCGGCGAGCGCTTTCCGTACCTGGGCCGGGACTACCCGCTCGTCGTGCTCGACGGCGGGCCGAACGGCGGCACGCTCCTCAACGGCGGTCCGGGCCGGGGCACGGTTCTCGACGGCGACCCGAGCGCCAACGCGCCCGCCGCCGCCGGCGCCGCGGACGACATCGGCAAGGATATTCAGCTCGCGCTGCTCCCAGAAGACGGTGGGCTCGGCGATGACGCGGTCCCCGCGGCGGCGGAGGTGGTCGGCGAGCCCGATGGTCTGGCGCTGAACGGCGACCGTTTCGAGCTGCCGGGGGCGCTCGCCGGACAGGGCCGTGAGAGCTTCGCAGCGTGGTACCGGGCGCGCGCTACCGCGGTGCTCACGGCGCGCGTGGCGCACTTCGCGCCGCTGTTCGCCGTCGCCCCGCCGGTCGTGCGCATCAAGGACATGCGCAGTCGCTGGGGCTCATGCTCGAGCAAGGGCCGTATGAGCCTGCACTGGGGTCTGGTCCTGCTGCCGCTCGACCTCGTCGACTACGTCGTCGTGCACGAGCTGGCGCACCTGCGCGAGATGAACCACGGGCCCCGGTTCTGGCGCAGCGTCGCGGAGATCCTGCCGGACTATCGCGAGCGCCGAGCCCGGCTCAGGGCCAGCGGACGTGTCGTGAGGTAGTGCGCCTGGCGCCTGCAGGCCGGTGCGCCGTTGCCTCAGGGCGCCGGCCACGCGGAGCCGCCCAACGACGGCCGGCGCCCTGCTGCGGTTCCTCGCGGCGCGCGGGGCTCTACGACCTCCGCAGTGCCGCCTCGGCGGCCTCGACCATTGCCGCCAGCTCGTCGGTCGCGGCTCTTCTGCTGGCACTGGCCTCGGACTCGAGCACCTCGTCCACGCGCTGCGCAGCGCGCTCGGCGAGCGTGCTGCCTCCCGCCGCCTCCCAGGCGTCCTGCGTCTGACGCTCGAAGAGGTCGGAGTACCAGTGCTCGCGGAAGTGCCGCCGCGTATGGCTCGTGCCGAGGAATTGTCCGCCCGGCCCGAGCTCGTCGACCAGGTCGACGGCGAGCGCCTCGTCATCGGTCGTGATGGGCCGCTGCAGGTGCCGCAGCCAGCCCACGATCTCGGCGCAGACCACGAGCTGAGCGAGCGAGCCGGTCATGCCCGAGGCGAGGTAGCCGAGGTCGTGCACCAGGTCGGGACCGGCCAGCGTCTCGACGGCGAGCGTGAGCGCCGCGTCGGCGGCCGCTTGCCCGTCGACCAGCTTGGCGTCACTGGCTCCTGCCAGGGCGAACGACGGCAGACCGTAGTGGCGCGCCATGGCGATGCTGGTGGCGCGCTGGTCGGGAGTCGCGTAGCCGTAGACCATCGTGCGCATGTCGAGACCGCCGCCGCCCCAGCCTTTCACTATGAACGGGGCGCCCTCGCGCGTGAGCTGTGTGAGAACGAGGCCGAGCAGGATGCCGGCCGTGATCTCGGCCACGCTGCCGGCGAGGGTGGCCGGCGTGCTCACGCCGGCCTGGGCTCCCGGCACGTACAGGAACGGCAGGCCACGCTCGGCGAGCAGTGTCAGCTTCTCGAGTGCCTCGCGGTTGGGCAGCAGCGACGTTGCCGCGTTGACGTAACAGCAGACAGACGGCCTGGCGGCGAGCGCCTCGCGGCCGCCGGCGAGATGCTCCGCCATAGCGAGTGCGTCGAGGCAGCCGCTCGTCTCGTAGGTCACGAAGACGATCGGCTTGTCTGACTCGGTCAGCATCAGACGCATCTGGTGGCGGTCGGCGCTGCGCTGGTCGACGTCCGTGGGCAGGAACATCGACATCACGAAGTCGAGGTCGGGGTGCGCCTCGACAAGGCGGACGGCGTCGCGGACGTCACTGAGCAGGGGCCGGCGCAACGCGCCGTCGCGGTGGTCGAGGATGCTCATGCAGTCGGAGCCGGGTCCGTAGTAGGTGTGCGCGCCGTCGAGCACCAGAGCCGGTCCACCGGCGCGGTCGTGGAGCGTGACGCTGCCGGGCGCACGCTCCAGCGCCCACGCGACCACCTCGCGTGGGACACGTACGCGGTCGTCGTCGCTCACGAGCGCGCCGGCAGCGCGCAGGCGTTCCACGGCCGACGGGAGCGGCAGACGCGCGCCGGTCCGTTCGAGCATGAGCAGCGCGGCTTCGTGCAACGCTTCGCACTGTGCCGGAGAGATGCGGGCGTAGAGACGGTCACCGAGGGCACGGGTCGTCTTGAGGTCGGTCATCGAGGTCTCCTTGAGAGAGTCCGCCGGGTGCCGCACCGCAACGGGCGGTCACGCGATCCGCAACGAGGCGGCGGAAGATGGCGACGGACGAGGGGCTCGGATGGGGATGTGGAGTGACGGGCCCGAGGGCCGCGGCCGTCAGCTCGGGCCGCGACGCGGCAGCCCGCCGCTGCCGTGACGCGGGTCAGACCAGACCCGGCCAAAGACGCGCGGCTCACGGGTGCGAAAGACGGACGCCTTTACGCGCAGCCAGTCCTGGCTGGAGACTGCGGGCCAGTGATGGAACTGGTCTTCCACGCTCTCAGCTCCTCGTGAGTCGGCTTCAGAAGGTGACGGCCTGCCAGGTGGCGCCGCCGTTCGAGCTCAACAGGAGCTGGCCGGGACGGCCGCCGCCGCCTCTGCCGGCCGGGCCGTGCACGACCACCGCGTCCGAGGGCGTCGTGAAGCCCAGGTCGCCCCAGCCCACGCCGCCGTCGCCGTACACCGCTGCCGTCGTCCAGGTGTGACCGCCGTCGGTGGAACGGTCGAGCCAGCTCGCGGCGCTGGCGGTCGCCAGCACGAGCGTCGTGCCGCTGCCGGCCAGGGTGCCGCCGTCGCCCAGGGCGCTCGGCGCACCCGCCTTCGTCCAGTACGCCCCGCCGTCGCCGCTGACGTAGACCAGCTTCTGGGTATGGCCGGTGTAGCCCTGGCCGACGCAGAGCAGCGCGAGGCCGTTGGCGGAGGTCGCCGTGACCGACGACGGGATGTAGTACTTCGGCAGCACGGGCGTGGCGCGGCTGACGACGGTAAGGCCGCCGTCTTTGGTGACCAGGACGTGCGTGCCGTCGAACACCGCGGCGGTGCCGGCCTGCGTCGCGATGAGGTCGGTCGGGTCGGTCGGGTCGATCGACTTGACCGGGGAGACCGTGGTCCAGGAGCCCCCGGCCAGCGGCCGGCGAAGGAGCATCGCCGGGTTGGGGCCGTTCCACGAGGTGCCCTTGAAGGTGAGCGCGAGCACCTGCCCGTCGATCGTCGCCAGCGAGAGGATCGCGCCGGTCGGCGCTGAGTCGAGGGTCCAGTGGGCGCCGCCGTCGGTGGTCTCCCAGAGCCCTCGGCCAAAGATGAAGCCGTGCGAGGCAGAGGCGAAGCGCGTGCCCCACATCGTCGCTGCGCTGCTCGACGTCGAGGGCGCTCCCAAGGGGGCGACGGGCGCTTTCAGCCTGACCCAGGTGTGGCCGCGGTCGAGGCTGCGAAGCAGCGCCGTGCCGGTGCTGGGCGCGGTGCCGAGCACGAAGCACTCGCTCGCCGACACGAACGTGACCGACGCGGCCCGAAAGCCTGCCGGGACGGGGGCGCCGACCGGTTGCGCGGGCGCCGTCGGGGTGGCGCTCGGGGTGGGCGTTGCGGCAGGGCTGCTCGACACCGGGGTACTCGACGGTGACGCGCTGGTCGCGGCCTGCGGAGACGATCCGCAGCCCGCAGCCACGGCGACCAGAGCGATGGCCGCCGCCACGAGAGCGACGACGCGCGCGGTCGCGGAGCGACCCACTGCCGTGGAGCGGCTCACCGCTGTGGAGGCATTCCTTGCGTTGCGCATGGCGTCGGCGGGTCAAAGCAGGTCATGAGGTGAAGCTTACCCCTTGGCGTGCCGGTCAGGCACGGGTCCTGCCGGCGGTCAGCCCTGCGGCTCCTCGACCGGCGGCGGGTCTTGCGGCCCCGTGGTCGGCGGTCAGCCTTGCGGCCCGGCGGCCGACGGGTGACAGGGCGGCCCGCCTTCGAAGCGCATCTTGCACATGGCGAGCTCTTCGGGCACCTCGATGGGGTAGTCGCCGTCGAAGCAGGCGCGGCAGAAGCGGTCGCGCGGCAGGCCGGTCGACTCCTGTAGGCCCTCGAGGGTGAGGTAGTGCAGCGAGGTGGCGCCCACGTGGGCGCGGATCTCTTCGATGCTCTGCCGGGCGGCGATCAGCTCGTCGCGCGTGGCCATGTCGATGCCGTAGAAGCAGGGGAAACGGATGGGCGGCGAGCTGATGCGCAGGTGCACCTCGCGGGCGCCGGCCTTGTAGAGCATGTCGACGAGCTTGCCGGTGGTGTTGCCGCGCACGATGGAGTCGTCGACCACGACCAGGCGCTTGCCTTCGATCACCGTGCGGATGGGGTTCAACTTCATGCGGATGCCGAGCTGGCGGAGCTGGTCGTCGGGCTGGATGAAGGTGCGGTGCACGTAGCGGTTCTTCATCAGCCCCTCGGTGTAGGGGATGCCGCTCTCGCGCGAGTAGCCGATGGCGGCCGAGATGCCGGTGTCGGGCACGGGGATGACGAAGTCGGCTTCGACGGGCGCCTCGAGGGCCAGGTGGCGGCCCATCTCGAAGCGACAGTCGGCCAGCGTGCGCCCGTACATCCGCGAATCGGGCCGGGCGAAGTAGATGAACTCGAAGATGCACATCGCGGGGCGCGCGCCGGGCAGCTCGACGCGCTCGCTGTGCAGCTCGCCGTCGTCGCTCGCCCAGACGATCTCGCCCGGCTCGACGTCGCGCACGAAGCCGGCGCCGATGATGTCGAAGGCGCACGACTCGCTGGCGATCACGGGAAAGCCCTCGAACTCGCCCAGGCACAGCGGCCGCACGCCGTAGGGGTCGCGAAAGCCGATCACCTTCTTGCCGCTCAACACCGTCGCCGAGAACGCTCCGCGGATGCGGCTGACCGCCTCGCGGACCGAGCCCATAAGATTGTTGTCGGCGTGCTGGGCGATGAGTGCCGTGATGACCTCGGTGTCCGTGCCGCTCTTGAAGGTGACGCCCAGGCGGATCAGCTCGTCGCGCAGCTCGGTGGTGTTGACCAGGTTGCCATTGTGACCCAGGGCGATCGTGTGCTCGCCGCGCGAGCGCGTGATGGGCTGCGAGTTCTGCCAGGCCGTCGCGCCGGTCGTGGAGTAGCGCACGTGGCCGATGGCGTGCGTGCCGGTCAGGCCGGCCAGGACCTTCTCGTTGAAGACCTGCGAGACCAGCCCCATGTCGCGCACGACCGTGACCTGGCCTTCGTCGGCTACCGCGATGCCGGCGCTCTCCTGGCCGCGGTGCTGCAGTGCGTACAGACCGAAGAACGTGAGGCGGGCGACGTCGTGGCCCGGGGCGACGATGCCGAAGACCCCACAGGCGTCGTGAAAACGATCGCTCTCCATGCTGAGTCCCTAGGCGAGCCGGTCGGGGAGCGACTCGTAGGCGCGGCGCAGCGCCGTGACGGGCAGATCGATGGCCGTGGCGCCCGCGGTCGCGGTGCTTGTGCCTGCAGCGCTCGTGTCCGCGGCGCCTGAGCCCGCGGCGCCCGTAGTACGCGGCGCCCTCGACGGCGATCCGCAGGCTGTCGCCGGCCACTGTGCCGAGCGTCGCCAGCGGCACCCCGGCTGCGGTAGCGAGATCGGCCAGCGCGGCGGCGTCGGCAGGCGCGCAGGTGACGATGACGCGGGTCGGACCTTCGCCGAACAGCGCCACGTCGGCGCGCAGCGCGCCGGCGGGCACCGTGAGGGCGGCGCCGAGCGACGGCGGCGGAGCCGCCGTCAGCGCGCCGCCCACGACGCCGCTCGCGATGCAGCATTCGGCGAGGGCCACCGCAAGGCCGCCTTCGGCGCAATCGTGGGCGCTCTTTATGAGGCCGGCGCCGATGCCGTCGCGCAGCAGGCTCTGGAGCGCCTTCTCGAGCTCCAAGTCGACGTCGGGCACCCGCCCTTCGACGCGGCCATAATGGACCTTCTGGTATTCGGAGCCGTCGAGCCAGGCATTGGCGGCCGGGCCGAGCAGCGCGACGACGTCGCCTTCGTGCTTGAAGCGCGCGTCGCAGTGCTTTGAGACGTCGTCCATGACGCCCAGCATGCCGACCATCGGCGTGGGGTAGATGGCGTTGCCGAAGCTCTCGTTGTAGAAGCTCACGTTGCCCGACACGACCGGCGTGTCGAACGCTTCGCAGGCCTGGGCCATGCCTTCGACGGCCTGCTCGAAGGTCCAGTAGATGTCGCCCTTCTCGGGGTTGCCGAAGTTGAGGCAGTCGGTCACGGCCACCGGCAGCGCGCCGGCGCAGCTCAGGTTGCGGGCCGCTTCGGCCACCGCGGCCTTGGCGCCGCGGTACGGATCGAGATAGCAGTGGCGCCCGTTGCAGTCGTTGACGAAGGCGATGCCGCGCGGCGTGCCCTTGACGCGCAGGACGGCGGCGTCGGAGCCCGGTATCTGCACGGTGTTGGCCTGGACGATGTAGTCGTACTGCTCGTAGGCCCAGCGCTTGCTGGCGATGTTGGGCGCGGCGAGCAGCTCGAGCAGGGCGGCGCCGGAGTCGGGCGGCGCCGGGTAGCGCGGGTCGTCGGCGGCCACCGGCTGCGCGACCGGCTCATCGACCAGATAGGCCGGCTTGAACGAGGGCGTGCGGATCACCGGCGACTCGTCGGCCAGGCGGCGCGCCGGGATGTCGGCGACGCGCTCGCCGTGCCAGTAGATGCGCAGCATCTTGGAGTCGGTGACCTCGCCGATCACCGTGCAGTCGAGGTCCCAGCGCTCGCAGACTTCGCGCACGTCGACCAGGCGGGCCGGGTCGACGATGCTCAGCATGCGCTCCTGGCTTTCGGAGATCATGATCTCCCAGGGCTCCATGTCGGCTTCGCGCAGCGGCACGCGATCGGCGTGGATGTCCAAGCCCACACGACCTTTGCTGGCCATCTCCGACGACGACGAGGTGAGGCCGGCGGCGCCGAGGTCCTGCATGCTCACGACGAGACCGCGGTGGAGCAGCTCGAGGCAGGCTTCGATCAGCTTCTTTTCGGTGAACGGGTCGCCGACCTGCACGCTGGGGCGCTTTTCTTCGAGGGTCTCGTCGAACTCCTGGCTGGCCAGTACCGAGGCGCCGCCGATGCCGTCGCGCCCCGTCTTGGAGCCGATCAGCACGACGTGGTTGCCGGGCCCGCTGGCGATGGCGCGCACGATCTGGTCGGCCCGCATGAGGCCGGCGCTCATGGCGTTGACCAGGCAGTTGCCGGCGTAGGTGTCTTCGAAGTAGACCTCGCCGCCCACCGTGGGGATGCCCAGGCAGTTGCCGTAGAAGCCGATGCCGCCGACGACGCCGTCGAACAGGAACCGCTGCCGGGCGTTCTCGTCGCCGTCGATCTCGCCGAAGCGCAGCGAGTCAAGCGACACGCAGGGCCGCGCCCCCATGGTGAAGATGTCGCGCACGATGCCGCCGACGCCGGTGGCGGCGCCCTGGAAGGGCTCGACGGCCGAGGGATGGTTGTGGCTTTCGACCTTCATGGCCACGGCCCAGCCGTCGCCGACGTCGATGATGCCGGCGTTCTCGCCGGGTCCCTGCAGAATGCGGGGGCCGCTCGTGGGGAAGCGCCCCAGGATGGGCCGCGAGTGCTTGTAGCTGCAGTGCTCGCTCCACATGAGCGAGTAGATGGCGAGCTCGACGTAGGTCGGCTCGCGCTCCTGGATGCGGCAGATGTGGTCGTATTCGTCGGCCGTGAGGCCGAGCTTGACGGCCGCTTCGAGGGTGGCGCGGCGCACCGGCGCGGCGCTCATCGGGCCGCCGCCAGGTCGCGTACCTCGTTTAAGATCGACTGGAAGAAGACCCGGCCGTCGGTGCCGCCGGCGAGGCCGGGCTCGACCGAGTTCTCGGGGTGCGGCATGAGGCCGAAGACGTTGAAGTCGGCGTTGCAGACGCCGGCGATGTCGTCGAGGGCGCCGTTGGGGCTGGAGCCGCCGATCGCGCCGCTGGCCGACTCGCCCGCTTCGGTGCCGTCGGGCGCGCAGTAGCGCAGCACGACCTGGCCGTTGTCGCGCATGCGGGCCAGGGTGTCGGGGTCGACCCGGTAGTTGCCCTCGTTGTGCTTGACGACGACCCGCAGCACGTCGCCGGGCTCGGCCACCGAGGTGAACGGCGTGCCGGCGTTCTCGACGCGCAGGTCGACGTAGCGGCAGACGAACTTGAGGCCGATGTTGCGGATGAGGGCGCCGGGCAGCAGATGCGCTTCGGTCAGGATCTGAAAGCCGTTGCAGATGCCCATGACGAGGCCGCCGTCGGCGGCGAAGTCGGCGATCGCGCCCATGATCGGGCTGAAGCGGGCGATGGCGCCGCAGCGCAGGTAGTCGCCGTACGAGAAGCCGCCGGGAATGACGATCGCTTCGACGCCGCGCAGGTCGGTGTCCTTGTGCCACAGCCAGACCGGTTCGGCGCCGGCGAACGTGCCGATCGCGTGGGCGGTGTCGTGGTCGGTGTTGATGCCGGGAAAGACGACGACCCCAATGCGCGCCGGGCGACCGCTCGCGGCGCTCATGCGAAGACCGCCTGGCTTGTTCGAGCCGCGGCGCTCATGCAAACCGCCGGGCTCGTGCGAACCGCCGGGCTCATGCAAACCGCCTGGCTCCCGCAAGCCGCCGGGTTCATGCAAAAGCCGCCGCGCTCATGCCAAGGCCTGGCGCGGGGCGAGCGGACGAGGAGCGGGAGGGCCGGGTTCACGCCTGGTCGACGGTGAACGTGTAGTCCTCGATGATGGGGTTGGCGAGCAGCTTGCGACACATCTCGTCGATCTCGCCGTGGGCCTGCTCGGCGGGGGTGCCGTCGGCCAGGCTCACCTGCAGCTCGATGAACTTGCCCACGCGCACGTCGGTCACGCCGTCGAACCCGAGGGCCGGCAGCGAACGCTCGACAGCCACGCCCTGAGGGTCGAGGATGCCGTGCTTTGGGGTGACGTAAACGCGGACATGCATCGTCGTGCTCACGCCGTTAAGGCTATCCGATTGGCGCGGTCAAGTCTACGCGGGCCGGCGGGGCCGGCGGGCGCCCATGGGGCGCCCGCCGGCCCCGCCGGCCCCGCCGGCCGGTCGTGTTCGTGTGATCTCCGCGAAGGACTTCAGGCGGCCTGCCGGCCGGCCTGCTCGGCCAGGTACTCGCCGATCTCGTTGGTCTCCTTCTTGAAATCGCCGATGTCGACCTGCAGGCCGTGCAGATAGGTGCTGTACTTGGCCGTCTCGCCGGCCATGCGGTTGGCCTCTTCGAGCTGCTCCCTCGTCGTACCCATCATCGAGGTGGCGCTCTCGTGGAAGTAGGTGCAATAGGGGCAGTGGATGGCCGCCGCCACGGCGTAGCCGATGAGCTGCTTCTCGCGGGCGGTGAGCACGGTATCGGTGAGCTGGAACACCTTGAACTCTCGCCACTCGTTCTCGAGGGTCGAGTCGGGCATGGACTCAAAGAACGAGGGGACCCGCCCTAGCGTCTCGCGAATCTCCCGTTCGGTATCTGAACGGCTCATGGATCTGCCTCCGCAGTGTGGGTGAGGTGCGGCCGACACGCTGCGCCGTGTCGCACACAGTACCTCTTGGCTCTTCCCGGAGGCAGAGGCGACAAACGCGTTGCGCGGCGCTGCTGATGCCGGCCCGCCGCCAACGGCAGGCGCGTCGCGAAGGCCACCGGCGCCGGCCGGTGCGGAGTCGCCGGAGGCGCCTGCTTCAGGCGACGCCCAGGTGCGTGAGCATGAACTCGACGGTGCGGCGCTCGTAGTCGAGACGGTGCTCGAGGCCGCTGATCTCGTGGCCTTCGTCGGGGTAGATGACCGCCTCGCAGGCGACTCCCCCGGCGCGCACCTTGCCGACCACGGTGTCGATCTGCCGTGTCGGGCAGCGCGGGTCGCAGGCGGCCGCCAGGATGAGCAGCGGGGCGGTCACCCGGTCCAGGTGGTTGATCGGCGAGTAGTACTCGAGGCGGGCGCGGTCCTTGACCATGTCACCGCAGTTCTCGAGGTCCCACCAGACGAGGTCGGTGCGCACGGCCGGATCGACCTGGGCGTCGATGTGGTCGAAGAACGGCACGCCGGCCACACCGCAGGCCCACAGCTCGGGGAACTGAGTCAGCATCTGCATGGTGAGGTAGCCCCCGTGGCTGCGGCCGGTCACGGCGATGCGCCCGGGGTCGCAGCCCTGTTCGATCAGAAAGTCGACGGCGCCGGCGCAGTCCTGGGCCTCGCCCTGGCCGAGCAGGTAGCGGTTGGCGAGCTGCCAGCGGCGGGTGTAGCCGTCGCTGCCGCGATAGTTGGGGTGGATCACCATGCAGCCGGCGTCGAGCAGGGCCTGGCGCACGGGGTCCCACTCGTTGCTGTGGTGCCAGGTGGGTCCGCCGTGGATGATCACGACGCCGGCCCCGTTGAAGCGCTGCGGCTCGCAGAAGAGGCCGGGCACGTCGGCCAGCCGGTCGCGGCTCTCCCAGATCACGGGCGCCCCGGAGACGAACTCGTGGTCGGTCAGGTCGGCCGGCAGCGAGTCGGTGAGACGCCGCACCGTGCCCGACTCGAGCTCGACCAGGAACAGGTCGGCGGGGCAGCCGGGACCGCTCAGCACGCAGACGACGGCGCCGCCGTCGGGGGTGAAGCCGGGGCGGTAGTGGTTGCCCACGCCCACGCTGATGCAGGCGGTGACGTCGGTCGTGAGGTCGAGGTGCCAGAGCGAGTTCTCGGGGCCGTCGTCGACGACGAACACGAGCGCCCGGCCGTCGGGCGAGAAGCTGGGGCTGTGGGCGTTGCCGTGGCCGTCCCAGGCCCAGGTGACGATCTCGCGCTCGACGTCGTAGACGCCGATCGCCGTATAGTCGCCGCCCCCGCCGGAGAAAGCGATCGAGCGGCCGTCGGGCGACCAGGCGGGACCGCGGGCCAGGGTCATGGCTTCGCCGCCGATCGTCCGCAGGGTCCGGCCGGCGAGATCCATGACGAAGACGACGGCATCCTGGCCGTGAGTGTCGCTCTCGAAGGCAAGGAGCGTGCCGTCGGGCGAGAATGAGGGCGACCAGTCGTTGTTCCAGTGGTCGGTGAGGTAGCTGAGCGCTTCGCCGCCGGGGGAGGGCTCGGCCGGCATCACGGCCGCCGTCGAGCTCGGGCCGTGATTGATGGCGAGGGCCAGAAGGCGCCCGTCGGGCGAGAGCCCGAAGTCGGGCGACGGCGAGAGCGTCGGAGTATCGGGCAGCAGGTTCACGAGCGCGCCGGTGGCGAGCTCGCAGCGATAGACGTCGAAGCACTCCGAGCCGCGATCGTCGCGGGCGAAGTACAGGTAGGCGCCGTCGGCCGAGAAGACCGGGCAGACACAGGGGTCGTCGAAGTCCTCGATACGGCGCGGCGCGGCGTCGCCGCGCAGCTCCTTGACGAACACGTGCCAGTCGCCACCCTCGCGGTAGGTGAAGGCCAGGGTCGTGCCGTCCGGTGATATGGCCCAGGGTCGTGTCTCGGCCCAGACCTCGGGCACCGCTGCGAACCGTTCGATCAGGGAAGCTGTCATGTCTCTCGCATCCTCGTCTCTTGGTTTGCGCACGGGCCGCCCTGCGACGGCCTGCCGCTTCGGTCGCGGCGTCACGGTGTCAACGTGTCACGGTGTCAAAGTGTCACGGTGCCACGGTGTCACGGCGTCGCGGTATCTGCGTACGACTACGATACCGGCATCGACGGCGCGCGCGCCACCCGCGGCGTTTCTGACGGCCGAGCGACGGCGATGTCCACCCGCGGGCCGACGACGATCGGCGCCGCGGTCCGGTGACGATCGCCGCCGACCGCGCCGCGCAGGGGGCGCATCTCCACCCGCGGGCCGACGACGCCTCGCCGGCCGGCGCGGTATGGTGGGGCGGCCACGACAGCCCCGGTCGTCGCGCCGTCACCCGGCGCCCCGCGGCCCGTCAAGGCCACGTTCGCACGGCAGGTCCGCCGCGCGCCCCGCTCACCTACACGCCCCGCTCACCTGCGCACGCCGCTCACCTTCGCGCCCCGCTCACCTCACACGCCCCGCTCACCTCTCGCCGCCTTCTTCTACCGCAAGGTTTCCGTCCCACCCCCGGGGCCGGCGTCGGTCTCCCCCCAGACGCCGGCCCGCCTCTTGCCGAAAGCACGAGCGGGCGCGGCGATCGCCGGATCGACTCACGCCCGGCGCGACGTGCGCCACGAAGTTTGTCAAAGAATCGGCCGTGGACCGGCGTCGCGCACCTGCGCGATAATCGCGGGCATGACTGTCGAGCGACCACGCCCATGACCGACACGCCGACCTGCGAACGCCCCCCGATCGCGCCGCTCAAGCGCGCCTTCACGCTGCGCTACCACACCACCGCGCAGCTCGACCGCCTCAAGCAGGCCACGCTCGACATCCTCGAGACCGTCGGGGTCAAGTTCCCCTCGGCCAGAGCCCTCGACATCCTCGCCGAACACGGTTGCCGGGTCGACCGCGAGCGCCAGGTCGTCTTCTTCCCCCCGGAGCTCGTGCTGTCGGCGATGGCCAGGGCACCCCGTTACTTCGACCTCGGCGCCCGCGACCCGTCGTGTGCCTTCTCCATCTCAGACGACACGACCTACTGCACGACCGACGGCTGCGGCGTCACGATCGTCGACTTCGAGACGGGCGTCAAACGCCCCTCGACCAAGGCCGACCTGGCCCGCGTCACACGCCTCACCGACTACCTGTCGTCGATCGCGTTCTGGTGGCCCACGATCTCGGCCGGCGACTGCGGCGAGACCGCTCAGCTCCACGAGCTCGACGCCGGCTGGAACAACACCGTCAAGCACCTGCAGGGCATGGTCAATGGTGCGCGCGAAGCTCGTTACGCCGTTGAGATGGCGACGGTCGTCGCCGGCAGCGCCGAAGAGCTGCGCCGCCGGCCCGTGCTGTCCGATCTGATCGGCACCATCTCGCCGCTCGTTCAGGACGAGGGCGGCATCGAGGCGGCCCTTGTGTTCGCCGCAGCGGGCGTGCCGGTCTGCTTCGTCACCATGCCCACGCTCGGCACCACGGCGCCGGCCACCCGCGCCGGCGCTTTTGCCGTGGGGGCGGCCGAACTGGTGAGCGCTACCGTGCTCGTGCAGCTCGCCTTCCCCGGCGCGCCCGTGGCGCACTCCATCATGCAGAGCTACGCCGACCCGCGTACCGGCGGCTTCGTCAGCTTCCCGCTCGACGGGCGCTGCCGGTTCCTGGCCACCGAGCTCGCTCACCACTGGGGCGTGCCGAGCGAAGCGGCCTGCTGTGGCACCGACGCCAAGACGCCCGGCACCTGGCAATCCGGCGTCGAAGACGCCGGCGACCTCGTGCAGGCCGCCTGGGAGGGCAGCGACCTCATGCCGAGCATCGGCCTGCTCGACGTCTACACGGTCTTCGACCCGGCCGACATCATGCTGGCCGACGACGTCTACCACCGCGCCCGCTACGCGATCATGGACCTCGAGTTAGACGACGAGGCGCTCGCCCTCGAAGCGATACGCCAGGTCGGTCCCGGCGGCCACTACCTTGGCAGCAAGCACACCCGCCGCCATCTGCGCACCTCGTTCGTGCCGGCGATCACCCACCAGCCGGCCCCCGACGGCGGCTTTCGCGACCCGCTCGAGGTGGCCCGCGAACGCGCCGCCTGGATCGACGCCAACCACGTGCCCGAACCGCTCGCCGCCGACAAGGTCGCCGAGCTCACCCGCATCCTGGCCGCCGCCGACGCGGAGCTGCGCCGCTAGGCTCCCGAACCAGGTTCTCGCGGCACCGCTCGACGACGAGGGCGCCGGCAAGAGAACGTCTTTGCGAACTCTTAGCGCCGCGACCGTCGATTTCACGCGTCCTTAACGGCCGAACGGGCAGCCTACAGGTGTTCCGGATCGCAATCGTGGGGCCCAGCCGGGGGCGGCTGGCGGAAAGGTCGGAACATGTGGTTCAGCATCGCGTATCTGGGAGCGCTCGGACTGCTGCTGCTCGGCGTGTTCGAGGTCGCCGCGCGGCGGCTGCGTCACCGCTAGGAGTCGCGCGGCTCTCACACGCTCGTCGCGTCACTCGTTGGGTCGCCGGCGGCGACGCGCTGACGGCGGGCGCAGACGGCGGGACCGACCTTAGTGCAGATCGAACACGAGCCCCGTGAGGAGCTTGGGGTAGAAGTACGTCGACTTCTGGGGCATCGCCTCGCCCGCTTGAGCCATGGCCTGCACGTCGGCCATCGGCGTGGCCGGCAGGAAGGCCGCGAGGCCGTAGTCGCCCGCTTCGAGCTCGGCGACGGCGTCGTCGACGCTCTTGGCGAAGTCGAGGTGGTCTTCGAGGCGTTCCGGGTCGAGCCCGAGCGCGTCGCGAAAGACGAGCTCGGCAAGTTGGGTGACCGAGAGTCGCGCCCGCACCGCCGACAGGCCGCGCCGCACGAGCCCGTCGAGCGCGGCCAGACCGCGCAGCTCGAGGGTGACGCACCGCCGCTCGGCCGCAAAGTAGAGGCCGAGCGGCTTGCCCGCGCCGGCGGACCGGCTGACGAGCTCCATCGCCGGGCCCCAGTCGGCCGGGCCGCCGCTGCGCTGCGAGACGACGTCGTAGACCGGCTTCAGGCGACCGATGACCTCGTCGGCCGGCGGCACGGCGACGCCTTTGAGCAGCCGATGCGTGGGAAACACCGCCAGGCCCGGGTCGTCCATGCTCGCCAGATAGACCATGACCCAGTCGGCGTCGGTCGCGCCGGCCGCGCGGCGCTCGTCGCGGTAGGCGAGCGCCGTCTCGTAGCGGTGGTGGCCGTCGGCGATCAGCGCCTGCCTGTCCGACAGGAGCGCCACGACCTGCTCGACGGCGGGGCCGGTGAGCTGCCGCAGGCTGCAGGGGTTGCCGTCGGCGTCGCGGGCTTCGAGGGCGGGCTGGGGCGGCGGCGCAGCCGCCGCCAGCGCCCGCCCGACATCGCCGGCCGGGTCGGCGTACAGCAGAAAGATCTGACTCAGGTTGGCGTGTGTGGCGCGCAGCAGCTCGAGGCGGTCGCGCTTGGGCCCGGCGTGCGTCTTCTCGTGGGGCAGCACGACGCGCGCCGAGAAGTCTTCGAGGCGCAGGCGGCAGACGAAGCCGCGCCGCGTGAGCTCGCGGCCGTCGGCGCCCGGGAAGCGCTGCTCCACCAGGTAGAGGGAAGGTTCGTCGTCGGCGCGCAGCACACCGGCGGACCGCCAGTCGTCGAGCAGCCCGGCGGCCGCCGCGTAGCGCCCGCCCGGGTCGGCCGTCGGCGACAGCGGCAGCTCGAGATGGACGGCGTTGTAGGGGCTGCGCCGGCGCAGCGCCTCGGCGGCGGCCGGGGCGATCACATCGTAAGGTGGGCAGACGACGTCGGGCAGCGCCACGCGGGTCGTGTCGTAGCGCAGGCCGCGGAACGGTCGGATGTCAGCCAAGGGGGCTCGCCTCTCGCGGGGGGTACAGGGTCGGGAACGCAGGCGGGGTCGGGACTGCAGGCAGTGTCGGGGACGCAGGTAAGTTCCGCACGTACGCCCCGCTTACGGCTTGATGATGATCGGCATGCCCACGGTGACCCAGTCGTAGAGCTGTTCGACATCCCATTCGTGCATGCGGATGCAGCCGTGCGAGGCGTACGTGCCGATCGAGGAGTCCTCGGACGCCGGCACGCCGTGGATGCCGACGCCCGAAAAGCCGGTGCCGATCCAGCGCATGCCGACGGGGTTGTCGGGCCCGGGCGCGACCGGCTTGGCGCCGGCCGCCCAGGGCGAGTCGGGCGGCGTCCAGGTCGGGTCTTTGGTCATCCAGACAACGTAGGTCGTGCCGTTGGGCGTGGGGTAGGCCGCCTGGCCGGTGGCCACCGGGAACGTCTTCTTGAGCTTGCCGTTCATGTAGAAGTAGAGCCGGTGCTCGGACTGCACGACGACGATGCGGCCCGACAGGCCGCCGAGCATCTGGGGGCCCACGACGCCGTCGACCGGGATGCCGATCGCCGCCTGAAAGCGTTTGACCGCCTTCACCGTGCCCCTGCCGAGAACGCCGTTGGCGGGCCCGTGGTAGTAGCCCTGCGCGCGCAGCTTGCGCTGCAGGTCGCGCACGTCGCGGCCGCGGGCGCCGTAGATGAGCGTTGCCTTGCCGAGCTTCTCGGTGCTGTTGACCAGGAACGTGCGCTTGTCGACCGTCACGTGGTGACCGACGTCGGTGGCCGTGACCACCAGCGTGTGGAGACCTTCGGGCAGCTTGTCGAACGGGATCCTGACCTGCGAGGACGTCTTCTGGTGGAGGATCGTGTGGCCGTCGAGTCTCATCGTCACTGTGGGGGCGGCGGCGGCGTCGGTGGCGGTCACGTCGGCCCTGGGTGTCGCGTGCTTTTCGACCTTGTCGATGCCGCTGACGGTGAGCTGGGGCGGCGTGGTGTCGACCACCAGGGCGCGATGCAGGCGAGTGGTGTTGCCGGCGCGGTCGGTCGCGGTGAGGGTGAGACGGGCGGGACCGTCGGCGAGGGGGATGCGGAGAGAGAAGGCGCCGTCGCTACCCGTCCGGGCCTGCGCCGTGTGCGTGCCGGACGTGGCCTTCACCGTGGCGCCCGGCTCGCTCGTGCCGGTGAGCGGCAGCGGGCTGGCCGTTGCGACGGAGCCGGTGCGCACGCCCCGCAGCACGAGCGTGGGGGGCACCGTGTCGACCGCGAAGCGCCAGCTCTTGGAGAGGCGCGGGCGCAACACGTCGGAGGTGCGCGCCGTGAGGGTGACGGAGTGACTGCCCTGCGCCAGACGGCCGGTCGGGAAGTAGAGGCCGTGGGCGGTGCTGAGCACCTTGAGGGTCACGTCGCGGTCGTCGAGGCGTACGGCGAGGTCGTGCAGATGCTCGACGCCGGGCAGATCGATGGTGACCGTGAGCGAGTCGCGGCTCTGGTAGGAACCCGGGCCGGGGGTAACGGCCGCGATACGGGGAGCGGTGAGCAGCTCGAACCCGACGAAGGCGGCGACGACGGCCGCGGCGACGATCGCCACGATTCGAACGCGATGGCTGGCTGCGTGCGAGATTGCCGGTCCTTCAGGACTCCGTCTTGACGGTCGGGCCAAGGATATCAGGATTCACCGGCTCCGCCGAAGCGTCATGTCGCGCCGGTCCCACCGCGGTGTCAGGGGTGTCGTTGTGGCCCTCTGCTGGTGCGGGCACGGCCGTTTAGGGGTTATGCTCACGGCCAAGCACGACGTCCGGGCGACGAACGGAGCACTGTGAGCGACGACGACAGACGAGACGACGACCTGCGGACCATGCTGGCCGACGTCGCGGCGGGGCGCACGACCGTCGACGAGGCGGCCGATGCTCTTGCCCGGCTCGGCCTCACCCAGGTCGGCGATTTCGCCCGGCTCGACCTTGGCAGGGCGCGGCGCAAAGGGGTGCCCGAGATCGTCTTCGGCGACGGCAAGACCGTCGAGCAGTTCGTCGCCATCACCGCGGCCTTCCTCACACGCGCGAGCGCGGTGCTGGCCAGCAAGGTGACGCCCGAGCAGGCGGCCGCGGTGTCGGCTCCGCCCGGCGGCGCCATCGTATGGCACGAACGCGCGCGCCTGCTGGTCGTGTACCGCGAAGATCACCAGCCGGCGCCCGCCCGCGGCGTGGTCGGGGTGCTGGCCGGCGGCACGAGCGACACAGGGGTCGCCGACGAAGCCGCCGTCGTCTGTCGCGAGATGGGCGTCGAAGCGCTCACCGCCTACGACGTCGGCGTGGCCGGCGTGCACCGGCTGGCGGCGCCGCTGCGCGAGATGGTGGCGGCCGGCGCCGCCGCGCTGGTCGTGGCGGCCGGCATGGAGGGCGCCTTGCCGTCAGTGGTCTGCGGCCTTACGGACGTGCCCGTGATCGGTCTGCCGGTCTCGACCGGCTACGGCCTCGGTGGACACGGCGAAGCGGCCCTGCTGGGCATGCTCCAGAGCTGCTCGCCCGGGCTCACCGTCGTCAATATAGACAACGGCGTCGGAGCCGGCGTCACCGCCGCGCTCATCGCCCGGGCGGCGGCCCGATGAAGCAACTCGCCCTCATACTGCGCGACCGCCGCGACGAGCTCCACGGCTGCTGGATCGCCCTGCTCAAGGGCACTGTCGGCGCGGAGTACCTCGACCTGCTGGCGAGCCCCCTGGGGGTGCGCCTCGTGCGCCGCATCGTCGACGACATGGTGACGCTGTCGCAGGCCGAAGCCTACGAGGTGCCGGGCATCATCCGCCGCATCGAAAAGGAGACCGCGGGCGACGCCGCCCGCCGGGGCGCCCTCGGCTTCGAGCTCATGGACGTGGTCGCGGGGCTGCAGCAGGTGCGCGCGGCCATCTGGAAGGTCCTGATCGACGCGCTCGTGGTCGGCGACCTGCCGTCGTTCGGCGAGACCATGGACGAGATGCAGCAACTCGACGGCTTCATGGACCTGCTGGTGCGCGTCGAGGTGAGGGGCTTTCTCGAAGGGCGCGACCGCCCCTCCGCCGCCGACGACGACTGGTGAACCGGCGGTAGCCCGCCGGGCGGTGCGCCTCTCGTCGCGCCCGCGGCGAGCCGGCCCTTTAGCTGTTCGTCACCGTCGCCTGGGGATGCAGCATGCGGTGAAACCAGGGGCCGATACCCCAGGGCAGGTTCTCGAAGTAGTGGAACACGTAGGTGTGCGGCTGCTTCGTGGCGGTGATCGTGACCGTCGACTGCGACGGGCTCTGGATCGACGGCTGCAGCGTGCTTTCGGCCTTCAGCAGGATCGAGTTGTGGAGCTTCAGGAACGTCGAGGCGCTGTCCATGGCCATGTCGCGGCTCTCGGTCTGGACGAAGGTCGCGAGCGCCTGGTTGGCGGCGTCCGAGGCGTCCTGCCGCACGCCGAGCGAGGCGTGGACGACCGCCACGGCATCGAGACCCACCACGCCCACGATGACGATGATCGCGGCGAAGATCACCACCCCACGCAAAAAGCCGTCTTGTCGACGCCAGCGGGAGAGGTTCACAGTGCTGCTCCGGTCCACGGCGTTCCTCCGGTCGATACTCCATAGCTCTGCCATGTGTCGCCTATATCGGCGCGCTTGCTCGAGTGCTGTAGCCCTTCGTTTCGGGCAGCGGTCAAGGCGGGCCCGGCGCGCCGGCCGGCTCCCTGTCGCGGCGGATCAGAACGAGGGCGACATCGTCGGCCGGCGGGTGGCCGCCGAACGCGGTGGCGTCGGCGATCAGGCCGTCGAGGAGGGCGCCGCCCGGCAGGTCGCGCAGCTCCTCGAGGGCCTGGTCTAAGCGCGCGTCTTCGTAGTAGCGGCCGGTGGCGTCGCGCACGTCGGAGAGCCCGTCGGTGTAGAGCAGCAGGGCCTCGCCGGGAGCCAGCTCGACGTAGTCGGTGGGCAGCGCCTGAAGCTCGGCTTCCTCGGTGACGCCGAGCGCCGGGTTGCCGAACAGCAGCGGCCGCTCAATGCGGTCGCGGCGCAGGACGATGGGGCTCGGGTGTCCCGCGGTGGCGAGGCCGACCACGCCGCTGCGGGCGTCGACCGAGGCGATGCAGACGGTGACGAAGTCGTGCGGCTCGTGAGGCACGGCGAGGAGGGCGTTGTGGATGTCGCGCAGCGCTTCGCCGGGTAGCAGGGGCCAGCGCTGCGCGGCGAGGATGGCCCGCACGATGTACTTGGCCATGATCGCGCGGGCCGCCGCCCCGACACCCTTGCCGCGGACGTCGCCGAGCGTCACCACGACCTGCGCCAGCCCGCCCTGGCCCAGAAAGTCGACGAAGTCGCCGCCGAAGCCGTCGATCTCGCGCAGCTCCGAGCGTTCGTCGTCGCCGCGCGTGCGGTAGAGGGTCTCGATCTCGAGCCCCGCCACCTCCGGTCGCTCCCCCGGCCCGAGCAGGTCACGAAAGTCCGAGATCAGGCGCCGCACGGCATCCGGGGTGTGGCGCCGGTCGCCGGTTTCGGGCGCGGTCATCGCCGCTGCTCCGGTCGCGCCGCTCCGGCGCCCGAGCCGCGCCGGCGCCCGCGCCGTGCCGCGCCGGTGCCTGAGCTGCGCCGCGCCGCGTCGCGCTCGGCGACCAGCACGGCCTCGCGCTGGGCTGAGTCTTCGCGGGAGTGCGCGAGTGGTGCGAGTGCCCGGCCGCCGCCGGCGTGCTCGAGGGCGAGGGCCAGGAGATGGTCGGTGAGCCAGGCGTTCTTGGGCAGGACCGGACCGTGCAGGTAGGTGGCGATGACGTTGCCGGCGCGCACTCCCTCGCCGCCGTCGCGGCCGTTGTTACCGAACCCGCAGCGCACGCGCCCCAGGGGCTGGGCTTGGCCGAGGAACGTGCGGCCGCCGTGGTTTTCGAAACCGACCAGAAGATGGACCGCCTCGCCGCCGGTCTCGCCGGCGCCGCCCGCGCCATCGTCGCCGGTGTCGCCCGCACCGGTGTCGCGAGCCGCGGCGACCTCGTCTCCGGCGGGCCCGCCGAGGCCGGTGACGTTGGCTACGACGTTGCCGATCAGGCGCCACTCACCCGGCTTGGCGGCCAGGGTCTCGAGGTCGAGCAGGCCGAGGCCGGCCAGCTCACTGCCGTCGGCCGCCACGTAGCGGCGCCCCAGGAGCTGCAGCCCCGCGCAGACGGCGAACACGACGGCGCCGTCGGCGATCACGCCCGCGATCCAGGGCCGCAGCCGGACCAGATCGGCCGCCAGCGCCTGCTGGACGCGGTCCTGGCCGCCGCCCATGAAGACGAGGTCGCAGCGCGCCGGCGGCTCGTCGCCGCGCTCGACCGCGTGCCAGTTCAGGGTGAGGCCGCGCAGCGCGGCGCGGCGGGTGAGGGCTGCGACGTTGCCGCGGTCGCCGTAGGTGTTCATCGTCGTCGGATACAGGTGGACCGCCTCGAGGATGGTGGGGGCGGCGTGGGTCGCCTCGCGGGCGCCGGTCATTGCCGGACCTCTTTCCAGTCCGCGAGCGCGCCGCGGACCTCCTTGAGCGCCGTATAGGTCGGCAGCAGGTAGACCGCGCGGGCGCCGCGCCGTGTCGCCAGCTCGAGCGCGGCGCTCACGGAGTCGACCGTCGCAAGGGCTTCGTCGGGCACGCCGGCGTAGCTCAGCCGGAGCGCCATCTCGTGCTTGCGCGTGCCGCTCGTCACGACCAGGCTCGCCGGCGGCAGCAACTCCTCCATGTCGACGTCCCAGATCCACGAGATGTCGCGGCCGTCGGCGATGTTGTCGTTCAGAACGAAGACGAGCGCCTTCTCGCCCGGAACGTCCCCCAGCGCGCGCAGCGTCTGGTTCATGCCGGCCGGGTTCTTGACGAGATTGACCTGCACGGTGGTGTCGCCGCGGGCCACGAGACTCCAGCGCCCGAAGACCGGCTGATAGGCGGCCAGCGCGCGCAGCGTGCTCGCCGGCTCGACGCCGAGCCGCTGGGTGAGAGCGACCGCGCCCAGGGCGTTGTAGATGTTGTGCAGGCCGGGCACGCGGAGGCGCAGCTCGCCGGCGACGACGCCGGCGAGCTGCGCCTCCGCGTGCCCGGCGACCGTGGCGAGCGCGCGCGCTTCGAGGTCGCGCGGCGGCCGGGCGAAGCTGCACGACGGGCAGCGGTAGTCGCCGAGCTGCGACAGCCAGCGCGACGAGTACTCGAGCATCGTCGCGCAGCGCGGGCAGATGGCGACGTCGCTGACCTCGTGGTCGGCGCGTCCGTCGCGCACGTCGACGCCGAAGAAGACGGTCTCGCGACCGGATTCCTGGGCGACCCAGGTCACGAGCGGGTCGTCGGCGTTGGCGACCAGCACAGAGGCGGGCAGATCGCGCAAGGCGGCGAGCCAGCCTTCGGCCAGGCGATTGACCTCGCCGTAGCGGTCGAGCTGGTCGCGGAACAAGTTCGTCAGCACGACGACCCGCGGCGCTCCCAGCAGGTCGATGGCCGCCGGCACGATCGCCTCGTCGATCTCGAGCAGGGCGAACGGCGCCGCCGGGCGTCGCGAGAAGGCGGTGGCGATGCCCGAGAGCAGGTTGGCGCCTTCGGCGTTGGTGACGAAGTCGCGGCCGGCGGCCGTGAGGGCGCCGGCGGCCATGTTGGCGGTCGTCGTCTTGCCGTTGGTGCCGGTGACCACCGCGAGGCCCTCGGTGAGCCGGTGACCGTGGCTTTCCAGGTAGCCCGGAAAGAGCGCGTTGGCGACCTTGCCGGGCATGCTGCTCGCCTGGCCGGCGCCGCTCAGGCGCACGGCGGCGGCGACGGTTCGGGCGGTGAGGCGGGGAAGGAGCTCCATGTCGGGCTCATGATACTCGATGCGACAGCGCAGCCCCTTCATGGTCACGATGGCCAGCGTCTCGTGTCGCGGCCGGGCCCTACCAGCCGGCAGGTCTGCGAATCGCGCGTCCGTCCGCTGTCAGGACCGGATCGGGGAGCTGGTACTTTGCGTATTGGTCTGGAGCGATCTTGAAGGTGCCCGTGGCCACGTGATCGAAAGCTCGGTTTGAGCGGCGAGGCGGGAAGAGCGCTGTCTTTCAACATCCTTCAACGAATGGTACAGGTTGAAGCCGTCGACGATGAAGCAGACGCGCTTGGCCATTCGCCCCCCCAAAGAAAAAACCCCCGGGATCGCAACCCCGGGGGGCCCAGAGGGCCGTAGCCCGCTGGGGATGATCACGCAGTATTCAATACCCAGCCTGCCCAGGCGTCAAGCTCTCAGACGGCCAGGTCCGACTCGCTGTCGCTGCGTCAGGTGGCGCGGCCCGACAGGAAGGAGCCGAGGGCGGCCTGTACCACGAGGGCGATGATGCAGAGCAGCACCGCGGTCGTGAACGTGAAGTTGAAGACCAGCACGAGGACCGCCATGACGCCCGCCCACAGGAGCGTGCGCGGGATGAAGTCGCGCAGCACGCGCCGCCGAAAGCCGAGCCAGGCGAGCTGGCGGCCCATGACGGAGCTGCGCTCCTCGTTGTCCAGGTAGCTCGACTCCGCGGTGCGCAGCCGGGGTGTGAGGTCGGTGCCCTCGTCGGAGAACAGCCGGCACTGCAGCTCGAGGCCAAGGTTCTGGCGCATGAGCTTGCGCTGGCCGCGGCCGTAGAAGGCGACCAGCGAGAGAAAGCGTTCGTCGCCGGCCAGGCCGCTGTCGCGCACGGTGACGTCGAGCAGGAAACGCCGGGCGCGGTGATCGTACTGCACCCGCGATTGCCAGCGCTTGCGCGGAAAGAAGTCGCGCAAGAACCGGTCGAGGTCGCGCGGCAAACCTTCGACAACCTGGTCGGCACGGTCCGTCACGATTCGATTGTACCCCTGCGCAGCGGTGTCACGCGCCGCCGGCCGTGTCGCGACAGCCCGGTGCGGGTCGGCTACACTTTCCGGCATGAGCGTTCCGGTCGTACTGTCCGTAGTCGGCAACCGCCCGCAGTACATCAAGGCGGCGATCGTCTCGCGCGCCGTGCGCGGGGTGGCCGCCGAGGTCCTGCTCGACACCGGCCAGCACTACGACCACGAGCTCGCCGGCGTGTTCTATGAGGAGCTCGACCTGCCGGTCCCCGACATCGAGCTCGGCGTCGGTTCAGACAGCCATGCCCGCCAGACGGCCGCCATGCTGACCGGCATAGCCGATGCCGTCGCGCGGGTGGCTCCGGCGCTCGTCTTAGTCTACGGCGACACGAACTCGACCCTCGCCGGGGCGCTCGCCGCGGCCAAGCTGCACGTGCCCGTCGCGCACGTCGAGGCGGGGCTGCGCTCCTTCGACAGGCGCATGCCCGAAGAGATCAACCGCGTGCTGACCGACCACCTCTCGAGCCTGCTGTTCTGCCCCACCGACACGGCGGTCGCAAACCTTGCCGCCGAAGGCATCGTGGCCGGGGTCGAGCAGGTCGGCGACGTCATGAACGACCTCGCCATGGCGACGCTGACGGCCGCTCGCGAACAGGCGGTGCTCGCGCGCTTCGGGGTGCGCCCCGGCGGCTATGTGCTGGCCACGGCTCACCGACCGGCGACCACCGACGAGCCGGCCCACCTCGAAGCCGTGCTGCTGGCCCTCGGCGGCCGCGACGAGACCGTGATCTTCCCGGCCCACCCGCGCACGGCGGCCAGCATCGACCGGTTCGGGCTGGCCGGTCTCGTCACGCCCAACATCAGGCTGGTCGAGCCGGTCGGCTACAGCGAGTCGCTGGCCCTGGTCAAGAACGCCCGCGTCGTGGCGACCGACTCCGGGGGCCTGCAGAAAGAGGCTTACTTCTTCTCGGTGCCGTGCGTGACCATGCGCGACACGAGCGAGTGGGTCGAGACCATCGAAAGCGGCTGGAACATACTGGTCGGCACAGACCGCGAGGCGCTCGCCTCGGCCCTGGCCTCACCGCCGCGGGGTGCGCGGCACCCCGCGTTCTACGGCCGGGGCGACGCCGGCGAGCGTCTCGCGGTCGCCCTCGCCGCATTCCTCGAACAGACGAACACCGCCCCAGAGGCGGGCCGGCGCGGCGCCCCGTCGCCGTCCGGTCACCAAGGAGACAAGCCATGAGCGTGCCCTACCTCGAGATCGAAGCAAGCGGATCTCCCCGCGAGATCGGCCGCCAGATCGGCGAAGCCTCACGCCACCTGGTCGTCGCCGGCATCGCCTACTACGAGGAGTACCACGAGGAGATGGGCGGCCTGCCGTTCGCCGTGGCCGAACAGGAGTGTCTGGCCTTCCTGCCACCCGCCCGCCGGGCGCTGCCCAGGATCGTCGAGGAGCTCGAGGGCCTGGCCGAAGGCGCCGGCGTGCGGCTCAGCCAGGTGCTCGTGCCCAACCTCGGCGAGGAGCTCACCTGCAACGCCGACCCGGCCGCGAGCCCCGATGGCGCGCCGCCCGTGTCCCACGCCGATCACTGCACCTCGGTGGCCGTGCGCGCGGGCGGGTGCTGCCTGCTCGGCCACAACGAGGACTGGTGGGCCGGCGACGTCGACAAGAACGTCCTGCTGCGCCTGACGACCGACGACGGCACGCAGATCCTGGCCATGACGTCGGCCTGCCTGCTGCCGCCGACCGGCATCAACTCGCACGGTGTCGCCACGGCGGGCAACACCCTGTACGCCGACGACCAGCGCGTCGGGGTGCCCAACAACTTCATCCGGCGTCACCTGCTCGAGTCGCGCTCGCTCGACGACGCCCGCCGGCGCGCCCTGATCGAGACCCGCGCCCGCGGTTCGAACCACCTGTTCGCCGACGCGGCGGGCGGCCTGCTCGACATCGAGGCTGCCGCGACCCACGAGGCGCTGATCGTGGGCGCCGACCGGCTGGTCCACACCAACCACTTCGTCGACCCGGCGATGACCGGCAGCGACCTCTCGACCTCCGAGGGCACCCGCCGCCGGCTGGCCCGGGCGACCGCGCTGCTCGACCAGGGTCTGGCCCGCGGCGACGACCCGCGCGACCTGCTGCAGGCCATCCTGAGCGACCACGACGGCTACGACGGGGCGATGTCGATCTGCGGCCACCCTGACCTCTCGGTGCCGGTGGGCGAACGCGACATGACCACGGCGAGCATGATCTGGGACCTTCAGGAGCTCTCCGTCGAGGTCTGCGCCGGGCCGCCGTGCGAGAACGAGCGACGCCTGTTCAGACTGCGCTAGCTCGGCGCTCGACTGTGTCGCCGCCGCTCAAGCCGGCGCGACGTCGTTGCGCACCTGGTCACGGTGCCGCTCAGACCGTCGCGATGTTGTTGCGCACCCGGTCACGCCGCCGACCGTCGCGACCGGCTACGGTCGGACCGGGCTGATGCGATACAATCTGTAGCTCGGTCGCCGCGGCGGCCCGCAACCCGACCGACACCTCGAACGGGAGCGCAGAAGTGAAGATCGCAGTCATCGGCATGGGCTACGTCGGCCTGCCCCTCGCAGTGACCTTCGCCCAGGCGGGCGTCGAGGTCGTCGGTATCGAGGCCGATCCCAATCGTTGCAGCGCCATCAAGGCCGGCGCCTCGTACATCGTCGACGTCGCCGACGAGGCGCTGGTGGCGGTCGTCGACCAGGGCCTGCTTACGGCCACCACCGACTATGCGGCCACCGAGGACTGCGCGGCCTGCATCATCTGCTTGCCGACGCCGCTGAACGCCAATCGCGAGCCCGACCTGACGCTCGTCAAGGACGCGACGGTCAAGCTGGCCGGCCATGTGCAGCGCGGCCAGCTCATCTGCCTCGAGAGCACCACGTACCCGGGCACGACCCGCGAGGTGCTCGCGCCGCTCCTCGAAGAGGGCTCGGGGCTCACCGCGGGCACCGACTTCCATCTCGCCTTCTCGCCCGAGCGGGTCGATCCCGGGCGCACGGACTACACGACCAAGACGACGCCCAAGGTCGTGGGCGGCCTCACGCCGGCCTGCACCGCCAAGGTCGTCGAGGTCTACGGCCAGGCGCTCGATCACCTCGTGCCGGTCACCACTCCCGAGGTGGCCGAAATGACCAAGCTGCTCGAAAACATCTTCCGCAGCGTCAACATCGCCCTGGTCAACGAGCTCGCCATGCTCTGCGACCGGCTCGGCATCGACATCTGGGAGGTCATCGAGGCGGCCGGCAGCAAGCCGTTCGGCTTCATGAAGTTCCAGCCCGGCCCGGGCCTCGGCGGCCACTGCATCCCGATCGACCCCTTCTACCTGTCGTGGAAGGCGCGCGAGGTCGACTTCTGGACCGAGTTCATCGAGCTGGCCGGCAAGGTCAACGAGAACATGCCGTACTTCTGCGTCGCCAAGGTCACGCGGGCCCTGAACTCGCACGGCAAGGCGCTCCAGGGCTCCAAGGCGCTCGTCCTGGGCGTCGCCTACAAGGCCGACATCGACGATCTGCGCGAGTCGCCGGCGCTCAAGATCATCCGCCAGCTCGACAAGCAGGGCGTGGCGGTCGACTACCACGACCCGTTCGTGCCGGCCCTGCCGGCCTTCCACATGCACTCGATCGACCTCACCAAGGGCGCCGGCATCAGCGCCTACGACGTCGTGATCGTGGTGACGGCGCACTCCTCCACCGACTACGCCGACGTCGTGAGCAAGGCGCAGCTCGTGGTCGACCTGCGCAACGCCACCGCCGGCCTCGACGGCGCCGGCAAGGTCTGGAAGCTGTGACGCGGCGGCCGCGGGCCGCCGTCGCCGGCAACGTTTCGAAGGATGGTGACCAACGTGAGCCGTGACCCCCTACGCATCGGCGTCGTGGGCCTCAACTACTGGGGCCCCAACCTGGCGCGCAACGTCGACCGGTCGCCCAACGCCGAGCTGGCCTGGTGCTGCGACCTGGACGACAAGATCATCGCTCGCATGGGCGCCCAGTTCCCCGACGCGAGAACGACCACCGAGCTCGACGACGTGCTGGCCGACGACACGGTCGACGCCGTCATCGTGGCGACGTCGGTGCCCACCCACTACCTGCTTGGCAAGCGCGTCCTCGAAGCCGGCAAGCACGTCTTCATCGAGAAGCCGATGGCGGTCACGGCCCGCGACGCCGAGGACCTCGTGCGCACCGCCGAAGCGCACGACCGGCAGCTCATGGTCGGTCATCTGCTCGAATACCACCCCGCCGTGCGCAAGATGAAGCAGCTTCTAGACGACGGCGAGCTCGGGCGCATCTTCTACGTCTACTCGAACCGCCTGAACCTGGGCAAGGTGCGGCCCGACGAGAACGCCCTGTGGAGCCTTGGCCCGCACGACATCTCGGTCATCAACTTCCTCACCGGCGAAGAGCCCGAAGAGGTCTCGGCGCGCGGCGAGTGCTACCTGCAGCAGGGCGTCGAAGACGTCGTCTTCGGCTACATCAAGTTCCCGTCGGGCATGACCGGGCATCTGCACGTGAGCTGGCTCGACCCCCACAAGACCCGCAAGATCACGGTCGTGGGCTCCGACAAGATGGCGGTCTTCGACGACATGGACGCCGACCGCAAGGTCACCGTCTACGACAAGAGCGCGGTGGTGCCGCAGTACCAGTCTTACGGCGAGTACGTCACCCTGCGCTTCGGCGACATCCACATCCCGCACCTCGCCAACGACGAGCCGCTCAAGCTCGAGGTCGAGCACTTCGTCGAGTGCGCGCGCGACAACCGCCGGCCGCTGTCCGACGGGCGCGACGGCCTGAACGTGGTGCGCGTGCTCGAAGCGATGGAACGTTCGCTGCGCGACGGCGGCCGTCCCGTCAGGACCGCCGACCTCACGGTCAACTAGCGATGGCCCTGCACCCCTCCGAGCACGGCCACAACCTCCTGGTCGGCTCAAATGTCGAGATCGGGGTCGGCGTGGTCTTCGGCGCCAACGTGATCGTCTACGACGACACCGAGATCGGCGAAGGCTGCTTCATTCAGGACGGCGCCGTGCTGGGCAAGGTGCCGTCACTGTCGCCGTCGTCGACCGCCAAGCGCAGCGCCCTGCCCGCGACGCGCCTCGGTGCCGGCTGCGTGATCTCGACCGGGGCGATCGTCTACCGCGGCGTGACGGCGGGAGCGGGCTGCATCGTGGGCGATCTGGCGAGCGTCCGCGAGCGCTGCGTGCTCGGTGAGCACGTGGTCGTGGGGCGCGGCACCTGCGTCGAGAACGACACCTCGATCGGCGACTTCTCCAAGATCCAGTCGAACGCCTACATCACCGCCTACATGACGATCGAAGACCACGTCTTCGTGGCGCCCTGTGTACAGACCACGAACGACAACTTCATGGGCCGCACCGAGAAGCGCCACGAGCTGATCAAGGGCGCGACCATCCGCCGCGGCGCCCGGGTGGGCGGCGGCGTCGTGCTCTGCCCCGGCATCGAGATCGGCGCCGAGGCCTTCATCGCCGCGGGTGCGGTCGTCACCCGCGACGCGCCGGCCGGCAAGGTGCTCATGGGCGTGCCGGCGCGCGTCGTGCGCGACGTGTCCGCCGAAGAGCTGCTCGAAAACCAGTAGGCTCGCGCCGGCCGGCGCCGGGCGCTCCGACCGGTCGGCTCGAGAGTTCCGACCGGTGGGTCGCCAGGTTCCGACCGGCCGGCAGGGCTGCGCTACTCCCGGCCCAGCGCCGCCAGGTAGGTCTCGAGCCGCGGGCCGCCCTTGGGCAGGCCCAGCTTGCGGCGCACGTTGGCTCTGTGAAAGGCGACCGACGACGCCGAGATGTGCAACGTCTCGGCGATCTCGGCGCTGGTCTTGCCGAGGCGCACGAAGTTGGCCACCTCGGTCTCGCGACGGGTGAGCGGCCGGCCGCCGTTGGTGCCGGCGAGGTGGTGCCCGAACGGCCCGACGATCTCGCGCAGGTTCATGCGCACGGCCTCTATCTCGAGCCGCTCGGGTCTGTGGTGCAGCGCCCGGCTCAGGCGATCGAGCGTCGGGTCGATCAGGTGCTCAACGTTCTGTACGATGCGCTCCTCGAGCTCGCGGCGATCATGCTCACGCTGTTCGAGCAGGACCCGCAGCGCGGTGTTGCGCTCGTCTGAGATCGTCGCCTGGCGGCGCAGCGCGCGTTCCGAGCGGGAGAGCTCGTCCTGCATGGCGCGCTGCTCGGTGATGTCGGTGCCCAGCAGAAAGTAGCTGCGCTCGTCGCCCAGGTGAGCCGGGATGATCGTGAGGAGCAGCGTCTTGGGCCGGCCCCGCACCGTGCAGGTCACGTCGAGCTCGACGATCCTGTCGTCGGCGCCGGGCTCGCCGGACACCGCGGCGCACACGTCGGGCGGAAAGTCGTCGCGGATGGTCGCGGCGAGCATCTCGTCGCGGCTGCGCTCAAAGAAGGCGAGGGCGCGCTCGTCGGCGTCGAGGTAGGCTCCCGAGGCATCGACCTGCAGAGCCGGGCTGGGCAGGCGGAACAGGACCCGGTGCAGCTCGTTGGCTTCGCGCAAGGCGAGCTGCACCTCTCGCTCGTCTGTGACGTCGCGCATGGCGCCGATCATGTTCACGGGGTCGCCGGCCTCGTCGGCCAGGATGACTCCCTGATCGTGGATGGTCCTGAACGAACCGTCGCCGTGGCGCAGCCGGTAGTCGCATCTGAACGGCGCGAGGCCGCCCACGCTCTGCGAGACCGCGTCACGGACCCGCTCGCTGTCGTCGGGGTGCAGTCGCTCGAACCAGCCTTCGACGTTGCGCGGGAAAGCGCCCGGTCGCAGCCCGAGCATGCGGTCGAGCTGCTCGCCGAAGTAGATCGCGCCGGTCCGGATGTTCCAGTCGTACACGACGTCGAAGGTGACGGCGAGAAAGGCGCGCAACCGGGGGTCGCCGTAGGCGAGGGGCGGCGGTACGACGGTGCCGTCGATGCCGGCCGAGCGAAACAGCGCCCGCGGCCCCTTGAGTTTGAGGCTCCGTTTGAGCGTGGGCGGGATGCGTCTGCTAGGCATTGCCTATCATTAGCCCCCCAAAAGATTGGCCTTGCCGCCGTCTATATTGTGGGTACTGTCGCAGTACGTCAACGATGGCGCGCCACTATGGCGCGTCGGCGGGCCGGCCGCCGCGAAAGGGGGTTGCCGCTGGCACAGGCGGTGTCGATCGTCCGATCGACGCATCCACCCTTGCTACACGGGGAGGCACGGTATGGAGTCTCATCTCGTTTCCGCCGACGCGATCGCGACCGTTCCGCTCGACGTCGGACCCGACAGCAAGCTCAACCTGGTCGACGTCATCGACCGCACACAGGGCGCCCCGTTCTGCGCCGGCATCTGCGAGGTCTTCCCGGGCTCGCCGGTCGACTTCGACTACGACGACGACGCGGCGGTCTGCTACATGCTCGAAGGGGAGGTCACGTTGGCCGAGGATGGCGAGACCCGTGCCTTCAAGCCCGGGGACATCGTCTACATCCCCCGCAAGAAGGGCCTGCTCGTCTACTGGAGCACCGATTCGTACGGCAAGTTCTTCTATGTGACCTATCCGCACTGGCGGTAGGCAGAGAGGGGGGCTCCTTGCCATCTGAACCAGAACACCACGGGCACCACATGTTCCACGACGAAGGCGACGCCCAGCACCGGCGCGACAGCGAGCAGTTGGCCAAGTTCGGCTACAGCCAGGAGCTGCGCCGCTCGCTCGGCTTCTTTTCGACGTTCGCCATCGCCTTCAGCTTCATCTCGGCGACCAACGGCTTCTATGCGCTCTTCTACTACGGCCTCGACGTCGGCGGGCCGGCCGGCCTCATCTGGCAATGGCCGATCATAGTCTTCGGCCAGTTCATGGTCGCCCTCGTGTTCGCCGAGGCGGCCTCGCACTACCCGCTGGCCGGCGGCGTCTACCAGTGGGCCAAGCGCTTCATGGGCGGCACCTACGGCTGGTGGACGGCCTGGATGTTCGCCGTGGCGCTGGTCGTGACGGTGGCCGCGGTCGCCTTCGGCGTGACGCCGATCGTCTGCTCGCTCATGGGCTGGCAGACGACGCACGGTACCCTGCTGTGGATCGCCGTCTGCTTCACCGCGGGGCCGATGCTGCTCAACATCTACAGCGTCAGGGTGACGGCCTTCTTCAACAACATCGGAACGGTGACCGAGATGATCGGCCTCGTGGTGATCGGCACCGCCCTCTACATCGCGGTGATCACCGGCCACGGTCAGCACCAGGGACTGAGTGTGCTGTTCAACACGACGCCGGGCGCTGCGAAGGGCGCCATCTTCGGGTACGGCAGTGTCTTCCTTGCCGCGATGCTCACCGGCGCCTGGGTGATGTACGGCTTCGACGCTGCGGGCGGCCTGGCCGAAGAGACGGTCAACCCCACGCGTGAGGTGCCCCGCGCCATGCTGTTCGCCGTGGGCATAACGGCGGCCATCTCGGCCTTCTGGCTGGTGGCCATGGTGCTGGCGATACCGAACGTCCCAAAGACGCAGGCACAGAGCACCGGCGCCATCGCCTACATCTTCCACGCGCACTTCCCGAACTGGGTGACCAACGCCTTCCTCATCTCGGTGTGCGTCGCCATCTTCGTGTGCTGCCTGGCCATCCAGGCGGCGACGACACGGCTGCTGTACGCCTACGGCCGCGACAAGATGATCCCTGGCCACAAGTTCTTCGGCTACGTGCATCCCAGGACCAAGACCCCGCTGACCTCGGCGATCTTCGTGGCCGTAGCGGCCATCGTCGTGCTGCTCTACGTCACCGTCGGCGGCGCCGACCCGTTCGTCCAGATCGCCCGCGTCACCGCCTGGGCCACGGCCGGCACCTACATCGCCTACCAGATGGTGGTCTTCGGCGGCCTCGTCAAGCGCTCCAAGGGCTGGCCCACGGAGAGGGCCTACTTCAACCTGGGCAGGTGGGGCTGGCCGGTCAACATCATCGCCTTCGTCTACGGCGTCTTCATGATCGTGAACCTGGCCTGGCCGCGGCAATCCACGACCTGGCTCGACACCTACATCGTGATGCTTTCGCTCGGCGTGGTGGTCGTCGTCGGTGCGATCGTGTATGCGATCCAGCGCGCGCGGGGCGTCGATCTGAGCGCGACGATCCACGAGATCGACTTCTCGCCGGTCGACGCTCAGGCGGCCCTCGCCATGGCCGCCGGCGAAGCCGGCAAGACGATCCCCGGCGACGGGCTCTCGGGCGAGACCGGCATGTCCGAGATGTCGGGGCCGCAGCGTCCCGAAGGACCTGAATCAGGAGGTTTTACAGACTAGGCGCGCCACGAAGTCACGCTCGCCTGAGCGGCGACGACGAAGTCGCTCACCGGGGGCACTAGGCGCGTCACGATCGGAACAGAAGCGTCACAGGCGGGGCGGCCGCAAGGCCGCCCCGCCTGCGCGAGTGCCGACCCTCGTGAGCGCTCCGCCGTTCCGCCGAGACGCTCCGCCGGGTCGCCGTGCCCGTCCGAACCCTTGACGACGGGGGCCTGCGGTCTGGTCTAATGGGACGTGACACCCAGCGATCGGGGTCGCTTCGCACGACCAGACGGCCGCGACCACCGGCGCCTCTCACGATGCCCGCCACAAAGGAGTCATCCATGCAGAAGTACGTGTGCACGCTTTGCGACTGGGTCTACGATCCCGAGATCGGCGATCCCGACAACGGCGTTGCGCCGGGCACGGCGTTCGACGACCTTCCCGACGACTGGGTCTGCCCCGACTGTGGCGCCGGCGTCGACATGTTCGAGCCCCTCGACGAAGACTAGGCGCGCCGCGTAGTCACGCATGCCTGAGCGGCGATGACGAAGTCATTCGCCGGCACTAGGCGCGCCGCGTAGTCACGCATGCCTGAGCGGCGATGACGAAGTCATTCGCCGGCACTAGGCGCGCAGCGAAGCCACGCTCGCCCGAGCGGCGACGACGAAGTCGCTCGGCGGCCTAAGGCACCAGAACCAGCTTGCCGAGCGCCGGACCCGCCATGATCTCGCGGTGCGCGGTGGCCGCCTCGGAGAGGGGCAGCTCGCGGGCGATCACCGGGTGAAGGCGGCCGGCGGAAAGCCCTTCGCCGATGGCGGCGTGGGCTTCGGCCAGGGCCACCGGCGCGGCGTTGAACAGCAGCATGCCGCGCACGTCGGCGTCGCGGCTCATGAGGTCGCGCGGCGTGATCTCGATCGGGCCCCGGCTGCCCACGACGACCACCCGGCCGCTGTGCGCGAGCAGACCCAGGTCGTCCGCGAGGCCGGCGTGGGCGGCCATCTCGACGATGACGTCGTAGCCGCGGCCGCCGGTCAGCGCGAGCAGCTCCGCGGCGTAGCCGGACGCCGTATGGTCGGCGACGTGGGCGGCGCCCTGTGCCGCTACCAGTTCCCGGCCGGCCGGCGAGCCTGCCGTGCCGTGCACCGTCGCTTCCGCCGCGACGGCGAACTGCACCGCGGCCAGCCCGACGCCGCCGCTCGCGCCGTGCACCAGCACCAGGTCGCCGGCGCGCGCCTGTCCGCGCTGGAACAGTGCGCGATAGGCCGAGGCATAGGGCACGCCGAGCGCAGCGCCGGCGGCGAACGTGATCATGGCGGGCAGGGGATGCACCTGGTCGACCGTGCACAGTGCGGTTTCGGCGTAGGTGCCCGTGAGTGAGCCCGAGGTGTAGACCCGGTCGCCGACCGACGGGTTCGGCGCCGGGCTTGTGGCGGCCGCCCCGGCCGCCACAGCCGAGCCGGGCTCCTCGGGCGCCGCGGCCCGCGGGGCGGGGCCGGTCGCCTCGATCACTCCGGCGCCGTCGCTACCCGGCGTGTAGGGCAACGGGGGCGTAGCGGCGTACTGGCCCGAACGCATGTAGGCCTCGACGGGGTTCACGCCGACGGCGTGCAGGCGGACGAGCACCTCGCCCGCGCCGGGCGGGCGCAGGTCGGTCACCTCGTCGAGCTGAAGGACTTCGGGGCCACCGAAACTGTGGACGCGAACGGCGCGCATCGAACCTCCTCGTCTCTGCCCGTCTGCCCGGGCACGCCCCGGGCGGGTCCTTGAAGCTTCCCCGAACGGGCGAAAACGTAGAGTCCGGCGCGCCCGGAACCTACTCGACCTTGGTCAGCTTGGCGCCCTGCGTGACGGTCACCGCGCCGCCCGACTTGGGCGTGCCCTGAACGGCGATCGCCAGCGTGCCGTGGTCGACCGTGAAGACGACGCTGTAGGTCGTGAACACCAGGGCCAGCGCGTTCTTGGCGGCCGCGACGACCGCCGCCTGCCTGGCGTCGTGACCGACGTAGTCGTAGCTGGATTCGAGGTGACCCTTCGTGAGGGTGGCGCTGAACGGACCGACGGTGCGCCCGCCGGCGACCTGTGTGACCGTGTACAGCGCGCCGCTCCTGGCGATGGTCACCGTGATGGCGGTGGCGCCGGTCGTGCCGGTCGAGGCGATCGTCGTGCCCTGCCAGGTGCCGAGGAACTGCGTGCCGGGCGCCGGCCTGAGAACGAAGAACCAGACCCCGGCGACGGCCACGATGGCGACGATGGCGAGCAGCACGAGCCAGGGCAGCTTCGAGCCTTTCGATGTCTTGCCGGCGCGCAGCGGCTGGATGGTGGGAGCGGTCGTGCCGTAGGCGGTCGGCGCGTCGTAGTAGGCCTTGTCGTGAACCGGCTCCTGGTAGGCGTCCGCAGCCGGCTGTTGGCTGAGGGGAGATCCGCAGGCGCCGCAGGTCCAGGCGCCGTCGCGTGCCTCAGTGCCGCAGCTCGGGCAGGTTGCCACAGGTGTGCCTCCTCGGGTCCGGTGCGACCGCCTGCCCACGAGCGGGTGCCTCACTTCTCGCACCCGCGAAAGCCCGCGACGGCCGCCTTCACGGGCTATGTCGGCACGCGGGGGCCCGGACACGACCCCGCCCGGTGCGGCGCCCTAGAACGAGAGCTGCTCGAGGCGCCCGAAGATGACCTCGCGACCGGCCCGGTACTGGTCGGGGTCCATGGCCGCGTCGATCTCGGCCGGCGAGAGCACCTTCGCCGCCTCGGCGTCGCCTTTGATCAGCGCCCCGAAGTCGACCCCTTCACGCCAGGCCCGCATGGCGCAGTCCTGCACCACGCGGTAGGCGTCGTCGCGCAGCATGCCGTGGTCGACCAGGGCGAGGAGCACCGCGCCGCTGAACACCAGGCGTTGCGACAGCGCCAGGTTGCCGCGCATGCGGCCTTCGTCGACGACGAGCGTGTCGAAGAGCCTGGTCGCCTTGCGCAGCATGTAGTCGAGCAAAATGCAGGAGTCCGGAAAGACGATGCGTTCGGCCGAGCTGTGCGAGATGTCGCGCTCGTGCCAGAGCGCCATGTTCTCCATGCCCACCACGGCGTTGCCGCGCAGCACGCGGGCGCAGCCGGCCATGCGCTCGGAGAGGATCGGATTGCGCTTGTGGGGCATCGCCGACGAGCCCTTCTGGCCCTTGCCGAAGGCCTCCTCGGCCTCGCGCACCTCGGTGCGCTGCAGGTGGCGCACCTCCACGGTGAACTTCTCGATCGAGGACCCCACGATGGCCAGCGCCGACAGGAAGGCGGCGTGGCGGTCGCGCTGCACCACCTGGTTGGCGATCGGCTCGCAGCCCAGGCCGAGCTCCGCCAGCACGAGCTCCTCGACGCGCGGGTCGATGTTGTTGTAGGCGCCGACGGCGCCGCTCAGCTTGCCCACGGCGGCGCCTGTGGTCACGCGCCGCAGGCGCTCGAGGTCGCGGGCCACCTCGAAGGCCCACATGCCGAGCTTCATGCCGAAGGTGATGGGCTCGGCGTGGATACCGTGCGTGCGGCCGACCTGCACCGTGTCGCGAAACTCGAAGGCGCGCCGCTTGAGCACCTCGCCGAGCGCCGCGAGGTCGCTCTGCAGCAGCTCGCCGGCGCGCCTGATCTGCAGCGCCAGGCCGGTGTCGAGCATGTCGGAGCTCGTCATGCCGTAGTGGATGTACTTGGAGGCGTCGCCCACGTGCTCGGCCACGTTGGTCAGGAAGGCGATGACGTCGTGGTTGGTGGTCTCTTCGATCTCGGCCACCCGGGCGGCCTCGAAGGCCGCCTTGGCCTCGATCTCGGCCAGCGCCTCGTCGGGCACCTTGCCGAGCCGGTTCCAGGCGCGCACCGCGGCGAGCTCGACATCGAGCCAGGCCTGCAGCTTGGCCTCTTCGGTCCAGATGGCGCCCATCTCGGGCAGCGTGTAGCGATCGATCATGCGAGAGCCCTCCGTCGCGGCCGTCAGAGACGGGGAGATTCTCTCACAGCGCTCGGGTCATTGGCGCGTGAGCAGCGTCTCCACCGGCGGCCGGCCGTCGCCGTAGGTGATGGTGGCGTGGAGCTGTTCGCGGTCGGCGAACGACAGCGAGAGCTGCCAGGTCACCCCGTTCACGGAGCCGTTGGCCACGAGCTGGTCGTCGCTCACGCGCCCGGTGGTCGCGCCTGCGCCCAGGGCGCGCGCGCCGGTGAGCGTGTAGGTGTCGCCGCCGGCCTTGGCGATGCGCACGATCGAGCTGCCCAGGGCCGGGTCGGACAGACCCCAGGTGCCGACGTACGACTGGCCCGACGTGGTGATGCCGACGTACTGCAACAGGCTGAACCCGCCCAGAAGAAAGAAGCCTGCGACGACGACCGCCACGACCAGGATGAGCAGCGCCAGCAGGGGCGCGAGCCACCAGGCGTCGCGCAGGCGGCGGCGCCGCGCCTTGGGCGCGGCGCCGCCGGCCTCGGTTCGCGCGCCGGCTGGGTCAGGCAGCGCGCCGGCCGCCGCCGACCGGTAGATGGTCCTTCCGGGTCTTTGCTCGCTCATGGTGTCCGGCGCATCGTGTCGGGCGTCACTCCCGCATGGCGATGGCTTCGATCTCGACCTTGACGCCCTTGGGCAGGGCGGTCACGGCGACCGTCGAGCGCGCCGGGTAGGGCTGCTCGAAGAACTCGGCGTAGACCTCGTTCACGGCGGCGAAGTCGTTCATGTCGGTCAGAAAGATGGTCGTCTTGACGATGGCGTGGCTCGTCATGGCGCCGGCCTGCAGCAGATGCTGGAGATTGCCCAGCGCCTGCCGGGCCTGTTCGGCCGCCGTCTCGCCGACCACGACGCCGTCCTTGTCGAACGGCACCTGGCCCGAGAAGAACACGAAGCCTTCGGCCTGCACCGCGGGCGAGTAGGGGCCGATGGCGGGCGCGGCCGCCGGCGAGGTCAGGGTCATCTTCATCATCTCAAGGCTCCTTGTGTGGTGAGTGCGCGGGCGGGCGTCACCCGATGAAGTGCAGGATCACGCCGATCAGGGCGAGCACGACGACGAAGGCCAGCCCGCTGATCGCCATGACGAGCATCTGGCGCTGGTATTCGGGCGGCATGCGCGACTTGCGGGGGCGGCCACTCATCGTTTCGCCGGCCTCAGACGTCGAGGATCTTGGCGGCCAGGATGGCGGCGTTGCGGGCGCCGTTTATGGCGACGCAGGCGACGGGCACTCCCGGCGGCATCTGCACGATCGACAGCAGCGAGTCGAGGCCGCCCAGGTCGCTCGTCTTGATGGGCACGCCGATCACCGGCAGGTTCGTATACGAGGCGATCACGCCGGGCAGCGCGGCGGCCTTGCCGGCGCCGGCGATGAGCACCTTCAGCCCGCGGGCCTGCGCGGTGCGCGCGTAGTGTGAAACCTTGTCAGGGTCGCGATGAGCCGACATGACCTCGATCTCGTAGCGTATGTGGCGCTCGTCGAGCTCGCGCCCGGCGGCCGCCATGACCTCGCGGTCGGATTCGCTGCCCATCACGATACCCACAAGCACGGGTTCGAACTCGATGCCGACCAGCAGCGCGTCGACTTCGGTACTGGTCTTTTCCACCGCTCACTCCCTTCGGGACTGTTGGCGCGCCGACCGCGGCACCTGCTGTCGGCCAGAGCTTAGCTTCGCCCGCCTAGCTCGCCCAGGCGGCCGGAAAAAGGACGATCTCGCCGTTCTGAGCCTTGACGGCACGCTCGGCGATGTCGGCACGCGTCTGCACACCGGCGAACGAGATGCGCGCAAGCGCGCCGTAGGCGCGCTCGCGCGCCGCGGCGAAGTCGTTGCCCAGCGCGCTCACCGCCAGCACGCGGCCGCCGGAGGTCACGATGTCGTGGCCGTGCACCGCCGTGGCGGCGTGGTAGACCGTGACGTCGGGCATGCCGGCCGCTTCGGAGAGGCCCTCGATCACATCGCCCTTCGAGCTCGAGGCCGGGTAGCCGGCCGACGCGGCGACGATCGTCACGCAGTCTTCGGGCTTCCAGCGAAGCTGCACCGTGTCGAGCTCGCCGTCGGCGGTCGCCAGGCAGGCTTCGAGCAGGTCGCTGTCGAGGCGCGGCAGGATGGCCTGGGTCTCGGGGTCGCCGAACCGGCAGTTGAACTCGAGCAGCTTGATGCCGTGGTCGGTCACGATGAGGCCGCCGTAAAGCACGCCGCGGTACTCGATGCCGCGCCGCCGCAGGGCGTCGAGCACAGGCTGGTAGAGGTCCTCGACCACGGTCTCGGCGACGTCGGCGGCAAAACCGGGCACAGGGCAGTAGCTGCCCATGCCGCCGGTGTTGGGACCCTGGTCGCCGGCGAAGATGCGCTTGTAGTCTTGCGCCGGCGCCATGGGCACGATCCGGGTGCCGTCGCAGAGCGCCAGCAGTGAGACTTCGGAACCGCTCAGGAACTCCTCGATCAGCACCGTGCCCCCGGCCTCGCCGAAGGCGTGGTCGGCAAGGCAGAGGCGAACGGCCGCCCGCGCTTCGGCGGCATCCTGGCAGATGATCACGCCCTTGCCGGCGGCCAGGCCGTCGGCCTTCACGACGACCGGCCAGGTCTCCTGGGTGTCGACGTCGCGCAGGGCGGCGACCAGCTCGGTGTGGCGGCGGTAGTGGCCCGTGGCGACGTGGGCCTCGTTCATGATCTCCTTGGCGAAGGCCTTGCTGCCCTCGAGCCGGGCGCCGTCGGCGCGCGGGCCGAACACCCGCAGGCCGTGCTCGGCGAACAGGTCGGCGACGCCGGCCACGAGCGGCACCTCGGGCCCCACGACGGTCAGCTCGATCTTCTCGCGGCGCGCGAAGGCCAGCAGGCCTGGCAGGTCGTCGGCCGCGATGTCGACCGTGTCGGCCTCTTGCGCGATGCCGGCGTTGCCGGGTGCGCAGAACACCTGGGTCGCTTGCGGGGAGGCGCAGAAGGCATGGACGAGGGCGTGCTCGCGACCGCCGCCGCCGATCACCAGAACTCGCATGGGTCCTCCTCGTGGCCTGGGGGTTGTCGTGGCCGTCGCACCGCGGGTCGTGCGAGGGGCAGGACAAGCATACAACGCGGGGCGCTCCGGGCGGCGGTGACGCTCAGGGCGGGGCGAGGATCTCCAGGTCGGGGCTGTCTCGGTCGGCTTCGCGGCCTACTGCCCAAGCGCACCACCTCGCAGGCCGACCTCACGACCCTCACCCCGCCCTTCGCTCCGGCCAGCGCAGGCCGACCTTACGACCCTCACCCCGCCCTTCGCTCGGGCCGCCGCGGACTACCGCAGGCCGCGGCACGGCCGTTCGGGGATTCTGACTGGCTTCCCGACTGTAGCCTCGCCCAAAACGCCGTGCGCGGGCTGCAGCGGGGTGTTGCGAGTCGTGCAGCGGGCGCCTGGAGCCGGTCGTCGGTTGCCTCGGCGAGTGCTCTCCGAGGCACCGGCACGAAGGTTACGGCCAAGCGGGGTAGACTTCCGCGGTCTGTCCGATTCGCCGAGGAGGCACGAGACGTGGGCAACGACGTTCGCTACATCGTTCTCTCGGACCTGCATCTCGGGGCCGAGAACAGCATCCTCACAAGCCTGCAGGCAGGCACGACGCTGGCCGACTCACAGCACACAAGCCCGGTCCTCATTTCACTGGTCGAGTGCCTGCGCCACATCGTCGCGGCCAACGAAGGCGGCGAGCTGCCGACCATGATCGTCGCCGGCGACCTGGTCGAGCTGGCCTTGGCCTCACCTGCCCTCAGCCTGCCGGTCGTGGCCCAGTTCGCGAAGGCACTGGCCGGTGGGGAGCCGGTTGTGCGCGACGAGGCCATCTTCGTTCCCGGCAACCACGACCACCATCTCTGGGAGATGAGCCGGGAGCGCGCTGCGGCGGAGTTCCTGCAGGCCGGCAAACCTCGCGAGCAGGAGCCCGCATCGTGGCATACCTCGTCGATGTTCCTGTCACAGTCACCCCACTATGGAGCACCCCTGCTCGAAGACGCCGTGCATTACCTGCGTGACACCGAGCGCGCCCAGGTGCGCGTCGTCTATCCCGACCTCGCCCTCACCTCGGCCGACGGGCAGCGCGCCGTGTTTGTCACCCACGGCCATTACATGGAGCCGGTCGGCACGCTGTTCTCGGCGATGGCGCGCCTCGCCGACCCATCGTCGCCGCCGCTCGACAACGTCGATCTGATCGAGCGCGAGAACTGGGCCTGGGTCGACTTCTTCTGGGGTTCCATGGGTCGTTCGACGCGGACCGGAGCTCTGATCGAGAAGCTCTACGACTCGATGCAGGACCCGCGCGCCGTCCAGGCCATGCTGGGCGGTCTTGCTTTGAGCGTTACACAGCATCAGAGCCCCCTGCTTGCCCGCATCGAAGGCTGGGGCATCCGCCGCGTTGTCGGCCGTATCGTGACCAACAAGCTGCACGAGCGCGAGCGCAACAACGCCGACGAGGTCCTGGGCGGGGGCTCGCGCCGCGGCCTGGCGCAGTATCTTGCAGCGATGCGCAACACGTTCGAGCGGCAATGGGAGAATCCCCTGCCGAGTGACGTCACCATGGTAGTGGGTCATACCCACAAGCCCTTCAGCGAGTGGTGGGAAGAGCCGGCCTGGCCCGCGGGCGGTGTGCGCGTCTTCAACACCGGCGGCTGGGTGGTCGATCACGTGACGCCGCAGCCGCTCATGGGCGCTGCCGTGGTACTCGTGAGCGACGATCTCGACGTCGTCTCGCTGCGGATCTACCAGCAGGTGAGCAGACCCTCATCGTGGGAGGTCGTCGTCGAAACGGTGAAGCCCACGGCCGGCGGCGAACACTTCGCCGACCATATCAGGGGCCTCATCAAGCCCGCAGCGGAGCCCTGGTCTACCTTCGTGGCCGCCGTCGACGCACTCGTGAGAGAGCGCCGCGAGGACATGCGCAAGATCCTCGAGGGCGAGCTGGAGTTGCTGCGGGAGTAGGAGCGGTGGGAGTCGCCAGGCGCGTTGCAGCCTAGCTCAGGCGGCAGCAGGAGCCTGCCTCGGCGTGCAGCTCCATCCAAAGCGTGAGGATGCCAACCAAGACTCGGGCTTTACCGGCCGGTGGCGTGAGCGGCGAGCGGCTGCCCCACTCGAGGCGTGCGCTGCCTTCGGAGCGAGAGGCGGGGTGGGGGTCTCCAGGTCGCGGCTGTCTCGGGGTGACGCTCAGGGCGGGGTGAGGGTCTCCAGGTCGGGGCTGTCTCGGTCAGCCGCGCGTCCTACTATCCGAGCGCGCCACCTCGCAGGCCGACCTTACGACCCTCACCCCGCCCTTCGCTCCGGGCCAGCGCGGGGCCACCGCAGGCGACCTTACGCGGCCCTCGCTCCTGCGCGGCCGGCGGGCGGCCTTGTCGCCGCCTGCGCGCTGCTCAGGGCGCCGGGGTTGGGAACTGCACCGTGATCGCGTTGACGTGCCGGTCGGTCGTGGACCGCAGCCATCCGACGACGATCGGGCCCGACGGGCTGAGGGCGCTGGCCTCGGCGAATTCGTCGTATAGCGGCGTCTCGTGGAGCATCGGCTCCCCGCGCGATCCGCTCGCGGAGTAGGGCACCACGACCAGCCGATCCACGTCGGGGCCAAAGCTCGTGCCGCAGACGAAGATGCTGCCGTCGGCCGCGCACTCGAGCCCGTTCGCCTGGGCGATGGCGCCTTTGCCGGGCGACCATGCGGCGCGAAAGACGGGGGAGCCGTGAGTGGTGAACTTGGCGACCAGGAAGGTCGTGGGCGTGTCGCCTCCCAGGCCGCCCGCACAGATCACGTTGCCGCCGGCGTCGAGTCTTATCCGCGTGAATCCACCGGCGCGACCTTGCGGGCTCACGCGCCGGCCCCAAAGCAGGCGGCCACTCGGGCTGTAGGCGCGCACCAGGGCGGTGTGGTGGGTCGCCCCGGCTCTCGCGCACAGGTAGACGGCCCCGGACCGAGCGGCGACCAGGTCGCTGCCCGCGACGGTGGCAGACAACGCGGACCATCTCTTCGTTCCACTCGGGGTGTACGAGACGAACAGCCCCAGGTCACGGACGACCCCGCAGGCGTACACGTCGTCGTTGCGCCCGACCGCCACCGTCCAGAGCCCGTCCAATCGACCCGGGCCTCCGGCGATCCTGCGCTGCCAGAGCACCTGTCCGGTGGGGGCGAGCTTCACGAGGATCGCGTCCGAGCCGGTGCGGCGCCCGATCGAGCCGGCGACGTAGGCGGCGCCACGTGAGTCGATGGCGACGTCGTCTGCCCCGCTGCCCGTTCTTACGTGGCTCATCACTTTGGTCGCCCAGAGCCGTGTGCCGTCGGTCCGGTACCGTACGATCAGGATGCCGGCTCCTCGCGTGCCGGTCTGACCCCAGGCCAGCAGGTCGCCGTTGGGCATCGCCGTCACGCCGCCGAACTGTCCGTTGGCGACGACGCCGGACGGCGATCTCTCCCAGACGAGAGAACCGTCGGCCGCGTACTTGACGAGCCAGGGTACGGCCGGGCTGTCGCCGAACTTGTGAGCGTACGCGGCGCCGGCGACGTACGAGGAGCCCGCGGCGTCCACGGCGACTCCCAGCGCGAGTCGGTTCTGAGTCCCCGCGGGTCCGTCGTAGACGCCCGCCCACAGCGGATCGGCGGCCAAAGCCGCCGCCGGAGTCGCCGTCGTCACCCCCGAGGCCACGGCCGTAGCCGCGACTGCTGCCGCCAGTGACGCGGTGAACACGAAGACCAGCACTCCGGACCAGACGTGCTTTCTCATGACGTGACCCCTCCCCCTTGGCCGGCCGCGGCGACTCACTGCGAGACTCGCTGCGACTATACCAGTGACACCTCCTTCGACCGCGGTGACCCGGCGTTCTTTCACGCCTGATGGTCGGAGTCCCTCCGCCGGCACGAGCAAGGACCAGCGAACGCGACTAGGGGTCTCACGTGAAGGCCACAACCAAGAACTACCGCCTCGGGACCGTCGGCGGGAGCAAGCACAGTGCGCCGTCGGGCCGACCAGGCCAAGGAGCAGCCGATGACAGGCGAGCAAGGCAAACGCGATGACGATGTCTCTGTGTTTCCGGTGGAGCGCGAGCTGGTGACTCCACGAGCCGCGGGGGTGGCCGGCATCGTCTTTGCGGGGCTGTTCGTGGGCTCGATCCTCGCTCTGCGCACCGCGACGGGACGCTCGCTCAGCGTCCAGACGGTGATCCGCAACATTTCCGGCCACCACTCCACGCTGGCCGTGGTGGGCCTGTACCTGACGTTCTTCGCAGGGGTGGCCTTCCTGTGGTTCATGGCCGTGCTGCGCGATCGCATCGGACGCCGCGAGGACAAGTTCTTCGCGACCGTGTTCATGGGCAGCGGACTACTCTTCGTCGGCCTCTTTCTGGCGGGGGCCGCCGCCACCGGTGGCCTCGCCGCCGGATTCCGGTTTGGCACAGACGCCTCGCTCGACGCGGCCGTGGTGGGCTATGCGCGCTCGATCGGCTACGCGTTTCTGCTGGTGTTCGCCACCAAGGCGGCGGGCGTGTTCACGATCGTCACCTCGACGATGCTGCTCCGTCTGGCACACTGGCCGCGCTGGACCGCGTTCTCGGGCTACGCCGCCGCGCTCGTGCTGGTGTTCAGCGTCACCTTCTTCGAGCCGGTCATTCTGGTGTTCCCGGCTTGGGTCACGGCCATGAGCGTCTACGTCCTGCTCACAGGTGGAAGCAGGGAAGCCGCGTGAGTCTCCGCCGGCCTGCGCCGCCCTGAGCGTCACCCGAGACAGCCCCGACCTGGAGACTCTCACCCTGGCCGGAGCGTCACTCGCTACGCTGTGAATCCCTCCGCTCGGTACACCTCGTCGCCGCCGAAGACGGTGAGCAGGACGCTGGCCTCGCCGATCTGCTCGGGCGGCGCCGTGAGGATGTTGGTGTCGAGCACGATCAGGTCGGCCGACTTGCCGGGCGCGAGCGAGCCGGTCTCGCTGTCCAGACGGTGGGCGCGGGCGCCGGCGATCGTGAAGCTGTCGATCATCTGCTCGACCGAGACCCGCTCCTCGGGCCAGAGGACGTCGCCGGGGGCGGCTTCGCCGGCGGCCCAGCGCATGACCCCGACCTGGATGCCGACCAGCGGGTCGGGCGGCACCGTCACGGGGAAGTCGCTGGCAGAAGCGACGGGTACGCCGGCCGCGAAGAAGCTCGCCATGGGGTACTCGCGCTCGGCGCGCTCGAGGCCAAGGTAGGGCACCTGGAGGTCGTAGAAGTAGTCGTCGCGCAGGAACCAGTAGGGGTTGAGCACGGCGGTCACGCCGAGGGCGGCGAAGCGCTCTATGTCGCCGGGGCGCGTGAGCTGCACGTGGGTGATCGCCGGGCGGTCGCCGCCCAGGCCGGCGGCGCGGGCGGCGGCGATGGCGTCGAGCGCGGCCGCTGTGCCGGCGTCGCCGATGGCGTGGTAGTGGAGCTCGAAGCCGGCGGCGGACGCCGCGACCGACGCCGCCTCGAGCGCGCCCTGCGGCCATTCCGGAAAGCCGCGGTCGTCGGGCGTGTCGGCGTAGGGTTCGTCCAGGTAGGCGGTGTGGCCCTCGATGACGCCGTCGGCGAAGAACTTGACGGTGTCGGCGGCAAACAGCGCGCCGGTGTGGCGACGGCGCTCGGTCGCCGCGGCCCGCAGCTGCTCGTCGACGGGCAGGTCGGAGCGCAGCCAGAAGCCGGCCCTGAAGCGCGCCGTGAGCTCGCCGTCGCGCTGCAGCCGTTCGAAGGCGTCGAAGCCCGGCTCGCCGGCCACGAGCATGGGGTCGAAGACCGTCGTCAGGCCCAGCGGGCCGGCGACCTTGCGCTGATAGAAGCGGATGCCCTCGGCGAACTGGTCGGCCGTGAACGCCGTGACGGCTCCCCGCACGAGCTGCTGGGCGCCCTCGCGCAACGTGCCGCTGGGGGCGCGGGTCGCGGGGTCGCGCTCGATCACGCCGTTGGCCGGGTCGGGGGTGTCGGGCCCGATGCCGGAGAGCCGCAGTGCCGCGCTGTTGACCCACAGCGAGTGGCCGTCCTCGGACACGAGAAGGGCCGGCCGGTCGGCCACGACGGCGTCGAGGGCGGCCGCCGTGGGTCCGTGGCCGGGCACGACGACGTTGCTCCAGCCCGCGCCGAAGACGACGGGCAGCTCGGGGTGGGAGGCGCTGAAGTCGCGCACGGCCGCGAGGTACTGCTCGCTCGAGGTGAGCCCCTTGAGGCGCACGCCGAAGAGGTCGCCGGTGGTCTCGCTGGCGTGGGCGTGGCTGTCGATGAACCCGGGCAGCACGAGGCGTCCCTCGAGGTCGACGACCCGGGTGGCGCTGCCGCCGAGCCGCCGCACCACGCCGGCCGGGCCCACGGCGGCGATGCGGCCGCCGGTGACGGCCAGCGCCTCCGCGACGCTGCGGTCGCCGTCGGCGGTGTAGATCACGCCGTTCACATAGACGGTGTCGACCGCGCGCGGGCCGTCCTGCTCAGTCGCGCTCATGCCTCCTCCGCCGTCAGCCGCCGGCGGCGCGTCGTCCACACGATGAGGCCGGCCGCGACGACGATCACGACCACGGCGACGACGATCCACACGCCCTTGGCGCCGCCGCTGCTCGAGCCGCTGCTCGTGTTCGGCATCAGGTTGACGTACGAATCGACGGTGGCGGTCGTCACAAAGGCCGGGCCGCGGCCGTGGAACATCGGGGTCCAGCCGGTCCAGCGAGAGGTGTTGTAGGCCTCGAGGTACTGCGGGTAGACGAGCACGAGCTGCGGGGACTGCTGGTAGAAGATCTGCTGCATCTGCCAGATGAGGTGCTGACGGGTGGTCGGGTCGAGCGCGGCCGACTGCTCGACATTCAGCTTGTCGAAGGCGGCGTTCGACCAGGCGGGCTCGTTGGTGCCGCCGATCTGCGGCGTCGTGAATGAGGTCAGTGTCTCGCCGGGGTCGCCGTAGCCGGCCCAGTCGCTCAGGGCCATGTCGAAGTCGGGGGCGAACGTCGTGCCCTTGTAGTTGAACATGCGGGCCAGGAAGGCGCCGTCGTCCATCACCTGCAGGGTGATCTTGAGGCCGAGCTGCTGGAACCAGCCGGCGATCAGCTTGGCTTCGACCTGGCCCTGCTGAAAGTCGGTCGTGGTCGCCAGGCGCAGGGTGATCGGCTTGCCCTTGTAGAGACGCAGGCCGTTGGCGCCGCGCGTGTAGCCGGCCGCGTCCAGCATCTGGTTGGCCTTGGCAATGTCGAAGGTGTAGGTCTCGCCGGCCGGTGGCTGCCAGTGGTAGTCGGGGTCCGACCAGGTGTCGGGCGGCATGATGGTGGTGGCCGGCGCCGCGAGGCCGTCGTAGGCGACCTTGGCCAGTGTGGCGCGGTTGATCGCGTAGTTCAGGGCGGTGCGAAAGCTCGCGTCGCGCAGCACCGGGTTACCGGTCGAGCTCGACAGCGTCGAGCAGTTCAGGTCGAGGTAGTCCCAGTTGAAGAAGTTGTAGGCGATCGTGTGGATGCTGCTCATCGCCTTGAGCTGTGAGAACTGGGCCACGGGAATGCCCCAGGCTCCGTCGAGCACGCCCGACTTCAGGTCCTGCACCATCGTGTCGGGATTCTGGTACATCTCGAAGTAGATCTGGTCGACGGTCGGCTTCTTGCCCCAGTAGTAGGGGTTGCGCTTCATCTCGACGTAGGCGCCCTTCCTGAAGGCCACGGTGTAGAAGGGGCCGCTGCCGACGATCGGCGGTGAGTTCAGGAAGGTCGTGGCTGCCGCCTGCGGTGAGACGTGCTCCCAGACGTGCTTGGGCAGGATCGGCAGGAAGATGTTCTCCATGTTGGCCTTGGGCTGCGAGCAGTCGATCTCGACGGTGGTCGGGTCGATCTCCTTGGCGCCGGTGATGCCCGTGGTGGTGAGGGCCAGGTTGGCCATGTGGTTCTTGACGATGTAGTTGTAGGTGAAGGCCACGTCGGCGGCGGTGAGCGGCTGGCCGTCGGACCACTTCACGCCGGGCCGCAGGTGGATCGTCCAGACCTTGCCGTCGGCCGAGATGCCGCCGTTGGCCTTGGTCGGGTACTGCGCCGCCAGGCTGAGCGTCGGCCGCATCGACTGGCCGTCGAAGCCGAACAGGAAGTTGTAGTTGATCGTCCAGATCTCGTAGGTCGTGGTGGCCCAGCCGACGAACGGGTTGAGGTTGTCGGGCTCAGACGTCCAGCCGATCTTGAGGACGACGTTGTTCGACGCGGGCGAGGGTGACGACGATGCGGCGAGCGCCGCCGCGAGGCCCCAGATCAGGCCGCAGACGAGCACCACCGCGACGATCAGCGCAAGACGGCGGGTGACCCGCCTCGAGCCCCGGGACCCGCCCGCGCCCCGAGACCGGCTGGAGGCTCGAGACTCGCTGGGGCCCCCGGACCCGCTGGAGCCTCGCGACGTGCCCGAACTACCAGAGCTGCGCTTCATGTCGTCCTCCTTGGCCGGTCAGGCCGGTCGGCTGAGGTCGCATACCAGGGATGAGCACGTTCGAAGGCGGTGGCGGCGGCGAAGACGCTGACGTCGTCGAACGTCCGCCCCACGATCTGCAGGCCGATGGGCACGCCGCTCGCGGCGCGGGCCGCCGGCACCACGAGGACGGGGCAGCGGCTGCACATGTTGAACGGGAACGTGAGGGCGCGGTCGAAGACCACGTCGATGTCGTAGTCGCCGGCGGCCGGCAGGGCCGGTTCGGTGAAGGTCGGGCAGATCAGCAGGTCGTGGTCTTCGAACACGGCCGCCAGGTGACCGTAGGTCTCGCCTTCGACGGCGAGCGACTCGAAGTAGCCCATCGTCTCGCGGCGCACGGCGTCTTCGGCGAACTCGATCGCGTAGGCCGTGAGCAGCTCGCGATGCTGGGCCAGGATCTCGCCGATCCAGGCGCCGAAGATGATCGACAGGTGGGCGCGGGCCGCTTCGCGCATGGCGTCGAGCGACCAGCCCAGCCCGACCTCGTCGACGGTGGCGCCCAGCCCGCGGAACGTGTCGGCGGCGGCGCGCGCGGCGGCCGCGACCTCGTCGCTGACGTCGAAGCCGCCGAGGTCGACGCTGCAGGCGATCCTCATGCCGGCCACCGGCGGCAGCTCCGCCGGGATGGTGAGCTTGGGCCGCAGCGAGGCGATGTCTTCGGGGTGCGGCCCGGCCATGACGTTCTCGAGCACGCGGCAGTCGTCGACCGAGCGCGCCAGCGGCCCCTCGTGACAGTAGTGATCGAGGTTGAAGGGCGGAAGCTGTGGCACCCGGCCGTAGGGCGGCTTGAAACCGACCACCCCGCAAAACGAGGCGGGAATGCGGATGGACCCGCCGATGTCGGAGCCGGTGGCGAGGGTCGCCATGCCGGCCGCCAGCGCGGCGCCCGAGCCGCCCGACGAGCCGCCCGGGCTGAAGTCGAGGTTCCAGGGGTTGCGCGTCACGCCCCATAGCCGCGACTCGGTGATCGCCGCGCAGCAGAACTCGGGGGTCGTGGTGCGCACGTGGATGATGCCGCCGGCGTCGATCACCCGCTGCACGCTGCCGGCCGTGATCTCGGCGATCTCGTCCTTGAAGACGAGCGAGCCGGCGGTGCAGGGCTGGCCGGCCACTTCGACCTCGTCCTTGACGGCGACGGGGATGCCTTCGAGCGGCCGCGGCTCGCCGCCCTTGCCGGCGAAGCGCGCCTCGGCCCGCCGGGCCGCCTGCAAGGCGTCGTCGAAGAAGCGGATGGGAACGGCGTTGACCTCGGGGTCGACCGCCTCGATGCGGGCGATCGTCGCCTCCATGAGCTCGACTGGCGAGAGTTCACGGTTAACAAACAGCCGGCGTGCCTCGCCGGCTGTCAGGTAGTGCAGCTCGTCGGCCACCTGGGCCCCCCTTGTCGACGCGGACGAGTGCTGTCTCTGCGGACAGCGTAAACCTTCGCCCGGGGCGAAGGTCAAGGGGCGGTTACGCGGCGTCCGACCCCCGGGGCTGCACGGGCCAGGTGATCTCGGTCACGTAGCGCTGGGGATCGTCGGTGTCGCGCTCGTCGACCAGGTACGACTCGCGTACCGGGCCGCTGACGTCATAGCCGCGGCGCGCGATCTCGGCCAGCATCGCCGAATAGGCTTGCCAGATGGTGTCCCACGGTCCGCGAAAGAGGGTCTGCATGGCGCCGCCGCCGGGGAGCTGCCGGCCGCCGTGCGCCGCGGCCACCGCCTGCTCGACGGGCAGGCAGACCTCGAGGTCGAGCCCCTGATACCACTGCAGGGCGTTGTAGTAGAGGACGAACTCGCGGCCGGCGGCGCGAGCGCCGCCGTCCGCGAGTTCGTCCGCGAGCGTCACGAGACAGCTCTCGATCACCTCGTCGAGCCGCGGACGCACCGCCTGTGTCCGGCGGCTGACGACCCAGCCCGGCTTGAGCGCGACCACACCGATCTCGTAGGGCAGCAGGCCGCGCTCCTCGTGGAGGGCCGCGTCGATGCGGGCCAGGACGCCTTCGAGCTCGCTGCGTCGCTCGACGATGCGTTCGCGGTGATGAGTCAGCACCGCCTTCAGCTCGTGGGGACCGCCGGAGCCGAGCAGCGCCCTGATCTCGTCGAGCGGCACGTCGAGGTCGCGCAGCAGTCCGATCAGCAGGCCGGTGTCGAGCTGCTCTATGGCGTACAGGCGATAGCCGGTGAACGGGTCGGTGAAGGCCGGCGAGAGCAGGCCGCTCTCGTCGTAGCGGCGCAGGGTGTTGGCCGAGATGCCGGTCAGCCCGGCGAACCTGCCGATGGAGATGTGGTGACCGTGGTCGACCATCGCCGTCCTGACCGGGGGAACATCGCTTCGCCTTGTGGACAGCGATGTGGGCTCAGGAATCGCCGTCGTTCTTAGCGGTGGCCACAGTGTACTACCGGTCAGGACTCGGTAGAGGAGGACGGGGCCGGCGGCTTTGCCGCCGGCCCCGTCCGCTCGCCGGTCTATACCTCGCAGGTCCCCAGGACCTCGTCGCAGGGCTGCGCGCGGCCCTCGGTGACGACCGAGCTTAGACGCCAGTGTCCGGTCCAGGTCGTGATGAGCGCGACCACGAAGCCTGTCAGCACCATGGCGCCGGCCACTCTGAAGCCGGTCGAGAAGCCGGTCGTCAGGGCCTCGTTCACGATGTGGACGGGCAGGCCCGGGATGGCGCTCGCCGTCGAGCCGGCGGCCGCTGCCGCTGTGCTACTGCCGGCGCCGGCGGCCGCGCCGCTCGCCGCGCCGCTGCCGGCTCCCGTCGCCGCGACGGCCGCCACCTGGCTCGCGGCGCTGTGGGCGACCTGTGTCCAGGCGATCGTGCCGACCGCGGCGAGGCCTATGGCGCCGCCGAGCTGCTGGCCTATGTTGATCCCGCTCGACGCGACGCCGGCCTCCTGGGGCGCGACGCGCGACACGACCGTGAGCGTGAGCGGCACCATCATGCAGCCCATGCCGGCGCTGACCAGCAGCATCCCGGGCAGCAGGTTTGGCCAGTAGTGTCCGTCGGGGTTGAGTCGCGACAGCCACAGAAAGCCGAGACCGGCCAGCAGCGGCCCCAGCATGAGCAGCGGCCGCACGCCCACGCGCGCGACCAGGACCCGGGCCACGAGTGTGCTGACGATGATGATCGTGATGGGGAAGGGCACCCAGGCGAGCCCGGTGCGCACGGCGCTGTAGCCGTACACCTCCTGGATGTAGATGGTGAGGAAGAAGAACACCGAAAAGACGCCGGTGAACAGCAGCAGCATCATGATGTAGGCGCCTGCGCGACGGCGCGATTGGAGCAGATGCAGCGGCAGCTCGGGGTGGCTGCTGCGACGCTCGATCGCCACGAAGGTGACGAGCAGCGCCGCGGCCGCGACCAGCGCGCCGATGGTGACGGGGCTGCCCCAGTGCGAGACCCCGTTGCTGCCGGCGGCGGCGTGCGTCAGGCCGTAGACCAGCAGCGCGAGACCGGCGCAGCTCGTCAGCACTCCCGGTATGTCGAGACGCAGTCGTGAACGCGGCGTCGACACGAGGGCGATCGGCGCCAGGGCGACCACGACGATGCCGATGGGCACGTTGACGAAGAACACCCAGCGCCACGATTCGTAGGTCGTGAGGATGCCGCCGAGCAGCAGGCCCACGGCGCCGCCGGCGCCGCTCATGGCGGCGTAGACGCCGAAGGCCCGGTTGCGCGGCGGTCCGGCCGGGAACGTCGTGGCGATCAGCGCGAGCGCGGTCGGCGCGGCCAGCGCGCCGCCGGCGCCTTGCACCACGCGGGCTGCCAGGATCCACCACTCGCCCGTGGCGAGGCCGCCGGCCAGCGAGCCCAGCGAGAAGACGACGATGCCGGCGATGAACACGCGGCGGCGGCCGTAGATGTCGCCCAGACGGCCGCCGAGCAGCAGCAGGCTGCCGAAGGCCAGCGAGTACGCCGTGACGACCCACTCCAGACCGGTGCCGCTGAAATTGAGGGCGCGCTGAATGTGCGGCAGCGCGACGTTCACGATGGTGGCGTCGAGCACGATCATGAGCTGCGCCGCGGCGATCACCACCAGTGCGAGGCCCAGGCTGCGCGGCGCGCGGGCGGCGGGTGGCGCCGGCGCGACGCGTGGTGCGGGCGGCGCGCTGCGTGGCGCGGGTGACGCGTTCGCGACGGGCGCGTCGGCTCTCAGCGAGGATTGCGCCGCGGGCGATGCGTACCTTGCGGGCGACGCGGGTGGATCGGGTGGCGATCCGCCGGCAGCGCTCGGCAGGGGTTCTGAGGACATGTGGCTCCTCCACGGATAGACGGTCGGCGCGGGCCACGATGGAGACTCGGGTTTCGCGCGACCGCAGAAGAACGAGATGGTTTCTGGTCAGGTTCCTCGCCGTGAGCCGGGCAAAACCAGCAGATCCGCCGGCGGGCGCGCGGGCCTACGCGGGCGTTGAGCTCATCTCTACGAGCGTCTTGACGGTGCGCCAGTTCCTGGTGGTGGCCGGCGTGCGCAGGACGCGCTCGAAGTAGGCGTTGTTCAGCTTCGAGCGCCCGTAGCCGTGGGGAAGCCGCAGGTAGACGACGCGATCGTGCAGGACGGCCTGCTCGCCTTCCTGAGCGGGCAGCTTCAGGGCTGCGAAGGCGGCTTCGGTGTCGGCTCCGGCTTTGGCCCCGGCCTCGGTTTCGGCCCCGGCTGCCTGCTCAGCGAGGAACGTGACGTGCAGCGTCTTCTCGTCGGCGCCGCTCGCCGCGAACGGGTTCGCGGCCGCGATCCCGGCGAACTCCGCCGCCGTGAGGACGAGCACGGTGACGTCGAGACCGGCCTGGTCGGCGATCAGGCTCGCGATGGTCGCCGCGTGCGCCCGCGCCGTCTGCACCGGCGACCTGTGCGCGAGCACAGCCTTCGCCGGCGCCGCCTTCGCCGGCGGGTCGTCGGCGGCGGCGCGGAACACGACGTTGCCGCTCTGCACGTAGGTCTGCACACCCTCAAAGCCGAGACCGGTCAGCCCGCCGCGCAGGGCGGCCATGTCGACCTTGTTGCCGGCGACGTTCACGGCTCGCAGCAGGGCGACGAAGGTGCTCATCGCTGGGCCGCCTCGGCTCCGAGCGGGGCAACGGACATCGTCATCAAGGCGCCACCTCGGATCGCGCCCCTTCAGATCACCGGCGGCCGGTGCCGCGCCGGCGGGCGGTGCGCCGCGAACCACTCCTGGTGCGGCGGCACGGGGCGATCGATCGTCCACAGGAACAGGTAGGCGCCGTTGTCGCCCACGAAGCGAAACTCGCGCCGCAGCCCGGCGACCGTCTCCTCGAACGAGTCGAACGAGTCGAGCCAGCCGGCAAAGCCGCCGGGCTCGCCGTCGAGCTCGAGCAGACGCTCGGCGTTCTGGATCGTCGCCTCGAGCTTCTTGCGGTTGCGGATCACGCGCGGATCGTCGACCAGGCGCTCGACGTCGTCGGGCGTCATGGCGGCCACCTCGGCCGGGTCGAAGCCGTGAAAGGCCGCGCTGATGTCGGTCCACTTCGCCTCGACGACCCGGTAGCTCATGCCCGTCGAAAAGACCGGGCGGCTCAGCGCTTCGAGGTAGCCGGTCAGCGAGGTCGGCCTGGCGGGGCTCCAGCCCGGGGCTGCGGTCGGACTCATCTCACCCTCCGTTTCGTTCGGTGTCGCCCCGAGTCTTCCCACCAGACGGCAACCAAACGTCCAACGGGCTTCGCCGGGAGAGGGTCGGGAACGTTCTTGCCATCTCACAAAGGGAGATCGACCTGGCAACCGCCAAGAAGGTCGCTTACCGGGCGCCGGGCGCGTAAGGCTTCAAGCAGATCGACGGCTGAGACGTGGGGCGCGGGCGGCAAAGCCGCCCGCGCCCCACGACGCCTGGTGTATGCGTGTCAGACCGCGTGTGCCGGCCGGTGCGTGTCGGCTTCGTGCGGGTCAGCCGACGCCCTGATTGCGCTCGTCGTCAACCCTCACCGGCATGAGAGCCGGCTCGCCAGGCCGGCCGGCGCTGAAGCCTGACCGATCGTGACCGGGCTCGCCGAAGCGCGCTCCGGCTCCCCCGATCTCCGCGTCCGATCTGTCGCTCTCGCCGGGCAGGTACGAGACCGAGTCGACCACGTCCTGCTTGGGCGGGATGGCCACGGCCGCGATGGTGGCGACGCCCACAGCCGCCGCGCCGACCCACAGGGCCGCCGTCAGGCCGTTCACGAACGAGATCGGCGTGAGGTAGCTCCCGGCGGCCGAGAACACGCTGGCCAGTACGGCGACGCCGAACACGCCGCCGACCTCGCGCACGGTGTTGTTCACGCCCGAGGCCTTGCCCTCTTCATCGCGCCGCACGCTCGACAGCACCAGGTTGGCGACCGGCGCGAAGTAGAGCGACATGCCCACGCCGGCCATCACGAACGACGGCACCAGGTCGGCGTAGGGGACGGTAGGCGACGAGATCACGGCCATCCAGCCGAGCGCGCTCGCCATCAGGGCCATGCCGGCGATCAGCAGCGGGCGGCTGCCGATGCGGTCCGAGAGGATGCCGGCGATGGGCGCCACCAGGATCGGCATCGCCGTCCAGGGCAGGGTGCGCAGGCCGGCCTGCAGCGGCGTGTAGTGCTGCACGATCTGGAAGAACTGCGCCAGCAGGAAGATCGAGCCGAACATGCCGAAGCTCATGAACACCGAGGTCAGGTTGGCGGCCGCAAAGGACCGCCGGCGGAAGAAGCGCATGGGGACCATCGGCTCGCGGGCGCGCAGCTCCCAGGCGACGAAGGCGACGACCAGCAGCGCGCCGGCGATCATCGGGATGAGCACGCCGGGGCTGGTCCAGCCGTGGGCGTTGCCGCGCACCAGACCCCAGACGATGCCGAACAGGCCGGTGCTGGCCAGGGCCAGGCCGGGCAGGTCGAGCGAGCGGTTGGGCCCCTTGGTCTCGGTCAGGCGGAAGTACGCGACGGGCAGCAGGGCCAAGCCGATCGGCACGTTGACCCAGAAGATGAACTGCCAGGAGAAGCCGTCGACGATGGCGCCGCCGATGACCGGCCCGAGCGCCACGGCCAGACCTGCGGTGCCGCTCCAGATGCCCAGCGCCAGACCGCGGCGGGCGGGCGGCACGGCCGCCGAGAGAATGGTCAGGGTCAGCGGCGTGACGATGGCGCCGCCCACGCCCTGCAGGGCGCGCGCCGCGATCAGGGCGCCGATGCTGGGCGCCACGGCCGCGGCGGCCGAGCCCACCGTGAAGATGGCCAGGCCGACCAGGAACATGCGCTTGCGCCCGAACCGGTCACCCAGGGCGGCGCCGGTCAGCAGCAGCACGGCGAAGGTCAGGGTGTAGGCGTTGACGGTCCATTCGAGACCCGAGAGCCCAGCTCCCAGGTCGTGCTTGATCACGGGCAGGGCGGTCGTCACGACCAGGTTGTCGAGCGACACCATGAACACGGCGACCGACGTCACGACGAACGTCCAGATCGTCATGGCTCTCTTGCTCATCCCGCTCATCTCCTTTCGATTTTCGCTGGGCCTGAGGCCCGGACTTTTGTGGGGCATCCGCCTCGAACTTGCTGCCGAATTGCGCTCTGGTGAGTTAGTAATCACTTAGTTACGCGGCGAAAAAAAGAGACGTCTCCCCACGCGCGAGCGCATGCGGCGGCGTCTGACTCGCGCTTCGCTTCAGACGCCGCCCCCCTTTGCCTTGGCGTGGACGCCATCCTTCAGCGCCAGTCCCTTCTTGTGCATCTCGGCGACGTGCTCGAGCAGCCAGCGGCCGGTGCACATGCGGGCCCAGTCCTCCTGGACTTCGACGAGGCCCAGGGCGGCCGCGACGGTCATGAGCATGCCCTCGGCCAGCCAGGGCCGGATGGCGTCGTCGGGCGCGCCCGAGGCCGACTGCACGAAGCGCACGAGGCGCAGGAACTCCTCGCGCACGGCTAGGCGGACCTCCTCGTCTTCGGAGGCTGCGTACGCCTGAAGCTGCATGAGCAGGATCTCGCGATCGCTTTCGAGCAGGTTCGCGTAGGCGACGCCCATGGCCATCAGGATCTCCTCGGTGCCGGCCTCGGGGCCGGCCTCGGCTGCCGCCTGGCGGAAGACCGCCACGGTGCGCTGAAAGCCGCGCCGCATGGCCGCGATGTAGAGATCCTTTTTGGTGCCGAAGAGCTGGAACAAGTAGGGCTGCGAGACGCCGACCCTCTTGGCGATCGCCTCGACCGGCGTGCCGTACAGACCATAGACGGCGAACTCGCGCATGGCCGCCTCGACGATCTCGCGGCGGCGCTCCTCTTTGGTCGATCTGGTGGTCGTCTTCTCACTCATGGCGCGGAGTATACCATAAGTGAGTGCTAAGTAAACGATTTGTCTTCTGCAGCCGCCGTGACACCGCATGCACAGCGGCATAGGCTTCGTCGCACGTTGCGCAATCTACAGAATCACCGCCTTACGGAGTACGAGTGCTGATCCGCCCTATGAGCGAAGGCGATGTTGCCGCAGTCGTCGATCTGACGCTGGCCAACTACGACGGTGTCCTGGCCAAGCACCACACCGCCGGTATCCTCGCCGGCTTTCGCGCCGACATCACGCCGCAGTTCTTCCGCGAGCAGCTGGCCTGGAAGCAGGTCTTCGCCGTCGAGGAGGCAGGCGAGGTCGTTGCCACCGGCGCCCTCGCTGATTTCGGCACGCCCGACGAGCCCAGGTACACGGTGTCGCAGTTCTATGTGTGCTCCGACCTTCACGGTCGCGGCATCGGCAGGAGACTGCTCGAGCACCTTGTCGCGACTACACGCGAGCTCGGCGTTGACAGCCTCCACGTTCCCAGCAGCCGCAACGCGATTCCCTTCTACCGGCACGCCGGCTTCTCTGTGGACGTTCTCCAGCCCGACGCGGCGACCGAGATCACCTGGATGACGATGCCGCTGTACGGGCGGCCCGAAGTGCAGGCTGTGCCACCAGTGAGCGACGGCCGAGCTGCACAGGTGGATGACGAGAGAACTGCGCATGGGGTCCCGTTGGAAACGACGGTGCGTGCTTTTCGGGCCGCAGACCTTGAACCTGTGGAGGCCCTGATCCACACGACGATCGACGCCTCCTACACCGGCGCCTATCCACCCCGTGCCGTACGCTTCTTCAAGGACTACCACACGCCTGATCGTATTTTGGAGCGCCAAGCCACGGGTGAGGTCGTGGTCGCGGAGCGCGACGGTGATCTCGTCGCCACCGGGGCAATCGTCGGCGACCGCATCGTCGCGGTCTTCGTCCATCCTCAGCTCCAGCGCCGCGGTATCGGAGCACGGGTCATGGATGCCCTCGAAGGAGCTGCTCGCGCCGCCGGACAACTGAGCATCCAGCTTGACGTGTCGCTGCCCTCCGAGGGTTTCTATCGGCGTCGCGGCTATCGGCTGCTGGAGAGTCGCTGGATCGACGTCGGCGATGGCGAACGGCTCGACTACTGGACGGCGGAGAAGAGCCTTGGTGTTGGCGAATCCTAACGGGCGCATGCGGCGACATCGTGATCGCCGTCAACCACGCGAGCTACGTCTCGTCCGCGCTCCTACGCGCCCCGACGAGCCCTAGCCGCACCAGACTGTCCGCCGTCGCCAGGATCGCCTCTTCATTCGAGCGCGGCTCCCAGCCGAGCACCCGCCGGGCCTTCTCGTTGCTGGCCCGGCGCACCTGGCCCAGGTCGCCCACGATCCCCCGCGCCTCGGGGTTGACCAAGGCGAGAGCTCGCACCAGGAAGTCGGGCACTTCCCTGGTCGGCACGCGCGCGGCAGCCTCGCCGAGGTGCGCTCGCAGCACGTCGCAGACGTCCCTGATCGACACCGGGCCGTTCGCCACGGCCAGGAACCGCTCACCCTTGGCGGCAGGATCGGTCATGGCGCGCAGGTGCAAATCGGCCACGTCGCGCACGTCGACGACGTTGAAGTAGAGGCGCGGCGCTCCTGGCATGGCGCCGTCGAGCGCCTGCTTGACGAGCCGGATCGAGCTCGACAGGTCGGGACCGAGCACGGGCCCGACCACGCCGACCGGGTTGACGACGGACAGCTCGAGCGCGCCTCCTTCGCCGGCGACGAACTCCCAAGCGGCGCGCTCGGCCAGCGTCTTCGACTTCACGTAGGGGCTCGCCGAGTCGTCGAGCTCGGTCCAGTCCTCCTCGGTGAAGGGCCGGTCGGTCGGCTCATGGCCGTGGCCGATGGCGGCAAACGACGAGGTCAGCACGACGCGCTCGACGCCGGCGTCGCGCGCTGCGCGCAGTACGCGCAGCGCGCCCTGACGCGCCGGTACGATCAGCTCGAACTGGTTGCGCGGCTGGCGCTCCGGAAACGGCGAGGCGACGTGCAGCACGAAGCGGCAGCCGGCCACGGCTTCGGCCCAGCCGGCGTCGGCCAGCAGGTCGGCCTCGACAACCTCGAGCGCCGCACCCGGCTCGGCGCCGCCCACTTTGAGCATGGCGCGCACGTCGGCCTCGCGAGCGAGCGAGCGCACCGTCGTGCGCACCCGGTAGCTCGCGTCCAACAAGCGCAGGATGCAGTGCACGCCGATGAACCCCGAGCCTCCCGTCACCAGCACCAGGTCGTCGCTCATCGTGGCCTCCCAATCCTCGTGGCCGAGCTCCGCTTCGGAGGATACCCCCGCGCTGACGGTGCCGGCCCGCGGCTTCGCGCCACGTTTCCGCGTACCCGGCCCTGCCCCACGCTCCAACAGGCATTTCGAACCGACTTGTCGAATCTGAAGATCATGTGGATCCTGGTGATCGCGCTGACGCATCTGATCGGGGCGTTGATCCACTACTTCGTGCGGCGTCCGCAGAGAATGCAGTTGCACGGAGCGTAGTGGCATTGCGCTCAAGATCCGCGCACCACATGGTGGCACCGTGGTGACGAACCTGAAGACTACGCTCGCGCGACGCCCGCTCGTCTGGTTTCTCGTGCTCGCCGCGGCCGCGTACGTCGCGTACACCGCGTTCGGGCTCCTCGTCACGCGGTGGTCCTTGAACGACCCCCTCTGGGAGCATCGGTTCCGCAGCGTGAGCGTCGCGGTCGTCGGCCTCATCGCGCTCGTGTGCTGCTGGGCGGTCAGCAGCCCGCGCAGTCGACCGCCTCGCCGTCGCGCTCAGCTCTACATCGTCGTCGGCGTCGCGGTCCTGACCATGACCGCGCTGTGCGTGCAAGTCTGGCTCCTCTGGCGTGCGGAGGTAGCCGAATTCCCAGACTACGCTACGCTTGGCATCACGCTCGCTCGCGAGATCCACAACGCGCTGGTCAGCGCGCCTACGTGGCTGCTCGCGCTCGTCGCCGGGCTGGTGCTGGCCGGCGTCGAGTCGCGGTTCTCGGTCGTGCGCCGAACCTCGCGCGCCCTCGTGGCTTGGCGCGGACCGAGGGTCTGGCTGTTCGCCGCCGTGGCCGTTCTCCTACCTGCCGCATGCTTTTTGGTCGCCACCGTGGGTACGCGCCTTGGGTCGGGCGGCGGACGCAGGATCGACATGTTCCACACGTTCCACGCTCCGTACCAGGGCGTGAGCTTCGTTGCGCTGCTGCTGACGAACGTGCCGCTCGTCTTCGCCTGGTATGGGTTCGTGGCGGAGCGGCTGGCGCGCAGGGCTTCGCCGCTCGTTGCCGGTCTCGTGATCGGCCTGGCGGTCACCCTGCCGTACCAGCTTGTGATCCAGCTCGCCGCTCTCCGGTCGGGCGGTGGGCTCGCCCTGGCCGACGCACGGTACGATCTTCAGATCGCGGGCGCGATCGCGATCGCCGTTCCTGCGGTCTGGCTGGTGCGCAAGGCCCGCGGGAGCCTGGTGCCGACGGCGCTGCTGCTGGCGATTGTTTCGGTGGGGAGCAGCATCGCGGGCTGGAATGCTTCGTCTGCGCAGGGTTGGATCAGGGCAGAGGAGCTCTACCAGGGCAGCGTCGTCGCGGCCGCTGTGCTGATCACCGTCGCCGGTCGCCTATGGCGCAGGACCGAAGCGGCTCCGCCGCTACCTGCGCCCGACGAGTCGCACCCCGCCGGCGGCGGCGCCGACCTCGAACCCACGCGCGTCTGGTAGCGCGGCGGCGGCCGGCGGTCGCGGCTCACTCCGCTATCGTCGCCCCCGCCTTCACCACGCCGGCTCGTAGCGCAGGAACACGTTCCCGTTGGCGAAGTCCCGGGTCTCGGTCAGCTCGACGCTCAGCTTCTCCCGGATCCCCTCGAACATCGTCCGGCCCGCCCCAAGCACGACGGGGACCACCACGACCTGGTATTCGTCGATCAGGTGCTCCTGCGTGAGCTGCGCGACGATGCTGCCGCTGCCCAGGATCGCCATGTCGTTGCCGGGCTCGCTCTTCTGCGTGCGGATCTCCCCCGCCAGGTCGCCGCTCACCAGCCTGGTGCGGTTCCACGGCGCCTCGCCGAGCGTCTTGGAGAACACGAGCTTGGGCCGGTTGTTCATGCGCTCGGCCACGACGGGATCGGTCTCCATGGCGGCCGGGGTGGGCCAGTAGCTTGCCATGAGCTCGTAGGTGATCCTGCCGAACACCAGCAGGCCGCCGCCGCTGGCGTTGCCGGCGACGAACTCGTCCCACTCTTCGTCCAAGGCGTCGTTGTGAGCCCAGCGCATGTCGCCGTGCGCGTCGACGAAGTAGCCGTCGAGCGAGATCGAGTTGAAAACGACGAGGCTTCCCATCTGTCATCTCCTTGTAGTAGCCGCGCGGCAGCGCCGCACCGCTCGCGACCGAGCATACCGGCTGCCGGGCGCTTGGTCATACCGGCCGGCAGCCGCCCCGCCGGGGGTCTGCGCGGAACGCCTCGCGGTGCCGTCGATCGCCCCGGCGCCGGAACTTATCCGGAACGCACCGCGGCGTCGCCCGTCGCCTCAGCTACGCTGACGACCACCTTTCCCCGGGCGCGACCGGCGTGCAGGTAGCGGATCGCCTCGGGGACATCCTCCAGCGGGTATGTGCGGTCGACGACCGGCTTGACCCGGCCGTCCTCGATGAAGCCGTTCAGGACCTCGAGGTCGCCGGCGGTCACCTTGGCGTTGAGCGGCACCAGCTTCTGGCCCACGAACAGCGACAGCAGCGGCGCTCGCAGCATCTGCCGCCCGAACCCGCCCGACCAGCGGTTGCCCCCTTCGCCGCCCACGATCACGAGGATCCCGCTGGGAGCCAGTGCGCGGCGCAGCTGTGACACGGGCCTGTTGCCGGCGGTGTCGAGGATGACGTCGTAGCGCTGCGTGCCGCCGGCGAAGTCTTCGCGGGTGCGGTCGATCACGCGGTCCGCGCCGAGCGACCGGACCAGGTCGACCTTGGCCGTGTCGCAGACGCCGGTCACCTCTGCGCCGAACGCCTTGGCGAGCTGCACCGCGAACGTTCCCACGCCGCCGCCCGCGCCGATCACCAGCACCGTCTGCCCGGGCTGCACGTGTCCCTTGTCGCGCAGGCCCTGCAGGGCGGTGCACGCCGAGACGGGCACGGCCGCCGCCTGCTCGAAGGTGAGGCCGGCCGGCTTGGGCGCCAGGCGGTCGGCGGGAGCCGACACGTACTCGGCGAAGGGACCGTCGCCGGATGGCTTACGACCATAGACCTCGTCGCCCGGTCGGAACCGTGTCACGTTCTTGCCCACAGCGTCGGCCCGCCCGGCGAGGTCGTTCCCCGGCACGCGTGCTTTCGGCGCGCGCAGGCCCATCCCCATGAGGCGCACCAGGTAGGGCAGGCCGGCGGTCAGATGCCAGACGCCCGGGTCGACGCCGGCCGCCTGCACGCGTACCAGCACGTCGTCGTCGCCCACCTCCGGCTGGTCGATGTCGGCCAGATGCAGGGCGTTGGGCGAGCCGTACGCGTTCTGGACGATCGCCTTCATGGCTCTCTCCTGTGGTCTATGAGTTTGCGCTGGCCCCGGTTAGGCTACGTGCTCTCCACGATGACCGACCAGCGTTCACAAGCAGCCACGGCGAATGGACCTGCCGACCCGGCCGGCGCGCCGCTGCGCCTCGAACTGGTCGCCAGCCCGGCGACCTCCGCGCCGCTGCGCGCTCTGCTCAGCGAGTACCTGAGCTGGGTCGCCGGTCTCGCTCACGAGCGCTTCGGCCTCTCGTGGGACGTGGCGGCGATGGTCGACTCCGACCTACACGACGCCGCCAAGTTCTCTGCGCCGGCCGGTCGCTGCTACCTCGTCGGCCGCGGCGACGCCTACGTTGGCGTCGGCTGCCTCATGCGGCTCGCCCCGGGTGTCGCCGAGATCCAGCGCATGTACGTACGACCGCGCAGCCGGGGCGCCGGCGCGGGCCGCCTGCTGGTGGAACGGCTCGTCGACGACGCGCGGGCGATCGGCTACCGCGCGGTGAGGCTCGAGAGCCTCAAGATCCTGGCCCCGGCGCACGAGCTCTACCGGTCGGCGGGTTTCGTCGAGATACCGGCCGACACCACCAGCGACATGGCCGCCTACCAGCCGGCCGCCGACATGGAGCGTTACCGCGACAGCGTGCTGTTCATGGAAATGACCCTGTGAGCGCGGCGCACATCGTCGAGCCCACTACTCCGGAGCAGCTCGACGCGTTCCGCGGCCTGCTGCGCGAGTGGTTCGACTTTCTGGTGAACGACTGCGGCATCGACATGGGCTATCAGTCCGTGGATGCCGAGCTCGCGGGGCTGCCGGGAGCCTACGGTCCGCCAAAGGGCGGCGTCTGGCTGGCCTACGACGAGGCCGGCGAGCTCGTAGGCTGCGTCGCGCTGCGGCCCATGCCCGACGACGGCGTGTGCGAGCTCAAGCGCCTCTACGTGAGGCCGGCGCACAGGGGCGCCGGAACGGGCCGGGCGCTGACCGTAGAGGCGATCGCCGCGGCCCGCGACCTGGGTTACCGGCTGATGCGGCTCGACACGGGGACCTTCCTCGACGCGTCGCGCAGGCTGTACGCTTCGCTGGGCTTCGTCGAGAGGGGGCCGTACTACGACGTGCCGCCCGACGTGCTGCGCGTCACGGTGTTCATGGAGCTGGCGTTGTGAGCCGGATGAGCAACGACGTCGACGGAGGGAGCGACATGGAAACGCTGTCAGGAACACACCATCTTCGGTGTCATGTTCATCGTGGCCGGGCTCGCGCTGCTGATCGTCCCGCAGCTCGTCAAGGCAAGGGCTGAGGAGTCGCAGAGGACTTGATGCACGACGAGGGCCACTTCACCGGGGCCGGCGGCCTCGAGCTCCTCTGGCAGTGTTGGCTGCCCGACGGCGAGGCGCCTGGCGGCGGGCCGCACCGCGGCGGGCCGCACCGTGCCGGGCCGCGCAGCGCTTCGCCGCGCGCGGTGGTCGCGCTCGTCCACGGCGTCGGCGAGCACAGTGGCCGGTACGGCAACCTCGTCACCCCGCTCGCGAGCGCCGGCTACCCAGTCTACGGCTACGACCAGCGCGGTCATGGGCGGTCCGCGGGGCCGCGCGTGCACATCGACCGCTGGACAGACTATCGCGACGACCTCGGCGCCTTTCTCGGCCTGGTCGCCGAGCACGAGCCCGACCGGCCGATCGTGCTCTACGGTCACAGCATGGGCTCGCTGGTCGTGCTCGACTACCTGCTGGGGTGGAGCCGCGCGCCGCAAGGCCGGCCGCGGCTCGCCGGCGCCATCGTGAGCGGCGTGGCGCTGCAGCCGGCCGGGGTCGGCAAGCCGTATCAGGCGGTGATGGCCCGGATTCTCTCGCGCGTGACGCCCAGGCTGTCGGTCGACCTGGGGATCGGTGCCGACTCGCTGACCCGCGACTCGCAGGCGCTCGAGGCGGCGCGCGCCGACCCGTGGCTCACCTCGCGCGCGACGGTGCGCTGGGGGGCCGAAAGCATCGCGACCGTGCGCCGCGTGAACGACGGCCTGGCGGTCATCGACCTGCCGCTGCTCGTGCTGCACGGCGGCGCCGACCCGCTCAACCGTCCCGCGGGAGCGCAGGCGCTGTTCGACACCGTGTCCAGCGCCGACAAGACGCTGCGCATCTACCCCGGCGTTCGCCACGAGCCGCACAACGACCTCGGCCACGAACAGGTGGCCGCCGACGTGACGGAGTGGCTGGCCCACCTCACGGGAACCCACAGTGCGGCAACGAAGAAGACCGAGCCGTCAACGAGGGAGACCATCCCATGATCGACACGACCGACGTCGAGCACTGGCTCGAGCGCTATCGCGCCGCCTGGCTGTCCGACGAGCCCGCGCAGATCGCGGCTCTCTTCACCGACGACGTGCGCTACTTCACCGCGCCGTACCGTGAGCCGCTCGTCGGCATCGAGGCGGTGACCGCCTTCTGGCTCGCGCAGGGCGAGTCGCTCCTGCCCTGGACGTTCGAGTACGAGGTCGTCGCCCGCGAGGGCGACCTGCACGTGGTGCGGGCCGTCACGCGCTATCCCGAAGGGATGAGCGACGAGCCGGAGCCGGTGGTGTTCCACAACCTCTGGCTGATGACGCTCACAGGCGACGGCCGCGTCCGCGAGTTCGTCGAGTACTTCATGCAGGTGGAGTGAGCGGCGGCGCCGCCCGACCGGTCGGGCGGCGCCACTCGGACCGGGCCGCTGCCCGGACTTACATCTGCGGCGGCTTGTGCACGCCGATGCGGTTGCCTTCCGAGTCCTTGAACATGCCTATGGAGCCGACCATCTCGCCCATGTCGGACACCGGCATGATCACTTCGCCGCCGGCCTCCACGGCGCGCTGGATCATCCCTTCAGGGTCGCCGTAGCTGTTCAGGTAGATGGTGCAGCCGGTCGTGCTGGGCTGGTTGTTCTGCGTCTGCGCCAGGTCGAAGCTCACCGGAAACGAGCCCGCCGGCATGTCCGCGGCGTTCTCGGGCGGCGCCTCGATGGCGATCCCCTCCATGCCTTCGGCCTTGACGAACGTGCGCTGCAGGACGGCGCCGTAGAACTTGATGGCGCGGTCGAGATCGGTGACCGGGATGTCCGCCCAGACGATGGTGTTCTCCATGGTCTGCTCCTTTTGGTGATCTGGTCTTCTGGCTCGCCGCCCTGGCGGCGACTGACGTGACAGCGGGAGCATGCCCGTGTGCCCGCGCTCACCTAACCGTGTCGGTCCGCTTCCGCTGGAGTGCCGGGGTGGGCGGTGTGGCCGGCGTTGCGGGCGGTCCGCGCTCCCAGCCTCTTCGCCCTCACCTGGCTTCGACGACATACAGCCGGTTGCCGTCGGGGTCGCGCAGGCCGAACATCGGCGGCACGCCGGGCCACCGCAGGATCTCGGGGTCGACATCGACGCCGCCGGCCAGCAGGTTCGCATGGTCGGTCTCAGCGTCGGCGGTCGTGAAGCGGATGCCGGTGTCGACGCCGGCCGACGCGCCCGGGCCCGGGGGAACGAGGGCGATGGTCGTCGCGGCTCCCGCCGGCGCCACCTCGATCCAGCGCTGGCCGTCGCCGTAGGGGGCCTCCAGACGCTTCTCGAAGCCGAGCTTGCCGATGTAGAAGGCGAGCGCGCGGTCCTGGTCTGCGACGGGCACGCTCACCGTCCTTACGCCGGTGATCTGCGTACCGGTCTTTGCGGCCATGTCGTCCTCCTTCATCGTCCTGTTCGTCAGGGCTCGCCGGGGCCGCCGGCCGGGTGCTGGGGGTGCATCATTGAGTCCGGCGCGGCGTACCCCCCGACGGTTCCCGGTGCGTCGTCGCCTCACGCCCATTGTCCGGCGACTGCCGGCCCGCACGGCCGGCTCAGGTCGTTGCGGACATGACTGGGCAGGGTCGACCGCCGTAGACTGAGATCCCACGACAATCTGCCGTGCGACGACCGCTGTGGCGCGGGGCAGACGATGCGGTGGACGTCGCGCCGAACGACACGAACGGCATAGCGAACGATACGACGAAGGGCGACAGAAGGCGGCAGCCATGACCACGAAGCGTGATGCCTGTCCGGGGTCCGGCGACCGTTCGGAGGACCTCACCTACAGGCTCGCCGAACCATCCGACGCCGACGCCGCCTCGCGCATCCTCACGGCCGCCTTGAGCGATCTGGCCGTGCGGCAGGGACGGCCGCCGTTCGCCGCGCCGGCCGACCACGCCGCGCCGTCGCTGCGCCATGTGCGCGAGACCGACGGCGGCCGCTTCTGGGTGGCCGTCTTCGACGGCCGTCCGGTGGCGTTCTGCTCCGGCTGGGAGCGCGGCGGCGAGAGCCTGCGCCTGGGCTACTGCGGCGGACTGTTCGTGTTGCCCGAGTGGCAGGGCAAGGGCGTCGGTCGCCGTCTGTTCGAGCTCGCCATGGACGGGCTGCCGGCGGCCGGCGGCATCACCGCCCTCACGTCGAGCGCCGCCAACCCGGTCTCGAACGGCCTCTACGCGCGCCACGGCATCTACCAGCTGCATGCTCTGCTGTACCTCACCGGCCCGCTCGCGCCGTTTGCCGATGGGCGCGCGGCCGGCGGACGTGCCGCTGCCTCGCACGCGGCCGGCGAGCTGGATGCCGGCGGGCGCACGATCGGAGGGCGCACGGCCGGCGGGCTCGACACCGAGCCGCTCGACGCCGGCCGTCTCGACGAGCTGCGCGCCGTCGACGAGGCCGTGCTCGGCCTCGACCGCACCCTCGAGCATCGCTGGTTTCTGAGCCGGGCGGAGAACCCCGGCTGGCTGTTCCGGCGTCGGGAGCGGGCGGTCGGCTATGCGTACCTCGGTGGCGATGGGACCGAGGGCGCGAGCGCCCTCGGTCCCATCGCCACCCTGCGCCCTCAGGACCAGCCCGCCGCGCTGCGCTTCGCCCTGGCCGAGCTCGCCGCTCGAGGCGCCGCCCAGGCGACGGTGGCGCTGCCGGGCCCGAACATCGCCGCCCAGCGCCTGCTGTGGAGCGCCGGCTTCGCGTTCACCGGCGCGACGGGCCTGCTGTGCACATCGCGGCCGTTCGGCCGCTTCGACCGCTACCTGCTCGCCGGAGACTGTCTGCTGTAGCGGCAGATCGTGCCGCGGCCGGACTGTGTACGGTCGCGCCGTACGGGTGACACTGGGTGAACGACACCCGCGCCGCGCACCCTGCGCGAAAGGACGATGCCGCATGGAATGGAAGCTCGAAGTGGTGGTCATCCCGGTCTCGGACGTGGACCGGGCCAAGCGTTTCTACAGCGAGCAGGTCGGTTTTACGCTCGACCACGACAACCGCATGGGTGAGAAGGCGCGCGTAGTACAACTCACGCCGCCCGGCTCCGGCTGTTCGATCGCCTTTGGCACCGGTCTCGTCGAGATGCCGCCCGGATCGATGAAGGGCCTGCAGCTCGTCGTGACCGACATCGAGGCCGCCCGGGCGCAGCTCGCCGCCGGGGGCGTCGAGGTCAGTGCCGTCAAGCATTTCGAGGACGGTGTGCCGCTCGACGGACCTGCCGGCGACTGGAACTCGTTCGTCTTCTTCAGCGATCCCGACGGCAACGGCTGGGCGGTGCAGCAGGTGCCCACTCGCGGCTGACGGTCGCGAGCGGCGAGTGGCGAGCGGCGGTCGCGGTCGGAGGCGGCGCACCTACGGCGGCGGCGCACTTGCGCCGGATCGCGACGGCGGTCGCGCTATGCGGCGCCGATCGAATCGGGGCCGGCAAGCGGGCGGGCCCGCCGCCTCGCCTGCGAGAGGCGGCGGGCCCTTACAGATCCCCGGGTCGGAGGGATCTGGAGGCGAGGCGCGGGGGGACACGCCTCGGTCAGGGGGTCAGCCCTATCCTGCCTGCAGCTCTATCCTGCCCGCCGTTCATGAGGACTTCGTGAGCGTCGGCTTTGGTTTTCGCGAGTGAGTGACGCGCTCACCAGCGTGTGTGGTCGCGATACTCGCGCGGCTCGTTTTGGCCCGGCCGCTCGTGGTCGGTCGGCACCCGGGCGGGGGAGCGGGCCGGCATGGTGTGGCTCTTGACGGTCGCCGCGATCGCCGCCAGCGCGGGCAGCGCGACGACGACGAGCGCCACGATGATGAAGGTGTTCATGACATCCTCCGTTCGGTCGCGCCGGCTAGGCCGCGCCGTCGTTTTCGTTGCTGGGCGGTGTTTCGGTCTGCGGTGAAGCTTCGGTCTCGGTCTGCGGTGACGCTTGGGGCTCGGTCTGCGGTGAAGCAGGAGTCTCTGGTGACGCCGGGGTCGCCGGGCGGGTGGCGATCGGTGCGCTCGGCGGCGCCGTCGCCGGCGGCTCGCCCGGGCCGGCGCCGTGCATCTGACGGTGCCACTGCTCGAACTGTCGCCATTGCTCGTACTGTTGCCACTGCCCGTACTGCTGCCACTGCGGGTCATAGGGTCCGCCCGCGCCCGGGGCTGCACCTGGAGCCGCGGCGGAGCCTGCGACTGAGCCCGGGGCCGCGGCATAGCCTGCCGCTGCGCCGGGGCCCGTGGCGGGTACGGTGGCCGGGCGCCGGCCCGGGTTCACGAGGTAGACGATCGCCGCGCCGACGCCGCCGGCCAGAAGCAGCGCCACGAACACGCCGAGGCCGGGAAAGCCGACCTCGCGGCGCACGACGCCGTTGCCGAACACGAAGTTGCGCACCGGTGTCCGGGCACCGATCCGCACGACGCCGCGAACGCCGCCGTGGTTGAAACCGACGTGGTAGGAGACGATACCGACTGCCGCGACGAGGGCCGCGGCCAGCACGCCGATCACGATCCAGATGATGGTCTTGCGATTCATGCGCGCATCCTCCTCGACACCGCTCGCGGACGGCGTGACACGACCGTCGACTACGAGTATGGCCCGCGTGCGTGAGTTTAGACTAGGAGATGGCTGTGAAACGACTGTGAGAGCCGCGCCCCTCGAGCGTGACGCCCTCTGGATCGCTGTGCTCCTGGAGCATCGCGCTCCCTGAGCTTATCGCCCTCCGGACAGCCCCGCCTTGGACGGCGACGCCTCTGTCCGCCGGTGCCCTCAGACCGCTCCGCCGCGCCCGATTGAGCGCGGCAGCACGATGGTCTCGTCGCGCCCGGGACCCACCGCGATGAACTTCACGCGCGTCTTGGTGAAGTCGGCGATGAACTGTATATAGTCGCGGGCCGTTTCGGGCAGGTCGGCCCATTCCTCGCAGTTGCGCAGGTCGTCGGTCCAGCCGGGCAGCTCTTCGAGCACCGGCTTGGCGTGGTGAAAGTCGGTCTGCAGCAGGGGGAACTCGTCGTAGACCCTGCGGCCGGACTTGTAGCGGGTGCAGACCTTGAGCGCCGGCAGGCCGGTGAGGACGTCGAGCTTGGTGATGGCGAGGTGGGTGATGCCGCTCACCCGCACCGCGTAGCGCAGCGCCACCAGGTCGAGCCAGCCGCAGCGGCGCTGGCGGCCGGTCGTCGTGCCGAACTCCTGGCCCACCTCGCACAGGGCGGCGCCGGCGTCGTCGAAGAGCTCGGTCGGGAACGGCCCTTCGCCGACCCGCGTGGTGTAGGCCTTGGCCACGCCGACGACGTTGTCGATGCGGGTGGGCCCGACGCCCGCGCCGGCGCAGGCGCCGCCGGCGATCGGGTTGGAGCTCGTGACGAACGGATAGGTGCCGAAGTCGATGTCGAGCAGCGTGCCCTGGGCACCCTCGAACAGCACTTCGCGGCCGTCGTCCAACGCCTTGTTGACGAGCAGCGAGGCGTCGCAGATGTGCGGTTCGAAGCGCTCGCGGTAGGCCAGCACCTCGTCGGCCACCTGCTCGGGGTCGAGCGTGCCGATGTCGTAGAGCTGCAGAAGCTGGTTCTTCTCTTCGAGCGCCACGCGCACCTTGCGGCGCATGATCTTCTCGTCGAGCAGGTCCTGCACACGCACCCCGACGCGCGCGAACTTGTCGATGTAGCAGGGCCCGATGCCACGGCCCGTGGTGCCGATCTTGAACTTGCCGAGCTGGCGTTCGGCGGCGCCGTCGAGCAGCAGGTGGTAGGGCATGATCAAGTGGGCGTTGGCCGAGATGCGCAGGTTCTCGACGCGGATGCCGCGCGCCCGCAGCGCGTCGATCTCGCCGAACAGGATGTGCGGGTCGATGACCACGCCGTTGCCTACGACGCAGGTCTTGGCCTCGTAGAGGATGCCCGACGGGATCAGGTGGAACTTGAACTCCTCGCCGTCGCGGACGATGGTGTGGCCGGCGTTGTTGCCGCCCTGAAAGCGGCAGATCACGTCGGCCCGCTCGGCGAGCAGGTCGGTGATCTTGCCCTTGCCCTCGTCGCCCCACTGGGAGCCGATCACGATGGTTGCCGGCATTAGCGTGTCCCCCCGTTCAGGATGGATCGGGCGGCGAGCACCCCCGAGGCGCTCGCCTGGACGAGCCCGCGGGTCACGCCCGCGCCGTCGCCGATCGCGTAGAGATTGCGGACTTCGGTCTGCAGCCCTTTGTCGAGCTGCGGCCGGGCCGAGTAGAACTTGACCTCGACGCCGTAGAGCAGCGTGTCGCGCGCGTTCACGCCGGGCGCCAGCTTGTCGAGCGCTCCGAGCATGTCGAGGATGTCGCGCAGGTGGCGGTAGGGCAGCACGAACGACAGGTCGCCGGGCGTCGCGCCGCCGAGGGTGGGCTGCACGGTGCTGCGCCGCAGCCGCTCGGCCGTCGAGCGGTGGCCGGCCAGCAGGTCGCCGAGGCGCTGCACGATGATGTCGGAGCCGAGCAGGTTGGCCAGGCGCGCGACCGACTTGCCGTAGGCGATGGGGTCGTCGAACGGCTGCGTGAAGTCGGTCGAGACCAGCAGCGCGAAGTTGGTGTACTCGGTCTTGTGGTCGGCGTAGCTGTGGCCGTTGACGGTGACCACGTCGCCGTAGTTTTCGACCGACACGACGCCGTGCGGGTTCATGCAGAAGGTGCGTACCGGGTCGTCGAAGGTGTCGGCGTAGTAGATCAGCTTGCTCTCGTAGAGCACGCTCGTGAGCGGTTCGGTGACCGCCGCCGGCACCTCGACCCGCACGCCGATGTCGACGGGGTTGGTGCGCACGGCGATGCCCAGGCGGTGGCATTCGTCGACGAGCCACGAGGCGCCCTGGCGCCCCGGCGCCACGATGACCGCGTCGGCTGAGTACTCGCGGCCGTCGGTGCAGACCACGCCGGTGGCGACGCCGTCGGCGACGACGATGCGCTCGACCGTGGTGTCGGTGCGCACCGCCACGCGCGGCTCGAGGTCGTCGTGCATCGCCTTGAGGATGCCCGACGCCCGGTCGCTGCCCATGTGGCGCACCGGCGAGGCCACCAGCGTCATGCCGTGCACCAGCGCCTCGCGGCGGATTGCGTCGAACTTCTTGCTGGTGCCGCCGTGCACCGTGGCCGGCGCGCCGTAGTCGCACCACACGCCGTCGACGTAGCGCACGAGCTCGGCCAGCGTGTCGGCCTCGACGAACTCGGAGAGCCAGCCGCCCACTTCGGGCGAGAGCGTCAGCTTGCCGTCGGAGAAGGTGCCGGCGCCGCCCCAGCCGCAGGTGACGTCGCACGGCGAGCAGTTGGCGCAGATGCCGGTGTCGCGGGCCGGGCAGACACGCTTGTCGATGTCGGGACCCCGCTCGAGCAGGAGCACCGAGCTGCCGTTGCGGCGCACGAGCTCGAGCGCCGCGAAGATACCGGCAGGGCCGGCCCCGGCGATGACGCAGTCGTAATGTGTACGTGTCGAGTCCATGAGTGATGGCGGGGGAGGCAAAGAGAAAGGGACTTCCCTTTCGGAGATTCTAGGCCGCACGGGCCGCCAACTCAACTGTCGAGCGGGCTCTGCTACGATGTCGGCCCGACCATCTCTGAGAGGAGGGCTCGTGCACGACCCCGTCATGGCGCGCCGCAGCATTCGCGCCTACACTGCCGAACCGGTCTCGGACGAGCACGTCGAGCGGCTGCTGCGGGCCGCGATGGCGGCGCCCTCGGCCGGCAACCAGCAGCCCTGGCGGTTCGTGGTCGTCACCGATGCCGCGACCCGCGCCCTCATCCCGACCGTGCATCCTTACGCCGCCATGGTCGAGCAGGCCCCGCTCGTGATCGTCGTCTGTGGCGTCGAAGCCGGCGCGCGCTGGCCGCAGTTCTGGGTCCAGGACTGTGCGGCGGCCACCGAGAACATCCTGATCGAAGCCGTGCAGCTCGGCCTCGGCGCCGTGTGGCTCGGCGTCTACCCGCTCGAGGAGCGGGTGACGGGGCTGCGCGGCCTGCTGGGTGTGCCCGACGACGTCACGCCGTTCGCCGTCGTGCCCGTCGGTCATCCGGTCGACCGCAAGCAGCCCGCCGACCGCTACCAGCCGGAGCACGTCCACCGCGAACGCTGGTAGGGCGGCGCGCGGGACGGCGGCTTGGGCGCGCGCCGGCCGCGGGGAGCCGCGACGGATCGCACACCGCGAACGGTGGCAGGGCGAACGACGTCAGGCTCCGTTGGGGCGTGGTAAGGTCGCCTCTGCGCGGCGGGTCCGGCGACCTGCCGCCTGCCCGACGACGATCGACAAGGAGTGTACGTGCCCGATTCCTGGGTCAAGGTGGCCGACGAGGGCGCGCTGGCCGACGGCCGGGCGCTGCCCGTCTACCCGCGGGGGCTCGGACTGCTGCTGGTCAAGGCCGGCGGCGACGTCTACGCGATCGCCAACCGCTGCGCGCACATGGGCTGCCCCCTCGAAGCCGGCGCCTGCGACGAGTTCATCGTCACCTGTCCTTGCCACGACTGGCGTTTCGACGTGCGCAGCGGCGCCTTCGTGACGGCGCCCGAGATCAGCATCCCCACCTATCCCGTCCGTGTGACCTCCGGCGAGGTCTTCGTTCAGCTGTAGCCAGGAGGCCGCATGAGCGATCCGATATTCGTCTACGCGCTGAGCACCTGCCCCTGGTGTCGCAAGGCCAAGCAGTACTTCGAAGAGAAGGGCGTCGAGTTCGAGGCCGTCGACGTCGACCTGCTGCCCGACGACGAAAGCGACCGGCTGGCCGGCGAGGCCTTCGAGCTTTCGGGCTCGCGGGCCTACCCCGTGGTCAGGATCGGCGACGAGGTCGTCGTCGGCTATCTGCCGGAGCGCTTCGACGAGCTTCTGCAGGCCGGCGCCCAATGAGCCACGAGGCCCGCAAAGCGGCGCTGCGCGAGTTCTACACCCCGCTCGTCACGGCGATGGGCTACAAGTTCACGCCCGACGACGATCTCGCCGACTTCCTGCTCGAACAGGAGGCCGTCCTCGAAGAGAGCAAAGGCGCGCCGTACTGCCCCTGCCAGGTCCGCACCCGCGAGCGCGAGCACGACATGAAGATCGTCTGTCCCTGCATCCCCTATCACCGGGCCCACTTCGACGCCATGCGGCGCTGCTGGTGCGGTCTGTTCGTCCATCTCGACGTGACCGACCCCGGCATACTGCCGCAGATCGCGGCGAGCGAGCTCGGCATAGAGGAGTGAGGCGCGGTGTGGACTGAGGTCGGCACGACCGGCGACATCGCCGCCGGTGGCATGAAGTTCGTCAAGCTCGGCGGCGCGCAGGGCGTGCTGTGCAACTGCGACGGCGAGTTCTACGCGGTCGGCCGGCGCTGCGGCCACATGAACGCTCCGCTCGACCAGGGCTCGCTCAGCGGCCACGTTCTCACCTGCCCGCTGCACTTTGGCCAGTTCGACGTGCGCGACGGCGCCGTGCTCGCCTACCCGCTCGACCGCCACTTCGGCGACGAGCCGCTGCCGGCCGCCGCCCAGCGCGTGCTCGGCGTCGAGGCGCGTCTGCAGCGCAAGATCCGGGTCGACGGCCTGCGCACCTGGCCGGTCAGGGTGACCGGGGAATCGATCGAAGTCGATATCTGAACACCGCGCGACGGCGCCGACAGCGCGACGTCCGGCGCACACCGAGCGACTACGAAGCAACCAATGAACAAGGAGGGATCGATGCCTTTCGAACTGCCGCCCCTGCCGTGGGCCGAAGACGCGCTCGAGCCGGTCACGTCGGCGCGCACCATCAGCTTTCACTACGGCAAGCACCACCGGGCCTATGTCGACAACCTGAACAAGCTCGTCGCGGGTACCGACCTCGACGGTCGCAGCCTCGAAGAAGTGATCGCGGCGGTGGCCGGCGACTCGGCCAAGGCGGGCGTCTTCAACAACGCCGCCCAGGTCTGGAACCACAGCTTCTTCTGGCAGTCGATGAAGCCGGGCGGCGGCGGCGCGCCGAGCGGCGCGCTGGCCGCCAGGATCGACGCCACCTTCGGCGGGCTACCGGCCTTCGTCGAGCAGTTCAAGGCGGCCGCGGTCGGTCGCTTCGGCAGCGGCTGGGCCTGGCTTGTCGACGACGGTGGCACGCTGAAGATCGTCACCACGGCCAACGCCGAGATGCCGGCCCCGCCGGTCAAGCCGCTGCTGACCTGCGACGTCTGGGAGCACGCCTACTATCTCGACTTCCAGAACCGTCGCCCCGACTTCGTCCAGGCCTTCTGGGACAGCCTGGTGAACTGGGACTTCGCGGCGCGCAACTTCGGCGCCTGAGAGCCTGACGGGCGGGGGCCGGCGGGCTGAAAGCCCGCCGGCCCCCGCCCGCTCTACCAACGAGAATCGCGACGGCAGGTTCGGGTAAGCTGGCCAGTACGTCTGAGCGGAGGGGTTGGCCATCGATCGACGGACGTCCGTGGCGGTCGAAAGAGACGAGAGTGTCGGGCGCCGGGGTCCGAGCCGTCTGGCTGCCCTGGTCGACCTGTCGCGCACCCGGCAGGCCCTGCTGTCCGTCGCTCAGCCGGGTCTCGGAGCCGTACTCGCGCTCGGCGGACTGCCTTCGCTTCGAGTCTCGCTGGTAGGCCTGGTGGCCGCCGCGGCGGGCTTTCTCGCGGTGTTCTCGCTGAACGACGTCCTCGACAGGCGGGTCGATGCCGCCGCCTTGCGGGCGGGCAAGGGCGAGTTCGCCGGCTTCGACATCGACACGGCCTTCGAGCGCCATCCCCTCGCGCGCGGCGACCTCAGCCTGCGCTTCTCGCTGGCCTGGGTCCTGTCGCTCGCCGCGCTGTCCGCCGTGCTCGCCTTCACCCTGGCGCCGATCTGCCTGCTGCTGTTCGCGGCCGCCGTCGGCCTCGAGGTCGTCTACTGCGCCTTGCGGTCCGTGACGCCCTGGAAGACCGTCGTCTCGGGGGTCATGGTCGGCCTCGGCGGCGTGGCGGGCTGGGCGGCGGTGGCGCCGCTCTCGTGGCGTGCCCTGAGCGTGTTCGGGTTCCTCGCCCTGTGGGAGATCGGCGGCCGCAACATCGCCAACGACCTGGCCGACATCGACGCCGATCGCAGCGTGGGCGTGAAGACGGTGGCCACGGTGTACGGTCCCGCCGTCGCCGCTCGTGCCGCCTGCATCGTCGGTTTCGCGACCCTCGCCTCGACTGTGACCCTGCCCATGAGCGGCGGTCTGCTGAGCGACCTGGCGCTGGTGGCCGGCGTGTTCGTCGTCGCCTGGCCGGGAGCCAAGCTCTGGTACCGTCCGACGAGCGCCGAAGCCGCCTCGTACTTCAATGTCGCGAGCCTCTACCCGGCGGTGGTCCTGGTCGTCGCCCTGCTGCCGGCCGTGTTTGGAGCGCTCTAGCGGTGTCGAGCCCCGCTCGCCCGCCCGCCTCGCTCGCTTCGTCCGCGTCGCTCGCTTCGCCCGCCCCGCCCGCCTCGTCCGACGTGGCGCTCTTCGAGGCTCACGCCGCCACCTATGACCGGATCAACACAGTCATCACGTTCGGCCAGGACGCCCGCTGGCGCCGCTGGGCGGCCGGCGAAGCGGTAAGGCGAGGCGCGGTTGTTGCCGCGGCGACAGTACCGGGGACGGCCGCGGCGGGCGCACCGGTGACCGCCCCGACGACCGCACCGGCGTCTGCCGCGGCGCCGAGTCCGCGAGCGCCGCGGCTGCTCGACGCCTGCGCCGGCACCGGGCTCGTGGGGCTGGCGGCTGCCGAGCTGGGCGCCCGGGTGACACTGGCCGACGCCAGCCCCCTCATGCTGGCGCGGGCCCGAGGCAGAGCGGCGGCCCGACGCCTTGCGGTCGACGACGTGGTGGTCGATCTGGCCGCGCTGTCGCCGCCCGCCGCGACCGGCGTGAGCGCGTCGCAGCCGGGAGCATCGCCCGGCGAAGCGGCTCCGCTTGCCCCCGCGAGCTTCGACGCGGTGACTCTGGCGTTCGGCCTGCGCTATCTGCCCGATCCGGTCGCCACGCTGCGCGCGCTCGCCGCGATGCTGCGGCCAGGCGGGGTCGTGGTGGCGCTGGAGGCGGTCGTGCCGACCGCCTCCAGCGCCACCACCCCGACGCCCGGCGCAGGCGCCACCACGACGCGAGCCGCGTCCCTCGGCATGCGCATCGCTTCCGCCGCCGCCGGGCTCTACTTCTTTCGGGTGGCGCCCCGGATCGGCGCCTTGCTGGCCGGCCGGCGCGACCTCTACATCCGGCTCACCGGGAGCGTCCGCGACCTGGGCGACGGCGACGACCTCGCCGGCCTGTTCACCAGCGCCGGCCTCACAGTGGTGAGCCGCCGCGCCTGGGTGTTCGGGCTCGTCGAGGGCCTCGTCGCCGAGCGGCCTCCGGCGCCTGTCGAAAGCGGCGTCGAGCAGCCATCGCCCCCACCGGTCCCGGGCGTCCTCGACGGGCGGTCGCGTGGTAGTGTCTGCGAACGACCGGCCCCTCCGCCCCCAGGGCAGTGAAGGAAGGATACGGCGTGCCGCTCCTGCGCTTAGACGAAGACCCCGACCAGCTCGTCCTGCACTCCCGGGGCGCCGTCTGCGCGAGTACGCGCGAGGTGGTCGAAAGCGAGCCCTTCGAGCGCGTCCTCGGGCTCTATCTCGATCATCTGGCCGAGCACGACGGGCCGCTGCTCGAGGCGCTCGGCTTCGAGCCGCGCGACGCCGCGGCGCGCGCGAGCCTCGTCGACCTGTTGCGGCTGCTGGCTCACAACCCGCTCGAGCGCATCGTGCGCACGTCGCCCGAACGGGGGCCGCTGCTCGAGCGCCGGGCTGCGCTGCATCGCTTCGTCGAGGGCCTCTACGACTTCTGGCGCGGCTTCGACCGGTTCCTGGTCGACCACGCCGGCGCGGGCCGGGTCGGACCCGGCGACGGCGTCGACCGGGTCTTCAACGCCAGCCTCGAGACGCTGGCGGAGCTCATCCGCGACCTGTATCGCGACGTGGCCGAGAACGTCACCGGCACGCATCCGCACGTCTACCGGCAGGTGCACGCCGGCGCCGAGCTGGGCGCGGTCGTAGGTCCGCGGCGGTGGCCGGCGCCGGCCGCCTATCGCGCCCAGCTCGAAGACATCCCCTTCGTGCGCCGTGTGCTCATGTATCCGCCGCTCATCCTGAACCCGCCGGCCACGACGCGCGCCGGCAGCTTCACCGAGGTGAGCGACGATCCGCTCGCCGGCCTGCGGCTCGACCCTGAGCGCTGGGTCTGCTACCCGGCGGTCGTCGGGCGCCTCGTCGTGTTCGTCTACATCGAGCAGCGCTTCTTTGGGCTGGGCCTTTCGCTGTCGAACCTCTTCGAGCTGGCCAGTGAGGCGCAGGTGGCGGCCGGGCCCGACGCTCTGCTGGTCTACGGCGCGCCGGCCAAAGGGCTCGCACGTTTCGGAGAGCAGCCCACCGTGTTCTTCGACGACACGGCCAACGGGCTGCTCGTGGGCGCTCTGCCGCTCGACGATCGCTATGCCTACTTCGGCTATCTGAAGAAGATGATCCTGACGCTGCACAACGTGGCGGCCATGAAGCGCGGTCTGATGCCGTTTCACGGCGCCTTCTCGCGGCTGGTGTTGCCGGGCGGCGCCGAGGCCGGCGTGCTGCTGATCGGCGACACGGCGACCGGCAAGTCGGAGACCCTCGAGGCGCTGCGGCTCATGGCCGGGGAGCGGGTCGCCGAGGTGCACGTCGTGGCCGACGACATGGGCTCGCTCGAGGTGCGCGAGCACGAGGGCCGCCCGCGCGTGCTCGGCTACGGCACCGAGATCGGCGCCTTCGTGCGCCTCGACGACCTGCAGCAGGGCTACGCCATAGGCCAGATCGACCGCGCCATCATCATGAACCCCCAGAAGGTGAATGCTCGCGTGGTCCTGCCGGTGACCTCCATCGACGAGGTGCAGCATGGCTACCCCGTCGACGTGCTGCTCTACGCCAACAACTTCGAGGAGGTCGACGACGGCCACCCTCTGGTCGAGCGCTTCGCCGACGCCGAGGCGGCGCTCGCGGTCTTTCGCGAGGGCCGCGCCATGTCGAAGGGCACGACCGCGGCGAGTGGCCTCGTGGCCAACTACTTCGCTAACATCTTTGGACCGGCGCAGCGGCCGGCGCAGCACGACACTCTGGCCGAGCGCACGTTCGCGGCGCTCTTTGGCGACGACGGGTTCGTCGGTCAGCTTCGCACGAGGCTCGCGCTGCCGGGTTACGCCGGCGAGGGGCCTCGGGCCGCCGCCGCGGCGCTGCTCGAACTGATAGCCCAGACAACGAGAGGAGAGGCACCCAGGTGAAGGCGCTCTACGAGACCAACGAGACCGACCTGCAGCTCGTCAGTCGCGGCAAGGTGCGCGACGTCTACGCCCTGAGCGACGACACCCTGGTGATCGTCGCCACCGACCGCATCTCGGCCTTCGACGTGATCCTGCCCACGCCCATCCCCGGCAAGGGCGAGGTGCTCACCCAGCTTTCGAACTTCTGGTTCGAGCGCACCGGCGACATCATCGCAAACCACGTCGTCGATCCCGAGCCGTTCGCCGGCCGCCCCGCCAAGGCGCACCTGCAGGGTCGTTCAGTGGCGGTGCGTCGCTGCGAGGCGCTGCCCGTCGAAGCCATCGTGCGCGGGTATCTCACCGGCTCCGGCCTGAAGGACTACGAGCGCAGCGGCATGGTCTGTGGCATCGAGCTGCCGTCCGGCCTCGTCGACGGCAGCCGGCTGCCCGACACGATCTTCGCGCCGTCCACCAAGGCCGCCGTGGGCGCCCACGACGAGAACATCTCCTACGAGGGCGTCGTGAGCCTGCTGGGCCCCGCGCTGGCGGCCGAGGTGCGCGCCGCGGCGATCGCCCTGTACGAGTTCGGGGCGGCCTACGCTCGCGAGCGCGGCATCATCATCGCCGACACGAAGTTCGAGTTCGGGCTGCTCGACGGCGAGCTCATCCTGATCGACGAGGCGATGACCCCGGATTCCTCGCGCTTCTGGCCGGTCGACGGGTACGAGTCGGGCCACGCGCAGCCGAGCTTCGACAAGCAGTTCGTGCGCGACTACCTCGAGACGCTCGACTGGGGCAAGAAGGCGCCCGGTCCCGAGCTGCCGCCGGACATCGTCGACAAGACGGCGGCGAAGTACGCCGAGGCCCGGCGACTGCTCACCGCGAGGTAGGAGAGGCGGCGGAGGCGACGATGGCGACGGGCGGGCGGGGGCGACGATGGCGACAGGCGGACTGAGGCGGCGATGAGACGGGCGCTCTTCTGGGCGGGCGTCGCGCTGACGATCGCGCTGGTCGCCTTCGGCATCTGGTACTACGTGCGCGACGACTACCCGTTCCAGCTCTCCCCCGACCAGATCGCCGGTCTTTCGTATCATTCGGTCGCTGCTCCCGGTTCGGGCGCCGCCTCGGTCTCGGGCTACATCTCAGAGCCTCCCCCGGACCTCGCCGACTGGGTCAGCAGCATGGAGAAGGACTCGAGCGACGAGACGGTGACGGTGACGACCGTCGCGACGGTGGTGCTGACCGACGGGCGTCAGTTGCGCCTTTACCTCGGTGGCTCACGGGGCTTCGGACGCTGGGTCGAGCCCGGCGGGGCCCAGTCGACGCCGGTCGGCGTGCAGTTGAACCAGCCCTTCGTGTGGTACCTGCAGGGCGTGGGCGACGCTCTGGCCGCGAGCCCGAGCTTCGAGCCCCAGCCGGCGCCGACCACCACGCCTGCGTCGACGACGCCGACGCCGACGTCGGTCTCGGCGTCGCCGACGCCCTAGCGGGCCGCCGAGCCGGTCGCCGACGCCCCGGCCTCAGGGCGTCGTACATGCATGGCGCCCGGCCCGCCGCCTGGGTCCGCCACGTGGCCCGCCGCCGTTAGGCTTATCGTAGACTCGCGTGTCGCACGAGATCGGACCGGGAAGGGAGCGCCATGCTGAAAGGCTTCAAAGAGTTCATCCTGCGGGGCAACGTGGTCGATCTGGCCGTGGCCGTCGTCATCGGCGCCGCCTTCGGCGCGGTCGTGGCCGCCTTCGTCAAAGACCTGATCACGCCGCTCATCGCCGCCATCTTCGGCAAGACCGATTTCTCGTCGCTGTCGTTCACGATCAACAAGAGCGAGTTCTTCTATGGTGCGTTCATCAACGCCGTGGTCACGTTCGTGCTGGTCGCGGCCGCGGTGTACTTCGTCGTCGTCGTGCCGATGAACGCCGTGGCCGCGCGGCGCGCCAAGGGCGAAGACCCGACGACCAGGGAGTGCCCCGAGTGCCTGAGCGAGATCCCGATCGGCGCGCGGCGCTGCTCGCACTGCACCTCGGAGCTCTCGCCGGCGAGCGGCATGTGACGGGAGCCGACGACCCGCTCGACCCCGGCACTGCGCCCGACCCCGGCACTGCGCTCGACCCCGGCGTGACGGCGTACTGGGACAGTCAGTATCAGGCCGGCGGGGAGCTCTGGGGCGAGGCGCCCAGCGAGCTCGTCGCGGTCGCCGTGGAACGGCTGCGACGGCTCGGCGCCGCCGCGGCGAAGTTGACCCTTGTCGATCTCGGCTGCGGCTACGGTCGCGACGACGTCGCCCTATGGCGCGCGCTGGGGCTCGCGATCGTGGGTGTCGACGGAGCGGCGCGCGCCATCGAGATGGCGCGCGGCGTCCTCCCCGCGGGAGCTCGCATCGAGTACGGCTGTGCGGACTTCGTCGACTCCGCACGTGCGGACGGTCTCCTCTGGCAGGGGGACGGCGACGCTCGTGTCGCCGGGGCACGCTTCGACGTGGTGTATGCGTCGAACGTCTATCAGCTGCTCGACCCGCCCGCGCGCGCCGTGTTTCGGGCCGCGGTGCGCGATCTGCTCGCGCCGGGCGGTCTGTTCTTCATGAGCACGCTGTCGGCGCGCGATCCCCAGCATGCCGGGCGGGGTCGACCCGTACCGGGCGAGCCCGACTCGTTCGTGGAGCGGCGCTACCTTCACCTCTGCCGGCGCGCGGAGCTCGCCGACGAGTTCGGCTTTCTCGCCCTCGAACGTCTCGACGAGGTCGCTTATGCCGAGGAGCGCCCCGGCGGCGCACCCCACCACCACGTGAGCTGGCTGCTCGTCGGCCGCGCGCCCTGACGGATCGCGAGCGCGCCCTGACGGATCGCGAGCGTGTCCTGACGGATCGCGAGCGTGTCCTGACGGATCGTGGCGCGGCGTCAAGCCGTCCGGGGTGTCAGGGCACGAGCTTGTAGACGCTGCCGTTGCTCAGGCTGGATAGATAGAGCTCGCCGCTCGCGTCCTGCCCGAACGACGAGACGAGGGTCAGCTTCTGGGAGATGCCGGTCAGGATGTGGGCCGGCGCGTGCGACGCGGCCTTGAACCAGACGCGTCCGGTGCCGTAGTCGGCGTAGACGTAGTCGCCCTCGAGAGCGGGGATGGCGCTGCCCCGATAGACGTAGCCGCCGACCACGGCGTCACCGACGGCGTGCGAGTACTCGGTCACCGGGAACACGAGGCGCGTGCGCACGATGTGCTGCGGCTTGTAGACATGGTCGCCCTCGTAGTAGCTCCAGCCGAAGTTGGTGCCCGCCTTCGTGCCGGCCTTCAGAAAGTCGATCTCTTCCCACTTGTTCTGGCCGACGTCGCCGATCCACAGGTTGCCGTTCTTGGCGTCGAACGAGAAGCGCCACGGGTTGCGCAGGCCGTAGGCGTAGAGCTGCTTGTGGAAGGTGGTGACGTTCAGCCGCCAGATCTTGGCGTACGGAACCTTTGTGTTCTGGCCGTAGAGATTGGGATCGCCCTCGCTGCCGCCGTCGCCCACGCCGATGTAGAGCCGTCCGTCGGGGCCAAAGGCGAGCTGCCCGCCGTTGTGGTTGCTGTGAGCGTGGTGGGCGATCTTGACCAGGACCTTGGCCGACGACGGGTTCACCACGTTGCGATCGCCCGAGCTGACCGTGTAGCGGACCACCCTGATGTCGCCCACCCGGTTGGTGTAGAAGACGTAGAAGTGTCCGTTGCGCGAGTAGTGCGGGTCGAACGCCAGCGACAGGAGCCCCTGCTCGGTCCCTCCCGAAACGCGGCCCGAGAGGTTCAGGAACGGCTTGGAGAGCAGCGTTCCGTTCTCGATCACGCGGATCTTGCCGACCTTGTCGACCACGAACAGGCGATGGGTGTCGCCGGGCGGCGCGGTCACCCCGAGCGGCGACGAGAACCCCGAGGCGACGAGCTTCAGGGCGACGGTCGGCACGGCTGCCGCTTTGGCGGCGGTGGCGGAAGTGGCGGCGGCCGCGGCGGAAGTGGTGGCGGCCGCGGCGGCGGCCTTAGGGGCCGGCGACGGGTTCTGGGCAGACGCACGGCTGCCGCCGCCGGTCGTCGTCAGGGCGAATGCCAGTATCGCGGCCGCGGCCACGGCGCCGATCACGGCCCACGGGATCCATCTGCGTACGTTCATCGGTCACCCTCCGATTGCCTGCGACTCGGTGGCATACGTGCCCCGGAAGCGGTCGGCGTAAGCGTGCGGGCGCCCGGTGGGTGCGGATGGGGGGTGTCTGGAACAGCACACGGTTGTCTGAGGGGCTAGCGCGGGGAACAGCGGATGATTAACGTCCCGATTGTCGACCGAGGGGTGATTTCTGATGATGCGTGTGTGGCACACACTCCCAGTGCTGGTGCTGTCGCTGTTGATCGCGGCCCTGCTCGTACCGGGCACGGCAGCCGCCACGGCCAAGAAGACCCAGCGCGTGAGCGTGAGCTCGGCCGGGGTCCAAGGGAACCTCCAGAGCGGCATCTACGTACCCTCTGTCTCGGCCAGCGGCCGTTACGTGGCCTTCGACTCGACCGCCACCAACCTGGCGCCCGGCGACACGAACAGCTACAACGACGTCTTCGTGCGCGACCGCAAGCTGCACAAGACGTACCTGGTGAGCGTGAGCTCGGCCGGGGTCCAGGGAAACAGCGGGAGTTTCCAGCCCGCGATCTCCGCCGACGGCCGCTACGTGGCGTTCGCCTCGGATGCCAGCAACCTGGTGAGCGGTGACATGAACGGCTACGAGGACGTGTTCGTGCGCGACCGCAAGTTGCACCGGACCTCCCTGGTGAGCGTCGATTCAGCGGGGGTCCAGGCAAACAACGAGAGCTTCGGCCCCTCGATCTGCGCCGACGGCCGCTACGTGACCTTCGTCTCGGATGCCACCAACCTGGTGAGCGGCGACACCAACGGCTACACCGACGTCTTCGTGCGCGACCGCAAGCTGCACAGGACCTCCCTGGTGAGCGTGAGCTCGACCGGGGTCCAGGGAAACAAGGAGAGCTACGAACCGGCGATCTCCGCCGACGGCCGCTACGTGGCATTTGCCTCGGCCGCCAGCACCCTCGTGGCCGGCGACACCAACGGCTACACCGACGTCTTCGTGCGCGACCGCAAGCTGCACAAGACCCGACTGGTGAGCGTCGATTCGGCCGGGGTCCAGGGAAACAACCAGAGCTTCTATGCCGCGATCTCCGCCGACGGCCGCTACGTGGCGTTCGACTCCAACGCCAGCAACCTGGTGGCCGGCGACAGCAACGCAGTCGAGGACGTGTTCGTGCGGGGGCCTTACCGATAAGGAGTCGCCTCGCCGCGTGTGAGTGGTCACTTTTCGGCCGGTGCCTTAGCTCGCGGACAGGGATGGCGGGTGCGGCTAGAGGTAGGTGGCCCTGAAGTCGGCCGCGGCGGCCTGCTCGGCTTCGCCGACCAGCCGCCGCAGCCGCGCCAGCATGGCGTCGTCGATGCGCAGCCGGTGGTCGTCGACCGAGGCGACGGCCACGATGCCGCGCACACTGCTGGTGAGAAACATCGCGTCGTCGGGGCGCAGGTCGGCCACGCGGCCGTAGGCTTCGACCACGGGGATGCCACCGGCGCCGGCGGCGCGCTCGAGCGCGGCGCGCAGGACGCCCGGCAGAATGGCGCCCTCGGCGGGGGTCGTGACCAGGGCGCCGCCGCGCGCCAGGAAGATGTTGGAGGTCGCGCCTTCGAACATGCGGCCTTCGTCGTCGACGAAGATGGCGTCGTCGGCGCCGGCCGCCGCGGCGGCGCGCTGGGCCAGGTGGGACTGCATGAAGGTCATCGCCTTGAGGGCGCCGCTCACGCGGATGCCGCGGTGTGTGATGACTCGCAGCGGCTGCGCGGACGGTTCGCGCGCGTCGTGGCGGATGAGGACGGATGGTCCGCCCCAGGACGCTCCCCCGGTGACCAGTACGCGACAGCCGCCGTCGGCTACGCCGCCGGCGGCGGCGAGCGCGACGATCCAGCGGGCGATCGTCGCCCGGTCCCACGGCACGGCGATCTCGAGGACGTCGAGGCCGGCGCTCAGGCGGTCCATGTGCTCGCCGAAGAAGACGGGCACGCCGCCGGTCAGCTTGAGCGTCTCGTAGAGCCCGATGCCGTGAGTGACGGCGCGGTCGAGCGCCGGCACGTACGCCTCGCGTTCGGCCACGAGCTCTCCGTTGAGGCTGACGAGCGTGTCGGCGGGACGCTCGGGGGCGCCGTCCGAGGCGCCGCCGGGAACGCCGCCGCCGGGAACGCCGCCGCCGGGAACGCCGCCGCTAGAAATCATGCCGGGCCTTTTCGTCGGCCTTGAGCGTGCGGAACTTGGTGTAGTCGCGCACGAAGCCGAGGCGGGCGATGTTCGTGGGGCCGTTGCGGTGCTTGGCGATGTCGACGACCACGACGCCCTTGGCGTTCTCGTCGCGAGGCTCGTAGATGAAGATCACGAGGTCGGCGTCCTGCTCGATCGCGCCCGACTCGCGCAGGTCGGAGAGCTGCGGCTTTTTCTCTGCGCGGGTCTCGACTTCGCGGTTCAACTGCGAGACGGCCAGCACCGGCACGTCGAGCTCGCGGGCGAGCTGCTTGAGCGAGCGCGAGATGTTGGCGACCTCCTGCTGGCGGTTGTCGGCCCGTCGGTCGCCCATCATGAGCTGCAGGTAGTCGATGATGACGAGGCCCAGCTTTGGTTCGACCCGGCTCGCCAGGCGGCGCGCCTTGGCGCGCAGCTCGAAGACGTTGATGCCGGCTGTGTCGTCGACGTAGATGGGCGCCTTTTCGAGCTCGCCGGCCACCGTGACCAGCTTGTAGTAGTCGTCGTTGGGGAGGGTCTGGCCGGAGCGCAGCCGGTGCGAGGCGACCCGGGCCGCCGAGCAGAGCATGCGCTCGCTGATCTCCTGCTTGCTCATCTCGAGGCTGAAGATGGCCACCGACGCCTTGCCGGTGAGGCCCACGTTGTGGGCGATGTTGAGCGCCAGGGAGGTCTTGCCGACCCCGGGGCGCGCCGCCAGGACGATGAGGTTGGACGGCTGAAAGCCGCCGGTGGTCTTGTCGATGTCGGCAAAACCGGAGGGGATGCCGGAGAGCTGCAGGCCCTCGCGGATGAGGTCGATGCGTTCGAAGGTGCTCTTGATCATGTCGCCCATGGCATCGAAGTCGGCCGACGTGCGATGCTGGGAGATGGCGAAGACCTTCTGCTCGCAGGTGTCGAGCAGGATGCGCGCTTCGTCGGGGTGCTCGTAGCCGAGCTCGGCGATCTCGTTGCCGACGGTGATGAGCTGGCGCAGGACGCTGGTCTCGCGCACGATGTCGGCGTACTGACGTACGTTGGCCGCCGCCGGCACGATCTCGACCAGGGTGTGCACGAAGGCCTTGCCGCCGACGTGATCGAGCTCGCCCTTCTGTTCGAGGGCCGCGCTCAGCGTGACGGCGTCGACCTCTTTGCCGATCGCGTACATCTCGCGGATCGTGCGGAAGATGACGCGGTGGGTCGTGCGGTAGAAGTCCTCTTCGACGAGCAGCTCGGTGGCGATGGGGATCGCGTTGGGGCTCACGACCATCGCGCCGAGAAGCGATTCCTCGGCGTCGAGGTCGTGCGGTTGCATGTGGGTACCGTCGCTCTGCACGTCTACGGTAGCCACGATGCCGCCCCTCTCTGCGGCGCCCGCGGGCGTCGCATCACGCTACTTCGAGCGCCGCGTCACTCGGCGACGACGATGACCTTGACCGACGCCTCGACGCCTTCGAAGACGTCGATGTCGACCATGAACGTGCCCAGGCTCTTGATGGGCTCTTCGAGCCGCACCTTGCGCTTGTCGACACGCACCCGGCGAGCGCTCCAGATGGCGTCGGCGACGTCGGCTCCGGTGATGGAGCCGTAGAGGCGCTCGCCTTCGCCGGCGTGGGCGCCGATGGTGACGACCGTCTTGTTGAGCGTGGCCGCCACGTCGACGGCCTGCTCGGCCGTGCGCGCTTCGCGAGCCTTGCGCTCTTCCATGAGCCGCCGGACTTCGTCGATGCGACCGGAGCTGGCCACTTCGGCGAGCTGCTTGGGGAGCAGGTAGTTGCGGGCATAGCCGCGGGCCACGTTGGCGACGTCGCCCTTTTCGCCCAAACCTTCGATGTCTTGTAACAGGATGATCTCCACGACGGCCTCCTAGCGGACCACGTAGGGCAGCAGGGCCATCTCGCGGGCGCGTTTGACGGCCACGGTGACCTGACGCTGGTGCCGGCGGCAGGCGCCGGTGCTGTGACGGGAACGGATCTTGCCTTTGTCGGAGACGAACCGAGCGAGGACCGCGCCGACCTTGTAGTCGACGTCGTCGATCTTCTCTTTGCAGTAATAGCAGGAGCGTCGGCGGGCATCGCCGAGGGCTCCGGCCTTGAGGCGTTTTTCGCGGCGCCTGGCCTGCGGTGTTGGCATATCGGCCTTTCTCGTGTTCGTCTCAGTCGGTCGCACGAGCCGCCCCGAGGGACGGACTCAGGTGGTCGACCGGTCTTCTTTAGAACGGGATGTCTTCGTCGCCGAAGTCGCCGTCGGCGACGTCGGGGGCGGTGGGGGCGAACTTGGCGCCGCCCGACTCGCGCTGGCCGCCACCCTGGCTGCCGCCCTGGCCCCCGCCTTCGCGCGGCCCGATGAACTGGATGTTGTCGGCGACCACCGAGACGGCCGAGCGCTTCTGGCCGTCCTGGGTCTCCCATTCACGCCAGCGCAGCCTGCCTTCGACCGCGACCTGGCGGCCCTTGGCGAGGTACTTGACGCAGAGGTCGCCCTGGGCGCCGAACGCGTCGACGTCGAAGTAGTTGGGGCGATCGCCCCACTCGCCTGAGCTCGGGTCTTTGACCCGGTCGTTGACTGCCAGACGCAGCGTGCACACGGTGGTAGCTCCCGCCTGGCGGGTCTCGGGGTCGCGGGTGAGGTTTCCGACGAGGACGACGCGATTGATGGATCCGGCCATGTCTGCTCCTTTGCGGTTGGCGCTAGTCTTTGAGCCGCACCGTCTGGAAGCGCATGACGCCGTCGCTGATACGCAGCACGCGCTCGACCTCGGTCAACGTGGTCGGCTCGGCGGTGAACGTGACGACGCTGTAGAGGCCTTCGGTCTGCCCGGCGATCTCGTAGGCCAGCTTGCGCTTGCCCCAGTCGTCGACCGAGGCGACCTTGCCCTTGGCTTCCTCGACGGTCTTGGAGAGGCGGTCGAGGATCTCGGACTGCCGGCCTTCTTCTGCGCCGGGGTCGAGCATGAGCATCAACTCATACTTGTTCGTGGTACTCACCTCCTGTGGTCTCAGGCGGCCCCAGCCTTACTGCTGGAGCAGGGGTGAAAAACGCCGCCCCTTCGGCGGCGCAACCTCGGCATGATACCAGTGCGCGGCCCAGGCCTCAAACAAAACCAGTGCGCGGCGATTGCCCTTGCACGATAGTAGGCCGCCGGGCGGACGGAAAGGGGTGGCGCCGCGGCGCCGGGTGACGGTGCCGGAGCCACTCAGGTGACGGCCGTGGTGGCGCCGGTCTGACGACCGGGGTGGCGCCGTCGGCGCTCCTCAGGCCTCGAGGATCTGGCCGGCCGGCTCTTCGTGCAGCAGGATCTCGCCGGCGGCGTCGAGGCCTTCGACCGCCCAGATGGCCGCCATGCGCGGCTGGCCGCGCTCGTCGCTGCGCATGTGGATGAGCACCGGCCGTGTCTCGCCGACGATCTGCCGGGCTTCGACGGCCGACACGTGCAGCTCCATCTGGCGCAGCAGCTTGGCGACCGCCCGGTGCACGGAGTCGGCGCGGACCGTGCAGAAGCCGCCGCACCTGCTGTGGGCCCTGAGCGTGGCCAGGAAGTAGAGAATCTCGTCGGCCTGAAGCTCGCCCACGACGATGCGGCTGGGCTGCATCTTCATCGCCTTCGCGAACACGGCTTCGATGTCGGTGTCGTCGTTGACCGAGAGCCGCACGCAGAACGAGCGGTCCTTCAGGGAGGGCAAGGGGTCCGAGTGCTCGATCGCGACGAAGCGCTCGTCGACCGGCAGGAGCTCGAGCAGAGCGTTCAGCAGCGTCGACTTGCCGGTCGCCCGGTCGCCGAAGATCAGCAGGGTGCGCCGCTCGGAGACGTAGCTCGCCAGGCGGGCCGCCTGAGCGGTCGCCATGGTGCGGGCCTCGATCAGCCCGCGCAGCGTGGTCGGCACCGGAGCGTCGGGCCCGAACGCGCCGGCGTACATCGGCGAGGTGGTCGACGACAGCGCGTCGCGACGGCTCGTGACGTAGGACAGGTAGGCCGTCGCCTGCGCCTTGAGCAGCACGCGCAGGGCGTCCAGGCACTCACGCGGCTCGTCGTCGAGCGACTCGGACTGGAACTGCGTGATCATCTCGTCGAGCATGGTGAGGATGTCGCGTTCGAGGCGGGCCATAACGGAGTTGCTGGCCCGCCGCTCCTCGCGGTCGTCGGCGTCTTCGCGCGGCGCGATGATGTCGGTGTCGGTCACGTGACGTCCTTCAGCTCAGGTCAAGATGCTGACGGGAGTCCTATCGGCCGGCTCGCCACCGACGATAAGGGCAGTGGCCATGCAGCGACGATAACGGCAGTGGCCGTCGGCACGGACCACTCCGTCGCACCGCACGGCGTGTGGTGCGGGCCACTCTGTCGCAACCGACGGCGTATCGTACGGGCCACTCTGTCGCAACCGCTGGCGTCGTCTGGTACACTCCGTCCCATGGTCGCCGGTAACATCCCTCGTCTGGTCGAGGTCCTGAAGGTGCGCTCGGGCGCCGAGAAGCGTCTGCCGTGCGCCGAAGCCTTCAAGGTGGCGCGCGACCTCGAGGTCCCCGTGAACGAGGTCGGCAAGGCCTGCAACGAGCTGGGCATCAAGATCGTGCACTGCCAGCTCGGCTGCTTCTAGGCGCTCCACGCCGAGCGTCCGACTCAGGCGCTCCGACCGGCCGCCGCTTCACCGCCTACCGCGACTCAGCCGCCCAGACTCGCCGCCCTTCGTCACCAGCGGCTGGGAGCCCCCCTCTACCCGCTTCGACGTCCTGCGTCGAGCGGTTAACACTGCCTTCGTAAGGTTATCCGCCTCCGCGCCGAGGGTATTTACCGCTGTAGGCGCGGGTGCCGCCCGGCCACAGGCTCGTGCGGACCTTGCGTCAAGAAGGGGTGTATCGCGCGGGCGCTCCTCGCGCGTCGTACCAGGAGGACTGTGGTGTCAACGATCCAGCAATCACCGGCCGGGACTTCGACGGCTCGGCGACTCACCAACTACAAGATGCTCATCGACGGTCAGTGGACCGGCGCCGCGAGCGGCGAGACCTACGATGTCGTCGACCCGGCGACCGAGCAGCCGATCGCAGTGGTGCCCAAGGGCGGCGTCGCCGACGCCGAGCGCGCCGTACGCGCGGCCCGCAAGGCGTTCGACACGGGTCCCTGGCCGCGCACGGTTGCGGTCGAGCGCTCCGAGTTGCTGCACAGGGCCGCCGGCCTGATCCGCGAGCGCGCCGAAGAGCTGGCGCTGCTCGAGACGCGGCAGATGGGCAAGCTGCTCGCCGAGTCGATAGTCGACGTGAACGACGCGGCGCATACGTTCGACTACTACGCCGGGCTTGCGGTCGAGCAGCACGGCCAGACCCTCGAGGTGCCCGGCGAGAGCATGAGCATGGTCGTGCGCGAGCCGATCGGCGTCACGGCCGGCATCACGCCGTGGAACTTCCCGATCCTCATGGCCGCCTGGAAGGTGGCGCCGTCGCTGGCCGCCGGCAACGTCATGATCCTGAAGCCCGCCTCGGTCTCGCCCCTCACCTCGCTCGAGCTCGGCCGGATCCTCGAGCAGGCCGGTCTGCCCGAGGGCGTCTTTCAGGTGCTCACCGGCCCGGGCGGCGAGGTGGGCGACTACCTCTCTTCGTCGGACGACATCGACATGGTGGCCTTCACCGGCAGCGTCGAGGTCGGCAAGGCGATCATGCGCGCCGGCGCCGGCAACGTGAAGAAGGTCGGCCTCGAGCTGGGCGGCAAGAGCCCGAACGTCGTGTTTGAGGACGCCGACTTCGAAGCCGCCATCGACGGTGCGCTGGTCGGCATCTTCGCCGGGTCGGGCGAGGTGTGCTCGGCGGGCTCGCGCCTGCTCGTGCAGCGTTCGATCTACGACCGTTTCGTCGGCGAGCTGGTCTCGCGGGCGATGGCCATCCGCGTGGGCGCGCCGGCCGAGGAGTCGTCCGAGATGGGACCGCTGGTCTCACGGCAGCAGCTCGAGACGGTCGAGCGCTACGTCGAGATCGGCTTGCACGAGGGCGCCAAGCTGGCCACCGGCGGCCATCGGCTCGAAGGCAGCGGTTACTACTACGAGCCGACCATCTTCGTCGACGTCGACAACGGCATGAGGGTGGCCCAGGAGGAGATCTTCGGGCCGGTCCTCGTCGTCATCCCCTTCGAGACCGAAGAAGAGGCCGTCGCCATCGCCAACGACACGATCTACGGGCTCGCCGGGGCGGTCTGGACGCGCGACGTCACCAGGGCGATGCGGGTCATCAAGGCGCTGCGCGCCGGCATCACCTGGGTCAACACCTACCATCCGACCTACAGCGAGGCCCCGTGGGGCGGCTACAAGCAGAGCGGGGTGGGCCGCGAGCTGGGCACGTTCGGCCTCGACGAATACCAGGAGGTCAAGCAGATCAACATCGACCTCACCGGTCGCGCCCTGGGCGTCTACCAACACGACACGAAGAACGGCAAGAAGGGTAAGGTCGTGTCGCTGAACGAGCGCCGGCCGTTCAACGAGGACTTCAAGGCCGACGAATGGGTCGGCTACTGTGAGAACTGCCGTTAGGGGGAGCCCGTGGTCGTCGCCGTCACCGAAAAAGTAGCACCAGGACTCAGGATCGCCGGTCCCTCCGGGACCGGCGATCCGCTCACCGTCCACAGCCCGTGGGACGGCGGCGAGGTGGCCACCATCAACACCACGCGGCTCGAGGAGCTCGACCTCGTCCTCGACCGCGCGGTGGCGGCTCTCGCCGAGTGGCGCTGGACGCCGGCCTGGAAGCGGGCCCAGATCCTCGAACGCACCTCGCACCTGCTCGAAGACCACGCCGAAGAGGTCGCCCGCCTGATCGCCCTCGAGGGCGGCAAGCCGCTCAAGGACGCGCGGGTCGAAGCGCGGCGCGGGGCGTCGACCTTTCGCTGGGCCAGCGAAGAGGCCAAACGCACGGCCGGCGAGATCATCGAGATGGACGCCGACGAGGGCGGCGAGAACCGGTTCGGCTGGACGATCCGCGAGCCGCGCGGCGTCATCGCCGCGATCTCGCCGTTCAACTTTCCGCTGAACCTGGTCGCCCACAAGGTGGCGCCGGCGCTGGCCGGCGCCAACGCCGTCGTGCTCAAGCCGGCCTCGTCGACGCCGCTTACGGCGCTGCGCCTGGCCGAGTTCCTGACCGAGGCCGGTCTGCCCGACAACGTCCTGCAGGTCGTGGTCGGCCCGGGCTCCACGCTGGGCGGCAAGCTGGTCAAAGACGAGCGCGTCAACATGGTGACGTTCACCGGCAGCCCGCCGGTCGGCCGCCAGATCGCAAGCGACGCCGGCATGAAGATGGTCACCCTCGAGCTGGGCAACAACTCGGCGACGATCGTCGACGACTCGGCCGACCTCGAGCTCGCCGTGCAGCGCGTGGTCGCCGGCGGGTTCTCGAACTCGGGACAGGTCTGCATCTCGGTGCAGCGCGTGGTCGTCCACGAGGACGTGTACGACGAGTTCCTGGCGGCGCTCGTGGCTTCGGTCGAAGCGCTCAAGGTGGGCGATCCGCTCGACGAGACGACCGACGTGGCGGCGCTGATCGACGACAAAGAGACGGCCCGCGTCAAGGCCTGGGTGACCGAGGCGCTCGAGCAGGGCGCGACGCTTGCCGCCGGCGGCATCGACGAGCACGGCGATCTGCGCCCGACGGTGCTGACCGACGTCACGCGCGACATGAAGGTCTGCGCCGGCGAGGTCTTCGGACCGGTGCTGGCCGTGATCAAGGCGCGCGACATCTGCGACGCCATCGCCATCTCCAACGACAGCGACTACGGCCTGCAGGCGGGCTTCTTCACGCGCGACCTGAACAAGGCGCTGTATGCCGCCCACCACCTGGAGGTCGGCGGCGTGATGATCAACGAGGTGCCCACCTTCCGGGTCGACCACATGCCCTACGGCGGCATCAAGAACTCAGGGCTCGGCCGCGAGGGCGTGAAGTTCGCGATCGCCGAGATGACCGAGCTCAAGATGGTGATGATCCGCGAGATGGACTGGGCCAGCCCGGGTTCGCCGCTCGGCGCCTGCCGACGCGAGGGCATGTAGCCGCAGACAGCGTGAAGGCCGTCGTCAAGGCCACCGAGGTGATGGTCCAGAAGCAGGCTGCTGTGACGCGCCGCCGGAGGCGCGCTACACTGGCGTGGTGAGCACCTCCTCAGCACGCCACGTCGACTACCTGCGTCTCTCGGTCACCGACAGGTGCAACCTGCGGTGCGTCTACTGCATGCCGCCCGAAGGCGTGCCGCCGCGCTCGCACGACGAGATCCTGTCCTACGAGGAGCTGCTGGCCTTCGCCGCGGCCGCCGTGGCCGCCGGCATCACGAGGGTCCGGGTGACCGGCGGCGAGCCGCTCGTACGCAAGGGGTTCGTCGGCTTCATCGAGCGGCTGGCCGCGCTCCAGGGCCTCACCGACCTCTCGCTCACGACCAACGCCATCCTGCTGCCGGGTTGCGCGGCCGACTTGCGCGCGGCCGGCCTCAAGCGCGTCAACGTGAGCATCGACAGCCTCGACCCGGAGCGCTACGCGCGCCTCACCCGCGGCGGCTCGCTGGCCGACGCCCTCGCCGGGCTCGACGCGGCGCTCGCGGTCGGCTTCTCGCCGGTCAAGGTCAACGCCGTGCTGCTGGCCGGCGTCGAAGACGAGGTCGACGGTTTCGTCGAGCTCATCAGACGCCACGAGGTGCACGTCCGCTTTATCGAGTACATGCCGCTCGACCGCCGGCTGACGGCCGACCGCACCTTCGTGCCGGCCGGCATCCTGCTCGAGCGCCTCTACGCGGAGCACGCCGTCGAGGCGGTCGCCGGCCCGTTCGGCCTGGGCCCGGCGCGCTACTATCGCGTACCGGGCGCGCGCGGCACGATCGGCTTCATCGCCGGCGTCTCCGACCACTTCTGCGCCGGTTGCAACCGGCTGCGGCTGATGGCCGACGGCCGGCTCAAGACCTGCCTGTTCTCGGCGCCCGAACGCGAGCTCGACGTGCGGCCGCTGCTCTCCCGCCCGGCCGCCCTGGCCGCCGCCATCGACGCGGCCATCGACGGCAAGAACTTCGACCGCCTGGTCGAGGCGCCCGACAGTGGTCGCGGCATGTCCCAGATCGGGGGGTAGGATCGCAGCCGTGGACGGACTCTCTCATCTCGATGACCGCGGCCGGGCGCGCATGGTCGACGTCGCCGCCAAGCCCGAGACCGAGCGCACGGCGCGGGCCGAAGCGAGCGTGACGATGGCCCCCGCGACGCTCGCCGTCATCCGCGACGAGCGCGTCCCCAAGGGCGACGTCGTGGCTACGGCCCGGCTGGCCGGGATCATGGCCGCCAAGCGCACCCACGAGCTGATCCCGCTGTGCCACCCGCTGGCGCTGTCGTTCGCCGGCGTCGAGATCGAGGCCGACGAGACCCTGCCCGGACTGCGGGTGACGACCGAGATGCGCCTCGTCGGGCGCACCGGGGTCGAGATGGAGGCGCTCGTGGCGGCCTCGGTGGCGGCCCTCACGATCTACGACATGTGCAAGGCCATCGACCGCGGCATCGAGATCGGCGGCGTGCGCCTGCTCGAAAAGCGGGGCGGAGCGAGCGGCCATTGGCGCCGCGGTCAGGACGCCCCATGAGCGCGCCGCTGCCGCGCGGCGCGGTCGTCTCGGTCAACGTCGCCGCCGCTAAGGGCATGCGCAAGGCGCCCCAGGCCGAGATACGGCTGGTGGCCGGGCACGGCGTCGAAGGCGACGGTCATGCCGGCCCGTGGCACCGCCAGGTGAGCCTCCTCGCCAGCGAGAGCATCGCCACGATGCGCGCCAAGGGGCTCGACGTCGGTCCGGGAGATTTCGCCGAGAACGTCACCACCGAGGGCCTGGCCGTGGCCGAGTTGCCGCTCGGCACGCGCCTGCGGCTGGGTGGTTGTCTGGTCGAGCTCACCCAGATCGGCAAGGTCTGTCACGACCATTGCGCGATCTATCGCGCCGCCGGCGATTGCGTCATGCCGCGCGAAGGCATCTTCGTGCGGGTGCTCCAGGGCGGTCCGCTGCGCGCCGGCGACGAGGTCGTGGTCGTCGCGCTCGGCGACGGCGTAGGCGACGGGAGCAGCGAGACGGCCGGCGATAGGAGCAGCGAGACGGGTGGTAGCGAGACTGCCGGCGGCGCGAGCGGCGAGACGGGCGGTGGCGAGACGCCCGGCGGTGCGAGCAGCGAGACGGTCGGTAACAGGAGCAGCGAGACGGCCGGCGGCGCTCGGCAGCCGTGGGGACCGAGCGAGGGGGAGCCAACGTGAGCGAGACCGTTCCGATCAGGGCCGTGGTCATCACGATGTCCGACTCCGGCCACGCGGGTCTGCGCGAAGACACGAGCGGCGCGGTGCTCGAAGAGCTGCTGAACGAGCTCGGCGCGGAGTACGTCGAGCGCCTGTTGCTGCCCGACGAAGAGCTCCTGGTGAGCGAGAAGCTGATCCACTACGCCGACCGCACGCCGGCCAACCTCATCCTCACGACCGGCGGGACGGGGTTCACCAGCCGCGACGTGACCCCCGAAGCCACGAAGGCGGTGCTCGACCGCGAGGCGCCGGGCTTCGCCGAAGCCATGCGGGCGGCCTCGCTCGCAAAGACGCCGCACGGGATGCTCTCGCGAGCCGTGAGCGGCCTGCGCGGCACCACCCTGATCATCAACTTCCCCGGCAGCCCGACGGCCTGCAGAGAGAACTTCGCCGTGATCCGCGACGCCCTGCCGCACGCCCTCGAGAAGCTCGCCGACCTGGGCGGCGACTGTGCCGTCGAACGGTAGGGCGAAGCCGAAGCTCAGTCGGGTCGGGAGTGCCGCTCGGTCGGGGCCGGCGTCGCGGGCTGCGGTCTGTCGGGCCGGGAGCGCCGGCCGCGGTCAGTCGAGGTCGGCCAGCGCCAGCGCGAGGTAGGCCGCGACCGTGGCGTCGGCATCCTCGACTTCGCGCCAGTGGCCGGCCTCGAGAAGGCCGGCGAGGTCGCCGGCGGTGATGCCGAGCTCCTTGGCGGCCGCCGCGCGCGTCTCGTGACCGCGCATCGTGCGCACCGCCTGCCATTCGGTGTCGCCGCGGCCGCGCACGAGAGGATCGATCAGGCCGCAGTAGGCGTTCAGCAGCAGATCGCCGGCCACGCCGGCGCCGCTGTAGTGCACCAGGCGGTCTTCGTGCCAGGCCGCGACGAAGGCGTCTTCGGCCGAGCCCTCGACGGCCACTCCGACACGCACCTGCAGCGGCGCGAGCAGCTCGCGCATGACGCTCACGCACAGGGGCGCCTGGGCGGCGTCGGTGAGGGCGCCCAGCAGGGCGTCGTCGTAGGCTACGGTGAACGGCGCGAGGATGCTCGGCCCGAAGAGCTTGTTGAGCTCTCGCACGGCGTCGCCGAGGGCGGGCAGCAGCGTCTCGGGATCGTCGAGCTGGCGCGAGCCGATGACGTCGGCGTAGATCCCAGCGGGCACGGTCTGTCGCCTCCTCGGCGTGGATGGGCGTCGCCGTACTGATACGCCGCCGGCGGGGCCATTCCTTGGTTTGCGGAGGTGCCGCCGGAGGTCCTCGGCGGGCGTCGCGGCGCGCCCGAACGAGTGACGTTCGCGCCGCTACCGACTACATTAGGGGTCGGTCGCGGCGCCACCGCCCGTGGGGCTCGCCGACGATGTGATGCAGCCGTGATCTGGGCAGGGGGAGTGAAGCAGTGAACAGAAGGGCCCGCCGGCGCCTGATCGTCGCCACCGTCATCCTCGTCGCCGTCGTGGCGGTGGCGATGGTCTACGTCGTCGCCCGCGACGGCTCCTACTACCGTCAGGTCGCGGCGCTCACGACCGCCGACGACGGCCGCAACGTCACGGTCGGCGGCGAGGTCCTTCACGGCACCATCGTGCGCGACGCCTCGGGCGTCGCCTTTCGCATGGAGGACCTCACGGGGCGACCGGCCACGGTCGCGGTCCGCTATGCCGGACAGATGCCGGCCACCTTCGCGGCCGGCGTGCAGGTCGTGGTCAGCGGCCGGTATGCCGCCGGCAGTCGCCTCATCACCGCCGCCCAGCTCGAGACCAAGTGCCCGTCGAAATACCAGGGGAAGGCAAGCCCGTTACCGCAACCGAGCAACGCCGACTAGGGTCGCCCTGGTGACCGCAGGTCTCCACTTCGTGACTCCGGGCGCTCCCTCGTGATCGTCGTCGGCCGCTTCGCTCTCTTCTGCGCGCTCGTCTTCGCGCTGGGCGCGGTCGCCTTCACGGCGCTCGGCCTGCGCACACACAGACGCAGCCTTCTGCGCGGCGGTTACCTGGCCGTGTACGGGTTGTTCTTCTCGGTCGTGGTGGCGAGCTCCGTGCTGCTCTCCGCCTTCGTCTCGCGCGACTTCTCGTTCGCCTACGTCGCGGCCAACTCCGACAGCACGCTGTCGACCTTCTATCGCATCGCCGGTTTCTGGGCCGGCCAGCAGGGCTCGCTGCTGCTCTGGCTGCTCATGCTCTCGATCGTCACGGTGGTCATCGCCCTGCGCAACGTCGAGAGCATCGACCGTCTGACGGCCGGCGCCGTGGGCGTGCTTGCCGCGGTGGCCGCGTTCCTCGCCGTGCTCATGGTGGCCGACCAGGGTTCGAACCCGTTCGTCGCGGCCGGCGCCGGTATCGCCGGACAAGGCCTCAACCCGCTCCTGCTGCACCCCGCGATGGTGTTCCACCCGCCGGCCCTGTTCGCGGCGTACGCCGCTCTCACGGTGCCGTTCGCCTTCGCCACCGCGACGCTGCTGCTGGGCGAGAGCGGGCGCGAGTGGGTGCTGGGCTCCCAGGGCTGGACCGTGGCCGGCTGGGCGCTGCTCACCCTGGGGATCGGCCTGGGTGCGTGGTGGGCCTACGTCGTGCTGTCGTGGGGCGGCTACTGGGGCTGGGACCCGGTCGAGAACACCTCGCTCATCCCCTGGCTCACCGCGACCGCCCTCCTGCATTCGATGAATCTCTACCGGCGGCGCGGCCTGTTCAAGCGCTGGACCCTCGCCCTGGCCTGCGCCACCTTCTGGCTGGCCCTGCTGGCCACCTGGACCACGCGCACGGGCCTGATCGCCTCGGTGCATGCCTTCGAGCGCAACGACACGCTGATCGCCATCCTCACGGCCCTGCTCGTGGTCGTCGCGGTGAGCTCGGTGAGCCTGCTGGCCTGGCGCTGGCGGAGCTTCGGCAGCGCGGCGCAAGGCGCGGCGCAGGGCGCGGCGCGGGGCACGCCGCAGGGCGCGGCGGAAGTCGCGCCGCAGGGCGCACCCTTCGGGTCGCGCGACGTCCTGCACGCGCTGACCAACGTCGCGCTCTGCGCCTGCGCCGCGGCTCTGCTGCTGGCCACGGTCGCCGTGCCGCTCGTGCTCGACCGTACCGTGACCCCGGCCGCCTACCGGCTCTTCGCCCAGCCGCTCGGTGTCGTCGTGGTGGCGGCTCTCGCGCTCTGCCCGCTGCTCGGCCGGGCGCGCGCGTCCGGCTCTACACTGTGGCGCGCGCTGCGCGTTCCCCTGCTCGTCACGGTCCTCGCCTTGCCTCTGCTGCTTGCCACCGGCGACTGGCGCTCGAGCGTCTTTGGCCTGATCGGCCTGGAGGTCTGCGTGCTGGCTGCCGCGGCCCTCGTCTGGTCTGTCGTGACCGGCGCGCGGCGCGCCGCCGGTGAGCAGGGACTGCTCACCGGCCTGCGCCGCACGCTCACCGGCAGCCGCGCTCGCAGCGCCGCTTATGTGGCTCACTGCGGGGTGATCCTGGTCCTGGTCGGGCTGCTGGGCTCCAACGTCTACAAGGTCGAGCGCGGCGCTTACATCGCCGCGCGGCCCGGCGCGACGGTCCAGGTCGCCGGCTACACCCTGCGCTTCACCGGCTACTCGCTGGACATGGGGCCGCAGCGCTCGCGGCGCTTCTTCGCCCACTTCGTGGTGTCACGCGGCGGCCGTCAGGTGGGCCTGATCGCGCCGCACACCGATATCTATCCGCAGGCCGGCGCGGCTCTGCGGGCCGTGATCCTCGGCAGCCTCGGCCGCGACCTGTTCGTGGTCGCCCAGGATCCCTTCGATGCGACCAGCAGGCACCTGCGGCTGCAGATCGACGTGTTCCCCCTGGTCGATCTGGTGTGGGCCGGCGCGCTGCTCATGGTCGCCGGCGGCGCGGTCTCGCTGTGGCCGCGGCGGGCGCCGTCGACGGTCGCGGCGACGGTGGCCGCCGCGGGCGACGAGGCGCACACGCAGCGTGGCGCGGCGCACGCGACGCCCGACGACGCGCTCGGTGACGAGGTCTGATGGGCGGCCGCGGTCCACGCGAGGGCGCGGCGGGCGGTGCGGAGACCCGTGTCGAAGGCGCCGCGGCCGGCGCGGAGATCCGCGTCGAGGGCCTCGGCAAGACCTTCGGCCGCCGCGACGTGCTGCGCGACGTGTCGTTCACGGTGCCGCGGGGCGGGTTTCTTACGCTGTTCGGCCCCAACGGCGCCGGCAAGACGACCACGCTGCGCCTGGTGGCGACGCTGCTGCGGCCTTCGACCGGCAGCGTCGCGGTCGCCGGCCACGACCTGCGCGACGATCCGCAGCCGGTACGCCGGGCGATCGGCTTCATCTCGCACGATCCGCTGCTGTACCGCGACCTCACGGCCCAGGAGAACCTGCGCTTCTACGCCGACATGTACGGCCTCGTCGACCCGCAGCGGCGCATCGCCGACCTGCTCGAGCGCGTCGAGCTCAGCCACCGCCGCTACGACCTCACGCGCACGTTCTCCAAGGGCATGCTGCAGCGTCTCGCGATCGCCCGGGCGCTGCTGCACAAGCCCCGCGTGCTGCTGCTCGACGAGCCCCACTCAGGGCTCGACCCGCACGCCGTCGACATTTTGGACGGCCTGCTCGGCGACATCCGCGCCGAGCACACCTTCGTCATGACCACGCACAACCTGGACAAGGGCCTGGAGCTCGCCGACCAGGTGCTGATCCTCGACGGCGGCCGGGTCGTCTTTCGCCAGACCGGCCGCCCGGCCGCAGCCGACTTCGCCGCCGTCTACCGCGAGCACGTGCGCGCCGAGGATGTGGACTAGGCGTGGAACGTAGTCACACAAGCCTGAGCGACGACGACGCAGTCGATCGGCGGCACTAGGCGTGGAACGAAGTCACACAAGCCTGAGCGACGACGAAGTCGATCGGCGGTACCAGACCGTGGCCTTTCGTCAGTTCAGGGCGCTGCTGCGCAAGGACATCGTCTCCGAACTGCGCACCCGCGAGATGATCGTCTCGATGTTCCTCTTCGTGGTGCTCGCCATGATCGTCTTTCACTACGCCTTCACGATCCACGCCGGCGGCGTTGGTGGCGGTGTGGGCAGCAGCGGCGATGGCAGCGGCGACCTCTCCCTGTTCGCCGGCGGCATGCTCTGGGTCGTGTTCGTCTTCGGCGCGCTCCTGGGCCTGAACCGCTCGTTCGTCCACGAAAAGGACGAGGCCTGCCTCGACGGTCTGCTGCTGTGCCCGGTCGACCGGGTGACGATCTTCCTGGCCAAGATGACCGCCAACCTCATCTTCCTCGGCCTCATCCAGGTGCTCGCCGTGCCGGTGTTCGTCGTCATCTTCGCCTCGGGCCGGGTCGCGTCGCACCTGCCGGCCTTCATCGCCCTGATCGTCCTCGCCGACCTCGGCATCGCGGCGCTGGGCACCCTGCTGGCCACGATCTCCATGAATACCCGGGCGCGCGACCTGCTGCTGCCCATCCTCTTCCTGCCGCTCGCCGTCCCCCTGCTGATCGCCGCCGCATCTGGCACCAGTGTCGTCTTCTCGGGCGCCGCCGGGACGGGCTCGCTGCTCGCCAGGCTCGCGTTTTTGCTGGTGTACGATGGCGTCTTCCTGGTGCTCGCCTACGGCACTTATGACTTCGCGATAGGAGAGTAGGGGTGGAGAGCGCCTCGACAGCCGTCGTCGACCGGACCGAGCGGGTGGCCGGCCCCAGGCTTGCCACCACCACGGCGATCCTCGCGGCCGCCGGAGCGGCGCTCGCCTGCGGGCTGTACGTCGCCTTCTGGGTCGCGCCGACCGACGCCTCGACCCTCGGCTTCAGCCAGAAGATCTTCTACTTCCACGCGCCGATCGCCGAGACCGCCCTGCTGGCCTACGGCGTGGCCTTCGTGGCCGCCGTGCTCTATCTGCGCCGCGACGATGCGAGGTACGACCGGCTCGGGGTCGCTGCGGTGCGCCTGGGGCTCTTCTTCAGCGTGCTCGTCCTGGCCACCGGCTCGATCTGGGGCCGGGCCGCCTGGGGCGTGTGGTGGGCCTGGGATGCGCGCCTCACCACCTTTCTCATCGCCTGCCTGCTCTATACCGGCTACTTCGTGCTGCGCGGCACGGTCGAAGACGAGTCGCGCCGCGCCACCTACGCGGCGCTCTTTGCCATCGTCGCCTTCGTCGACGTGCCGATCACGTTCCTTTCGACCCGGCTGCTGCCGGCCGGCCTGCACCCGGTCGTGCTCGGTCCGCAGGGCAGCGGCATGGCCGCTCGCGACCTGATCGCTTTTCTCATCAGCATGGCCGGCATGACCCTGCTGTTCGTCGGGCTCCTGCGCATAGAGCTGGGCATCGAAGCCCTGCGCGAGGAGCTGCAGGACCTGAAGTATCGTCTGGGGAGAGGACGCGATGTCGCTCGCTGAAGCCGTCAAGTACGTCGCCGCCGCCTACGCCGTCGTTCTCGTGGCCCTCGTCGCCTACCTGGTCTCCGCCGGGCGGCGCATCGCCCATTTGCAGCGCGACGTGCGCGTGCTCGACGAGGAGCTCAGGCGGCGCGCCGGCGGCGGGCCGGCCTGACGCGGCGCGGGCACCGCGGCGCGGACAAGGGGGGTCTCGGGAAGTGGCGCACACGCAGGTCATCGCCTTCTGGTTTGCCTACCTGCTCTACGCGGCCGGCTTCGTCTGCTTTGCGTACTTCCTGTTCTCGCGTCGCGAGCTGCAGGAGCGGATCGGCCTGGCCTGCGTGGCGGCCGGCTGGCTGCTCGAGACGGTGGCCCTCGCGGCGCGCTGGGCCGAAGCCGGCCACGTGCCGGTCGTCGGCGGCTACGAGTCGATGGTCGCCCTGAGCTGGGCGATCGTCGCGGTCTACCTGGTCCTCGAGTGGCGCACGCGCGTCAAGGCGCTCGGCCTCTGCGTGGTGCCGGCCGCGCTCGTCTTCATGACCATCGCCTGGAGCCGCTACTCTCCGCCGGCGCGCCTCGTGCCGGCCCTGAAGAGCGACCTCGTCGTGATCCACGTGAGCGTGATCTTCGCGGCGCTCGCGGCCTTTCTTCTGGCCGGTGGGGCGGCGCTCATCTACGTGGTCGAAGACATCGCCCTGAAGAGGCGGCACATCGGTCCCGTCCTGGGCCGTCTGCCCGCTCTGCGCACGCTCGACCAGCTCGTGGGCCACGCCGTGATGACCGGCTTGCCGTTCCTGTCGATGGGCATCGCCGCCGGCGTCATACGGGCCGAGGCGTTCGGCGTCGAGCAATGGTGGCGCAACGCCGTCGTGGCGCTGGCCGTGGTCGCCTGGGCGATCTACGCGGGCTTCGTCTACGCGCGGCTGGTCGCCGGCTGGGCCGGACGGCGCACGGCGTGGCTGGCGATCGCCGGCCTCGTCTGCCTGCTCGCCATCCGCCTCGTGGCGGACCCGTATCTGAGTGGATTCCACGTTTGGGGTAAATAGGTGACTCGTATGCACCTTGTCGCGGTCGGCATCTCGCAGAAGACGGCCCCGCTCGAGCTGCGTGAGCGGCTGGCCCTGCCGTGCGACGAGGCGGCGCTCCTGGCGCGCCGCCTGCTCGACGACGGCCCGATCGCCGAAGCCGTCGTGCTGTCGACCTGCAACCGCACGGAGGTCTATCTCTCCACCGACGACACCCTCGCCGCCGCGCGCCTTGCCGTCGAGCGCATGGCCGCCTACCAGGGCGTCGACGCCGGCGAGCTGCGCGCGGCCGTCTACGAAAAGGAGGGCGACGCCGCCATCCGCCACCTGTTCCGGGTGGCGGCGAGCCTCGACTCGCTGGTCGTCGGCGAGGCGCAGATCGTCGCCCAGTTGAAGGACGCCTACCAGGCGGCCTGCGGCGAGGGCTGTACGGCCACGGTGTTCAACAAGCTGTTCCGCCACGCCCTCGAGGTGGGCAAGCGGGTGCGCTCGGAGACGACGATCGGGCAGCGGCCGGTGTCCGTCAGTTCGGTCGCGGTCGACCTGGCCCGCCAGGTTCTGGGCAAGCTCGACCGGCGCGAGGTGCTCGTGCTCGGCGCGGGCGAGACGAGCGAGCTCACCGTCAGGCACCTGCGGGCGCACGGCGTCGGAGCGGTGGTCGTGGCCAACCGCACGCTGGCGGGCGCCGAGGAGCTGGCGGCGCGCTGCGAGGGCCGCGCGGTCTGCTTCGACGAGCTCGACGAGCAGCTCATGGCCGCCGACATCGTCATCTCCTCGACGGCCTCGCGGGAGTTCGTCGTCGACAGGGCCCGCTTCGCCGAGATCATGCGCCGGCGCCGGCGCCGCCCGCTGTTCGTGATCGACATCGCCGTGCCCCGCGATTTCGACCCCGCCGTCGGGCGTCTCGAGCAGTGCTACCTTTACGACATCGACGATCTTCAGGGCGTGGTGGCCGCCAACCGCCACCAGCGCGAGCGCCAGGTCGCGCAGGCCGAACGCATCGTCGCCGAGGAGCTCGCGCGCATGAACGAGTGGCTGGCCGGCCTCGAGGTCGTACCCACCATCGCCCAGCTCCGCAGCACGATCGACGGCATCCGCGAGGCCGAGCTGGCCCGCCTGGCCGGCCCGCTCGGCGAGCTCTCACCGGCGCAGCGCGCCCGGGTCGAGCAGCTCACCGCCGCGATCGTCAACAAGATCCTCCATCTGCCGACGGTCCGCATGAAGGAGCTCGCCGCCGAGAGCGACGTGTCCGTGTACATAGACGCGCTGCGTCGGCTCTTCGACCTGGATGAGTCGGCCCCGGCGCCGGCTTCGGCGCTGGCCTCGGCTTGCGACTCGGCCCCGGCTCCCTCCTTGGCCCCGGCTCCCTCCTTGGCCCCGGCTCCCTCCTTGGCCCCGGCTCCCGCCTTGGCCCCGGCTCCAGCGCCGTCCCGCGGCGGCGATGCTCCGCCGGCCGCGTCCGCCGCCGTCGCACCCGGCGCCGCCGACGTCGCGCCGTCCGGGCCGTTCGCGTCGCCCGCGCAGGCGTCGTGAGGTCGCCGGCGGCCCGCGATGAGCGCCGCGCTTCGAAGACGACGAGCATGAGCCCCAGCGATGAGCGCTGAACGCCTCGTCGTGGGCTCGCGCGGCAGCGCGCTGGCCCTCGTCCAGGCCGACTGGGTAGCTGCCCGCCTGCGCGAGGCGCACTCCGGTCTCGAGGTGGTGATCGAGAAGATCGCGACCACCGGCGACAGGATCCTCGACGCGCCCCTGTCGAAGATCGGCGACAAGGGGCTCTTCACCAAGGAGCTCGAGACCGCCCTGTCGGACGGTCACATCGACCTGGCCGTCCATTCGGCCAAGGACGTCCAGACCGCTCTGCCGGCCGGCCTAAGCATCGCCGCCTTCGCGCGCCGCGCGGAGGCGCGCGACGTGTTCGTCGGTGTCGCCGCTGTGTCGGGAAGCTCGGGAGCGCTCGGGCGGCCGTCCGGGCTGAGCGAGCTGCCGCGCGGCGCCGTGGTGGGCAGCTCGAGCCTGCGGCGGCGCTCGCAGCTCCTCTGCCTGCGGCCCGACCTGCGGCTCGTCGACCTGCGCGGCAACGTCCAGACGCGCCTGCGCAAGCTCGTCGACGAGGGCCTCGACGGCACGGTGCTGGCCGCAGCCGGCCTCGCGCGCCTTGGTCGCTCCGATCTCGCCGCGTTCGTGTTCGGTCTCGACGAGATGCTGCCGGCGGTGGGGCAGGGCGCGCTGGCGGTCGAAACGAGGGCAGGCGACGAGCGCGTCGCCGCGCTCGTCGCCTGCCTGGACCACGGCCCCACCGCCCTTGCCGTGCGCGCCGAGCGCGCCCTGCTCGCCGCCCTCGAGGGCGGCTGCCAGATCCCCATCGGCGCCCATGCGGAGCTGCAGGAAGGCCCAGACGATCGGCCGGACGACGTGCCGCGCGACGGCGCCGAGCTCGTGCTCCGCGCGTACGTGGGCTCGCTCGACGGGACCGTCGCGGTGCGCGACGCGATGGCGGCGCCGGCGGGTGCGCCGGAGGCGCTCGGCGAGGCACTCGCCGAGCGCCTCCGCGCCGCCGGCGCCGAGCGCATCCTGGCCGACCTGCGCGAGAGCTCCGGTCCGGTCCCCGGCGGGGCGCGCTGATGGCGCCTGGCCCGACCGATCCGCAGCCGCCCCCCGACGGCGCCGGGCGGCCTCCCGCCGGCGCCGTGTGGCCCGCCGCGGGCCCTTGTCCGCTTGCCGGCCGCACGGTGGTCGTCACTCGTCCGCGCGGGCAGGCCGGCGGCCTGACCGCGCTCCTCGAGGCCGCCGGTGCGCGGGTGCTGTCGTGTCCGGTCATCGAGATCGTCCCCCTCGGCCTGACCGGCGAGCTGCGCGCCGCCATCGACCGGCTCGAGACCTACGGGACGGTCGTCTTCACCAGTGCCAACGGGGTCTCGATCTTCTGCGACCGCCTGGCCGATCGTGGTCGCACGCCGGAGGCGCTCGCCGCCTGCGAGCTGGTCGCCATCGGACCCGCCACGGCGCACGCCCTCGAGGAGCGCGGGCTTCTGCCGAGCGTCGTGCCCGAGGAGTACGTCGCCGAGGGCGTGATCGCCGCGCTCGACGCGCGGGCGCGGCGGCTCGCCGGGGTCCGCGTGCTGCTGCCGCGCGCCCGTGAGGCGCGCTCGCTGCTGCCGGACGCCCTGCGCGAGCGTGGGGCCGAGGCAGATGTCGTGACGCTGTATGACACCGTGCCGGCGGCGGCATTGCCCTGCCCGGTCGCAGATGTCGAGGCGGCCGACTACATCACCTTCACGTCGAGCTCGACGGCGCGCGCGTTCGCGAGCCTCCTGGGAGCCGGCGATCTGGCCGGCCGCCTGGCCGCGACGAGGCTCGTTTCGATCGGACCGGTGACCAGTGCGACGCTGCGGGAGCTGGGCCTGACGGTGAGCGTCGAGGCCGGCGTCTACACCGCCGCCGGGCTGCTCGAGGCCGTGACCGCCGACGCGGCCGCCGCCCACGAAGCCACCGGAGCGTCGCGCCCGGCCGGCGATGCGCCCGGCCGGCGACCGCTCGCGGGCTCGAACCCGGGTACACTGGGCTGATGAGCGCGCCACGCCACATCTGCTTCCTGTCGGACTACGGCTACGAGGACGACTTCGCCGGCACCTGCCGGGGCGTCATCGCCGGCCTGGCGCCGGGCGTCACGGTGATCGACATCACCCACGGCATCGCCCGCCACGACCTGCTGGGCGCCGCCTTCGTGCTGCGCAACACCATGCGCTACATGCCGTCCGGCGCGATCCATCTGGCGGTGGTCGATCCTGGAGTGGGCGGTCCGCGCCGCGCCGTCGTGCTGGCGTCGGCCGGCGGGCGCCGGTTCGTGGGTCCCGACAACGGCCTGCTCGTGCTGGCCGCCGAAGCCGATGGCGGCCTCGCCGGCGCCCGGCAGATCACCAATGCGGAGCTCTTCGTCAAGCCGCTGTCGGCGACCTTCCACGGGCGCGACATCTTCGCTCCCGTCGCGGCGCGCCTGGCCATGGGCCTGGCGCCGGCCGAGCTCGGTCCCGAGATCGATCCGGCCGGGCTCGTGCGCCTCGAGATCCCCCGGCCGCGGGCCACCAAACGGGGCCTGCGGGCCGCGGCGGTGCTGATCGACCGGTTCGGCAACGTCGCCCTCAACCTCGACGCCGACCGCCTCGACGCGGCCCAGCTCGGCGACCCGATCGAGCTGGTCTGCGCCGGCGAGCGCTACCTCGCGCGCCTGGCCCGTTCGTTCGTCGAAGTACGCCCCAGCGACATCATGGTGCTGGTCGACAGTTACGGTCAGGTGGCGGTGGCCGTGAACACCGGTTCGGCCGAAGAAGTCCTGGGCCTGGCGCCGGGCGACCTTGTAGAGTTGCGTCGCCTTTCGTGAGCGGGTATCATACCCCCTCGCGCATTCAAGGAGTTGTCGCGTGAAGACCTTCGTTGCAAAACCCGCAACAATCGAAAAGAAGTGGTACGTCGTCGATGCGGCCGGCCAGACGCTGGGCCGCCTGTCGACGGTCGTCGCCGACACCCTGCGCGGTAAGCGCAAGGTGACCTATACGCCCAACATCGACACCGGCGACTTCGTGGTCGTAGTCAACGCCGAGAAGATCGTCGTCACGGGCAAAAAGCTCGACGACAAGATGTACTGGCGTCATTCCGGCTACCCCGGCGGCATCAAGGGCGAGTCGCTCAGGCACCTGCTCGACCGGCGCCCCGAAGAAGTCGTGCGCCGCTCGGTCAAGGGTATGCTGCCGCACAACCGTCTGGGCGCGGCTCAGCTACGCAAGCTCAAGATCTACGCCGGTCCCGAGCATCCACACGTGGCCCAGAACCCCGAAGCGCTCGAGATCAAGGAGTAAGGCGCGTGGCCTCAGTCACCTACAACGGTACCGGCAGGCGCAAGACCAGCGTCGCCCGCGTCACTCTCAGCCCCGGCGTCGGCCGCGTGGTCGTCAACGGCAAAGACCTCGACGACTACTTCGGTCGGCGCGTGCTGCAGACCATCGCCGTCATGCCCTTCGAAGCGACCCGCACGCAGGCCAAGTTCGACGTGCGCGTCAACGTGACCGGCGGCGGCATGGCCGGCCAGGCCGGCGCCATCCGTCACGGCATCGCCCGGGCGCTCATCGTGGCCGACGAAAGCCTGCGCACGCCGCTCAAGCGCGCCGGCTTTCTCACGCGCGACGCGCGGGTCAAGGAACGCAAGAAGGCCGGCCTCAAGAAGGCCCGTAAGCGCCCGCAGTTCTCCAAGCGCTGACCGGTTCTCCCTAGTGTTTTCCGACGGGCCGCGAAAGCGGCCCGTCGTCGTTTCGAACGCCGCCCGTCGTCGTTTGCGCACGCGTCCGGCCCGTCGCGGCGATTTGCCGTGTCCCTACCCCCGGCGTACCATAAGTCGGTTTTTGCACCCTCTCCCGAAAGGCTGCTCGTGACCTTGTTCGGTACCGACGGTATCCGCGGCCTGGCCGGTGACCAGCTCACCGCCGAGCTGGCCCTGCAGGTCGGCCGCGCGGCGGCCTTCGTGCTCGCCGAGCACAGGGGCCCGGCGCCGCGCTTTCTGATCGGTCGCGACACACGCGTGTCGGGCTCCATGCTCGAAGCCGCGCTGGTCGCCGGTATCACGAGCGGCGGCGGCTGCGTCGAGATCGCCGGCGTGATCCCCACGCCCGGCCTCGCCGCCCTCGTCGTCAAGCGCGGCGCCGACGCCGGCGTGGTCGTGTCGGCTTCGCACAACCCCTTCGCCGACAACGGCATCAAGTTCTTCAGCCATCTCGGTCTCAAGCTCTCAGACGACGAGGAGGCCGAGATCGAGGAGCACGTCACGGGCCACGACCTCGGCTCGCTGCGCGGCGAGCAGATCGGCCGTGCCGACCACATCGAAGGAGCGGTCGAGGGTTACGTCTGGGACGTCGTCAAACGCATCCCCCTCGACCTTTCCGGTCTGCGCATCGCCGTCGACTGCGCCAACGGGGCGATGTTCGAAGCGGCCCCGCTGGCCCTCAGCGAGTCGGGGGCCGACGTCGTGCTGCTCGCCACCGCGCCCGACGGCCTGAACATCAACCACGAGTGCGGCTCGACCCACCTCGAGGCGCTGCAGCGGGTCGTAAGGGCCGACGGCTTCGATCTCGGGTTGGCCTTCGACGGCGACGGCGACCGCCTGCTGGCCGTCGATGCCCGCGGCGCCCTGGTCGACGGCGACTTCGTCATCGCCATCCTGGCGCGGCACCTCAAGAGCAAGGGTCTTCTGCGCCGCGACACGGTGGTGACGACCGTCATGACCAACCTCGGTTTTCACCACGCCATGCGCCGCGAGGACATCGCCGTCGTGACGACCGCCGTCGGCGACCGCTACGTGATCGCCGAGATGCTCAAGCACGACTACGTGCTGGGCGGCGAGCAGTCGGGTCACATCATCAACCGTGACGTATCGACCACCGGCGACGGCCTGGCCACGGCCCTGCTGCTGCTGCAGGCCTTAAACGAGATGGGGCTGCCGCTGCACGAGGCGGCGACGGTCATGGAGCGCCTGCCGCAGAAGCTCGTCAACGTGCGGGTGCGCGACCGCGAGGGCCTCGAGGGAGCCACGGCGGTCTGGGAGGCAGTCGCGCGCGAGAGCGAGCGACTCGGCAGTGACGGCCGCATCCTGGTGCGGCCGTCGGGCACCGAGCCGCTCGTGCGCGTCATGGCCGAAGCCCTCACGCAGGACGACTGCGACGCCGTCTGTGACCGCATCGTCGCGGTCGTCAAGGAGCATCTGGGCGACGCCTGAGGCCGGCGACTCGGCTTTCCGACGCGCGTTGCCCATCCAGGCCACCGGAGACTCTGCGGAGTCGTAATGGGGTAGAATGCCCTGACTTCGACGGGGAGGTGCGCAGAGCCACAGCCAGCGAGTGAGCCGGTCCACAGGGTGGGCTTGGCAGGTGTGAGCGGGTAGACCAGTATCATCAGCGCCAGACCCGCCGGCGGCAACGAGCCGGCGGGTGACGAGGCGGAGGTTCATCGAAGCTTTCGGCGGGTGCCTCCCGGCCCGACACGGTCGTGACCGAACCGACAAACCCCATCGGCAACGATGGGCACAAAGCGGTCCGGATGTGTCGCTCCCACCTACCGCGCGCCCGTTTCCAACGAAGCGAGGTCACATGTGCGGCATCGTAGGGTACGCCGGGCGCAGGCCCGGCAAGCCGATCATCCTCGACGGCCTGAGGCATCTCGAATACCGCGGCTACGACTCGGCCGGCATCGCCCTGATCTGCGACGGCGGCATCGACGTGGTGCGCTCGGTCGGTAACCTCGACGCGCTCTATGCGGCCGCCGGCAACGGCGACTCGGCGGCGGTCGTCGGCCTGGGCCACACGCGCTGGGCGACCCACGGCCGGCCCTCGTTCGACAACGCTCACCCCCACTGCGACTGCACCGGGCACATCTCCATCGTCCTGAACGGCATCATCGAAAACTACAAAGAGCTGCGCGCCGAGCTCGCCGCGGCCGGGCACACGCTGACATCGGAGACCGACGCCGAGGTCGTGGCCCACCTGATCGAAGACGAGATCGGCGCCGGCCTGTCGGCCGCCGTGCGCGCCGCGGTCGCGCGCCTCGAAGGCAACTACGCCTTCTGCGCCGTCTCGGCCGACGAGCCGCAGCTCATCGTCGGCACGCGCCACGAGGCGCCGCTCGTGGTCGGGCTCGGCGACGACGAGGTCTTCATCGCCTCGGCCATCCCGGCCTTCCTGGCCCACACCCGCCACGTGCTCGTGCTGGACGACGGCGACATCGTCTGTGTTCGGGCCGACGGCGTCGCGGTCAGCGACCGCGCGGGTGTGGCGGTCGAACGCGAGCACGGCGAGGTCACCTGGGACGCCGAAGCCGCCGAGAAGGGCGGCTACGAGACCTTCATGATCAAGGAGATCAACGAGCAGCCGCAGGCCGTGGCCGACACGCTCGCCGGCCGGCTGGGCGACGACGGGGAGGTCGACCTGTCCGAGGTCGACCTCCCCGTCGAGCTGCTCAAGCGCCTGCGCCGGGTGCTGATCATCGGCTGCGGCACCTCTTACCACGCCGGCCTGATCGCCTCGTATGCCATGGAGACCTTCACCGGCATGTCCGTGCAGGTCGACCTGGCCAGCGAGTTTCGCTACCGGCGCCCGGTGCTGGACGACGAGGTGCTGGTGATCGGCATCACGCAGTCGGGTGAGACCCTCGACACGCTGGCCGCCATGCGGCTCGCGCGCGAGGCCGGAGCCCCTGTGCTGGCGCTCACCAACATCATGGGCAGCCAGGCCACGCGCGAGGCCGACGCCGTGCTGTTCACCCGCGCCGGCCTCGAGATCGGGGTGGCGGCGACCAAGACTCACGTCACGCAGATCGCCGCTCTTCTGCTGCTCACCCTGCACCTGGCCCGCGTGCGCGGCACGCTGTCGGACGACGAGCTCCAGCAGGTCGGTCTCGAGCTCTCAGAGGTACCCGCCCTGATCGAGGAATGCCTGTCGGGCAACCCCCAGGTCGAAGAGATCGCGCGGCGCTACTGCGACGAGCCGTTCTTTTTGTACCTCGGCCGGCACATCGGCTACGGCGTGTGCCTCGAAGGCGCCCTCAAGCTCAAGGAGATCGCCTACATCCCGACCGAGTCCTACGCGGCCGGCGAGATGAAGCACGGCCCGATCGCCCTGCTCGACGAGGGCTCGCCGGTCGTGATCGTGGCCAACGACGGGCCGGTCTACGCCAAGGTCGTCTCCAACATCGAAGAGGTCCGGGCGCGCGGCGCCGACGTCATCGCCGTGGCCACCGAGGGCAACGACGCCATCGAGGAGATCGCCGCCGCTGTGCTGCGCGTGCCGCGCTGCGACGCCGTCGTGGCGGCCATGGTGGCCATCGTGCCGCTGCAGTTGCTGGCCTATCACATCGCCTGCCTGCGCGGCCTGAACGTCGACCAGCCGCGCAACCTCGCCAAGACCGTCACCGTCGAGTGATGCCGTAGTGGACGAGGCTCGTGACCGAGCCGCCGCCTTCGCCGAGGTGGCCGCTCTCACCGGCGTCACCGGCGTGGGCATCGACGCGGTCGAGATCGAGCGCCTGCGGCGCCTGCTCGAGCACCTGCCGCGGGCCTACGAGCGGCTCTTCTCAGACCAGGAGCGCGCCTATGCGGACTCCTTCGCCGACCCCTACGCGCGCTATGCCGCGCGCTTTGCGGCCAAGGAGGCCGTCGGCAAGGCGCTGGGGATCGGCATCATCGGCTTCGTCTGGCGCGAGATCGAGGTGCTGTCGGGCGGCAAGCCGCGGGTGGCGCTGCACGGCCGGGTGGCCGCGATCGCTCGACGACTCGGCGTCACGCGGGTAGAACTGTCTCTGAGCCACACCGCGGGCATGGCTTACGCGGTGGCGATCGCCGTGCACGACACCGGTGGCGCCGACCTGCGCGGCGCGGCACACCCCGGCCGGCGCGGCGCGGCGCACGACACGGGTGGCGCAGCCGCCGCCGGGGACGATATGGTCGAGGCTCCTACTGAGGCCAAGGAGGATGACGATGCTTGAGTCGCTGTCGGTCGGTCTGTTCACGGCCGAAAAGATGCGGGCCACCGACGCGGCCGCGATAGAGGGGCTCGGCATCCCCGGCGGTCATCTCATGGAGCGCGCCGGCGCGGCCGTGGCGCGCGAGATCATGCTCGCCTTCGACCCCGAGAGCGTCGTGATCTACGCGGGCAAGGGCAACAACGGCGGCGACGGCTTCGTGGTCGCCCGCGAGCTGTTCAACGCCGGCATCGACGTCACCGTCTTCGCCGTCGCCGGGCGCGACGCATACCAGGGCGACGCCAGGCTCAACCTCGAGATCGCCGAGAAGCTCGGCGTCGAGATCGTCGACGGCGTCGAGCCGGTCGGCGACGCCGACGTCGCGCTCGACGCCGTCTTCGGCACCGGCTTCACCGGCGTGGCCAAGGGCGCGGCGGCCGCGGCGATCGAAGCCATGAACACCTCGGCCGCCGCCGTCGTGGCGCTCGACATCGCTTCGGGCGTCGACGCCTCTACAGGCGAGCTGGGCGGCCCTTCGGTGCTGGCCGATCTGACGGTCACACTGCACGCTCCCAAGGTCGGCCACTTCGTGAGCCCCGGCGACCGCCGCGCGGGTCATGTCGTGGTCGTGCCGATCGGCATCCCGCCGGCCTGCGACGAGCAGCCCGACGTCTTCGCCCTCTCGGCCGACGCCGTCGGCCTGCTCGTGCGGCCCAAGGGCGAGGCCGACCACAAGCGCTCGGTGGGCACGGTGCTGGTCGTCGGCGGCTCGCGCGGCATGACCGGCGCGGCGGCCATGGCGGCGCTGGGCGCCCTGCGTTCGGGCGCCGGCCTCGTTCATTGCGCACTGCCCGACGACCTGGTGGGCGAGAAGCCCTATCTCGAGGTCATCAACATCGCGGTCCCCGGTGCGGGCCGGCTCGGCCACGAGGCGCTGGGCGCCATCCGCGACGAGATGGCGCGCCTCAAGGCGGCGGCGCTGGGTCCGGGCATGGGCCGCGACGCCGACACCGTCGACACTCGTGCGCGAGCTCGTGGGCGTGATGGCCGAGACGCCGCTCGTGATCGACGCCGATGCCCTGTTATGCCCTGGGCGGCGACCTCGAGCTGCTCAACGGGCGCGCGGCCCCGACGGTGCTCACGCCCCACGAAGGCGAGCTGGCTCGCCTGCTCGGCACGACCGCCGCCGAGGTCGCGGCTCATCGCCTTCACTCCGCCCGCGAGGCGGCCCGGCGCAGCGGCGCGACCGTCCTGCTGAAGGGCTCCCACACGATCGTCGCCGACCCCGACGGCACCGCCTACGTCGTGCCGGTCGGCAACCCCGGCCTGGCCACGCCGGGCACCGGCGACGTGCTGACCGGCATCATCGCCGGCCAGCTCGCCAAGGGCCTGTCGGCCACCGAGGCGGCCTGTCTCGGCGGCTACGTGCACGGCTTGGCCGCCGACCTGGCGGTCGCCACGAGAACGAGCACCGAGGGCCTGATCGCGAGCGACCTGTTCGACTTTCTGCCGCTGGCCGTCGAGCGGCTGGTGCTGGGCGAAGACGACTCCGACGACGACGAGCATTCCCATGACCACGACTGATCGGGACGGTGAGCAGGTGAGCCACGGCGACAGCGACCACACAGGAACAGGCACAGACGCAAAGGGAGACGCCGGCGCGGCGGCAGCAGAGGGCGCAGACGCAAGCGCGGCGGCAGGCACAGGCGCCGACGATACGCGGGTGGCCGACATCATGGAGCGCGATGTGGTGACGATCGCCCCCGACGCCACGGTCCACGATCTCGTGCTGCTCTTGCAGGACAAGGACCTGGGCGGCGTGCCGGTGGTCGGGGCCGACGGCCGGCTGGTCGGCATCGTCACCGAGGGCGATCTCGTGATCGAGGACGCCGACGTGCGCCTGCCGCACTACTTCGGGCTGTTCGGCAACCTGGTCTACCTGGGCGGCCAGAAGAAGTTCGAGGAGCGCCTCCAGAAGATGGTGGGCAACGCCGTGAGCGATGTGATGACCGCCGAGGTGCTGACGGTCGGCGCCGACGAACCCGTGCGTGCGGCGGCCAACATCATGGTCGACAAGAAGGTCAACCGCGTACCGGTGGTCGATGGGGACGGCCGGCTGATCGGCATCGTGGCGCGTCACGACATCATCCGCATGATGGGGCTGTAGGTGCTCGACGACCGCCAGCGCGCCCTGGCCACCGTCGACCTCTCCGCGGTGCGCCACAACATCGCCCATCTGGTCGCCCTGCTGCCCGCCGGCGGCAGGTTGTGCGCGGTGGTCAAGGCCAACGGCTATGGCCACGGCGCCGTGCCCGTCGCCCGCGCGGCCCTGCAGGCCGGAGCCTCGTGGCTGGGCGTGGCCACGGTCACCGAGGCCGAAGAGCTGCGAGAGGCGGCCATCGACGTACCGCTGCTGATCTTCGGCGCGCTCACCGGCGCCGAAGTCGCGCGCGCGGCCAGGGCGCGCGCCGACGTCGCGGTGTGGTCCAAAGCGTTCCTCGCCGAGGCGCTGCGCTGCGGCGCCCGGGTGCACGTCAAGTTCAACTCCGGCATGGGGCGGCTCGGGGTCGACGAGGGCGCGGCGGCGGCGCTCTGCGCCGCCGCCGCGCCCTCGGCAGCCCTCGGCCCGAACTCGACCCTCACCGGCCTTATGAGCCATCTCGCCACCGCCGACGAAGACGATCCCGCCTTCTTTGCGGTCCAGCTCGAGCGCTTCGCGGCGCTCGCCGGGCAGCTCAAGGCGCGTTACCCCGGCCTGATCGCGCACGTCGCCAACAGCGCGGCCACCATGCGCGATCCCGCCGCTCACTTCGACATGGTGCGTACCGGCATCGCCATCTACGGGCTCTCGCCGTTCGGCGACGACCCCGAGCCCCGCGGCCTGCGGCCGGCGCTGCGCCTCACCTCGTACGTGGCCGGCATCCGCGAGGTGGGTCCCGGTGAGTCGGTCGGCTACGGGCGGCGCTTCGTCGCCGACCGCCCGGCGCGCCTGGCGATCGTGCCGATCGGCTACGCCGACGGCATCGCCCGGGCCCTCACCAACCGCGGCGAGGTGCTCGTGAACGGCCGGCGCTGCCGTATCGCCGGCACGATCAGCATGGACCAGCTCACCGTGCTGCTGCCCGACGACCCGACCGCCGTGCGACCCGGCGACGAGGTCGTGTTCATCGGCCGCTCGGGCGCCGAACGGATCCTCGCCGAAGACGTCGCCCGGCTGCTCGACACGATCAACTACGAGATCGCCTGCGACGTCTCGCCGCGCGTCGTGCGCCGCTACGTCGAGACGGCGCAGGCAGCCGGAGCGGCCGGACCGGCTGCCGCCGCCGACCGTGCCTATCGGCCCGATCCCGCCGGAGGGGCCGGCCCGGCCCAGCCTGCCTGACTGCGGCGCGCGATGCTCGATCCCTACGCCATCGTCGCCGCCGCCGCCCCCGCGGTCGCCGCATGCGACGGCGCCTGGGTGGTGGGCGGCGCGGTGCGCGACACCCTGCTGCACCGGCTCTGCGACGACATCGACCTCGTCGTCACAGGCGACGCCGAGACGTTCGCTCGTCGCCTGGCCGACGCCCTCGACGGGGCCGCCGCCTTCTCGTTCTCGGAGCGGTTCTCGGCCTGGCGGATCGCCTGCCCGGGCGGTCACGTCGACGTGGCGCCGCTGCGCGGCGAGTCGATCGCCGACGATCTACGCGGCCGCGACTTCACGATCAACGCCATCGCCCGTCCGCTGAGCGGGTCGTCCGGGGCCCTGGTCGATCCCTGCGGCGGGCTCGCCGACCTGCGCGCCCGCCGGCTCGCGCCGTGCGCACCCGGGTCGCTCGACGACGACCCCGTGCGCGTCGTGCGTCTGGCCCGGCTGCGCTACGAGCTCGACCTGACGCCGGCCGCCGGCCTCGAAGAAGCCGCCCGGGGGGCGTCCGGCGGACTCTCCGCGATGAGCGGAGAGCGGCTCGAGCACGAGCTCTCGGCGCTGCTCGGCCTCTCCGCCGCCGGCTCCGCCGCGCGGTGCCTGGCCGAGCTCGGCGCCCTCGAGGTCGTGCTGCCCGAGGTCGCGGCCTGCCGCGGCGTCACCCAGAACGCCTACCACCACCTCGACGTCTTCGAGCACACCCTCGAGGCGCTGTCGTTCCTGCCGCAGATCGTCGCCGCGCTCGGCGGCGAGCGCTACCTGGCGCCGCCCGACGAGACGGGCCTGCCGGGCGCCGCTCCGCTGGCGCCGCTCGCCTGGGCCGTGTTGCTGCACGACATCGGCAAGCCCGCCGCCCGGCAGGTCGACGGCGACGGGCGGGTGACGTTCTTCCACCACGACCGCATCGGCGAGGAGCTCGTGGGCGGCGTCTGTCGCAGGCTGCGCATGAGCCGGCGCTTCGAGCGGTTCCTGGGCGGCCTCGTGCGCCAGCACCTGCGGCTGGGCTTTCTGGTGCGCGAGATGCCGCTCACCACGCGCTCCCTGGTGCGCTTTCGTCACGCCGTGGAGCCCTTCGTCTTCGAGGCCATCGCCCTGTCGCTCGCCGACCGCATGGCGACGCGCGGCGAGCGCACGCCGCCGCAGTCGCTGGCGCGCCACTTCCGCATCGCCCGCGACGTGTTCGGCGACACGCCGCCGCCGCCGCGCCGCCTGCTGGACGGCGACGAGATCATGGATCTGCTCAACCTGCCCGAGGGCGCCGTCGTGGGCCGCGCCCTCACTGTGCTGCAGGAAGAGATCGACTGTGGCGTCGTCACGACTCCGCAGCAGGCGCGCGCCTTTCTTCAGGGCTGGTGGGAACGCGCCCAGGAAGCGCCCTCCGATGCCTGAGCTGCCCGAGGTCGAGACCGTCCGCCGCCGGCTGGCCACCTGCCTGCCCGGCCTCGTGCTCGAGCAGGTCACGGTCAGCGACCCCAGCGTATCGCTGCAGAGCGAGGCGGCGTTGCGCGGCGCCCTGCGGGGGCGTCGCGTCGTCGCCCTGCGGCGCCGTGGCAAGTACCTGATCGTCGAGCTCGACGCCGTGCTGCTCTTGGTACACCTGCGCATGACCGGACGGCTGGTCTTCACGCCCGAGCCCGGCACCCGCGCGCCGCGCTTTGCGGCGCACTTCGCGCCGGGCACCGACCTCTACTTCTACGACACGCGGCGCTTCGGCCGGGTTTGGGCGGTCGCGGCCGCCGCCGAGGACGAGTTCTTCGCCGCGCTCGGGCCCGAGCCGTTCGGCCCGCGGTTCACCGTCGACTACCTGCGCGACGCCCTGCGGGGGCGCGCCACGCCGCTCAAGTCGTTCCTGCTCGACCAGCGGCGGATCGCCGGGGTGGGCAACATCTACGCCGACGAAGCCCTGTTCCGGGCGCGCCTGAACCCCCTGCGCCGCGCCGGGACGCTCAAGCCGGGCGAGGCCGCGCGCCTGCACGACGCGCTGCTCGAGACGCTGCAAGCCGGCATCGAGCACAACGGTTCGTCGATCGACACGTTCGTCGGACCCGAAGGAGACCGTGGCGCCTTTCAGGAGATCCTCAACGTCTACGGGCGCGCGGGCGAGCCCTGCCGCAGCTGCGGCGCCGCCGTGCGCAGGGTCGAGCTGGGCGGCCGCGGCACGCACTTCTGCCCGCGCTGCCAGCCCCTGCCGCGCGGCGCCCGGCTGGCCGCCGGGGGCCGCGACGCGCTGGCCCGCGAACGCGCCGGGCGCCGCCGCGTGCGACCCAGTGGCCCCAGGCCGTGAGCGCCGCGCTCACGGTCGCACTGCTGCAGGTCGAGGCGGCCGGCTACGACCATAGCGAGAACCTGCGGCGCGGCGAGGCGGCGTGCCGCGCGGCCGCCGCGCTGGGCGCCGACATCGCGCTCTTCCCCGAGATGTGGAACATCGGCTACGGCTTCGCCGGCCGCGACCTGGAACGCTGGCGGGCACAGGCCGTGTCGCGGGACGGGGCGTTCGTGCAGCGCTTCGCCGCCCTTGCCGCCGAGCTCGGCACGGCCATCGCGATCACCTACCTCGAGGCGTGGCCGGGCGCCCCGCGCAACACCGTCACCCTGTTCGACCGCCACGGCCGCGAGACCCTGACCTACGCCAAGGTGCACACCTGCGAGTTCGACCAGCCCGAGGCGTCGCTCACGCCCGGCGAGGACTTTGCGGTAGCGACCCTCGACACCGCGGGTGGTCCGGTCGAGGTCGGGGCGATGATCTGCTTCGACCGCGAGTTCCCCGAAAGCGCCCGCATCCTGGCGCTCAACGGCGCCGAGCTCATCCTGGTACCCAACGCCTGCCCCATGGACGACAACCGCAGCGGCCAGCTGCGCGCCCGGGCCTTCGAGGACATGGCGGCCGTGGCGCTGGCCAACTATCCGGCCTCGCACGACGACTGCGACGGTCACTCGGTGGCCTTTCACCCCTGCGTCTACGACTCAGGCGGCGAGAGCCGCGACACGCTGGTCGTGCGGGCCGGCGAAGACGAGGAGGTCTGCCCGGCGCGCTTCGACCTCGACGAGGTGCGCGCGTGGCGGCGTACCGAGGTCTGGGGCGCGGCCCACCGCCGGCCGCGGACCTACCGGCGTCTGGTCTCGGACACGTGAGCGCCGTCAACCGCCTCTACGTAGTGGCCGCCTGGGTGCCGCGCCGCGAGACGATCGCGGTCGGCGCGCTGGGCCCCGTCACCTTCGCTCGCGGCTGGCACGCCTACGTGGGCAGCGCGCGACGCGGGCGGGACGCCCGCGTCGCGCGCCACCGGCGCGCCGCCAAGCCTCTGCGCTGGCAGGCCGACCACCTCTTCAGCCGGCATCCCGCCACCCGAGTGTGGCTCCTCGACACGCCGCTGTCGGAATGCGAGCTGGTCGAGCGTTTGTGCGCGACCGAGCCGGTCGAGCGCGAGGCGCCTCGCTTCGGCGCTTCGGACTGTGGCTGCGCCGGTCACCTGCTCTACTCGGCTCGCCTCACCACGCTGCAGGCGGCCGTGGGCGCGCTCGACGGGCGCCCGCCGGCCGGCCCGGCGCCGGCATAAAGAGGGGGGCGATCGTCACGGCAGTCACCCTGTACGGCGTCACCGCGCTCACGTTCATGATGCTCATGTACGCCCTCGAGAAGCGTGGGCCGGGCTTCATCGCTGCGTTCGCGGTGGGCTGCCTGGCGTCGAGCGCCTACGGCTTTCTGTCCGGAGCCTGGCCGTTTGGCGTGGTCGAAGCCGTCTGGGCGGTCATCGCGGTGCGCCGGTACGTCTCCGCCCGCAAGTCTTAACCTTCTAAGAGGGAAGCGGCGCGGCCGCGTCGAACGTGGTGCCATGGCAGATGTCTCCCCAGACACGCCGGCGCGCGCGCCAAAGCCGTCGTCGATCAGGCTGCTCAACTGGGCCGACTACCTGTCGACCGCGCTGCTGAAGAGCTTCGAGGCCAAGACCGGCATCCGCGTCGACGAGACCACGGTCGAGCGCAACGACGACTTCATCACGCGCTTGACGGCGGGCGAACGCTTCGACGTCATCATGCCGACCGACTGGGCCGCCGAAGCGCTGCTCAAGGCGGGCCTGCTGCAGCCCCTCGACATGGAGCTGCTGCCCAACTGGGGCATGGTCACGCAGCCGTACTTTCAGGCACCGGCCTACGACCCGGGCGTGCGCGGCGAAAAGTACACCTCGGTGTGCTACTTCGGCACAGAGGGCTTCGCCGTGCGCCTCGACCGCATCTCCCTGCCGCCCAAGAGCTGGCAGATGCTCTACGACCCCGCCTACGCCGGACAGATATCTATGCTCGACGGCTCGCGCGAAGTCCTTGGCCCGGCGCTATTCCTGCTCGGCGCCGACCCCAACTGCACCGACGCGGAGCTGCTCGACCAGGCCGCCGCCATGGCCGCGGCCCAGAAACCCCTCGTGACCGCTTACGACACGACGGCGCTGGCTCGCCGCATCGTCGACGGCACGCCGATCGTCGAGTGCTGGGACGGCGACGTCGCCGCCGCCATCACCCAGGGGGCGCCGGGCATCCGCTACGTGCTGCCGAGCGAAGGCTACCGCGTCTGGGCCGACGCGCCCTGCATACCGGCCAACGCCTACGAGCCGGCCGCGGCCCACGCCTTCCTGAACTACCTGCTCGAGCCCCACGTGGCCGCGGCGAACGCCGACATCATGGGCTATCAGCCCGTCGTGCCGGCGGCCGACCCGCTCATTCGCAGTCTCGTGCAGCGCTCCATGCGTCCGACCGACGAGCAGATGGCCGGCGGTACGTTCCTGCGCGACCTGGGCGCCTTCAACGCCACGTTCGAGGCGAGCTACGCCAAGGTGCGCGGGGCGTAGAGTCCCGAAGGATTGCCTCACACGAGGGGGAACTTCTGAGCATGGCAGGGAACTTCTGAGCATGGCAGCGCGTTCCATCCGTCTCTTCGTCTGGGCCGACTACCTGGCGCCGGCGGTCCTCTCCCGGTTCGAAGTCGAGACGGGGATCCACATCGACGGCGCGTGGTACAGAGGCGAAGACGAAGCGGCCGCCCGCGTGCTCTCAGGCGAGAGCTTCGACGTTGTGGTGGCCAGCGACTACATGGCCGAGCGGTACCGCGAGGCGGGCGTCCTGCAGCCGCTCGACACGGATCGCCTGCCCGGCCTCGCGGGTATCACCGACCCGCGCCTGCGCAGACCGCCCTACGATCCCGAGACCGACGGCCGCAAGTACACGTCCGGGCTCTACTTCGGCACAGAGGGGCTCGCGGTGCGGATCGACCAGATCAGCCGCATCCATTCGAGCTGGGAGATCGCCTTCGACCCTCAGTATGCCGGCCGCATCGCCATGCTCAGCGGCGCGCGCGAGGTCCTGTCGGCGGCCCTCTACCTGCTCGGGGAGAGCCCCAACTCGACCGACAACGACGTGATCGAGCAGGCGACGAGCGTGCTCATCGAGCAGCGTCCGCTGGTCCTGAGGTACGACTCCGACACGCCGTGGCGCAGCATCGTCGACGGCGTGGCCATCGTGCAGTGCTTCGGCAGCGACGTCGCGCGGGCGATCAACAACGGTGTCACGCAGGTGCGGTACATCCGGCCCCGCGAAGGTTTCACGATCTGGATCGACGGACCCTGCATCCCGGTCTCGGCGGCCGACCCCGACGCCGCCCACCGCTTCATCGAGTTCCTGCTCGACCCCGACGTGGCGGCCGCCAATGCCGACCACAGCGGCGATCACCCGGTGGTGAGCGCCGCCGAACCGCTGATGCGCAGCCTGGTGCAACGATCGATGCGGCCCACGTCCGAGCAGATCGAGACCGGGACGTTCCTCGCCGACGTCGGCGACTTCAATGCCGTCTACGAGAGCTGCTACCGCAGGGTGCGAGGCGCTCCGGCCTGAGACCGGCTTGAGGCCGGCCCGAGACCGGGGCGAGACCGGTTCTCAAGCCGAAGCGAGACCGGTCTCAGGCCGGGCGTCCCGCTCTCAGCGCGACTTCTCCCACTTCTGCAGGTAGGCGACCTCGGCGAGCGTCTTGCCGGCGTCGATCTCGCCGCGCATGCGGTTCTCCTTTTCGAGCACGTCCATGGCGCGGTTGGCGAGCTCGACGGCCTGCGCCTTGGGCAGCACGATCACGCCGTCGTCGTCGCCCACGACCCAGTCGCCGGGCTCGACCGTCTGGCCGGCGATCAGCACCGGCACGTTGATCTCGCCGAAGCCCTTGGGCTCGCCGGCGTTGGCGCTGACGAGGCTCGAGAAGGCCGGGAACCCGATGCGCGCGATCTCGGGCGTGTCGCGGATGGCGCCCCACACGACGAGGCCGGCCAGTCCCTTGACCTTGGCGCTGTGGGTGGCGAGCTCGCCCCAGATGGCGGGGTAGCTGTTGAAGGCGTCGACCACCAGGACGTCGCCGGGCTTGCACTCGTCGATCGCCTCGACCGGCTTGGCCCAGTCGCCCGGGTAGGTGCGCACAGTCACCGCCGGGCCGCACATATGGGCCCCGGGCAGCAGCGGCCGGATGCCGTGCAGGCTCGGCTGGCGGTGCCAGCCGTCGGAGATGTTGGCCGTCGAGACCTGCTCGAGCACTGAGCGGATCGCGTCGGCGCCGGCGCGCTTGTAGAGGGTCGTCTCGATCGACACGCCCTCGTCGACGGCGCGGCGGATCTCCGCCGCCGCCGCGGTGGCGTCGGTCGACTTGGTGATGGCGCCGCCGACCACGACGATGCCGGCGCCGGCCGCCACGGCCGCCGCCGCCGTCTCCGAGTTGATGCCGCCGGCCGCGCTGACCGGTATGGAGACGGCCTCGGCCACGGCGCGCAGCGTGGTGAACGGCGCCTCGCCGCGCATCTGCTGGTCGATCGCGGTGTGGATGCCGACGTAGTCGGCGCCCCACTCCTGCGCCTGGCGGGCGCGGGTGACGGGGTCGGCCACCTCGATCATGTCGACGATCAGCTTGCAGCCGTAGTTGTGGGCGGCCTCGATGCACTCCTTGATGGTCGAGTCGCTGGCCGCGCCCAGCACGCCGACGAGGCCGGCGCCCGCCTTGGCGGCGTACTCGACCTCGATGCGGCCGGCGTCCATCGTCTTCAAGTCGGCGAAGATGAGCTTGTCGGGAAACGCGGCCTTGAGCTCGCGCACCGAATCGAGGCCCTCGGCCTTGATCAGCGGCGTGCCGGCTTCGACCCAGTCGACGCCGCCGGCCACCGCCTCGCGGGCGATCTCGACGGCGCGCGGCAGGTCGACGAAGTCGAGGGCCACCTGCACTATGACGCTCGCGCCGGGAGCGCCGGCGGTCGCGCTCACGCTGGTGTCGGCGCCCACGCCGGTGTCGGTGCCCGTGTCCGGCCGAGCGCTCATACGCCCATCACCTGGACGATCAGCTGGCGCTCGCGGGGCCGCGCGTCGAAGTCGCAGAAGACGATGTTCTGGAACTTGCCCAGGGTGAGGCGGCCGTCGACGAACGGCACGGTGATCGAGGGGCCCACAAGGCCGGCGCGCACGTGCGAGTGGCCGTTGCCGTCCTTCAGGTTGTCGTTGTGGACGTAGTGCCTGTCGGGCGGAGCGATCTGGTCGAGCGCGAGCTGCACGTCGTGCACGACGCCGGGCTCGAACTCGAGGGTCGTGACCGCTCCGGTCGCGCCCGGCACGAACACGGTCACGGTGCCGTCGCGCAGGCCGGTCCGGCGCACCGCCTCGGTCACGTCGTCTGTGATCTTGATGATGTCGGCGTCGCCGCCGCTCGCGAACTCGATCGTGCCTGTCACGACGCACATGAGTCCTTCGCGCACCGCCGCCTTGTGCCGTCCGTTGATCATCACTGTCGCCACGTCTGTCAGTCCTCCTTGGCCGATGCCGGCCCGCCGCGCGGGTCCGGCTCGTGGGGTGTGGTTTGCTCTCGGGTCGTCGCCGCGTTGCCCGCGGCGTTGCTGCTGTCCTTGAGACCGGTGTTCTCGGAGCCGCGGTTCTCGGAACCTCTGTTCAGCGTGTCGCTCGCCGGCGCGGTCGCCGGGCCCACCGCGACGTTGTCGAGCAGGCGCGTCGTGCCCAGGCGGGCGGCGGCGATGATGACGCTCTCGGGCGCCACCGCGCCGGCCGGCGCGAAGGTCAGGGGATCGACCACCGCGACGTAGTCGACCGAGAACGCGGGGGACGGGTCGTCGGGGTCGTCGGCCAGCCGCAGGTAGGGCGGAAAGCCCAGGACGAGCTTGGCGGTGACCTCGTCGACGATCGCCGTGGTGTCGTCGGCGGCCCGCGCGCGGCCCGCCTGGAGCGCCCGGTAGAGCTCGGGCGCCTTGGCGCGCTGCGCGGGCGTGAGGTAGACGTTGCGAGAGCTCAGGGCAAGGCCGTCGCGCTCGCGCACGGTCTCGACGCCGCGGATCTTCACCGGCAGATCTAAGTCGGCGGTGAGCCGCCGCACGACGGCGAGCTGCTGGGCGTCCTTGCGGCCGAAGTAAGCGCACTGCGGACCGACGATCGAGAGCAGCTTGGCCACGACGGTCGCGACGCCGTCGAAGTGGCCGGGGCGCTCGGCGGCCTCGTAGAGTGTGGTCAGGGGGCCGTCGAGGTGCACGGACGTGACCGCGTCGGGCGGATACATCTCGGCGACCGGCGGCGCGAAGATCAGGTCGGCGCCGGCCGCCGCCGCGAGCTCCACGTCGCGGCGCTCGTCGCGCGGATAGCTCGCGAAGTCCTCGCGCGGGCCGAACTGCGTCGGGTTCACGAAGATCGTCACGACCACGGCCGCGCACTCGTCGGCGGCCGCCCGGATCAGCGCCAGGTGGCCCTCGTGCAGCGCGCCCATGGTAGGCACGAGGCCGAGCGGCCGTGGCAGCGCCGCGATCGCCGCGCGCGTCGCTGCGATCGTGCGGGCGACGGCGATCGTCTGCTCACCCGAGCGGCTCGCGGCGCTCACGGCCGATCCTCGCGACGGTCGGCGGCGTGCGCGGCCGATCCCTGTGGCGGATCGAGCAGCTCGCGCAGCGCGCGCACGGTCTCGTCGTCAAGGCGCGGCGCGGCGAGATGCAGCGCCTGCAGCGACAGCGAGCGATACGTGGCGGCGAACCTGGGCGGCTGCTCGGTGAGCAGGGCGAGATGGGCTCGCACCGTGCCCACGTCGCCGCGCGCGACGGGACCGGTCAAGGCCTGCGCCGGACCGCGCGCGGCCACGTTGGCGGCCGTCGTGGCGACCAGGGGGGCGAGCAGCGCGGGCGCGGCGGCGGGCGGCACGCCCGCCGCCGCGAGCAGCTCGCCGGCCTCGCTCTGCAGAGCCACGAAGAGGTTGCTCGCCGTGGCCGCCGCCAGGTGGTAGAGCGACTTGGCGTCGTCGGCGAGCTCGAACGGCCGGCAGCCGAGACGCTCGGCCAGCCAGAGGCCCAGAGCGACGTCGGCCGGCGTGTCGCCGGTCACGGCCATCGGTACGTCGCGCAGCGCGGCCGCGTCGCCGGGCGCGGCGAACGACTGCAGGGGGTGTAGACAAAGGATGCCGGCGGCGACGCCGCGCAGCGGCGCGAGCAGGTCGAGCGAGCCCAGACCGCTCGAGTGGATGGCCGCGACCGGGCGCTCGAGCGGCCGCGGCAGCGCGGCGGCGACGTCGTGCGCGACGCCTTCGATCGCATCGTCGGGCACGGTGAGCCAGATCACGTCGGCCAGGGCGACGGCGTCGGGCAGGGAGAGGCGCGGAGGCTCGGCGGCCGGCGAGGGCACGACGGCCGGCGAGGGCACGACGGCGGGGACGGCGATGCCGGCCTGCCTGAGCGACGCGACGAGCGTCGCGCCCAGACGGCCCGGTCCGATCACACAGACACGCAGCGCTTCGTGTGGAAGCAAGGCGTCGGCTCCTTTGGCTGCAGTCCGCCCGTGGTGGGCGGTACCGCGCCGGCCTAACGTCCCGGCGCACGGTTCACAGTGCGGTGACCCCCGTCTCCGGCCCATGGGCTCGAAGCGAGAGCCTTGAGCGACCGGTCATCGTCTCGATCGATCGCTCAGGAGTCAGCGTAGGGGTAGCGCCGCCTCCGGTCAATTCTGCCGTCAGGACCGCGTGGACAAACGTGGCCGCCGGGGGTGGACGACCCAACCGTGCCGCTCGCGTGCCTGTCCGCGTGTCCGGCCCAAAGCGACTCCACCTGCCGCACCCGGTGGTACACTGTGGCCATGCCTATCTACGAGTTCCTGTGCGATCACTGCGACGTCCGCTTCGAAGAGCTCGTGCGCAACGGCGATCGGCCGCGCTGCCCCGAATGCTCCACGAACGACGTTCGCCGCCTGCTGTCCAGCTTCGCGGTCCACTCCACGTCGGCCAACGTCGGCGGCGGCGGGGCGAGCAAGAGTTGCTCGTCGTGTGGGAGCTCCTCCTGTGGCACCTGCCACTGACGACCCGGTCGTAGCCCAGCTCGACGAGCTGCGGCGGCAAGCCGAGGCCTGCGACAAGTGCCAGCTCGCCGCCACGCGCACGCGCGTCGTGTTCGGCGAGGGCGACCCCCACAGCGACCTCATGTTCGTCGGCGAAGCGCCCGGCTACCACGAAGACCAGCAGGGCCGGCCGTTCGTGGGCCAGGCGGGCAAGCTGCTCGACCAGCTCCTGGCCACCATCGGCCTCACCCGCGAGCAGGTCTACATCGCCAACGTGCTCAAGTCGCGGCCGCCCAACAACCGCGACCCCCAGCCCGAAGAGATCGAGGCCTGCAAGCCGTTCCTGCTGCGGCAGGTCGAGCTCATCGCGCCGCGGGTGGTGGTCACCCTGGGCAACTTCTCGACCAAGCTCCTGTCGGGCAGCCCGGCCGGCATCACGCGCGTGCACGGCGCTCCTCAGCGCACGAACATCGGCGGACGCGAGCTCTACCTGTACCCGATCTTCCACCCGGCCGCGGCCCTGTACACGCCGTCCATGCTCGAGACCCTGAAGCAGGACTTCCTGCGCCTGCCCGAAGTGCTCGGCCTGCCGCTCGGCGATGAGGTCGGGGCGATGCCGCCGCGTCCGGCGACGCCGCGCCCGCCGTCGGCGGCATGCCGGACGATGTGATCGCGCGCGCCGACGCCGACGCCACGCCGCCGCTCGTCGACCGGCACCTCCCGCGGATGACGTCGCCGCGTCGGCCGGACCGCGACAACGTCCCGTCGCCGGCCGACGGACCGGCCGAGCAGCTCGGCCTCTTCTGAGGGCATGCTGACCGCGACGCTCACCTCGCCGGAGGCCACCGGCACCTTCGCCTGCCTGCTCGCCGACAGGCTCGCTGCGCCGGCGCTCATCACGCTGCGCGGCGAGCTGGGTACGGGCAAGACGACCCTCGTGCGCGAGCGCTTTGCGCAGGCTCGGCGTCGATGGCGTCGTGGCGAGCCCCTCGTTCACGCTCGCCCAAAGCTACGAGGGCGCCGGCGGGCTGCGCCTGCACCACCTCGACCTCTACCGGCTGGGAGCGGGCGCCGACGTCGGCCCTGTTTGCCTGGGAGGACTACCTCGACGATGTGTCTCTGACCTTCGTCGAGTGGCCCGAGGCGGGCGCGGCGGAGCTGCCGCCCGCCGACGTCGACGTGCTGCTCACGCACCGCACGCCCGAAAGCCGCGGGCTCGAGCTGCGGGCCGCGCCGCCGTTCGAGCGCGCGCTGGCCGGCGAAATGACGGCGGCGGGCATCGGCGGCGACGCGCATCGAGCAGGCGCGCCTGACGCGGCCGGACGGGCCACCGCGTGATCCTCGCCCTGGAGACCTCGAGCGCGACGCGTCTCGGCCGCGCGTCGTCGACGCCGGCGGCGCGCTGCTGGGCGAGTCGCGCCCGGCCGGCGGGCGCGCATCAGGCGCGGCGGCTGCTGGAGTGCGTGACGAGGCCTTGGGCGCCGCCGGGGCCGACGCTCGCCGACGTCGGGACCGTGGTCTGCGGCCTGGGGCCGGGGACCTTCACCGGCCTGCGGATCGGGGTCGCCACGGCGCGCGCGCTGGCGCAGGCCGGCGGCCTGCGCGCTGGCCGGCGTGCCGAGCCTCGAGGCGCTCGCTCGCGGCCTGGCCGCCGCAGGCGGGCGGCGAGCGCTGCGAACTTCGTGCCGCTGATCGACGGTCGCCGCGGCGAGGTGTTCGCCGCGGTCTACCGGCGCGTCGAGGGCGGCCGGCCGCTCGGCGACTCGCGCGCGGCCGCGCGGTCGGCCGGGAGCAGGCCGGATCCGGCCTGTCGGCTCCGCGGTCGAGCCGCTCGTCGGCCTCAGCGTCGTGGGCTCGACGACCTGGCCGCGTTCCTCGCGCCGTGGTCCGGCGCGCTGGTGGGCGGCGACGGCGCGCACCTGCACGCCGACCGGCTGCCGCCGGCCGTCGTCGCCGAGCGCGCCGTGGCCGCCCCCAGCGCCCTGATGGCGGCCCGCGCCTTCCTGGCCGGCTCGCCGGCGGTCACGCGGGGCTTCGCCGCGACCCTGCCGATCTACGGGCGCGAGCCCGACGCGACGCCGCGCGCCGCGGCGCCGCCGACCGCGACCGGACGGACGGCGACGTGATCGAGTCGCTGCCCGAACGTCCGGTCGGCGGCTCGACCGTCATCCGCCGGCTCGTTCCCGGCGACCTCGATGTCGATCGTGACGGTCGAGCAGGACACCTTCAGCCTGCCCTGGCATCGCAGCGTCTTCCTGTCCATGCTGGTCAAGCCCGAGGCGCTCTGCCTGGGCTACGTGATCGACGGCCGGCTGATCGGCTACCTGATCGCCGATATGTTCGTCGACGTCTGGCACATCATGAACCTGGCCGTGAGCGCGCCGCGCCGTCGCCATCACGTCGCCTGCGACCTGCTCGAACCTACTTCGAGATCACCGAGCACGAGCCACCGCGGCCACACCCTCGAGGTGCGCGTCTGCAACGAGGCCGCCATCGAGCTTTACCGCAGTTTCGGCTTCGTCAGCAGCGGCGTGCGCCCAACTACTACTCGCGACAACAGCGAGGACGCTCTGATCATGTGGCGGGACTGGGAGGGCGATTCGGCTTGAGCCGTCGCCGCTGTGCAGCCGGCGCGCGCGTCCCGCTGCTGTGCATCGAGACGTCGTGCGACGACACCAGCGCCGCCGTGACCGACGGACTCGACGTGCTCGCCTCGATCGTCAGCTCGCAGAACGAGCTGCACGCGCAGTTCGGCGGCGTGGTGCCCGAGGTCGCGTCGCGGCGTCACACCGAGCTGGTCAACAACGTCGTCGCCGAGGCGATGGCCGGCGCCGGCGTGGGCTGGGACGACCTCGGCGCCGTCGCCGTGACCGCCGGCCCCGGGCTGATCGGCGCGCTGCTGGTCGGCCTGGCGACGGCCAAGACGATCGCTTACCGCCGCCGCCTGCCGCTGATCCCGGTCAACCATTTACAGGGACACGCCGCCGCCGCCTACGCCGCCGGCGTCGCGACGCCCTTCGTCTGCCTGGTCGCCAGCGGCGGCCACACCCTGCTGGGCGTCGTCGACGAGGGAGTGGTTTCGCCTCGTCGGGCGCACACTCGACGACGCCGCCGGCGAGGCCTTCGACAAGGGCGCCCGCCTGCTCGGCCTCGGCTACCCCGGCGGCAAGGAGCTGGATCAGCTTGCCGCCGCCGGCGACCCCAAGGCCGTGCGCTTTCCGCGCGCCGTGCCGCACGGCCCCGACTTCAGCTACAGCGGCCTCAAGACGGCGCTGCTGTACCACCTGCGCGAGCGCGGCGAAGCCGATGCCGCGCGCGCACAAAGCCGACATCGCCGCCAGCTACCAGGCGGCGATCGTGAGCCAGCTCGTCGACAAGACGTGCACTGCGCCCAGGCCGAGGGCCTGCGCCGCGTCGCGGTCGCCGGCGGCGTGGCCGCCAACTCCGGCTGCGCCGCCGCCTCGCCGGGCCTGCAGCGAGCGCGGCCTCAGTTGTACCTGCCGCCGCTCGACCTGTGCACCGACAACGCCGCCATGGTCGGCCTGGCCGCCGCCCTTCTGCCGGCCATGGCCTGGCCCGACTACCTCGGCCTCGACGCCTACGGCTCCGCGCCGCTCCTGACCCGGCCCGAGCCGCCGGCTCCTGACCAGCCAGCGCCGCTCCTGACCGGCCAGCGCCGCTCCTGACCGGCCCGCGCCGCCGCGCCTGACCGTTGCTCCCGGCGACGGGGTGCTGGCGAACCGGCGAATCGGGTACAAGCGAGTACGCGCTGGACGAGATGAAGGCACAGGGTACGACGAAAACCACAAAGCGCTCTCCGGCCACCACCGTGCCGCCGGCGTCGCCGGCGAGACACGACCGTCCCTCGATCGCCGCCGAGCCAGTTCGTCGCCTGCCTCGAGGACGAAGGCGCCAGGTACGCGCTTCGGCATCCCCGGCGAAGAGACGCTCGACGTCAACGAAGCCCTCGAGCGCTCGTCTGCAGATCACGTTCGTCCCCACTCGCCACGAGCAGGGCGCCGCCTTCATGGCCGAAGCCTACGGGCGGCTCACCGGTCGGGCCGGCGTCTGCCTCGCCACGCTGGGCCCCGGTGCGACCAACCTGGCGACCGGCATCGCCGACGCCAACCTGGACCACGCCCCCGTCGTGGCCGTCACCGGCCCG
>CAVTCH010000010.1:0-292461 GCA_963733255.1 uncultured Actinomycetes bacterium
AGAGGGATCGCCCGAAAAGCGAACACCCCGGCCAGCCGATTGCAGATCGCCGCCTGCTCTGCGGCGTCGCTTGTCTCAACGACGCCTTCCTCACGAAACATTCATACGTAGCTGTTGATGAGCTAGTAGTGCGAGTCACGACAGAGCTTCGGGTGAGCGGGAGCCCCGGCCCTCGCCGGGGCTCCCCGCATTTCGGAAACGCCGCCTGACTCTGACCTGGTGGAGGTCAGTTCACCGCGCAGCCGACAGTTTGCGCAGATCCATCGCCCGCAGCGGCGTCATCGCTGCCGCCGCAGCCGGCGGGTCTGCCAGCTTCGTGACGTTGATCAGCATGTTGTCGGTGCCCAGGTCGAGCACGGTGGTCGGCGGCGGGCCGCCCACCACCAGGCAGTGCGTAGTGCCATTGCCCAGGTAGGCCGAGGCCACCGATGTGGTCAGGTCGCGGAAGTCGTTGCCGACGATCTTCCAGCCGCTGACCGGGAAGTAGCTGCCGTCGGGAAGCTGGTCGTCTCCCAGGCCCACGCCCTCGGTGGCGCTGCCCGTCATGCGATTGTTCGTGAAGCAGATGTCCTGCGTAAACGACTCGCCGATACCGTAGTTGACGGTGTCGAGCACGAAGTCGTTGCCCGTGACCAGGGCCTTCAGGTCGTTGATCGTGCTGTACTGGCGCGAGTCGTCGACCAGGCCTACGCCGCCGGCGTTCTCGCTGCCCTCGAGGTAGTTGTGGGCGATGGTGAAGTGGGCCACGGGCAGCGGCGGCACGGGGGCGCCTGCGCCGTCGTCGGCCATGAAGCCCTGGTAGACAACGACATCGTACCAGTGCTGCCCCTGCATCCTGTTGTCTGAGATCTGGACCGCCGAGCCTTTGGCGGCGTCGTCGACCAGGCAGCCGGGCCACGAGGTGTTAGTGACGTTGCCGCAGACCGTCAGCCTGCCGGCCGTGAGTCCGTTGACCTGTATGCCTGCGTTTCCGTCGAAGGAGCAGTTGCGGACGCTGTCGATGCCGGTCGTGGACTGGAAGGTCGTCGGGTCCTGGTTTGCGTCCAGCGGCCCGATGCCGCTGATGTAGAGATCCTCATCGGCATTGAAGCCGTTGTCGCTGCCGGCGCGCGCCGTGAAGCTCACGCGGTCAAAGGACGAGCTCGCGTTGCCCAGCACGCCGACGATCGAGCCGAGGAAGTCGGCGGGAGTGCCGTAGTCGTTCCAGGTCTCCGCCGGGGAGGTGGCAGTGATGTCGAAGGTCAGGTCGGAGACCTGGATGTCGCCGCCCCGAAAGAGGAAGAAGAGCAGGTAGTAGCCGGGATTGCCCGCCTCCGTGACACCCGGGCCGTTCGGGTACAGCCCCCGCAGCGTGTCGATCACGGTCCTGCCCTCGCCGGCTCCCCTGACGAAGCCGTTGAAGCCCGTCACGACGATGTTGTTCGCATAAAAGTGGCCGGCGCTGAGCTGCACGACGCTGCCCGGGCCGGCCTTGACGGCGGCGTTGAAGGCCGCCTGGATGGCCTTGGTGTCGTTGCCGCCGCTGGGATGGACTGTGAAGGTGGCGGCGCTGGCCAGGGCCGGTGCGGCCAGCAAGCCGATCAGGCCGACGGTCAGGGCAAGGACAAGCAGGAATCGTTTCATGGTGCCTCCGCTGTTTGCGGCGAGGAAGCGGCAGATGTGGGTCGGGTGAGTTGCCCGAGCCAGGCACGATGCCACCGCCTCCCTACACGATCGCGTCCTGATACGGACGCGAACTTGGCCGGGTGCTTGGCGGAGGCGGGCGGCCGACGGAAGCGACCGCCAGGGGACAGCCCTGAGGGGTCAGTCCGCTGGCACTCACGACTCCCAGGTCCCGGGCGGTCGTCAGCGGCGTGGTGCCGCACGCCGGCCAGCCGTGAGAGGCATCGAGGAAGGCGACCACAGCAAGCGGGCGATCCTGCTGCTACCTGGCTAACCGTACGCATGGTCTCGCTCCAAGACATCACCAAATATGGGTGAGATTGGTGGACGGCCAGCCTCGGGGTCGGCTGGACCCTCGTAATGGTAGTAGGATTGCTCTCGCAAGATGCAGGTGCAGGGGTGAGTCTCACGGGAGGGGCGTTGCATCCGAGACGTTTGGCCGCCGTGGTCGCCGTGGTCGCCGCAGCGGCCGCACTCGCTGGGACAGCGTCCTGCGCCTCTTCTCTTCATCTGCCTCACGTCAGCGTCACGTTCGAGGCGAATCGGCGCGACTCGATCACCATCGCGTCTCACGGCAGCGGCATGGGTCTGGCGGCCACCGTCCTCCGCTTCCCCGACGGCCACCACAAGGTCTGGGGCTGTACGCTGCTTCAGGACGGCGTCGGCGGTGGGACGGCGTTCGACTCGTTCAAGAACCTGCATCCCGGCGAGTACAGGTACTTCGTCTACGCCGAAGCGACCCGCAACACCAAGTACCTCCAGTTTCCCGCCCGTGACTTGGTGGCCAAGAACCTGATCGCCTCAGGGAGCTTTACGGTCAGCAAGTAGGATGAGAAGTCTGCCGATATGTCTTTGCGTCCTCGCGGCGCTGGTCTCGCTCGCCGCGTGCGGCAAGAGTCAGCCGCAGCAGGCGACCGCGACGCCGTCTCTGACCGTCAACATGGACCTCACAGTCCAGCTCAAGGGCCACCGCGTCACCACCATCCACCTGCTGCCATCGGGCCATCCCAGCGGCGTCGTCGCCCTGAAGGCCGTACACGACGGTCACCTGGTGACGATCGGCTCGCAACGCTTCTCCGGGATCAGCGATACCGGCTATCTGACCGTCGAGGTCTCCGCACGCGGCATCGAGATGGGCTGGAACATCCCGCAGGGGACGCGGGCACTCCAGGGCAACTGCGCGGCGGCGTTTCCCGCCGGCTCGAGCTGGGCGGGTGCCGACTACGGGGACGAGACCGTGGACCCGGGGCCAAGCGAAACGGGCGGCACGGTCTGGAACCTCACGTACGACACAGCCAGGACGACGGCGGACGGCGCAGGCGTCAGCGACGCGGGCGCCGCCGCGGTGAAGGAGAGTACGAAGTTCCCGACCGAGACGGCTTACTGCGTGACCGTCATCCTCAACAGGTAAGCGCAGTCAACGCTCGGCGGGGCTCAACCGCCTCAGGTTGAGCAGGTAGAAGGCCAGCAGTCCCTTCTGGTCTCCCCAGCCGATCAACAGACTTCTGATCTCGTCCGGTGTGGCGCCACGTCCGCCGAAGTAGAGCTCCGACACGATGTTCCTCACGCCCAGGTCGTCCGCCAGAAGAAACGACATCCGCCCGAGCCCTCTGATGGCCGCATACTCGGCCGTCCAGCGACCCACGCCAGTTCCTGCAACCGAACAGCGTCCATCACATCGGCCTCCACGAGCACGCTCGGCTGTCGACTCGCCGCAGCGGCAAGCCTCTGCCCACAGTATCGGATACCCGTGAGCGCGGCACCCGGTACACGGCGCAGATGCGGAAGCTTCTTGTAGCGCTGATCTCTAAGTGATATCATGGCGAAGTCATACAGAAGCCGTCGCCCGAAAGGATCGCCATGACCACGGAACGTGAAGCCCGAGCGATGAGCGGTTGGATCATGGCGCCGGTCACGTTTGCGCTGTACGCCGCCGCGGTGGCCCTGATCATCGCGGGGATCACGGCGGGCTGGGATGCTCTCCTTATCGGCGCGCTCTTCGTGCTGGCAGCCCTGTCCACCCTTGGTTACTTCACCCTGCAGCCCAACGAGGCCCGCGTGCTCATCCTCTTCGGCAGCTACCGGGGCACGACCCGCCAGGTCGGCCTCTTCTGGGCCAACCCGTTCTACGCAAACGGCCCCGCCGGTCGCAAGAAGTCGGGCCGCGAGCCGGGCGGCACGCGCCTGCCACGCTACAAGATCTCGCTGCGGGCGCGCACCTTGAACGGAGAGAAGCTCAAGGTCAACGACCGCGCCGGCAACCCCGTGGAGATCGCCACGGTCGTCGTCTGGCACGTGAGCGACACCGCCCGCGCGGTCTTTGACGTCGAAGACTTCGAGGGCTACGTGACCATGCAGAGCGAGACGGCGCTGCGCCACCTGGCCACCGCCTATGCCTACGACCACGGCGAAGGCGAAGACACTGCGATCACGCTGCGCGGCAACGTCGACGAGGTCTCCCAGGCCCTCAAGGAGGAGCTCCAGGAGCGACTGGCAAAGGCCGGTGTCACAGTCGACGAGTCGCGCCTCACCCACCTCGCCTACGCGCCCGAGATCGCCCAGGCGATGCTGCGCCGTCAGCAGGCCGAAGCGATCATCGCCGCGCGCAGCAAGATCGTCGAGGGTGCCGTGGGCATGGTCGATCGTGCCCTCTACCTGCTCAGCGAGAAGAAGCTCGTGCAGTTAGACGAGGAGCGCAAGGCGGCGATGGTGAGCAACCTCATGGTCGTGCTCTGCGGCGAGCAGCAGGTCAACCCGATCGTCAACGCCGGCACCCTCTACCAGTGAGTGCGCCACGCCTGCAGACGGCTCCGGCGCCGGCCACGACCCCGCGACGCTGATGGCCCGCAAGCAGTTCCTGCTGCGCATCGACCCCGAGCTGTGGAAGGAGCTCGAGAAGTGGGCCGGCGATGAGCTGCGCTCCGTCAATGCCCAGATCGAGTGGCTGCTGCGCGAGGCGGTGCGCGGGCGCAAGGGCGCCCGCAGAAGGTCGGACGGCGTGACGGGCGACGATGCGGGCGACGAGCCGGGCGACGAGGTCGACGGCGACGCGGGTGATGAGGTCGGCGACGAACCGGGCCACGAGGTCGGCGACGTCCGGCCCGACGCTGCCGATCCGGTCGTCAGGCACCGCTCGTAATGCCGTGGCGGCAGTTCCGCTCGTGATGCCGTGACGTCAGTCCTGCCCAACGCCCAAGACCCGCGCGACGAACGACCCGTCGTCAGAGTCACGAATCTGGTCAAACGGTACGGGAGTCTCGCGGCCGTCGACGACGTGTCCTTTGCCATTCGGGAGGGGGAGATCTTCGGGATCATCGGCCCCAACGGCGCCGGCAAGACGACGACCGTCGAATGCATCTCCGGCCTTCGTGTCCCGGATTCGGGATCGATCAGCGTCTGCGGACTCTCTCCGCAGCGCGAGAGGGACAAGATCAGAGAGTTCGTGGGTGTCCAGCTCCAGGAGAGCTCTCTGCCGCCACGGTTGAAGGTGGGCGAGGCCCTCGAGCTCTTTGCCGCTTTCTACTCAGACCCGCTGGACCCGCACGAAGTGCTCGAGTCGCTTGGGGTGAAGGACATCGAGCGCGTCGCGTTCAAGAAGCTGTCGGGCGGCCAGAAACAGCGGGTGTCCATAGCGCTCGCCCTGGTGGGAAACCCCAGGATCGCGATCCTCGATGAGCTCACCACTGGGCTCGATCCCGAGGCACGGCGGAACATCTGGGCGGTCATAGAGCGCATGAGAGAGCGCGGCGTCACCGTGATCCTCGTCACTCACTTCATGGACGAGGCCGAGACCCTGTGCGATCGCGTGGCGCTGATCGACCGGGCACGCCTGCGCATTCTGGACACACCCGAAGCGATCGCCGCCGAGGCGGGCGGAAACAGGGTGCGCTTCGTCCCCTCACGACCCGTGGACGACGAGACCCTGTACGCCGTCCGGGGCGTGCAGGTGGTCGAGAGAAAGGACCGCTACGTGTCGGTCACGGGCACGGGCGATCTGGCCGCGTCGCTGATCAACGCGCTCGCGGCCGGGGGCGTCCAGGTGTCGGAGCTCGAGGCAAGACGCGGCAACCTTGACGATGCCTTCGTCCGGCTGACCAGGGACAGGCCAGCGCCGGCATCGGAAGAGGTCCAGGCATGAGGTCGAGTCTCGGCGCAGTGCTCGACCGCCGGTCGCGGGCGCAGCTCGCGGCGCTGCTGAAGGTACAGGCGAGGCTCTCTCTGCGCGAGCCCTACGGGGTGGGCATGGGCCTCGGGTTCCCCGTGATCCTGCTGGTTCTCTTCGGCGTCATCAGCCAGCACACGGGTGGCAACGTCGCCGGCAGCGGCCTGACCGTGATCGACCTTTACATCCCGACGATCATGGTCATCTCGTTCGTTGCCATGGCGATCTCCCTTCCCAACACGCTGGTCAGGGACCGTGAGATGGGCTGGCTCAGACGCATTTCCACCACGCCGGTACACCCGTCACGACTGCTCGCCGCGCAGCTGATCCTCAACCTCGTGCTCGCCGCGGCGGCGGTCGTCGTCCTCCTGGTTGGCGGCACTGTCATCTTCGGTGCGCCGCTCCACGTCAGTGTCCCGTTCTTCATCCTCTCGATCGTGCTCGCCATCGCGACGATCTTCTCGCTGGGACTGGTTGTCGTCGCCTTAGCGCCGACACAGACCATCGCCAGCGCCGCCGGCGGGGTGCTCTTCTTCAGCCTGCTGTTCCTGTCGGGGCTGTGGGTACAGCCCGTGCAGGTCGGTGAGCCGCTGCGGACCATCATGTACTACTCTCCGGTCGGCGCAGCGGTGCGGGCGGTCCTCTACTCGGTGTTCAACACGACCCCGCCGGTCGCGACCCTCGCCGTCCTGTCTGGCTACGCGTTGGTCTTTGCGTTCGTCGCCGTGCGGTACTTTCGCTGGGAGTAGTGACCCCGCCCGCGGGGCCGGAGGACTTGTGAGGGTATCCTCACTGGCACATGGCGACCGTGACTCGAACCACCGCCGGCCTGATCCGCCGCGCCCGCTTGGCCGAAAGCCTGACCATCGCCTGGATGGTCGTCGAGCTGGTCGTGGCGGTCTGGGCGGGCATTGCCGCACGCTCGGTGGCACTGACCACCTTCGGCATCGACAGCGCCATCGAGCTCTTCACGGCCGGGGTCGTCCTGCGTCAGCTGATGCTGCACACCGAGCGGGCCACCGACGAGGAGCTCGACCGGCGCGAACGCCAGGCATCGCGACTCGTCGGCTGGAGCCTCTACGGGCTCATCGTCTACGTGGTCGTTTCATCGATCCTGAGTCTGGCGAGCGGCAGCAAGGCGGAGTCGTCTCCAGCGGGCATCGCCCTGGCGGTCGCCGCGCTGATCGTGATGCCACTGCTCTGGCGCTGGCGGCGCGGGCTTGCCGAGGGTCTCGACAGCCCCGCTCTGCGCGGCGACGCGGCCTGCTCGGTGGTGTGCATCTCCATGTCCGCCGTGCTGCTCGTCGGGCTGCTGGCAAACCGCTTCCTGGGCTGGTGGTGGGCCGACCCCGTCGCCGGCTTGGCCATGATCTGGTGGATCCGCGGCGAGGCTCGAGAGGCGCTCGAAGCGGCCGAGACGGGGCGCCGTTGCGATGACTGCGGCGCCGCCGAAGAAGGCGCCTGAGGGCACGCTTCGCGAGTCTGCACCGAGCTGCCGCGGCCTTCTTCTCCGCAGATGCGTCGCGACGGATGTCCTATTCCGTGCCGTTCGGCGGCGCCCTCTCGACCTGGTAGCACGAGTGCGCTAGTTTGGGATCGTCCACATTGGGACGTCAGGACGACCCTGGGGAGGCGCATGATGGATGCCGGCTCGCGCAGGACCCTGCGATGGGTGCTGGGCGCCGGCGGCGCAGTCGGCCTGCTCTGCGCCGGCTCAATGCTTCTCGTCACCCTGGCCGAGTACGCTGCCAAGCCCACCGCTGCGAACGTCGCGGCGAGGCTCCCGTATTGGGCCCAACTGGGCGCCGCGCCGCCCGCCTCGCTGTCTATGCTGATCGCGGGCTTCCTGTGTGCCCTGCTGCTGGTCGTCGGCGGGTGGCCCGTCCGGGTGTGCGCGGCCCTGGTAGCGGTGTGGTTCGTCTATGCGCAAGCGACCTTCGGCAACGGCAGCCCGTTGCAGCAGAAGGTGTCGGAGACGTTCGACTATACGTCCTTCTACCATGGTGGACTCGTGGGTGTTACCGCGCTGCTCGTGGTCTCGCTCCTCGCCCTGGTGATCGCGATTCGCCCGACGACGCCGTATCTCACACCCGGCCGGGCCCCCCGGGCGCCCTGAGGCGACCGCGGTCGATGCGCCGCGGCGGCGAGAGCACCTTGGGCACGACCGGCGGACGAGCACCTGTGCGCCCGTCGTTTCGCGACGGCCGCTTCCTTGCGCTGACCGTCGGCGAGGCCGTCAACTCCGTCGGTAGCTGGGCCTCGGCGATCGCGCTGTGGGGCTTTGCGGCTTACCGGTTCAACGCCGGCCCCGGTCAGGTGTCGCTGCTCATCGTCTGCTGGTCGGCGCCGATGGCCGCTCTGAGCCCCTTCCTCGGCGTGGTGGTCGACCGGCTCGGGGCGCGCCGGGCGCTCATCGTCGCCTACCTGGGCGGCGCCGTCGCGGCGCTTGGCCTGGCGAGTGCCGGGTCGCTCGCCGTCCTGGGTGCCCTCGCGCTGGCGGCCGGTAGCGCACGGGCTCTTGCCGCGCCGGCCGCAGCGGCGCTGCCGCCCGAGATCGTTGAGCCCGACGCTCTGCTCACCGCCAACTCGCTTCTCGGCGGAGCCGGCCAGTTTGGCCAGGTGCTGGGTCCGCTCGTGGCGAGCGCGGCGCTGGCGCTTTCAGGGTTCAGGGCGGCGTTCATCGTTGACGCCGCCACGTTCGCGGTCGGCGTCGCCGTCCTGCTCCCGTTGTCGGTGCTGCCTTCGTCGCCCGCGGTGCGGGCCTCCTGGCGGCACGAGCTCGCCGAAGGCTTCCGCGTCGTCTGGGCCGCACCGCGCCTGAAGATCGTCATCTTCGTCGCCATGACCGTGTCGTTCACGTCCGGGGCGTTCCTCACGGTGGAGCCGCTGTATGCCCGCCACGTGCTCCACCGGCCACCGTCGCAGTTCGCCCTCTTCGAGGCCGCCGCCGGTGTCGGAGGGATCCTCACTGGTCTGCTCATGCCCAGGTTCGAACGCGTGCTCGAGCGGCGTTCGAGCCTCGGTGTCGCGGCCATCGCCTACGGTCTTGCGGCCTGCCTGTTCGTCGGCACCGTTCACCTGGCGATCGCGTACGCCGGCGCCTTCCTCTGGGGCGTGGCCGGCATGATCTTCGGGGTCCTGGCCTGGACGATGGTGCAGCGTCTGGCTTCCGAGGGGACTCGCGGACGCGTCTTCGCCCTGGATGCGGCGGCGCAGTCGATCGTCGAGACGGCCGGGATAGCGGTCGCCGGGCTGGCTCTGGCCGGTCTCGGTGTGCGGTTCGGGGCCGTCGCTCTGGCGGCGGTGGCGGTGGGAGGGGGCGTGGTGTGCCTGCTGAGCGAAGCTCGATATACTTGACAAAGTTAATGACTTAGTCAATACTACCCGCATGGACGACGCGGGCCACACCAACAACGACTCCCGACCCGATCTCGAACACGGCTTCGGCGGGCGCTACCTCTACCTGTTTCACGAGCTCCTTCTCGCCGGCCGGGCCATAGCCGCCCACACGCCACGGGACACAGGCATGCTGACCGCCGAGTTCGAGGTCATCCGGGAGCTGGCCGCGGCCGGCGGGCGTTCCCACGTCTCAGAGATGTCCCGCCAGCTTCAGGTCGATCCGGCGGCCGTCTCGCGGCTGGTCTCCGGCCTCGAGCGCCGCGGCCTGGTCGTGCGCGAGGCAGACCCGCACGACGGTCGGCGGCGACCAGTGCTGCTCAGCGACGAAGGCCGGCGGTTCGCGGCGGGCTTTCAGGCATACCTGCACGACCTGCAGGCCGCCCTCATGGCCACCGTCGATCCTGATTCACTCGAGACCACCCTGCGGGTCCTGCGCGAGACGCGAGACGCCCTCGACATCGTGGCGCGGCGCCAAACCGCGCCTCCCGCCATCACTGCGTGAGGCTCCTTCCCATGCGCCGGCACACAAGCACCGACTACGTGACCCTGGAGCGTTCCCGCTGCGAGGCGTGCTGGTCGTGCGTGGAGGCCTGCCCCAACGGCGTCCTCCGTAAGGTCAGGATAGGGCCCCACCGCCACGCTCATGTCTCTGCGCCTGAGCGCTGCGTGGGGTGCGGTCGCTGCCTGAAGGCGTGCGAATCTCTGGCGCTGACCGCCCGGGCAGCCCCGGCTGAATCGTGACGGAGGGGAAGAGCGGTGGCTAGAGGCGCCCGGGACAGGCACATCGATGGCTTCGGTCGCTGGGCCGACACCTACGACAGGTCGTTTCTGCAGCGACTCCTCTTCGCCCCGGTCCGACGATCCATCCTGGCGCGCGCCACCGCGATCCGGCCTGCGCCCATCTCCGTGCTCGACATCGGCTGCGGCACGGGTCTGCTCCTTCGCGAGGCCGCGCAGTGCATTCCGTCTGCTCGGCTGACGGGGATCGACGCCGCGCCCGACATGGTCCGCGTTGCACTGGCCGCCGTGCCCGAGAGTCTGCCGGTGCAGTTCCTTCACGGGTTCGCCGAGCGGCTGCCCTTCGCGGACGCCACGTTCGATCTCGTGGTGACTACGATGTCGTTCCACCATTGGGCGGACCAGCGAAAGGCTCTGGGCGAGGTCCGCCGGGTATCGTCGTGCGGCGGCACGTTCGTGCTGGCCGATCTTCTGGCGACCGGGCCGGCGCGGATCGGTCTCGCGGGGAGCCACTGGGGGCGCTTCAACAGTCCCGCTGCGCTGGTAGGCATGCTTCGAGACGCCGGGTTCGAGGTGGAGCCTCTCGCTCGCGTCCCGAGGGTCCCAGGTTGTGTGCGGGTGGCGTTTGCTCGAGTGAGCGGCGGCTGACAGCACGGCGGATCGTGCTCTCAAGGTGGCGATTCGCGAATCTGTCGCGGTTCGAGCCGGAGTCGCTTCTCGCCGTCAGGCACGAGACGCCACTCTGCGGTGCAGAGCCGTTCGAGAAAGCGCCGGTCGTGGCTCGCAAGCAGGAGAGCGCAGGGGCAGTCGTCGAGTGCGCTCTCCAGCGCCTCGATGGCCGGCAGGTCGAGATGGTTGGTCGGCTCGTCCATGACGATCAGATGCGGCTCGCGAGCGACGCCGAGGGCGAGCAGCAGCTTGCGCGTCTCGCCGGGGCTCGGCAGCCTGCTCTCGAGAAGCCGGTCCGGTCGCGAGCCGAGCCTGCTGTAGACCGTGAGTAGCCGCCCGAGGAGGTCGTCGTCGAGCGCGGCGACCTCGCCGAGCAGCGCTCGCGCCGCGCCGGCCGGCACCTCCTGAGGCAGGTAGACCAGGCGTTCGGCCGCCAGCTTCGTGCCCCCCACGAGCTCGCGGACGAGCGTGCTCTTGCCGGAGCCGTTCGGACCGGTGAGCGCCACGCGGTCGCTCGGACCGATGCTGAGTGTGGGATGGTGCAGGAACTTGCCGCCTCCCAGCGGCAGATCGCCTTCGCCCAGGCCCGCGACGGCCCGCCTTCGGCTGGCTGCGCCCGGCATCCAAATGCCCACGCGCTCGAGCTTCGCGACGTCGATCGACTCCGCCTGCCGGCGAGCTCGCTCGACGTGTCGCTCCATCTGGGCGAGCAGTCGCCCCGCCTGCCCATCTTTGCCCGACACGATCGCCTGCTGTCGCCTGGCGCGAGCGTCGCTGTCCTTGCGACCCAGGCGTCGTCCCGAGCGCTGCGATCGGGCCTGGTCTGCCTTGGCCCGCCGCTCCACCTGCCGGCGACGCAGCCGATTCACCTCGGCGGATGCGTGCCCGCGGTCCCGACGGGCCGCCTCCTGTTCGCGGCTCTGCTGCTCGATCGCTGCCGAGTAGCTTCCGGGCCTCAGCACGGCGGCGCCTCCGTGGACGAACAGGCACTGGCCGCACAGCGCGTCGAGCAGGCCGCGGTCGTGGCTCACGAGCAGGCCCACGCCGCCGTAGGCACGCAGGGCCACGCCGACGAGCGCCGTCGCATCCTCGTCGAGGTGGTTGGTAGGCTCGTCAAGGGCAAGGACAGCCGGGTCGAGCCAGAGGGCGACGGCGAGCTGGGCGCGCTTGCGCTCTCCGTGGCTCAGGGACTCCCAGCGGCGGGGCCAGCTCTCATGAATGTGGAGTCGCCGGCGCAGGATCGCAGCGGCCGCGGACCGCTCGGTGACGAACGCAGCGAGGTCGGGCGGAGCCTCATCTGTGCGCTGGGCGCAGTAGAGGGCGGCGCCCGACCGCTGCACGTGGCCTTGTGATGGGGTCAACAGGCCGGCGGCGAGCTGGAGCAGCGTCGTCTTGCCGGCGCCGTTCTCGCCGACGATGCCGCTCCAGCCGGGCGCGAAATGCACTGACAGTCCACGGAAGATCTCGGTGGGCGAGCCCTCGTAGGCGAAGGTCACGCGGTGAAAGACGAGCGGAGAGGCGAGTACCATAGCGGGCTCCTGAGACGGGCGTCGCAAGGTGGCAGGGCAGCGCCTCTCGCCGTGAGCGGGCGGTCTCCTTGCGGCGGCGCCGACGATGCGTCGACGCTGATCAGTCGGGTTGTCTCAGAGCCTCATGCAGTCGGTTGTAGGGGACGGGTCGATGCTTCGCCGGTCTTAGCGGCCTGCCGAGTCTATCGCACGTGCGACGGGCGCCGACAACTTCGTCCCACCAGTCGGGCCCTCCGCCGGCGGCCACGGCTGGGCCGCGCCAAAGAAAGCGGGGAAGGTGGGGTGCCGCCGTTGCTTACCTGGCCCAGGGCGGCGGCGTTTCGCTCCAATAGGGGGAGCCGGCCGGCGCGGATGAAGGCGCCAAACACGGCGCCGCCGGCGCAGCAACCGGTGCCGCTTCCGGCTCGGCTGGAGCTGCGGTCGGGGTCGACTCCGGATCTGTCACGGGCTCTGCTGGGACCGTCGATGCGATCACCGGCTCCGCCGGTTCGGCCGGCGCCACCGGCCGCGCCGTTACTGCCGGCGCCACCGGCTGGGCTGCTACGGCCGGCGCCGCCGGCGCCACCAGGGCGCCCGACGCGCTTGCCAGGTCTTGCCCCGCCCCAGGGACCGCGGCCATCGCCAGGTCGGGCTGCAGTCCGGGCAAAGCCGCCGTGAGTGGTTCCGCGGAAGTGTCGTTGTCGACGAGCGGCACGCCGATGAAGCCGGCGAGCGCCCAGTCGACCTCCCGGTCACTCGATCTTGGCAGCCAGAGTGTGGTGCCGAAGGTTGATGTGCTCTCCTTGTCGAGCAGGATGGCGGAGCCGCTCTTTAAGACGAGCAGCGAGGTGTCCTTGCGCGTGGTCCGACGCTCGCGGTACCCCTTGTGATAGTAGGAAGAGTCCGAGATGAACTCCCGGTACGTGATCCTGTCGATGTCGGCGATGTCGACCGAGCCGTCGCCGGACCCGACCAGCGTGCGCCAGGCGATCGACACCGTCGCGAGCAACTTGTCGACGACGATGGTCACACGCTTGGCAAAGAGGATCTGATAGACGCCGACGGCCGCGAAGGGCACGAAGATGAGCATGCCCAGGTTCGAACCGTGGCGCCGCATGGTGATCGCAAAGACGATCCCCGCGACGATAAGGGCCGCGCCGACGGCCATGTCGGTGTAAGGCGAACGCTGCGCCACCATCCTGGTCTCGCTCTGCTCGGTGATCTTCACGCGAGCTCCTCTCGTTGGCCGGCTGTTCCCGGACGGCCTGTCGAGGCCGCCGTACCCGCGCCTTAGTATCGGCAGAGTCCGGCTCTCACCCAAGGACCGCTGCGGCCGAGCTCGGCCGGCGCCGTGGGCGCGCGAACGCGCCGGGGTCACCGTAGACGAGCGGTACGTTCGTCGCCTTTCCTGACAACACCTCTTCTGCTGCGAGCCTGCCTCGCAGCTTGCCCAAAGCCGACCGATCGCCCGTATCACCAATTCTGGGTGATGCCTCTCAAAGAAGCCACGCGTACGCTGCATGCGCCTACGCTTGCCTACGTTGCCTTCAGCAGTAGGTGGTAGTACAGATATCGAGATACGAGCGTGGCCATAAGGTCGCCGGAAGGCGCGGACCCGTCCGGGGGTGGGCGCGGCGACCGGGAGCCCGACGGGCAGCACCGAGGGGGGCCTATGGAGCAGCCACAAAGACGATGCCCGGCGTGGCAAGCACGCCGGGCAGCTCATCCGTATTCCCCGGAAGGAGCCACTCCGTGAAGAGACTGCTCTTTGCCCTAGCTTTGGCTACCGTCCTGCCGGCCCTGCTGGCCGCGCCGGCTCTGGCCTGCGCTCGCACCTTCTGCGTCCACCCCAGCGGCGGCGACGACACCGCCGCCATCCAGGCGGCCTTCAACGCCGCCGTCAAGGCCGGACCGGGCAGCACAGTGAGGTTCAGCGCCGGCCACTTCTACACCAACAACATCCTCGTGCGGAACTTCCGGGGCTACTTTCGGGGCGCCGGCGAGCACAGGACCGTGATCGACTGTCTGCGGGGCCTCGACCCCAACCTGCCGGGCGTGACCGCGGTCGCCCCGGTCACAGGACCCGGCGCCGTCGCCTGGCCGTTCCTGGTCGGCTTCGTCGGCGGCAACGTCAGCGTCTCCGACTTGAGCTTCCACACCACGGCCGCCTCGCCGGCGGTACCGACTGACATAACCAGTGACGTTCTCCAGGCCATCGTCCTGGTGATGGGCAACGCCAATGCCAGCTCCGACTTCTACAGGGTCGCCATCACCGCCGGCCCCGGCGACGACCACGGCTACGACGCCGACGAGGACCTCATCATCATGGGCTATGCGCCGACCGACCAGGACGGCAACCCGACCGCCTTCGGCGCCATTCACGGCAGCGAAAGCGTTCGCGACTGTTCGTTCACGGGCCACGATGGCATCCAGGTCCAGGGACTCACGGCGGGCCGGCTCGCGATCACCGGCAGCGTCTTCGACGACTGGGCCGTCGGCTGCCTTCTCGACGACAGCGCCGGGGCTTCGCGGATCGTGGTCTGCGACAACCGGATGCAGGCCGACGCCTGGGGCTGCGTCGCTCTCGATCAGGGTTGGCAGGCGGCCGGTGGCGCGGGCGCTCCCCTGCCGCCGCTGCCGGCGCCCCACTGCCTCATCGCCGACAACGTCATGCTCGCCGGGCCCGACCTCTCGGACGGCAGCATCGTCAGCGGCGCCAACGGCGTCTTCGTCGAAGACGACTCCCCCCTGTACGGCGCCCCCGATCGCCTCGATGCCGTGATCGCCCACAACAGAATCACCCTCGACAACTGCGGCTTCGACGGTGGCATCGACGGCATCTACGCGCGGGGCATCAAGGTCCTGGGCAATCGCATCTCAGGGGTCGGGCTCTCGGGCATCCTGCTGGGCTTCGTCTCCTCCCTCTGGGGCATGCAGTCGGAGCCCTGCAGCGGCTGGAAGATCGTCGGCAACGACGTCAGCGGCGTAACGGCCACCGGCGAGCAGTACGGCGGCGCGCCGACGGCGCAGGTCTGGCTCGGTCCCGACGCCGACCACTGCCTCGTCGTCGGAGGCTGCAAGCCGACCACGGTGCTCGACCAAGGCACCGACGACACGCTCGTCAACGTCACTGCGACCGACCCGCCCGTCGCGCTGGCTGCGCCGACGGACCCGCTGACTCAGGTGATGCAACTGAAGGGGATGATGCGACCCTGAGATGAGGTGACCCGCGGTCCCGGAATCACGATGGCCGGCGAGCTGGCCAAGAAGGAGGATGGACCATGCGTGGCAAGCTGTGGATCGTCGTGCTTGCGGCTGCGATGGCCGTGTTCACGGTGGTGGGGGCGGGAACGGCGCTGGCGGCGTCAAGTCAGGCCGCCCGCAGCACGTCGGCCGGTACCGTCGCCGTGCCGCCTGGTGCGGTCTCGGTCGAGGACATCGCGTACACGATGCTCAACTGCAACGACGGCGGCAACGTCGGGATCTGGGCGCTGGATGACGGCGTCTGCCACGTGCAGGTCTGGTGCGTGTCACGCGGCCACTTCTACGCGGCCGTGACGGAATCCGGCATCTGGACGACCTTCGCCGGAGCGCTCAGCCCCGGCAACGGCGTCTGCGAACCGGCCGGTGGCTCAGGACCGTTCTTTGCCCACTTCACGGAGACGTTCTCCGCAGCGATCACCCCGGGCATGCAGCGGTTCGGCTACCTCGGCAGGATCGACTTCGGTGAGACCGAGGCTGACGTTCTCCTGGGTACCTACGACCAGCAGAGCGGCAATCCCACTGCGTGGGATCCTTTCAACTCCTACTACACGAACGTGACCAATGTCGTCGTCCAGCACTGCTACGGCATCGAGCGCTATCGCGACCAGGCCTTCATCTACACGGTCACCGACAACGACTACAACTCGACGGGTGACATAGTCATCCCGAGCTAGGACCGCGCGCGGCGCGGGGCGGCACGAGACTTGCTGGCCGAGGCGCTGAAGCAAGGGCCGTGCCTTCCCCGCGTCCGGGCGGCATGGTAGCCTGCGGCCGTGCCCCGGCAGACTCCCCGAGACCTCGTGCGACCCACTACCACTGCTCACCTACACCTCGCCGGTCACCTACTCGAGCGCATCCGACAGCGCCCTCTCCCTGAACGTCGCCACGCGGGATTGGCACGAGGAGTGCGAGCGCATGGCCAACGAGATCGCCGCCATCGAGTTCGACGTCGCTCTGCTGAGCTGCGGGTCGTACGGCGTGGTCCTGGGCGATTTCGTGCGCCACGAGCTCGGCAAGAAGGCGGTGTACCTGGGCGGCATGCTGAACGTCATGTTCAACATCTACGGGGAGCGCTACGACACGCCCTTCTTCGACGGCCTCGTGAACTTGGACACGAGGATCGACGCCCTCGAAAACGACGAGCTCGCCTCGGTCCGCGGTGGACGGGGGGTCCGCAACGAGGCGATGCGCGCGTACTTCGGCAAGGCGCCCGAACGCTGACGGGTCCGGCGAGGGGCCGAGCCTCCTGGCCGCCAACGGTTCCGCCACAGCGACGAGCGGATACCATGACCCCGCCATCTCCCGTCGGGTGGGGGGACACCTCGGGAGATGGACCCTTAAGCCACAGGACCGTCGCGACCGACCGGGCGACGCCAGGCGATCCAGCGAAGAGGAGGAGCCGTGAGAGACACCTTTGACGTCGTGATGGCCGGCTATCAGGCCGTCGAGCCGGCCAGGGCCGACTTCGACAAGCTCGTGCAACTTGTCAAAGAGAAGAAGGTCAGAAGCGACGGACTGATCCTGGTCGAGCACGACGAGGGCGGCCGGGTGAAGGTGAGCGAGACCGGCGATCACCTGGGCCGCAGGGGCATGGGCTGGGGTGGCGGCGTCGGGGTGCTCGTCGGCCTGGCGGCGCCGCCCCTGCTGGCCTCGGTGGCGGTCGGCGCCGCGGCCGGCGCGGTCGTCGGCAGGTTCGCCAGGCACAAGGTCGAGAGCGGCCTCGAGACCGGCCTGGGCGAGAAGCTCAAGCCGGGCACGGCCGCGATCATCGCCATCGTCGACGAGGACGACCGCCTGGCGGCCGAACGGGCGCTCGCCGGCTCGCCGGCCAAGTCGGTCGCGCCGATGGACAAGCACGGGCTCAAGGGTCTGAAGGACGCCCTCGCCGAAGCGGGCGGCAAGTTCAACCCCGACCGCACCGTGCTGCCGATCCCCGACAAGTCGTTCGGCGGGACGGCCGGGCGGACGCTGGCCGACTCGGTCCCCGACTGGCTGATGATCCCCGGGCCAAAGGCGCCCGAGGGCGCGCCGAACGTGCTGGTCGTGCTGATCGACGACGCCGGCTTCGGCAACCCCGAGACGTTCGGCGGGCCGATCACGTCTCCCACCTGCACACGCGTGCAGCAGATGGGCCTCACCTACAACCGGTTCCACGTGACGGCGGTCTGCTCGCCGACGCGCGCCTGCCTGCTGACCGGGCGCAACCAGCATCGCGTCGGCTTCGGCTCGATCGCCGAGTACCCCGGCCCGTTCCCCGGCTACACCGCCTCCAAGCCCCGTAGCTGCGCGGCGTTCCCGCGGATCCTCAAGGAGAACGGTTACGTGACCGGCGGGTTCGGCAAGTGGCACCTCACCCCCGACAACGTGCAGGGCGCGGCCGGCCCCTTCGACCACTGGCCCATGTCGTGGGGCTTCGATCACTGGTGGGGGTTCCTGAGCGGCGCCGCCGGCCAGTACGACCCGATCGTAACCCAGGACAACTCGACCATGGGAGTGCCTGAGGGCAAGGACGGCAAGATCTACTATTTCCCCGACGACATCACCGACAAGGCCGTCGAATGGCTGCACGCCGTCAGGGCGCAGGACGCGGTCAGGCCGTGGATGATGTACTACTCGACCGGCTGCGCCCATGCTCCGCATCACGTCGCCAAGGAGTGGGCCGACAAGTACAAGGGCAAGTTCGACCAGGGCTGGGACAAGCTGCGCGAGGAGACTTTCGCGCGCCAGAAGAAGCTCGGCATAGTGCCGCCGGACACCGAGCTCACCGAGCGGCCCGACGCCTTCCCGGCCTGGGACTCGCTCAGCGACTCCCAGAAGAAGCTCTACGCTCGCCAGATGGAGGTCTTCGCAGGCTACTCCGAGAACGCCGACTGGAACGTCGGGCGGCTGCTCGACGCGGTCGACGAGATGGGCGATTTCGACAACACGCTCGTCCTCTACATCTGGGGCGACAACGGCTCCAGCATGGAGGGCACGACCACCGGTTCGTTCAACGAGCTGACCTTCCTGAACGGCATCGTGCTCGACGCCGACCAGCAGCTCAAGCTGATCGACGAGTACGGCGGGATCGAGGCCCTGGGCGGCGACCACACCGCTCCGCACTATGCCGCGGCCTGGGCTCATGCCGGCAACACGCCCTTCAAGTGGGGCAAGCAGATCGCCAGCCACCTCGGCGGCACCCGCAACCCGATGGTCGTCGCCTGGCCGAACCGGATCAAGGCAGGCGGCGACCTGCGCACGCAGTTCACCCACTGCATCGACGTCGGTCCGACCATCCTCGAGGCGGTGGGCATCCCCGAGCCGAAAGTGGTCGACGGCATCGAGCAGGAGCCGATGGACGGCACGAGCTTCCTCTACACGCTCGACGACCCCAGGGCGGCCGAGCGCCACACCGTGCAGTACTTCGAGATGTTCGGTGGCCGCGCCATGTACAAGGACGGCTGGTGGGCGGCCTCGAAGCCCGATCGGCTCCCGTGGGACTTCTCGCCGGAGACGCTCAAGGCGTTCGGGCCCGAGGCGGACTGGGATCCCGACCGCGACGTCGGCTGGGAGCTCTACTACCTGCCCGACGACTTCTCGCAGGCCCACGATCTCGCTGCGAGCAACCCCGCCAAGGTCAAGGAGCTCCAGGACCTGTGGTGGAAGGAAGCCGAGCGCAACCGGGTGCTGCCGCTCATGGGCGGCGTATCGGTCATGTACGGCATCCTGCCGCCGCTGCCGACGATCACCCGGTTCAGCTACGCGGGCGACGTGCAGAACATCCAGCGCGGCATGCTGCCGCGCATCCAGGGGCGCTCGTATGCGATCGAGGGGAACCTGAGCGTTCCGGCCGCTGGCGCCGAGGGCGTGATCGTCGCCCACGCCGACTTCATCGGTGGCTTCTCGCTCTGGGTCGATGAGAAGAGGCTGCTGCACCACACGTACTCGTGGCTCGGCGTCGAGACCTACAAGCAGGTGTCGAGCGAGCCGATCCCGACCGGCGACGTCGCGGTGAAGATGCTGTTCGAGTCTGACGAGCCCAAGCCGGGGAGCGGCGGAAGGGTGACGCTCTGGGCCAACGACAGGCAGATCGGCGAGGGACGCCTGGAGCACACGGTGCCCATCGCCTTCACGTCGTACGCCGGCACCGACGTGAGCCGCGACAACGGCCTCGTCGTCGACCTCGACTACGAGTCCAAGGCGCCGTACGTCTTCACCGGCACGGTGAAGAACGTCGTCTTCGACCTGAAGCCGGCCCACCACGAGGCTGAAAAGGAGCTGCACCAGCACCACGCGATCCAATCCGTCGCGCAGGGCGCCGCGGGCTGAGCGGGCGGTGGCGCGGCCGTGCACGCGGCGGGCGAGCGTGTGCGGTCGAGTCCTCATCGCGACGAGCACCGCTTGCGCGTTTGGCCATGATCGCCAGGGGGGATGCCGGGGTCATCTCCAGCACGCAAAGGAGGAGCCATGGCCCGGGCGCGATTCCTGGTCGTCGTGCCGCACGATCCTGACGCTTGCCTCGACGCGATCGACGAGACCATCAGCCAAGGTCCGGGCTTTCAGGAGGCCTACGAGTGGGGCTGCCTGGTCGGTAACCACACGGGCTACATCTTCGTGCGTGCGGGCGGCGCTGAGGAGGCCATCGAAGATTACGTGCCGGTATTCCTGCGCGCTCACGCGAAGGCGTACCGGCTGACCCAGATCAAGGCTCGCGACCTGCGGGACATGCGCGACGCGCAGGCTCAGCGCCGACGCACAGGTTAGCCCCGCCAGGCCGGCTACGCCGTAGACACCCAGAAGTGAAGCTCGTCGGCGTCGCGGCCGGCGTAACGTCCGCCGTTGGCTTCGATCACCCGGCGCGAGATGGTGTTGGACACGTCGCAGGTGATGAGCGCGGGGTCGATCCCCATGGCGGAGACCACGGGCAGGGCCGCGGCGAGCATGGCGGTGGCGTGGCCGCGATGCCGGAAGCTCGGTCTGATCTCGTAGCCGATGTGGCCGCCGACGGCGCGCAGGCCGGCGTTCAGCGCGTGGCGCAGCGCGATGCGGCCCACGAACTCGTCGTCTTCGACCCACCACAGGTTCGTCTGCGCCACGCGGCCGGAGTGGTCGCCGGCGTGAAGGTGCTCCTCGGCGCGCAGGGCGGCGATGAAGCGATCGAAGGTGGCGTGGTCGCGCAGCGTGTCGAAGCCCAGCTCGAGGTGGCGGCGCTCGTTGTGGAACTCGACGAGCGCCCGCAGGTACGACTCCTGATAGTCGCTGGACGGTGTCACGAGGCGAGCCATGAGCGTTAGGATATCGCGCCCGGGTCGCAGACAGAAAGTGTGATGCGGTTCAGCCGAGCGTCGCCGCGACGAAGGCGTCGACCTCGGCAAGCAGGCCCGCCTGGCGCTCGGCCGGAAGAAGCGAGCCCGTGATCGAGTTGCGGGCGAGGGCGACGATGTCGTCGCGCGCAAGGTTCAGGGCGACGCTTGCCGCCAGGTAGTTGTCGACCAGGTAACCGCCGAAGTAGGCGGGGTCGTCGGAGTTGACCGTGACCGGTACGCCGGCGTCGAGCAGGCGCTTGAGCGGGTGCTCGGCGAGATCGGCGACGACGCCGAGGCGGAGGTTCGAGAGCGGGCACATGGTCAGCGTCACATGCTCGCGCCGCAGGCGGGCGACCAGGCCGGCGTCGTCGATCGCCCGCACGCCGTGGTCGATGCGCCGCACGGCGAGCTCGTCGAGGGCCTGGGTGACATACGATGCGGGACCTTCTTCGCCGGCGTGGGCGACCGCCACGAAGCCGGCCTCGCGGGCCGCCGCGAAGACTTCGGCGAACTCGCCCGGCGGATGGCCCACCTCGGCCGAATCAAGGCCTACTCCGGCGATCAGCTCGCGATGTGGGCGCGCCTGCTCGAGGACCGCGAGCGCGCTGCGCGGACTCTCGTCGCGCAGGAAGCACATGATGAGCCGTGAGGAGATGCCGAGCGCGCGCTCGCCTTCGGCGAGCGCCGCGGCGATGCCACCGATCACCGCGTCGAACGCTACGCCGCGATCGAGGTGGCTCTGCGGGTCGAAGAAGATCTCGGCGTGGCGGATGCCGTCGGCCCGCGCGCGGCGCAGGTAGGCGGCCGTCAGCTCGAAGAAGTCCTGTTCGTAGAGCAGCACCGATGTGCTGCGGTAGTAGAGGTGCAGAAAGGCGCGGAGGTCGGCGAAGCGGTAGGCGGCACGCGCCTCGTCGGCATCGGCGTAGGGCACGCGCACGCCGTTGCGGGCGCCGAGCTCGAGCATCATCTCGGGCTCGAGCGTGCCCTCGATGTGCAGGTGCAGCTCGGCCTTGGGGATGCCGCGCGCGAAGGCGGCGTCGCTCATGGAGACGTGCGCGCCTCGCCGCTCGCCCGCGCCTCGCGCGTCGCCCGCGCTTGGCCGCTCGCCCGCGCCTCGCGCGTCGCCCGCGCTTGGCCGCTCGCCCGCGCCTCGCCGGTCGTCGCCTGCGCCGCTCATTGGCTGCGTCCCCGCCCGGCGACGGCCCACTCGCAGATCAGCCGGCCCTCGCGCATCACATGGAAACGGTCGTAGAGGTTGACGGTCGTGCAGCCGTGACGGGGGATCAGCTCGAGCTTGTCGCCCACGCGCAGGCCGCGAGCCGGGCCGCTCAGGGTGAGCTCGCCGTGCTCCTCGGAGAAATCGCGCCAGGTCGCGCCGTCGCACAGGACGGTCGGCTCGCCGAACTCTGGGGTGATCGCCTTGAGGCCGGCGTCGATCACCGCGCGCTCGGGCTGTGGGCGGCTCACGACCGTGGCGAGCACGGTGAGGGCGTTGTCGAAGTCGGCCCCGCCGACCGCCTTGTACTCGGCGTCCATGGTGGCATACGAGCCGCATTGCAGCTCGGTCATGAAGCGCAGGCGGCCGGTGACCAGGTGCGTGCCGGTGCCGCCGCCGCTCACCTGCCCGACCGAAAGGCCGCCGGCCTCGACCACCTCTTTGGCGGCGCGCGCCCGGTCGAGGTCGCGCTTCGCGAGCGCGAGCCGCTCGCCGAGCGGCTGCAGCTCCTGCAGGTGTCCCTCGTAAGTCTGCAACCCGCCGAAGGTAAGGCCCGGACTGTCGTGAACGAGTCGCGCGAGCCGCAGCGCGGCCGGCCCGTCGGGCACGCCGCAGCGCCCCATGCCGATGTCGACCTCGACGTAGCAGCGGATGCCGACGCCGGCGCGCGCGGCCGCCTCTGAAAGCTGGCCCACGTTGCCGGCGTCGTCGACGGCCACCGTGACGGCGCAGCGGCGGGCCAGGGCTACGAGACGGTCGATCTTGATCTGCCCGACGATCTGGTTGGCGATCAGGATGTCGGTGATGCCGCCGTCGGCCAGCGCTTCGGCTTCGCCGACCTTGGCGCAGGTGATGCCAGTGGCGCCGGCCGCGAGCTGCAGGCGGGCGATCTCGACGCACTTGTGACTCTTGCTGTGCGGCCGCAGCTTCGCGGGGCCGCCGGCCACGAAGGCCGCCATGCGGGCGATGTTGCCGCTGAGCTTGTCGTGGTCGAGCAGCAGCGCGGGAGTGTCGATCTGGGCTGGGCCGGCGCCGGCCGGCGCGTGGTAGGGAAGGGTCGTCGTGGCGGCGTCGGTGGTCATGCGCGGGGGAACCTCCATCACGTTCTTGCGTCAGCCTATCATCGCACGTGCCGGCGCCGGCGCCGCCGTCGGCGTCGAGCGGGCGTCGGCGCGGCGGCAGGGACCCCCGCGGCGGCAGAGCGGCCCCCGCGGCGGGAGAGCGGCCCCCGCGGCGGGAGAGCGGCCCCCGCCCGGCCAACCTTGTCGAGTTTCCCATCGTTGAACATCGGCCGGCCAGCGTCTAGCCTGCCGCCAGACCACCTGCTTCTCGGTCGGCTCGGGCCTGCGCTTCGACTCAAAGGGGGGGTGCGGCAGGAGTACACCGGCACGTTGGTCACCTCGAGGGGGGCGAGCGATCGCTTTCGCGAACCGGAACGGAAGTGAGGGGGACATGAAGATCCTGTGTGTCGGCAGCGGTGGCGTGGGCGAATCGATCGCCGCCATCTTCAAGCTTCGCGATCCGCACGGCGACCTGATCCAGACGATGGTGATGGCCGACTACGACCTCGCCAAGGCCCAGGCCTGCGCCACCCGGCTCGGCGACGCCCGGCGGTTTCCGGCCGAGCAGGTCGATGCCGCCGACGTCGCCGCGGTCGTGGCCCTTGCCAGAAAGCACGACGTCGACGTCCTGCTCAGCCTCTTGCCGGTCAAGTACAACCTGTTCACGCTCGACGCGGCGCTCAAGGCCGGCATCCATCACCTCGACGCGTCGACCTCGCTGTCCGAGCAGCACCCGACCGATCCGTTCAACAAGTGCGGCGCGCGCAAGCTCGGCGACGAGGAGTTCGCCCTGGCGCCCGAGTTCGACCGTATCGGCAAGCTGGCGCTCGCCGGCTGGGGCGTCGAGCCCGGCATGGCGGACTGGCTGTGCCGCTACGCCGCCGACCACCTCTTCGACGAGATCGACGAGATCGGCATTCGCGACGGCGCCAACCTCGAGATCCCCGGTGCGAGCGGCATCAGCTTCGGCTTCTCCATCTGGATGACGATCGAGGAGTGCACCAACCCGGCGATCTGCTGGGAGCTCGACCGCGGCTTCTACACCGTGCCGCCGCTTTCCGACCCGGAACCGTTCTTTCTGCCCGAAGGCATCGGCTGGGTCGAGATGGCCCACGTCGAGCACGAAGAGGTGATCGCCGTCGGGCGCACCCACGAGCTGCTCAAGGGCGTCAAGAAGGCGACCTTCAAGTACGCCCTCGGCGACGAGTTCATCCAGGCCATCGAGGTCTTCAAGTCGACCAACATGCACCTTTCCAGCCCCATCCGGGTGAAGGGCGTCGAGGTCGCGCCGCGCGACGTCATCGAGGCGGCCGCGCCCGATCCCAACGAGATCGGCAAGAGGTACGTCGGTCAGACCTGCGCGGGCACCTGGGTGAAAGGCCGCAAGGACGGCCTCGAGCGGCAGGCCTACCTCTACCAGGTCGCCGACAACGAGGAGTGCGTGGCGAAGTACGGCACGCAGGCCGTCGTCGCCCAGACCGCGTTCACGGCCAACATCGCCCTCGAGCTGCTGGCCACGGGCAGGCTGCAGGGCTACGGAGACAACCCAGCGAGCGGCGTGCACGTGCCGCAGTCGTTCAACGCCGACGACTACGTGCGGCTCATGAGCGACTACGGGTTCCCCGGCGGCGTGCTCGAGATGGACTCGCCGTACAAGAGGGCCCGCGACCACGCGCGGTTCCTGGCGCCGGTCACGCCCGTGCTGGCCTAGGCGACGAACCGGGTAGAACGCAGGTCATGAGACTGCTCGTAGTCGAGGACGTCGACAAGCTCGCCCAGGTGCTCAAGCGCGGCCTCGAACAGGAGGGCTACGCGGTCGACACGCTCGGTGACGGTCGCGCGGCGCAGACGCGCCTGCGCGACCGTCACGACGAGTACGACCTGGTCGTGCTCGACGTCATGCTGCCGGGTCTCGACGGCTTCAGCATCTGCCGCGATCTGCGCGAGCACGGCCTGACCGTGCCGGTGCTCATGCTCACGGCGCGCGACACGACCGACGACAAGGTGGCCGGCCTCGACAGCGGCGCCGACGACTACCTGGTCAAGCCCTTCGCCTTCGAGGAGCTGCTGGCCCGCGTGCGCACGCTGCTGCGCCGCCCGCGTCACGCCCTGCCGGCGACGCTCTCGGCCGGCGATCTCGTGCTCGATCCCGTCTCGCGCACGGTACGGCGCGGCGCCGTGACCCTCGAGCTCACGGTCAAGGAGTTCGCCCTGCTCGAGTTCCTCATGCGTCACCCGGGCGAGGTGCTCAGCCGCGAACGCATCCTCGACCACGTCTGGGACGACGAGTACGACGCCGGCAGCAACGTGATCGACGTGCACCTGAAGAACCTGCGCCGCAAGGTCGCCGCCGCCGGCGGGCCCCCCCTGCTGGAGACCGTGCGCGGCGTCGGCTACCGGCTGCGGGTCTGAGGCGCTCGTGACCGCCGCCGGCGGACCCGACGTCTTTGCCCGCGCGACCACGCGCCTCGTGGTGTTGTTCACGGCGATCGTCGTGCTGCTCGTGGCCGTCTCGGGTACGATCATGTATCTCACCGTCAAGACGAACATCTCCGGCGTGGCCCAGGGTCGTTCCGGTGAGCGCGAGAACGAGCTCGAAAGTGAGCTGGCTTCGCAGTCGATCAGCCGCTTGCGCTGGCAGCTCGTGGCGGTCGACGGCGCGATCATCGTGGCCGTCGGGGCGCTCGGGCTCTGGTATGCGCGGCGCACGTTGCACCCCATCCGCGAGCTCTACGGAGCGCAGAAGCGCTTCGTCGCCGATGCTTCGCACGAGCTGCGCACGCCGCTCGCCATCATGAAGGCCGACTTCGAGGTGGCGCTGCGCGGTCAGGGCGGCGGCGCCGGTCCGCCCGGCGGTACCGAGGGAGCACAAGGGGCCGGCGACCAGGCGGCGGCCGCCCGTGACGGTGAGGACGCGGCGTCGACCGCCGGGGAGGCGAGCCCGCCGCGCCGCGAGACGGACGAGCTGCGCGAGTCGCTGCGCAGCGGCCTCGAAGAGGTCGACCGCATGAGCGCCATCGTCTCCGACCTGCTGCTGCTGTCGCGCATCGACGCCCATCAGGAGCAGCTGCGGCTTGCGCCGTTCGATCTGGCGGAGCTCGTGCGGGCCACGGTAGAGGGCATGCGCTCCATGGCCGAGCGGGCCGGGGTGACGGTGGCGCTGACGGCGCCGGACGGCGCCGTCAGCGCCACCGTCGACGCGGCCCACCTCGAGCGCGCCCTGCGCAACGTCGTGAGGAACGCCATCGAGCATTCGGCGCCCGGCGACGCGGTCACCGTGTCGTTCACCGTGGTCGGCACGGCGGCGACGATCGGTGTCGCCGACCAGGGGCCCGGCATCGCGCCGGCCGACCTGGACCGCGTCTTCGACCGCTTCTACAGAGCGGACGCCGCACGCTCACGCGACCGCGGCGGCAGCGGCCTGGGCCTGGCCATCGCGAGCTGGATCGTCGAGCGCCACGGGGGCGTGATCACGGCGGCGAGCACGCCGGGCCGCGGCACGACGATCGCCTTCGAGCTGCCGCTGGCGGCGCACGACGACTGACGGGGAGGGGGCGTTAGCGCCGCACCTTCCGCGGCGCCCACCAGCGCCGCCAGCGCCGCGCACCAGCACCGGACACCAGCACCGGACACCAGCACCGCGCGCCAGCGCGGCACGCCAGCGCCGCACGAAGTGCCTTAGACGATGTCGATGTCGAGCTCGCTCGCGCCGCCGCTCAGGCGCACCTCGTAGCGGTCGCTCGCGGCCCCGAAACCCGGTGTCTCGAGGCGGTTGCGGCCGCCGATCGAGCCGAGCGACTTGCGGTCGAAGACGAGCTGGCTGGCGCCGCCGGTGACCTCGGCGCGCAGGGCGCTGCCGGCCGGCCGGTGCAGCCGTACGTGGCTGGCGCCGCCGGAGATGCGCACCGGTACGACTCCGGCCGGCGCCGGCAGCCAGATCTCGACGTCGCTCGCGCCGCCTCCGACCTCGAGAGAGCGCAGCTCGAGGCCGCGAAAGTCGGCTGCGAGCTGCCACATGCCGCCCTTGAGCGAAGCCTCCCAGGGCACGGCGGGGTTGAGCCAGACCTCGGACTTGGCGACGCGCCAGTCGAACGGCAGAAAGTGCCGCTTGTGACCGATCGTCACCGTGCCGCCGTTGACGACGATCTCGGGGACCGCGCCGTCGAACTCGGCGCGGTAGAGCTCGGTCAGCGTCTCATCGACGGCGATCTTCACCTTGGCGGCGCCCTTGATGAACTCGAGCCGGCCGAGGCGCACACCGGCCAGCGGCGCCGTGAAAGCGCCCTCCTGGGGCGCGCCGGCGCCCGCCGCCGTCTCGGCGCCCGCGGCGCCGTCGCCGGCGGGCGCGGCAACGCTGCGGACCAGGTCCTCGTAGAACTCGCGGATGCCGCGCAGGTAGTCGCGGATCACGGCCACGCCGGCCGGGTCGATCTGTTCGAGCAGCGCCCGTCCGGCCAGCTCGACCTCGCCGTACACGCGCGCCCCGAGCTCGCGGGTGGCCGCCGTCGAGGTGACCAGCACGCGCCGGCGGTCGCTGGGGTCGGCCACCCGGTTGGCGTAGCCGTCGCGCTCCATGCGGTCGAGCACGGTGGTGATCGCCCCGGGAGTCAGGCCGCTCTCTTCGGCGAGCTCGCCGGCGGTGACGCGACCGCGCCGGTAGAGGATGCCGATACAGCGCAGATCGGTGCGGTTGAGGCCGAACTGCGTGGCCACGGCTTCGTCCAGACGGTCGGCGGTGCGGCGCAGCTCACCGAGCTCGACGCCGACGTCGTCGATCAGCTTCTCTGCGTCTTCTGTCATGCCACGCCTCGCTGCGGGTAGGACAGGTCAGGCCTGTCGATCGCTTTGCTTCTTCGCGTGCGAAGAGCTGATTCCTTGGCAATGAATATACCACAGAAATAAAGTTTGACACTCGAAATATCTAGGAACTAAACTGTGGACGTTCCAGAGACGCCTCGTGGCGGCCGCCCGGCGGCCGCCACGAGGATCCACGGTAAAGGGCGGTAGCACTATGACAGACAAGGCAATCGCGGCGCAGGGGCTGGTGAAGACCTACCCCAGGGGGGTGCGGGCGCTCGACGGCGTCGGCTTCGAGGTCGCGGCCGGCAGCGTGTTCGGTCTGGTCGGGCCCAACGGCGCCGGCAAATCGACCACGGTCAAGATCCTGACGACTTTGTCGCGGCCCGACGAGGGCCGGGCCACCGTGGCCGGCATCGACGTGCTGAAGCGGCCCGACCTCGTGCGCCACGCGATCGGCTGCGTGACACAGAAGTCGGGCGTCGACGTGCACGCCACGGGGCGCGAGAACATGCTGCTGCAGGGACGGCTGTACGGCATGAGCGGCCGTACGCTCGAGGAGCGCGTCGACACGATGCTCGAGGGCTTCGGCCTGGCCGCCGCTGCGCGCCGTGTCACTGAGACGTACTCCGGCGGCATGCAGCGCAAGCTCGACGTCGCCATGGGACTGGTCCATCGCCCCGAGGTGCTGTTTCTCGACGAGCCGACGACCGGCCTCGACCCCGAGGCGCGAGCCGACATGTGGACCGAGATCGAGCGGCTCTCGAACGAGGAAGGGCTCACCATCCTGCTGACCACGCACTACCTCGAAGAGGCCGACCGGCTGGCGCGGAGCCTGGCGATCGTCGACCAGGGCAAGGTCGTGGCCATCGGCTCGCCCGACGAGTTGAAGAGCGAGCTGCACGGCGACGCCGTGCACGTCGAGCTCGGCGAGCCCGAGACCAACGGGCGCGTCACCGCGGCGCTGGCGCCGATCGCAGACGTCCACGACGTGGTGATCGAAGGTCGCCTGCTGCACGCCCGCGCCGACAACGGCGCTCGCGCCGTGCCCGTCGTGCTGCAGGCCCTCGAGGCCCACGGCGTGAGCGTCGCTTCGGTCACCGTCGCCCGGCCGTCGCTCGACGACGTCTATCTGATGCACACCGGCCGCCGCTTCGAGCAGGCCGACACGGCCACGGAGGTGACCCGATGACAGCCTTGCGACACACCTATCACCTGACGGTCCGCCAGGTGCGCAACTTCCTGCGCCAGCCCTGGTTCGTGGCCCTCTCGCTGTTCCAGCCGATCGTCTACCTGCTGCTGTTCGGGGCCCTGTTCAAGAAGGTCGTCGAGATCCCCGGATTCACGACCAACTCGTACATCACGTTCCTCACGCCCGGCATCGTGGTGATGAGCGCCATGTTCGCCGGCGGCTGGAGCGGCATGGGCATGATCGACGACCTCGACCGCGGCGTCATGGATCGCTTTCTCGTGGCGCCGACCAGCCGCGGCGCGATCATGCTCGGCCGTGTCACGCCGCAGGTGCTCACGATCCTGATCCAGACGCTCATCATCGTGGGCCTGGCGCTGCTCGTCGGCGGACGGTTCGGCGGCGGGGTGGCCGGCGCGGTCATGCTGATCGTCGTCTCGACCCTGCTGTCTGTCGGCATCGCCTCGCTGTCGAACGGCGTCGCGCTGCTGCTGCGCAAGGAGGAGTCGGTCATCGCGGTCGTCAACATGGTGCTGCTGCCGCTGATCTTCCTGTCGTCGGCCTTCCTGCAGCAGAACCTGGCGCCGCAGTGGATCCAGGACATCGCCCGCTACAACCCGGCCAACTGGGCCATCGAGGCGGGCCGCACGTCGCTCATGAGCGGCGCGACGTCGGGTGATGTGATGGCGGACACGCTCTATCTGCTGGTCTTCGCGGTGGTCTGCACCTTCCTGGCGACGCGGGCCTTCCGCTCCTATCAGCGGTCGGTGTAAGCCAACGGCGGTCGCGCGCCGAAACCGGCGGTCGCCGGGTACCATGCTTGGTGGGCGGATGCCCGGACGTGTGCGGGACGAAGGCCTCAGGGTCGTAAACCGCTGTGGGGAGGTCACTCCTCCAAAGAAACGCTCGGCCGTGCGCAGGCTGCTTGCAGCGGGCGCGCCGCCGGCGAACCGCGCCGGGCTTCGCTCATCTTTCTTACGGCGCTAGAGCAGGCTCGTGAAGTTGCCGGTGCCCCAGGGCGAGGCCGCCACGGCGTCGGCCACGGCGATGGCGTCGTCGCCGGCGCGCAGGGCCGCGAGGATGCCCCCGTAATAGCCGTTGCGCAGGGTGGCGATGGTGGCCTGAAAGCCCTGTGCCCAGCTCACGTAGGCCTTGACGCCGACCGAGTTCATGGCCGTAGCGCCCGGTTCGGGCATAGTGGTGTCGAGCGGGTTGTAGTGGGCCGAGTTGTGCCAGTGGCCGCCTTCGGCGAGCTCCCACGCCGTGACCGCCGCGACGTTCTGCTCGGTGAGCGGCATGCCGAGCTGCTGGAGCAGCGCCTTGGCCCACGTAAGCGGGACGTAGTGGTTCGAGAGCGGCACCGGCGACTCGAGGCCGCCGCCCCCCTTGGCCGGCCGCTGCGCGTCGAGGATCTTCTGGATCTTGGCGGTCAGGTCGTCGAGCAGGGCGCGCCGCTGGGCGATCTTGTCGGACATCGAGAGCTGCTGCGCGTCGACGCGCTCCTGGGCGCTCAGCGCGCTGGCGCGCTGGTTCGTCTGGGCGATGGCCAGCCGGGCGATCCGCGCGTTCAGCGCGGCGAGGCCGCTGTCGTCGCGCCGGTCCTGCTGGGCCAGCCGGCTGTAGAAGGTGACCTGGCTCTGAAGCTGGGTGAACGACGCCGACGACGCCAGCACGTCGACGATCGAGAAGGAGCCCATCTTGTACATCGCAGCCAGCCGGGCGCCGACGATGGCGCTCTGATGGTCGAGGGTCGTCTGCGAGAGGGCGAGCTGCAGGCGCGTCTGCGAGAGGGCGAGATCGACGCTGGTGAGCTCGGCGACCGCGGCCTCGTAGCGAGCCCGGATGGCTCGCATCTGGACTTCGAGCCGAGCCATCTGGCGGCGCTGCCCGAGGGCCGCCGCCTCGAGGCCCTTGAGCGTGGTCGGCGTTCGCGCGGCGGTGACGCTCGGCAAAGCGAACGCGCGACCGGGGGAGAGCAGCGCGGGCGTGAGGAGGGCGGCGGTGGCGCTCGCCACGGCGAGCGCCACCGCCGCCCTCCGAACCCGTCTGTGCCGGCGACCGTCCATGGTAGGTGTATCGGTCCGTCGGCGGCGGTCTTTACACTGCTCTTAGCCCAGACGTCGGTGAGCCCTCAGGTCACACCGCTCCCAGGCCTTCTCGTTCTCCTCCACCTCGGCGTCCGTCATGAGGCAGCGCTCACTCGTGCCGGCGATCCGTTCGAGGTGCACCAACCGGCAGCAGACCGGGCACTCCTGGGACGTCAGGGGGGGAGGGTCAAGGACTTTCCCGCAGTACGGGCAGAAGGTCTGCACGGTAACCCCCTTTCATGGCTCACACACCACGATGGTACCCCTGAGAGCCCGGGCTGACAAAAGTCGTGGGGCGAGCGTGCTCCGGCGGCCACCGGGCGCCGACCCGGCCGATGGCGCGCACCGCGAATCGACGGTAAGATGGGACGTGGCGGCGAGAGTCGCACAGAGTCTTGGCACGCACCGGGCGCGGCGATCCGTCGGCGGGTGACGGGCCGGTCGCCACGGCACGGCCATCGAACCCGAGGTCCACATGTTCGAAGTCCTCAGCAACGAAGAGATCGCTCCCAGCCTGCACCGCATGGTCATCCTGGCGCCGCGCGTAGCCCGCGCCCGCAAGCCCGGACAGTTCGTCATCGTGCGCGCCGGAGCCGACAGCGAGCGCATCCCCCTCACGATCGCCGACGACGATCCGGCGGCCGGCACCATCACCCTGATCATCCAGGCCGTAGGGCGCAGCACGCAGGACATCGTGGCCGTGCCCGCCGGCGAGGCCCTGCAGGACGTCGCCGGACCGCTCGGCCGGCCCACGCACATCGCCAAGGTGGGCAAGGTCGTCTGTGTGGGCGGCGGCGCCGGCACCGCCGTGCTCTACCCGCTTGCCAAGGCGCTGGCCGGCGCCGGCAACGAGCTCATCACCATCATCGGCGGGCGCAGCGCCCCGTATGTCGTGCTGCGCGACGAGCTCGGCGCCATCTCCAGCGAGCTGCTGCTGACCACCGAAGACGGCTCCCTCGGCGAGACCGGATTCGTCACGGCGCCGCTCAAGCGCCTGCTCGACGCCCCGAACGGCTCGCGGCCGCAGGCGGTCTACGCCATCGGCCCGGTGCCCATGATGAAGGCCGTGGCCGATCTCACGCGTGCCTATGGGGTCCCCACGACCGTCTCCCTGAACCCCCTCATGGTCGACGGCACGGGCATGTGCGGCGGCTGCCGCGTGACGGTCGGCGGCGAGACCAAGTTCGCCTGCGTCGACGGTCCCGAGTTCGACGCCCACGACGTCGACTTCGACGAGCTCGCCGGCCGCCAGTCGACCTACCACGAGCTCGACGAGCACGGCTGCCGCATCTTCGGTGAGCTGGCCCCCGAGCCGGCTGCCGCCGCCGCCAGTCCGGTGGCGCTCGCCGAGCCCGCCGCTCCGGCGCCAGGCCCGGCGCCGAGCCCGGCGCCGACGGCCGCGACGCTGACCGCCAAGGAGCGCCTGGCCATCGAGCGGGTCGCCATGCCCGAGCAAGACGCAGCCCAGCGCGCCACCAACTTCACCGAGGTCAACCTGGGCCTTACCGAGCAGCTCGCCGTGCGCGAAGCCAACCGCTGCATCGCCTGCAAGAACCGGCCCTGCGTGGCCGGCTGCCCGGTCGAGGTGCGCATCCCCGAGTTCCTCGAACGGGTCGCGGCCTCCGATTTCGCCGGCGCGGCCGACGTGCTGCTCACCGACAACGCCCTGCCGGCCACCACCGGGCGCGTCTGCCCCCAGGAAGTCCAGTGCGAGGGCCTCTGCGTGCGCGGCAAGAAGGGCGAGCCCGTGGCGATCGGCTGGCTCGAGCGCTTCGTCGCCGACTGGGCGGCCGACAACAGGGAGTTCAAGGCGCCGGAGGTCACGCCGACGGGCAAGAAGGTGGCTGTGGTGGGCGCCGGTCCCGGTGGACTCACCGTGGCCGGTGAGCTCGCGCGCCTGGGCCACGCCGTGCATATCTTCGAAGCGCTGCACGACACGGGCGGGGTGCTGCGTTACGGCATCCCCGAGTTCCGTCTGCCTAAGCGGATCGTCGACAAGGAGGTCGACAACCTGCGCCGGCTGGGCGTGGTCGTCGAGTGCGACGTGATCATCGGTCGCACCCTCACCGTCCAGGAGCTGATGAACGACTTCGACGCCGTGTTCGTAGCCAACGGCGCCGGCCTGCCCATGTTCCTGAACATCCCCGGCGAGAACCTGAAGGGCGTCTACTCGGCCAACGAGTACCTCACCCGGGTCAACCTGATGGGCGCCTATCGCGACCTGCCGGGCGGCACGCCCATCGTGCGCGGCAAGCGCGTCGTGGTGTTCGGCGGCGGCAACGTGGCCATGGATGCGGTACGCACGGCGCGCCGCCTGGGCGCCGAGGCGGCGATCTGCGCCTACCGGCGCACGCGCGCCGAGATGCCGGCCCGCATCGAGGAGATCGCCCACGCCGAGCAGGAGGGCATCGACTTCCAGTTCCTGCTCGCGCCGCTCGAGCTCCTGCCCGACGATCACGGCTGGGTGCGGGCCGTGCGCATGCAGCGCATGGAGCTCGGCGAGCCCGACGACTCGGGCCGGCGCCGGCCGGTGCCGGTGGCGGGCAGCGAGTTCGAGCTGGCCTGCGACGTGGCCGTCGTGGCCCTGGGCACGATCGCCAACCCGCTGCTCACCAACGCCACGCCGGCGATCGAAGTCAACAGGTGGGGCAACATCGTGACCGACGAGGGTCACGCCACGTCCATGGCCGGCGTGTTCGCCGGCGGCGACATCGTGCGCGGCGGCGCGACGGTCATTCTGGCGATGGGCGACGGCAAAGAGGCCGCGCGCTCCATCGACGCCTACCTGTGCGGGTAGCAGTCGGCGGCGCGGCGGCCGGCGCGCCGGCGACGCCTGCCGGCACTTCGCCGGCAGGGTCTGCGGTACGGGTCAGCGGGCGACGACCAGCTTCACGTTGAGCAGCGGCGTTCCGGCCGCGCCTAAAAGGCGCAGCCAGAGCGGCAGGTACATCTCGGCGGCGCGCGCGGCGGTGATGTCGCCGAGGTCGACGATCCGGCTCCAGCCCAGCCAGCCCTCCAGGACGTTCTCGGACACCCATGCCTTGGCCGCGGCGTCGTTGCCGGCGACGAAGACGTCGGTCTCCTCGCCGAGCCGGCCCGGATCGACCATCACGGCGACGTTCACCGTGTTCAGGGTCTTGACCACGCGGGCGCCCGGGTAGGCCGCCTGCAGGCGCTCGCCGAGCGAGTCGTCGTTGCAGAAGCCGAGGCGCGGCGGCATGCCGTGCGAGAAGTCGAGCGGGTTGGAGAGGTCGACGATGATCTTGTCCTCGATGTCGGCCGGATCGGCCGCGCCGAAGGCCGCAAGCGACGCCGTACCGGCGGTGGCGTTCACGAGCAGCTCGCCGAACGCGGCCGCCGCGGCGAAGCCGCCGGCCGCCGCCTCGCGGCCCTGATCGAAGTTGACGGTCGCCCAGGCGGCCGCCGACGGCCACGCGCCGCGCGGCCCCATGTCCTTGGGAGCGTCGGGGTCGCGCGCGCTGATCATGACCGCCTGACCCACGGTCAACAGACGCTCTCCGAATGTCTGAGCGACAGGCCCCGACCCGATGATGCCGACGTTCATGATCGCCCCTTCCGCTGCGTGGCTGTGGGGCCGGCCGCTGCGCGGCCGGCCCCCGACGTCTCACTGTTCCCGCGCGGCGCTGGGTTGGAGCCGTCGTCGCCGCCGGCGCGGGGTGATATCGTGGTCGGTGCGACCGACCGACCAGTCAGAAAAGCGCCGGCCCGCGGCCGGCCCGGCAGGCGGAGACCACATGACTCAGGCAGCGGGCACGTCTCGGGCACACGGCATCGACGAACGCGACCTCGGTCGCTACGCGGATCTCATCCTGCGCTGCGGCGTGAACATCGAGCCCGGCCAGAAGGTGCTGATCACCGGCGACGTCGAGCACGCCTACCTGATCGCCGCACTGGCGGAGCGCGCTTACGCCAACGGGGCGAGCCTCGCGCAGACCTTCTACTTCGACGATCGGGTGCTGGCCGCTCAGGCGAGCGGCGCTCCGAGCGACGAGCTGGCCGTCGCGGTGCCGGGCTGGTTCGAGGCCATGTACCAGACCGTGATCGACGAGCGCTGGGCGCGCATCCGCACGCTCGGCGACCCGCTCGACGACCCCTACGCCGGTGTCCCGCCGGCGCGCGCGACCGCCCTGCAGACAGCCGTCTCGGTGCCCGCCTACCGCACGATCCTGGCACGAGTCAACTGGAGCCTCGCGGCCTGCCCTACACCGGCCTGGGCGCGGCGCATCTACGGCGAGCCCGACGTCGAGCGGCTGTGGCGCGACCTGTGGTACGCCGTGCGGATGGACGAAGCCGACCCGATCGCCTCCTGGAGCGCCCGCCGCGATGAGCTCACGTCGCGGGCGGCGCGGCTCGACGAGTGTGGTTTCGCGGGAGTGCGCTTTCGCGGCGCCGGCACCGACCTGTCCGTGCCGCTCCACGCCGACGCCCGCTGGCAGCCGGCGTGGCTGTCAACGAGCTGGGGCCGCTCCTTCCTGTGCAACCTGCCCAGCGAAGAGATCTACGTGACGCCCGACTTCAGGGGTGTGAACGGCACCGCCGCCGCCACCCGGCCGGTCACGGTCAGCGGAGCGCAGGTCACCGACCTGGTGCTGCGCTTCGTCGACGGACGTATCGTCGACGTATCGGCTTCGGCCAACGTCGAGGCCGTGCGCACCAGCATCGCCGAAGACCGTGGCGCGAGCCGCCTCGGCGAGGTGGCCCTGGTCGACGACTCGTCGCGGGTCGGCCGGCTCGGCATCGTCTTCAAGGAGACCCTGCTCGACGAGAACGCCGCCTGCCATATCGCCTGGGGTGCCGCCATCCTCGACTCGTTCGCCGACGACCTGACCGACGACAAGGCCGCCCTCGAGGCGCGCGGCGTGAACGACTCCGACGTCCATCAGGACGTCATGATCGGCGGCCCCGAGGTCGCCGTCATGGGTCTCACGGCGACGGGCGACGAGGTGCCCGTGCTGGTCGGGGAACGCTGGCAGATCTGATATGGCGCGCTGACTGTCAAGCAGGCACGCTGACGCCGCCGGCCCCAGGCCGACGGCAGATGCTCGTCGGCAAGACGCCGCACACAGAGACGAAGATCGATCAGTCTGATATGCGGGGGTTGACTACCCCAGGGCACGGTTTCGTCGCCGGCGGGGCGCGTCTCTAGGAACGGGCGTGGCCGCGCAAGCGGCTGCCCATAGATCTATCGCGCATGCCGGCAGACTCGCGGTGCGGCGCCTTGCTGACGGGCCGGTGGGGCCTATCGCAGCTCAGGCAGCCACGGCTGCCGCCCACAGAAAGCAGGCCAGCTCGCGGGCCACGGCCACGGCCGCCACGTTGGCCGGTTTGCCGCGTTCGCGCAGGCGTCCCTGGAGCCGAAAGAGACGATGCTGGGCGCGCCAGGCGATCTGCAGGACGTAGTCGGGCTGACCCTGCTGACGGTTCTGTAGCGTGACCCCGATGGGTGGCGGGCGGGCGTAGTGTCTGGCCGCCTCGACCAACAGCCGGCGGGCGAGAGACGAGCCGGTCTTGGTGATCGCGCCGGAAGCGCTGCCAGTCGCAGACCTCGAGGTGCAGGGCCAAAGCCGAGAGCGTGTCGATGCCGCGAAAGCAGCGCAGGCGCGCCACCGTGGGCCAGAAGGCCTCGGTCGTAGCGAGGCGCGAGAGGCGCTCGTCGAGGACTTCGCGGCGCGCGGTCAGGCCGTCGACGGCGGCCAGGGCGTCGAGGTAGGCAAGCTCGGTGGCCTCGTGCTCGAAGCGCTGCGCCGCCAGCCAGCGGCGGTGGACCTGGTTCCAGGTCGAGCCGCCCTCGTAGACGCGGCCCTGGCGCAGCAGCAGCTTGGAGACGCGGTGGCGGCTGCGCATCAGGTCGCAACGCAGCTGGTCGCGGGCCCGGCTGAGGTCGCGAGCGGCCTCTGCCTCAGCGGACGGTACGCCGACCGCGCTGAGCGCGCCGGCGGCCAGCAGGCGCGCCAGAAGCTCGGCATCCTTGCGGTCGCTCTTGACACGTTCGCCGCTGGCTCGCGGCGTCTTGGAGGGGGCGATGACCTCGATGCCAAGGCCGGCCGCGCAAACGGCGCGGTAGAGCCCGTAGCCCGTGGGGCCGGCCTCATAGCAGGCCGCCACCGGCTGCGGCAGCTCGGCAAGCCAGGCGACGACCGGCCCGACGCCGCCGCCGAAGCGCTGCCTGGAAAGCTCGCCGCTGAGGACGTCGATCGCCGCCGCCTCAGTGGAGCGAGCGTGGACATCGAGCCCCACCCATGTCATCGTAACCATCGCCGGACCCTCCTTCGTATGGGGTCAGCCGAAGCTCGTCTTCGGTCAGACAAACCCCCGACATATGCGAACAGGGTCCGGTCTTCTTGGTCAACGAACTCGGCGGTCAAAGACCGCCATAGTGTCTAGCCTGCCCGTTCGCCCAGCTAGGCCGCGGGTTCGTCGAATCCGGCCGCCGGCTCGGCGAGATCGGCCGCCTGTTCGTCGAATCCGGCCGCCGGCTCAGTCAGCTCGGCCCCCGGTTCGTCGAGCTCGCCCGCGGGCGCGGCGGCCTGGCTGCGAAACTGCGTGGCGTGCAGCTCGGAGTAGAGGCCGCCGGCCGCGATCAGGTCGTCGTGGCGGCCGCGCTCGACGATCCGGCCGTCCTTCAGGACGAGGATCTGGTCGGCATCGCGTACCGTCGACAGCCGGTGGGCGATGACCAGCGACGTGCGCCCCGTGAGGGCGATCTTGAGGGCCCGCTGCACGGCGATCTCGGACTCCGAGTCGAGGTGGGCGGTCGCCTCGTCCAGCACCACGACGTCGGGCGCCTTGAGCAGCAGCCGGGCGATGGCGAGACGCTGCTTCTCGCCGCCCGACAGGCGGTAGCCACGGTCGCCGACGACGGTGTCGAGGCCGTCGGGCAGCGATTCGATCAGCGGCATGATCTGGGCCGCCCGCAGCACCTCGGCGATCTCGTCGTCGCCGGCGTCGGGTTTGGCGTAGAGCAGGTTGGCGCGGATCGTGTCGTGGAACAGGTGGACGTCCTGGGTGACCATGCCGATGGACTGCCGCAGCGACGCGAAGCTCGCGTCGCGCACGTCGACGCCGTCGATGCGGATGGCCCCGGCGCGCACGTCGTACAGTCGGGGGACCAGTTGACTGACGGTCGTCTTGCCCGCGCCCGACGGACCCACGAGGGCCACGAGCTGGCCCGGCTCGGCGGTGAAGCTCACGTCACTCAGGACCGTCTGTCCCGGGGTGTCGTTCAGCACGGCCACCGACTCGAGCGAGGCCAGCGAGACCTCGCTGCTGGTGGGGTAAGCAAAGCGGACGTGGTCGAACTCGATGCGGGCCGGACCGCGCGGCAGGGTCGCCGCGTCCTGTCGTTCGGCGACCATTGGCGGCAGGTCCAGGACCTCGAAGACGCGGTCGAACGACACGAGCGCGGTCATGAGGTCGACGTTGACGTTGGAGAGCGCCGTCAGTGGGCCGTAGAGTCGGTTCAGGTAGGCCACGAGGGCGACGACCGTGCCGACGCTGAGCTCATTGTGGACGGCGAGCACCCCGCCCCAGCCGTAGACCAGCGCGGTCGCCAGGGCCGCGGTGAGCAGCAGGGCGATGAAGAAGAACCGGCCGTAGATGGCCTGCACGATGTCGATGTCGCGCACGCGTCCCGCCTTGTCACTGAAGGCGGAGCTTTCGGCTTCGGGGTGGCCGAAGAGCTTCACGAGCAACGCTCCGGCCACGTTGAAGCGTTCGACCATGCCGTTGTTCATCTCGGCGGTCAGCTCGTAGCGCTCGCGGGTGATCGTCTGCAGGCGGCGCCCCAGCCAGCGCGCCGGCAACATGAAGACCGGCAGCAGCAGGAGCGCGACCAGCGTGAGCTGCCACGACAGGAGGAACATGATCACGAGCACGATGCCCACGCTGATGAGGTTGCCGATGACGCTCGACAGGATGTCGGTGAAGGCCTCCTGCGCGCCTGTGACGTCGTTGTTCAGGCGGCTGACCAGGGCGCCGGTCTGGGTGCGGGTGAAGAAGGCGATCGGCATGCGCTGCACATGGTCGAACACGCGGGTGCGCATGTCGTAGACGAGCCCCTCGCCGACCCGCGCGCTGATGAAACGCTCGACGAGCGAGAGACCCGCGTCGGCGACAGAGATGACGGCGACGAGCAGCGCCAGCCCGACGATGAGCCCGGCGTCCGGCGGCGTGCCGAGGATCCCGCGGTTGATGATCTCGCGGTAGATCAGCGGGTTGGCGGCGCTCACGATGGCGTCGATCACGACGAGCACCAGGAACAACGCCAGGGGCCACTTGTAGGGGGCGACGAACGTAAGGATGCGGCGTGTCGTGCCCTTGGGCACGTTGGCGTCCTTGTCTGTCTGGCCACGTCGCAGCGAGCGCAGCGCCGAGAAGCCGCCCGGCCCCATCATGCTCCCGGACCCTCCGGCCCGTCTGCGGGATCGGCGTCGCGACGGTTGAGGACTGTGAGCAGCTCGAAGAGCCCTTCTTGCTGTGATGGCGTGAGCCGGGCGAAGAGCTCTTCGGCGCTGGCCCGGCGGGCACGACTCAGCCGTTCGAGGAGCGCGTCGCCGGCCGGGGTGAGGCAGACGAGCACCGAGCGGCGGTCGTCGGGGGCGGCCTGCCGGCTCGCGAGGCCGGCGGTCTCGAGTCCGTCGACCATCGCGGTGGCCGACCGGGGCACGACCTCGAGGCGGGCGGCCAGCGCGCCGATGCGCAGGGGTCCGCCGGCGCGCGCGAGGAGCCTCAGGGCCCGCGCCTGGCCAAAGGTGAGCCCCAGCGGCTCGAGCTCGCGCCGCGAGGCTCGCCGCAGGCGCCACGAGGCGCAGGTCAGCAGTTCCGCGAGCTGCGGGGTGAGGTCGGCGGTTGTGGTGGTCGTCGTCATGGCTGCCTACCGGGAGTTCTGGAGTAGATGACGAAGTGAGTCTACCGCATAGTGAGTCTTTCTCAACATATCGCCGCGCCGTGTGACGCTCGGCCGGCGACGCCCGACCGTGGTCGCGGCCGCCGACGAGCGCCGGGGCTGTCACGGATGAGTGCTGGGGCGGAGCGCCGGGGCTGAGTGCGAGGCTCGCCTAGAGCTCGACGCTGTCGGGCAGGTCGCGCGGGTCGGCAGACCAGTCGCGCTGGTCGAAGTCGCCGTCCGTGATGGCGTCGAGGGGCAGCTTCACATACTTGCCCTGCGCCTCGACTGCGACCCGGCCGTCGGCGAGCAGGATCTCACCGGTGCCTTCGAACAAGCGTGTCGTGTCCCTCGTGATGCGCGCCACCGCTCTGATCTCCGCGTCGAGCGGCACCGGCGCGCGAAAGCGTACGGTGAGAGTCGCCGTCACGCCCCAGGTGCCGGGGTGGGCGATGCTGATCGCTCTGCCGATCGTCTCGTCGAGGATCGCCGTGGAGATGCCGCCGTGCAGGCGGCCCGGGTAGCTCTGATGCTCGTCACGCGGGTGAAAGACACCCAGGAGCTCGCCGTCGGCGAGCTCGTAGAAGCAGCCGTGCAGGCCGAACGGGTTCTCGGTCCCGCAGACCAGGCAGCGACGACTGATGTTCTGGGCGCGACTCACCTTGTGTTGCACCGCTGGCTCCCCCTCGTGTCGACTTCGCGTGCCATCATAAGCCAAGGGAGGTCGGGTCGGGGACGGGGGCCGGGGGCCGGGGGCCGAGGGACGCTTCGCAGCGTGAGCACCATCCGCAGCAGAAGCTTCGTATCCCCACTCTGGTTTGGCGGAGCGCGTCGCCGGTCGCCCGGTTTCGTTACGGCCGACGGACCCGTGCTGGCGCCGCGAGTGACCCGTCGGCGGAGGCGGGGCCGGGGGACGAGGGACGCTTCGCAGCGTGAGCACCATCCGCAGCCGCAGGCTGCGGATCCCGACTCTGGTTTCGCGGAGCGCGTCCCGAGCCCCCGGCCCCGCCGCAGCCGACCGACCGTAGAGCTCCAGCCCGTCAGGCCGCGGCCTCGACCACCGCCGGGAACCCGAGTGTCGTGCGGAGCGTTCCGTCGCTGCCGACGATGAGCGCGCTGTAGCCGCGCAGCCCCGCGACGCGCGCCAGGGCCTTGCCACCGGAGGCCAGCAGACCGGTCGCCAGGGCGTCGGCGAAGGCCAGGTCCGGACCGACGACGGTCGCCGCCAGCAGCTCCTGGGCCGGTGCGCCGCTTTCAGGGTCGAGCACGTGCGGTCCGCGCTCATAGGCGCCCGACGTGGCCACGGCGCGGTCGTGGCCGCCGAGGGTCACGACCGTGAGCAGGCGGTCGGCCGCGAGCGGGTCGCGGATGCCGACTTTCCACTGCTGGCCCGGCTCGGGCTCGCCGAAGACGGCGACGTCGCCGCCGGCGTTCACCAGGGCGGCAGCGGCGCTGCCGCGCAGCTGGGCCAGCGCGAGCTCCGCCGCCCAGCCCTTCACGAGACCGGTCGGATCGACGCCGCCGGGCAGGCCCCAGGGGTCGAACCAGCCGCCCGAGGCGGCGCGCGCCCGGCGGCAGAGCTCAAGGACCTGGGCCACCTCGGGCGGCGCGGCGTCGAGCTCTATCTCGCCGCGCCGCAGGCGGCTCACGGGGCTGTCCGGCTGCCAGGTGCTGAACACGTCATCGACGTGGTGCAGCACCGCGATCGCGCGCTCGAGGGCGCTGGCGAGGGCATCGTCCGCCGCCGGTCCGCCCGCGGCGGACGGGGCCCCCGCGGCGGCGGGGACGCCTGCGGCGGCCGATCCGCTAGTTGTCGCCGAAGCCGCCGTCTCCGCCGCCGCCCGCATTGTTAAGGACACCACCGTTCCCATTACTTGTTCCGAGTGCTGCATTGGTGCCTCCCGTGGCGGCGATCTTGTCGAGCGCCGACTGCAGTGACGTGGCGTAGGCCTGGCTCGTGTAGGTGGCGCCGGAGATGGCCTGGATCGAACTGCCGTTGGCGGCCAGCGTCTCCTGGATGAGCTGCGGGATGACGCTGCCGGTGATCTGGGCCGACTGCGGACCGTGCACGTTCAGCTTGGCGAGGCCGACGCTGGTGATCTTGCCGTTGCTGGCGCTCACCCGGACCTGGATGTCGCCGAGGCCGCCGCTCAGCGCCTGGTCTGAGCCGACTGCGCTGGTGCCTGCGCCCACGCCGGCCGTCGAGCCGACCTTCACAGTGGCGGGCAGGCTCGCCGTGGCGCCGCCGCTGGGGTGATAACCGAGCACGGCGCCCAACCCCACGGCGGTGGCCACGACGGCCGCCGCCGGAACTACGCTGGAACGCTTCATGATGATCCCTCCGTCTCTAGAACGCGAAGTCTTCGTGATGGATGCGGTCGTCCGGCACGCCGAGCGCGCGCGCCTCGTCTGCGAGCCGTGCCATGAACCCGGTCGGGCCGCAGACGTAGAGGTCGCGGGCGGCGATGTCGGGCACCAGCCGCTGCAGGCGCCTGGCGTCGAGGAACGCCTGCGAACGCGGCCCCACGACCTGGAACATACGGCCGCGGCGCTGCTCCACGAGCTGGCGGATCTCGTCGCGCAGGATGAGCTGGTCCGGCTGCGAGGCGCGCAGGATGACGACCACGTCGACGCGCCGCGGCAGGTCTTCGAGCATCGCCCGGATCGGCGTCACGCCGACGCCCGCGCCCACGAGTAGCACTCTGTCGGTCTCGCGGGCGTGCTGCGTGAAGGCGCCGTAGGGACCTTCGATGGCAACCGGCGTGCCCGGCGCGAGCTGGGCCAGCGCGGAGCTGTGCCCGCCTTCGCCTTTGACCGTGATCCTCATCTCGTTGCCGCCCGGCAGGGCCGAGAGCGAGTAGGGATGACCCCGCCACCACATGCCGCGCGTGAGAAAGCGGAAGGTGAGGAACTGTCCGCCGGTGACCGGCAGCCGGTCGAGGCGACGGCCGCGCACGACGACCGACACGACGCCGGGCGCGACCTGCTCGACGCGCGCGACCTTGAGCCGGTGGGCGAGGCTGCGCACGAGCGGCAGGCCGATCCGGTACGAGACCACGACGCCGGCGGTCAGCAGCCACAGGCCGATCCAGTAGGCGCGCGCCAGGGGGTGGCCCAGGAACGGCGCCCCGGTGGCGAGCTGGTGCGAAAAGGCGACGGCCGCGCCGAGGTAGGTGTACAGGTGGACCGTCCACCATGTCTCGGGGCGCAGGTGCTTGCGCACGTTGCGATACGAGGTGACGCCGGCCAGTACGATCAGGCCCAGGCCGACGACCGCGCCGAGCATCCCCGGGAAGTGGGTGACGAGCACGGAGAGCTCGTGCGCGAGGCCGGTCTTCACGCCCTGCGCGTAGCCCAGCGTGATGAAGAGCGCGTGGGCGGTGAGCAGGCCGATCACCCACGGTCCGAGACGGCGATGCCAGGCCACGAGCGTGTCCTGGCCGAGCGCGCGCTCGACTGCCGGTATGCGCCCGACAAGCAGCACGGTGACCAGCAGCAGGTACGTGCCCAGCATGCCGGTCACGCGGCCAAATGCGGTGGCCAGGCCTCCCTGGACGAAGAGGTCGTGGACGGTGATCGTGGGGACGACGAGCGCGAGTGTGGCGACACCGCCCATCCAGGCAAGCGTGCGAAAGAGGCTCGCCCAGAACATGTGCGGCCGCGGCAGTGCGCGAGCGCGGCTGGCTGAGAGCCCGCGCGCCCGGCGCCCGGCGCGTTCGCCGGTGATCTCGATCACACCCGAATCCCAGTCGTTGCTCACGGTCCGGCGACCCTCCTCGCGCGAGCGGACGGCGCCGCCCCGCATGGTTGGCTTGCTCCTGCAGACTTCCTCGTAGATGGCCTGCGAACATGAAGAAGGCGTGAAGAATCCCTGTGCCATGGCTGAGAATCGTGCCGCGATCGGGCCTGCGGCGGATCGAGACCCACCGGGGGCTCGCTGATCGCGGCCGGGGTGGGGTGCCTGGATCGCGGCGATCCGGGGGCCCCCGCGCCGGGTGCCCAAGTCGCGGCGAGCCGGGGGCGCCCCCGGCGGCGGAGACTCAGCCCCCGGTGATCCGGGGGCGTCCCCCTCGCAGTTCGCGAAGGCGCTTTCCGGAGAGGACGGCGCAGTCTTCGGTGGCCGCCTCGCCGGCGGCCACGTCCTGAGCCAGCACGCGGCAGGCCGGCGACCCGCACAGACCGCAGTCGTAGCCGGGCAGCAGGCCCAGCACTGTCTCGGCCTGCTTCACGCGGCCGACGCGTTCCCGTAGCGAGCCGGCGTCCGGGTGCTGGCGCGGGGCGAACGGGAACTCGAGCGAGAAGTCCTCGTCCGGGTAACGGCGCTCGATCTCGGTCTCGGTCTCCGGGTCGGAGTGCGGTAGTCCGGCGATGAGGGTCTGGAGCTTCGCCTGGCCGACGTAGACGTTGTCGACCGTGAGGTTGCCGTTGCCACAGCCGGCCCAGCACGCGTAGCACTCGAGGAAATCGATGTCCTTGAGCTTGCCTCGTTCGACATCGTCGAACACCCTGATGACGTTGGGCAGCCCGGTGACCGAGATGTAGCGGTGCCGTCGCAGCGCGTAGGGAAACGCGCGCGGCGTCGCCCAGCGCAGCATGGTCGACGAGCGCACCAGCGTGGGTCCCTGGGCGTGCTCGCCGGCGTCGGCCATGCGGCGCGCCTCGGCTACGATCGCGTTGTAGACCTGTGGTATGCCGACCGTGCCGTCGAGACAGCTCGTGCCGCCTTCGGCCGGCTGGATGATGGAGATCGTGCGCGCCTGGCAGGGCGTCACGTAGATGGCGGCGATCTTGTCGGGCGGCAGGCCGAGCTCCCGCGCGTAACGGCGCTTGATCTCGCGTCCGGCTATCTCGCGCGGCGGCTGCATGTCCAGGAGCTGCTCGGTCATGCGCGGGTACGAAACCTGGATCAACCGGATGATGACCGGGCACGTCATGTTCACGAGGGGGCTCGCGCCCTGCCAGTCCTCGACGTACTCGGCGATCGCGCGGGTCGCCATGCTCAGCTCGATGCCGTAGTCCCAGACGGCGTCGAAGCCCGCGGCGAGCAGGCCCTGCACGATGTGCTCCGGGCGCACCTCGCGGGGGAACTGACCGAAGAGCACCGGCGAGGGGATCGCCACCTTGAACGCGAAGTGGGAGAACTCCTCGAGGGTGCTGGTCGTGGCCACGATGGCCCCGCGCGTGCAGGCTGTGAGGCACGAGCCGCAGTCGATGCACAGCTCGGCGCGGACGCTCGCCTTGCCGTGCCTGACGCGGATGGCCTGGGTGGGGCAGGCCCGCATGCAGGCGAGGCAGCCGTCGCAGGCCTCTTCGCACATGCGAAAGCCGTGGGCGTACTCGATCATGGCGCAGCCGCGGTCATGCCTTGCCGTCCAGGCTGATGCGCGAGGTCACGGTCGTGCCCTCGCCGACCCTCGACTCGACCTTGAACTCATCGGAGTTGCGCCGGATGTTGGGCAGCCCCATGCCAAAGCCGAAGCCCATCTCGCGCATCTCGTCGGTGGCCGTCGACCAGCCTTCCTGAAGGGCCAGGTCGAGGTCGGGGATACCCGGACCGCGGTCGGCGACCTCGATGCCGATGTCGTCGTCGGTGAGCACGAAGCTGACTGTGCCCGCGTCGGCGTACATCACGACGTTCATCTCGGCCTCGAAGGCGATCACCACCGTCCGCCGGATCACGCCGGGGTCGACGTCGAGCTCCTTGAGCAGCGATTTGATCTCGGTCGAGGCTTCGCCCGCCTTTTCGAAGTCCCGTCCGTGCACCTCGAACGAGCGCGAGAGCAGCTCATCGGGCACCTACATCGCCCCCCTGAGGCCCGTCCCGTACAGAATGCCGCAGCTCTCGAACATGCCGAGCTTGGTGGCCAGCACGGGGATGCCACTGTCGCAGGCGAGCCGCAGAACGGCTTCGGCGGGCCGCTTGCCGCGCACGTAGACGATCGCGTGCACGTCGGCGATCACCGCGGTGCGGACCGACTGGATGTTCGTGAGGCCGGTCAGCATGACGGCCCCGGGGCTGGGGAACGCCAGGATCTCGCTCATGCCGTCCGAGGCCACGACGGTCTCGATGTCGCCGACGCCGTCGAGTGGCGTGAGGACCTCGCAACTGAGGGCGGCCGCGATGTCGTCGAGCTTCATGGGCGCTCGGCTCCTACCTCATGCCGAGCTCGAAGAGCTTGAGCGCGTACGACCACGTGTCGGTCGGCGTGGTGAACAGGGCGATACCGGCCTTGTCGGCGAGCTGGATCACATCGTCGGCCGGGCGCTTGCCGTGGGCGAACACCACGGCGGCGACGTCGACCAGGTTGGCGGCGGCGATGAGGCTCTTGTGCGTCTGCAGCGTGAGCAGCAGGCCGCAGTCGTTGGCGCCGGTGATGATGTCGGACACCATGTCGGAGATGTACACGCCGGCAAGATCTTCGTCCTCCCAGCCGTTGAGCGCCTCGAGCCCGGTCTTGTCGACGACCTCGGAGATCTTCATGCAGGGTCCCCCCTCTTGCGTGACCTGACCGGCGGCATCAATAGAAATCGGTGAGGCCGGTGTCGGCTATGACGATGCCCTCACAGCGGTCGATGCGGTCGCACATCTTGCAGGGGACGACCACGATCTTTCTGCGCCCTGAACGCAGTCGCTGGTTGAAGTACTGCTCGAGAGCCTGGATGCCCGCGTCGCTCACGCACGCGCCCGAGGTGTGCGAGGAGTCGGCGCAGAGCGCGACGTAGATCGACGCCTTCTTGCCCAGCTCGAGCGCCAGTCGCCCGACGTCGCAGCCGGGGTCTTCGCACGTGGAGAGCATGAGCCCCATCACGTCGTGCAGATCGACCGCCTCGCCGCAGGAATCGCAGCGCAGGTTGAACGTGACGGCCTGATAGCCGGCGAGATGCTCCCAGAAGTGCGGACCGTCGCGATACTCGTCGATCGGTACGGTCGGTTCGAGCGAGAAGAAGGAGCTTCGGGCGCCGCAGTGGTAGCAGCCTTCGACCACCAGGTATCCGCTGCGAACGTCGGTCATGGACCAGCTATGGGCGCAGGTGCTCATGGGGCCTCCAGTCCGCCGCGACGGCGCGGGGCGAGGGATGAAGTGGCAAGCAGGCAGGGAGTGGCACTGAGGCAGGGAGTGGCGAGAAGGCGATGGCGTGCGGGCGGCCCGGGCCGCAGTGACTCACCGACGCGTCCCGGCAGCTGCCGAGGCGTCGTCGCACAAAAGCGGAACCGGTACGAGGTCATGTCGTCAGCCCCTCCGCCCCTGGTGGCGAGCCGGATGGCCCGTAAGGCCAAACCGAACACGATTGCATGGTACCACAGGCCAAGTGCAACTGCCGCTCGCCTCGAGCGTCCCCGTCGCCGCCGGGGCACGTGGGCGCCGGTCGGGCCGGTCGCCCATGGGCGCGCGGCGGCGGCTGCCCCGCCGCGGGGGCTTGTGGTACCATGCAGGTGAACCGCGCAGGGCTCGTTCTCTTCATTGGTCTGGCGACGCACACGTCGAGGGAGCTCAGAGAGATGGCCTGTCGACCGTTGTTCGAACTCGCCTGAGGCAGGGGGGCTGCTGTGGCCGCGGCCCGCTCTTCAGACCGGCCCGCCGCCGACTCGCGCGGTGCACCCGTCGATCCTTGGCCTGCCATCATGCGTGAGTTCGAAGGACGTCCCGCCGATCTCGTGCCGGTGCTGCAGCGCACGCAGGAGACGTTCGGTTACCTCTCGCCCGACGCCGTGCGCCGTGTCGCCCGGTGGCTCAAGCTCTCCGAGAACGACGTCTTCGGCGTCGCCACGTTCTACGCTCAGTTCCGGTTCACTCCGCCCGGACGCCACCGGCTGCGCGTCTGCCTGGGCACCGCCTGTCACGTCAAGGGCGGCGTGCAGATGCTCGAGACGCTCGAGCGCCGTTTGCAGGTAAGCCCCGGAGAGACCACGCCCGACGGCGAGTACGGCCTCGAGCGGGTGGCCTGCCTCGGCTGCTGCGCGCTGGCGCCGGTGGTCACGATCGACGACACGATCCACGCGCAGATGAGCGTGCTCAAGCTGCAGGAGTTGCTCGATGGCGACCACGCTTGAGCGTCGTCGGCGGCGCGCCGAGGTGCACTGGGCGGCGCTGACGGCGAGCCCCCGCCCCGTCATCTACCTGGGCATGGGATCGTGTGGCCGGGCGGCGGGCGCCGTCGCGGTGTACGACGCGGTGCGCGCCTATCTGGACGATCACAGGATCGACGGCGATATCGTCTCGGTCGGCTGCATCGGTCCCTGCTACCTGGAGCCGCTGCTCGACGTGCAGATGCCCGGCAGGCCGCGGGTGAGCTACTCGAACATGACCGCGGAGCTCGTCGGCCGGACGCTGGACGACCTCTTCGCGGGCGACGTGCCGCGCCGGCATCTGCTGGGCCGCTTCGACGCCGCCGACGGCGATATGGGACTCGGTCGCGGTGACGGGCGTCTCACGGTCGGGCCGGGCGGATCACCCGCCGCCGACGAGGCGCCTGGCGGCGACGCGCTTGCCGACGTGCCTACCGGCGACGCGCTCGCGGGCGACGAGCTCGCCGGCGACGCGCTTGCCGACGTGCCTCGCCTCGCCGACCATCCCATGCTCAAGGAGCAGGTACGCATCGTGCTGCGCAACTGCGGCATCATCGATCCCGAGCAGATCGACCATTACCTGGCGCGCGGCGGCTACCGCGCCCTTGAGCGCTGCCTCACGATGCCCTGGCGCGACGTGATCGACACAGTCAAGCTCTCGGGGCTGCGCGGCCGTGGCGGCGCCGGGTTTCCGACGGCGGTCAAGTGGCTGGTGTGTCGCGAGAGCGACGGCGGGCCCCGCAACCTGATCTGCAACGCCGACGAAGGCGACCCGGGCGCCTTCATGAACCGCTCGCTGATCGAAGGCGACCCGCATGCCGTACTCGAGGGCATGCTGATCGCCGCCTATGCGATCGGTGCGCAGCACGGCTACGTCTACATCAGGGCCGAGTACCCGCTCGCCATCGCCCGTCTGCGTACGGCCATCGCCGCGGCCCGCAAGCTCGGTCTGCTCGGCGACCACATCCTGGGCTCCGAGCTCTCGTTCGACGTCACGCTCAAGGAGGGAGCCGGGGCCTTCGTGTGCGGCGAGGAGACCGCACTGATCGCGAGCATCGAGGGCCGTCGCGGCATGCCGCGCACGCGGCCGCCGTTCCCGGCCGTCTCGGGCCTCTGGGGCCGGCCCACGATCATCGACAACGTCGAGACCCTGGCCACGCTGCCGGCCGTGATCGGCAACGGCGCCGACTGGTATGCCGCCCACGGCACGGCGGCCTCGAAGGGCACCAAGACGTTCGCCCTCGTGGGCAAGGTGCGACGCACCGGGCTGATCGAGGTGCCGTTCGGCACCACCTTGCGCACGGTGATCTACGACATCGGCGGCGGGCTCACCAAGGACTTCAAGGCCGTCCAGACCGGCGGGCCGTCGGGGGGCTGCCTGAGCGAGGAGTTCCTCGACACGCCGATCGAGTACGAGAGCCTCGCGGCGGCGGGTTCGATCATGGGCTCCGGCGGGCTGATCGTCCTGGACCGCGACACGTGCATCGTCGACACGGCGCGCTACTTTCTGAGCTTCACCCAGGACGAGTCGTGCGGCAAGTGCGTGCCCTGTCGCGTGGGGACCGGGCACCTGGTCGGCATCCTCGACGACATCTGCGCGGGGCGCGGAGAGCTCGCCGATCTCGACCGCCTCGAACGCCTCGCCCGGGTCATCAAGGCGAGCTCGTTGTGCGGGCTGGGGCAGACGGCGCCCAATCCGGTCCTGTCGGCGCTCAAGTACTTCCGCGACGAGTTCGTCGAGCACATCGTCGACAAACGCTGCCGGGCGGCCGTCTGTCGCGACCTCGTCGTGTACCGCATCGTGCCCGGTCGCTGCACCGGCTGCCAGCGCTGTGTCCAGGTTTGCCCGACCGGCGCCATCACCGGTCCGCGCTCAGAGGCTCACAACCTCGACCCCGACAAGTGCATCAAGTGCCGTTCGTGCTACGAGGTCTGCCGCTTCGACGCCATCGCCGGCGACGCGATCCTGATCGAGTCGGGGGCACAGCGTGACGATTGAGCCCCTCCTTCGTGCCGACGCCCGCCTGCTGCACCTCGAGGTCGACCACCTGCCGGTCAGCGTCCCCGAAGGCACGACGGTCCTGCGCGCCGCCGAGATCGCCGGCGTCTCGGTGCCCTCGCTCTGCTCGCACAAGGAACTCACGCCGTTCGGCGGCTGCCGCCTGTGCACGGTCGAGATCGAGGGTCTGCGGGGCTATCCGCTGGCCTGCAGCACGCTCGTTCAGGACGGCATGCAGGTGACCACCGACACGGTCGCCCTGCGCGAGATGCGCGCCGAGATCCTGCGGCTGATCCTTTCGGAGCACCCGTCGAGCTGCCTGCTCTGCGACGAGCAGGACGACTGCCGGCGGAGCCTTACGACCATCCGCAAGGCCGGCGTCTCGACCGGCTGCCGCAGCTGCCCGAACGACGGCGACTGCGAACTGCAGCAGCTGGTCGAACGGGTGGGCATCACCGACATCGGCTATCCGGTCGCCTATCGCGGGCTCGACGTCGAGCACGACGACCCCTTCTTCGATCGCGACTACAACCTCTGCATCCTCTGCGGACGCTGTGTGCGCATGTGCCGCGAGGTGCGTGGGGCCGGCGTCCTTTCGTTCAAGTACCGCGGGCCGCGGACGCTGATCGGGCCTGCCTTCGGCACCTCGCACGTGGCGGCCGGCTGCGAATTCTGCGGTGCCTGCGTGTCGGTCTGCCCCACGGGCACGCTGGCCGACAAGGTGTCGAAGTGGGACGGCAAGCCCGACGGTGTCGAGACCTCCACCTGCCCGTTCTGCTGCCTGGGCTGCCGGGTCGAGCTCTCGTACCGCGACGGCGTCCTGTCGTCGGTACGGGGCGCTCACGACACCGAGGTAAACGACGGGCAGCTCTGCGTGCGCGGCCGTTTCTGTGCCCCCGAAGCGACTCACCACCACTCGCGCGCGCGCCGGCCGTACGTGCGCAAGGACGCCTACTTCAGGGTGGCGAGCTGGGACGAGGCGCTCGACGACGTGGCCGGCAAGCTCGCGGGCGTGAGCGGCGCCGACGTCCTGATGCTCGTGTCGGGCGATCTCACCAACGAGGGCCTTCATGCCGCCCGACGCTTCGCCGGCGGTTTCCCGGGTGGCGGCGCCGGGCTCGACTCGACGGCACGGGCTGTGCTGCCCGGCGGGCCGGCCTACTGGTCGCGCCTGTTCGCGCTGCCGGTCTCGCTCAAGGCGCTGGGCGAGGCCGAGCTCGTGATCGTGGCCGGCCTCGACACGCGCTTCTCCTTCTCGGTGGCCGGCGTCCAGGTGCGCCGCGCCATGCGGCGCGGCGCCAGGCTCGTCGTGGTCGACGCCCGCGAATCGAACCTCGCCCGTGTCGCCGACGACTGGCTGCGCCCCCGCCCCGGCGACGAGGCGCACGCGCTGGCGGAGCTTGTGCGCACGCTCGACGCCGACGGACCGGGACGCGTCGCGACCGGGCCGGCGTCTCGCGGCCAGCCCGTGGCGGCGTCAAGAGAAGAGCCCCAGCGCGCCCCCACGACGGCCGTGGTCATCGGACCTCGGGTCTTCGACTGCGAGGGCGCCGAGGAGCTGCCGTTCGAGCTCGAGGCTCTGGCGGCTCGCGGAGACGTTTCGATCCTGCCGCTCGCCCACGGCGCCAACGTGCGGGGCGTGCTGGAGCTCGGCGTGCTCGGCGGGGTCGCGCCCGGCCCGCGGCCTGCCACGGGCCGGGCCGCCGGGGACGCCACGGGCCGGACCCCCGACCTCGCCGAGCTTCGCGCCGGCCGCGTGCCGAAGGTGCTCTACCTCGTCGGCGAGGCGCCCTTCGCCACCCGGCCCGAGTGTGACGTCGTGATCGCGCAAGATCTCTACCTGCCGCCGTTCGAGGTCGACGCCTTCCTGCCGGCGGCATCGTTCGCCGAAGCCGACGGTACGCTCACCACGATCGAGGGTCGCATTCAGGAGCTCCGCGGCGTCGAGCACTTCGCGGAAGGGGCCTCGCACGGCTTCGCGCGCCCCGACTGGCGGATCTTCTCCGACCTGGCCGCCCGGCTCGGGCGCTCCGACCTGAGCTATGCCGACGCCGCCGCCGTGCGCGCCGCCATCCGGGCCGACGTAGCCGACTTTGCGGCTGAGCTCGACCACTCGCCGCGACGTATGACGCCGACCGCCGCGCCGCGCCGCGCGTCATCGACCGCCGGCTCGCCGGCCGCCGACTCATCGGCCACCGGCTCGCCGTCCGCGGCCCCGTCCGACGCACGCTCGTCGGCTGGGCCCGCCGGCCACGGCCGCTTCGTTCTCGTTTCCGAACAGCCCTCGTTTCGCCACCGTGGCATCGACCTGGCGACCGTGGCCGAAGGACTCGGCGAGCTGCACCTCGAGGAGGGCCTCGCCATGAACCCCGACGATCTCGCCCGCCTAGGAGTCGACGAGGGCGGCACGGTGACGGTCAGCCTGGACGGCGGCGACCTCGTCCGTGCCGTCCGCGCCGACCCCGACTGCCCGCGCGGGGCCGCCTATCTGGTACGAGACGAAGCGTGGGACGGGCCCACCCATCCTGTTCGCGTGCGCATCCGGGCCGGTGACCGGTCGCGGCGGGCGCGCCCGGCCGGCGCGGCGCGGGTCGCCGCCGGCGCGGCGGCCGGCGACAAGGGAGGTGGCCGTGGTCAGCGTCGTTGAACAGCGCATGCTCGTGCCCAACGTGCACATCCTCACGGTCGAGGCGCCCGAGGTGGCCGACTCGGTGCGGCCCGGGAACTTCATCATCCTGCGGCCCGACCAGCAGGGCGAGCGGATCCCCCTGACGGTGGCCGACTGGGACGCCGCCGCCGGCACGGTGACGTCGGTGTTCGTGCAGGTCGGGGCGTCGACGGCCAAGCTGGCGCGCCTCAAGGCGGGAGACACCATCCCCTCGTATGCCGGGCCGCTCGGTAACGAGACCGAGATCGCGCCCTTCGGCACGGTCCTGCTGATCGGCGGCTGCTACGGCCTCGCGAGCCTTCTGCCGATCGCTCGCGCCATGACGGCGGCCGGCAATAGGGTGTTCGTGATCCTCGAAGCGCGCAGCTCGTTTCTCGTGTACTGGGAGGAGCGCATGCGCGAGGTCGCCGAGCGCGTGATCGTCATCACCCGTGACGGCAGTCGCGGCTACAAGGGCCACGTGACACGCCTGGCCGAGATCCTCACGCTCGAGAAGTTCACGCCCGACCGCGTCATCGCTCACGGCTGCACCTTCCAGATGATGACGATCGCACACCAGACGAAGCCGCTCGGCATCAAGACGATCGTCAGCATGAACCCGATCATGATCGACGGCACCGGCATGTGCGGCGTCTGCCGCCTGACCGTGGCCGGCAAGACGAAGTTCGCCTGCGTCGACGGGCCCGAGTTCGACGGCCACGAGGTCGACTGGGACGAGTTCCTGGCGCGTCGCGAGAGCTACCACGACGAAGAGGTCGAGCCGCTCCACCGCAGCGGCTGCGCCTCGCACTTCTGACCGGGGACGAGATGGGGGATGGCGCCACGGACACAACGACGACGAGACCGGAGATGAAGCGGCGGTGAGCAAGGTCGACCTGGTGCGACGGCCGATGCCCAAGCAGGAGCCGGTCGAGCGCGTGCGCAACTTCGACGAGGTGGCCCTGGGCTACACGCCTGAGCTCGCGCGCGAAGAGGCCGCGCGCTGCCTGGCCTGCAAGAAGCCGGGCTGCGTCGACGGCTGCCCGGTCGGCATCGACATCCCGGGGTTCATCGGCCGGGTCGCCGCCGGGGAGTTCGGCGCCGCGATCCGTACGGTCAAGCAGACCAACGCGCTGCCGGCGGTCTGCGGGCGGGTCTGCCCGCAGGAGGAGCAGTGCGAGGCCCGCTGCGTGCTGGGCAAGAAGGGCGATCCCGTGGCCATCGGACGTCTCGAGCGCTTCGTGGCCGATCAGGAGGCGCGGGAGGGCGCGGCAGAGGCGCAGCCTCTGCCGCGCCCCAACGGCCGCGCCGTCGCCGTCGTCGGCTCGGGCCCGGCCGGCATCACGGTGGCCGCCGACCTCGCCCTGCGTGGCTACGCCGTGACCATGTTCGAGGCCCTGCACGAGGCCGGCGGCGTGCTCACCTACGGCATCCCCGAGTTCCGCTTACCCAAGGCCATCGTGCGCCGCGAGGTCGACTACGTGCGCAGCCTCGGGGTCGATCTACGGCTCGACTTCGTGGTCGGCAAGACGCGCACCATCGATCGGCTGCAGGAGACCTTTGACGCGGTCTTCGTCGGGGCCGGCGCCGGCCTGCCGTGGTTTCTCGAGATCCCCGGCGAGAACCTGAACGGCGTCTATTCGGCCAACGAGTACCTGACGCGCTGCAACCTCATGCGCGGCTTTCGGTTCCCGGAGTTCGACACGCCGCTCAAGCGCTCGGCGCGGGTGGCGGTGTTCGGCGGCGGCAACGTGGCCATGGACTCGGCGCGCACGGCGCTGCGCCTGGGAGCCGACGAGGTGCACATCGTCTACCGTCGCAGCCACGACGAGCTGCCGGCCCGCGCCGAAGAGGTCGAGAACGCCGAAGAAGAGGGCGTCATCTTCGATTTTCTCACCCTGCCGGTGCGTCTCGTCGGCGACGAGCGCGGCTGGCTCAGGGAGATCGAATGCCGGCGCATGGAGCTCGGCGAGCCCGACGCTTCGGGGCGCCGGCGCCCGGTCGAGGTCCCCGGCTCGGAGTTCGTCATGGCCATGGACGCGTCGGTGTGCGCCATCGGCAACAGTCCCAACCCGCTGATCTCCATGACCACGCCGGGCCTCGAGGTGGGCAAGCGGGGCAACATCGTGGCCGACGACGACACCGGCAGTACCTCGCGCGAGCGCGTCTGGGCGGGCGGCGACGTGGTCACGGGGGCGGCCACCGTCATCAGCGCGATGGGAGCGGGGCGCCGGGCGGCCCGTTCCATCGACGAAGCCCTGTCGCGCTAGGCGGCGCCGCTCCCGCCGCTCCGCGCGGCCTCGAGCCGGCCGATCACGTCGGCGGCCGTGACGATCTCGGCAAAGCCGGCGCCGAGCGCCGTCATCGTGTTGCGCAGTATGGCGTCGTGCGGCACGGGCGCTCCGCTTTGGTCCTCGAGGTCGGGACCCTCGTTGGCGTCGGCGACGAACAGCACCTCGTAGTCGCGGCCGTGCGCGTCGCGGGCCGTCGTTTCGCAACAGAAGCTCGTCATGAGACCGGTGACGACGACCGCCCGCGCTCCGGCCGTGCGCAGGATCGACTCGAGGTCCGTGCCCAGAAAGGCGCTGTAGCGGCGCTTCACCACGATCACGTCGTCGGGTCGCACGTGCAGCCCGGCGACGAGCTCGACCCGCGGCGTGCCGGCCACGAACGAATCGTCTTCGTCGGGCGCCGCGAAGTCGCCCATGCGGCCGGCGTCGCTGCCGTCGGCGCGCTGCTCGTGCCGCACGAAGACGATCGGCAGGTCGTGGTCGCGGAAGGCGTCGATCAGCCGATTGATGGGTGCGAGAACGTCGGCGGCGTGGGCCACGAACGCCGGGCCGTCGGGGTCGAAGTACTCACGCTGGACGTCGATCACGAGCAGCGCGGTGCAGCCGTGGGCGAGATCGTAGACCACGTCGCTACCGCTCGATCAGGATGACGTCGTTTCCCAGCATGGAGACGCGCACCTTGTCTTGAACGCCCATCGTGGTGATTGCTTTTCTGAGGGCTGAGCGCACCGTCTCGGGCTTGCGCCCGATCTTTGCCACGTCGACGTCCATGGCCGGCTCGCCGGCATTCATGAACGCCGTGACGAGGTCGGGATAGAACGTCGATGCGGTACGACCCCTGCGTCGTGTGAGTGTCGCCGGGTCTCGGGGCTTGAGATAGTCCGCGGGAGTCGTCTTCTTGGGCATGCTACCCTCCGTGATCGGCGATAGGGTGGTTGCTTTCTTCCACTCTATCCCACTGCCTCAAACTGCCGTCGATTGTTGGCAGGCAAGTGTCCTGCCGCGGACGAGCGGCGCGCTCTCAGTCGCGGCTCGGCGGCCGCCGCAACGACGCGTAGAGGTAGGCCGCGGCCAGCGAGCGATGGGGTCGCCAGCGCTCGCCGAGCGCCGCGACCTCGGCGCCGCTCGGCAGGTGATCGAGGCCGTAGACGGCGCGCACGGCGCGCCGCAAGCCGACGTCGGCCGCCGGCAGGGCGTCGGCGCGTCCGAGGGCCATCAGCAGGAGCTCGACGGTCCAGGGCCCGACGCCGCGCACCGCCAGGAGACGGTCGCGCAGCCCGTCGTCTGTCAGCTCGGCGAGGCGCTCCAAGTCGAGCGACCCGTCCAGGATGCGCGCCGACAGGTCGCGCAGCGAGGCCAGCTTGGCCCGCGACAGGCCGGCGGCGAGCAGCTCCTCGTCTGATCGGCGGGCCACGCCGGCCGGTGAGATGTCCGCTCCGAGAAGGTCGATCACGCGGCCGAAGATGGCGCCGGCCGCGGCGGTGGAGATCTGTTGTCCGGTGATGGTGCGCACGAGCAGGGTGAAGGGCTCCTGAGGCCAGCTCGCGCGCCAGGCCCACGGGTCGATCGCCGGGCGCTCGTCGATCAGCCGGCCGAGCGCCGGGTCGGCGGCGCGCAGTGCGGCGCGAGCCTGAGCCTGGGTGGTGTGTCGAGTCATCTGCGTCGCGTCATGGTATCGGGTCACTACCGCCATCGCGGGGCGGCCGGCGTTTGCGGGCATACTGTGTGAAATACTGAAGGGGTGACCGTGCTCGATCTCTCCGACATCGGTATCTCGACCGGCGCCTACTGGGAGCTGCCGCTCGACGTCGCGCTTGGGCGCATCGGCGAGCTCGCGCCGGCGGCCGAAGTCTTCTCGTACGGGCGTCACTCGCTGCTCGAGCCCGGGAACGTACGCGCTATCGCCGCCGCCGGCCTGCCGTTCAGCGTGCACGGCCCGTTCACGCACTTCGAGTTCGCCACCTCGTCCGACGGCAAGCACCGCACGGCTCTCGACCTTCATCGTCGCCACATGTTCGCCGCCGCCGAGCTCGGCGCTTTTCTTTACATCGTGCATCCCGACCTGCACCGCCGGGCGCGGCCCTGGAACGCCAGGATAGCGGCCGCCCTCGAGCGCTCGTTCGTGGAGCTGGCCGTCCTGCAGGACCAGCTCGGCATGTCGGTCGCGGTCGAGAACATGCCCTTCTCGCGGCATTCGCACTTCACTGCGCCGGGCGATCTCGACCTGAAGGGCCTGGGGCTCGCTTTGGACGCCGGTCACGCGACCCTGACCGGCACGCTGGGCGCCTGGCTTGCCGACTCCCGGGAGGAGCTGCGCCACGTGCACCTGCACGACAACCTCGGGCGCGCCGACGGCGACCGCCACCGCTCGCTGGGGACCGGCGTGGTCGACGTGGCCGGCGTGCTGGGCCTGGCGCGCGCCCGGGGCGCCACCATCGCCCTCGAGCTCACCAACGAGGCCGACGTGCTGTCGAGCCTCGAGTACCTGCGCGCCAACGACCTTCTGTCGTTGCGGGTGGGCTAGGCTCCCTTCCATGACGTCACCGGCTACGGTCGACACCCAGCAGCTCAAGGACAGGACCAGGTTCCTGGCGCGTGTCGAGCCCTTCAAGGGGCTGTCCGGCGCTCAGCTCGACGACCTGGCGCGCGGGATCACCGAGCGCGTCGTGGCCGCCGGCGAGACGGTGCTGGTCGAAAGCGGCGTCCCCGGCACGGAGCTGTACCTCGTGCGCGAGGGCACGCTCGAGATGCTGCACAAGGAAGCCTTCGTCACTCTGATCACCGCCGGCGAGGTCTTTGGCCATCCGACGCTGCTCACCGGCCTGCCGCCCGAATTCACGACGCGAGCACGCGAGCAGTCGACCCTGTACTGCATCCCCAAAGCGACGGCGGTCGATCTTCTCTGCCGGCCCCAGGGCGTCGAGTGGCTGGCCGGCAACCAGCGCGAGCGCCTGATCCAGGCGGCCCGCACGATGCGGTCCCTGCCCGACGTACGCAACCGGCCGGTCACCGCGCTGGTGCGCAGCAAGCCGCTCTTCTGCGAGCCCGACACGACCATCCGCGAGGCGGCCGGGCTGCTGATCGCCGAAGGCCGCTCCGCGATCCTGGTGCGCCTGCGCGATGGTCTCGGCATAGTGACCGACGTCGACTTTCGCGACAAGGTCGTCGTCGGCGGCATCTCGCCCGAAGCGCCGGTGAGCGCGATCATGACGACGCCGGTGCATACGATCGGTGCCCAGATGCTCGCGCCCGAGGCGAGCATCGCCATGATGTCGGCCGGCGTGAACCACGTGCCCGTGCTCGACGCCGGCGGCGCCGTGGTTGGCATCCTGTCGGCCAGCAACCTCATGGCCCTCGATGCCCGCAGCCCGTTCGCGCTGCGCCGCGCGATCCAGGGGGCGGGCACCGAGGACGACCTCGTCGAGTCCGCTCACGATGTGCCGCACCTGTTCGTCGACCTGCTCGACGCCCACCTCGACGCGTCGGCGCTGACGCGCGTGCTGACCGTGCTGAGCGACACCATGACGTCGCGCCTGCTCGAGCTGGCCTTCGACCGGCACGGGCCGCCGCCGGTCCCCTTCGCCTGGCTGGCGCTCGGCAGCGGCGCGCGCAGCGAGCTCACCCTGCTCTCAGACCAGGACAACGGGCTCGCCTACGCCGACACCGACGACGCCTCGGTCGACGAGTTCTTCCGGCTCGTGGCGCTCGACGTGACCGAGGGCCTGCGCCGCTGCGGCTTCGCCCTCGACCCGCACGGCGTGCTGGCGCGTTACAAGCAGTGGCGCATGAGCCTGTCGGCCTGGAAGGCCGTGTTCGCCGACTGCCTCGAGGGCAAGGACCTCGATCGCATGGCGCGCGCCAGCGTGGCCTTCGACTACCGGCAGGTGGCCGGCGAGCTCTACGTCGACCACGCGCTGAACGAGATCATTCGCGAGGCGCCCGAGCACAAGGGCTTCATGAGCGGCCTCGCCCAGCTCGGCACGCGCACGCGTACGCCGCTCGGCTTTCGCCAGAAGCTCGAGGGCTGGATCGACATCAAAAAGGACGGCCTGGTGCCCATTCAGAACCTGGCCCGCTACTGGGCCTTCGCCCGGGGCATCACGGCGCACAGCACCGTCGAGCGCCTCATCGCGGTACGCGAGACCGACGGGGTCGAGACCGTGGCCGAGCGCTCGCTGCGCGAGTCGTATCTGAGCATGCAGCACCTGCAGCTCCGCCATCACGCCAACGCCGTGCGGGCCGACCGCGAGCTCGACAACATCATCAAGGTAAACGAGCTGCGGCCGCTGACCAAGGCGACCCTGCAGGAGGCGATGCGCGAGGTGGCCGCCGCCCAGAGCCGCTTCCCGCGGCTCGCGGCGCTGCGGTAGGTAGGCGCTAGCGCGCGGGATGCGGTGCGGCGCCGGGCGGCGGCGCAGTGTAGCGGTGCGCGTCCTCGTCCCAGCCGCCCAGGGTGGTCGCCACCCGATAGACGCTGTTCAGGAAGGCGAGCACGAGCCCCCGGGGATCGGCGCTCGAGCGCACCTCGTCGTACGGCAGCATCCACTCGCCCATGGCCTCGACCCAGCCGGCCCTGGCGGGCTCGATCGGCGCCGTCTCACAGCCGTCGGGACGCGGGTGCAGGTAGGCGTAGAAGAGGGGCTGCGGCGAGCTCTCGTCGCCCGGCCAGAGCCCGGCGTTCAGGTGCTCGGCGTCAAGGTCGTAGGCCATGATGTAGCCGCGGTCTGCCGGCGCCACGGCCGGCCGCCCGTTGAAGAGCAGCACGGCGAGGTCGAAGGAGCCCCACCAGAACTGCACGCCGCTGCGACCGAAGAACGGCGAGCGGAACTCCTCGAAGATCGCGCTGGTCCGGCAGAGCAGCTCGTGGTAGCGCCGCGCCGCTGCCGGTTCAAAGCCGTCGTCTCGCGTGTTCGCCGCAAACGGCGTGGCGCCGGGGATCTCCTGGGGCTTGTCCCAGAGCTCGACGGCGACGCCGAGCCTGTCCAGGGCCGCGAGATAGTCGGCCCAGACCTGAGCGACGCTGCGATTTCCGGTGAGCGCGATCTCGGCGGCCTGCCCGTCGCTTGTGCGCAACCGCAGGGCGCCGTCGATCACGTCGATGCCGGCGGTGACGACGCGCGCGCCGCAGGGCAGCGGGCCGGTGGCAAAGCCGCGGGCATCGAGCTGCAGGCCGGTGTGCAGCCACTCCGGCAGCGGCGGGTTGAGCGCCAGCTTGAGCTTGCCGAGCATCTGCGTATACAGGTGGAGCGTGGTCCTGGTAGGCGCCCAGTCGCCGTAGGTGATCGCCGGCCAGGGCTCGCGGTCGCTCATGCGGGCATCTCCTTCGGGTCGCAGGTCGTGGGTCGGGCTCGATCAAAGACAGCCCGCACCTTCAGAGACTGCCCGCGCCTCAGAGCTGAAAAACCATCAGCGGTTCGCGGCGGCAACGCCCGCGGCGGCGGCAGGGCCCGCGGCGGCGGCAGGGCCCGCGGCGGCGGCAGGGCCCGCGGCGGCGGCGACGGTCGTAGCCTTGCGCGCCACGACGAACCAGCCGCAGCCGTTCATGACTTCGCACACAGGGTCGCCGTCGGTGTCGATGCCGGAGGGCAGGGGCGGCATGGGCTCGAGGAAGCCCGGGTTGATGCGCTGCAGGAGCCGGCGCCTGAGGCCGGTGGGCGCGCTCGCGCCGAAGCCCTCGTCACCCCAGGCGACGACGGCGCCCGGCTTGGCCACCCTGACGAAATCGTCGAGCGCTCGCGCGGGCTCGTTGAAGAGCTTGACGCCGCCGAAGTGAAAGACGGCGTCGAACGAGTCGTCGGCAAACGGCAGGTACGCGCCGTTGGCCTGCACGAGCAACGGATCGCGGCCGCTCTTGCGAGCCAGTCGGGCGCAGGCGCGCAGCATGGCGATCGACAGGTCGAGCTCGGCGAGACCGCCGGACGGCCCGATCCGCTCGGCGAGCAGCCCCTGGTAGACGCCGGGGCCGGGGGAGACCTCGAGCACGCGCATGCCGGGTCGCAGGTCCAGGCGGTCGACGATCCCGGCCCGCTCGCGTAGCGTGTGGATGCCGAACAGCCGTTCGCTCACCCGCTCGCTCCAGTCGTAGAAGGGGGCGAAGCGGTCGTAGAAGCGGTTCCAGTGCGCGTCGCGACCCTCGATGCGTGCGGGCCAGACGAGTCGCAGAATGTCCTCGTCGGCGCTCGTCGGGTCGCCTTCCGCGAGGCGTGAACCGGCCGGCGGGTCGCTGAGCGGGAGGCCGTCCCACGGGGTCTGCAGAATGTCCAGCCAGGCGTTCAGCGACATGGCGCCACTCCTTTTCTCAGGGTCAGACTTACATCGTAAGGTAGCTGATTGTCATGGTAGGGCTTACGGTGTAAGGTGTCAAGCATGACCTCAGCGCGGCCGGCGAGACCGGGGCATACGAAGGCAGGGGCGCGTACGGCAGGCGCGCAGACGTCAGGGGCGCGTACGGCAGGCGCGCAGTCACCAGGCGCGCGGACGGCGGGCGCGCACCGCCCGCCGCTTTCGGTCGCGCGCATCGCCGCCGAAGCGATCGCCATGGCCGACCAGGATGGTCTCGAGGCGCTCAGCATGCGGGGGCTGGCCGAACGGCTGGGCGTCGAAGCGATGTCGCTCTACCATCACCTGCCCTCCAAGGCGGCGCTGTTCGAAGCCATGGCCGACCAGCTCGCGGGCCTGCTGCCGATGCCGCCCGAGCTGCCCTGGCGCGAATCGCTCTGGGCCGCCGCCCACGGCTGGCGCGACCTCGCCCGCGAGCACCCCGGCGCCTTTCCGCTGCTGGCCACCCGGGCGTCGCATGCGCCGGGGCTGGTTCAACGCGTGGCCGTCGTTGTCACGCAGCTTCGCGCCGCGGGCTTTACGCCGACGGCGAGCGCTCGCGCCTTCTCGTCGCTCATCACCGCCTTGAACGGCTTTCTGCTGGCCGCCGGTGTGCCGGCGGTGGCGCCCGACGTGCCTGAGCCCGGAGTCGACGACCCGACCTTCGCCGAGATGAGCGGCGCCCTGAGCGACATCCCGCCCGAAGCCTGGGTGCTGGTGAGCGACGAGGCCTTCGAGTTCCACGTGACGATGCTGCTCGACGGACTGCAGTCCGCCCTGGAGCGCGGGGCGGGGTAGAGGCGCTCGCGGCACGGGCAGCGGCGCTTGCGGCGCGGGGCAGGGACGTGCGCGGAGCGCCACGGCCGCGCCTCGCATGCGTCAGGCTTGGCTGCCCCGCCAGGTCGCCGTGTACTCCATGCCAGGCGGGAGCGCACCGATGTCCGGCTCGTCGAGCACCCACTCGCCCGCGAACCCGGCTTCGCGCGCGGCCAGCTCGAAGTGGCACAGGGCGATGCCCAGGTCGACGCGCTGCAGGTCGGTCAGGCGCAGCAGCCTGAAGACCGGGCTGCCCTTGCCGTAGCCCTTCGTGCGCTGCAGGTAGAAGTGCCAGTCGGCGCCGCGGCGCACGACCCGCCAGGGCTGCTTGTTGGATGCCGACGGCGCCATGCGCACGCCTTCGAGGACTGCGGCGAACATCTCAGCATCACTGTCGGCACGGGCCGTGCTTGGCATGCCGACGTCGCCGGGCGCGCAAGCCGGGCCGAGCGCGAGGGGCTCGCCCACACGATCGGCGAAGAAGAGGGAAGAGGCGGGCAGCCTGCGGCTGCCCGCCACCCGCTGCCGGATGCGCTCGGCGCCGTCGTCGGCCGGATACCCGAGGGCGATGACGGCGGGCATGATCTCGCCTGCCTGCAGGCCTCCGAGCCGGGCCGCGAACGTGCCCTTGGTGAACGTGCCGCCGAGCCAGCAGGTGCCCAGGCCCAGCTCCGTGGCGAACAGCACCGCCTGCTCCGTGAGATAGCCGTAGTCTTCGAGATCTCTCGGCGCGCGCTCCACCGCGCCGACCAGAAACCCGGTCGCGCCCTTGATGAACCCGTACGTGCCCAGCCGCCGCAGAGCTTGCGGGTCGTCGGGGGCCGCGGCCACCACGGCGAATCGTGACCGCGAGCCGAACGGTCCGACACCATGGGCGGCCAGGTGGTCGGCCAGCTCGCGCCGCAGGTCGACGGCGACGGGCTCGTCGCGGTACGTCCGGCACGAGTAGCGTGCGTTGATGAGCTCGAGAACGGGTCGCTGCATGCGGGCCTCCTGCACGTGCGTCTGTGCACCACTGCGGCGGTGCACAGTGCACCGCCGACGTTCATCCTAGTCGTTTGTTCTATGTCCTGACTGCGGCCGGACGCCGAGATTCGTAGGTGGACGCCCACGTGCTCGCACGACGAGACGGGCGTTCGGCCGGGGAGGTCTCTTGCAGCTACTCATCGCTCACGGCGGCACCGAGGCGAGACTTGCGCTCAAGCGGGTCGCCGCCGACGTGGAGGGGCTCGAAACGGTCGAGTCCGGCGACGGCGTCGAGACGCTCGATATGCTGCTGGCGCCCGACTCCCCGGTGGTCGCAGTCGTCGACTGGGCCCTGCCCGGCCTCGATGGCATCGAGCTTTGCCGGCTCGTGCACACCTACCACGAAGCCGGGCCCCCCTACATCATCCTGCTCGCGCACGACGGTTGCGATGTCGCCGCGGCCCTCGACGCCGGTGCGAGCGACTGCGTGCGTACGCCGGTGAACGGCGCCGAGCTGCGGGCTCGCATCGACGTCGGGCGGCGTTTCGCGGCGCTCCCCTGGGAACGGCTGACAGGCACGGCTACTCTCGACGCGCAGTCGATACGCGACCCCAAGACGGCCCTCGCCGCCCAGTGCTCGCTCGACGGCGACGAGCCCGAGGACGAGCACGACGCCGGCGAAGAGAAATGCGAGCTGGAGTCGGTGCTCGTCGCGCAGTGGTAGCGGCGACGTAGCCCTCTGCCGCCCCGGCCCTGCGCCGGCGCGGCTCCTTCTACCGTTCTCTACCGGCGCGGCCTTCTACGAGCGCGACCATCAGCCGCCCCGCCCCTCTACCGGCGCGGATCGCGCCCGGTCAGCGCCAGCAATCGGTCCTGCAGCGTCGCGTCGTCGGGCACGTCGACGGCGGGGCCGAACACTCCCAGCGCACGCCACTCTTCGGCCTGCGGCGCGAGCACGTCCCAGAGGCCCTGCACCAGGTCGGGCGGCATCGTCGTGCCGGCGCCGATGAACCGGGCGATGTCGTAGACGCGGCCGCCGCGAAAGTAGGTGATGTGCTTCAGGTACTCGCGCGCCGGCCAGTCACCGTAGGAGAGATGCACGACGCGATCGAGGTCGGTCAGGGCGCGCACCGCGCGCACGGCGGCCGCTACGAAGCCGGCGAAGGCGACCTTGGGCTCGTCGCCGAGCAGGTCGCCTTCACGGTCGCCGTGGGCGTCGCCGACTTCGGCGATCGTCTTGCCGGCGAGCGTGTCGGGCACCCAGGCGTCGTCCCAGGCATGGTAGGCGATCACGCGGCGCAGGGTCGAACCGGGTTGGCGTGGCGTCATCTCGGTGGGCACCACCAGACCCCACTGGTCGTCCCTGATCTGCTCGACGACCTGCAGCAGCGCCTCGTCGGCCAGTATGAACACGTCTTGCTCGGTCACCGGTGCCTCCTTGGGAACGCCATGCGGGCGTGCCGAGGGTCTTCCCGTCACCCGGCCTTGTCTATGCGGTTGGCGGCCGGGCAAGACGGCCGGCGGGAGCTCAGCTCGCCGTCGCGACCGTCGCCCGCGCCATCGCGCCGATCTCGGTCCTGTACATGACCTGGTAAATGAGCCCGCGGCCGCGACCAGCGCCACGAGCGCCGCGCGCGGCGTGGGGCACGCCGGGAACGACCGCACGACCGGCGGTGGGATGACCGACGACGTGAGCAGCTGACCCTCCTCGATCCCTGTTCCCGCGGCGGTCGCTGTGACCCGTCGAGGCCGTCGACTATCAATTTCGGCAGCGTGTCTGGAGCGCTTGAGCGGCGCTCACGAGGTGGTCGGTCTGCCCCCGTCGACGCGGCCCTCGTCTGGGCCCGGAGGCCGCCTGCCGGCGGCCTCCGGGCCTCGCTCTGGCCGGCCTTATGGCGCGGCGGTCAGGCCGCGGCCGGCAGCTCGGTCACACCGAGCTGCCCGAGGAGCCCGGCCATGTCCATCTCGCCCCAGTGCTCGGCGATGCGGCCATCCTGGATGCGCACGATGTCGATCCCGCTCCACGAGGCGGAGCGCCCCGTCGGCGGCTGGCCCATGAGCGGACCGGTGTTGGTGCCCGCGAAGGTGATGCGTCCGCAGAGCCGGTCGCCGGCGCCGAAGGCGTCCTCGACCGTCACGCGCAGATCCGGAAAGGCGGTCTTCATCATGCCGACGATGTCCTTGACGCCCTCCCGTCCGGGCCGCTGCCCCGGGACGAGCTCGTGCTCTTCGAAGTCGGGGGAGAGCGACTCGTCGATGACGGCCAGGTCGCCGTTGCCGAACCCCTGCTCGGTCACTCGGCGGTACAGTTTCACGTTCTCGTTCTCGCTCACGTCGATCACCTCGCGTGGTCGTGGTTCGTCGATCGACGAGGTCCGATTACCCCTCGCTCGGGGCGACCTCGTACCTCTTTGCCGTACCCGGTCGCGGTTCGCCCGCAACCGATGGATGAGGACGAAGAGCATGCGCGGTGAAGCGCCCCTCAGCCATCTCCCGGGGTGGCCAGACTCTTGCGGACATCCTTCATGAGGACGATCAGGTGCAGCGGATTGCTCGGCGACGGCTCGAAGCCGAACTTCTCGTAGAAGCGCCGCGCAGCCGGGTCCTTGGCGTGAACGAGCACTGCTCGAGCGCCGATGATGTCGGCGGCTCGGGTGCAGCGCGCCACTGCCTCGACGAGCATCGCCCTGCCGAGGCCTCGCCCTTGCTCAGGGGAGTCGACGGCCAGGCGCGCCAGCAGGATCACGGGGATGGCCTGAGCGCCCTGACCTTTCGCTAACCGGTCGGTCGCCTTCTGGGGCTCGACGCTCGCCGCCGCGAGGCTGAAGAACGCCACCACGCGGCGGCCGCGGGCGGCCACGAGCGTGCGCGCCTTCTCTGCCCGCTGATCGGCGAGAGCCTGTCGCGTGAGGTAGAGGTCGAGTGCCGCAACGCCGCAGTCGAAGCCGGCGACGTCGTGCTCTTCACTGAGAGGCTCGAGCTCGAGCGGCGCTTCAGCGCTCACCGAACGGGCTCGGCTCGGCGGCGGCCCTTCTGAGTGCCGGAAGGACGCGAGCCGGCCGGTCGAGCAGCGCGGTGAACTCGTCCCACTTGTCGGCGGGGAGCACGAAGCGGGTCTGGTCGGCCAGCACTTCTTCGGCGGAGCGCAGCGCCGCCTGCAGGGTGAACTGGCTCACCCCCGTGTGCGTCGCGCTCGCCGCCTGCTCGAGCACGGCCTTTTCGGCTGCGCTGGCGCGGATGTTGAGGCGCTGGTCTTTGGTGGCTGGGCGATCAGTCGTCATGGTCATGAGATACCCGCAGAGCTCGCGTTTGATGTGCGTACATTGTACTTACATCATTCGGCATGTACAGGTGATTTGAGAAGACGAGGGGTGACAACAGAGGGAGCGCGGGCGTGGCGCGATGAAGGGCGCTTAGAGCGCCTTCGTTGCGCCGCTGTCTTCGAGCAGCGTGACGCTTACGCGCTGCGGCACGCTCTTGCGCACCGCCGCCCGCAGCTCGGCGACCGGCGGGGACGGGCTGGGGCCCAGCACGTCGATCACGATGGTGTCGCCCTCGACCTGGACCGACTCGACCTGCCACGGCGTTCCCTTGGCCCAGGACGTCGCGGCCACCTGTGTGGCATTCACCCAGTGCTCGTAGCGCGCGGTGCGCAGCGACTCGAAGCTCAGCGGCACGAGGATGGCGACGACGAACACGATGACGAAGATGCGGGCGCGCCGCGCGACGCGCGGGTCGCGCTCGGTCGCGAGTCGGCTGAACCCCGCGGCGCTGAACACGATCACGCCGCCTATGAGGATCGCGGCGACGTTGGCCAGGAACAGCAGCAGGGCGCCGGTGGCCAGCTTGAAGTTGCCGGCGCCGGCCGTGATGCCCACGACCGCCAGGACCGGCACCAGCGAGATGGCGATCGCCACGCCGGCGAGGATGTTCGACACGTCCCGGCGCGACAGCGCGAAGGCGCCGGCCAGACCGGTGGCGGTGGCTACTCCCAGGTCGAGCAGCGTCGGCGAGGTGCGGCCGACGATCTGGGGGTTGTCGACGAGCGGCATGCGCGGCGTGGTGATGAAGCCGACGAGAACGCCGAGCCCTATGTTGACGACGATGCCGCCGATCAGCAGCAGAAGGGCCGTGCGCAGGCGCCGGTACGAGCCGATGACGGTCGCCAGCGCCACCCCGTAGATCGGCGTCGCCAGGGGCGCCACGATCATGGCGCCGATCACTGCCGGCGTGGAGTTGCCGACCACCCCGCCGGCGGCGATCAGGCTCGACAGGATGAGCAGCATCCAGAACTGCGAGAGCTTGGCCCGCGTGTCGCCCTGGTCGACGAAGAGGCCTTCCTCGACCTCGGTCAGGGCGGTGCGGTGCTCGCCGCCGGCGGCGACCGCGCGCGATATCCAACCCATCGTGTGCCCCCCTGCGCGTCGTGGCTGGGCGTGAGTGGGGCGCGCGCTCCGCGCGCGCCTCACTCATCGCGAATCATATGGCAGCGGCGGAGCGGGGCGAAGGATCGGAGATCCCGCCCGCCAGGCGCCGCTGCAGACTATCTCGCTCGCTAACCGGCCTCGGTGCCGCTTACGCCGAGCAACGATGCGATCGGCACGACGCAAAGCGAGCGGTCGACGATCTCGGGCGCGCCCCCCAGGCTGGCGAGTATCCCCAACCGGAAGCGCTCGCCAAGGTCGGCCCGCAGAGAGCGCAGTCCAGTCAGGTCGCGCGCCGAAACCGTCGCCGACGCTTTGATCTCGATGGCAACGACCGACGTGCCGCGTTCCAGCACGATGTCGACTTCGGGCCCGTGGCTGCGCCGCAGGTACGTCATCGTCGATCTGGCCTCGGACAGAGCGTCGATGGTACGCAGCTCATTGACTACCCAGGTCTCCAGCAGAGTGCCCTCTCGGCCCATGACGATGGCCTCGTCCCAGGATGCGATGTTGGCCACGTGGGCTGCCATGCCGACGTCCACAGCGTAGAGCTTCGGCGACTTGACCAGGCGCTTGCCGATGTTGGGCAGGAACGGCGGCAGCTCGCCGATCTGGCAAGCGACTTCGAGGATGTTCAGGTATCGGCGAGCGGTCGGGTACTTGAGCGCCGCGTCGGCTGCCAGTGCCTGCTTGTTGAGAACGCCGCCCGTGCGCAGAAGCGACAAGCTGAAGAGCCGCGAGAACTCAGGCAGGTTCTCGATCGTGGCGAGCTGCCGAAGGTCTCGCTCGATGAACGTCTGGCGGTAGCCGTCGTACCACTCGCGACGCATACGCGGGCTGAGCCCCAGCGTCGGCGGCATGCCACCCTCGATGGCTCGTCGTCGAGACTCGGCAACCGCAGTTGGCGGAGCTTTCGGTAGGGTGCGTACGAAGCCGTCGGCGGCTTGGGCCGCGAATGCTGCATCGATCGTCGCCGGACGCGGCTTGCGTGCGATCTCCGACCAGGTCATCGGGCCAAGCTCGTACCAGGCCGACCGACCCGCGAGGCTCTCGGTGATGGTCCTCATGCGCAGCAGGTTCGCCGAGCCGGTGATCAGGAACCGACCGGGGCGGCGATCCCGGTCGACAGCGAGCTTGATGGCGCGCAACAGGTCGGGCGCGAGCTGGACCTCGTCGATCACGACGAGGTCGTCGGCCTGGACGAAGCCCTCGGGATCGGATTGCGCCTGCGTGCGTGTGAGGACGGCGTCGAGTGTGCGGTAGGTTCCTTGGGTCTGCTCGAGAAGTATGCGAGCGAGCGTTGTCTTGCCGACCTGGCGAGCTCCGGTGAGCCCGACCACGGGGAACGTGTCAAGGAGCTCGCGAAGCCTGGCGGTAGCGTGGCGTGGCAGAAGATCGGTCATGGCCGCCCGTCCTCTCGAGTCGTCAGATGTTGTATTTTGGTCACGTCGTGACTACATTACAACACATTTGACGGCACTGACGGGTTGACGTTTCGGGTGGAGCCTTGGTGGCTGTCGACGCCCGCGGGCCTGTCGCTTCATCAGCTTCTCGACCGAGGCGAGGCGAAGGGTCGGTGCTACGCCGCTCCTTCGACTTGGCCGTCCTCCCGCACTACGGCGAGCACCCGGCAGATGAAGCCGCGAAAGGCGGCCATGTAGTCGGTCAGGAACTGGGCCGTGGTGGGGTCGGTGACCTCGCCGCTGTCCTTGAACAGGCCCGGTTCGAACTGGATGTAGGCCTCGGGCGCGCTCATCGTGGGGGCGTCGCAGAAGCTCAGCACGCTCTTTAAGTTCTGCTGCGCGACGGCCGTGCCGATCTTGCCGATCGAGGCACCGATCATGGCCGCCGGCTTGCGGGCGAACGAGTTCATGCCCCAGGGGCGGCTGGCCCAGTCGATCGCGTTCTTCAGGGCGCCGGGCAGGGCGCGGTTGTACTCGGGCGTCACGAACAGCACGGCGTCGACCGACGCGAGCAGCTCCTTGAGCGCCTGCGCCTCGGGCGGGTAGTCGGCGTCGTAATCCGGGCTGTAGAGCGGCAGGTTGCCGATCGGGACCTCGACGAACTCCAGGTCGCGCGGCGCCAGTCTGATCAGTGCCCTGGAAAGAGTGCGGTTGATCGAGGTCGACGACAGGCTGCCGACAAGGTAGCCCACCCGGTAAGTCTTCATGACGCCTCCCGTAGATAGCTTTGCCAACGCTCGAAGTACCCGTGCGCCGGCCGCAGGCAACCGATGGCGAGGCGCACGCTTGGCCTTGGACGCTGAGGAGATAGGCACGGCCGGCGAGGAGACAAGCCCGGCCGGCGAGAAGCTGGGCGCGGCCGCCACCATCGAGGCGGCAACGCTGAAAAGCGGTCGGCTCTTCACCCAGGGGAACACTCGCACCGGTAAGTGGATCTCGAGACGTGATGCGAAGGCGACCCCCGTGGGCTCGCGCGCAGTCACGAGAAGGGTGGCAGCGACCATGGAAGCCGGATTTCACTCTGACTCTTCGCCCGTCAGGAGCGGCCGCGTCAACGCCAACGGCATCGACTACTACTACGAGATCCACGGCGAGGGCGAGCCGCTGCTCGTGTTCCACGGCGGGCTCGGCTCGATCGACGTGTTCGGACCGAGCCCTGCCCTGCGCGCCGCGGGCCGCCAGGTGATCGCGGTCGATCTGCACGGGCACGGCCGCACGCCCCTCGGCGACCGGCCGATCAGCCTGATCGACATGGGCGACGACATGGCGGTGTTGCTCGAGCAGCTCGGCTACCGCCAGGTCGACGTGATCGGCTACTCGCTGGGCGGCGGCGTCGCCTTTCGACTTGCCGTGCAACACCCAGATATGGTGCGCCGCCTGGTGCTGGTCTCGGCCGGCTTTCGCCAGGACGGCTTCTACCCCGAGATGGTCGCCCTTCAGGCGCAGATGAGCGGCGCCACGGCCGACACATGAAGGCCACCCCGATGTACCAGAACTACGCCGCGATCGCGCCGCACCCCGAGGATTTCCCCAGGCTGCTCGACCGCATGGGCGAGCTCATGCGGCAGCCCTACGATTACTCCGAGGACGTCAAGGGCCTGCGCATGCCGGTCATGCTCGTCTACGGCGACAGCGACATGTTCCGACCCGAGCACATGGTCGAGTTCTACCACTTGCTGGGCGGCGGCCTGCGCGATGCCGGCTGGATGCGCGAGACCATGTCGCAGAACCGGCTCGCGATCATCCCCGGTCAGACTCACTACGACATCTTTGCGTCACCCGCCCTGGTGCCGACTGTGCTGCCGTTCCTGAATGGGGAGATGGCGAGCGGCGCGGCGAGTTCGATGGAGCAGGTCGAGCGGGCGGCGTGAGGCCGCGCGGCTGAGCAGTCGACTGGAGGTTGTTATGCGCAAGCTGATCGCCGGCATGAAGATCTCTGCCGATGGGATGGTCGGGGGCGCTGAGGGCGCCGGCCCGCCTTGGGTCTCGGCTTGGTCTGAAGACTACGGCCTGACGCCGCAGATCGACGCCTGTGTGCTCGGCGGCGGTATGTACCCCGGCTATGAGGGGTACTGGACCACGATCCAGAGCGACCCGGACAAGCCCATCTGGGAGGGCGGGCCTGTGCCGACGCCGGGTGAGGTCGACTGGGCGCGGTTCGCCGCGCACACACCGCACTACGTGCTCTCAAGCGCGCTGACGTCGGCCGCCTGGCCACAAACGAGCTTCCTGCGGGGGCTCGACGAGATCGCCGCCCTCAAGCAGCAACCCGGCAAGGACATCTACCTCGTCGGTGGGGCTCGCGCGACGGCGGCTTGCATCGATGCCGGGCTGGTCGACGAGCTCCGGCTCATCGTCTATCCGCTGATCGCCGGCGGGGGAGTGGGGCTGTTCGAGACGGCGGAGCGCCGGCGTGAGCTCGACCTGCGCGCGGTCGAGCGGCTTGCAGACGGGCGTCTGAGCGTGGTCTACGGAGTCGGGTGACCGGCCGGGCATGTGACGCACTGCAAGCTCGTCCGTCCGCGCCGCGCCGAGCCTGACGCAAGAAGGGCTGGGGCGCGCTCAGACCATGAGCTTCGAGATGCGCACTCGGCGCCGCGTATCCGCCGTTCTTCCCGGCGGAACCCCGACTTGGGGGTGCCGGAGCGTCGAGCTGCGCATGACGTGCTATTTAGAAAAGCGTACGCTGGTTCCATCATGGGTAGCGAGGCGCCTGGGGGCGAGATGCGTGTTTGGAATGAGTAGCGGGACGTGAGCGAGACCGACGACCGTTGGATTCGGTCTGCAGCCTTCGACTGGCTTGCCGAACAGGTCTCACTGCACGGCGACGTCCTTCCTCGTGAACTGCTGGCTGCCGGGTTTACGCTCAATGGCGTCCGCATTCCCGTTCTTGGCCCACAAGGTATCTTCAAGCCGAAGGTGATGTCGGCCCCAATCTCAATCACGACGGCCCTTAAGGGACCGTACGATGATTCGTTTGGAGACGATATGTTACTCAGGTATCGGTATCGCGGCGTTGACCCAAATCACCACGAGAACCGGGGGCTGCGTTACGCGATGGCGCATGCCTTGCCGCTGATCTACTGCCTTGCGATAGTGCCCGGTAAATACTGGGTCAAGTGGCCCGTCTTCGTCGTCGCCGACGACCCCACCAGCCTCTCGGTCACAGTCGACCTCGACGCCTCGGAGTCGAGCCTTCTTTCCAGTGTTCCGACAGATGTGGCAGTCGAGCCCGATGCGTACAGGCGTAGCTATGCTGCCGCACAAGTACGGGTCCGCCTGCACCAGCGATCTTTCAGAGAGCGTGTTCTTAACGCGTATCAGCGACAGTGTGCGTTCTGTCATTTGCGCCATGATGAGCTGCTAGATGCCGCACACATCATCCCGGACTCGGACCCTCTGGGTGAGCCGGTAGTTACCAATGGACTCGCCCTCTGCGCCCTGCACCACAACGCCTTCGACCGCCAGTTCATCGGTCTCCGGCCCGACTGTGTGATTCAAGTCCGTTCTGACATACTCAAAGAGCATGATGGTCCGACGTTGGCCCATGCCATTCAAGGGCTTCACGGTCAACGCATCTTGCTTCCTCGTTCGGCCTCTCAGCGCCCGGATCCCGTCCTTCTTGAGCTGCGCTACCATCATTTCCGCCAGGCTCCGCTGCCAGCCGCCTGACCGCGCCTATCCCGAACGGCACGGTGACGAATCAGGCCAAAGTCTGCTCTGGCGGCGTCCACCGCAGCGGCAGGTCGTTGCACCGAGTCTGCTAGAATCACTCGGTCAACAGCCCCCGCAACGTGCGCGGGCGCGAGAACAAAGGACCGGTGCGCTCATGCCTCTCCACGTCACCCTGCCCGACGGCTCCCCGCTCGAACTTCCCGATGGCGCGACCGCGCTCGACGCCGCTCAGGCGATCGGGCCGCGCCTCGCCAAGGCTGCCGTCGCGGCCTCCCTCGACAGCGAGCCCGTCGACCTCGCCCACGAGCTCCACGAGGGCGACCAGGTCGCCATCGTCACCCTCGACTCCTCGGCGGGCGTCCACATCCTGCGCCACAGCGCCTCGCACGTCCTTGCTCAGGCGGTCCAGCGCCTGTGGCCGGGCACCGAGTACGCCATCGGGCCGACCATCGAGAACGGCTTCTACTACGACTTCCGCTTCGCCGAGCCCATCTCCGACGCCGACTTTCCGCGCATCGAGGCGGAGATGGCGAAGATCGTCGCCGAGAACCTGCCCGTCGCCCGCGCCGAGCTGCCCCGCGCCGAAGCCCTCGAGCTCTTCCAGAACAAGGACCAGCCCTTCAAGGTCGAGCTGATCGAGGACCTGCCCGACGAGCAGACCATCAGCATCTACACCCAGGGCGAGTTCACCGACCTCTGCCGCGGGCCCCACCTGCCCAGCACCGGGCGGGTCGGCAAGGGTACCTTCAAGCTCGTGAGCCTGGCCGGCGCCTACTGGCGCGGCGACGAGCACAACGCCCAGCTCACCCGCATCTACGGCACCGCCTTCGCCAAAAAGGACGAGCTCGCCGCCCACCTCGAGGCCCTCGAGATGGCCCGCCAGCGCGACCACCGCCGCATAGGCCGCGACCTCGACCTGTTCAGCTTCCACGAGGAGGGCCCCGGATTTCCGTTCTTCCACCCCAAGGGCCTGCGCCTGTGGAACGCCATGATCGACTACTGGCGCGACGAGCACGAGAAGGCCGGCTACGAGGAGCTGCGCACCCCGCCCATCCTGCGGCGCGAGCTCTGGGAGCGCTCCGGCCACTGGGACCACTACCGCGACAACATGTACTTCACCGAGATCGACGGGGCGCCGTACGCCATCAAGCCCATGAACTGCCCCGGCGGCCTGCTCGTCTACAAGAGCCGGCGGCGCAGCTACCGCGATCTGCCGCTGCGCTGGGCCGAGCTCGGCCAGGTGCACCGCCACGAGATGAGCGGCGTGCTGCACGGCCTCTTCAGGGTGCGCTACTTCACCCAGGACGACGCCCACATCTTCTGCACCCCCGAGCAGCTCGAAGACGAGGTGCGCGGCGTGCTGCGCTTCATGCTGCACATCTACGCCGACTTCGGATTCACCGACGTGCGCATCGAGCTCTCGACCCGGCCCGACGGTTCCATAGGCACCGACGAGATGTGGGCCACCGCCGAAGACGCCCTGCGCAACGTGCTCGACAGCGAGGGCACCAACTACCAGCTGAACCCCGGCGACGGCGCCTTCTACGGGCCCAAGATCGACTTTCACATTCGCGATGTCATGGGTCGCAGCTGGCAGTGCGGCACCATCCAGGTCGACTTCGCCATGCCCGAGACCCTCGACATCACCTACACCGGCGCCGACAACGAGGAGCACCGGCCGGTCATGGTGCACCGCGCCATGCTGGGCTCCATAGAGCGCTTCATGGGGATCCTGCTCGAGCACTACGGCGGCAACCTGCCGACCTGGCTCGCGCCGGTGCAGGTGCTGGTGCTGCCGGTCAGCGACCGCCACGCCGGCTACGCCGCCAGCGTCCTCGAGGCCCTGCGCGTGGCCGGCCTGCGCGCTGACCTGGACGACCGCTCCGAGAGCGTGGGCAAGAGGATCCGCGACGGCCAGCTCCAGAAGGTGCCGTACCTGCTCGTGGTCGGCGATCGCGAGGAGGATGCCAAGGCCGTCTCGGTGCGCGAGCGCGGCGATGAGAAGGGCTCGGTCCCGGTCGAGGAGTTCGTGCGCGACCTCGTCGCCGAGGTGGCCGAGCGCCGGCTGCCGGTGGTCGAGAAGGCGTAAGGTTTCCTTAGCGCTAGGTCCTTCCGAGAGCGCTCGTCGGCATGGGACGGTAGGGGCCTCGTTGTCAACTTGACCAGTTCTGGTCATACTGTGACCATGGAACGCGTGACCGTTGCTCAGCTCAAGTCCAGGCTCAGCTACTACCTGCGCGAGGTGCGCGCCGGCAGATCGTTCACGGTCGTGAGCCGCGACATCCCTGTGGCGACGCTTGTGCCGCACGACGCTCTGGCCGACGACGGTCTCGTGTCGATCCCGCCCAATCCGTCGGCGCCCCCGTTGTCTGCGCCAGTGCTCGGCGGGCCCGCCGACGCACCCGACGCCGTCGAGCTCATCCGCGAGGGGCGGGCCGACCGCAGCGAAGGGTGATCGCCTACGTCGACTCGTCGGTGTTTCTGCGCTTCGTGCTCGATCAACCCGATCGGCTGACCGAGCTCGACCGCTGCGACCGGCTGATCACGTCGGTCCTTGCCGAGGTCGAGTGTCTACGTGCCGTCGAGAACCTGCGTCTGACTCGCCCCATGGCGCACGACGAGTACCTTGCGCGGCGCCGGGCGGTCTACGACAGGCTCGGCCGCGCTGAGCGCGTCCTCGTCACGGCCGAGATCCTCGCGCGGGCCGCCGCGCCGCTGCCCGCGCCGCTGCGTTCACTCGACGCCATTCATCTGGCGACCGCCCTGGAGTGGCGAGGCCACCGCGAGCCTTCGCTCGCCTTTGCCACTCACGACAGGAAGCTCGCCGCCGTGGCGGCGGCGCTCGACTTCGACGTCATCGGGGTCTGAGCTCGTCCCTCGCGGTGCCGCTCGGTGTACACTCCCGCCGGTTCGACAGTTTCGACAGTGTGAGGGAGTGGAGGGGACAGTGAAACTCATCGCCATCGCGGGCAGCCCGCGCAAGAACGGCAACAGCACCGCGCTGATGCGCCTGGCCGTCGAGGGCGCCGTCGAGCGCGGCGCGACCGCCAGCGTCTTCTCGGCGCGTGACCTGAAGGTCGCCGGCTGCCTGGCCTGCGAGTCGTGCAAGCGGTCGGCCGGCGCGGTCTGCGTGCAAAAAGACGACATGCACGCCGTGTACGCCGCCATCCGCGAGTGCGACGCGCTGCTGCTCGCGAGCCCAGTCTACTTCTACGGCTTGACGGCGCAGATCAAGGCGATCGTCGACCGCTGCTACGCACTGCTGCCCTTCGAGGGAGTCCCCGAGGGCGAGCAGCCGGTGCCGCGCATCGCCCCAGGCAAGGGGCTCTACGTGATCACGACACAGGCCGACGGCTCGCTCTTTTACGGCTACCAGGTGCTGTCGACCATCGCCTATGGCATGACCTGGCTCGGCATGAAGCCGGCCGGCCAGCTCGTCGCCACCGGCCTGCAGGACGCCGACGACTGGCAGCCGCGCGACGACCTGATCGCCGCGGCGCGGGCGCTGATCAAGGGCTGACCGATGCGCCAACACCGAGGCGGGGGGACTGCCCTGCGCCCGGCCTCGGATGTAGACTGATCGGTAAGCGACTGTCGACGCTCGAGGCGGTCCTGTGTCGGACTCGTTCGGAGTCCGCACCGGGCCTGCATCGGGCCCGGTTCGATCAAGGTGAGCCGTGCCGCGATGCGGGGCATACTCGGCCTTGCCGCACGGCGACTATTGGGACTACTGGGGGTCACAGGGGTGGGGTTTCTAAGACGCGCTGCAGAAGGCGTGCCCGAAGTGCCGCCGGTGAGCACGCGCAGCTACTGGCTCGACCAGGCGCTCGCCGCCGACCCCGGCCTGCCGTGCCCGCCGCTCACCGGCGCCATCCAGGCCGACGTCTGCATCGTCGGCGGCGGTTTTGCCGGGCTCTGGACGGCCTACGAGCTCACTGAGCGTGAGCCCGGGTTGAACGTGGTGCTGCTCGAAGCCGCCGTCTGCGGAGCGGGCGGCAGCGGCGCCAATGGCGGATTTTTCTCGTCGTCCTGGGTCTCCGCCGACGAGCTCTGCCGGCGCTTCGGCGACGAAGCCGGCCTGCGCTGGGCGACCGCGCTCGGCGACGAGGTCGCCGAGCTCGGTCGCTGGTGCGAGCGCCACCACGCCCGGATCGACTTTCATCACGAAGGCATCGTCTACGGCAACGCCGGCGACTGGCAGGACGGACCCGGTACCGACGTGCCGGAGTTGCTCGAGCGTCACGGCATGGGTGACCGGCTGCGCGCGGTCGACGCCGCCGAGGCGCGGCGAGTCGCAGACTCGCCGCGCCTGAGCGGCGGCGTCTTCACGCCCGACCTCGCCACGGTTCAGCCGGCCAAGCTGGCTCGCGAGCTGCGGCGCGTCCTGCTCGAGCGAGGCGTGCGCATCTGCGAGGGTTCGCGCATGGTGGCCTTGCGTCCCGGCACATCGGCGAACGGCGCGCGTTCGGGCGCGGCGGCGAACCGGTCGCATACCGCCGATGCCGGCATCGTCGAGACCGCCGGCGGCTCGGTGCGCGCCGCGCAGGTCGTGCTGACCCACGGCGCCTGGGCCGCCGCGCAGCCCGAGTTCGCTCGCGCCTTCGCCGTGGGCGTCGACTACATGGTCGTCACCGAGCCCATCCCGGAGCTGCTTCAGCAGATCGGCTGGACCAGCCATACCGGCCTCACCGACTGGCGTCGCATGCTCTACTACCTGCGCCGCACCGACGACGATCGCATCGCCATCGGCGGCGGCGGCATGGCCCTGGTCTTCGGCGCCGGCATCGCCGGCCGCGCGCTGGCCTCTCAGCGCCTGGCGGCGCGGGCCGCTCACGGCCTCGTCTGGCTCTTCCCGCAGCTCGCCGGGGTGCGCTTCGAGCACGCCTGGAGCGGCCCGATGGACATGACCAGGTCGAGCCTGCCGTTCTTTCACACGCTGGCGCCGGGCAACGTGCATGCCGGTCTCGGCTTCTCGGGCCATGGGCTGACGTCCACCCGGGTCGGCGGCCGGATCCTGGCCTCGCTCGCGCTCGGCGCCGACGACGAATGGGTGCGCCTGCCGGTCGTGCGGCCGCCCGAGCCGCTGCCGCCCGAGCCCCTGCGCTGGCCCATGGTGCGCCTGGCGGAGTGGGCGTTCGAGTCGAGCGACGTCGCGGCCGAAGCGGGCCGCGGGCACCCGCGCCTGGCGGGCGCCGTCGCGGCGCTGACCGAAGGCTACTCGCGATGACCGCGCAACGGAGAAGGGAATGGGAGTCGGTGCTCAGCGAACCGGCGAGCGGCGAGCTCGATCAGATTGAGTGCGGCAGCGGCCCGGAGTACGGCAACTGGGTCTCGACGAGGATCGTGGTGGCGCCCGCGATCGTGGCCGCCGTCCTGTTCGTGGTGGCCGCCGGCCTGTATGTCTTCGTGCTGAGCTGGCTCGCCTACGTGGTCGTGGCGGCCGGCGTCGTCGCGGCGCTCGTGGCCACCTACTTCGGCTTCGCCCGCGCTCTGCTCGCGGCCGGCGACGGCGCCGTGCAGGCTCGCATCCAGGAGCTCGTCCTCGAACGCCTGCGCTGGGACGGCGACGGCCGCGCCCTCGACATCGGCTGCGGCAACGGACCGCTGACCATCGCCCTCGTCCGCCGGTTCCCGCGGGCCGTGGTGACGGGCATCGACTACTGGGGCGAAAGCTGGGAGTACTCACAGGGCGTGTGCGAGACCAACGCGGCCTGCGAGGGCATCGCCGCGCAGGTGAGCTTCGCCAAGGCGAGCGCGGCGGAGCTGCCGTTTGCCGACGGCAGCTTCGCCGCGGTCGTCAGCAACCTCTGCTTCCACGAGGTCCGGGGCCGGCGCGACAAGCGCGATCTGGTAAGAGAGGCGCTGCGGGTGCTCGAACCCGGCGGAGCCTTCGCCTTTCAGGACCTCTTTCGCCTGAAGAGCGCCTACGGCGGCATCGACGAGCTCCTCGCGGCGGTCCGCGAGTGCGGCGTGGGGCAGGTCGAGTTCGTCGACACCGGCCATGCCGCTTTCATCCCCCGGGCGCTGCGCATGCCCTTCATGGTCGGGAGCATGGGCGTGCTCTACGGGCGCAAATGAGCGGGCGCGGCCGTGTCTACAGCGACGCAGAGCTCGGGGTGCGCTTCGAGATCGACGACTCCTTCGCGCCGGGACCGGACCGCGAGTCACCGGCCGCGGCGCCCGGCCGCGAACCGCCGGCCGCGGTGCCCGGCGACGTGAGGTCGGTTCATCTTGTCGCGCCCGGTCTCGCCGGGGGGCAAGCGGTGTTGTCGATCAGCCGGGTCGCGGCAGGCTATGAGACCTCTCCGCACGAGCTCGCCGACCATCTCCTCATCCACAACCGCTACGCGGCGCACACGGCCGAGCAGAACGGCTGGACGATCCACTCGCCCTGGAAGGCCGCCCTGCTGGCCGGCTACCCCGCCATGCACTGCGATTATGTGGTGCCCGAAGCGAGCGAGTCGGCAGGTCACGTGCAGGAGTGGATCGCTTACGCCGGTCGCCAGACCTTTCAGCTCATGCTCGGTGTCGATCCGCCCGGCGATCTGGCCGGCAACCGGGCGCTCATGGAAACGATCGTGCGCACGTTCGAGATCGGCGAGCCGCCGGCCGGCGATGCGGGCGACCAGACCGCGCCGGTCGCGGGCGAGCCGCCGCCCGGCGGCTTGAGCGACGAGATCGCGCCCCCCACGCGACCCGCTCCGGACTGAGCCGGCGATGACGCGGCGCAGGCGGCTTCTGACGCGCGGAGCGTTCATCGCCTGGGCCGTGTCGCTCGCCGCCGGGATCGCCTGGGTCGTCGGGCTCGGGGCGCTGCCGGCGAGCCTCGATTCCATTGTCTCGCTGGTCTACTCGCTGGTGGGAATCTTCGGCGTCGTGATCGGCATCGGCATCGCCACCGGCTGGCTCGTGAGACTGCTCTCGATGGGCTACTGGCCGCGGTCGGCGCTGGCTATCGACGACCTTGCGCCCGACCGGGTGTTCGGCATCTGCGTCATCCTCTTCGCGCTGCCGTCGCTGCTCGTGAGGTAGGTGATGAGCTCGTCTCCGACGCACCCACCGGGCTCGCCATCGTCACGACCACCGAGCTCGCCATCGTCACGACCGCCGAGCTCGTCTTCGCCACGACCGCCGAGAGACCGCACCCGCTACGACGAGATCGGCGCCGGCTACGGACGCACCCGCCGGCCCGACCCGCGCATCGCCCGCCACATCCGCGTGGCGCTCGGTGATGCGGGCACCGTCGTCAACGTCGGTGCCGGCATGGGCTCCTACGAGCCCTTCGACCTCGAGGTGACCGCCGTCGAGCCGGAGGCGGCGATGATCGCGGCGCGGCCGCCCGCGGCCGCGCCGTGCGTCTGCGCAGCCGCCGAATCCCTGCCGTTCGCCGCGGCGAGCTTCGATGCCGCCTTGGGCGTGCTGACCATGCACCACTGGACCGACCTCGCGGCCGGCCTGCGCGAGCTTCGCCGGGTCGCGGCCCGCCGCGTCGTGCTGCTCACCTGGGACCCTGAGTTCGACGACGCCCTGTGGCTCACCACCGACTACCTGCCCGTCGTACGCGTGCGCGACCGGGCGATCTTTCCGCGACTGCCCGTGGTGCTCGCCGGCCTGCAGCCGCAGCGCGGCTTCACGATCGATCCCGTGCTCGTGTCGCACGACTGCAGCGACGGCTTTCTGGGCGCCTGGTGGCGGCGGCCTGCGGCCTACCTCGACCCCGTGGTCCAGACCGGCATCTCCAGCTTCTGCGAGCTGGGGCCCGACGTGATCCGAGAGCCGCTCGCGCGCCTCGCCGCCGACCTCGAAAGCGGCGAGTGGCAGCGGCGCTTCGGCGGGCTGCTCGAGCTCGACGAGCTCGACCTGGGCTACCGCCTGATCACGGTGGAGCTGGAGCCGCAGGGCTGCTTCGCGACGAGGCGCTCCCCGGCTGAAGCGCGGGGCTGCTTTGCGATGAGGCACTGCCCGACTGAAGCTGGCGGATCGCTTCGCGAGCGCCGGGCGTTGCCGAGGCTAGAATAGGTCTGTGGACGCGAACGCGAAGCCGGCTCCCGAGACGCTTTTCACCGAGCGGCTCGTCGGCCGCCGTCTGACGGCGGCCGACGAGCCGCTCTTTCTGGCGTTCCATCGTGACCCGCGCGTCCTGCGCTGGCTCGGCGGCGGCGACGAAGAGATCACCGAGCTGGAGAACCGCGAGTGGCTCGACGACAAGCTGCTCCACTGGGAGACCCACGGCTTCGGGCTCTACGCCTGGTTCGAGGCCGGTCCGCCGGGGGCGTCGGCCGACTCGCCGCCGGCCGGCGGCTCCGCGCCCGTCGAACAACCGGCGCCCGGCTCAGCCCCGCTGGGCTGTCTTGTGGGTCGGGCCGGCTTTCAGCAGGTCGAGCCCGACGTCGGCGAGGTCGTCGGCGATCCCGCGGCGCTCGAGCTGATGTACGCGCTCGCCTACGACGCCTGGGGCCACGGCTTTGCCACCGAGATCGGCCGCCGGCTCCTCGAAGTGGCGCGCGACGACCTCGGGCGCACCGAGATCATCGCCGACACGGTGCCGCACAACGTCCGCTCGCGGCGCGTCATGGAGGCGCTCGGCTTCGCCTACGAGCGCGAGTTCTGGCACGACGACCACACCATGGTGCTGTACCGCAGGGCGCTCGGCGCTGCGGGCGGAGACCCGCCGCGCTCGTGAGGGGCGCGCCGTGCCCGTGAGAGGAGCGCCGTGACTGTGAAAGGAGCGCCGTGCCCAAGGTCGTGAGCGCCGGTCTTGTGATGTACCGGCTGAACGGGCAGCGCCTCGAGGTCCTGCTCGGACACCCCGGCGGTCCCTACTTCGCGCGCAAGGATCTTGGCGTGTGGTCGATCCCCAAAGGCGAGGTGGGGGACGGTGAGGACCTGCTCGCCGCCGCCAAGCGCGAGTTCCACGAAGAGACGGGGCTCGAGCCGTGGCCGCCGTACGTGCCGCTGGGCGCCGTCAAGTACAGAAACCACAAGGTCGTGCATGCCTGGGCCTTCCAGGGCGACATCGACCCTGCCACCGCGGTCAGCAACACGTTCGAGCTGGAGTGGCCGCGCAAGTCCGGGCGCCTGATCGTGGTCCCCGAAGTCGACCGCACGGCCTGGTTCGAGTTAGACGAAGCCCACGAGAAGATCGTGGCGGCGCAGCGACGCTTTCTGTTCGATCTCGAGGCGATCGTCGCGGCCGCGCCGCGCTGAGGGGCGCGGCCGGGCTCCGTTTGCGCTCGCGCCGCGCTGAGGGGCGCGGCCGGTCGTTGCCTGCGCGCACCGCCTGTGCGCACGCACTGCCTGCGCGCACGCCTCGCCTGCGCTCGCTCCTAGGCCTGGCCCGGGTGGCCGTGGGTCGCGTGCACGTGCGGCACCGGCGGTATGTGCGGCTTGCCCGCGATGAGATCGAAGAACCACACCCGCCAGGCGCGTACCATGGCCGCCTCGCGGCAGTCGCGGCGCTCGGCGCGTTCGCGCTTGCCGGGGTTGTCGCGGTAGCGCCTGAAACCAGGGCGAGCCGGGCCGCGCCAGGCGCAGCGCCCCGACCGTCGCCACGACGGGCACGAAGCAGCCGAGCACACCGGTCCAGAGCTTGCCCTTCAGGAAGCAGATGATCGCCAGCGTCACATTGACGATGACGAGGACGGTGATGACCCAGCCGCCGAGCTGGGCCAGCGGGGTGGCGTCGACGGCGTTGAACGGCTGCAGACCGCCCAGGAACAGCAGCGCCACCGTGATCGTGACGATCACGGCGTCGACCGAGATGCGCCCTTGCTCCTGCCAGTAGACGTTCTCGAGGTGCAGCAGCAGGGCGAACTCGTCGAGCGTGAGGGCCACGCCGCCGCCGAAGGCCAGCGCCGTGGCGATGCCCCAGAAGCCGTGGGGGTCGGTGGCGATCATCACGACACCGGCCATCACCATGACCACGACGCCGATCACCATGTGATGGATGTGCAGCCCGCCCGGCTTCAGGTCGTGAAACCACCAGCGCACGTTGGCGCGAATCAGGCGTGTGTTGGCGCGGATGCCCAGGAACGTGATCAGCAGACCGAGTGTGAAGGCGATCAGGTGATTGCGGCCCGGGCTCGGCTGGAACGAGCCCAGCAGCGACGTCAGGGTCGCCATGAGCTGACGGGGTGGGGAGCGTGCATATCCCTCAGGATACTCCATCGCGGCAACGACTGAGCCGTAAGTGGGGCCGGCGGCCTGTAATTCTTGTCTTGACATTGGAGTGCGCTGTACTAGCCTCGCAGCCATCTGTGGGCTCGGAGCGTCGTTCTGGTCGCCCCGCGAGCACCGTCCCGCGCGGTCGGTGGTGGGTCATTTGGGATGACTCTCACGACGGCCCGCGCCCACGAATGCTCTGCCTGACGGCATCGCGAAGGGAGGCGCGGCCGGTCCAAGGCACCGAAGGGGGGCTGTCGCCGTTTTCCCAAAACCGCGAGCGTCAGCCGATTTCGTGTTTCTGGGGTAACGACGTCGGCGCAAGGCCGGCGGAAGGGAGGCATGGTGGAAGTCACATCCGTTCCTGGCACCACGACGGCTGCCGGGGGGCCGCCGCAGGGGCCCGACGAAAGCGCCAGGGGACTGAGCTCCGGCGCGCTCGGGCTGTTTGCCAGCGTCGTGATCGGCATCGCCTCGGTCGCGCCGGCCTATAGCCTGGCGGCCACGGTCGGCATCCTCGCCGCGATCACCGGCATCGGCCTGCACGGCCCGTTCATCTTCATCGTGGGCTTCATCCCCATGGTCCTGGTCGCGTCCGGCTTCTACTACATGAACCAGGCCGACCCCGACTGCGGCGAGACCTTCATCTGGACCTCGCGCGCCTTCGGCGCGCCGCTCGGCTGGATCATCGGCTTCGCGGCAGTGGCCTCGTCGGTCATCGTCATGTCCAACCTCGTCTATATCGCTGCCCAGTACATGTTCTACATGGTGGGCCTGAACGGGGCCGGCGACTCGGTCTTCTGGACGACGGTCGGCGGCGTGGGCTGGATCATCGTCGTCGGCTTCTTCGTGGCGGTGGGCATCAAGGTCTCGGCCAAGGCCCAGTACGTGCTCATGGCGCTGCAGATGATCCCGATGGTGCTGTTCACGTTCTGGGCGCTGATCAAGGGCTACGCCACGCACCCCAAGGGCTTTGCCCCGATCCGCTTGTCGTGGTTCTTCACCACGCATGTCCCGGCGCACGCGCTCGCCGCCGGGGTCGTGCTGGCCGTCTTCCTGTACTGGGGCTGGGACACCGTCCTGGCCGTCAACGAAGAGAGCGAGGACTCCAGGCATATGCCGGGCGTCTCGGCGGTCCTCAACACGCTCATCCTCGTCTTGATGTACGTCCTGATCACGGCCGCCATGCAGTGCTACCACGGCGCCGGCTTCCTCGCCAACAACCAGGACGACGTCTTCAGCCCGCTCGCCAGGGACGTCATGGGCGGCACCTGGGACAGGCTCGTCTTTCTCTGCCTGCTCACCTCGGGCGCGGCTTCGGCCCTCACGACCATGCTGCCGCTCACCCGCCAGACCCTCTCGATGGCGGCTCACAAGTCGCTGCCGGCGATCTTCGGCCGCATCCATCCCAAGTACATGACGCCGTTCTGGGGCACGATCATCCTGAGCACGCTCTCGATCCTGTGGTACGTGCTGGTGACCTTGTGGAACGCGAACGCCATCTGGGACGCGATCTCGGCTATCGGCATCATGGTCTGCATCGCCTACGGCGGCACCGGCCTCGCGGCCACGGTCTACTACCGCAAGGAGCTCCTGAAGAGCACCAAGAACTTCTTCCTGATGGGCGTGGCGCCGACCGTCGGGGCGATCATGTTCGCCGCGATCCTCGTCAAGGTGCTCCACGACGACTATGCACCCGCCAACAGCTACACCAGCTTCCACGGCATCGGCGGCATCTTCCTCATGGGCGTCGGCACCATGGTCGTCGGCGTGATCCTCATGATCGCCATGTGGATCTGGAAGCCCGAGTTCTTCAAGCGCGGGCCCGAGACCTGGCCCGGCGAAGGACAGCCCATCCCGTACGCCGACGAGCGCGTCAGCGAGTAGCAGACGACGTTCTCGTCTTTGCCTCAGTGCCGGCCGCCGCGCAGGGGCGGCCGGCGCGGATGGGCGCGGCGGGGTGCGACAGCACCCCGCCGCGCCCATCCAAAACGTGCCGTGGGCCGCAGCGTTTCCGTTGCGCGCTCCCGCGGGTACCGTGACCCCATGACGAGGCTCGGGTCATCTCGCGGCCGCAGGTTGTCGACGCACCTTGCGGCGTCGTGTATACTGCGCTCTCGCGATATGAGCAGAAGCGACCGCTTCTCACCCTGCACCGTTTGGTCGACAGGGTTCATCAAGAAGGAAGGAGACCGGTAGGCCGCTTAGGCGACCTTTTTTCTATGGGAAAACCGTTCTATCCGCGTGACAGGGATCGGCCCAGGGGGCCCGACACCCGTATCCGCATAAATGATGGTATTTACGCCGACCGCGTCCGTCTTATCGACGAAAAGGGTCAGCAGATGGGCATCAAGACCATCCGCGAAGCCCAGGACTACGCGGCGTCGACCAACCTCGACCTCGTCGAGGTAGCCCCTCAGGCAGACCCACCGGTCTGCCGCATCATGAACTTCAGCAAGTATCGCTACGAGCTCGAGCTCAAGGCGAAGCAGGCCCGCAAGCACCAGAGCAACATCATCATCAAGGAGATCAAGTTCCGGCCCAAGATCGATGACCACGACTACGCCACCAAAAAGGGCCACGTCGTGCGCTTCCTCGAGCACAAAGACAAGGTGAAGGTGACGATCATGTTCCGCGGCCGCGAGCTGGTGCATCCCGAACGGGGTGAGCAGCTCCTCATGCGGCTGGCCGACGAGGTCAAGGAGCTCGCGGTCGTCGAATCCAAGCCCAACCTCGACGGCCGCAACATGATCATGATGCTGGCGCCCGTGAAGTGACAAGGAGAGGGTGCGAATGCCAAAGATGAAGACCCACAGCGCGACCAAGAAGCGCTTCCGCCTGAGCGCCGGCGGCAAGATCGTGCGCCGCAAGGCCTTCAAGAGCCACATCCTCGAAAAGAAGACCTCCAAGCGCAAGCGCGGTTTTCGCAAGAACGACCTGGTCAGCCCGAGCGACCGCAACGAAGTCCTCACGCTCCTCGGCAAACGCTGACAGAGAGCGGAGGGGAGCGGGCTGGTGGACGGCCCTCAAGGCCGCGCCCCGCTCACCGAATCAAGGAGTAGTACGACATGCCTCGAGTCAAGCGAAGCATCAACGCGCGCAAGAAGCACCGTAAGGTTCTCGAGCAGGCCAAGGGGTACCGCGGTGCGAAGCACTCGAGCTACCGTCGCGCCAAAGAGCAGGTCCAGCGCAGCCTCAAGTACGCCTACCGCGACCGCCGCGTGCGCAAGCGCGAGTTCCGCAAGCTGTGGATCGTGCGCATCAACGCCGGCGCTCGCGAGCACGGCCTCTCGTACAACGCCTTCATGCACGGCCTGAAGCTCGCCGACATCGAGCTCGACCGCAAGGTGCTGGCCGACATGGCCGTCGCCGACCCGGCGTCGTTCGCCTCGCTCGTCGAGCAGGCCAAGGCGGCGCTCGCCACCGCGGCTCAGGCCGCGTAGGGCCACTGCCGTCCGTGAGGCAGGTCGACGGCGTGGGGTTTTAGCCGCCCTCACGAGCACTGAGAACCCGCTCGTCAAACGAGCGGCGTCGCTGCGCGTCCGCAAGTACCGCCAGAGCGAGAACGCCTTCTTAGTCGAAGGTGACGATCTCGTGATGGCCGGCCTGGTCGCCGGCCTGCGACCGCAGGCCGTGTTCGTGGCGGCCGACGCGGCCGACACGATCGCGGGGCTCTCCGAATCGCAGCACCCCATCGGCGACGCGCCCGTCTACACGGTCGACGCCCGAGTCGCCGCCAGACTGTCGACCCTCGAGACGCCGGCGACCCTCATGGCCGTCTTCCCGATCCCCGCCGCGCCACCGCTCGCAACGCTGCTCGCGACGCAGCTCAGGCCCGCTGCGACGCCGCTGGCTGCGTCGCCGCTCGCCGTCTACACCGACCAGCTGGCCGACCCCGGCAACATGGGCACGCTGGTGAGGGCGGCGGCGGCGTTCGCCGCCGCCGCCCTCGTCGCCTCACCCGGCTCGGTCGACCTGTTCTCGCCCAAGGCGGTGCGCGCCGGCATGGGGGCCGTGTTCGAGCTGCCGCTCTATCAGGACGTGATGCTGGCGCAGGCCGTCGAAGAGCTCGGCGCCGGCACCGTGTACGGCCTCGTCGCCCACGGCGGCACGCCGCTCGACAGCCTCGAGCAGCGCGGCCGGCAGTCGGCCGATCCAGCGGCAGAGGGTCCGTCGCCCCACGGCCCCGTACTGCTCGTCGTGGGCGCCGAGCGCGCCGGCCTGTCCGCCGACGCGCTTGCCTGCGTCACCGACCTCGTCACCATCCCTCTGGCCGGGGCCACCGGCGCGGGGGTAGAGTCCCTGAACGCCGGCGTGGCCGGCGCCATCGCGCTGTACGAGCTTTCGCGCCGCGCCGCCAGGCCGGGGTACCCGGACGGCGCGAGCGCGTCGCGCGCCGCGGAGCCCGACGAACCCGCGTCCGGCGGCGAAGCGCCCCGGAAGGAGTGATCATGGACGACGCCCAGCTGCACGACCTGCAGGAACGCACGCCCGAGCTCGCCGCGCTGTTCGCCGAGGCTTCGGCCGCGGCCGCGAGCGCGGCCGGCGCCGACGCCATCGAGCACGTGCGCGTGCAGTTTCTGGGCCGCAAGAGCAGGCTCACCGAGATCCTGCGTTCGATCGCCACGCTGCCGGTCGCCGAGCGGCCGGTCGTCGGCAAGCTGGGCAACGTCGTGCGCACCGAGCTCGAGCGCCTCATCACCGAGCGCGAAGCCGAGCTGCGCGGCGCCTCGCTGGCCGCCGCGCTCGCCGCCGAGCGCATCGACATCACGCTGCCGGGGGCGCCGCTGCCGCTCGGCCACCGGCATCTCATCAGCCGCACCGTGCGCGAGGTCGAAGACATCTTCCTGGGCCTCGGCTACAAGGTCGCCGAGGGTCCCGAGATCGAGCTCGACTACTACAACTTCACCGCTCTGAACACGCCTCCCGATCACCCCGCGCGCTCGCTTCACGACACCTTCTTCATCGATCCCGCTACGGTGTGGGCGTCCGGCGCGGGCGCTGTCGCCGACGCGGGCGGCGCGGCGGGCGCCGACCCCGCCGACCCGGCGTTCGGCAACCTGCTGCTGCGCACGCACACCTCGCCGGTGCAGGTGCGGACCATGGAATCGCAGGCGCCGCCGGTCTACGTGATCTGCCCCGGCAAGGCCTACCGGCGCGACCTCGACGCCACGCACACGCCGATGTTCACCCAGATCGAGGGTCTCGCCGTCGACCGTGGCATCACCCTGGCCGACCTCAAGGGCACCCTGCATCATTTCGCGCGCGAGTTCTTTGGGGCCGACCGCGAGATCCGTCTGCGGCCGCACTACTTCCCGTTCACCGAGCCCAGCGTCGAGGTCGACGTCTCCTGCCTGCTGTGCGGCGGCGCCGGCTGCCGCTCGTGCAAGTACTCGGGCTGGCTCGAGATCCTCGGCGCCGGCATGGTCGACCCCAACCTCTACGGCTTCGTCGACTACGACCCGGGCGAGCTGCAGGGATTCGCCTTCGGCATCGGCGTCGAGCGCATGGCCATGCTCAAGCACAACGTGCCCGACCTGCGGGCCTTCTTCGACAACGACCTTCGCTTCGTGGAGCAGTTCTGATGAAAGTACCGGTACGCTGGTTGCGCGAGTATGTCGACTACGACGGCACGGTCGAGGAGCTCGCCGAGCTGCTCAGCCTGAGCGGCTCCGAGGTCGAGGGCATCGAATGGCGCGGGGCGCCGCACGAGCCGGGCAATCTGGCGCTGTTTCGCGTCGGTCGCGTGCTGACCAAGGAGCGCCATCCCAACGCCGACAAGCTCTGGCTCACCACGGTCGACGTGGGCCCGGAGTCCGGCGGCGTGCATCAGATCGTCTGCGGCGCCCAGAACTTCGCGGCGGGCGACACGGTGGCCGTCTCGCTGGCCGGCGCCACGCTCGAAAACGGCCTCAAGCTGCGCAAGGCCAACCTGCGCGGCGTCGAGTCCGACGGCATGATGCTCTCCGAGCAGGAGCTCGGCTTCGAGCAGGAGAGCCCCGGCATCGTGGTGGCCCCGTCGGACTGGACGGTCGGCGCGCTTCTGCAGGACTACCTGCCGGTGGCCGAGGCTGTGCTCGACATCGAAGTGACGCCCAACCGGCCCGACTGTCAGTCGGTCTACGGCATCGCCCGCGAGGTGGCTGCTGCGGCCGGCCTGCCGCTGGCCCCGCCGCCGCTCGCCGAGCCGCCCGAGTCCGGCGCTCCGGCCGCCGCGGCGATCGCGGTCGAGATCGCCGACCCCGACCTGTGCGCGCGCTACGGCGCCCGCGTCATCCGCGGCGCCACGGTGGGCGACTCGCCGGTCTGGCTCAAGGCGCGCCTCACGCAGGCCGGCATGCGCCCCATCAACAACGTGGTCGACGTGACCAACTACGTGATGCTCGCCGTGGGCCAGCCGCTGCACGCCTTCGACGCCGCCAAGATCCGCGGCGGTCGTCTCGTGGCGCGCCGCGCCCGGGCCGGCGAGCGCATCGTCACCCTCGACGGCATCGACCGCGCCCTGCAGCCCGACAACCTGGTCATCGCCGACACCGAGCGCGCCCTGGTGATCGCCGGCGTCTTCGGGGCCGTCGACGCCGAAGTCGACGAGGCCACGACCGACCTCGTGCTCGAGGCGGCGACCTTCGACGGGCCCAACATCATGCGCACCTCCAAAGAGGTCGGCTGGCGCAGCGAGGCGAGCGCGCGCTTCGAGAAGGGCCTCGATCCCTGCTACGTGCCGTCCGGTCTGACCATGGCAAGCCGCCTGTTCTGCGAGCTCTGCGGCGGCGCCGTGGCGCCGGGTGTCGTCGACGTCTGGGGCGAGCGACCCCCCGCGCCGCCCCGCCTGCGCTACCACCCGAGCGACTCCGACGCGCTGCTCGGGCTCGCCGTGGCGCCGGCCGAACAGGCCGACATCCTGCGGCGTCTCGAGTGCGACGTGCAGGGCAGCGAAGTGCCGGCCGACGAGGCCGGCCTCGTGGTCACGCCGCCACCCTTCCGGCGCGACCTCGAGCGGCCGGTCGACCTGGTCGAAGAGATCGGCCGCATCCACGGCCTGCAGAACCTGCCCGAGACGCTGCCCCGGCGTCGCGAGGCGGTCGGGCTGCTGACGCGCGAACAGCAGGTGCGCCGGGCCGTCACCGACTCGCTGTGCGGCGCCGGCCTCGACGAGGTCGTGGCCTACTCGTTCATCGGCCGCGAGGCGCTCGGCAAGCTTGGCCTGGCCGGCGGCGACCGGCGCGCCGCGCCGGTCGCCCTGATCAATCCCATGAGCGCCGAGCAGTCCGTCATGCGCACCCTGCTGCTGCCGGGGCTGCTGGGCGTGGTGGCCAACAACCTCGACCGCCAGGCCGAGCGCGTCGGCGTGTTCGAGCTCGGCCGCGTGTACCTGCGGTCGAGTGCCGGCGAGGTAGCTGGGTCCGCGCCGGCATCTGCGCCCGTGCAGGCGCCAGTCCCGGGCCACAAGGACACCCCGCCGCCCTGGCCCGCCGACGAGCGCGAGACGGTCGGCATCGCGCTGTGCGGCCCGGTCGCGGCCCAGGGCTGGACGGGCGCGCCGCGGGTCACCGACTTCTACACGATCAAGGGCTTCATCGAGCGTCTGCTCGCCGGCCTCGCGGTCACCGGCGCGACTTTCGAGCGCTCGGCCGAACCGTTCCTGCACCCCGGCAAGTCGGCCGACCTGCTGCTCGGCGACGAACGCGTGGGCTACCTCGGCCTGCTGCGTTCCGACGTGGCCTTGCGGTTCGCCATAGAGAGCCAGGACGTCTACGTCGCCGAGCTGGCCGTGGCGCCGCTGGCGGCTCACGGCCTGGGTACGGCGCTGTTCGAAGACCTCGTGAGCCTGCCGCCGGCGAGCCAGGACCTTGCGGTCGTGGTCTCCGCCGACGTGCCGGTGGCTCAGGTCATCGACGTCGTGCGCCGCGCCGGCGGCCGTCTGCTGCGCGAAGCCTCGGTGTTCGACGTCTACGAGGGCGACCAGGTGCCGCCCGGCAAGCGCTCGCTGGCCGTGCGGCTCGTCCTGCGCTCGGCCGATCGCACGCTGACCGAGAAGGACATCACGGGCGTGCGCCGCAAGGTGCTCGCGGCGCTCGAGCGCGAGCTCGACGCGACCCTGCGGCAGCTCGCCGCAGAATAGGCCGCCAAAGAAGCACGCAGCGGCCGCGACTCATCCCTCGGGCTCGCGCGAGTGAATAATCGTCGTCTCCTGAGCAGTTCGCTTGCATCTTTCTCACGATTCACGTAGAGTGCCGCGCACCATGAGCCGTCCTGATCTCGTCATCACCAGTGCCACGCGCCGCTCCCGCGGCGCGCTCGACGGCTGCCTGCGGTCACGGGCCCGACGTGCACGACGCACGCCGGTCGGTGGTCGCTAGCACCTCGTTTTTCGCCTTTCGCCCGAGAAGCTCCGCACCCGCCGCGCCGGCCCTTCGCCTGGTCCTGCCCGCCCGCGTCCCGTCCGGAGCTTGTCCATGACCCTTACGTGTCCCGTGCCGTCGAGTGCCCACGCTCAGCCCAGCCAGCCGTCTTCCGCCGACCCGGTCACGGTCGCCGTGGTCGGCGGCTCGGGTTTTACCGGCGCTCTGCTTGCCGAACTGCTCCTGCGTCACCCCGGCGTCTCGCTTCAGCAGATGAGCTCGGTGCGCCTTGCCGGCACGTCCGTCGCCGATCATCTGCCGCGGCTGCACACGACGCTCGCCTTCTGCGCGCCCGGCGAGGTCGGCGGCGTCGACGCGGCCTTCGTCTGCGCCCCGCACGGGCAGTCAGCGGGCATCGCCAAGCGCCTGCTCGACGACGGCGCTCGCGTCATCGACCTCTCGGCCGACTTCAGGCTCGACGCCGAGACCTACGCGGCCTGGTACGAGCCGCACCCGCATCCCGAGCTGCTGTCCGAAGCCGTTTACGGCCTGACCGAGCTGCATCGCGCGCGGATCGCGGCGGCGCGACTCGTCGCCAATCCCGGCTGCTACCCGACGGCGGCGCTGCTCGCGCTGGCGCCGCTCGCCCCTCTCGGCCTGCTCGACGTCGTGATCGACGCCAAGTCGGGTGTCAGCGGCGCGGGCCGGGAGCCCGGCGAGCGCACCCACTTCTGCAGTGTCCACGGCGATCTCGTCGCCTACGCCCTCGGCGGGCACCGGCACTACCCCGAGATCGTGGCGGGCCTGGCCGCCGCCTCGGCCGCCGCCCCTGGCGCGCCGGCCGCCGACCCATCCCGGCCGGCCCCTGCCGTGACCTTCGTACCGCATCTCATGCCGGTCGACCGCGGCATCGTCGAGACGATCTACGTGCGCGTCGAGCGGCTGCCGTCTGACGCCGACCTGCGCGCCCTCTACGACGAGGCCTACGCCGGCGAGCGGTTCGTCGCCGTGAGCGATGCGCCGCCCGAGCTCAAAGAGGTCGTCGGCACGAACGGCTGCCGTATCTTCGCCACCGTCCACGAGCAGACGCGGCGCCTCGTCCTGGTCGCGGCCATCGACAACCTCATGAAGGGCGCCTCAGGACAGGCGGTGCAGAACCTGAACGTCATGACTGGGTTCCCCGAGCACTGGGGGCTGACATGACGGTCGTCGGAAAGCCGGAGGCGACGCCGCGCACGCCGTCGCCCAAGGCGCCACCCAAGGCGCCGCCGCGCAAGGCGCCGCACTCGGCCATCGTGATGCCGCTCGAAGGCTGCGGTCCGGCCGAGACACTGCCGGCCAGCCGCTTCGTCTGCCTGCCGGCCTCGGTCACGCAGGCCGGCGGCTCGGTCACTCATCCGCTCGGCTTCAGGGCGACCGGTGTGCCCGCCGGGCTCAAAAGGAGTGGCCGTCACGACCTTGGGCTGCTCGTCTCCGACCTGCCGTGCTCGTCGGCCGTGCTGTTCACCACGAACGCGGCCGCCGCCGCGCCGGTGCGCCTGACCCGCGGCTCGTCGTTCTGCGAGCGGCTGCGCGGGGTGGTCGTGAATTCCGGCAACGCCAACGCCTGCACGGGCAAACGCGGGCTCGGCGACGCGGCGCAGATGCGCCGCGTCGCCGCCGACGCGTTCCGTCTGCCCCCCGAAGAGGTGGCGGTGGCCTCGACCGGCGTGATCGGCGTGCCGCTGCCCATCGAACGCATCGTGAGCGGCATCGGCAAGGCGGCGAAGTCTCTGGCCGCCGGCGGCGGCCCCGACTTCGCCGCCGCCATCCGCACCACCGACCGTACCCCCAAGGCCGGCGCCCTGACGGTGTCACTCGCCGGCAGAGGCGCGGGCGACGGAACGGCCGGCGGAACTGGCGACCGAACGGGCGACGGAACGGCCGGCGGCGCGACCGTGCGCATCGGGCTCGCCGCGAAGGGCGCCGGCATGATCTCGCCGCGCATGGCGACCACGCTCTGCTTTGTGACCACCGACGCCGTCATCCCGCAGCCGGCCCTCGACGACCTGCTGCGCCGGGTCGTGTCGCGGACCTTCAACCGCGTCACCGTCGACGGCCAGCAGTCGACCAACGACATGGTGCTCTGCCTGGCCAACGGCGCCTCGGGAGTGGCCGTCACGGGTCCGGCCCTGACCGTCTTCGAGGAGGCGCTCGAGGCCGGCATGCTGGCGCTCGCCGTGGCCCTCGTGGGCGACGGCGAGGGCTCCACGCGCACCGTGCGCCTGACGGTGAGCGGCGCCTGGGACGACGACGAGGCCGCCGCGGTGGCACGATCGGTCGGCGACTCGCCGCTCGTCAAGGCCGCTTTCTTCGGCGGCGACCCCAACTGGGGCCGCATCGTGCAGGCCGCCGGCCAGGTCGTCGGCGCGAGCGACGGCGCCCGGTTTCGGGTCGAGGTCGCCTACGGAGGCACCGAGGTCGTGCGCGACGGCGAGCCCGTCGCACTCGGCGCGGCCGATCGCGGCGCCCTGGCGGCGCTCATGGCTGAGCCCGAGATCGACCTGCGTCTCACGCTGCACCGCGGCGCCGGAGCATCGACGCTGTTCTTCAGCGACCTGAGCCACGAGTACGTGTCCGTCAACTCCGAAAGCACGACGTAAGCGAGGTGGGGAGCATGACCGAGCGCCACCAAAGGACCGTCCAGACCCTGATCGAGGCGCTGCCGTATATCCGGCGCTTCAAGGGCGCCACCATGGTCGTCAAATACGGCGGCGCCGCCATGACGTCGCCGCAGCTCGCCGAGCAGTTCGCCAAGGACGTCGTCCTGCTCAAGCTCGTGGGCATGCGGCCCATCATCGTCCACGGCGGCGGGCCCGAGATCACGCGACAGATGGGCAGGCTCGGCATGGAGCCGGTCTTCGTCGACGGTCAGCGCGTGACCGACGCCGCCACGCTCGAGATCGCCGGCATGGTGCTGGTCGGCAAGGTCAACAAGGACATCGTCGGGCTGATCAACGCTCACGGCGGCACGGCCGTCGGCCTGTCCGGACAGGACGGCCGGCTGATCCGCGCGCAGGTCAAGGAGCACCGCGACCTCGAAGGCAACCCGGTCGACCTGGGCTTCGTGGGCTCGGTGGAGAGCATCGACACGGCGGTGCTCGACCTGCTGGCCGACGAGATGATCCCGGTCGTGGCCAGCGTGGGCGCCGCCGCCGACGGCCAGGTCTTCAACATCAACGCCGACACGGTGGCCGGCGACCTGGCCGCCGCGGTGGGCGCCGAGAAGATCGTCTTTCTGACCGACGTGGGCGGCGTCCTCGAAGACGACGGCTTCGAGCAGAGCGTCGTGAGCGAGTGTGACCTGGCTTTTCTGGGGGCGCTGCAAGGCGCCGGCAAGATCAGCGGCGGCATGCTGCCCAAGGTGGCCGCCGTGCGTCGGGCGCTCGAAGGAGGTGTGGCCAGCGCCCATATCGTCGACGGCCGCGTCGAGCACGCCGTGCTGCTCGAAGTGCTGACCGACGCCGGCTGCGGCACCAAGGTCACGCCGTGAGTGGCCTGGGCAGCATGCGAAGCTTCGAGACGTATGTACCGGTGCGGCCTGCGGTCTTGTATAGTATGCACGACATTGCTGCATCAACGGGGTCTCGCCGGCGGCCGCGGTCCGGTGGGGGACAGGTGGGGACGATGACGGCATCCGTAGCTCGCTACAAGCGCAAGGCGATGAACAAGGCGGAACGTCACAGACTGATCCAGACGGTCATCATGCAGCGCGACATCGCCACGCAGCGTGAGCTGGTGCAGGCCCTCGACAGCCTCGGCTGCATGGTCACCCAGGCGACCATCTCGCGCGATATCCGCGAGCTCGACCTGCAGAAGGTGCGCACGCATCTCGGGCGCGCCAAGTACGTGCTCTCGTCGCGAGAGCGCCCCAAGGACCCCGAGCAGGCGGCCGGCCACGTGCTGCGCGACTTCGCGCGCTCCACGGCGATCGCCGAGAACCTGGTCGTCGTGCGCTGCGAGATCGGCACCGCCTCGACCGTCGCCCGGCAGATCGACAACCTGAACCACACCGACGTGGTCGGCACGCTCGCCGGCGACGACACGTTCCTCATCATCGTCCAGGACCGCGACACGGCGTCCGAGATGAAGCGCTACATCGATCGTCTCCGAGAAGCCTAGCGCGCAGGCACCCTCTCGCGCGCACGCCAGCCGGTCGGCCGCACCTTGCGGGGGCGGGCGGCGCGGGGCGGCCGTACGGCCGCCCCGCGCCGCCCAAGGACTCCCGCGCGCTTCAAACAGGCGGCTCGCCGGCGCCCGCAGTCCCAACAGGATCGCGGTCTCAAACGAGCCGTGATCCAAATGAACCTCGAAAGGGAGTACCAGTGAGCAAGACCGTCATCCTCGCCTACTCAGGCGGCCTCGACACCTCGGCCCTCATCCCGTGGCTGCAGGAGAAGTACGGCTACCAGGTGGTCGCCTGCCTCGTCGACCTCGGCCGCGTCAAGGACGTGCCCGGCATCATGGCCCGCGCCGAAGCCGCCGGTGCCATCGCCGCCGTCGCGATCGACGCCAAGGAGGAGTTCGCCGAGCACCACTGCCTGCCGGCCCTCATGGCCAACGCGCTCTACGAAGACAAGTACCCGCTCTCGACGGCCATCGGCCGGCCGCTGATCGCCAAGAAGCTGGTCGAGACGGCCCATCGCTACGACGCCCAGGCCGTCGCCCACGGCTGCACCGGCAAGGGCAACGACCAGGTGCGCGTCGACATCGGCGTGCGGGCGCTCGACCCGAGCCTCGAGATCGTCGCGCCGGCGCGCGGCGCCGACTGGCCGAGCCGCGAGGAGCTGCTCGACTACGTGGCGGCGCACGACATCCCCGTCAACCTGACCAAGAAGAGCCCGTACTCGATCGACGAGAACCTCTGGGGGCGCAGCAACGAGTGCGGCGTGCTCGAAGACCCCTGGGTGGCGCCGCCCGAGGACGCCTTTCAGTTCGTGAAGTCGGTGGCCGACGCCCCCGACGAGCCCCAGCACGTCGTGGTCAGCTTCGAGAAGGGCAAGCCGGTGGCGCTCGACGGCGTGCCGATGGGCATGGTCGAGCTGATCGAGGCCATCGACGCCGTCGGCAACGCCCACGGCTTCGGGCGCGTCGACATGATCGAGAACCGCCTGGTCGGCATCAAGAGCCGCGAGGTCTACGAGGTGGCCGGCTCGCTCGCCTTGATCACCGCCCACCGCGAGCTCGAGGACCTCGTGCTGACGCGCGACCTGCTGCACTTCAAGCGGACCATCGAATCGAAGCTCGCCGACATGATCTACGAGGGCCAGTGGTTCGATCCGCTGACCGAGGCCTGCAAGGCGTTCCTGTTCCAGAGCCAGGAGCGCGTGACCGGCGACGTCCGCCTCAGGTTCCACAAGGGCGGCTGCGTGGCCGACGGACGGCGCAGCGACCTCTCGCTGTACAGTTACAAGCTGGCCACCTACACCACCGAGGACGAGTTCTCGCACACGGCGGCGGCGGGCTTCATCGAGCTGTGGGGCCTGCCCATCGAAGTCTGGGCGCGCGTGGGCAAGGAGCACGCGCTCATGCACGAGCTCGAAGTCGACGACGAGGTCGCCGGACAGGCGGGTGGCGTACCGGCATGACGTCGACGTCGGGGACAGCGGCACCGGAGGCCGGGATGCCGGCGCCGGAGCCCGGGGCGGTGCTGGAGACAGGAATGCCGGCGCCGGAGCCCGGGGCGGCGCTGGAGACAGGCATGCCGGCGCCGGAGCCCGGGATGCCCGGAGCGGCGGCACTGGAGGCGCGATGAGCAAGGCCAGATCGGGGCGCTTCGCCGGCGCACGCTCGGCGGCGTTCGTGGCGCTGAACTCGTCGCTTGCCCTCGACTGGCGGCTGTGGCCCGAAGACATCGAGGGCTCGGCGGCGCACGCCCGCGCGCTGCGGCGCGCGGGCGTGCTCGACGCCGCCGAGCTGGTAGCCATCGAGGACGGCCTCGACCAGGTCGCCGCCGAGATCGAGAGCGGCGCCTTCGTGCCCCGCGACGACGACGAAGACGTCCACATGGCCGTCGAGCGGCGCCTCACCGAGCTCGTGGGGGCGCCGGGAGCGAAGCTCCACACGGCGCGCAGCCGCAACGACCAGGTCGTCACCGACGTGCGGCTGCACCTGCGCCGCGTGATCTGCGGTCAGCGCGACGACCTGCGCGAGCTGCAGGCGTTGCTGCTGGCCCGGGCCGAGCCGCACGTCGAGACCGTGATGCCCGCCTACACGCACCTGCAGCGCGCCCAGGTCACCTCGCTCGCCCAGCACCTGCTGGCCTGGTTCTGGATGCTCGAGCGCGACCACGACAGGTTCACCGTCGCCCTCGACGCCTGCCTCGAGCTGCCGCTCGGCGCCGGCGCCGCCGTGGGCCTGAACTACGACCTCGACCGGGCGGGGGTCGCCACCGACCTCGGCTTCGAGCGCGTTGCGCCCAACTCGCTCGACGCGGTCGCCGATCGCGACTTCGTGGTCGACTACCTGGCGGCCGCGGCGCAGCTCGCCGGCCATCTGAGCCGCGTCGGCGCCGAGATCGTCCTGTGGGCGACCGCCGAGTTCGGCTTCGTCGCCCTTCCCGACGCCGTGAGCGGCGGCTCGAGCATCATGCCGCAGAAGCGCAACCCCGACGCGGCCGAGCTCATGCGGGCGGCCGGTCCGCGCGTGGCCGCCGACCTGCAGGGGCTGCTCTCGACCCTGCACGGCCTGCCGCTCGCCTACGCCACCGACCTGCGCGAAGACAAACGCTACCTGTTCGACGCCGTCGACTGTCTCGACACGCTGCTGCCGGTCGTCCGTGAGCTTCTGACCGGCGTCGAGTTCGACACGGAGCGCCTCGCCGCCGCCTGCGACTCCGCGCTGATGGCCACCGACGTGGCCGACCGCCTGGTGGCCGCCGGTGTGCCGTTCCGCGAGGCCCACCACGCCGTCGGGGCGCTGGTGCGCCGGGCGCTCGAGCTGCGTGTCGGCCTTGGTGAGCTGCCGGCGACCGAGATCGCGGCGCTCGCTCCGGCGCTCGGCGCCGGCGAGCTGGGCGACCTGCTCGAGCCGCGCGCCTCGCTCGCCCGCAAGGTCAGCGCCGGCGGCTCGGCCCCCGAGCGTGTGCGCGAGCAGCTTGCGCGCGCTCGAGCGGCGCTCGCCGGCCCGGCCGACGACGCTTGAGGCTCGCGGGGCGCTCGCGGCGGCTCGAGAAGTCGCGGGTAAGATGTGCGCCATGACGCCCACGCCCGCACCCGCCGACGCCCGTCTGCCGCGCGCCTTCTTCGAGCGGCCGGTGCTCGAGGTCGCGCGCGACCTGCTCGGCTGCACGTTCATGTTCGGCGGCGTCGGCGGCCGGCTGGTCGAAGTCGAAGCCTACCGCAGCGACGATCCGGCGAGCCATTCCTACCGCGGACGCACGGCGCGCAACGCCGTCATGTTCGGACCGCCCGGATACATCTACGTGTACTTCACCATGGGGCTGCACTACTGCGTCAACGTGGTCTGCCAAGGCGAGGGGTCGGCCGCCGCCGTGCTGCTGCGCGCCCTGGAGCCGACCGTCGGCCTCGACCTCATGCGCCGGCGCCGGGGCCTGAGCGACCCCCGGAGCGACCCGCGGCAGCTCTGCAGCGGTCCCGCCAAGCTCACGCAGGCGCTCGGCATCACGGGCGCGGACGACGGGCGCGACGCCTGCGGCGAAGGCGCCGACCCCGAGCCCGGCCCGCACTTTCTGGCCCGCGCCGGAGTCGCCGCCGCGGACCCCGCGAGCTGGTCGCGCCGCGCACCACGCACCGTGACGACCCCGCGCGTGGGGATCTCGGTGGGTGTGGCCACGCCGTGGCGCTTCGTCGACGCCGGCAGCGCCTTTCTGTCGCGGCCGCTGCCGCGCGGCGCCCGGCGCTGACCACGGACCGACTGCGACCGTGCCGGTTATACAATGATGGGTGTTACGTATTCAGCGCTTGCGGCCGCAGCCTTGGCCGCGGCTTCCACATCACCGCGCGAAAGGACCTCACGTGAAGCTAGGAGAGATGTACGACACCGCGATCCGCATGGGGATCGAAGCCGATCCTCGTGGCCGCGAGCGCGTCGAGACGTCGCTCGCCACGGCCGGGCGTCGCTTCGAGCAGCTTCCCGACTACCTCAAGGAGGTCTACGACCGCGAAGAGCTGACCAACCCCTACGTCGACACCCGCATCTACGTCGGCGACCGTGAGACCGAGGTCGGCGCGCTCATCGCCGGCATCGACATGAACGTCGGCGAGGTGCTGCTCACCGACCGCCTGCGCGAAAAAGGTCGCCGCATCGACGCCATCTACACCCACCATCCCGAGGGCATGGCGCTCTCCAAGCTCGACCGCGTCATGGAGATGCAGGCCGAGGTGTGGGAGACGTGGGGCGTCCCGATCAACGTGGGCGAGTCGGTCATGGACGAGCGCCGCGTCGAAGTGCGGCGCCGCTTCATGCCGATGAACGTCGACCAGGCCATCGATGCCGCGACGCTGCTCGACATCCCGTTCTTCTCGGCCCACACGCCGACCGACAACCTGGTGACGACCTACCTGGCGGGCTTCCTCGCGGAGCGCGAGCCCCGGTTCGTCGACGACGTGCGCCGGGCGCTGTTCGAGGTACCCGAGTACAGGACGGCCGCCGCGAAGGGCGCCGGTCCGTACATCGTCGAAGAGAAGGCCGGCAAGCGGGCCGGCAAGATCTGGATCGACATGACCGGCGGCACCGAGGGCCCGGCGGCCATCATGGAGAAGCTCGCCGACCGCGGCGTGGGCACCATCGTCGGCATGCACATGAGCCCCGACCTGCGCAAGATCGCCGAAGACAACCACATCCACGTGATCATCGCCGGCCACATCTCGAGCGACTCGATAGGCGTCAACCTGCTGATGGACGAGTTCGAGCGGCGCGGTGTCGAGATCGTGCCGACGTCGGGCCTGATCCGCGTGCGCCGCGACGCCGACCGAAAGCTGATCGCCGACTGAGCGGACTCGCGCCACAAGCCGGGCCCGGTGCGGGGCGCGCGGTCGACGCGCTTGACCCCGCGAGCGGCGCGCCACGGCCAAGGGTCGAGCTGCTTGCGCCCGCCGGGGGGCCGCCTGCTCTGCAGGCGGCCCTGTCGGCGGGCGCCGACGCCGTGTATCTCGGGCTCGACCGCTGGAGCGCGCGCGCCTTCGCCGGCAACTTCGACGCACCGGCTCTGCTGGCCGCCATCGACCGCGCCCACCTGTTCGGAGCGCGTGTCCACCTGGCCCTGAACGTCCTGCTCAAAGACGATGAGCTCGAGCCCGTCCTTGCGGTCCTGGCCGAGCCTTATCGCGCCGGCCTCGACGCGCTGATCGTCACAGACCTTGGCCTCGCCGCCCGGGTCGCCCAGACCTACCCCGGGCTCGAGCTGCACGCCAGCACGCAGCTCGGCACGCACTCGAGCGCCCAGCTCGGGCGGCTGGCCGACCTGGGCTTCGCGCGTGCCGTCCTGGCGCGTGAACTCTCAGTCGACGAGATCGCCGCGCTCGAGCCGCACGGCCTCGAGCTCGAGGTGTTCGTCCACGGCGCCCTGTGCTACGGCTACTCCGGAGCCTGCCTGCTGTCGAGCATGGCATCGGGGCGCAGCGGCAACCGGGGCCGCTGCAGCCAGGCCTGCCGCCTGCGCTACCGGCTCGACGAGGGGCCCGCCGATACCGGTCCCGGCCGCGTTCGCGGCGCGGGTCGCACGGGTGGCGAGGCCGGTGCGGGCGGCCCCGGCGGCAAGCGCGTCGCCGGCGGCCCTGGTGGCAAGCGCGCCGCCGGCGGCGAAGGGGCTGAGAGCGGCGAGCCGGGCGAGCCGCAGCGCATCCTCTCGACCTCTGATCTTGCCGCCATCGGAGCGTTGCCAGCGCTGCTTGCGGCCGGAGTCACCTCGCTGAAGATCGAAGGCCGCATGAAGGACCCGGCCTACGTCGCCGTCACGACGGCCGTCTACCGCGAGGCGCTCGACGCGGCGCTCGCCGACCCCGCCGGGTTCGTGGTGGCGCCGGCCTGGCTCGAGCGTCTCGAGCAGAGCTTCTCGCGCGGTTTCACGGCGGCTCACCTCGAAGGCCGCCACGCCGCCGTGCGCGCCGGTGGCCGGGGCGGGCACCGCGGCGTCCAGATCGGCCGCGTCGAAGCCGTCGACGAAGCCGGGGGACTCGTCACGGTGCGCGTCGACAAGGAGCTCGACCGCGGCGATCTCCTGCAGATCTACACGATCGCCGGCGCGACGGAGCCCACCCGCCTCGAGGCGCTGTTGGCCGATGTCCCGGCGACCGCGAAGCGGAGCGCCGGCCGCGGAACTGGGGCCGATGGCGCGCCGGTGACCGATCGCTCGACAGTCGCCGACGCCGCGACGGTCGCCGGTGGCGGCCGCGTGGTGCTGCGCGTCGCCGCGCGGGTGAGTGCCAAGGACCGGGTGTTTCGCACGAGCTCTGGCCGCGACGAGGCCTTTGCCGCCGACGCGGCGGCGGCGCGCGTCCTCATCAGGCCGGTCGTCCTCACGGCCGTGCTGCGCGGCCGGCAAGATGAATGCCCGCATCTGACGCTGACGGGCGATGGGGAAGAGGTCTCAGTCGGCGGTGGCGTGCCGCTCGCGCCCGCGCGCACGGCCGGCCTGACCGCCGACAAGGCGCGCCGCGCGATCGCCGCGCTGGGCGGCACGCCCTACGAGTTGGGCGAGTTCGAGTTCGCCGTCGACGATGGTCTGTTCCTGGGCGTCGGTGACCTCAAGGAGTTGCGCCGCGCGGCGGTCGCGGCGCTCGACGAGCGGCGGCTGCGGCGGTGGCGGCGGGCTGCGCCCGCCGCCACCGCCGCAGCCGCCGCGTTGCCGGCCGTCGCCCGGGGCGCGGATGGACCCAGGGCCGTCCGCGGCGCCGCGCCGAGCGTCGCCCTGCGGGTGCGTCCCGGGGAGGAGCCGGTGACCTGGGACGTCGCTGCCGTCTGTCTCGACCTCAGGTCGGGCGACGATCCCGGCGCGGTCGCGGCCGCGGCCGCCGGCATCCGGCGGCGAGGCGTGGCGCTGCGGGTCCGCTCGCCGGAGGTGCTGTTCGACGGCGACGAGCCGTGGGTGCGCGCCGTCGCCGCGGTCGGCTGGGACGTCGTCTACGCCCGTCACGTCGCGGCGCTGTCGTGGGCCGGCGTCGCGCTCCTCGAATACCCGCTGCTGGGGCTGAACCCGCTGACCGTGCCGCTCTTCGGGGCCAGCGGCCTCGTCTGCAGCCCCGAGCTGTCGCTCGACGAGATCGGCCGGCTCGTCACCGACCTGTCACGGGTCGCCGGAGCCGGCGCGGCGGCAACGCCGATCACGGTCGATGCGCGGCCGCTCGTCGAGGCGCTCGTCTTTGGGCGCGAGCAGGTGCTCGTGAGCCGCGACACGCTGGGGCAGGCCGAAGGCCTCCCGGCTTCCGGGGCGCTCGTGCTGACCGACGAGCGCGGCTATGAGTTTCCCGTGCAGGTCGCCCCGGGCGAGACCCGCGTGTACAGCTCGAGAGTGACGAATCTGTGCGGGCGGCTGGACGAGCTGAGCGCGGCGGGTGTGAGCGGCGTGATCGTCGCCCAGGCCGACCTCGACGTCGACGAGCGGCGCGCGCTGGCGCGCGACGGCCTCGCCGGCCTGGCGGCGTTCGGTGACCGCGAGCGGTTCACGACGGGCCACCTGTTCCGCGGCGTCGGCTGACCGCGCGGTGTCGGCCGACCGCGCGCGGTGTCGTTTGACCGCCGCCTGAGGGGCGCGCGGTGTCGGCCGGCCGCCTCTAGGGAGAGGTCGTCGGCGTCGGCTGGGCACCCAGGGTGAGACTCACCAGGCCGCCGATCTCAAAGGCGGCGCCGGCGGCCGGCGTCTGCGAGACCACTGCCGCGTCGCTGCTGCCGGCAGCCACCTCGAACCCCAGCCCGACCGCCGCCAGGGCGGACTGGGCGGCGGCCAGCGTCAGGCCCTTCACGTCAGGCACGACGACGTTCGCCTGGCTGCCGTGTACCACGATCGTGACCGTTCCCTGACTCTGGGTGCCGCCGGCCGGATCCTGGCTTGCCACGGTGCCCTGCGCGCCTCCCGGCTGGCCGTCGTAGGTGACCGTGGCGGCGAAGCCGGCCGCCTGCAACGCGTTCACGGCGGCGGCGCGGAACTGTCCCACGACGTCCGGCACCGTCTGGAGCGGGCCGCTGTCGACGCGCAGGGTGACGTCGCTGCCCTGCAGGATGCTCTCCCCGGCCTCCGGCGCCTGACCTACGACGTCGCCCTGGTGCTGCGTATCGCCCGGCTCGTCGACGATCTGCCAGCCGAGCTGCTCGGCCTGCAGGCGTGCCTCGGCCGCGGCGAGGGTGAGACCGGCCAGGGCGGGCACGGTCACGCGCAGCGGGTGGTGGAACGTGCAGTCCTGAGTGGGCGCCTGGCCGACGAAGTAGAAGCACTTGAGGCGCTCGGGACACCACCTGGTCGCGAGCTCCCCGGTCTGCGGGCAGACGATGCGCTTCGTGACCGGCGGCACCTTGAACGACGGGAACGCGTGTGCCGGCACCTCGGCCAGGGCGTTCTGCGCGAAACGGCTCCAGATCATCGCCGGGAACGTGCCGCCGGCCACCCTGATGCCGCGCACGATCATCTCGCGCTGCGAACCCGGGTACCCCACCCAGACCGCCGCCGCCAGGTCGGGCGTGTAGCCGCAGAACCAGGCGTCGGCGTAGTTGGTGGTCGTGCCGGTCTTGCCGGCCGCCGGTCTGCCGATCGCGGCCGCCCGCCCGGTGCCGCGCTCGATCACCTGCTGCAGGATCGAGGTTTCGAGACCGGCCTGCCAGCGCTGTAGCACGCGCGACCGCTCCACCGTGTTGCGCACCAGGACGTTGCCCTGGGCGTCGGTCACCCGGGCGATCGAGATGGGCGCCGCCACACCGTCGGTCAGCATCGTGCCGCTCAGGCGCTCGCCGCCGTCGGCCAGCGTGGCGTAGGCGTCGGCCATCTCGAGCGGGCTGACGCCGGTCGACAGGCCGCCCAGCGCGATCGACGGGTTGTCGCCGACGGTGCTCGTGATCCCCATGTCGGCGGCCGTGCCGGCGATGTTCTCGGGGCCGACCATCATCGACAGGTCGGCGTAGACCGTGTTGTCCGACTCCACCGTGGCGTCGGTCAGGCTGATCTTGCCGGCGTACGTGTCCGAATAGGTGGTGACCCGCCAGATCTCGCCGCCACCGACCTCGATCGCCTTGGGTTCGGAGATGAAGACGCTGCTGGGCGACATGCCCTGGCGGATGGCGGTGGCCAGAGCGAAGGGCTTGAAGGCCGAACCGGGCTGGCGCCGGCCGTCGACGGCCACGTCGAACTGCTGGCGGGCGAAGCTGCGGCCCCCGACCAGCGCCTTGACAAAGCCTGTGTGCGGGTCGACGGCGACCAGTGACACCGATGGGTCGCCGGGGCGGTCGAGTATCCCGGTAGCGGCCCGGTTGGCGTCGCGCTGGACGCGTGGATCGAGGGTCGTGTAGACGCGCAGGCCGCCGCCGAACGTGGTGGCCGCCCCAAAATGGCTGACGAGCTGGGCGATCACGTACTCGACGAAGTACGGCGCTAGGTGACTCCTGGGCAGGCCGTGGGGACGCCGTGGCAGCGGCGCGCGCGCCGCTGCCACGGCGTCCCGCTCCGACACCATGCCCTGGGCCTGCATGGCTCCCAGCACGACCTGCCGGCGCGCGCGGGCGGCCGCCGGGTCGGTGAACGGGTCGTCTCGGGTGGGGTCCTGGATGACCGCGGCCAGCAGCGCCGCCTGCGGCAGGGTCAGCCGGCGCGCGCTCGTGCCGAAGAACGTGCGGGCCGCCATCTCGATGCCGTAGGCGCCCTGGCCGAAGTAGATGGTGTTCAGGTAGTCGGTCAGGATCTCGTCCTTGGACCAGCGTTTCTCGAGCTGGTAGGCGAGCACCGCTTCGCGCAGCTTGCGCGACAGGGTGTCGGCCGTGCGCTGGTCCTGGGGCAGGTAGGCGTTCTTGATGAACTGCTGGGTGATGGTCGAGCCGCCCTGCACCGAGTGTCCGGCGCCGAGGTCGCGGCCCAGGGCGCGCAGGATCGAGGCGTAGTCGACGCCGTCGTGCTCGTAGAAGCGGCGGTCCTCGATGGCCACCACGGCGCGCTTGACCACCGGTGCGATCTGGCCGGAGGTGACGATCACCCGGCTCTGGTCGCCGCGCAGCACGGCCAGGACGTGGTGCTGCGGGGAGCCGTCGTAGATCACGGTGTTCTGCGTGATCGGCTGGTGGGCCGCGATGTCGAGTCTCGGCAGCCCCTTGGCCACGGTCGACAGCGCGACTTCGAGCGTGACTCCCGCCACCCCGATCACGGCGACCACGACGCCGAGCGCCACCACCGCGACGATCGTGCGGTGGTCGGCGTGCCTGCCTCTCGTCCTGCGGCGCCAGCCCGACATGTGGGCTTTGTCGGCTGTTCGGGCGCGCGACCATAGCCCCCGTGCGAGCGCGGGCGCGCGAGCGAGCGCCGATCCGGCTGTCGGTCGCCCTCGATCCGGCTGTCGGTCGCCCCCGATCCGGCCGTCCGGAGCCCATGCCAGGCCGCCCGCAGGCCCTGTGGTATCATCCGCGGCGCCATGGCGGATCAGCGGCTCATCGACGATCTCGCGGTCGGCACCGTCGAGGTGCTGCCCGAGGGCGGACTGCAGGCCAAGCTCGCTCTAGCCGAGCGCGAAGGCCGGCCGCTGCGTGTCAAGTTCGGGGTCGATCCGACGGCGCCCGACCTTCACCTGGGGCACACCGTGGCTTTGAACAAGCTGCGCCAGTTCCAGGACGCCGGGCACCTCGCCGTGCTCATCATCGGCGACTACACCGCTCGCATCGGCGATCCCTCGGGCCGTTCCAAGACGCGTCCCCGCCTCGAGGCGGCGGTCATCGACGCCAACGCGCGCACCTACCAGGAGCAGGCGTTTCTCATCCTCGACCCCGATCCCGCGCGGCTCGAGGTGCGCTTCAACGGGGAGTGGCTCGGCACGCTCAGCATGGAGCAGCTCTTCGAGTTGACCGCGACGACCACCGTCGCCCGCATCCTCGAGCGCGACGACTTCGAGAAGCGCTTCAACGCCCATCAGCCGATCTCCATGCTGGAGATGCTCTATCCGCTGGCCCAGGGCTACGACTCGGTCGCCGTGCATGCCGACATCGAGCTCGGCGGCACTGAGCAGAAGTTCAACCTCTTCATGGGCCGCGACCTGCAGAGCTACTTCGGCCAGGAGCCGCAGGTCGTCATGACCGTCGACATCCTGCCGGGCACCGACGGGGTCGAGCGCATGAGCAAGTCGCTGGGCAACTACATCGGCGTGACCGAAGACGCGCGCGACGTGTACGGCAAGGTCATGAGCATCCCCGACGAGGTCATCATGACCTACTTCCGTCTGCTCACGGCGCATCACGCGGCCGAGATCAGGGCCCTCGAGGATGGTCTGGCCGGCGGCGCCCTGAACCCGCGCGACCTCAAGGCGCGCCTCTCGCGCGAGATCCTCACGCGACTGCGCGGCGAGGCGGTGGCCGCCGAAGCCGAAGACCACTTCGATCGCGTCTTTCGCCGCCGCGAGGTGGCCGGCGACGTGCAGAGGCTCGTGCTCGAGCCGGCCGACGTCGAAGGCGACACCGTGTACCTGCCGGCCGTCATGGAACGCTGGTTTGCCATCAGCCGCTCCGAAGGCCGGCGGCGCATCGAGCAGGGCGGCGTCACGCTCGACGGCGTAGCCCTCACGGCCTTTGCCGTGCCGGCCGCCGAGCTCGCCGGCAAGCACCTCAAGGCCGGCAAGTCGGCCCAGGCCCAGGGCGTCATCGAGCCGGCCTGAGCTACGCCGCCTCGTCGGCCTGAGCTACCCTGTCTCGCCGGCCTGAGTCGCGCCGCACGGCCGCTCGGGCGGCCACCGTTCGGGGCGATTGGCGGCGCGCGCCCCTCCCACGTTAAACTGCGGGGACGCGCATCCGGCTGCTCGGCCGCGCATCGCGCGCCCCGATCTCTCCTACGACGAGGAGCAGCTTGACCAAGCGACCAGGAGGCAGGCACCTCATTCGCCGCAGCCGCACGGCGCTGCGCATGATGTCGGTGCCCACCCGGCGGCTGGCGATGCTCGTCGGACTCTCGATCGCGCTCGCCCTGCTGCAGGGCATCGCGGTCGGCATGCTCAGCCCGATCCTGCAGTACATCGAGTACCGCTCGGTCACGCCCACGGGCATCTTCGGCAAGCTGCTCTTCGACGTCGTCAACGCCCTGGGGCTGCCGGTCACCCTGCTGACCCTCCTCGTGCTGGCCTTCATCCCGGTGATCTTCCGCGAGATCGTGTTCTTCGTGAACAACTGGGCGATCTCGCGCGTGGTGCAGGGCGCCGCCACGCGCATGCGCGCCCGCGGCTTCGCCGCGCTGGTCGAAGGAGACCTCGCTTTCGTGGTCGGCCAGGGCTTCGGCAACCTCGTCAGCACGCTGACCCTGCAGGCGCAGCGCGGCAGCCAGGCCGTCGGCCAGTTCCTGGCGCAGGTCACGACCGGTCTCATCATCGCGGTGTACGTGGGCGTGCTGGTGATACTCGACTGGCGCCTGGCGCTGATCGCCGTCGTGGCGATGGCGCTCATGTCGTTCCTCGTGCGCGGAGTGATCAGGCGCTCGCGAGCGCTCGGCGCCGAAACCACGCGCCGCAACAACGAGACCTACTCGGTCGTCGGCGAACGCATCACCGCCATCCGGCTCATCAAGATGCTGGGCCAGGAGAAGGCCGAGACGCGCAAGGTCACGCGGGTCGTTAAGCAGCTCGCCGACGCCCAGGTGCGCATCGCCATCTTCAGCGGCGTGATCGAAGTGACGCTCGACCCGCTGAACATGCTCATGCTGTTCGGCATCATCTTCGTCGGCGTCCAGTTCTTCAACGACTCGCTGGCCACGCTCGGCGTCTTCCTCGTGCTGCTGCAGCAGCTGAACCAGCTCGCCAAGAACTTCAACAACGGCTGGCAGACGCTGGCCTCGCTCATCGACAGCCTGATCAGCGTGCATCAGGTCATCAGCAAGGCCACGGCGTCGCTGCACATCGTGGGCGGCGACACACCGTTCGAGGGCGTGCACGACAGCATCAGCTTCGAGAACGTGAGCTTCGCCTACGGTGACGAGAAGGAGCACCTCGTCCTCAAGGGTGTCGACCTCGTGATCCCCAGCCGTTCGCAGACGGCCATCGTGGGCCGCTCCGGGGGCGGCAAGTCCACCCTGGTCGACCTCATCCCCCGGCTGCGCGACGCGACCTCCGGAGAGATCCTCTTCGACGGCAAGCGCATCCAGGAGTTCGAGCTGCGGTCGCTGCGCCGGTCGATCGGCTTCATGACCCAGGACGCCCTGCTGTTCGACGACACGATCTACACCAATCTCGTGTACGGCCTCGATCGCGAGCCGACTCCCGAGCAGGTCGACGCGGCGCTCAAGGCCAGCTACTGCGAGACCTTCATCGCCGAGCTTCCGAGCGGTCTCGAGACGCGGGTCGGCGACCGCGGCGTGCGGCTGTCCGGCGGCCAGCGTCAGCGGCTGGCGCTGGCCCGCGTGTTCCTGCAGGACCCCGACATCCTGATCCTCGACGAGCCCACGAGCGCGCTCGATTCGGAGTCCGAGGAGTTCATCCAGAAGGCGCTCGAGTCGATGCGCCACCGCAAGACCCTGATCGTGATCGCGCACCGACTCTCGACCGTGAGCCACTCCGACCAGATCGTGGTGCTCGACCACGGCGTCATCGTCGAGCGCGGCGCGCACGACGAGCTGCTCGACGCCGAAGGCGCCTATCACCGCTTGTTCGACCTGCAGATCTACCGCTAGAGGGCGCGTTTCACGCCGGGTCCGGCGGTCGGACCGGCGCGACGAGCCGGAGCAAAGGAGGACCAGGTGGCCAGAAAGGCCGTGATTCTGGCGGGTGGCAAGGGCACCAGGCTGGCGCCTTACACGCTCGTCTTTCCCAAGCCCCTCATGCCGCTGGGCGAGCAGCCGATCCTCGAGATCGTCGTGCGCCAGCTCGCGCTGAAGGGCTTCACCGAGCTCATCCTGGCCACCGGTCACCTCGGGCAGTTGATCGAATCGTTCTTCGGCGACGGCGCGCGCTTCGGTGTGCGCATCGACTATGCCCGCGAGGCGGCCCCCCTCGGCACCGCCGGGCCGCTGGCCGCGATCGCCGGCCTCGACGAGCCGTTCCTCGTGATGAACGGCGACATCCTCACCACGCTCGACTACGGCGCCTTCCTCGACGGTCACGCGGCCTCGGGGGCGGCGGCCAGCGTGGCGACGGTCGCCCGCACCTACACCGTCGATTTCGGCGTCGTCGAGACCGACGGCGAGCGCATCGTCGGGTATCTCGAAAAGCCGTCCAGCACACGTTCGGTCAGCATGGGCGTGAATGCCTTCTCGCCGGCCGCGCTGCGGCACCTGCGGGCGGGGGAGCGCCTCGACATGCCCGACCTGCTCCTGCGGCTGATCGCCGCCGGAGAACTCGTCAGAGCGGTGCCCTTCGACGGCCGCTGGCTCGACATAGGGCGCCACGACGACTTTGCCGCCGCGCAGCAGGAGTTCGTCGAGCACCGCGGCGAGTTCCTCGGGTGAGCGCCGAGGCGACGAGCCCGACTCGCCGGCTCGTCGTCAGCGGCGCGGCCGGATTTCTGGGCGCCCGGGTGATGGCGGCGGCCCGCCGGGCCGGCTTTGAAGCGCTCGGCATCGTGCGCTCGTGCGAGCTCGACGACGTCGCGACCGGCGACGCGGTCGAGGTGCTCGACTGGGCCAGCGCCGACGCCCGCCTGCGCCTGTTCGAGCGCGCTGCGCCGGCCGTGATCGTGCACTGCGCCGGACACAACGGGCGCTTCTCGGGCGCCCCCGACGCGGCCGTCCTGCGCGGCGCCAACGTCGGACTGACCGCGGCGCTCCTCGAAACGGTCGCCGCGCTGAGTCCGGCTCCGTCGGTGGTGGCGCTGAGCTCGGCCGCGGTCTACGGGCCGCGGCCGCCCGTGCCCACGCCCGAATCGGTGCCGCTCGCGCCTCACGGCGAGTATGCGACCTCCAAGGCGGCCGCCGAGGAGCTCTGCCGGGCGGCTGCCGCCAGCGGGCTGCGCGTGGTCGTTGGGCGGCCGTTCAACGTCATCGGCCCCGGCGAGCCGCCCGGCTCGGTGACCGCGACCCTCACGGCGCAGGCCTTGCTCGCCCCACGCCACGGCCAGGCGGCCGTACGCCTGCGCGAGACCGTGTCGGTGCGCGATTTCGTCGACGCCGACGACGTCGCCGACGCGCTCGTGCTGCTCGGCTCGGCCGGCGCCCCCGGCGCGGCCTACAACATCTGCACCGGACGCGGCGTCTCGGTGGCCGACCTCGTGCGGCGCGCCGCGGCCGTCTGGCAGCGCCGGTTCGAGCTCACCGTCGCCGACCCTCAGGCCGCCGGCACCGTCTCTATCGGCGACCCGGCCGCTCTGCTCGCGCTGGGCTGGCGCCCCCGCAGGACGCTCGACGACAGCCTTGCCGCCATCGCCGCCCGTCACGACGAACCGGGGGTGGACTCATGAAGATCGCGGTCTGCGGCATCAACCCGTCGAGCATCCATTTTCGCGTCTACCTCGAGTTCCTGGCGGCGCAGGGCCACGACGTCACGGTCATCACCGATACCGCGACCGTGACCGCGCCGGTCAAGGTGATCGACTTCGCGCGGCCCATCCGCGGCCGGCGGTTCCTGCCCCCGGGCGGCGGCTTGCCGGTGCTGCTGTGGCGCCTGCGGCGCGCGTTGGGGAGCGCCGACTTCGACGTGCTCGACGTCATGCAGGTCACGCCGGCCGGCGTCTACGCGGCCTGCCTGTGGCGCGGCCCGCTCGTGCTCGACTTCTGGGGCTCCGACATCATGCGTCTCGACCAGCGGCCGTGGCTCGTGCGACAGCTCATGCGCCGGGCCATCGCCAGAGCGAGCTGCATTCACGCGGTCTCCCGGCAGATGACCGCCGCCCTCGTCTTACACGGCGCCGACGAGGCCCTGATCGAGACCTTCCAGTACGGCGTCGATCTGTCGGGATTTTCCTTTGCGCCCGGCGGCGACCGCTCCGAGACGGTCGTCTGGTCGCGCGGCCTGCGCGAGTTCTATCGGCTCGAGACCATGCTGCGCGCCTGGCCCGCGGTGCTGGGCCGGCGTCCGCAGGCCCGCCTCGTCGTCACGCAGGCCGACACCAGCCTCGCACGCTGGCGGGCCCTCGCCACCGAGCTGGGCATTGCCGGCAGTGTCGATTTCGTCGGGCGCGTCTCGCATGAGGAGCTCGCCGCGACTCTGCGCCGGGCGGCGGTCTGGGTCTCGATCCCGCCGTCCGACGGCGCCCCGCTGTCGCTGCTCGAAGCGATGGCCAGCGGCGCGCTGCCCGTCGTGTCCGACCTCGCGTCGGTGCGCGAGTGGCTGAGCGACGACCGCGCCGTGTTCGTGCCGGTGATCGACCCCGAGCACGTCGCCGACGCCGTCGTGGCCGGCCTCGAGCTCGCCGCCGACGGCGCCCACGCCGCGGCCAACCGCAGGATCGTCGAAGAGCGCGGCGACCGCCGCCTGAACCTGCCGCGGTGGGAGCGGCTGCTGGCGCGCGCCGCCGCCGCCCGCCATACGGTCTAGAATAGGCGCTCGACGGCGGCCACGAGCCGCCGATAGGCAGCCGGCGGCCACGAGTGGCCGGCGGCGGCGATGAGCCGGAGACGGCGGCGATGAGTCGGCGACCAGAGCGGTCCCCGCCGGGGCCGTCGCAAACGAAGGGCAGCGAGGCATGGATCTCAGCGGCAAGAAGGTGCTCGTCACGGGCGCCGACGGCTTCATCGGCAGCCATCTGACCGAGGAGCTCGTGGCGCAGGGCTGCGCCGTGCGCGCCTTCGTCTACTACAACTCCTTCAACTCCTGGGGCTGGCTCGACACACTGCCGCTGGAGCGCCGCCGCGAGCTCGACGTGTTCGCCGGCGACATCCGCGACGGCAACGGCGTGCGCAAGGCCATGGAGGGCGTCGACGTCGTCCTGCACCTGGCGGCGCTGATCGGCATCCCGTTCTCGTATCACTCTCCCGACGCCTACGTCGACACCAACATCAAAGGCACGCTCAACGTCTTGACGGCGGCGCGCGACCGCGGCGTCGAGCGCGTGCTCACGACCTCCACCTCCGAGGTCTACGGCACGGCGCGCTACGTCCCCATCGACGAGTCCCACCCCATGCAGGGCCAGTCGCCCTACTCGGCCACCAAGATCGGCGCCGACCGCATCGCCGAGTCGTTCTATCGCGCGTTCGACCTGCCCGTCGTGATCGCGCGGCCCTTCAACACCTACGGGCCCCGGCAGTCGGCGCGAGCCATCATCCCGACCATCATCACCCAGCTCCTGTGCGGCTTCGACGAGATCCGGCTGGGAGCGCTCACTCCGACGCGCGACTTCACCTTCGTCGAAGACACGGCGCGCGGCCTCGCGGCGCTGGCCGCCTGTCCCGAGGCGGTCGGCCGTGAGGTCAACGTGGGCTCGGGCGCCGAGATCGCCATGGGCCAGCTCGCCGCGACGCTGATCGCCCTCGTCAACCCGGCGGCTCGGCTGGTGAGCGACGAGCAGCGCCTGCGGCCCGAGAAGAGCGAGGTCGACCGGCTGCTGTGCGACGCCGGGCTCGTCGGCGAGCTGACCGGCTGGCGGCCGCGCGTACCGCTGCGCGAGGGCCTCGAGCGGACCGTCGCGTGGTTTCGCGACGAGGCCAATCTGAGCCGCTACAAGGCCGACGTCTACAACGTTTGAGGCGGCCTCCGGTCGCGCCGCGCGACGAGCGTACGACACAGGCTCGGCGTCGGCTCGGCGTCGGTCTCACGATCGCCGCGAAATGAGGTTGACTCACGGCGAACGCCGGGTATACTGCTCTAACCCCCAGGGCAGTCCGCTCTTGTCGCTTGTCGGCATGAAGACCAAGGGGGTACGTGCTCTTGACACGGCACGGTAGCCTGCGTAAGCTCATATGTCCCAACAAGGGGATTGTCCTGACGCAGTCACCACCCAGAACGCGGGGAGTCGAGCGGTAACGGATCTCACTATCCGTACCTCAGGCAACTGAGGCGACCGCCGACTGAAGGCCCCGGCTCCTGGGGCCATGTTTGTGTCAAGGGTCAACCAAGTGCCTACGTGGCACGCGGTCTTTGAAAACTGAACAGCGTGGAAGCCGGTTCGACCCGACTCTCGGGTCCGAGCCGGCGGACGCCAGTGCGCCTGAAGCACCGTAAGGTGCCAACAGGCCCATAAACAATACCCCGTCATGCGGTTCGAGCATTGCTGCTCTACCGGCCCTTCGGGACCGGCAACCGACCGCACGACAACAAGGCATATCCTGCCTTGTCTTTGAGAGCACAAGCTCTCTCCAACGTTTGTTCCGCGGCCTTCGGGTCGCGTGCTCAAAGTTGTCTCGGAGAGTTTGATCCTGGCTCAGGACGAACGCTGGCGGCGTGCTTAACACATGCAAGTCGAGCGGAAAGGCCCCTTCGGGGGTACTCGAGCGGCGAACGGGTGAGTAACACGTGGGTAACCTGCCCCAAAGACCGGGATAACGTTCCGAAAGGGATGCTAATACCGGATGTGGTGCAGCCTGCCAAGCGGGCTGTACTAAAGGTAGCTTCGGCTTCCGCTTTGGGATGGGCCCGCGCAGCATTAGCTTGTTGGTGGGGTAACGGCTCACCAAGGCAACGATGCTTAGCTGGTCTGAGAGGACGATCAGCCACACTGGGACTGAGACACGGCCCAGACTCCTACGGGAGGCAGCAGTGGGGAATCTTGCGCAATGGGCGAAAGCCTGACGCAGCAACGCCGCGTGAGCGAAGAAGGCCTTCGGGTTGTAAAGCTCTGTCAGGAGGGACGAAGCCACTCGGGTTAATAGCCCAGAGGGTGACGGTACCTCCAGAGGAAGGTCCGGCTAACTACGTGCCAGCAGCCGCGGTAATACGTAGGGACCTAGCGTTGTCCGGAATTATTGGGCGTAAAGAGCGTGTAGGCGGCTTGCCAAGTCCGATGTGAAAACTCGGGGCTTAACCCCGAGCGTGCATTGGAAACTGACAGGCTTGAGTCCGGAAGAGGGGACTGGAATTCCTGGTGTAGCGGTGAAATGCGCAGATATCAGGAAGAACACCCGTGGCGAAGGCGGGTCCCTGGGACGGTACTGACGCTGAGACGCGAAAGCGTGGGGAGCAAACAGGATTAGATACCCTGGTAGTCCACGCCGTAAACGATGGGCACTAGGTGTGGGAGGTGTCGACTCCTCCCGTGCCGTAGCTAACGCATTAAGTGCCCCGCCTGGGGAGTACGGCCGCAAGGCTAAAACTCAAAGGAATTGACGGGGGCCCGCACAAGCAGCGGAGCATGTGGTTTAATTCGACGCAACGCGAAGAACCTTACCTGGGTTTGACATGGCCTCGTAACTCCCGGAAACGGGAGCCCTCGCAAGAGCGGGGTCACAGGTGGTGCATGGCTGTCGTCAGCTCGTGTCGTGAGATGTTGGGTTAAGTCCCGCAACGAGCGCAACCCCTGTCCTATGTTGCCATCGGGTAATGCCGGGGACTCGTAGGATACTGCCGGTGACAAACCGGAGGAAGGTGGGGATGACGTCAAGTCATCATGCCCCTTATGTCCAGGGCTACACACGTGCTACAATGGCCGGTCCAAAGGGCTGCAAGACCGCGAGGTGGAGCGAATCCCAAAAAGCCGGTCCCAGTTCGGATTGGAGGCTGAAACTCGCCTCCATGAAGTCGGAGTTGCTAGTAATCGCAGATCAGCAATGCTGCGGTGAATACGTTCCCGGGCCTTGTACACACCGCCCGTCACACCACGAAAGTCGGTAACACCCGAAGTCGGTGGGCTAACCCGCAAGGGAGGCAGCCGCCGAAGGTGGGATCGGTGATTGGGGTGAAGTCGTAACAAGGTAGCCGTACCGGAAGGTGCGGCTGGATCACCTCCTTTCTAGGGAGAACGGCGGATCAACCGCCGTGAGCACAGGCCCACTATGCCGGTCACGATGTGGTCTCACTTTGAGATCTTGCCGTGTCGGCGGTGCCTGTCCTCTGGAAACTCTATGTCGAGCGCTGACGTTCCCGTCTTCGCTCGGGCTTCGGCTCGAGCGCCAGCGGCCACGCTGTCCAGTTTTGAAAGACGCCTCCTCGCGTCCCCTCTCGCCTGAGTCTCGCCGGTGGGCCCTTACCAGGGCGCTCGGCTTCTCGGCGCGAGCCGGGGCGCGACGGCTCTTTTAGGGCTTCGTCGACTGCTTTGCGGCAGCCGGCGACGAAGTGCCGGTACGCCGGCGCGAACCTTGAAAACTACATAGCGGCAAAGGTGATCAATAATAGTCAAGATATTAAGGGCCAACGGCGGATGCCTTGGCGCCAGAAGCCGATGAAGGACGTGGACGGCTGCGATAAGCCCCGGTGAGGTGCTGAACAACCTTCGACCCGGGGATTTCCGAATGGGGGAACCCACGCACGGTAATGCGTGCGTACCGGTGCCTGAACACATAGGGCACACGGAGGTAAGCAGGGGAACTGAAACATCTTAGTACCCTGAGGAGAGGAAAGAAACCTCGATTCCCTGAGTAGTGGCGAGCGAAAAGGGAACAGCCTAAACCGGATGCGCGTGATTGGGTGCGGCCCTAGCGTATCCGGGGTTGTAGGAGTCTGTTTGATCGTCCCGCATGGCGATCGGGGAGTTACAAAAGCCGCGGGTAGCAGAAGGGTCTGGAACGACCCGCCACAGATGGTAACAGCCCAGTACGCGAAACTCGCGACCCTCCCTTACAGACCACCTGAGTACGACCGGGCACGTGAAACCCGGTTGGAAGCTACGGGGACCACCCCGTAAGGCTAAATACTACCTGGCGACCGATAGTGCACTAGTACCGTGAGGGAAAGGTGAAAAGTACCCCGTGAGGGGAGTGAAATAGTACCTGAAACCGTTGGCCTACAAGCGGTTAGAGCCTGGGCTTGCCCGGGTGATAGCGTGCTTTTTGCATAACGAGCCGGCGAGTTACTCGTCTCTGGCAAGGTTAAGGAAACGGAGCCGTAGCGAAAGCGAGTCTGAATAGGGCGATAAGTCAGAGGCGGTAGACCCGAAACTGCGTGATCTATCCATGGGCAGGCTGAAGCGGGGGTAAGACCCCGTGAAGGGCCGAACCCACGTAGGTTGAAAACTGCGGGGATGACCTGTGGATCGGAGTGAAAGGCTAATCAAACGCAGAGATATCTGGTTCTCTCCGAAATATATTTAGGTATAGCCTCTTGTGTTCAGTCATGGCTGTAGAGCACTGTTTGCCCTAGGGGGCCCACCAGCTTACCGAAGGCAGATAAACTCCGAATACCATGACTCTAGAGCAAGGGAGTCAGACTGCGGGGGATAAGCTCCGTAGTCGAGAGGGAAACAGCCCAGACCACCAGCTAAGGTCCCTCAGTGCTGGCTAAGTGGAAAAGGATGTGAGGGTGCACAGACAACCAGGATGTTGGCTCAGAAGCAGCCACCATTTAAAGAGTGCGTAATAGCTCACTGGTCAAGTGTCCTCGCGCCGATGATGTAACGGGGCTCAAGCCAGCCACCGAAGCTGTGGAATTCGGCCGCAAGGCCGGATTGGTAGGAGAGCATTCTCAGGCCACTGAAGCGGCGGCGACAAGCCAGCCGTGGAGGCCTGGGAAGAGAGAATGCCGGCATTAGTAACGAAAGAGGAGCGAGAAACTCCTCCGCCGATTGCCCAAGGTTTCCTGGGTAAAGCTAATCTTCCCAGGGTTAGTCGGGACCTAAGCCGAGGCCGAAAGGCGTAGGCGATGGACAACGGGTTGATATTCCCGTACTACCGACTTGCGTTCGACCGATGGGGGGACACGGTAGGTAAAGTGGACCATGGCGATGGTTGACCATGGACAAACGCGTAGGGTTGCGTGTAGGGAAATCCGCACGCTCTAAGCCTGAGACGTGACGTCAGCTGGTGTATTCCGGCGAGCCACTGGTTCCATGCCGTCAAGAAAAGCCTCTAGGGAGCAAGTCGTGTACCCGTACCAAGACCGCCACAGGTGGGCAAGTAGAGAATACTAAGGCGATCGAGAGAACCCTCGTTAAGGAACTCGGCAAAATTGCCCCGTAACTTCGGGATAAGGGGCGCCCCACTGGGTGAAGCCGCTAGCCGGCGGAGCTCAGAGGGGCCGCAGTGAATTGGCTCAAGCGACTGTTTACCAAAAACACAGGTCTCTGCTAAGTCGAAAGACGACGTATAGGGGCTGACGCCTGCCCGGTGCCGGAAGGTTAAGTGGAGTTGTTAGCGTCCTTCGGGTCGCGAAGCAGTGAAATGAAGCCCCGGTAAACGGCGGCCGTAACTATAACGGTCCTAAGGTAGCGAAATTCCTTGTCGGGTAAGTTCCGACCTGCACGAATGGCGTAACGACTTGAGCGCTGTCTCAACGAGGGACTCGGTGAAATTGTAGTATCGGTGAAGATGCCGATTACCCGCAGAAAGACGGAAAGACCCCGTGAACCTTTACTGCAGCTTGACATTGGAATCTGGTGCACGTTGCCCAGGATAGGTGGGAGGCTTTGAAGCCGGGACTCTGGTCTTGGTGGAGCCAACCTTGGGATACCACCCTTCGTGTACCGGGTTTCTAACGCCCGGCCGTGATCCGGCGGGCAGACAGTATCAGGTGGGCAGTTTGACTGGGGCGGTCGCCTCCCAAAATGTAACGGAGGCGCCCAAAGGTTCCCTCAGCACGATTGGAAACCGTGCGCAGAGTGTAAAGGCACAAGGGAGCTTGACTGCGAGACTGACAAGTCGAGCAGGGACGAAAGTCGGGCTTAGTGATCCGGCCGTGGAGAGTGGAATCGCGGTCGCTCAACGGATAAAAGGTACTCCGGGGATAACAGGCTTATCCTCCCCAAGAGTCCACATCGACGGGAGGGTTTGGCACCTCGATGTCGGCTCATCGCATCCTGGGGGTGTAGTAGCTCCCAAGGGTTGGGCTGTTCGCCCATTAAAGCGGTACGTGAGCTGGGTTCAGAACGTCGTGAGACAGTTCGGTCCCTATCTTCTGTGGGCGCTGGACATTTGCGAGGACTCGTCCCTAGTACGAGAGGACCGGGATGAACAGACCTCTGGTGTATCTGTTGTCGTGCCAACGGCATTGCAGGCTAGCTACGTCTGGAAGAGATAACCGCTGAAAGCATCTAAGCGGGAAGCTCACCTCAAGATGAGATGTCCCACCACCTCGAGTGGGTAAGGCCCCAGGTAGACCACCTGGTTGATAGGCAGGATGTGTAAGCATGGCAACATGTTCAGCAGACCTGTACTAATTGGCCGAGGGCTTGACTTGACCACCCGCGCCGCTATGTAGCTTTCAGGTCCGCGCCGGCCCCGGCGCTAAGGTTTGCGGGCGTGTGCCCGCGCGACCTTTCCGGTGGCTATGGCGGAGGGGCTACACCTCTTCCCATCCCGAACAGAGAAGTAAAGTCCTCCAGCGCCGATGGTACTTCGGGGGCGACCCCGCGGGAGAGTAGGACGCCGCCGGGATTACTGAGACGAAGGGGCGGAGCGTGGCGAAAGCCACGCTCCGCCCCTTCGTCGTTTCCGGGCTTCGCCCGCGCCGGGCTTCGCGCTCGACCTCCTCAAGGCAAAAACCTGTCCAAGGCTCACGCGCCTTGCGCCGGCAGGTTCGGCCGTGCGATATGCTGAGCCGCACGGTGGCGGTCGCGGCACACGCCGTAGCGGCGGGCGACGACCGTCCAGGGGCTCGTCCCAGACCTCGGGCGCGCGACGCCCGGCGGCGGGAGCCCCACTGATCGGTGAGAATGGGGGAACCGGCGTGGCCAAAGCCAGGATCAGCTATCTGAGCGACGACGAGAAGCAGTTCATCCACGAGAAGACCCTGCAGGTGCTCGCCGAGGTGGGGATCGCCTTCAACACGCCCAAGGCGATCGATCTGCTCGCGGCGGCCGGAGCCCAGGTTGACCGCGAGGCGCTGACCGCGAAGCTCACCTGGGATGTCATCGAGCCGGCGCTGAAGACGGTGCCCAAGACGATCCTGCTGGCCGGTCGCGACGAGGCCCACGACGTGGTGCTCGGCGGCGACCGCTGGCTATGCACCAGCGACGGCATGACCACCTACTGGTACGACGACCTCACCGGCGAGCGTCGCGCCGGCACGAGCGACGACCTCGTGGCGATCACGCGTTTGAGCGAGGCGCTGCCTGAGATCGACTACCTCTGGCCGACCATCCAGACGGGCGACGTCGACGGCGACCTCATGCCGCTGAACATGCAGGCGATCATGGTCCGCAACTCGATGAAGCACGTACAGGACGAGGTGCGCACGCCCGAGATGGTCGGCCCGATCCTCGAGATCTACGAAGCCGCCTGCGGGGCGGCGCTCACCGAACGGCCCTACTTCTCGGTCACCAACTGCACGATCGCGCCTTTGCAGCACGACAAGGAGATGACCGAGGCCGGCCTCATGCTGTGCAAGCGAGGCGTGCCGATCTTCGTGCTGCCCATGCCCCAGGTGGGCACGACCGGCCCCGGCACGGTGCTGAGCGACTGCATCGTCAACATGGCCGAGCTGCTGTCGGGCATCGTCTTGTACCAGCTCGCCAACCCGGGCTGCGCGACCATCTCCGGCGTCGGTGCGGGCGTCGCCGACATGCGCTCCGGCGGCTACATCGCGGCGGGCCCCGAGATCGGCCTGATCAACATGATCTGCGTCGAGATGAGCAAGTTCTACGGCCTGCTCACCCAGGCCACCGGCATGTCGTCCGACGCCAAGGCGGCCAACTTTCAGTGCGGTTCCGAGGGCGGCATGACGGCCCTGGTGGCCGCTCTGATCGGCTCCGATTCGCTAATCGCAGCCGGCGGCCTCGACGGCGTCCAGCAGTCGAGCCTCGCCAAGATCGTCCTCGACTGCGATCAGATTGGCGCGCTGCGCCGCTACATGCGCGACGACGCGATCGACGAAGCTCACGCCCTGATCGACGACATCAAGGCGATCGGCATCGGCGGGCACTTCCTGGGCCGCAAGAGCACGCGGCAGTTCGGCCGTACCGAGGTGTGGCGCCCGGCGGTGTTCCAGCGTGGCACGTTCGAGGAGTTCAAGGACACGAGCCTTGTCTCGCAGGCGGTCGACCGGGCTCACGAGCTGCTCGCGGGCTTCGAGCCGACGCCGCTGCCGGACGGCGCCGACGAGGCGATCGACGCGGTCATCGCGGGCTACGCCGCCAGCCTGAAGTAGGCGAGAGCGGGTCCGCGGTGAACGAGCCGGCGGTCGTGGTCGAGATCGGCCGGGGACGGTCGGGCGAGCTCGTCCTGCTGCGCCGCGGCGCCGACCTGCAGGTGGTCTGCAACGGCGCCTTCGTGATCGCGAGCTGCAACGAGCAGTCGAGTCGCGCGCTCGTGGCGGCGGCGCGGCCGTCCCTGCCTTCGGGCCCGCTCGACGTGCTGATCGGCGGCCTGGGCATGGGCTACGCGCTCGACGAGGCCCTCGATCTGCCCGAGCTGCGCACCGTCACGGTGGCCGAATACGAGCCCCTGATCGTCGCGTGGTTCACGACGCACATGCGGGAGCGGGCGTCGCGCGCCGAGCGCGACGCTCGCTCCCGCATCGTCGTCGCCGACGTCCACGACCTGCTGCACTCGGGCGCGCGCTACGATCTCATCGCCCTCGACACCGACAACGGTCCGCAATGGCTGATCAAGGCCGACAACGCCCGCCTCTACGAGGCCGGCGGCCTGCGTCTCATCGCCGGCGCTCTGCGGCCGGGAGGCGTCGTGGTGTTCTGGTCGCCCGAGCGCTACGAGGCGTTCGAGGCGGCCCTGAGCGAGTCGTTCGCTCGCGTGGCGGCCCGGCCGGCGATCGATGTCGTTGACGGTCGCAGCGTCGACTACACGATGTTCGTGTGTGCCGAGCCGCGCCGCGCGGAGCCGCGCCGCGCGGAGCCGCGTTTCGCCGCGCCGCGACGAGCCGCGCCGCGACGAGCCGCGCCGCGACGAGGTCGGTCCCGGTGAGCCTGTTGCCGAGCGGAACCCACGCCGGTGACGAGCGCCGCGGCGAGCCGCCGCCCGATCGCCGAGAGTGACGTCGGGCGCGTTGCGGGGGAGCGGGAGCGTGTGTAGTGTTGGTCACAGCGCAGCGCACGGCCGGATCGCGAAGGGAGGCGATGTGTCACTGACTTGGGACCAGCCCGACGACATCGCCTTCGCGCTGATCGACGAGCATCCCGACGCCGACCCGCTCGACTTGAACTTCGTCACGCTGCACGAGTGGGTGGCCGCCTTGCCCGACTTCGACGACGACCCCGCGGCCGCCACTGAAGGCAAGCTCGAAGCGATTGTCCTGGCATGGCATGCCCAGCTCTGACGACACGATCGGCCTGTTCCCGCTACCGCTCGTCCTGCTGCCCGGCGAGATCCTGCCGCTCCACATCTTCGAGGAGCGCTACAAGGCGCTGATCGGCGAGTGTCGCGCGAGCGGCGGCGTGTTCGGGGTGGTCCTGAGCGAGGGCGACGAGGTCCATCGCATGGGTTGCACGGCGGCGATCCACGACATCGTCGACGAGCTCGACGACGGGCGCCTGAACATCCTCGTCTCCGGGCGCGAGCGCTTCGACCTCGATGAGGTGATCGAACCCGACCAGCCGTCCGGCTATCTGCGGGCCCGCATCGAGATCTTCGACGATGTCGCCGAGAGCGCGCCCCCGTCCGAGCAGACGCTCGAGCTCGTGTCGGAGCTGTTCCGGCGCATGGTCGGGCTCATGGGCGTCGACGAGCCGCGGCTGCCGCGCAGCGCCGGCCGGTTGTCGTTTCGCCTGGCGGCCGCCGTCGACTTCGGCCTGCCGCTCAAGCAGCGCCTGCTCGAATCGCGCTCCGAGTCTGAGCGGCTCGACTTTCTGGTGGCGGTCATGAAGACGCTCATCCCCGGCCTCGAGCTGCGCAAGCAGCGCGAGGAGGCCATCCGCGGCAACGGCAAGGGGCAGTAGGCGCCCTTCAGGGCACGAGCACGATCTTGCCGAAGTGATGGCCCTCGAGCAGCTCGTGGGCCGCGCGCGCCTGCGCAAGCGGAAAGACGCGGCCCACCACCGGTCGCATCTTGCCCTCGGCAACGAGCCCCGCAACGTCGGTGAGGATCTCGGCCGTGCCGGCGCGACCGGCGTTTCCCGAGTTCGCGAACAGGAGCGTCGCGTCGGCGCCGATCGCCGGCCCGGTGGGGAAGGTGACCGTCGGTTCGGGCCCCCCGCCGATCCCCACGATCCGCCCGCCCCTGGCGATCACGCCGAGGTCGGTGGCGAGGTTGGCCGACAGGACGAGCTCGATGACGACGTCGACGCCCTTGCCGTCGGTGAGCCGCTTGACTTCGGCGGCGACGTCGGCCGTCTTGCGGTCGATCGCTTCGTCGGCGCCGAGGGCGCGGACGCGTTCGGCGTCGTCGGCGCTGCCGACGGTGGCCAGCACGCGTGCCCCGCGCGCGTGGGCGAGCTGCACGGCGGCGCTGCCCACCCCGCCCGCCGCGCCCTGGACGAGCACGGTCTCGCCGGCGACGAGGGCGGCACGAAGCACCACGCCGTACCAGGCGGTCGCGAAGGCGAGCCCCAGCGCGGCCGCCTGTTCGAACGAGATGCCGGCCGGCTTGCGCACGGCCTGCACCGGAGCGACCAGGGCGTACTCGGCGTAGCTGCCCTCGCTGCCGATGCCCAGGCCTGTGAAGAAGACCTCGTCGCCGGGGGCGACGCCCCTGACCTCTGAGCCGACCGCCTCGACGATGCCGGCGCCGTCGGAACCGAGCGTCTTGGGCGGCTCCTTGGGTGTCGGAAAGCTGTTGCGGCGCACCGCGACGTCGACCGGGTTGACCGCCGCGGCCTTGAGGCGGACCAGTACCTGGCTGGGGCCCGGCACGGGGGTGTCGACGTCTTCGTAGCGAAGCACGTCCGGACCGCCGTACTCGTGGATGCGCACCGCTTTCAACGCCGCCCCCTTGTCGTGATGAGGTCGCCGCGGCGGCAGCCTGCAAGGCTGCCGCCGCGGCGACCGACCAACGTGCCCGTTCCGGCCGGAGTCATTCCCAGCTCCGGGGTTTCCCACGCGCCCTCAGCCTCTCTTCAGTCGTCGGCCCCGTTAAGCCGGACCCCCGCTCAGCCGACCCGGCGTCGCCGCCGCTGGGCCGGTCGTCCGCCGCCTCCGCTCGGCCGGCGGTCTCTCGTCCGCTCAGCCGACCCGTCGGCGCCCCGCCGGGCCGCCCTACGGCTCGAACCGGATGCGCCGGCGCAGACGGCCGGCTGCGCGCGCGGCATACCACGCGGCCACGGCCAGGGCGGCGAGCAGCACGGCGAAGGGGATGATCGCGCCGAGCCCGACGACGATCGCCTCGAAGCCGCCGACGATGTGTCGCCATGAGGCTGCCAGCGCAGCGCCGAAGCCGTGCCGGTGGCCGGTGGCGTGGTGCGTTCCGCGCTCGGTCAGCGAGACCGTCAACGTGCCGTAGGTGACCTGCTCGCGCAGCGCCTTGAGCTGACCTGTGAGCTGCTCGACCTTGAGCTGGGTGGCATCGATGCGGGCCTGCACCGCGAGCGCCTCGGTCACCGTGGTCGTCCTGGCGAGGAAGCCGAGCAGGCGCCGATCGACCTTGCGGGCCTGGCTCAGGCGCGCGCGGAGGTCGACGTACTGGCTCGTCACGTCGGTGGCGCTGGTCTGCACGTCCTGCACACGGCCGAGAGCGCCGAAGCGCCGGATCGCGTCGTCGTAGGCGTTCGCCGGGACCCTGACGGTGATGTCGGCGTAGGGGGCGGCGGTGCTGTCGGTGGTCGAGATCTGGCTTGTCAGCACGTAGCCGCCGTAGCCCGCCGTGAGGCCCACGATGCGCGCGGCGGCTTCGGACACCTTGCCGCGCGCCACCGTGAGGGTCATCTCGCCGGTGCGCACCAGGAAGCGCTGCGGGTCGAGGGCGCCGACGTCGCTGGCAACCTGCGGCGCGGGCGTTGCGACCTCGACGCCGGCGCCGGTGCTCGGGGCGGCAAACGACGCGGAGCTTCCCGAGGCGGCGCTGCCCAGGCTGGTGGTCCCGCCGACCGTGTCGCTGCCGTGCTGCGACAGGCTACCTGCCAGGTTGGATCGCGCACTGCTCGAGGGGCCGTTCGAAGAGCCGCCCCAGGAACCTCTCTCGGCAAGGACCGCGGCGGTGGCGGCGCTGACCAGCAGCACCGCCACGACCGCGATGACGAAGCGGCGGTGGCGCAGGATGCGGGACATCTCGACTTCCCTTCGGTAGCCCATACCTTGGTGTTCGCTTGTTGAGACGCCGCGTGTCGCCGCCGGGTTCATCCGGAGCTTGTGCTTGCCGGCGGCGCCCTAAAGGCCATCCGCCCGCCGGGCGATACTAAGAGGCATGCTGCCTGTCTGGAGCCATGAGGCAAAGACGTACCGCTGGCCGTATGCGACCATCGGGCTGATCGGCGTCAACGTGCTCGTGTTCGTCTTCGAGCTCTCGATCGGCGTGCGGTTCGCGCCGTTCCTGCAGCAGTGGGGGCTGGTGCCGGCGCGCGTGAACTCCGAGGTGACGGTCCACAACGTCCTCACCATCGGGACGGCCATGTTCCTGCACACCGGCTGGCTGCATCTGATCGGCAACATGTGGTTCCTCTACGTCTTTGGCGACGCCGTCGAGGACGCGTTCGGCTGGCGCTGGTTTCTTGCCATCTACCTCGTGTCGGGCTTTTTTGCCAACATCGCCTTCCTCATGGGCACGTCGGGCTCGTCGATGGCGGCCGTGGGCGCGAGCGGCGCGATCGCCGGCGCGATGGGCGCCAGCCTCGCGCTGTGGCCGACGGCGCGCCTCAAGATCCCGGCCATCGTGCTGATCTTCGTGATCCTTTACATCTGCTACCTCTTCGCGGTCGCCATCGGGCTGCCGTCCTGGTCGCTCGGCGGCCCCGTCATCTTCGTCGTCTCGATGTTCGGCTCGATCGCGTGGTATGCGGTCGGTCGCCAGCGGCGCACGGGGCAGGGGTTCGTGAATGCGATGTTCGCGCTGTGGTCGCTACCGGCCTGGATCGTGCTCGGTTTCTTCTTTCTGTCGAACCTGTGGAGCGGCGCCCTGGCGGTCGTGAACCCGAACTACGGCGCTCCCGTGGGCTGGTGGGCCCATATCGGCGGCTTCGTCGTCGGCGTGGTCCTGGCGAAGCTCATCCCCAGCCACGCGATCGCGCTGAAGAAGCGCGCCATCCTGGGATAAGGACACGAGGCAGAGGGACATGAGGCTGCTCGACGACATCGCGGAGGATCCGTGGCGCGGCTGCTGAACTGTCCGCACTGCCACGCCGAGTTCCCCTTTGAGGACTGGGCCAAGGCGGCATCGTGTCCGGCCTGCGGGCAGCGCCTGAGCTTCTTCGAGGCCAGCGCTCAGGCCGCGCCGCCCGACGCCGGCAGCGACAACGGCGCTGCGCCGGCCGTACCCGCTGCGCCCGCGCCGGCTTGGGCCGCCGCGCCGGGACCCGCTGCCCCCGCACCGGCCACGCCTGCGCCCGCTGCCCCCGCACCCGCCGTGCCCGCGCACCCGGCGAGTGAGGCCTGGGACCCCCTGCCGGATGTGCGACCGGCGTCGAGCGTCGCGGCCGCCGGCGAGAGCGCGACGCCGGCGGACCTCTGGACATGGAGCGCGCCCGATGGCGCGCCGCCGGTCGACGACGCCGCGCCACCCGCCGCCGGTGAGGCGGCGGCACCCGTTCTGCCGCCGGTCACCGGCGACACGCCGCCGGCGTCTGTAGCGCCGTCTCCGCCGCCGGCAGCGCCGCCGGCGTCTGTAGCGCCGTCTCCGCCGCCGCCGCCGCTGGCCTCCAGCCTTGTCGCTGTGCCAGCCTCGAGCCTAGTCGTCGCGCCGCCGGCCGGCGGTCACATCTACACGATCGGGGGCAAGGCTCTGCAGTGGAGCCGCGGGTGGACAGTGCTGGTAGTCGTCTGGGCGATCGTGGCCGTGGCCCTGGTCGCGACCCGCGTCGACATGGGCCGGTTGACGGTGATGACCCCGGGCGAGACCTCCGCCATCGCCGCCGTCAAGCAGATCAGGCTGCCGACCGGCGCGCCAACCGAGACGGTGTTGCGCTACTCAGCGACGCACGATCTCAATCTCGAGGGTCACATCGTCCAGATCAAACCGCGGGCGGCGCAGATGTGGTATGCGTTCGACCGTTCTTGGGAGCATCGCATCTACGTCTACTACGAACTTCCCGGCGTCAGCCTCATGGGCACGAACGTGGACCTGTCGTGGAGCGTGACGAACGGCGTGGCCACGGCCGGCGCGGCCACCCGGGTGGCGCTCGCCAAGGCGGCCCAGACCATGGCGCATCCCCCCTCGCCGAACTCGGTGCGGGCGGTCCCCGGCATCATCCCGTCGCTGCCGCCCGACCTGCAGTAGGGTCTCGCGGAAGTCCCGGCGCCCGACCTGCGGTACGGCCGGGCCGGCGAGCGAGACCCGCAAGGCGGATCTCCTAGCGCCGGTCCTCGTCGTCGGGCGGCGCGAAGCCGCGCCGCAGCGTGTTCTCGGTCACGACTCGCGGTTCGAGGAACTGCAGCAGGTAATCGGGGCCGCCGGCTTTGGAGCCCACGCCGCTCATCTTGAAGCCGCCGAACGGCTGGCGCTCGACCATCGCCCCGGTGATGCCGCGATTGATGTAGAGGTTGCCGACGCGGAACTCGCGACGGGCCCGGGCGATGGCGGCCGGGCTGCGGCTGATCAGCCCCCCGGTGAGCGCGTAGGAGGTGCCGTTGGCGATGGCGAGCGCCTCGTCGAAGTCGCGCGCCTTCATGACGGCGAGCACCGGGCCGAAGATCTCTTCCTGGGCGATCGTCGCCTCGGGGGCGACGTCGGTGAAGATGTGCGGGCCCACGTAGAAGCCGCCATCGGGCCAGCCGCCGGGGGGCTCGGGGCTCGCCAGGGCGAGCTTCGCCTCGCGGCGACCCTGCTCGATGTAGCCTTCGATCTGCTCCCTGGCGGCGGCCGTGATGATCGGGCCCACGCGTGTCGCGGGTTCGTCGGGCGGACCCACGACCAGGCTGCGTGTCGCTTCGACCAGACGCTCGAGGAACTCGTCGTAGGCCTGCTTTAGGACGATCACGCGCGAGCAGGCGGAGCACTTCTGGCCCTGATAGCCGAACGCCGAGGCGACCGTCTCGAGCACGGCCACGTCGAGGTCGGCGTCGGCGTCGACTATGATCGCGTTCTTGCCGCCGAGCTCGGCGATCACGCGCTTGATCCAGGCGCGGCCGGGCAGCTCGATCGCCCGGGTCATGATGTGCAGCCCGACGCCGCGTGAGCCGGTGAAGGCGATGAGGTGGACCTCGGGGTGAGTGACGAGCGCCTCACCGATCTCGCTGCCCGGCCCCATGAGCAGGTTCACGGTGCCCGGCGGCGCGCCGGCATCCTGCAGGATACGGGCCAGGCGGGCGCCGATCACCGGCGTCGGCCCGGCGGGCTTGAGCACCACGGCGTTGCCGGCGACCAGGGCCGCGCTCGTCATGCCGGTCAGGATGGCCAGCGGAAAGTTCCAGGGCGCGATCACGGCTGCCACGCCGCGCGGCTGATAGCTCAGGTGGTTGAGCTCGCCGGGCGCGCGACCCATGCGCCGCGGCGTGTCGAGACGCAGCGCCTCGCGGCCGTAGTATTCGAGAAAGTCGATGGCCTCGGTGACGTCGCCGTCGGCTTCGCGGATGGTCTTGCCGGCCTCGAAGGTCTCGAGGGCGGCGAGGTCGTCGAGCTCGCCGCGCATGATCTCGGCGGCCTTGAACAGCACGGCGGCACGGTCGCGGGCCGGCGCGACGCGCCAGCCCGCGAAGGCCCGCCTCGCGGCCTGCACGGCCGCCTCGGTCTGCTCGGCGCCGGCCACCTCGACCGTGCCCACGAGGCGGGCCGGGCGGGACGGGTCGATCGACTCCATGGTGCGCACGCCGCGGCGCTCACAGCCGTCGATCAGCAGCGCTTCGTGGGCCGGCTTGCGACCGGCGGCGAGCCGCCGGGCCGCGAGCGCCGCGCGCCGGGCTTCGAGGCGCGCGAAGTCGGCGTGCGGCATGTTCACAAAGGGACCCGGCACGGCCGGATCCGTCGCCGCGACACGCGCCCGGCGCGGCGCCGGCGCCTCGACGTCCGGCGACGGCAGCGGCGCCGCGATCAGGTGCTCGATGTCGGCGCCGTCGGCGAAGACGTCGCGCAGGAACGACTCGTTGGCGGTGTTCTCGAGCAGGCGGCGCACGAAGTAGGCCATGCCGGGGATGATCTCGCCGACCGGCGCGTACTCGCGCAGCCGCAGGCCCATGGCGCGCACGGCGGCCTTGATCGGGTCGCCCATGCCGTGCAGCATCTGGATCTCGAAGCCGTCGTCGGGTACGCCGAGGCGGCGGGCGGTGGCGATGGCGGCCGCGAGCGAGCGCACGTTGTGGCCGGCGAAGGCCGGGCGCACGACGTCGACGCTCTCCAGCATCAGCCGCGCGAGGCGCTCGTAGGCCACGTCGGAGTCGGGTTTGTGCGTGAAGACCGGCGTGGGCCAGCCCTCCTGACGGGCGAGCACGGTCTCGTAGTCCCAGTAGGCGCCCTTGACCAGGCGCACGGTCAGCGGTCGGCTGCGGCTGCGCCCCCAGGCGACCAGGGCTTCGAGGTCGTCGCGCGCGTCGCGCAGGTAGGCCTGCACGACCACGCCGGCCTGGTCGTAGGGGCGAAACTCCTCTTCGTCTAAGAGCTCGGTGAAGACGGTGTAGGTGAGGTCGCGGTAGCGAAACTGCTCGAGGTCGAGGTTGACGAAGGCGCCGCGGGCCGCCGCCCGGCGCACGACCGGCCGAAGGGCGTCCTTGACGGCGTCGACCGAGCCGCGAAAGTCGAGCGGGTCGATCTGCGAGTACAGCGAGGTGACCTTGATCGAGATGTTGACGATAGGCAGCGCTCCCCAGGATGCCTGGTCGACGACGGGCGCCGCGGGCCACGAGGCGGTCGTGGCGCTGAGATCGTCGAGCAGGTCGAGGTAACGCTGCTGGTAGGCCGCGGCTTCGCGGGCGCTGACCGAGGCCTCGCCGAGCACGTCGATCGTGAAGCCGACGTCGCCGTCGCGCAGGGCCTTGAGGCCGGGCAGCGCCGAGCGTGCGTCGCTGCCGACGATGAAGCGGTGCGCGAACGAGAGCATCTCGGCGCGCACGACGCGGGTGGCCGCCGGCCGCAGCGGCGAGCGCCGGCCGGCGGCGCCGATCGCCAGGCGCAGCGCGCGCGGCGGCTCGACGCCCGGCTGCAGGAAGTACTCACGCAGATGGCGGGCGATCTCGGCGCCGTCACCAAGCGTGGGAAAGACGTCGACGAAGCGGAAGAGCTCGACCTTGAGGCGCTCGTCGGCCATCGCCCAGTCCATCATCTCGTCCTGCCAGCGGGTCTGGGAGAGCAGTGGCGCGGGCGAGCGGTCGACCAGCGCGAACAGGTTGCGCGCCGTGGCCTGCACGTCGGCTTCGAGAGCGACCTCGTCGCTGCCCGTCGGCGCCGCCGCCGGTCGGCGCACGACCTTGTCGTTCGTCACCTGATCCTCCTTGGGAGGCTCTCGGCGCGATTCTATCAGCGACGAACAGGGCGGTCTCTGGGGTACACTACGGCGGCTGTCCGAGCCCCCGTACCCGAAAGGTCTGAGTGTGGACGATCGGCACCGCCCGAGTGCGACCGGCCTGCGCCTGCGCGAGTTCGTGCCGGCCGACTACGCCGCCGTCGACGAGCTCTGGCGGCGCAGCGGCCTGTGGATGCGGCCCTCCGACTCCGCCGAGCAGCTCACCCTCAAGCTCACGCGCGACCCCGACCTGTTCCTCGTGGCCTGCGAGGGCGCCCGTCTGGTCGGCGTGGCGATGGGCGGCTGGGACGGTCGCCGCGCCTACATCTACCATCTGGCGGTCGATCCCGACCGGCAGCGTCGCGGGGTGGCCGGGCGGCTCATGGACGAGCTCGAGGAGCGCTTTCGCGCCAGGGGGGCGCTCAAGGCCAAGCTGCAGATCCTGGTCGGCAACGACGCCTCCGCCGCCTTCTTCGCGGCCCGTGGCTACCGGCTCGAAAGCGACTGCAGGCCGTGGGGCAAGGAGCTCGTCGCGGGCGGCGCGCCCGACGACCGGGAGGCGCGGTAGGGCTCGTCGGCGGCGGCGCGCCCGACGACTGGGAGTCGAGATAGGGGCTCGTCGCGGGCGGCGCGCCTGAAGACCGGGAATCGAGGGAGGGGATGGGCAAGGCGATGGATCCGGCGATCATCTGGGACCCGTTCTACACGGAGCACGACACCGGCAGCGACCATGTGGAGGCCTCCGACCGCGCGGCCGCGATCGTCGCTCACCTCGAGCAGACCGACCTCTGGCCGCGCCTGCAGGTGATCAAGCCGCACGCGGCCACCATCGACGACCTGCTGACCGTGCACGGCGCCGCCTACGTCGAGCGCGTGCGTGAGATCTGCGCGGGCGGCGGCGGCTGGCTCGACGCCGACACCGTCGTCTCGGCGCGCAGCTTCGAGGTCGCGTTGCTGGCCGCCGGTGGGGCGCTCGACATTCCCGCCGCCTGGGAGCGCGGCCTGGCGCCGTTCGCGCTCGTGCGCCCGCCCGGCCACCACGCCATGCCCGACGAGGCGATGGGCTTCTGCCTGTTCGACAACATCGCCATCCTGGCGCGTCGCCTGCTGACCGACGGCTTCGAGCGCGTGCTCATCCTCGACTGGGACGTGCACCACGGCAACGGCACCCAGGCGATCTTCTACGACGAGCCCCGGGTGCTGTTCATCTCGCTGCACCAGTGGCCGTTCTTTCCCGGCACCGGCTGGTACTCGGAGTGCGGCGCCGGCGCCGGCGAGGGCTTCACGGTGAACGTACCCTTCCCGGTGCGCACGACCGACGGCGACTACGTGCACGCCTTCGAGGCGCTGATCGAGCCGATCGTCGCCCAGTTCGCGCCGCAGGCGGTGCTGATCTCGGCGGGCCAGGACAGCCACGTCGACGACCATCTGGGGGCGATGGCCGTGACCGACGCCGGATTCACTCAGATGGGCGCGCGGGCCGCAGCCATGGGGGCCGCCGCCGGCGGCCGCCTGGGCCTTGTGCTCGAAGGCGGCTACAACAAGGTCGCCAGCGCGTACGCCGCCGCGGCCACCCTGCGCGGCCTGGCCGACAGCGAAGCGGCGCCGGTCGGCCCGCCGAGCGCCCCCGGCCAGGTCGTGGTCGCCAAGGCGATCGAGACGCAGCGCCGCTACTGGGAGCTTTAGGATTCAAGTTTCGCGGCCCCCCCTGCCGACACTCGAAAATGAGGGTAGACCCCTAGTCGAGCGGAGGTTCCGTGTGCTACCATGTGGACACCGGGGGGCCGGCTCAGACGAGCCGGCTTTCGTCGTGTAGGAGGTTGAGAAGGTTGTTGGCTGACGAAGCTCTCGAGTGCCACGAGTGCGCCGCCGTCTGCGAGAAGGTCGTCTATCCGGCCTCTTGTCTCGGGTCGAGCTGCCGCTACCTGTATGCCTTCAAGGAGAGGGGCCGCACCTTCTTCGGCTGCATCGAAAAGGTCTTTCGCCACGAGATCGAGCTCGAGCTGTTCCGTGAGCTCGAGCGCACCAAGGGCGGGTTCGGCGTCGTCAAGATGGCACGCCAGCCGCTCGAGCAGTGCGCCGTGGCCGTGCAGAGCTGCTACCAGTGCGCCGAAGTCCCGCTGTGTCGCAACATGTACTTCCGGCGTCGCGACCGTCGCACGGTCGAAGCCGTCGACGAGTAGCCGGCCCGGCACCGGCGCCCTTTCCCAGTCGCATTCGTGCGGCCCTGCCTCACCGTAGGGGAACGGGTATACTACCTTCGTTGATCGACCGGCCTCTCCGCCGGCCGCTCGCCCGTGGGGGCGAATCGGTTTCGACATGGAGAGACTCCGGTTGGAGCAGCAAGCCGAGGTCCGGTGGCCTCGTTAAACTGCCGGAACAAACCACATGCCGAGAGTAATCTCGCACTGGCTGCCTAAACAGTAGCCACGTCGCCTCCGACAAGCCCGCGGTCGGAGATGCGGCGTCGCCAGCGGGCTAGGGACCGGCTGGTCCGCTCTGTCCGGCCGCGACCGAAGGCAATCAGGGCTGGCAAGCCAGATCCGGCCGACGCGGAGCTGGTGCGCGAGATGAAATGCGCCGGCTAAGCTTGTAGAGACTCCGCCAGGGCCTCCGTGGACGCGGGTTCGAGTCCCGCCGCCTCCACCAACGTCGTCATTCCCTCAGGCGCTCGCGCCCGTGCCGTCAGTGCGCTCGGGCGAGGTCGAACCGGTCGAGCATCATGACCTTGTCCCACGCGGCGACGAAGTCGCGCACGAACTTCTGCCGTGCGTCGTCGCTGGCGTAGACCTCGGCGAGCGCGCGCAACTGGGAGTTCGACCCGAAGACCAGGTCGACACGGCTCGCCGTCCAGCGGGTCTCGCCCGTCGACTGGTCACGGCCCTCGAACGTCTCCTCGGCTTCGCTTACCGGCTGCCAGACGGTGCCCATGTCGAGCAGGTTGACGAAGAAGTCGTTCGTCAGCGTCTCCTTGCGGTCGGTGAGCACGCCGAGGTCGGAGCCGCCGTGGTTGGCGCCCAGCACGCGCAGACCGCCCACGAGCACCGTCATCTCGGGCGCGGTGAGGGTGAGCAGGCTCGCCTTGTCGACGAGCAGATGCTCGGCGGGCCGCCGCGCGCCTTTGCCCAGGTAGTTGCGAAAGCCGTCCGCGAGCGGCTCGAGAACGGCGAACGACTCGACATCGGTCTGCTCCTGCAACGCGTCCGTGCGTCCCGGGGCGAAGGGCACCAGAACATCGAAGCCGGCCTCGCGAGCGGCCTTCTCGACGCCGGCGCAGCCGCCCAGCACGATCAGATCGGCGAGCGAGATGCGCGTGCCGCCGTCGGCCCGCGCCGCGAACTCCTGCCGGATCGTTTCGAGCCCGGCCAGCACCTGCGCCAGCCGCGCCGGGTCGTTGGCGGCCCAGCCGTTCTGCGGCGCAAGGCGGACACGGGCGCCGTTGGCGCCGCCGCGCTTGTCGGTGCCGCGGAACGTCGACGCCGAAGCCCACGCGGCGGCTACGAGCTGCGACACCGACAGTCCGGAGGCGAGGATCCTGTCTTTCAGGATCGCGACGTCTTGTGCCCCGACCAGCGGGTGCGAGACGGCGGGCACCGGGTCCTGCCAGAGCTGCGGCTCGGCCGGCACCAGCGGACCGAGGTAGCGGCTGCGCGGCCCCATGTCGCGGTGCGTCAGCTTGAACCAGGCCTTCGCAAAGGCGTGGGCGAGCTCCCGCGGGTCTTCGTGGAAGCGTCGCGAGATGGGCTCGTAGACCGGGTCCAGGCGCAGCGCGAGGTCGGTCGTGAGCATCACCGGGGCGTGCCGCTTTGAGGGGTCGTGCGGATCCGGCACGGCACTTCGCGCCGCCGGGTCGGTGGGGACCCACTGCTTGGCGCCGGCGGGGCTTGTGGAGAGCTCCCACTCGTAGCCGAACAGCGTGTCGAAGAAGCTCGTGTCCCATGTCGCCGGCGTGGGGGTCCAAGCGCCTTCGAGGCCGCTCGTGATGGCGTCGTCGCCCTTGCCCGTGCCGAACGCGTTGCGCCAGCCGAGACCCATCTCCTGCAATGGGGCGGCCTCGGGCTCCGGCCCCACGTTGGCGGCGTCGGCGGCGCCGTGGGTCTTGCCGAACGTGTGGCCGCCCGCGATCAGGGCGACCGTCTCCTCGTCGTTCATGGCCATGCGCCGGAACGTCTCGCGGATGTCGCGGGCCGCCGCCAGCGGGTTCGGATCGCCGCCCGGTCCCTCCGGGTTCACGTAGATGAGGCCCATCTGCACGGCGGCCAGCGGGTCGGCGAGCTCCCGGTCGCCGCTGTAGCGCTCGTCCGCGAGCCACGTGTGTTCGGCGCCCCAGTCGATGTCCTCCGGCTCCCAGGCGTCCTCGCGCCCGCCGCCATAGCCGAACGTCTCAAAGCCCATTGACTCCAGCGCGCAGTTGCCGGCGAGGACCATGAGGTCGGCCCAGGAGATCTTGCGGCCGTACTTGCGCTTGATCGGCCACAGCAGGCGGCGCGCCTTGTCGAGGTTCGCGTTGTCCGGCCAGCTGTTGAGAGGCGCGAGCCGCTGCGTGCCCGCGCCGGCGCCGCCGCGACCGTCGCTCACCCGATAGGTGCCCGCGGCGTGCCAGGCCATGCGGATGAACAGCGGCCCGTAGTGGCCGTAGTCGGCCGGCCACCACTCCTGCGAGTCGGTCATCAGGGCCAGCAGGTCGCGCCGCACGGCCTCGAGGTCGAGGGTGGCGAACTCGGCCGCGTAGTCGAAGCCCGCCCCCATCGGGTCGGCCGCCGGCGGGTCGCGGTGCAGCACCGTCAGGTCGAGCTGGTTTGGCCACCACTGCCTGATCCTCATCTCGGCAGTCAGGCGGCCGGGGTTCGTGGTCTCGTCGGACATGACGATCTCTCCTCTCGTGGCGCCGGCAGCGGCGGCAGCGCCGGTGGACGCGCCGTCCGGCGGCCTATCGAGTTATGGGAACGAGGATAGCGAACATAAACGTTGGACGACGTTTCGGGCCGAGCGTCATAGCCGGCCTGCTGCGTGAGCTCGGGGTGAGCGACGCCGATGTCGCCCGCGCGCTTTCCAACGTCGGAGCCGGTGCGATATCGTGGCGCTCGGCTTGCCACGAACTGCGCCGACCGGGGGACGATAGCCATGAGCCGCATACTCACGAAGTCCGGACGCAGGGCCAAGGGCCGCCTCGAAGCGTTCAGCGACGGCGTCTTTGCGATCGCCATCACGCTGCTCGTCCTGGAGATCGCGATCCGGCACGTCGCCGGGAATCATCTGTTCGGGGAGCTCCTTCACGAGCGCCCGGAGTATCTCGCCTACTTCATCGCCTTCATGACGATCGGCATCGCCTGGATCGAGCACAGCGCGCTCACCGAGGCCCTCGACCACGTCGACGCCGGCTTCCAGCGGCTCAACCTCCTGTTCCTGCTGCTGGTCGGGTTCCTGCCGTTCCCCACGAAGATCATGGCGGAGTACATGAGCCTCATCGACACCGATCACGGGGGCGAGCGGGTGTCGGTCGTCTTCTTCGGGGTCGTGCTGCTGCTCATGAGCCTGATGCTGGTCGTGCTCGGGCGCTACGCCGAGCACGAGGGCCTGTTCGGCGACGACGCCGCCGAAGAGCGCACCGAGGAGAACCGGGTCCGCTACCAGCTCGGGCCGAGCCTCGCCTTCTACGCCGTGGCGATAGTCCTGGGCCTGCTGTCGCCCTACGTCGCGCTCACCATGTACGTCCTCATCGGCGTGTTCCTGATCCTTCCCATACGCACGCTGCGGCGCTGGCTCAGGCGCTGACGCCGGCGGGTGCCCGGCCATTTCTGGCAGCCCCCAACGACCGCGCGACGCCCGACTACCCGCGCGACGCCCGACTACCCGCGCGACGCCCGACTACGCGCGACGCCCGACTACCCCTGCGGTGACAGTCCGGATTCCTCCTCGAGGGTGACGACCCAAACGGCGGCACCCGGGTAAGGTTCCTGGGCAGAGGTACTCACAGGCCGATCGTGCCGTCACGTGCCGCCGCGGGCGCCGGCTCTTGGCCGGGGCCCGTTGCGATACCACAAGGAGGCTCGCCAGATGAGCGACGTTCGTGAGCAGGGGATCGAGATCGTGCCGCAGGCATGTGAGCGGCCTGCGGTGACGCCGGAGCCCGTCGACGGCGCTCCCGCCGTCGTCGTGGCGCGCGATCTGACGCGCCGCTACGGCACAGGCGATGCCGCGGTCGATGCGCTCGGCGGCATCTCGATCGATCTGGCGCGCGGCCGCTTCACCGCGATCATGGGACCGTCGGGCTCGGGCAAGTCGACGCTGATGCACGTTCTGGCGGGACTCGACGAGCCCACGAGCGGGACCGTCTGGATCGACGGCATCGAGATCACGGCGCTCAGGGAGCGCAAGCTCACCCAGTTGCGGCGCGACAAGATCGGCTTCATCTTTCAGACCTTCAACCTGCTGCCCATGCTCACCGCCAAGGAGAACCTCGTGCTGCCGTTGACGATCGCCGGGCGCAAGCTCGACGACGCCTGGCTTGCCACCCTCGTCGAGGAGGTCGCCCTGGGCGACCGCCTCGACCACCGTCCGTCGCAGCTGTCGGGCGGCCAGCAGCAGCGCGTGGCCATCGCCCGCGCGCTGGTCAGCCGTCCGGTCGTGATCTTCGCCGACGAGCCCACCGGCAACCTCGACTCGAAGACCGGCGACGAGGTGCTCGGCCTGCTGCGCCGGTCGGCCGACGAGTTCGGCCAGACCATCGTCATGGTCACCCACGACGCCCGCGCCGCCACCGTGGCCGATCGCATCGTCTTTCTGCAGGACGGTCGCGTAGAGCTCGACTGCGGGCGCATGAGCCGCGACGAGATCTACGACACGATCAAGTCGCTCGAGGCCGCCTCGGAGCGCAACGGCGGTGCGGCGCGATGATCCGCCTGTCGCTGCGCGACCTGTGGAGTCGCAAGTTGCGCACCGTCCTGACCATGCTGGCGATCGTCCTTGGTGTGGCCATGATCGCCGGCACGTACGTGATCACCGACCAGATCAACTCCGGCTTTCACAACATCTTCGAGAAGGCGGCCGTCGGCACCGATGTGACCATCACCCACAAGGCCGCCTTCGGGAGCAACGACGTCTTCTCGTCGGGCGGCTCCCTGCCGGTCGGACTGCTCGCTCAGGTACAGGGCGTGAACGGCGTGGCCGCCGCGGACGGCACCGTCGCCGGTAGCGGCGCCGTCGTGCTGAACGGCAAGTCGGTCAGCACCGGCGGAGCGCCGACGCTCGTCTTTTCGGCCTCGCCGCCGCGCTTCAGCCGCAGCACGTACATCGCCGGTGCGGCGCCGACCAAAGACGGCACCGTGGCGATCAACGCCAAGCTGGCCACCGACAAGCACCTGAAGCCCGGCGACTCCATCGGCCTGGCCACCGAGCAGGGCGTGCAGCCGGTCGTCATCTCGGGCGTCTTCGACTTTGGCGATTCCACCTCGATCGGCGGCGCCACTCTGGTGGCCACCACCGTGGCCGACGCTCAGCGCTGGTACAACCTCGAAGGGCGGTACTCGAGCATCTCGGTGGCGGCTCAGCCGGGCGTCACCCCCGACAGACTCGCCGCGAACCTGAAGAAGGCGCTGCCCGCCTACGCCGACGTGAAGACGTCGGCGCAGTCGATCGCCGACAACACCAAGGCCATCAGTGACGCCATCGGCAACGTGCTGCGCACGATCCTGCTCGCCTTCGGCGGCGTCGCCGTGATCGTCGGCGCGTTCATCATCTTCAACGCGTTCTCGATCACCGTGGCGCAGCGCATCCGCGAGTTCGCCATGCTGCGCTCGCTGGGCGCCACGCGTCGCCAGGTGCTGGCCAGCGTGATCGGCGAGGCCGGCGCCCTGGGGCTCGTCGCCTCGCTGCTCGGCATCGCCGCCGGCATCGGCATCGCCAAGGGCATCAACGCGCTCTTCCATGCCGTCGGCGCCGACATTCCGACGTCGGGCATCGCGCTGGCGCCCCGCACCATCATCGTGTCGCTCATCGTCGGGATCGGGGTCGCTCTGGTCGCCGCCCTGGCGCCGGCGCTGCGCGCCACGCGCGTGCCGCCGGTGGCGGCTCTGCACGAGGGCGCCACCCTGCCGCCGTCGGCCCTCAGCCGCTTCACGCCGGCCATCGCCGCGATCGCCGCCGTGGTCGGCGCCGCCGCCCTGGCTGCCGGCATGTTCCTGCATGGCTCGACCGGCAGCCGTCTCCTCGAGATGGCACTCGGCGCGGTGCTCATCTTCGTCGCCGTCGCCATGGTCGCCAAGTACATCGTGCGGCCCCTCGCCAGCGTGATCGGCTGGCCGGCGGCGCGCCTGGCCGGCAGCAGCGGGCAGCTTGCCCGCGAGAACGCCACGCGCAACCCGGCGCGCACCGCCGCGACCGCGGCCGCGCTCATGATCGGCCTCGGCGTCGTGGTCTTCGTGGCCGTGTTCGCGCAGGGCTTCAAGGCCTCGTTCGTGACCGCCGTCGACCGCTCGGTCAATGCCGCCATCGTGGTGAGCGGGACGGGTGGCGGCACCTTCCCCGACGCGGCCCTGGCCACTGTGCGCGGCGTGCCCGGTGTCGACAAGGCCGCCGGCATCTACACGACGAGCACGCAGGTGAACGGCGACAGCACCGTGAGCATGACGGGTGTCGACTCCACCTTTGGGTCGATGTGGCGCTTCCACTGGCTCAAGGGCGGCTCCAATGCGCTGCTGCCCAAGCTCACCGGCAACGCCGCCCTGGTCGAGGAGCAGTTCGCCACGAAGTACAACCTGTCGAAGGGCAAGAGCTTTGTGGCCCTCGGTCAGACCGGCGCGCGGGAGCGCCTCACGGTGATCGGCGAGTACCGCGACCCCACGCTGCTGACCGGCTACGTCGTGGCGCAGAACACGTTCGAGCGGCTCGCGCCGAGCACCGATCGCGACCCCATCTACATCATCGCTTCGAGCACCGGCGACCCCGCGCAGACCAAAGCGGCCGTCACCGCGGCGCTCAAGCCGTTCCCCACGACCAAGGTGCAGACCAAGGCCGAATACACCGCTTCGCTCAAAAAGCAGGTCGACCAGCTCCTCCTGCTGATCTACGCGCTGCTGGCGGTGAGCGTCATCATCTCGGTCTTCGGTATCGTCAACACGCTGGTACTGTCGGTGTACGAGCGCACGCGTGAGATCGGCATGCTGCGGGCCATCGGCACCACCCGGCGGCAGATGAGGCGCATCGTGCGCTACGAGAGCGTGATCACGTCGATCATCGGCGGCATTCTGGGGACCGTGCTCGGCGTGCTGTTCGCCTATATCGTCTCGACACGGCTTGCTTCGCAGGGGATCACGTTCTCGGTGCCCTGGAGCCAGCTTGTGGCCTTCCTGATCGTGGCCGCCTTCGTCGGTGTCGCCGCCGCCGTGCTGCCGGCGCGCCGGGCGGCCCGCGTGAACATCCTCGACGCCATCCACTACGAATGACGCCGGCGGGGAAGAGTGGAGCTGATGACCGATCCTGAGAGCCACGACGCGGCCGGTACGCCCATGGTGCTGCCGGATCCGATGCACGACGAGATCGAAGCGCGCGCGGCGGAGCTGCGCGCGCTGATCGCGGCGTCGCCTGCGCCGGGGTCGACGTCGTCTTCGGGCCCGTACGATACGCCGGCGAGCTGGCTCGAGATCCACGAGAGCCGCCGGCGCCGCTGGCTGCTCGCCGCCGGGGGTCTTCTCATGGCCGCCGGCGCGCTGCTGTTCGTGCTCATCGTCACGGGCGTGTCGCTGCTCGGGGTCATGCTCCTGGCGCCGGGCGTGCTGCTGCTCGCCCTGGCCATCGGCTGGCGGCCGTTCTACACGCTGTACCTCCCGGGCCTTGCGCTCACGGGCTGGGGCGCCGGCATGATCGTCGACAAGGCGCTGAGCTCGCCGGCCTACCTCAGCCTCGTCGGGTTGGGCTGCGGGCTCGTTCTGGCCTGGGTCCTGCGTCGCCGGCAGGCCGGCTGGGCGCACCTGTGGCCGCTGATCGGCGGCCTCGCTCTCGCGGCCGCCGGCCTGCTGGCCGGCTACCACCACCCCTGGTCGTTCGCCTGGCATGCCTGGCCGCTCGCGATCGTCGCGGTCGGCCTGATCTTCGTGGCGCGCGCCGTGCTGCCCGCTCGCCGGGTCGGCGGCCCTCCGGCGCGCCGCTGACGATCCGGACCGGACGCCGGCGTCCGGCGCTTGCCGGCGGCCGGGTCGCGCGGGCATCATGAGAGCCGTGAGCACGCCGCCGTTCGAACAGGGACCCATCCGGCCGCCGAGTGAGGCTTCGAGCCTGCTCGTGCGCGTCATTCGCAACTGCGCCTGGAACCGCTGCCGGTTCTGTCCGGTCTACAAGGGCAGCCGGTCGTCGCTGCGGCCACTGGCCGAGGTACTCGCCGACATCGACGCGATGAAGGCCGCGGCGGGCGTGCTCGAGAACGCCTCGGGGTCGCCGGCCGTCACGCCGACCGACGCCCTGGGCGCCGGGCTCGTGCCGCCCGAGGCCTTCCAGGTGGCGCTCTTCCTGCGCGACGGCGGTCGCAGCGTCTTCTTGCAGGACGCAGATCCTTGTGCCGTCGCGCCCGACAAGCTCGCGGCCGTGCTCGAACGCGTGCGCGAGCGCTTCGACTCCGTGGAAACAGTGACGGCCTACGGACGGGCGGCGACGCTCGCGCGTCGCCGCCCGTCCGACCTCACCCGCCTGGCCGCCGCCGGCCTGTCGCGCGTGCACATCGGCGTGGAGTCGGGCGCCGACGCCGTCCTTGAGCGTGTCGAGAAGGGCTGTACGGCGGCGCAGCTCGTGCAGGCGGGGCGGCAGGTGCTCGAGGCGGGCATCGAGCTGTGCTTCTACGTCATGCCGGGTCTGGGCGGTCGCGACCTCGCGGCGGAGCACGTCCGCGGGACCGCGGACGTGTTGCGCGAGGTCGCGACCGCCGCCGCGCCCGAGCGGCCGCTGGTCGTGCGGCTGCGCACGACCGCCGTGGTCCCGGGCACGCCGCTCTCCGCCGACGAGGCGGCCGGGCGGTTCGCCCTGCTCGACGACATCGAGGTTGCCGGCGAGCTGCGCGCTCTGCTGGAGCGGCTCGACGGGGTGCGGCTCGAGCTCAGGTCCGACCACGCGCTCAACCTGCTGCCGCGCCTCGAGGGCTCGCTGCCGGCCGACCGCGAGCGCCTGATCGCCATGCTCGACGATCTGCTCGCGCTGCCCGAGGCCGAGCAGGCCGAGTTCGCCCTGGGGGCGCGCGTGGGCGTGTTCCGCGAGCCGCGGGACCTGCTCGACGGGCAGCGCCGGGCCGCCCTGCGGCAGCGGATCGGCGGGGCCGATGAGGCGGCGGCCGGCGAGAAGCTCGAGGCCGCCAAACGCATCAGGGCGCGGTTTCTCTAGGCGATCTCGCCCGTGAGGTAGCGCTGGATGGTCGGTCCGACCGCGACGGCTACGGCCTCGACATCAGCCGAAGCCAGCGGCTCGACGCGGCCGACGTAGCGCATCAGGGCGAGGCCGATGAACTGCGAGCCGGCCAGCGTGGCGCGCAGCTCGGCGTCGGGCGCGCCCAGGGTGACGGCGAGCGGGCCGAAGATCTCCTTGACGAGGAGGCGGCGCACGAGGTCGGCGGCCTGCTCGTTCGAGATCACCGAGCGCAGCAGGGCCATGAAGATCGGCCGGTTGCGCGGCTCCTCCCAGACCGTGAGAAAGCGTCCCACGATGTGCTCCCCGAGGTGCTCACGGTCGCCGGCCAGGATCGCCGAGAGAAGGCTGGCGGGGGCGACCGGCAGCTCGACGGCGGCTTCGAACAGCTGCTCCTTGGAGCCGAAGTAGTGATGCACGAGGGCCGGATCGACCATGGCCCGCGCGGCGATGGCGCGGATCGTGGCGCCGTCGTAGCCCGACTCGCCGAACTCGAGCCGCGCGGCGTACAGGATCGCGTCGTGCGTGCCGCTGTCGCCCGGACGGCGGCCGGTGTGACCGGGGTGGCAGTCCGGTCGGATGGTCGGCTCGGGGCCGGGGCTCATGACGCGGGCGCCGCGTCGGGCGTCTCGCCTGCCCCCGAGCCCGCTGCCGCAGCCGTCTCAGCCGCCTCGGTGCGTTCGGCGCGGTTCATCTCTTCGTGGCCTTCGTGCTCGCCCAGCCGGCGGCCCGTCATGAGACCGGGGATGATGGCCAGCAGCGCGGCCAGCGCCGCCGCGTAGAAGGGCCAGGTGAACGACTTGGCGATCGTGTCTCTGTAGACGGCCTTGATGTGGGCGATCATCAGATGTTCGCCGAGCGCCTGGGGCGAGCCGGCCGGCGGCTGTGGCAGGCCGCTGAGAGGGTTCGAGGACAGCGCCGTCGCGGCGTCGCCGCCGCCCGACGCGGCGGCCTGCGCGGCCGCGCCCTCGATCTTGGCGACGATGAGCGGCTTCTCGGCCGCCGGGATCTGCGGCTGGGCCATGACGTAGGCGACCGACTGGCGGGTCGCGGCCTGGGCGTTGATCGCCACTGTGTGCGTGAAGATGGCGACGAGCACCGCCACCCCCAGGGTGAAACCGATCTGGCGCAGGGTGTTGAGCGAGCCCGAGCCGACGCCGCGCACCTGGGGCGGCAGCGAGGCCATCGACGCCGCCGACAGGGTGGGCATGGCGAAGCCCATGCCGACGCCGATGAAGGCGATGCGCCACATGATCTGGACGACCGTCGCCGAGCCGTTCAACTGCGCCAGCAGCACGAGCCCGACGGCAAAGAACGCCGCCCCGACCGCGGCCGGCAGGCGCGGTCCGATGCGGTCGACGAGGCGGCCGGCGTTGGGTGCGATGACCAGGGCGATCACCGGCATGACGGTCAGGGCCACGGCCGCGCGCAGCTCCGAGTAGCCGAGCACCGAGACCATGAAGATGACGACCAGCAGGAACGTGCCGCCCATGGAGAAGCCGATGAACATGATCGCGGTGTTGGCCGCCGTGAACGAGCGGATGCGCAGGAGCTTCAGGGGGAACATGGGGTGGCTGGTGCGAGCCTCCCACCACAGAAACAGCGGAAAGCACGCGGCGGCCGCGACGAACATGGCGACGATGGTCGCCGAGGTCCAGCCCCAGGAGTTGCCCTGCACGAGGGCCAGCGTGAGCAGGAGCAGCCCGACGCCGGCGATCAGGATGCCGGGGATGTCGATGCCGCCCTCGAGCCGCCGGCCCGCGGCGTGAGCGGGGATGATCAGAGCCGTGAAGACGATGGCGGCCAGACCGATCGGCACGTTGACGAAGAAGATCCAGTGCCAGCTCCCGTAGGTCACGAGCAGGCCGCCCAGGGTGGGCCCGACCGCTGCCGCGGCGGTGCCGAGCGCGCCCCACAGGCCGACGGCCATGCCCTGCTGACGCCGCGGGAAGGCGCCCAGCACGATGGCCAGGGAGATGGTCAGAAGCGCGGCGCCGCCCAGGCCCTGTCCGGCGCGGAAGGCGATCAGCCAGTCGATGTTGGGCGCCAGGCCGCAGAGCAGGGAGAAGAGCGTGAACGTGACCAGGCCGAAGATGAAGACGCGTTTCTGGCCGTACTTGTCGCCGATGCGGCCCATCGACAGGAAGGACACGGCCAGCACGAGGCTGTAGGCGTTCAACACCCAGGAGGCATGGGTGACGGTCGTGTTCAGGTCGGTGATGATGCGCGGCATGGCGATGTTGACGATGGTCACGTCGAGCAGGGCCATGAACATGCCGATTGAGACGGCGACCAGGATCCACCACTTGCGGGGGTGGCCCATGTCGGGGGCGAGGGCGGGTTCGCTCACAAGCTGCTCCTTGGGTGTCGCGGGCGGGGGGGTGTGTGTTGCGAGGGTCTCGCGTAATTCTACAAGCGTTGAATTATCTGTCAAGGTGACGCGCGGGTCGCCATGCCATAGCATCCGGGCGGTGCGGCGTGCCCGCACTCCAGGCGACGGCGACACGAAGGGATGGGCCCGACATGAAGGTGATCGTGAGACCTCCCGGTGAGGCGTTCCGTCACGCCCTGTCCGAGCATCCCGACAAGGACACGATCGATCTGCCGCTCGCCGGCCGACAGCACGCGGCGTTCGTCGCGGCGCTGCGCGCCGCCGCGGTGACGTTCGTCGAGCTGCCGGCCGACGACCGGCTGCCCGACGCCTGTTTTGTGTCGGACGTGCTGATCACCCTGCCGCCCGCGCCCCGACAGAGCGGCGCGGCCGCACGCCCCAGCGCGCCCGGACAGAGCGGCGCGGCCGGGGCCGATGACCGGGGCGGCGGCCCCGCGGCCGCCATCCTCGCCGTCGCGACACACCCGGGCGCGCCCAGCCGGCGGCCCGAAGTGGCGACGGTGCTGGCCGCGGCGCGCGAGCTGCTCGAGCCGGCCTGCGCGGTGACCAGCATCGCCGCACCGGGCACGCTCGACGGCGGCGACGTGATCATCTACGGGGACCGGATCGCGATCGGTCTCTCACAGCGCACGAACAGGCCCGGCGCGGAGCAGTTCGCCGCGCTCGTGCGCTCTGCGGGGTACCGGCCGTATCTGTGCCCGGTCGAGGGCCGCCTGCACCTCGCGAGCTGGGTCAGCGTGGTGCGCCCCGACCTGCTGATCGGTGTCGCCGGCGGTTTCGCTTCGCTCGACGACGCCGGGCCCGGCGTGGCGCCGCCGGGCGAGGTCGGCCGCATCGTCCTGCCCGACGACGAGGTCGTGGCTGCCAACGTGCTGCCGCTGGGGGGACGGGTGTTCGTGGCGGCCGGCAACCCGCGGGCGGTCGCCGCGCTCCGCGCCGCCGGCGAGGACGTGGTCGAGATCGATCTGTCGGAGTTCACCAAGGCCGACGGCGGGCCCACCTGCCTGATCTCGCACGTGTTCTAGGGCGGGGTACCGGGCGCCGCGAGCGGCCGCCTTTATTTAGTTTCGCGGCGCGTCTGTCGAGTACACCAGTGAAGAAGCGTGGGCAGATCCGCCCGGCACGATCTTGGTCGCCTGGCTTTGAGTGCTCGGGTCGCCGCGCTTGCCCTGCGATGTACGGAGACGCCATTTGGCCGGTGCGCGACGCGACGAGCCTGCGACCGAGCGGTTCCTGGTCGATGCCGGGGGAGAGAAGCTGCGCGCCCAGGCGCTCCTCGCGCTCGTCGACGCCGCCCAGGGCGCGATCGACGAGTTCGGTCCCGACAGGGGGCTGCCGCTCGTCTGCGCGCGCCTGCTGCGCGCCATGGACTGCACGACGGCGGTGCTGTCGCTCGTCGACTACGCCCGCGACACCCTGGAGTCGGTGGCCGGCTACGATCTGAGCGGCGTGCGCACGGCCGTGTGCGGCTCGCGCTCCCTGGCGGCCGACGCCATCGCCGCCCGCGTGATCGCCGATCGCGAGCCGCTGTTCGCGGCCCCCGAACCACCGGACACGGTTGTCGCGGCGCGCCACGAAGTGGTGAGCGCGCAGAACGGAGGCGGCTGGTTGATGCTGCCGCTCGTCGTGGGTGGCGAGAGCATCGGCATGATAGAGCTGCTCGCCGGTCAGCGCGAGCGCCGGTATACGACGGCCGAGCTCGTGCTGGCGCAGGGGGTCTGCGCGTCGATCGCTCAGGCGGTCGCCGGATCGCGGGCCTTCGCCAAGTATCGTCCTCCCGCCGCCCCGCCCTGCGGCGACGGCGGTGAGTCGGACGGGGCCGGTCGGTCACGTCCGGCCGGCGAGTCGAACCGGGCCGGCGAGGCGGGTCGCGCCGGCGAGCCGGGCTCGGCTGCGATAGCCTGTCGATCGGACGAGCCGGGTCGGGCCGGCGGTGAAGACGAGGCGGGTGACCGGGACGAGCCGGGCGTCGTCGGCGACCGGCACGGAATCGGCATCGGGCGCCACGCCGCTGAACGCACCCTGATCGACGTCGCGCGGCGCCTGGCCGAGGGTCTCGAGGTCCAGCAGTGCGACGTCCTGGTCCGCCACGAGATCTCGGGCGCGGTCAAGGTGGTCGCTCACTACGAGGTCGACGGCGACGCCGGGCTGCCGGCCTGGCGGGTCTACGGCCTGGGCGACGTCGGCGCCCGCGCCCGAGCCGCGGCTGAGCGCCGCATCGCCGCGGCCCACGACGACGACCTCGAGCTCTCAGCCGAGGAGCGAGCCGAGATGATCGCGCGCGGTCAGCGCGCCGTGATGTACGTACCGATCGTGGTCTCCGACCAGGTGGTCGGGTTTCTGTGCGCCATCGAACGGCGTCACTCGCGCCGTTTCACCCACGCCGACGAAGCCTTCGCCACCCGCCTCGCCGACGAGGCGGGGGTCGCCGTGGCCAGCACGCGGGTGATCGACCGTCTCGACACCCGTAACCGCGAGCTGCAGCTGCTGCTCGAGACCGGCAGCGCCATGGCTTCGAGCGTCGACCTGCAGGCCACGCTGTCGACCATCTGCGAGCGCCTGGTGCAGACGCTGGGGGTCGCCTGGTCGGACGTGTACGACCATCGCACCGACACCGGCGAGCTCGAAGTCGTCGCCAGCCACCAGGTGCCCGGCGTGCCGCCCGACCCGGACTGGATCGGCCAGCGCTTCACGGCCGACTCCTGGGCCCAGGGTTTCACGACGATGCGCACTCGCCTGCCGCAGTGCGCCTACTACGACTACACGCGCCTCGCCTTCGAGGACTTCGCGCGCATGGCCGCCTGGGGCGAGAGGGCCACCCTCAGCGTGCCTCTCATCTACGGTGCCGAGGTGCTCGGCGTGCTCGACGTCGCCGAGTCACGCTACCCGCGGCGCTTCACCGACGACGAGATCCGGCTGGCGGCCGCGATCGGCGACCAGGCAGCTCTGGCCATCCACAACGCGCGGCTGTTCGAAGAGACCGCGCGGCGCAACGCCGAGCTCGCCACCCTGCTCGGGGTGGCCTCGACGCTGAGCTCGACGGTCGACCAGCACGGCGTGCTGTCGGCCATCGCCCGGCACCTGCGAGAGGCCCTGCACTCGGTCAGCGCCGAGGTCTACGACTACGACCCGCAGAGCCGCTCGATGCGGCTCGTGGCCTACGACTCCCCTGTGCCGCTGAACGCCGACGAGGGCTGGTCGGGCGTCTATGAGCTGAGCGAGGACCCCCTTCTGGCCGCCTGCATCGACGAGCGCCGGATGATCGTGGTGCGCGCCACAGACGACGATCTGTCCGGGCCCACCCGCGCCGACCTGGCGCGTTGGGGCGACGCCAGCGAGCTCTGGGTGCCGATGGTCTATCAGGACGAGGTGCTGGGCCTGCTTTCGACCTCCGAGGTGTCGGCCGAGCGCCGCTACACCGAAGACGAGCAGCGACTCGCGGCGGGCATCGCCGTACAGGCCGCGGCGGCGCTGCAGAACGCACGTGCCTACGAGCGCCTCGAACAGGAGCGCGTCGCGCTCGCCCGCCTCAACCGGCGTCTGTCTGCCTTCGCGGAGCTGTCCGGACAGATGCGCGGTCTGCTGTCGGAGGAGCGGCTGATCGACCTGCTCGGCCGGGTCATGCACGGGGCGCTCGAGTTCAACCAGTGGGTGATCTACCTCTACGATCCGGACCACCAGCTGTTCCGGGTGGCCAAGGCCTTTGGGGGCACGCCCGAGATCGACGAGCACTACGCCACGACGCCGATCCCCGTCGCGGTCATGAACGGCCTGCTCGGCTCGGCGCGCATCATGTCGCAGTCTTACTTCGTCGACCACCTCCAGCACACCTGGACCGACGAGGAGAACTTCTACATGCCGGGCGAGGAGCTGGTCGGCGAGCGGCCCGAGGGCGAGTGGAACCAGTACGACTCGCTCTTCGTGCCCATGACCGGCCAGAAGAACCAGCTCATCGGCTACATCGAAGCCTACGACCCGCTCGATCGCCAGCGGCCCACCGACGAGGTCGTGCGGCTGATCGAGGTCTTCGCCAGCAAGGCGGCCAGCAACATCGAGCTGCAGCGCGCCTACGGCGAGCTCGAGCAGCAGTCGCGCACCGACGGCCTGACGGGCCTGTACAACCACCGCTTCTTCCAGGAGCGCCTCACGGCCGAGACCGCCCGCGCCCAGCGCTTCGACAAGAAGCTCACGCTGCTCATGATCGACGTCGACAACTTCAAGGAGTTCAACGACGCCTACGGCCACCCCCAGGGCGACCGGCTGCTCAAGTCGCTGGCCGATCTTCTGCTCGCCCAGACGCGCGCCAACGTCGACTTCGTGGCGCGCTACGGCGGCGAGGAGTTCGTCGTGCTGCTGCCGGAGACCGGCGTGGGCGACGCCGCCGCGGCCGCCGAGCGGCTACAGGAGAAGTTCGAGGGGCAGCGGCCGGCGATGGCGGTGGCCGAAGCCATCCGCGTCGCGACCCAGGAGCAGACGTTCGACACGGCCGGCGACAAGGGCGGTCGGGTGACGGTCAGCGTCGGCGTCGCCACGTTTCCCGACCACGCCTCGACCGGCGACCAGCTCGTGGCCAACGCCGACAAGGCGCTCTACATGGCCAAGCGTCTGGGCAAGAACCGCACCAGCGTCTACGACTGCTAGACGGCCGGGCGCGCCGGCGACGCGTTGCGCCGCCGACTCCTTGGGTGCCGCCGACATCTTGCGCCGCCGACTCCTTGCGCCGGCGACCGCTTGCGCGCCGCACCGGCACCCTGCGCTCGTCGGCACCTTGCGCTCGCCCCATCCCGTGCGCGATAGTGGTGGCACCGCTTCGGGACAGGGTGCGACAAGGGGGACTCCATGAGACACGGGCCGTGGACCGGCGCTCGCCGGTTTGCCTATCTTGCGTTCGTCGTGCTGCTGGCGGGCGGCCTGGTATGGGGTCTGGCGACGGCCTTTGCCTCGGGCGCCTCGCCTTCGCCGAGCGCCGGCAGCACGACGCTGAAGATCGGCTGGACCGAGGAGCCCGACAACCTCAACCCGTTCATCGGCTACCAGAACGAGACCTACGAGATCTGGGCGTTGAACTACGACCTGCTGTTCGGCTACGGCGCCAGCAACCAGCCCACCCTCGATCTCGCGAGCGCCTTTCCGACCACCCAGAACGGCGGCATCTCGGCCGACGGCAAGACCTGGACGATCCACATCCGCTCGGGGGTCAAGTGGCAGGACGGCCAGCCGCTGACGGCCGCCGACGTGGCCTTCACGTTCGAGTACATCGTCAAGAACGGCATGGCCAACTTCACGAACTCGACCTTCGGCATCAAGAGCGCCACAGCCCTCGACCCGACCACCGTGCGCATCGTCTGCACCCAACCCAAGGCCGACCTCGAGAGCATGTGGGTGCCGATCATCCCCAAACACATCTGGGAGCACGTCTCGCCCAACGCGGCGCAGACCACCTACGCCACCAAGCTGCCGCTCGTGGGCAGCGGGCCCTTCCAGACGGTCGAGTTCAAGAAGGGCAGCTACATCCACATGGTCCGCAACCCGAACTACTGGGGCCCCAAGCCGGCCATCGACAACGTCTACTTCCTGATCTACCAGGACGCCGACACGATGGTCAGCGACCTCAAGTCGGGCAGCATCGACGCGGCCTGGGGAGTGCCCCAGGCGCAGTTCTCGGCGCTCAAGAGCAACCCCGACTTCAAGAGCGTCCCGTACTCCTACTACAACTGGAACTACCTCGAGTTCAACTCCTACGACAAGTCGAGCTCGCTGGGCAACCCGGTGCTGCGCGACGCGAAGTTCCGCGCGGCCCTGAACTACGCGGTCAACAAGCAGCAGCTCGCGCAGGTCGCCTACCAGGGTTACGCGCAGCCCGGCACGACCATCATCCCGCCCGGCATCTGGACGAACCCCGACTACCACTGGCAGCCGCCGGCCGACCAGTCCTACACCTTCAGCATCGCCAAAGCCGACCAGGCGCTCACGCAGGCCGGCTACAAGCGCGCCGCGAGCGGCGCCCGCCTCAACCTTCAGGGCAAGCCGATCAAGCTGCGACTCTTCGCGTCGACCGACAGCGACCAGGAACAGACCGAAGCCAAGCTGATCGCCGGCTGGCTGGGGCAGCTCGGCCTCAAGATCACCCTCTCGATCGTCGACCCAGGCACGCTCACCTCCGACATCTACAACGCCCGCGGCAAGACCTGGGCGCCCGACTACGATCTCGTCGTGTGGAACTGGACGGGCTACTTCGATCCCGGTCAGACACTCGTCTGCTTCACCACGCCGCAGATCGGCAGCCTCGACGAGCCCTTCTGGTCGAGCGCCCAATACGACGCGCTGAACGCGCAGCAGTCGTCGACCATCGACCCGCAGGCGCGCAAGACGCCGATCTGGCAGATGCAGCAGCTCATGTACCAGCAGACGCCCTGGATCGTGCTCACCTACCCCGACTATCTCGAGGCCTATAACACCTCGAAGTGGACCGGCTGGCAGCAGATGTTCAACGGCCGCGGTCCGGCCTTCAACACCGAGGGGTTCATCGGCTCGTATCTGAACCTGAAGCCCAAGACCGCGACGGCGGCGGGCGGCTCGAGCAGCACCGTGCTGATAGTCGTCATCGTCGTCGTGGCGCTGGTCGTGGTCGCCGTGCTCGCGGTCGTGCTGCTGCGCCGCCGCCGGCCGACCGCCGAAGAGGACTGAGCGGGCTGACGCACGCCGGGCACGACGCAGACGCAGGGCAGCGGGCGGCGGCGATCCTCGCCGAGCTCGCCGCGCAAGGCAGCGACGCAAGCCGCGCCGGCATGGCGCGCTACGGCATTCGGGTCGATCACGCCTTCGGCGTGCCGGTCACCGAGCTGCGGCGCATCGCCAAGCGGCTCGGGCGAGATCACGACCTCGCCCTCGCGCTGTGGGCCAGCGGCAACCACGAAGCGCGCCTGCTGGCCGCGTTCGTCGACGAGCCCGGGCGCGTCGACGAACGGCAGATGGAAGACTGGGCGGCCGCGTTCGATTCCTGGGACCTCTGCGACGAGGTGACCACCGACCTCTTCGACCAGACGCGCTTCGGCTGGAGCAAGGCCGCCGCCTGGGCCGGCCGGCCCGAGGAGTTCGTCAAGCGGGGCGGGTTTGCGCTCATGGCCGGCCTTGCGGTCCATGACAAGGCGGCCACAGACCAGGCGTTCATAGAGCTGCTGGGGCCGATAGAGTGCGAGGCCTGCGACGAGCGCAACTTCGTAAAGAAGGCGGTCAACTGGGCGCTGCGCAACATCGGCAAGCGCGACCTCGCCCTGAACGAGGCCGCGACGGCCTGCGCGCAGCGCATCCGCGACGCGGCCGACGAGCGCGCCGGCGGACCGCGGGGCGGCGACGACGGCGCCCGCGCGGCGCGCTGGATCGCCAGCGACGCGCTCCGCGAACTGCGCTCGCCGAAGGTCCTGGCGCGCCTCAGCCGTTAGTGGGCGGCCCCTCGACGCTTGACCGTGGGCGTAAGCTTTGGTTCACGGCGACGGTCGGTTCGACCGGCCGGCGCCGGCTGAGGCGCGCCGGCCTGGGCGGCGCGCGGCCAGCATCGACGAATGTGCCAACCGCAAGGGCGGCTCCATGTCCCAAGAGACACTTGCCCCGATACTGACCGAGCGGCGCCACCCGCGCCTGTTGAGCGTCACGGGCTGGCTTCAGAGACATCACGTCGTGACCCTGACGGTGGCGGGGCTGCTGATGGCCGCCGTGTTCGCCTTCGACCTGCTCACGCCGGCCGACTGGATCGCCGGCGGCTTCTACTTCGTCCCGCTGGCCCTGATCGCGGTGTCGCTCAGGCGCCGGGCGATCGTGGCCGCCTGCGTCGTGGCCGTCCTGCTCAGCGGCGTGGTGATGGCCGTCCAGCACGTCTTCGCCGACCCGCAGCATCTGGCCTACCTGTACCTGCTGATCGTCGGCTGCGGCGGCCTCGTCGTGCTGTCCGACCTTCTGGCCCAGCTCGACGAGGTCTCCAGCAGGGCGGTGAGGCGCGCTCAGCTCGCCCAGGCCGAAGCCGACATCGTCGGTCAGTCGAACCGGCGGTCGTCGCCCGGGGAGTTGCTCGAGACCGCCGTGCGGCGCATCGGCGACGAGCTCAAGGCCGACGTCGGCGTGGCCTTCCTGGTGCACGACGGCGCATGGTGCGGGGAAGCGGCGTACGGCTCGACGGCCGACGCCCAGGCGTTGAGCTACCCGTACGAGTCGCTCGTCGTCTTGCGTCACGCTCTCGAAAGCAACGAGGTGCTGGCCATCCACGACGTACGCACCTGGTTTGCCGAACAGCATCTGACGCCGCCGTCGTATCTCAACGACTTCGAGCTGCACCGCGTGCTCGTCGTGCCGCTGCGGGCTTCCGACCTTGGCCTCGGGGCCATGATCTTCAGCCGCCCCGAAGGCGGCGGGCAGTTCTCGGGAGAGCAGATCCGCTTCGCCGGCAGTGCCGGTGGGCATGTCGCGGTGGCCATCGAGAACGCGCGCCTCCTCGACCAGCTCGACACCAAGCAGCGCGACCTGTCGCTCGTGATCGAGTCGAGCCTCGACTTTGCCGCCAGCCTCGAGCCGCGCACGGTGATCGAGGCGGTCGTCGAGCGCCTGGTAGCGCTGCTCGGCGTCGGCGCCTGCGACATCCACGTGCTCGAGCCCGGCGGCGAGGCGGTGCGCACGGTGGTGAGCTTCGACCACGGCGAGTTCGACTTCGGCGAGGTCATCGGCCGGGTGTGGCCCCTGCGCGAGTTTCCCTCGACGGGGCGCGTCGTGGCGAGCGGCCGTCCCGTCGCGATCAGCAGCCTCGACGACCCGGGCATGAACGACGCCGAGCGCCATCTGCTGCAGAAGAACGGTAAGACCAGTCAGCTCGGCGTGCCGCTCAAGATCCGCGATCGGGTGATCGGCGTGGTCGAGCTGTTCGACGACAAGGAGCAGCCCAGCTACGCGCCCGAGGTGATCGAGCTGGTCGAAGCGATCTGCCAGTTCGCCGCGCTCGCCCTGGACAACGCCCGTCTCTACGACAGCCAGCGCGACACGACGGCGCGCCTCGAGCATCTCGCCGGTCAGCTCGAGAGCCTGCAGCAGGTCTCGCTCACGCTGGGGCGTCTTCGCGACGAGGCCAGCGTCGTGCGCGAGGTGCTCGAGACGGGGGCGGAGCTGCTCGACGCCGACGTGGCCGCCTACGCCGTGCGCGACGGCGACGTCGTGGTCGTGAAGGGCTTCCACGATCGCGACGGCTTCTCGGCTCCCGATGCCGCCGCGGCCGAGAACATCGTCACAGTGCTCAAGGACGCGCTGGTCGAGATCGGCGCCACCGAGATCGGCGACGGCATCGGCCAGCAGCCACTGGCCGACCACGCGTTCAGGCACGCGCGCGTGCTGATCGTGCCGCTCAAGCGCCAGCGGCCCGACGCGCTCGCCGCCCTCGTCTTTCGGCGCCTGCGCAAGGGCCCGTTCGACGACGGCGACGCGCGCCTCGCGACCACCCTGGCGGCCCAGCTTTCGCTCACGCTGCGCAACGTGCACGCCTACGCGCGCGAGCACGCCATCGCCGAGACGTTCCAGACGGCCCTGCTCGTCTCCCCGCCGCTGCTGGTCGGCGCCGAGATCGGCGTCAAATACCAGGCGGCGGCGCGGGCCGCGCGAGTCGGCGGCGACTTCTACGACATCTTGCAGCTCTCGCCGGGCCGCGTGCTGATCGCCGTGGGCGACGTCTGCGGTCGCGGGCTGCAGGCGGCCACCGAGACCGCGCTGCTGCGTTACATGCTGCGCGCCTACGCCCAGGAGAGCTCGCCGGGCGAGGCGCTCTCGCGGCTGAACTCGGCCCTGCTGGCCCAGGACCCCGAGCTGCCGTTCGCCACGGTGGTGCTGGCCGCGCTCGACGTGCACCGCCGCAACCTCGAGTTCGCCGTGGCCGGCCACCCGCGCCCGATCGTGCTCGCCGGCCGGCGGCGCTTCGCGATCGCCCAGGCCGGCGGGTTTCCGGTCAGCATGTTCCCCGGCGAGACGTACCCGACCAACCGCTGCGTGCTGCCCGAAGACGCCACCCTGGTGTTCTACACCGACGGCCTGACCGAAGCCCGCCGTCAGGGACGCATGCTGGGTGAACGCGGCCTGCTCGAGACGGTCCGTCGCCACCTCGCCGAACCCGCCCAGGAGCTCGCCGAGTCGCTGCTGAGCCGGGCGGCGCGTTATGCCGGCGGTACCTCCGAAGACGACATGGCCGTGGTCGTCGTCAAGCTGCCGTAAGGGCGCCGTCCCCGAGCGCCCGCCGGGGACTCAGCTGCGGTGTCGTCAGGGCGCCGCGCTCCCGGGGGTCACTCGCGTATCGATGCGCCCTCCGGCATGCAGGTAGCGCGCCACACTGGCCTGATCGACGAGGCCGACGAGAGAGCCGTCCTCGACGACGGCGAGCTGGCTCAGGTCGGTCATGGCCAGGCGATGAAAGGCCTGCCCCGCGGGCTCGTCGGGTCTCACGGTCTGCAGACGGTCGACGGTCGTCATCACGTCCTGGACCTGCTCGACGCCCCACGACTGCGGGTCGGTGCGTTGCAGGTCGGACACGCAGATGAGTCCCTCGAGGTTGCCGTGGTCGTCCTGCACCGGCAGGCAGTGGGCGTTCAGGGCGACGAAGTAGTCGTCGGCCGCCTTGCGCAGGGTGATGTCGCCGGGTATCCAGGTGGCCGGCGCCGACATCAGGTCGCGCACCGGCACGCCGGCGAGACGGCCTTCGGCCCGGCTCTGCTGGAATGCCGCCCGCGAGGACTGCAGCACGATCCAGCCGATCAGGACGACCCAGACGCCGCTGAAGTAGCCGCTCCACCCCGTGACGACGCCCGGTCGCACCAGGGTATAGAGGCCGAAGGCGATCAGCGCAACACCGAGGACCTGGCCCACGCCGGCCGCCCAGCGCGTCGCCTTGACGGCATCGCGCGTGAGCGCCCAGAGCGTGGCGCGCAGCACGCGGCTGCCGTCGAGGGGGAATCCGGGCAGCATGTTGAAGACGCCCAGCAGGACGTTGACCCACGCCAGGTAGAACAAGAGGGCGTGGGCGACGCCCGGCGCGTGCGTGACCGTCGCAAGCACGCCGCAGATGGCACCCAGGGCGAGGCTCGAGGCAGGTCCGGCGCCGGCCATCACGACCTCGTGACCGGGGCTGGTCGACTCAGACTCTATGGTCGAGACGCCGCCGAGAAAGAAGAGCGTGATGCTGCGCACATTGATGCCCTGGGCGCGGGCCACGAGCGAGTGGGCGAGCTCGTGCACGAGAACCGACGAGAAGAGCAGCAGGGCCGCGACGAAGGCGACGACCCAGGTCGTGTTCGTCGACCAGCCCTCCACCGGAAACCACGACTCCGCCAGCGAGAAGGTCATCAGCGCCAGGATGATGATCCAGCTCGGGTGGATGAAGATGTCGATGCCGAAGAGTCGGCCTATCTTGTAGCCGGGCCCCATGTGTCTCCTTTGGGTACGCTGCGGAGTGTTCCCGTTTGCGAGCCGGGCGAACGGCGGGTCGCAACCAGGCGCGCAACGAAGTCACGCCTGACTGAGCGGCGACCCAATCGCTCGCCGGCTAAGACGCCCGGCCGGCGAGCTCGACGATCGTGTCGAGGCCGTCGGCTATGGCCAGCACGCGAGCCTCGGGCCCGCGCGTGCGACGCGCCGCGGCGAGCGCCTCGTCGACCGACTCGAAGGCCAGCATCCCCAGGCTCTCGACGAGCGCGCGGTCACCGCCGCCGACCACGCCGACGCGGTAGGTCGTCATGAGCTTGGCCATCATGTAGGCGCGCTGCCCTCCCGGACCGAGCGGCTCGACGCAGCCGCGGGCCACGAGATCGAGGGGGCGCTCGGCCGCCAGGAGGGCGCCGAAGTTGGTCTCGCCGGGGCCGTCGCCGACGCCGAGCGGCGTATCGGCGCAGAAGACGATGAGGCCGCCGTCGGCGACGGCGGGACGGGCGGCGAGGCCCACGTAGGTGGCCGTCCGCGAGGCCTGGTAGAGACTCTGGTCCTTGGGCGCCGGCACGCCGGCCACGACGAGGTCGAAGAATCGCTCGTGGCGCCTGACCCAGGCCGTGCCGTGCTCGAGCGCGAGCAGGCGCTGAACGGCGGCGGGGTCGCCGGCCGCAAGGCCGGCGACCCCGCCGCCGTCGTTCACCACGACGTTCAGGGCGAAGCGCAGCCGGGTGTGGGCGGAGATCTCGCGCAGCGCCTCCTGGAACGGGTTGCCGTCGAGCCGGCACAGGCGGACGGCCGGCTGATCCAGGAAGACGGGATGATGAGTCCAGGCGATGGTCTCCTGGCCGGCGCAGCCGATCGCCACCGCCTTGACGCCGCCCGAGAAGCCGGCGTACAGGTGAGGTTCGACGATGCCCACTGCCACCACGAGGTCGGCCTGGGCCACCGTGGCGTCGATGCAGACGGGGCAGCCGCCCGAGGTGGTGCCGAGGGTCACGCTCGTTTTGCTCATGCCCTGCGCATCGACGACCCGCAGGCGCGCCGCTACCTCGGCGCCGACCACCGCCGCCTTCTCGTCGGCCGTGGTCGTGCGGTGCAGGCCGCAGCCCACGACCACGGTGAGCTGATCGTCGCGCAGCCCCGCCTGCGAGAGCCGCTCGATGAGCGGCGGCAGCAGCGTCGCGACGGGGCAGTTGCGGCTCGCGTCGGGCACGACGACGGCGACCGAGACGGCGCCGCGAGCGATCTCGGCGAGCGGCGCCGTCTCGAGAGGGGCGTCGAGGGCGGCGGCGATCGCTCGCGGCAGGTCGCGGAGGTCGGGTCGCCGGCTCGGCCCCTCGAAAGCGTCGGCGCCGGCGACCGTCAGGCAGCGCCGTCCGGACAGCGCGTAGGCGTTCACAGGCTCGTCTCGCGGCAGCGATCGGCCGGCGGTCGGGCCGTCACGGTCTCGCCTCGCGACGTCGATCGGCCGGCGGTCGGGCCGTCACGACGGCGTCTGCCGGGGCCGCGCCGGTGGGCAGACGAACAGGGCCACGAGCGCGAGCAGCGCTCCGAACGGCGGGAACACGACGGCGGCAAGAAAGCCGTAGATCAGCCAGTTGAGCCGGGGGCGCCCGGTGAGGCGGGCGACGCGGTAGCCCACATAGAGACAGACGGGGAGCTGGACCGCAAACAGGATCTGGACGACGTAGGTAGGCAGGTGCATGGCCTAAGCGTACCGCTCGGCGAGCCTCGCGACGAGCTCGCGCAGGGCGGCGACGGCCGTCGGCGGCGACAGCGGCAGCGCCTCGCCGCCGAACCGCAGAAGCTCGTGGCTGAGCCAGCGCTCGTCGACGAACGGTTGCAGGGTCAGGACGCTGCCGGTCCGGTCGCGCCGCGCGTCCGTCGCGCTCGCCGGCACGGGGACCGTCGGCTCGCGCTCGGCGATCCAGCGCGCGATGCCGGCGCCGTACCAGACGACGGCCCGCCGCGGCGCGTAGCGCCCGGAGCTGCGGATGCCCTCGCGGCTGTAAAGCTCGACCTCGACTTCGGCTCGCGGTGCGAAGTGCTCGTCGCGAAGCTGGGCCCGCTTGGTGGTCGCCACGCGGAACGTCCTCGTGCCCTGCGAGCGGCGGCACCAGGCGACGTAGTACCACTCGCCGCGGGTGCGCACGAGCAGGTAGGGCTCGACCGTGCGCGTCGTGCTCTCGCGGTTGCCCTCGGACCAGTAGTCGATGTCGAGCAGGCGACGCTGACCGATCGCGGCACTGACCGCGTCGAGGATCGGTTCGGCCGCCGGCAGGCGCTCGCCGGCGGCGACGGCCGGGGGAGCGCTGCTGCGCGCCCGGCGCAGCTTGTCGGCGGCGCTGCGCAGGGCGGCGCCGTGCTCGATCGGTAGTTGGCCGCCGAGGATCTCGACGGCCAGCAGCAGGGTGTCGACCTGCAGCGGCGACAGACGCGCCGGCCGCGCGAAGGCCGAGCTCGCGGTATCGCAGGTCACGATCAGCGCGTCGCCCTTGACCTCTGCCCAGACCAGCGTGCCCTCGCCGCCGAAGTTCACGAGGTTGAGCAGGCGCACGTCGGCCTTGAGCTCCGCCGGCGTGACGTCGACGGCGGCGCAGACGGTGGCGACCGCGATCGGGGTCTCGTCTTGGTTGCCCGACGCCTGGCAGACGCCGTGCAGGTAGGTCATGAGGGTGGCAAGACGGGTGAAGCGGTCGACTTCGACCTGCCAGTCGGCGCCGGCGGGGGTGCCTGGCGGGCCGGCGGCGCCCGCGGGGAACGTCGCGCGCGTCGCCTTGCCGCCGCTCTTTGCCTCGCTGCCACTTCTTGTCCCGCCGCCGCTCTGCGGACCGGCGTCGCTATCCGCCAGGCCGGCGAGCAGCGCCGTCGCGGCGGCCGCCGCGATCGGCGGGCGGGCGAGGCCCGAGGCGAGGCGCGCGAGTCGCGTGCGCACGTCGGCGCGCAGCTCGGCGGGCTCGAGTAGCTCGGCCGACTCGCCCATCGACAGCACCCAGGCGATGAGCTGCCCGGAGGAGTTGTAGGGAGTGGTGTAGAGGATGTCGCCATCGCCCCCGGGAGCCGGCGCGATCGTGCCGCCGCGCGAGAAATGCGCCTCGACCCACCACGCCATGTCGGCCGAGACGCGCAGCGTGGCGCTGCCGACCGTCTCGCCGAGCTGCCAGGCGGGCCGGTCGAGGTAGGCGTCGATCGTGAAGTCCTGCGGCGGCGTGAAGTCGTGGGGAGCACGCGTGGCGAAGGTCACGCGGGAGCGCATGCGCGACAGGCGGAAGGTGCGGATCGCCCGGCGCAGGTGACAGAAGGCGATCAGGTACCACTCGTCGCCGACCAGGAGCAGCCCGTAGGGGTCGACGGTACGCTCGAGCTCCTCGTCGCGACCGATCGAGTAGTAGCCGAACGTGACGGTCTTGCCGGCGGCGACCGCCTGCTGCAGCTTGGGCAGGGCGCTTGCGGCGCGCTGCGCTTCGAGCGCCGGCAGCACGCTCACCGGCGCAGTGGCCGCCGCCGCAAGCAGCTCGGGGCGGCCGTGGGTCAGGCTCAGCAGGGCCAGACGCAGCGGCTCGCTGTAGGCGAAACGGTGCTCGAGCACGAACAGGCAGGCGGCCAGCGCCGACAGCTCGTCGGGCGTGAAGGCGATGGCCGGCAGGTAGTAGGCGGCCGCCGGCAGCGAATACACCTCGCCTTCGCCCTCGCTCTCGGCGTCGGCCGCCACGGCGATGCCGAGGCCGGCGAGCTCGGCGCGGTCTTCGTAGAAGCGCCGCTTGAAGGCGTCGTCGGTCATGAGCGCGTAGCCTTCGACGCGCCGCCGGATCTCGGCCGAACTCACCGGCCGGCCTGGGCGCGACAGCAGAAAGGCGACCAGCGAGAGGCGCCGGATGAGCTTGTCAGCGTCCTTCGAGAAGCCGGCTTCTCGCGGTGGTGCGTCGGGCGTCACGTGGTCTCCCCGGTCGTGCCGTTGTGTTCCGGACCGGCGCCGGCGGTGGGCTGGAAACCGGCGCCGTCGATGGACAGCGCGAGCGACAGGAGCTTGCGGTACTCGTCGTCGAAGCCGCGCGCCGTAAAGAAGCCGGTCACACCGTGGCTGAGCTCGCCTTCGGGGCCGACCGCCACCCGGCAGGCGCCGCACCCCTGATCGGCAGCCCAATCGGCGACCGCCTGGATGAGCGCGGTCGCCACGCCCCGGCCGCGCGCGGCCGGCAGCACGTACAGCGCGCCGATCTCGGCCACCCGGACGTGCTCGACGCTCGTTCTCCAGCTCGCGCAGGCGATGCCCGCCGGTGCGCCGGGATCTGTCGGCGCAACCCCCGGCGACGCGTCGGCGAGCCCGGGCTGCTCCGCTGCGCCCGAGCGCCAGGCGAGCAGGACGGCGCAGCGCGGGTCGTCGAGCGCGGCGGCGAGGCCGGCACCCTGCCTGGCCGCGGGCACGTCGAGGCCTTCTTCGGCAAAGAAGCGGCGCAGGAGGTCGCTTGCGACCTCCTGCGCCGCGCCGTCGGCTTGCCGTATCGTCAGTCTGGTATCAGTCACGTTCGTGGGGCACCGTCGCGGTGCATCACGAAGCTTACTTCACAACGATCCTGAGCACCTTGCTGACGTTGGGGACATGGGGGACGACGACGTCGTTGCCGGTCGCCACCCCGGTGCCGTTCAGCATGTACTTCGCGCCGCCGTAGAAGTAGATACGCACGAGGTAGGCTAGACCGTCTGCGCCTCGGCGGCCGCGATCACGCGGTCGAACTCGCGGCCGAGGTCGTCGGGAAAGCCGATCGGCTCGCCGGCGAGGATCTCGCGCACCTTGTCCTGGGCCTTCTCGATGGTGCTCTTCCCGCCGGCCTGCTTCCAGCCTTCGTAGGTGCCCGTCTCACCGAGCTTGGCCTGCCAGAGCTCGCGCACGTGGGCGCGGGTGTGGTTGTCGAACAGGTAGTTGCCGTTGAAGCCCATCTTGGCGATGAGGTCGCGGGCCAGTGTCTCGTCTGTGACCTCGACGCCGCGCAGGATGCGCTTGACCATGCCGAGGATCTCGTCGTCGACCACCATGTTCTCGAGGCAGAGGATGCGCGAGCCGTCGAGCAGGCCGGTGCCGAAGGTCACGTCGGCGCCGTTCACGTAGGCCATGAACATGGCGATGGCGTTCTCGTAGGCGCTCTGGATGCCGGGCTCCTTGGCCGTGGTCGCGCCGGCGCCGTACCAGGCCGGCACGCCGTAGAAGTCGGCCATGTGGCCCTGGACCGCGCGGATCAGGATGGCCTCGGGCGAGTTGCTCGCATAGGCGCCGCTGTTCATGTACATGGCCGTCGGGCCGCCGCCGTGAATGACCGGCGCACCGGGATGGGCGAGCTGCACCAGCGTGGCGCCGCTCACGAACTCGGCGTTGTTGACCACGGCCGAGCCGGCGATCGTCACCGGGCCGGTCGCGCCAAGGATGGGCATGGGGTAGAAGCTGACCGGGATGCCGGCCTCGGACAGGGTGAGCGCCAGGTCCATGCCGAAGCGCTCCTGGTGGAGCGGGCTCACGGTGCAGATGATGGCCGTGAAGGTCGGGCGCTTGCGCAGCTCGTCGCGGCCGCCGGCCAGCGCCGCCGCCATCTCGATCAGGCTGCGCGCCTCCCAATCCTCTTTGATGGAGACGACGATCGAGTGCTTGGCCGAGTTGCGCACGCAGGCGTCGAACTCGTGCAGCACCCGGCTCTGCGTCGGGCAGTCCTGGGCGGAGACGACGGCCGAGGTCGCCGAGACGTTGTCGAGCGCCTGCACGACCCTGGCGCAGTTCTCGAGGTCCTCCTTGCGCGACGGGCGCACGACACCGGTGTCGGGGTCGCGGTATGACACGCCGCAGCCGTCGGAGGAGATGTAGATGTGCTCGCCGTCGAGCGGCAGGTCGTACTCGGGGGTGCGCCCGCCGAGCGTGAACTCGTGCGGCACGGTGGCGAGCGCCTGCTCGACGAGCTCGCCGGGGATCTTCGCCACGGTGGTCTCGCGATCGACGGTGGCGCCGTGCTCCTCGAGGATGTCGAGGGCAGCCTGGGAGTAGAACATGACGCCGACGTTCTCGATGACGTCGAGGGTGGATGCGTGGATCTGCCTGATCTGGTCTGAGTCGAGCAACTCGAGCTTGACCCGTTTGCCAACGTAACAGCCGTCTGCGTAAGCCACGATGAGGTCCTTTCGGGAGACGAAAAGGGGACGGCGCGCGCGGGCGCCTTGCGGCGCGCCGGCAGGGAGCGCCGTCGCGAACGTGGGTGACTTACAGACCCGGGTGGTCTCGGGCCGACGACTTGAGGCGGTTGGCCTTCACGCGACTCCTGCTGTTGCTGGCCGGTCCATCGACTTGTGCAACGGTACGCCTGCTTGGCGCGTTGCCGATGATTCTACTCCTCTGCTACGCCTCCGCGGTGGCCATGATGGCGTCGAACTCGCGGGCGAGGTCGTCGGGAAAGGCGGGCGGGTCGGCCGCCAGCAGCTCGTCGACGCGCGCCTGGGCGCGGTCGGCGGTGCTCGGCGCGCCCGCCGCGAGCCAGCCGTCGAAGGTGCCGGTCTCGCCGAGCTGGGCCTGCCAGAGCTCGCGCACGTGGGCGCGGGTGTGGTCGTCGAACAGGTAGTTGCCCTTGAAGCCCATGCGCTCGATCAGCTCGAGGGCCAGGTGCTCGCGGTCGACCGTGACGCCGCGCAGCAGCCGGCCGACCATGCCGAACACCTCGTCGGCCACCACGAGCTCCTCGAGGGACATCTGGGTGACGGAGTCGAGCAGGCCCGCCCCGAACAGAAAGTCGGCGCCGGCGAACAGCTCGAGCATCATGCCCAGCGTGTTCTCGTAGGCCGACTGCGCGCCGGGCTGCTTGTCTTTGGTGCCGCCCCAGCCGAGGCCGGCCGGCAGGCCGTAGAAGCGCGCCATCTGGCCCTGGAGGCCGCGCAGCAGCAGCGCCTCGGGCACGTTGGCGAAGTAGGCGCCCGTGCGCATGTAGAGGGCGGTCGGTCCGCCGGCGTGGATGAGCTTGGCGCCGGGGTGAGCGAGCTGGATGGCGGTGATCGCGCCGAGGATCTCGGCGTTGTTCACGACCGCCGCGCCGGCGGGGGTGACCGGCGCCGTCGCGCCCAGGATGGGCATGGGGTAGAGCATCATCGGGATGCCGGCTTCGGCCAGCGTGAAGGCCAGATCCATGCCGAAGCGCTCCTGGTGGAGCGGGCTCACGGTGCACAGGATGACCGAGAAGGTGGGCCGCTCGTGCAACTCCCGGGCGCCGCCGGCCACGGCCTGCGCCATGCGGATCAAGTCGCGGGCTTCGGTCTCGTCCTTGACCGAGACCACGATGGCGTGCTTCTCGGAGGCCCTCATGCAGGCGTCGAACTCGTGCAGCACACGCGTCTCGACGGGGCAGTCCTGGGCGGAGACGAGCGCCGAGGTGGCCGAGATGTTGTCGAGACCCTGGACGACCCGGGCCGCGGCGCTGACGTCGGCCTTGGTCGAAGGCCGGACCGAACCGTCGTGCTCACGCACGAACGTGGCGCAGCCGTCGGAGGTGATGTAGGCGTGCTCGCCGTCGATCGGCAGATCGAACTCCGGGGTGCGGCCGCCGAGCGTGAAGCGGTGGGGGAGGGTGGCCAGGGCGCGCTCGACGAGGGCGGGGGGCAGCTTGGCGACGGTCGTCTCGTAGTCGACTTCGGCGCCGGCTTCGGCCAGCACGTCGAGCGCGCGCTTGGAGTAGTAGACGCAGCCGACCTCGCTCAGGATGTCGAGCGAGGTCTCGTGGATACGGCGCACCTCGTCGGTCGAGACGATCTGCAGCGGCCGGCGCGGGCCGGTGCGGCGGGTCTCGGCGTGAGACGCCGCTCCTGCGCGTGGGGCGTCGTGGGACACTGCGTCTCCTCGGGGGTCGGTGCGGGTCACAGGGCCTCCTGGGGGTCGGTGCGGGTAGTCTGCCGTTCGTCGTGGGCCGGCTTGACATCGCCGTGGGCCATCCGCGACACGAAACGTCGGTCGACGTACGGTGAGGTCACGGCGCGCACCAGCGCGTCGTAGTCGAGGGCGAACTCGACGGTGTCGCCCGGCTGCAGCTCGCGCGGCGTGATGAGCACGCCCACGTCGCTCGTCATGCCGGCCACGTAGGCGCCCTCGAGCAGGGGGCGCAGACCCTGGGGTTCGCAATCGCGGCGCCCGAGAGCCACTAGGGCATGCCAGGCGGGCTCGTCGGGCAGGGCGGTGTCGGGCACGTGACCGAACGCGTCGAGGCCGGCGGCGCCGGGGGGCGCCGGCGGCTTGAAGAACGACTCGAGGACGGTCGCGCAGAGCACAGGGTCGACGCGCTCGAGGCCTTCGAGCGGCGCGCCGGAGACGAAGTCGTAGCCGTAGAGCGGGCCGCCGCCCGAGCGGATCTCGGTGCGAAACCGTGGCACGTAGCCGGTCAGGCACTGCAGGCAGCAGCTGCCGCCCAGCGACAGCAGCGGTGCGTCGATGCCGCCGGCGTCGGCCACGGCGGCCAGTACCTCTTCGGCGTCGCGAAACAGCGCGATGCTGGGGAGCTGGCCCGACAGGCAGGCGAAGTTCACGGCCACGCCGGTGAGCTCCGTGCCCGGCAGGCCGGCGAGGCGGCGTGCCGCCTCGCCGGCCTGCCGGGGCAGCACGCCTTCGCGGCGGTCGCCGAGATCGACCGTGAGCAGCACCTCGATGGGCAGTCCGGGAGCGTGCTCACCCAGCGCGGCGGCGGTCGGCGCGTCGCAGAGCATGACCCGGTCGGCGACCTGCGCGGCGGCCGCCACCTCGTGGGGCTGCGGGGCGCGCAGCAGGGTGAGCGGCGCGAGCGCCTGGGCGGCCAGCCGCACGAGTGCGGGCAGGCGAGAGTCGGCGAGGCCGGTGCAGCCGGCCGCGAGCATCGCCTGCCCGACGGCGGGCTCGCCGTCGACGGCCTTGGTCACGCCGATGAGCTCGATGCCCCGCGAAAGGAGCTGCGCGGCGAGCGTCCGGGTGGCGTGGGTGATGGCGTCGAGATCGAGAGTGAGTCTGGGGTTCATGGGCGACCTTCGTGTCGGGCGTTGGCCTGTCCGGGCCGGGCAGGCGGGGACGCGCGCTTCTAATAATCGTGAAGCGTGCCGCCGAAGGTGGCGGCGAAGCGCTGGCCAAGGTGGGTGTCGGCTGCCGTAGGCATCGTCGAACGCTCGAGGTCGTCGGGCTGAACGGGGACAGTATAATCGGAGCACCTGAGCCGGGCCAAGCTGATGAACGGGAGGCGCGCCGCGATGGTCCATCCCGACGCCGACATCACGGTGAGCGACGGTCATCTCGTCTTCGACGGCGTCGATGTGGTCGACCTCGCTCGCCGCGTCGGCACGCCGTTCTTTCTGTACTCGCCGCGCCGCATCCGCCGGAACGTGAGCGACATGCTAGGCGCCTTCACCCGGCGCCACCTCGACACCGAGATCTTCTTTGCCAGCAAGGCCTGCTCGAACCTGTGGTTCCTAGACCAGGTGCGACGCGCCGGCGTGAACGTCGAGGTCAACTCGGGCGGCGAGCTGTGGAAGGCGCAACGGGCCGGTTTTGCGCCCGCGCAGATCGTCTTCAACGGCGTCGCCAAGACCCGCGACGAGATCCGGACCGCCGTCGAGGCGGGCGTGCGGGCCCTCGTCGTCGACTCGTTGTACGAGCTGGAGCGCATCGCCAACGTGGCCGCGGCGGTCGGTCGGCCGGCGGCGGTCGACCTGCGGGTCGACGTCAACGTGCCGACGCTCACTCACCCCGGTCTCGTGACCGCTCACGGCGGCAAGTCCGGCATCGACCTCGACGACGCCCTGGGAGCCTTCGCCTTCGCGCGCGACGACCCGGCGCTCGAGCCGCAGGGCCTGCACCTGCACATCGGCTCGCAGATCACCGGCGTCGAACCGTATCTGGCCGCCGTCGAGAAGGGCCTCGATCTGGTCGAGGCCGTGATCGGCGAGGGCGTGCAGCTCGATCATCTGAACGCCGGCGGCGGTTTTGCCATCCCCTACCGCGACCAGCCCGCCTGCGAGCCGCTCGACTACTTCTGCTCAGCGCTCACCTTCGACGACTACGCCAGGGCCATCTGCGGCGTGCTCGAACGCCGCCGGCCTTCTCTGAAGCTGTTGCTCGAGCCCGGCCGCTCGATAGCCGGCAACACGGCCCTGCTCGTGACCACCGTCGAGAACGCCAAGGTCAAGGGTGCGCGCGACGCCGCCGGCCGGCGCGTCGGCGACGAACGCTGGCTGACCATCGACGCCGGCTTCAACACCCTCCTCGAGCACACCAACTACCGCTGGTACTACCGCACGGTGGTCGCCAGTCGCGCCGCCGAAGCCGCCGACACGCCGTTCCGTCTGGCCGGCCCACTGTGCGACGGCGGCGATGTGTTCGCCGGCGACGACGAGACGCCCTACCGCACCTTCCCGTCGGCTACGGCGCCGGGCGACGTCGTCGTCTTCTTCGATGCCGGCGCCTACACGCTGGAGATGATGAACCCTTACAACGCCCGTCCCCGCGCCGCCGCCTACGCGATACACGAAGCTCGAGCCCACCTGATCCGGTCGGCGGACACGCTTCACGACCTGATCGCCGCCGACGTGGCGCCCGGCGCGGGCGCCGCGGTCACCCTCGCGGGCGAAGAGGCGACCACCAAAGGTTAGGGGACGCCGCTCCTCGAGAGCGTCGCCGGAACGTCCGCGGGACATCTACCGATCGGGGACGTTCCCGGAGATGCTCCTGGGATACTCTGCGTCAGAGAAGGACCGCCAGCCGCCTGTCGAGTCCGGGCACCACGGCGAGGTTGAGAGCCAGGTCGCAGAAGGCGCGCGTGTTGGGCAGGGCGCGCCGGTGGAGCTGGGTGTTGTGGGGCGCCTGCGTGATCGCGGACACCGGCATGAGAACATCGACGCCCGCGCGCCGGCACACTGAGACGAGCTCGTCGCGGCGCTCGCGCGACGGCGCCAGGGCGATCAGGCGGCTCGAGTTGGGGTGCCCGGCGCCGTTGTCCAGGACCTTGAGGCCCGCCCGGCGCAGCTCTTCGCCGATCGCCAGGGCCAGTTCGCGGCGGCGCGCAAGGACGTCGGACAGTTCAGCCAGCGCGCGCGCTCCGGCTGAGGCCGCGGCCTCGTCGATGCGGTAGCCGTTGGCCATGCCGTCGGCGCAGTCGTGCGAGAAGCATTCGTCATCGGTGGCGATGACGGTCGAACGAAGGGCGATGAGGTGCCGTTCGAGCTCCGCGGACGGTGTCGAGATCAGGCCTCCGGCGGCCGGCGCGTCGCCGAAGGCGTGGATCGCGAAGCGCCCGGTCGTGCCGACCGGATGTCCGTCGGCGGTGGCGCCGAGCGCCTGCCGGCAGTCTTCGATCATGGTGAGGCCGCGGTCTTCGGCGACGAGGCGCAGGTCGTCGGTGCGGGCCGCATACCCGGATTCGTGGACGGTCAGCAGAGCCCGCGTGCGCGGCCCGACCAGACGATTGGCGTCGGCGGCTTCGAGGAAGGGCCGGTCGGCGGCTTCGATGTCGGCAAAGACCGGCCGGCCGCCGGCGAGGATCACGAGATTGGCCGTCGACGACGATGAGATCGCCGGCAGAATGACCTCGCCGCCGTCGTCGACGTCGAGCGCCAGCAGCGCCAGATGCATGGCAGCCGAGCCGCCGGCTACCGGTACGACGCGCCGTTGCAGGTACGCCTCGGCGGCCTGCTGCAGCCGCACCGCCGCCGAGCCCTGAGTCAGCCAGCCCGATCTGAGCGCGCCGGCCGCAAGGTCGGCCCCGTCGGAGCTACTGGTCGTGATCCGTTCGCGGGGGAATCGGACTACTCTGTCGTCGTTCGATCCCTTCGAGTCCACGAGCCGCCCCTCACTGTCGCCGTCGCCGCTTTCTGTGAGTACCCGTTCTCGCTGGAAACAGTCATGGCCGAGCGCGGCGCTGGAGGGCTTTCGGAGGTGTCGCCGTGGCGGCGGGCGGCGGCGGGAGCTCCCCTGGAGCTCCCGCCGCCGCCTCGCGCCGATCAGATCACGACGGTGGCTCGCGTGCGGGCGAAGCGGTAGCGGGTGGCTGAGGTGCCGAGCTTCCAGAACACGTGATAGTGGTCGGTGGTGTGGGCGTCGACCACCTTCTGGCCGTCGCTGTTGGTGCCGGCGAGCTCGGCCACGTGGTCCCAGGTGCCGTCGCCCGTCCAATCGTAGTAGACGAAGTCACCCCGGGCGCAGTCGCTGATGGAGGCGACGAAGTCGGTGTACTTGAGGTTCCAGGCGCCCTGCTGGTTGGCGACGGCGATCCAGGCGTGGCTGTAGGTGTCGTTCGAGGGCGAGCTGGTGTCGTTCTTGTCGTACCACCAGCCCGAGGAGTAGGTGCTGCCGAACGTGGGGTAGCCGCCGGCGAACATGACCTGCGAGCCAAAATTGGCGCAGTCGGCGCTGAAGTTGACGTATGTCGGGTTGTACGACAGGGCGTATTTGTCGGCGTAGGTCTTGGCGGCATCGCGGTCGTAGGTGACCTGCGCCACGTAGCCGAGGTGCGGTCCGGCCACGACGGGAGCGGTGGCCGGCGGCGTGTCGAGGAGCGTCGGCGTGGCGGTGGCCTGTGCGGCGGGAACGGCCACGACCTGGGGCAGGCTGTGCGCGCGAGCTTCGAGGCGCTTTGCCGCGGCCGTGACCGCGGCCCGGGACGCACCGCCGGCCTCGAGCAGGCGCGGCGTGAGATCGGACGAGTAGGCGTCGCGAGCGACGAGCCAGCGACCGCCACGGGCGACCAGGGTGACGACGTGGTCGAGGCCTTCGCCGTCGGTGTTCGCGCGGCCCTTGACGTCGGTCCAGGTGACGAGGCTCACGACACGAGCGGTGACGGTGGCGGTCCCGGCCGCCGCCAGGACTCTGACGGAGCTGATCCTGACCCTGCACGACACGGCGGTCGTGGTGTGGCCGAGGTCGTGGGCCAGCCACCGCGCGCCCGCGGCGAGCGTGGCCTCGCGGCGCGCGAGCGCGGCGCCGGGCAGGCAGTCGGCGGCCAGCGCGGCGGCCCGCGAGGGCCCGATCACGGCGTTCGCCCGGGCCTGCAGGTAGGCCGTCGCCGCAGCGGCTGCGTCGCGGCGCGAGAGGGCCTGCGGTGAGTCGCTCGGGGCGCGCGGCGGCGGTGTGGCGGCGGCGTTGCCGCCGGCCGCCGCCAGGCCCATGGCGACCGGGATGACGAGCAGCATGAGCAGCGCCGCTCGCGGGTGTGGGAGGTGGAGCATGGCGACCCCCTTTCGGGTCGGTTTACGGGCTCGTGGTGACGGCTGTGACCAGCCAGTCCCCCGCGGTCCCGTCCCTCCCCAGGGTGAAGAACAGCGTCGTCAGGCCGCCCGGAAGCGGGCTGCCCGATCTGACCGCGAGCCGTACGGTGGCGGCCAGCGTGACGCCGTCGGCGCGAGGGTCTCCCCAGACCCGCGCCGAGATGAACCGGATGCGTGTGATGGCGAGGAGCTCGCGGCGCGGCCAGGCGCGCCGCCCGGCCAGCAGCCGGCGAGCGGCGACAAGACGCCGTTGGTCGACCAGGTGCGTGAGCTGCGCCACGGTGCAGGCCGTTTCGAGGCCGGCTACGGCGCCGGCCCGACGGGTGGCGGCCGCGCTCGTGGCGCGGGGGGCTGGGGCCGAAGGCCCCAGCCCCCTCGCCTGACCCGCGGGGGCGAGAGGGGTGGGTGCCGCCCGCCCGCACGCCGCCCAGGCTCCGATGACCGTGAGTAGCGCGGCGCCGGCGATGAGCGCGCGGACGGCGGCGACGAGCGATCGGTTGGAGCGCGGGATCATAGTGGCGATGCTGCGCCCGGCGGTCGTGGCCCACAAGGATGACGACCGGGTCGGGGCGGTGACGTTGCGCGACGTCTTGCCGCCCGGCGAAGGCGCGGCGCGGATGTGTCAGAATCGCGTCGTGACGCCGCAACCCCCCGAGCTACCCGATCTGGTCGATCCCCCCGTAACGCTGGCCGCGGTCCTGCGCCGCGACCTGCCGCGCGGCATCCGTTCGGGGCTGCAGACCTTCTGGAGTCTCGCCAAGGCGATGATCCCGGCCTACGGCCTCGCCCTGGTTCTCGAGAAGGTCGGAGCGATCACCGTGCTGGCCCGCGTCGCGCAACCGGTCATGTCGCTGGTGGGCCTGCCCGGGTCCGCGGCCCTGCCGCTGGTGCTCGGTTGGGTGCTCAACGTCTACGCCGCCGTCGGGGCCATGACGGCCCTCCACCTGGATGCTCGGCAGATCACCGTGCTCGCCCTGGCCATCCTGATCGGCCACAACCTGCTGGTCGAAGGGGCCGTGCTGCGCAAGGCCGGTATGAGCGGCGTCGGGTTCGGTGTGCTGCGGGCGCTGAGCGGGCTGCTGGCCGCCGGCGTGGCCAACCTGCTCATGAAAGCCTTCTCGTGAGGCCCGGGGCAAGGCGCGACTGAGCGTGTGGTCCCTGCTGTCTGAGTTCGTGCACGGCTCGTTCTCGCTGCTGCTGCGGGTCTTCGTCATCGTCGTGCCGATCATGGTCGTGCTGGAGCTCTTCGAAGGCTCGCGGCCGTTCCGCCGGCTGGTGCGCGCCTGGACGCGGGTGATGGCGCCGCTCGGCATGACCGAGGAGATCGCCACGCCGACGCTCGTCGGGTTTCTCTTCGGCATCGCCTACGGCAGCGGCGTCATCCTGCGCGAGACGCGCCGGCGCCGGCTCGCGCGCCGGCAGGTGTTCCTGATGAGCGTCTTTCTGAGCCAGGCGCACGCCATCGTCGAGGACTCCCTGGTGACCATCGCGGTGGGCGCGGCGGCCCTGTGGGTAGTCGGCTTCCGGCTCGTCTGGGCGACCGCGGCAACCGCGCTTCTGGGCGCGGTCGCCGCGGTCGCCGTCCGTCGTGGCTTCCGCCGTGGTGACGCCGCGGTTGGGGTGTCCGGCGACGCCACGGACGGGGTGTCCGGCGATGGCGTGGGCGGCGGCTCCGGCGACGATCGGGGCGGGGGCCCCGGCGACCATTCGGGCACTCTGCCCGGCGAGGGCGAGTAACCTGCGTGTTCAAGGGGTATTGTTGACAAGTCTTATCTAGTTCCTGTACGAATCGTGTCGACATGAACGTCTCAGCCAAGAGCAAGTACGCCGTCAGGGCTCTGGTCGAGCTCGCCGAGCGCACCGAGGCGCGGCCCGACCACCTCGTCCGGCTGACCGACGTGGCGACCGCCCGTGGCATCCCGCTGCAGTTCCTCGAACAGCTCTTCGCCTCGCTGCGGCGGGCCGGCATCGTGAACAGCCGTCGCGGGGCGAGCGGCGGCTTCGTGTTCGCCCGTCCGCCGGCCCAGGTCACCGTCCTCGAGGTCGTCGAGGTCCTGGATGGGCTGGTCTCGCCGGCCGTCTGCACGCAGGGCGAGTGCGAGCGCATCGAGGAGTGCGGCCCGGCGGCGGTGTGGCTCGAGGCCAAGGAAGCCCTCGAGCGGGTGCTGCGCGAGACCACGATCGCCGATCTCGCCGAGCGTGAGCGTTCCCGCGCGCCGCGCGAGGCCATGTACTACATCTAGCACATCCAGTAGCAGCGACCGGAGGACCGCGTGGAGATCGCAGACGACATCACCAAGCTGATCGGCGGCACGCCGCTCGTGCGCTTGAGGGCGCTCTCCGAGAGCAGCGGCGCGACGATCGTGGGCAAGCTCGAGTCCTTCAATCCCGGCGGCAGCGTCAAGGATCGCATCGGTCTGGCGATGATCGAGGCGGCCGAACAGGCGGGTCTGATCGCTCCGGGGCGCACCACCCTGGTCGAGCCCACCAGCGGTAACACCGGCATCGCCCTGGCCATGGCGGCCGCCGCGCGCGGCTACCGGCTCATCCTGACCATGCCCGAGACGTTCAGCATCGAGCGCCGCAACCTGCTGCGGGCCTACGGCGCGCAGGTCGTCCTGACGCCTGGTCCCGAAGGCATGCGCGGCGCCATCGACAGGGCCGCGGCGCTGCTCGCCGAAGACCCCGACAGCTTCATGCCCCAGCAGTTCGAGAACCCGGCCAACCCCGGCGTCCACCGGCGCACGACCGCCGAGGAGATCTGGCGCGACACCGACGGCGCCGTCTCGGCCTTCGTGGCCGGCGTGGGCACGGGCGGCACGATCACCGGCGTGGGCCAGGTGCTCAAAGAGCGCGATCCGGCGATCAAGGTCTACGCGGTCGAGCCGGCCGAATCGGCCGTCCTGTCGGGCGGCCAGCCGGGTCCGCACCGCATCCAGGGCATCGGCGCCGGGTTCGTGCCGAAAGTGCTCGACACCGCCGTCTACGACGAGGTCGTGCAGGTGCCCGGCGACAAGGCCATGACGACGGCCCGCGCCCTGGCCGCCGACGAGGGCATCCTGGTCGGCATCTCGGCCGGCGCCAACGCGTTCGCCGCGGCCGAGGTCGGGGCGCGTCCCGAGCATCGCGGCAAGCTGATCGTCACCATCCTGTGCGATACCGGTGAGCGTTACCTGTCGACGCCGCTGTTCGCCGACCAGGGCGCCCCGGCGATGATCGGGGGCTGATGGCCGCCGAGTCTCACGAGGGCGCCGCCAGCGCGGCGCTGATCGCCACGTTGGGCTCGCTGCTCGACCCGGTCGAAGCGGTGCTCAAGCCGCTGGGCCGTGTCTGTGTCGGCTTCTCGGGCGGGGTCGACTCGAGTGTCGTGCTGGCGCTGTCCGCGCGCGTGCTCGGCGCCGCTCACGTGCTCGCCTTCACGGCCGTCTCAGAGACCTACCGCGACGACGAGCTCACGGCCGCGCGCGCCCTGGCCGAGTCCCTCGGCGTGCGCCACCTCACCTGGCAGACCCGCGAGCTCGACGACCAGCGCTTCGTCGCCAACGGTCGCGAGCGCTGCTACTACTGCAAGTCGACGCTGCTCACGGCCATGGCGCGGGCCGCGTCCGAAGCCGGCATCACGGCGCTCGTAGACGGCGCCAACCGCGACGACCTGGGCGACGAGCGGCCCGGCCTGCGCGCCTGCGCCGAACACGGCGTGCGTCACCCGTTGATCGAGGCCGGGCTCGGCAAGGCCGCCGTGCGCGCCCTCGCGCGCGCTCTCGACCTGCCGGTCTGGAGCAAGCCGGCCGAAGCCTGTCTGGCCTCGCGCATCGCCTACGACGAGCCGGTGACGGCCGACAAGCTGCGCCAGGTGGCGGCCGCCGAAGACGTGCTGCGCGGCCTGGGGCTGGGGCCTGAGCTGCGTGTGCGCCACCACGGCGACATCGCCCGTATCGAACTATCGGCGGAGGACGTCGAACGGGCCGCCGCGCCCGCTCTTCGCGATCTGCTGGTCGGCCGCCTGCGGGCCCTCGGTTTCACCTACGTCACCCTCGATTTACAGGGGTTTCGCTCGGGAAGCATGAACGAAGCACCCCGGTCCGAAAGGAGCCCGCAACAGTGAACCGTGCCCTGGGAACCGCCGCCGACGTCGCCGCCGGCGCCTGGTGTGCCACCCGCAAGAGCCGGCCGCGCCACTTCGTCGAACGCATGCGGCGCGACGTGCGGGCGGTCAAGGACCGCGACCCGGCCGCCACCAGCTCCTTCGAGATCGTGACCTCGTATTCGGGACTGCACGCCCTGTGGCTGCACCGCCTCGCCCACCCGCTCTACCAGTGCGGCATACCGGTGCTGCCACGCTGGATCTCCCAGTTCAACCGCTTCGCGACCGGCATCGAGATCCACCCCGGAGCCACGATCGGCGAAGGCTTCTTCGTCGACCACGGCGCCGGCGTCGTGATCGGCGAGACGAGCGAGATCGGCGACAACGTGACGATCTACCAGGGCGTCACCCTGGGCGGCACGGGCAAGGAGCACGGCAAACGTCACCCCACCCTGGGCGACAACATCGTGGTCGGTTCCGGCGCCAGCGTGCTGGGCTCGGTGAAGATCGGCGACAACGCCAAGATCGGTTCGGGCAGCGTGGTCGTCCACGACGTGCCGGCCAACGCCACGGTGGTCGGCAACCCCGGCCATCCGGTTTTGGTCGACGGTCAGCGCGTGGGCATCCCCGACATCGACTACACACACCTGCCCGACCCCGTGGCCGAAGCCCTCAAGTGCGTGGTCGACCGCATCATCGCCCTCGAGCAGGAGCTCGACGAGATCGACCCCAAGCGCAAGGAACGCCGCCGGGCGCGGGTCGCCCGCAGCCAGGAGAAGCTCGACCGGCTGCTGCACTTCAACGACGGGGCCGGCATCTGAGACGAGCGCCACGGAGGCGCTCCAGCGGGTATGCTACTATCGCCGCGTCAACGTCAGCACTAGGGGAGAGTGATCCCGCCGTGAGTCATGTCCGACGTCTCGTCCTCGACGTCCTCAAACCACACATGCCGACCATGCTCAACCTCGCCGACAAGCTCGGCGACCTCGAAGGCGTGGTCGGTGTCGACATCACGCTGTTCGAGATCGACAACAAGGTCGAGAACATCAAGATCACGCTCGAGGGCAGCGACATCGACTACCAGGAAGTCGCCGAGGTCATCCAGGACTCCGGGGGCAGCATCCACTCCATCGACAAGGTGTCGACCGGCCGTCAGATCGTCGACGAGGCCGAGACCCCGCAGGATGCCGGCGCCCGCTGGATGCGGTGACCGACCGCCGCCCGCCTAGCACGTGAGCCCCAAGACGGCCCCCGGCCCCACCGCCTGGTTGCGCAGCAGGTTCGCGACGCTGCGCCACTACCACCGCGTCGCCGAGGTCGGCGAGATCGCCCGCCGCTACTTCGCCATGAACGCCTTCGACGGCGTGCTCACGACGCTGGGCGTGCTGGTCGGCAGCTACCTCGGACACGCCCATTCGGCCCATCAGGTCGTGGCCGTGGGGCTCGGCGCCGCGGTGGCGATGGGCATCTCGGGCTTCTACGGCTCCTACCTGATCGAACGCGCCGAGCGCGACCGCTCGCTGCGCGAGCTCGAAGGCGTCACCCTTTCGAGTCTCGAGGACTCCGACATCGCCGCCGCCTCGACCTACGCGACGATCGTCATCGCCTGTGTCGACGGCGTGTCGCCGTTCATCGCGGCGGCGCTCGTGCTGGCGCCGTTCCTGGTGGGTTTCACAAGCCTCAATTCGGCCTACGTCGCCGGGGTCGCGATCGCCTTCGTCGAGCTCTTCGCGCTCGGCGTGTTCCTCGGTCGCGTCTCGCGCCAGCGCCTGGTGTGGTCGGGCATGAAGCTGGCGGTGGCCGGCGTCCTCTGCCTGGTCCTGAGCGCGCTCCTCGACTGGGGCCTGCACTGAGGGCGCCGTGAGCCGCGCCGCGACAGGATCGGACGCGCGCGACGCGGGCGGACGCGCGGCCGCCGCCGAGGCTCTGCTGGCCGGCTTGAACGAACCCCAGCGCGAGGCGGTCGAGCATTTCGAAGGCCCGCTGCTCATCCTGGCCGGCGCCGGTTCGGGCAAGACGCGCGTGCTGGCTCACCGGGTGGCCTACCTGCTGCGCGTCCGCGGGGTGCGTCCCGACGAGGTGCTCGCCATCACCTTCACCAACAAGGCCGCCGGCGAGATGCGGGCGCGGATCGGCGCGCTGGTCGGTCCGGTCGCGCGCCTCATGTGGATCTCGACCTTCCACTCGATGTGCGCGCGCATCCTGCGCCGCGAAGCGGAGCGGCTCGGCTACAAGTCGACCTTCTCGATCTACGATGCCGACGACGCCAAGCGGCTGGTCAAACGCTGCCTCTCCGAGCTCGATCTCGACGACAAGCGCTACACGCCCGACGCCATGGCTCGGGCCATCTCCGACGCCAAGAACCGCCTGCAGGACCCGGGCGCCTTTCGCGAGCAGACCGGCGGCCACTATCAGCGCGCCGCGGCCGACGTCTACGACCTCTACGAGAAGAAGCTCATCGAGATGAGCGCCATGGACTTCGACGACCTGCTCATGAAGACGGTCAACCTGTTCGAGCTGTACCCCGACCGCCTGGCGCACTACCAGCGCACGTTCCGCTTCGTCATGGTCGACGAATACCAGGATACGAACCACGCCCAATACCGCATCGCCAACCTGCTGGCCGGGGAGCGCGGTAACCTGGCGGTGGTCGGCGACGACGATCAGTCGATCTACTCGTGGCGTGGCGCCGACATCCGCAACATCCTCGAGTTCGAGCGCGACTACCCCGAGACCAAGGTGATCCGTCTCGAGCAGAACTACCGCTCGACGACCCACATCTTAGACGTCGCCAACGCGGTGGTCGCCAACAATCGCCGGCGCAAGGGCAAGAACCTGTGGACCGCGCGCGGCACGGGCCGGCCGGTGCACGTCGTCGAGGTCGCCGACGAGCACGCCGAGGCGCAGTACATCGCCAGCGAGGTGCGCAAGGTGTTGGACGAGGGCGTGGGGGCCGAGGGGGCCGGGTCAGGTCGCCCCCTCGCCCCCCACGACATCGCCGTGCTCTATCGCACGAACGCCCAGTCGCGCGTGCTCGAGGAGGAGTTCGGTCGCTACGCTATCGCCTATCAGGTCGTCGGCGGCACGCGCTTCTACGAGCGCGCCGAGATAAAGGACGCGCTCGCCTACCTCGCGATCATCAACAACCCCGCCGACGAACAGCGCCTGCTGCGCATCGTCAACGTGCCGCGCCGCGGCCTTGGGCAGACCGCCATCGGCCGCCTTCAGGGCGAGGCCCAGACGCTGGGCGAACCGCTCTGGAACGTGATCGAGCAGGCCGACGACGTACCCGGCATGACCGCCGCGGCGAGCGCCTCGCTCAAGAGGTTCGCCGCCGTGGTGAACACCTGGCGGGCGGAGGCGTCGTCGAGCCCGTCGGTGGCTGCGCTGGTGCGGCGCGTGCTCGACGAGAGCGGCTACACGGCGGCCCTGAAAGGCCAGGACACCCTCGAAGCCGAGGGCCGCATCGAGAACCTCGAGGAGCTCGTCGGCGTCGCGGCCGAATACGACCAGCGCGCCGACGAGCCGACGCTCGACGGCTTTCTGCAGGAGATCTCGCTCTACGCGGACATCGACACCATGGTCGACACGAGCGAGCTCATCACCTTCATGACGCTGCACAACGCCAAGGGCCTCGAGTTCCCGGTCGTCTTCATCACCGGTCTCGAAGAGGGCGTGTTCCCTCACCAGCGCGCCCTCGACGACCAGAACCTCGAAGAGGAGCGTCGCCTGGCCTACGTCGGCATCACGAGGGCCATGGACCGCCTTTACCTGCTTCACGCCCGGGCGCGCAACCTCTGGGGCGGCAGTCTCTACGGGCTGCCCTCGCGATTCCTGGCCGAGATCCCCGCCGACCTGGTCGAGATCGAGCGTGTCGGCGGACCGGCGTACGCAGGCGGCGGCAGGGGCGGCGGCGGCTGGTCGGGCGCCGGCGCCGCGCGGGGCGCCCGCTCCGGCGGTCGCGAGCGCGGCCGTTCGGGGCGCGACGACGATTGGTCGTCGGGTTGGCGCGACCGCGACGACGACGGCGTAGGGGGTTCGGGCAAGCGCATCACCGGCCTCGAGAAGAAGCTCGACGAAACGGTGGTCGAGCAGTTCTTCGCTCCCGGCGACAGGGTTCTGCACGCGACGCTCGGCGAGGGTACGGTGCAGGCCGCCGAGCAAGGCGGGATCATTGTGGTGCAGTTCGAAAACGACGGCTCGCTGCGGCGCCTGATGGCCACCATCGCGCCGCTGCGCAAGCTCAGGGCGTAAGGCCGGCCGCTCGCGGCCGTCGTCAGGGCCCGGTGCCGAACTCGTACACTCGCCAGCTCCGGTCGCTCATGCGGGTCACTGTCATCCACAGAGAACGGCTGCCGGCGGCGCCCCAGGTGTTCGTGCCGGCGCTCGGTCTGATGGACACGACGGTCTTGAACTCGACGGTCGCGTAGGGCGGGACTGCGGCGAGCGCTCGCGGGTAGACGGCGAGCAGGCGGGCCCCCGCCAGGTTCCACCGGGCGCCGGGGTCTGCGAGCGGCGAACTGGGCGCCACGGCCGCTCGTGCCCGCGCGTAGCGACGTTCCTGGAGGAGACGCCAGAACTCGCGCACGGCGCCGAGCGCGGCGGTGGGGACCGGGCCCGCCGTGATCTGCGGCGAGGGCCGTGGTGACGGCGAGGCGTCGCCGGCCGGCGCGGGGGTGGCCGGCGCGGCCGTAGCCGACGCCGTGGGCGGGGCGGTCTGCGCCGCGGTTGCACCACTGCCGCAGCCGCAGGCCAGCACGCCCGAGGCGGCCACCAGACAGAGCGTGAGCAAGGCCGCCGGTTGCCGGCGGATGCGGCCTGCGGTTCTGACGCGACGCCGCCGACTCATGGGATCCTCCTCTTTGCTGCCACCGGGCACGCCAACCTCATCACACGAGCGCCGGGCCGTACAGGATGACAATGTCGCCGCGGGGCCGCGTCCTCCCGTGGCCGCTGTGCGATTGTGCGAGGTGACGGGCACGTCGAGTCGAGCCCACGACGATGAAGTTCGCGTTCCATTTGTGAGAAAACGAACGAAAACGCACGATTGACCACACATTCGCGCGGTACTACAATGTCACCTGATCGAGCACGCCTGATTGTCACAACCGTCGCCGTAGCGGCGGGGTGGCCGAAGCGCGTGGCGAGCGGATGCGAGTGGGATGTACTCGCGCGATGCGGAAGTTCGCCGGATGAGCGAGCAGGAAGTAGACGCGTCCGCCGGCCGCGATGGTCGCCCAGGAGCGGTCGTGGCCAGTACGGCCCGACGAACAGTCCGCGGCAGACTGTCCCTCCCCCCGGGATCAGTCGAGCCCCCCCGGGCCGCGGATGTCGCGAGGGTGGGGCCGGCGGCACTACGTGCCGCCGGCCCGCCCGCGATCCTCTCAAAGGCTCCCTCGCAGACGCGCCTCACGCCTGACCCGTGAGGTAGAGTGGTACCGGCTCGCAAGCGGGCCTACCCATGCGCAAGGAGGATCCACTCATGGCAGTCGAGGTCAAGCGCGACGGCGCCGTCGCCGTCGTCACGGTCGCCCGTCCCGAGGTGCTGAACGCCCTGAACCGGGCGACCAACGAGGAGCTGTTGCGCGTCGCTCGCGAGCTCACGCACGACTCCGCGGTGCGCGCGGTCGTGCTGACCGGCGCCGGCGAGAAGGCCTTCGTGGCCGGCGCCGACATCGCCGAGTTTCGCACCCTCACGCCCGAGGAGGCGCGCCAGTCGTCGTGGCTGGGCCGCAAGGTGATCGAGGCCATCGAGGGCGCGCCGCAGCCCTGGATCGCGGCCGTCAACGGCTTCGCCCTGGGCGGTGGGTGCGAGCTGGCGCTCGGCTGCGACATCCGCTTCGCCGCCGACAACGCCCGCTTCGGCCAGCCCGAGGTCGGCCTCGGCATCACGCCGGGCTGGGGCGGCACGCAGCGCCTGCCTCGCGAAGTCGGCAACGGCTGGGCCAGCTATCTGTGCCTGAGCGGCCGCCTGATCGACGCCGCCCAGGCGCTGAGCATCGGCCTGGTGCAGGCCGTCTTCCCGGTCGCCGAGCTGCTCCCCGAGGCGCTCAAGCTGGCTCGTGAGCTGGCCGCCAGGCCGCCCCTGGCCGTGCGCTACATCAAGTCGCAGATCCACCACGCGCTGAACGTCGACATCGAGGCCGGCCACGAGATCGAACGCGATCTGTTCGCGCTCGCCTTCGCCAGCGACGACGCCCGCGAGGGCATGTCCGCCTTCCTCGAGAAGCGCGAGCCGAAGGGCTACGCCGGGGCCTGAGCCGGACGGCGGGTCGTGCGCATCTGGGATCTCGACCCCGCCTGCCTGTGCCGGCGACACCTGCTCGGCGAGCATCGCGAGCTGCATGCCGTGTGGACGATCCTCGTCTCGGACCGGCGCGGCTACCGTCGCCACCCTGAGACCTTGCGCTGGGAGGGCAAGCTCGCCGCCCTCTACCTTCGCCACGAGGCGCTGGTCGCCGAGATGACCCGCCGTGGCTACCGTCACGCCTCGCCGCTCGATCGCGCGCTGGCGACCGGCGCCGCCGTTCAGGACCGCTACGTCGACCCGCCCGCGCGCCAGCGCGAGCTGCTGCGCGCGAAGGGCTGCGAGTGCGCGGTGGGACAGGTCCCCGGCGAGGCGCGGAGCGCTCCGGGGAGCGCCGCCTAGGCCGGTGAGCGACTTCGTCGTCACCGCTCAGGCGTGCGTGACTTCGTTGCGCGCCTAGTCTGAGAGCGCCTCGAGCAGCCCGGCCAGCACCTCGTAGACACCGGGCGTCGCGGCGACCACGACGTCGGCCTCGTCGCGTACCTCAGGCGGGGTCTCGTCGGTCAGGGCGGCCACGGCGAGGGCGAGGCGCTCGCCGGCCTCCGCGGCCCACTCGTGCACCGCTGCGAACCCGGTGCGGTCGGTGAGGTCGTCTCCCAGGAAGAGGGCGGTGCGCAGCGCGGCCCCGTCGCGACCGCCGGTGCCCAACAGCCGCCGCACGGCCGTGCCTTTGCTCACCGGCACCGGGGGTCGCAGCTCCACCAGGAAGTGACCGGTGGCGATCGCCAGCCCGAGCGCGCGCGCCGGCTGCAGGATCTCGCGTTCGAGGACGGCCAGAGTGGCCGCCGGGTCGGGCGCCCGGCGGTAGTGCAGGTCGAGCATCGGGCCCTTGTTCTCGACGACCAGGCCCAGGCGTTCGGCGTCGAGCGCGCTCACGCGCTGGGCCATCGCCTGGATGCGGTCGACCCAGGGCTCGGCCGCGGGGTCGCGGCTCACGACACCGCCGGGCGCGAGGACGTCGAATCCGTGCAGGCCTACGTAGAGGGCGTCGCCGATGCCGACCATGGCCGCCGCCTGGCGCACGTCGCGACCGGTGACGAAGGCCAGCAGCCCGAGGCGCGGCGCGAGCGCGGTGAGGACGGCGCGGAAGGCGGGCGGCACGACCGCCGCGTAGGGGTCGGAGACGATCGGCGAGACGGTGCCGTCGACATCGCAGAAAAGAGCGGTCGCGCGGGGCTCGCGGGCGGCCGCCCGCGTGGCCGCGGCGAGCCGCCGGGCGCCGCGCAGGACGAGGTTCGCGGCGCGGCGCTCGGGCGGCGGCGCGGACGCATCTGGCCGGGCGGGGCCGGCCGGCGTTCCTGGCGGTTCGCTCATGACAGCGGCCAGCCTACCGGAAAGCCTCGCGCGGCGTCTCGGCTCGCGGCTCGCGGCGCGAAGTTTGTCATCGGTTTCGACCTTGGAGTAAGGTGTGGCCAGGCCACAGCGAGCGCGACGCGGGGGGAGCCATGGCAGACGCACCAGAGTCCAGCGCGGCAGGGCAGGCCCCGCAGCCCCGTGACGCGGCGGCCAACACGAATGCGGCGCCTCAAGAGAGCGCGGCCGCGGAAGGCCGCGACCTCCAGCCGGGCCAGCGCGCCGATCCCTACCTCAAGTCCATGCTCCTCGGCCTGATCGAGGACAGCTACCTGCACACCGGCACCTTCACCCAGTTCGCCGCCGAGATCCTGCAGGTCATCGCCTACGCCGCCACCGTGCCGGTCGCCTTCACCGAAGGCTTCCTGCGCGCCTATCTGTCGATCGATCGCATCGAAGAAAGCGACGAGGGCACCATCAAGATCATCCCCAAGGCTGGGGCCAGCGAAGAGGACTGGATCAGGGACGTCAACGAGATCACCGCCCAGGTCGACCCCAGCGCCGTGTTCAACCCGGTCGTGCGCTCCAAGCTGACCGCCGTGCACGAAGCGTCGAGCAAGGTCATGAAGTACGACCTGAACACCCTCACCGCCATGGACGACGCCCAGCTCATGGATGTCCTGCGGCAGATGCAGCAGGAATCCGAAGAGCTCGAAAAGCAGGAGCCGGCGCCCACCGAAGGCAGCGCCTCGCGCGACTACATCCGTGCCAAGCTCGACACGATCCGCAAGAACGTGCGTGCCTTCCAGGCTCAGCAGCGGCAGAACCAGACGGCCGACGACGACGACGGGCTGGGCGATCTCTTCGACACGCCCGACGCCGAGGGCGACGACGCGTGACCTACCCGAGGCGACCGCGACGGGACCGGCGCCGGGCTTGGGGTGGCGGTCGGACCGACACGGGGTGACGGAGAGATGACGCACTTCTCGGATCGGCTGGCCGACAGCATCCTGCGGCGGCGCAGCGCGGTCTGCGTGGGCATCGACCCCGATCTGGCGCTGCTGCCCGACGATCTGCGCGAAGGCTATGCCGGGCGTGTCGCGGAGCTGGGCGAGGCCGCCGCTGTGGCGGCTTGCTTTGCCGAGTATGCGAGCGGCGTGATCGACGCGGTCGCCGATCTCGCCGCGGCGATCAAGCCGCAGGCGGCCTTCTTCGAGCAGTACGGCGCACCCGGCTGGGATGCCCTGCGGCGCGTCGTGGCCTGCGCTCACGAGCACGAGCTGCCGGTGATCGTCGACGCCAAGCGTGGCGACATCGGCTCTACCTCGGCCGCCTACGCGGCCGCCCTGTTCGGCGGAGCACCGGCCCTGGCCGGCGAGCCTCTGGCCGGCCTCGGCGCCGACGCCGTGACCGTCAATCCGTACCTTGGCGACGACGCGCTCGCGCCCTTCGTCGAGCGCTGCGCCCAGGGCCAGGGCGTCTTCGTGCTGGCTCGCACGAGCAACCCGGGCGCCGCCGTCCTGCAGGAAAGGGACTGCGAAGGCCGGCCGCTCTACCTGCGCGTGACCGACATGATCGCGCGGCTGGGCGAAGCTCACGTCGGCGCGCACGGGTACAGCGACGTGGGGGCGGTGGCGGGAGCCACCGCCCCCGCGTCGCTCGCCGCCGTGCGCGCCGCTCTGCCGCATGCGTTCCTGCTGGTCCCGGGCTTCGGCGCGCAGGGCGCCGGCCCCGAGGCGCTGGCGGGCCTCACGAGCGGCGAGGCGCTGGGCTACGTGGTGAACGCCTCGCGCTCGATCATCTACGCGTGGCGACAGCGTGGCGGCGACTACCGGAGCGCCGCGGCCGCGGCGACCGTCGAGATGCGCGACGCGATCGGGGGCTTCTGATGGACGACGACACGACCCGTCGCGGCCACCGCGGCGACGATCCCGAAGCGACCGGTGCGATGTGGCCGCCCGACGGTGAGCCGGGCGGCGGGGGCGACGACGATCTCACGCGACCGGCCGCCTCACCGCGTCGCGCGCCCGACGAGGAGTCGACCTCGGTGTTCTCGGCGAGCGCCGCGCCGCGCGGCGCCGATCCCACGCGGGTCGCGCCCGACGGCGGCCGCGACTGGTCGGACCAGGACTGGTCGGACCAGGACCTGCCCGCGACTCCGGCGCCCGTACGGGCTCGCGCCGGACGGCCGCGCCCGCGCCGGCGTCGCAGCGGACCCGCCTGGCCCCGCATCGTGGCGCCCATCGTACTGCTTGCCGCGGTCCTTGCCGTCGTGACGCTGACCGTGCACGCCGGCCTCATCGGCGGTCAGCCCAAGCCCGCCGCCACGCATGTCACGACCAAGTCCTCCGGTGTGCACACGACGAAGAAGTACGTCTACTACCGTGTGCGCAAGGGCGACACCATGTCGACGATCGCGGCCAAGTACAACATCTCGCTCAGCACGCTCCTGGCGCTCAATCCGAAGGCCAGCGTGTCCACCCTGGCGATCGGCCAGAAGCTCAAGGTGCCCAACCCCCGGTACTAGGCGCGCCACGTAGTCACGCTAGCCTGAGCGCCGACGACGGAGTCGCTCGGCGGCACTAGGCGCGCAACGAAGTGGCGCCAGCCTGAGCGGCGACGACGAAGTCGATCACCGGACTAGGCGCGCAACGAAGTGGCGCCAGCCTGAGCGGCGACGACGAAGTCGATCACCGGACTAGGCGCGCCACGTAAGTCGCGCACGCCTGAGCGCCGACGACGCAGTCGCCCGGCGCCGCGCCGCTCGCCCCACTTCGTCCCACCGCCGTTCGCGGAGCTCCGCTGGTCGACTCTCTGACGCCGGCCCTTCGTCGCCGGCCTCGTGCCCCGCGTCACGCCGCGTGACCACGTCGCGCGTGCGCGCCGCACGCAGTGCCTGCGGCCGGGCCTGACAGCGGTGTGGCAAGTCCCGAGTGGTCCGTCCTGGACCGTGAGTGGGGCGCCGTACCGGGAATGTGGGGAGTAGTGTCGAAACAGTATTGCAAAGTGGGGAGTAGTGGGATAAAGTGGCGCCCATGCAGCGCTCGGTGCTTTTGGGGGAGTTCGATTTCACGCTCGACGCGAAGAACCGCGTCGCCATCCCCGCGCGCCTGCGGGCCGTCTTCGCTGAGGGCGTCTATCTCACCCGAGGCTTCGACCGCTGCCTGGCCGCCTTTCCGCCCGAGGAATGGGACCGCTTCGTCGCCGATCAAACGGGGGACCTGCCGGCGATGAGCGAGAAGGGCAGAGAGGTCCGGCGCTTCCTCTTCGCCGCCGCCACCTTCGACGAGATCGACCGTCAGGGGCGCATCACCGTACCGGGGAACCTGCTCGGGTTCGCCGGGGTCTCGAAGGATGTCACCATCATCGGCATGCACGACCACATCGAGATCTGGGACCGCGTGGCGTGGGCGAAGTATCGCAAGCAGATGGAGGAGGGGGCCGATGCTGCCGCAGACCAACTATCACGTATGTGACTACGAGATGGCGCTTGCTCACACGCCAGTCCTGCTCGATGAGCTCGTCGACCTGCTGAAGCCCGAACCCGGCGAGATCGCCTTCGACGCCACCTTCGGCGCCGGCGGACATGCGGCCGCCGTGGCGGCGCGTCTCGGCCCCGACGGCCTGCTGATCGCCTGCGACCGCGACCCGAGCGTAGCCGACTACTTCCGTGACGTGGCGCGCGAGGCGCCCTGTCGCACCGAGCTGTATCACGGCAACTTCGCGGAGGTCCTGGCCGAGCGCGCCGACGCTTCGATCGACATCGTCTATCTCGACCTCGGCGTGTCGTCGATGCAGCTCGACCGCCGGGAGCGCGGCTTCTCGTATGCCTGGGACGCGCCGCTCGACATGCGCATGGACCCGTCACAGTCGGTCACCGCCGCCGACCTCGTCAACACCCTCTCGGTGGCGGAGCTCACCGACGTGTTCCGGCGTTACGGCGAGGAGCGCTACGCCCGCGACATCGCACGGCGCATCGAGCGCCGGCGCGCCGTGAAGCCCTTCGAGACCACCGGTGAGCTCGTCGACGTGATCAAGTGCGCCATCCCCACGCCGGCCCGGTTCGCCGCCGGAAACCCGGCGCGGCGCGTGTTCCAGGCGCTGCGCATCGTGGTCAACAACGAGCTCGAGTCGCTCGCCCGGGGCCTCGAAGAGGCCTATCGGGTGCTGCGTCCCGGCGGTCGCCTGGCGGCGATCTCGTTCCACTCGCTCGAGGACCGCTCGGTCAAGGAGTTCTTCAAGGGCCACGCCGCCGGCTGCATCTGCCCGCCCGGCCTGCCGATCTGCGTCTGCGGCCACGAGCCCACCATGCGCGTGCTCACCAGGCGGCCGGTGACACCGCGGGCGCGCGAGATCGAGAGCAACCCTCGCGCGAAGGCGGCCAAGCTGCGCGCGGCGGTCAAGCTGGAGGCCTGAGATGGCCGCGTCGGGCGCGCCCGCGCGCTCGCTCCCGGCGCCCGAGCGCCACGACGGTCGGCGCGAGCCCGCTCGCGCCCCGCAGCGCCGCCCTGTACGTTCTACCGCCGCCGCGCCGCGCCCCCGCCGGCGCCTGCAGGCCCTGCCGGCGCGCCTCGTCGTGTTCGGCGTGCTGCTTGCCGTGCTCGCGGTGGGTCGCGTCACTCTCAGCTTCGCCGTCGTGCAGAAGAACCTTCAGACCGACGCTGTCGCGCGCCAGCTCCACGTGGTCCAGGCCCAGAACCAGCAGCTCGCCGAGACGGCCGCCACGCTCTCGTCGGCGCTGGCGGTGCGTAACACCGCCGTGACCAGGTACCACCTGATCGTGCCGGCCGACGTGGTGTTCATCACGGTCCATCGGGGCCGCGCCGGATCGACCGCGGGGCGCTAGTGTCGCCGGGCGCGCGCCAGGGGGGAGGGTCGCGTGCCGGCGCAGGACGCGGCGGTCCGCGGCGGCCGGTCCGCAAAGGCCGGGCGTCCGGCACGGGTGGCGTGCGCCGCACGCTCGACGGACGGGTGCGCCTGCTGCGGATCGTGTTCGTCGTCGCCTTCCTGGCGATCGGCGCCAAGGCGTTCGCCCTCACCACGTCCGACAGCGGCCTGGCGGCGATCGCCCGCGACCAGCAGGTCAGCAGCATGGTGCTGCCGGCCCACCGCGGCGCCATCCTCGATCGCAGCGGCATCCAGCTCGCCGTGGCCCAGGCGGCCAAGACCGTCTACGCCACTCCCTACATGCTGAGCGGCTCGCAGACGGGTGGCACGCAGACCGATCCCGAGACGGCGGCCAGAGAGCTCGCCGCCGCCCTCAAGCTCAAGTGGCGCCCCATCTACAGGGCGATCGACGAGCCGAAGAGCGGTTTCGCCTACGTCGCTCGCCAGGCCGACCCCCTGCTCGCCGACAAGGCGACCGCGCTGGGGATCCCCGGTGTCGGCAGCTACACCGAAGAGAAGCGTTACTACCCCCTGAAGACGGCCGGCGCCCAGGTCGTGGGTTACGCCGGTACCGACGGCCACGGCCTGGCCGGCATGGAGTACAGGTACGACAAGCAGCTCGCCGGCACGGCCGGGCGTCAGGTGGTCGTCGAAGACCCGGCCGGCCAGACGCTGCGTGTCATCCAATCGACACAGCCACGCTCGGGCCGCGACGTGCGCCTCACGATCGACGACGGCATCCAGATGATGACGGACCAGGTGCTGGCCACGACGGTGCGGCAGTTCCACGCCAAGGGCGGCACGGCGATCGTCGAGAACCCCAGGACCGGCGAGATCTACGCCATGTCGAACGTACCGCTGGTCAACGCCAACCACTTCGGCGACAAGCCGGCCGACCAGGGCAACAAGGCCGTCATCTACACCTACGAGCCCGGCTCGACCTTCAAGATGGTGACCATCGCCGGGGCGCTGTCCGACGGCGTCGTGACGCCCTCGACCTCGTTCGTGCTGCCGCCGGCGCTGCGCGTCGGCGATCGCGTGATCCACGACGCCGAGCAGCGCGGTACGGAGCGCATGACCGTGCGCCAGATCCTGGCCAAGTCGAGCAACATCGGCGCCGTGACGATCGGCTGGAAACGCCTCGGCAAGCAGCGCCTCCTCGACTGGATCTACCGCTTCGGCTTCGGCAAGCTGACCGGCATCGACTTTCCCGGCGAGGTGCCGGGCTTCGTGCTGCCCGGCGACCAGTGGTGGTCGTCGACCATCGGGAACGTGCCGATGGGTCAGGGCATCTCGGTCACGCCCATCCAGATGGTGGCCGCCTACGGCGCGATCGCCAACGACGGCGTGATGATGACGCCGTACCTCACCGCCCAGGTCGGCACCCAGCTCCACAAGGCCTCGCCCGGCCGGCGGATCGTCACGCCCTACGTCGCCGCCGAGCTGCGCAGCATGCTCTCCGACGTGGTCGCCGACGGCACCGGCACAGCGGCGCAGATCTCCGGCTACGTGGTCGCCGGCAAGACCGGCACCGCCCAGAAAGCGCTGCCCGGCGGCGGTGGCTACTCGAAGACCAACTACGTGGCCTCGTTCATCGGCATGGTCCCGGCGAAGGACCCGCAGCTCGTGGTCGCCGTGGTCGTCGACGAGCCTCACCCCTACTGGGGCGGGACCGTGGCCGCGCCCGCCTTCAGCAAGATCGCAAGCTATGCCCTGCAGCGCCTCGAGATCGCGCCGTGAAAGCGGCGGCTTGCGGCGCGGCGGGTTCCGGCGCGACGGCTTCTGCTATCATCGACAAGCATGAACGTAGCCGCTCTCGCCGCCGGACTTGACCGCAGTCGTATCGACGGCGATCCAGACGTCGAGATCGGAGCGCTCTCCAGTGACGCCCGCGCCGTCGTTACCGGATCGCTGTTCTTTTGCATCCCCGGACTCAAGGCCGACGGTCACGACTATGCCGCCCAGGCCGTCGCCGCCGGGGCGGTGGCCCTGGTCTGCGAGCGCGCGCTCGATCTGCCCGTCACCCAGGTCCTGGTGCCACGAGCGCGTCACGCGATGGCCCTCATGGCGGCGCGTTTCTACGGCGACCCGAGCCGCGAGCTGCGGATCGCCGCCGTGACCGGCACCAACGGCAAGACGACGACCGCGCACCTGCTGTCGGCGATCTTCGCGGCGGCGGGTCTGCGTCCCGCCCTGCTGGGCACCGTGGTCAACCGCATCGCCGGGGTCGAGCGGGCCGCGAAGCTCACCACCCCCGACTCGCTCGAGCTGCAGCGGCTGCTTCGCGAGATGGTCGCCGGCGGTGACCTGTCGTGTGTCATGGAGGCCTCCTCGCACGCGCTGGCGCTCGAGCGCACGACCGGCATCACCTTCGAGGCGCTCGTCTTCACGAACCTGTCGCGCGACCATCTCGACTTTCACCCGACCTTCGAGGACTACTTCGCGGCCAAACGCTCGCTCTTTCTGCCCGACGAGCAGCGGCGGCCGGGAGCGGCCGCCGTCATCAACGTGGGCGACGAGTACGGTCGCCGCCTCGCCGTCGAGTGCCGCGCCGCCTACGGTCGCGATCTGTGGACCTACGCTCTCGCGGACGATGTCGAAGAGGCTCGCGCGGTCGACTGTCGCGCGACTCGGCTCGCCCTGGCCACCGACCGTTCCGCCTTCACCCTCGAAGCGCCGCGCCTGGGCCTGCGCGAGCCGCTGGAGATCGGTCTACCGGCGCGCTTCAACGTCGCCAACGCGCTCGCCGCGGCGACGGCCGCCCTGGCGATGGGCCTGTCGGCGGCGAGCGTGCGCGAGGGCCTGGCGGGCGCCGCCGGCGTGCCGGGACGCGTCGAGCCGGTCAACGCCGGGCAGCCGTTCGGCGTGCTGGTCGACTACTCGCACACGCCCGATTCGCTGGCCAACGTGCTCAGCGCCGTGCGCGCCGTCACGCCGGGCCGCGTGCTGACGGTCTTCGGCTGCGGCGGCGACCGCGACCGCGGCAAGCGACCCCTCATGGGGGCGGTCGCGGCCCGCCTCGCCGACCTCGCCGTGGCGACCTCCGACAACCCGCGCGGCGAAGACCCCCTGGCGATCATCGCCGAGATCCTCGAAGGCCTGTCCGCCGCGGCCCGGGAGCACGTGCTGGTCGAGCCCGACCGGCGGGCGGCCATCGCGCTCGCGCTGCGCGAGGCGCGGGCCGGCGACGCGGTCGTGATCGCCGGCAAGGGTCACGAGACCTACCAGATCCTGGGCCCGACGACGATCCGTTTCGACGATCGCGAGGTCGCCGCCGAGGAGCTCGCCGGACTGGGCTTCACTTCTCGGGAGCGGAGCGCGTGATCGCGCTGAGGCTCGAAGAGGCCGCGGCGGCCTGCGGCGGCGCGCTCGAGGCCGGCGATCCGGGCGCCGTGGTGAGCGGCGTCGCCGTCGACAGCCGGGCGGTCGCGCCCGGCGACCTCTTCTTCGGCCTGCCCGGGGAGAGCTTCGACGGCAGCGACTTCGCGGCCGCCGCCGTGGCCGCGGGGGCGGTCGCCGCCGTCGTCACCGCCAGGGCGGCCGCCGGCCTGCGGGCGGGCACGCCGCGCGTCGTGGTCGACGACGTCCGGCGCGCCCTCGGCGGCCTGGCCGCCGCCGTGCGTCGCCGTTCCAACGCCGCCGTCGTGGCCGTCACCGGCAGCGTCGGCAAGACCTCGACCAAGGACATCCTCGCCGCTCTTCTCGCGCCCGTGGCGCGGGTCGTCTCGACGAGCGGCAATTTCAACAACGAGATCGGCGTGCCGCTCACGGTGTTCGCGCTCGAGCCCGAGACCGAAGTGCTGGTCTGCGAGCTCGCCATGCGCGGCCGCGGGCAGATCGCCGAGCTCGCCGCCATCGTCAGACCCGACGTGGGGGTCATCACCAACATCGCGCCGGTCCATCTGGAGCTGATGGGCACCATCGAACGGGTCGCCGCGGCCAAGGCCGAGCTCATCGCCGAGGTGGGCAGGGGCGGCCTCGTCGTGCCCGCCAACGAAGCGCTGCTGGAGCCCCATCTGCGCTATCACACGGGGCGCCTGGTCACGTTCGGACGCGAGGGCGCCGACGTCTGCGTGGTCGAAGCCCAGGTCCGCGGCCACGAGACGCACGCCCTGATCGACGCCTTCGGGCGCCGCGCCGTGTTCGACTTCAACTTCAGCGGCCGCCACTACCTGCAGGACGCGCTCGCCGCGATCGGCGCCTTCATCGCCATCGGCTACACCCTCGAGGAAGCCAAGCACGGCGCGCGCCACGTGGCGTTCTCTGCCCTGCGCGGCCACATCGAGGAGCTGCCCGGCGGCGGCCTGCTGTTGAACGACACCTACAACGCCAACCCGCTGTCCATGAAGGCCGCGCTCGACCACCTTCTGGCCGTGGCCGGCGAGCGGCCGCCCGTGGCCGTTCTCGGCGACATGTTCGAGCTCGGTCCCGACGCCGCCGCCTTCCACCGCGAGGTCGGCCAGTACGCTCGCGAGAACGGAGTCCGGGTCCTGGCCGTCGGCGCCCTGGCGCGCGACTACTTGGGCGAGGCCGACGACGGCGCCTGGTATGCGACCGTCGAGGAGTGCATCGCGGCCCTGCCGCAAGCGATCGCTCCCGGCAGCGCTGTGCTCGTCAAGGCCTCGCGCCTGCTGCGGCTCGAGCGGGTCGTCGAAGCGATCCTGGCGCCGCCGGCGCCGACCCCGCGCGCGGCTTTCGCGGACGTGCCCGCCGCGGCCGAGCACGGCGAGCCCGGGGCGACCGGTAGTGGAGCTCCGGAGACCGCCGGCGACGAGGGCGGGCGCTGATGTTCACCGCGCTGGCCGCCGGCATCACGTCGATGGTCGTCATCCTGATCGTGGGGCCGGCGTTCATCGAATGGCTGCGGCGCAACGAGTTCGGCCAGACCATCCGCGACGAGGGGCCGCAGGGCCACAAGACCAAGGAGGGCACGCCCACCATGGGAGGCGTGCTGATCTGGCTGGCCGTGCTGGTGCCCTTCTTCATCTTCAGCCAGCTCTCGGTGGCGTCGTTCTCAGTGCTGATCGTCGCTCTCGGCTGCGCGCTCATCGGCTTCACCGACGACTGGATGAAGATCATCAAGGGCCGCTCGCTGGGCCTGTCGGCGCGCTGGAAGCTCCTCATGCAGCTCGCGCTGGGCCTGCTCGCGGGGTTCGTGGCGCTGCACTTCGCCGGCCTCACGACGAGCGTCTCGATCCCCTTCTCGCACGCTCAGTGGCACCTGGGCACGGTCGGCTTCTACGTGCTCGTCTTTCTGGTCATCGCCGGCGCCAGCAACACGGTCAACCTCACCGACGGCCTCGACGGCCTCGCCGCCGGCAGCGCCGCGGCCGTGCTGGTCGCCTACGCCGGCGTCGCCTTCATCATCGGTCGCCACCTGCCCGACCCCGGCATCCTCGACCTCTCCGTGCTGTCGACCTGCATCGTGGGCGCGTGCCTGGGCTTTCTGTGGTTCAACGCGTTTCCCGCCGACGTCTTCATGGGTGACACTGGCTCGCTGGGTCTGGGCGGGGCGATCGCCGGCATGGCCATCCTCACCCGCACCGAGCTGCTGCTGATCGTGATCGCCGGCCTGTTCGTGATCGAGGGGCTGTCCGTGATCCTCCAGGTGGCCTCGTTCAAGCTGACCGGCAAGCGCATCTTCCTGATGGCGCCGCTGCACCACCACTTCGAGCTGCGCAACTGGTCGGAGACGAAGGTGATCGTGCGCTTCTGGATCGTGGCCGCGATATTCGCCGGCCTCGGTTTTGCGATCTACTACGCGACCTTCTGAGAAGCCGCCGTCCCTGAGCCCGTGCTCGAGCCTGCTTTTCGCTGCACAAGTCGTTTTCGGAGACACGTTTCAGCACGACCTCGACCGGTGCCTGAGGACAAGCCTCAGGCAGTGGTCGAGGGTATCTCAGGGAAAGGTCGAGACCTGACCGGGCAGGGTTCGCGCGGCGGCGCCGGAAACCACCCTGAGAGGGCAGTGACGCGCGCCCCCCGACGACGCGTGCGCGCGCGCCAAAGCGACGGCGCCGCCGCCGGCGGCGCGAACGTCAGCGTGAGCGTGCGAGTCGAAGGCGTGCGAGCCGCGGCGATCGGCCGGTGCTCCGACTGGAGCGTGTGGCCGGCCGGGCGCTCGGCGGCGACAGGAAGGAAGGGAACGTGACGGAGTCGATGCCCGGCGTGCGCACGCTGGCCGTGCTCGGCCTGGGCCGGTCGGGACGTGCGGCCGTGCTGTTGGCGCGACGCGAGCTGCCGCAGGCCGAGGTCTTCGCCGTCGACGCCAAGCAGGAGACCGAGCTGGGGACGGCGCCGGCCGAGCTGCGCTCGGCCGGCGCCGTCCCGCTCCTCGGCGCGGCGGCCGCCCTGCCGGCCGGCGCCGACCTGCTCGTCAAGAGCCCCGGCGTACCGAACTCCTCGCCGGTCGTGCTCGCGGCGCTCGAGCGTGGCGTTCCGATCTGGAGCGAGGTCGAGCTCGCGGCGCGGTTCCTGCCGAACCGCTGGATCGCGATCACCGGCACGAACGGCAAGACGACCACGACCGAGCTCACCGGTCAGATCCTGCGCGACGCCGGCCTGCCGGTCGAAGTGGCGGGGAACGTGGGGCGGGCGCTGGCCAATCTGCCGGGCGCCGTCGACCCCGGAGCCGTGGTGGTCGCCGAGCTCTCGAGCTTTCAGCTCGAGCACATCGTCAGTTTCCGGCCCGAGGTGGCGGTGCTGCTGAACCTGACCGAAGACCACATCGACCGGCACGGCAGCTTCGGCGGGTACGTCGAAGCCAAGCTGCGCGTGTTCGAAAACCAGACGCCGGCCGACCTCGCGCTGCTGAACGCCGACGATCCCGGCACGGCTCGCGCGGCCGCGGCGGGACTGCCCGGGCGAGCGCGCCGCGGCGCCTTCTCGCTGGCCGCGCGTGGTGTGAAGCTGGGGAGCGGGTTCGACGCCGAGACCGCGCCGCCGCTGGCCGGGGTGACCGACGGTGTGCTGTGGCTCGGCGCCGACCGCGAGCGGCTCTGCCGGCTCGAAGAGCTCGCCCTCAAGGGTGAGCACAACGCGGCCAACTCGCTGGCCGCCGCGGCGGCGGCCGCGGCGCTCGGCGTGACGGCGCCCGACATCGCCGCCACCCTGCGCAGCTTCGCCGGGGTCGTGCACCGCCTGCAGGTCGTCGGCGTCGTCTCCGGCGTGACCTGGGTGAACGACTCCAAGGCGACCAACGTCGACGCCGCCCTCAAGGCCCTCACCGCCTACTCCGGCCCGGTCCACCTGATCCTCGGAGGCTCGCTGAAGGGCGCTTCGTTCGACCCCCTGGCCGAGGCCACCGAGGGCCGTATCAAGGAGGCCATCCTCATAGGCGCCGCCGCCGCGCCGCTGCGCGAGGCCTTCGAGCGGCGGCGCGCCGCGGTGGGGCAGAGGGCGACGCCCTACGTGGTGCTGACCGACCTCCAGGCGGCCGTCGCGCACGCCGCCGGGGTCGCCGTGCCGGGCGACGTCGTGCTGCTCAGCCCGGCCTGCGCGAGCTTCGACCAGTACAGGAACTTCGAGGAGCGCGGCGAGCACTTCGCGGCGCTCGTCTCCGACCTACGGGAGCGGGCGCTTTGACCGCGCGCAAGCCTCGCGCCGACGACGGGCTGCAGACGCCCGAGTGGCTCGACCGGACGGCGGCCGAACGTCGCCGGGCCACCGAGCGCCGGGCGGCGCAGCGGCGCGGCGCCGTCTCGAGCGGCGGCGCCGGCGACGCCCGCGGCGCCGCCGAAGGTCGCGGAGAGGCGAGCCGTTCCCGGGCGGCCGGCGACGCCACGGAGCGCGCCCGGTCGCGGGGCGCCGAGTTGTCTCGCACCGGGTCGCAGCGCACCGAGCAGCAGCGCGCCGAGCAGCGCCGCGGCGGCGAGCGGCGGGTCGCCGCTCGCCGCCGCGGCGCTGCGCTCGGCGCCATGGAACGCCGCATCCTGCTCACGACGACCATCCTGCTGCTCCTCTACGGCCTCGTGATGGCCTACAGCGCCTCGACCGCCAAGGCCTTCTTCTCGTACGGCTCGAGCTGGTATCTGATCGAGCGCCAGGCGTTCTTCGCGGTCGTCGGCGTGATCGCCATGATCGCGCTGGCGCGGGTCGACTACGTCGTCTGGCGGCGGATCGCCCTGCCGCTCTGGCTGTTCGCCCTGGCCAGCCTGCTGGTCGTGCTCGTGCCGGGCATCGGCACGCAGGTCAACGGCGCCCGACGCTGGATCATCGTGGCCGGCTTCTCGTACTCGCCCAGCGAGCTCGCCAAGCTGGCCTGCGTCTGCCTGGTGGCCGGCCTCATCATCAAGCGCCCCCACGAGGTGCTCACCGCCGGCGGCTTCACGCGGCTCGTGTTCATCGGCATCGCGCCCGCCGCCGTGCTCATCATGGCCGAACCCGACCTCGGCACGACGATCATCCTCGTGCTCTCCGTCATGGCGGTCGTGGTGGCTGCCGGCGCGCGCGTGCGTCACCTCGTCGTGCTGGGCTCGCTGGGCGTCGCCGGCGTCGCCGCGGCGATCATCGTCGAGCCCTACCGCATGGCGCGGCTGACCTCGTTCGTGAACCCCTGGAAGGACCCCCGCGGGGCCGGCATGCAGACGGTCCAGTCGCTGATCTCGATCGCCTCGGGTCACCTGTTCGGCGTCGGCCTGGGCAACTCCGTCCAGAAGTTCGGGTTCCTGCCCGAGCAGACGACCGACTCGATCACCGGTATCATCGGGGAGGAGCTCGGCCTGGTCGGCCTGCTCGTCCTGATCGCCCTCTACGTCGTCCTGGTGTGGACGATCTTCCGCATCGCCCTGAACAGCCGTGAGCCGTACGGCAAGCTGCTGGCCGCCGGCATCGGCAGCGCCATCGGCGTCCAGGCGGCGGTCAACATCGGAGCCTCGCTCGGCGTCCTGCCGCTCACCGGCGTGCCGCTGCCGCTCGTGTCGTTCGGCGGCACGAGCCTGGTGGTGGTGCTGGCCGGCGTCGGCATCGTGGCCAATATCGCAAGCAACCGCAGGAGCTACATCGTTGCCAGTCCTGAACGACACTCGCGTCCTCGTGGCAGCGGGCGGCACGGGGGGACATCTCACCCCGGCCCTCGCAGTCGCTGACGAGCTCGCCGCGCGGGGCGCGCTCGTCACCTTCGTCACCACGCCGTCGCAGGTCGACGTCGTGGCGGAGCGGTTCCCGGCGTACGCGCTCGCCATGCGCGGCTTCGAGCGCCGCCTGCTCGCGCGCGCCAACGCGGTCACGGTGGGACGCCTCGCGGCCGCCGCGCCGCGCTCCTGGCGGATCGTCTCGGAGGTGCGGCCGCACGTCGCGGTGGGCGGCGGCGGCTACCTGAGCGGGCCCGTCGTGGCGGTCGCCGCCGCACGCGGCGTGCCGGCCCTCGCCATCGAAAGCGACGCTCACCTGGGGATCACCAACCGTCTGCTCGCGCCGCTCGTGTCGCGCGTCTGCCTGAGCTTTCCGATCGAGGGCCGCGCGGCGCCCAGGTTCGTGCTCACGGGGCGGCCGCTGTCGGGCGCCCAGCTCGCCGCCGACGCGGCTGCGGGCAGGGCCGCGTTCGGTCTGACCGAGGCGCTGCCGGTGGTGCTCGTGTTCGGCGGCAGCCAGGGCGCGCAGAGCCTGAACCGCGCCTGCCTCGACGCCTTCGGCTCCGGCCCGCTCGACTTTCAGCTCGTGCACGTCTGCGGCCCGCGCAACTTCGACGAGACGAAGGCCGCGCTGGCGGCTCGCGACGCCGATGTTGAGCACTACCGGCTGCTGCCCTACACTGAGCATCTGGCCGACGCCATGGCCGCCGCCGATCTCGTCGTCGGCCGGGCGGGCGGGTCGGTGGCCGAGATCGCCGCGCTCGGGCGGCCCGCCATCCTGGTTCCCTACCCCTACGCCACCGCCGATCACCAGAGCAAGAACGCGGCCTGGATGGCCGCCGCCGGCGCCGCCGTGGCGGTACCCGACGCCGAGCTCGACGGACGGCTGCTGGGGCGCCTCGTCTCCGGCCTGCTGGGCGACCGGCAGCGTCTGGCGCGGATGGCCGCGGCGAGCAGGGCGGCCGGTCGGCCCGACGCCACGCAGCGGGTGGCCGACGAGGTCGAGAGACTGCTCGCGCCCGGCGCGAGGCGGGGAGCATGACGAGTCCACAGGCAAGCGAGGAGTCGGTAGTGAAGCACGAGACGGGTATCCCTGAGCCGGTCCACCTGATCGGCGTCGGCGGCGCCGGCATGAGCGGCATCGCCGCCGTGCTCGCCAAGCTGGGGGTCGCCGTCACGGGCTCCGATCTCAAGGTCTCGCGCTACACCCGCCACCTCGAAGAGTACGGCGTGCCCGTGTGCATCGGTCACGACGCGGCTCAGGTCGGCGACGCGGCGCTCGTCGTGATCTCGTCCGCCATCCCGCCGGGCAACCCCGAGCTGCAGGAGGCGCGCCGGCGTGGCCTGCCGGTGCTGCAGCGTGCCGAGATGCTGGCCCGCATCATGGCGACCCGCAGGGGGGTGGCCGTGGCCGGCACCCACGGCAAGACGACGACCTCGTCGATGATCACGCACGTCATGCTGCGCTGCGACCGGCGGCCCACGTTCCTCGTGGGCGGCGACCTGAACGACGTCGGCTCCAACGCCGGCGTCGGCGACGGCGCCTGGCTCGTCGCCGAAGCCGACGAGAGCGACGGCAGCCTGCTGTTCCTGCGGCCCGAGGTCGCGGTGATCACCAATGTGGAGCTCGACCACCACGCCAACTACCGCTGCCTGGCCGACGTGCGCGACGTGTTCCGGCGCTTCGTGGCCCTGCTGCCGGCCGGCGGCAGGCTGGTCGCGGCGCGGGGCGCCGGCACCGCCTTCCTGGCCGGCGAGACCCAGGCCGACATCACCTGGTACGGCCTCGCCGGCGGCGAGAGCGATGCCGACGGCCGGCCCGGCGCCGGCGGCCGGGGCGATGCCGGCGGTGGCGCCGGCACCGTCGACGAGGCCGGCGACCTCGTCGCCGAGATCGAGCGCGCCGACGACCAGGGCAGCGTCTTCGTGGTGCGCCGCGGCGGCGAGCGCCTCGGGCGCGTCACGTTGCGCGTGCCCGGTGAGCACAACGTGCTGAACGCGCTCGCCGCGCTCGCCGTCCTCGCTCATGCCGGCATCGGCTTCGACGAAGCCGCGCCCCAGCTCGCCGGGTTCAGCGGCGCGGCGCGGCGCTACCAGGAAGTCGGCCGTCGCGGCGGGGTGGTCGTGATCGACGACTACGCGCACCACCCGACCGAGGTCGCGGCCACCCTCAAAGCGGCGCGCAGCGGCTCCTACCGGCGGGTCATCGCCGTCTTTCAGCCCCATCTGTTCTCGCGCACGCGCTACCTGCAGCGCGAGTTCGGACGGGCTCTGACGATGGCCGACGAGGCCATCGTCACCGACATCTTCCCGGCGCGCGAGGAGCCCGAGCCCGGCGTCACGGGCAAGCTCGTCGTCGATGCCTACCTGCTCGAGCGCCCGGGCGGCCCGGTCTTCTACCTGCCGCGTCTCGGCGACGCCGTGCGGCATCTGCGCGCGCGCGTGCGTCCGGGCGATCTCGTCCTCACCATCGGCGCCGGCGACGTCCTGCACGTCGGTGAACGACTGCTGGCCGTCCTCGACGATGGCTCGACGCCCGCGGAGGGCGGTCCCGACTGATGAGCGTGCACGGCCGCCGCCGTCTCCTTGCGACCGTCGCCCTGGCCGCGCTGATCATCGCGGTGCCGGTGGCCGTCTACACCTGGGGACGCGAGTCTGGGACCTTCCAGGTGCGCCGCGTCGTGATCCACGGCCAGCGCGCGGCTCACACCAGGGCCCTGCGCATCGTCCTGCGACGACGCTTCCTGGGGGCCAACCTGTTCCTGGTCTCGACGGCGCGGGTGCGCGCCGCCCTGGCCGGATTCCCGTACGTCGACCAGGTCCGGATCGATCGCGACTTCCCCGACACCCTCACCGTGCGCATGACCGAATACGTGCCGGCCGCCCTGCTGCTGAGCGCCGGTCAGTGGTATGTCGTGGCGAGCGGGGGGCGGGTGCTGGCCCAGGCCACTACGGCGGCGGCGACCGGCTCGTCGTCCGCCGGCTCGCCGTCGCCCGGCGCTTCGCCCGGAGCGAGCGCTTCGCCTGGCGCTTCGCCCGGAGTGAGCGCCACGCTCGGCACGAGCGCGTCGTCGTCGACGAGCCCTTCACCGTCGACGAGCACGTCGCCGGTCGCCGGCGCTACGAGCACCGGCACGGGCGCGCCGACCGGCACGTCGTCACCATCGTCGGGACCGTCGCCGGCCGCTTCGCCGGTCACTGTGCCGCAACCCGCCGCCGGGGTTGGTCTGCCGCGCGGCGCTCGCCATCTGCCGGTCGTCGTCTCGAGCGCCCCGGTGTCCGTGGGCACGACCGTCGCCGACCCCTCCGTGCGACAGGCGCTGGCCGTGCTCGCCGCCCTTCCGGCGACGCTGCGGCGCACCGCGCTCGGCGCGCGGGCGACCGACACCAGCGTCATCGTCTACGAGAGTGGGGGACTGAGGATCGAGTTCGGCGACGGCGGTGACCTCGTGGCCAAGGCCCTGGCGCTCAGGGCCGTGCTCGCCCACTACCGGGCGCACGGGGTCACCTGCACCTTCATCGACGTCTCGGTCCCCGACCGTCCTCTGGCGGCTCCCCTGCTGCCCGCGCCGGCCACACAGACCGGCACGCAGGCGGCCACGGCTTCACAGACGCCGGTCGCCACGCCGAGCAGTTCGCCAAAGACCACGCCGTCGGGCTCACCGCGCGCCACGAAGAGCGCCACCCCGGGTGCCGCCGCCAAGCCCACGGGCACGCCCACGACGGCGCCGTGACGGGGTGGAGCTCCGGGCGGCGACTCGCCGGCCTTCACCGCGCCACCGCAGCCGACTGTTTGACACTCCGCGCGACCGGCCCATATGCTACGAGCGTGGGCCTGTCTCATTTTGTCGTCAAGGGTTTGCCAAGCGGCAATTACCTGCAAAATGACCAGTTCTTGAGCAGTAGTCCACACGTTTTCGACAGGTCTCAGGGGCCGCTCGACGGTGGTCGCCGACAGCACAGTAAGCCTCGGGTTCAACAGGAGGGTTAGGGCGCCATGATCGAGTCTTCAGGCAACTACCTCGCGGTCATCAAAGTCGTCGGTGTGGGCGGCGGAGGCACGAATGCGGTCAATCGCATGGTCGATGCCGGCTTGCGCGGCGTCGAGTTCATCGCCGTGAACACCGACGCCCAGGCGCTGGCCATGTGCGATGCCGACGTCAAGATTCACATCGGCAGCAAGATCACGAGGGGCCTGGGGGCGGGCGCCAACCCCGACATCGGCTATCAGGCGGCGATCGAGAGCAAGGACGAGCTGCGCGACGCCATCAAGGGCGCCGACATGGTGTTCGTCACGGCGGGCAAGGGCGGCGGCACCGGCACCGGCGCGGCGCCGGTCATCGCCGAGCTCGCCAAGGAGCTCGGCGCCCTGACCGTCGGCGTGGTCACCCGACCCTTCATGTTCGAAGGCAAGCGCCGCGCCCGGCAGGCCGAAGACGGTATCCGCGAGCTGCGCGAGAAGGTCGACACCCTGATCATCATCCCCAACGACCGTCTGCTGCAGGTGGTCGAGCGGCGCACGTCGATCATCGACGCCTTCAAGGTCGCCGACGACGTCCTGCGCCAGGGCGTCCAGGGCATCACCGACCTGATCACCGTGCCTGGCCTGATCAACCTCGACTTCGCCGACGTGCGCACCGTCATGAAGGAAGCCGGCTCGGCGCTCATGGGCATCGGCGTGGCCGGCGGCGAGAACCGCGCGGTCGAGGCCGCCAAGGCCGCCATCAGCTCGCCGCTGCTCGAAGCCAGCGTCGAGGGCGCCATGGGCATCCTGCTGAACATCACGGGCGGCGCCGATCTGGGTCTGTTCGAGGTCAACGAGGCGGCCGAGATCATCTCGAGCGCGGCCGACGCCGACTGCAACATCATCTTCGGCGCCGTCGTCGACCCGTCGCTGGGCGACGAGGTGCGGGTGACGGTCATCGCCACCGGCTTCGACGGGCCGCGCGCGGTCGAGCACCGGCCGGCGGAGACCCAGAAGGCGCCGGCGCCCGACATCTTCGGCGCCGAGCCCAAACCGACCTTCGATGTCGCAGACGACGTGCTCGACATCCCCAGCTTCCTCAAAGACCACTGAACCGGTACCGGCCGCGGCCCGCGGCCAAAGCCGAAAAAAAGCGCCGTTTGCAGGTAAACTGCAGGTACATGCCGGGCTGCGGCCCGATTGCAATTGAACGGCGGATTCTCTATGCTGTTGCGCTTGATGGGTCCTCGACGGGCCTAGTAGAACGACGCCACAAGGCCTGATCGACTGATCCCATGAAACATCAGAAGCAAAGAAACATCATCACCCTGCTCGTCGTCGCGGCGCTGGTCGTCGTGGCGGTGTTCTACATCTATCCCCCCGGCAAGAAGACCCACCTCGGCCTCGACCTGCAGGGCGGCCTCGAGATCGTCTACAAGGCCGAGCTGCAGAACAGCGACAAGAAGCCCACGGCCGACCAGATCACGCAGACGATCAACATCATCAACCGCCGCGTCAACGGCCTGGGCGTCACCGAAGCGGCCGTCCAGCCCCAGGGCGCCGACCAGATCTCCGTTGCCCTGCCGGGCGTCAAGAACGTCGATCAGGCCGTGCGCACCGTCGGCCAGACCGCCCAGCTGCTGTTCTTCAACGACGGGCGGCAGCGTGTGGCCGGCCCCAGCGACAGCCTCGCCGCCGCCGTCAAGCAGGCCCAGGACTCGCCGCTCGTGCCGGTGCCGGCCGTCGACAAGGCAGAGTTCGCCAAACTGGCCAAGGGCGAGACCTCAGACAAGTACCTGACCGTCATCGCCGCCAAGGGCGCCTTCGGCAACAACGCGGCGCCGCTCTATTTCATCTACTCGCTGCCCCCCGCCATGACCGGCAGCGCCATCCACAGCGCGACGCAGTCGTTCCAGCAGAGCGGCACGCCCAACGTCCTGATCAACTTCACGACAGCCGGCGGCAAGCGGTTCGGCCAGGTCACTCGCGATCTCGCCGTCACCGGCCAGCTCACCGGCGTCAACCAGACCTTCGCCATCGTGCTCGACAACCAGATGGAGTCCGATCCCTACGTCGACTTCAGGCAGAATCCCAACGGCATCCAGGGCACGTCGGCCGAGATCGACGGCAGCTTCACCGTCTCCCAGGCCAAAGACCTCGCCCTGGTGATCAACACCGGCGCCCTGCCGGTCACCCTGAACCAGATCGAAAGCCAGGTGGTGTCGGCCACCCTCGGCAAGGACTCGCTGCATCAGGCGCTCATCGCCGGTCTGATCGGCCTCGCTCTGATCCTGCTCTACATGATCTTCTACTATCGCTTCCTGGGGCTCGTGGCCGACATGGCGCTGATCATCTACGGCCTGCTGCTGCTGGGCCTGTTCAACGCCATCCACGTCACGCTCACGCTGCCGGGCATCGCCGGCATGATCCTCACGATCGGGGTAGCCGCCGACGCCAACGTCGTCATCTTCGAGCGCATCCGGGAAGAGGTGCGCCGCGGACGCACGGTCCGTTCGGCGGTCAACTCCGGCTACGCGCGCGGCTTTCGCACCATCCTCGACGCCAACGTGCTGACCCTGCTCACGGCCGCCGTCATCTTCGAGTTCGCGACGGCGCAGCCCAAGGGCTTTGCCTTCACGCTGATGCTCGGCGTGGTCGTCAGCATGTTCACCGCCGTCGTCGCCACGCGCGCCCTGCTGGGGCTGCTGGCCGACTTCGCCTTCTTCGACCGCCCGTCGTTCATGGGCGTCAGGAGCGCTGACATCAATCCCGTCGACGACGCGGCCGAGCCCGGCCGCCGCCCGCGGCGGCGGCCGGGCTCGGCCGCGTCGGGCGACGGCCGCTCGGTCCTCACAGGCAACGTCGCGCCGGCGCCGGGCTCGTCGAGCCGGCCCGCCAAGCGCCGCGCGTCGACTGCCCGAAAGAAGAAGTCGTGAACTGGTTCCGCAAGATATATTCGTTCGACTACATGGGCCACAAGTACCTGTGGTTCACGCTCTCGGGCACCATCATCGCCATCGGTCTGCTCTCCATGTTCGTCCGCGGCGGCGGCAACCCCGTCAAGGGCTTCAACTACGGGCTCGAGTTCAAGTCGGGCACACGTATCGAGGTGACCTTCGCCAAGCCGGCGACCACCGCCCAGGTGCGTACCGTCGTCGACGGGCAGGGCTACACCGACGCGGTCATCCAGCAGGTCCAGAACAAGAACGGCGGTTCCACCTTCCAGATCTCGACGACGTCGCTCACCTCCGATCAGCAGCTCGCCTTGAAGAGCGCCCTCGACTCGCACTTCACGATCGCCTCGAGCGCGGGCGGCGGCGCCGACTGGAACATCAACACGGTCGGCGCCACGTTCAGTCGCGAGGTGATCACGTCGTCGTACAAGGCCATCGCCATCGCGCTGATCCTCATCATGGTCTACATCTCGCTGCGGTTCTCCTGGAAGTTCGCCGTCGGCGCGATCGTGGCCGAGTTCCACGACCTGTTCGTCGTGATCGGCATCTACTCGCTCACCGGACGCGTGGTCACCACCGACACCATCGCCGCGGTGCTCACGATCCTCGGCTATTCCCTCTATGACACCGTCATCGTGTTCGACCGTATCCGCGAGAACGCGCCCAAGATGAACCGCGTCCCCTACGGCGACATGGTCAACCGCTCGATCTGGGAGACGCTGACCAGGTCGATGAACACCACGCTGATGACGCTGATCCCGGTGGTCTGCCTGCTCCTGTTCGGCGGCGCAACGCTCAAGGACTTCGCCTTCGCCCTGCTGGTCGGCGTGGCCTCCGGCGCCTACTCGTCGATCTTCGTGGCCAGCCCCGTGCTGACGCTGCTCAAGGAACGCGAGCCCAAGTACCGCAAGCTGGCGCTCAAGGCCGGCGAGGTGTCGTCCTAGGCCTGAGTGTGCCGGCGCGGTCGCTCGGCGGCGGCGCTGCCGTCAGGGCGCTCCGAACCTCGACCGAGCTCAGCCTCGGCTCTCGCTACAGGTCGAGCCTTCACGGGCAGCATGAGCCTCGCGCAAAGAATGAGGTCCGCGGAGCCCAAAACGGCCCTGCGCGCCCTTTACAAAGGGCCCCCCGGCGGCCTACTCTCACCGCCTTACCTCCGCGGTGGGGCTGGCAGAACGCCTCGGCGCCGGCGCGGGGCAAGGCGACGATCCGAACGCCAAAGACACGACGTTCGCTTTCGCCACCGGACGGTCGAACGGGACGACAGGGTCACATGCGGGGGTCGTCGTGACATGCAGGGGGGTCTTCGTGAACATACAGCCCAGCGACCGTTCGGACGCGGCCGGCCAGGCGGTCCCGCCTGCCCTCTACGACGGTGGGCTGCGGCTCAGCTATGTGGGCGCCGACGAGGTGCCGGTGCTCGAGTTGAGCGGCGAGTTCGACTTTGACAACGTGCCCGAGATCGAGCGCCTGCTGCGCCGCCGCCTGGGGCCGTTCTTCTTCAAGGGTCGCGACCTGGTGCTCGACCTGGCCCTGGTCGAGCTGGTCGACTCGGCGTTCGTGGGGCTCGTCGTGTCCCTCGCGCGCCGGCTGCACGCCAACCGGCGCGAGCTGCTGATCACGCGGCCGGTCGGCTACGTGCGGCGCACCCTGGGGCTGGTGGGGCTGCCCAACCTGGTGCCGGTCTACGAGAGCATCGACGACGCTCTGGCCGCGCTCTCGGGTGGCGCGCCGCTCATCCCGCCGCCCTTCGAGCTCGCCCGGTTGGCCCCAGAAGCCTAGCTTGCCCTGCGTACCAGCGACTCGCCGAGGCCGGCCTGGCGGGCCGCCACGGCCCGTGCCTGGAAAGCCTTCATGCGGCAGGCGTCGCTGCAGTACTTCTTGGCGGGGTTGCTGGTGACGAACTCGCGGCTGCACGGCTCGAAGCTGCAGTAGCGCGTCATCTCCTCGCGCAGGCGCTGCTTGCGCGAGGGTCGCTTGAGCTCGTCCTTCCAGCCTCCGCTGTGCAAGGCGCAGATACTCGAGGGGTTATATGTCGACAGGCGGGTCTCGCACCCCGGTACAGTGCAGGTGCGGCCGCCGCCGTAGGTCTTGCTTTTGCTCATATCATCGACCTGCACGGACAGTCGGCGCCCCCTGAGGCCTCTCGTACTGCGATACTCCATGGCCGAACGCTCCTTGCCTCGAGCCGGCCACGCGTGGCCGGCGACGCCCTTCTCAGACTGTCGCGCTTTCGAGTGCCTTCTCACGCGTAGCGTAGATGCCGAAGATCCGGTCGAGTCCGGTGATCTCGAAGATCCTGGTGATGTTCTCGTCCTGGCAGACGATGTCGAGCGTACCGTTCTGGGGACGGACGCGTTTGGCGCCGCTGACCAGCACCCCCAGTGCCGTCGAATCGATGAACGTGACGTTCGCGAGATCGACGACGATGTGCGTGGCGCCGTCTTCGATGCTCTGGATCATGACCTCTTTGAACTGGGGCGCGGAGTAGATGTCGACCTCCCCCTGCAGCACGACGACGGCTACCTCACCGCCGACGCGTACCAGCTCGACACCGAATTGTGGCCTGTCGTCCATCCACTCCCCTTTTCGCCCCAGGTGAACGTGCCGCCCTGCAACTCTGCCCGATCGACCGGTCTTCCGCCGGGGCGCCGCCCCGTGGTGTCCCGCCGATGACGGTGTTATGGCCACGGGATTTCCCTCCTAAACGCCCGCCCTTCGAAAAACCCGTACGAGAACCGGCGGGCGCCGTCGCGCCGCTCCTAGCTTGCGTGCGCCAGGTAGCGCCGGCTGGCGAGGTAGCCGAAGGCCGCCGCCGCCAGGCACACGGCCGCGCCGAGCACGATCGGCGCCCGTCCGCCCATCGTGTCGGCGATCCAGCCCAGGATCGGGCCGCCGATGAACGTGCCGCCGCCGAAGAGCACCGTCTGCAGGGCCAGGACCCGCCCGTGCATCTCGGGCCTGGCCTCGACCTGCACGATCGCCGTCGTCGCGGTCAGGTAGAGGATGCTCGCCATGCCGACCAGGAACACCGCCGGGACGGCGAGCCCGACCCCGGGAACGAAGGCGAGCAGCAGCATCGCCAGGCCGAGCGCGAAGGCCCCCAGGACGGCGTGACGGAGCCGGACGAGGCTTCTGTGAGCGACCACGAGACCGCACACGACGGCGCCGGCGCCGAACACGGAGTAAAGGACCGTGAAGACGGTGCTGGGGCGCTGCAGCGTGTCGGTGACGAACAGCGGCAGAGTGACGGTGAAGTTGTACGACAGCATCTGGATGAAGGCCAGCATGACGAAGCTGATCCAGAGCGAGGGCATCGACAGCACGTATCTCAGACCCGCGCGCACCTCACGCCGCGTCCGCGGCGCGCGCGGCCGGCGGTGAAGATCGGCCGTGCGCATGAGGACGATGCAGCCGAGCACGGCCAGGTACGAGCCGGCGTCGATCGTGAAGCACCAGCCGAAGCCCACGGTCACGACCAGAAGACCGGCCAGCGCCGGCCCGAAGATGCGCGCAACGTTGACGATGACGCTGTAGAGCACGACGGCGTTCGGACGGTCCTCGGCCGGGACCATCTCGGTGACGAAAGAACGTCGCAGCGGGTTGTCGAACGCCAGCAGGATGCCCCCGGCGACGGCCAGCGCGTACAGCCCGCCGAGCGGCGGGTGGGGCGTGAACGCGAGGATGGCGAGACCGATCGACTGGGCCATCTCCAGGCTCTGGGTCAGCATCAGCAGGCGGCGCTTGTTCGAGCGGTCGGCGACGGCTCCCGCCCAGGCCGACAGGATGAGGATCGGACCGAACTGGCAGGCGGCCAGCACGCCGACGGCAAACCCGCTGCCGGTGATCTTGAGCACGAGCAGGACGAGCGCGACGTTGGTCAGCCAGTTGCCCGTGTTCGACACGATCTGGCCGCTGAAGTACAGCCGGAAGTTGCGGTTCCGCAGCGCGAGGAACGTCTTGCCCAGCAGCCGCCCGCGCCGCGGGGAGCCGGGGGCGTCGGGCGTGCCTGGGCTCACGCGGGTCACGTGTCGGCGTCGGCCAGGCGCTCCAGCAGGTCGATCGCGCGGTCGAGCGTGGCCTTCTCGCCGGCGTCGATCGTCGTCTCGACGGCCCTCGAAAGCCAGGAGTTGCGCGAGGCGATGATCGACTGCCGAAGCCCGCCCCCGACGTCGGTGATGCTGATCTGCGACTTGCGACCGTCGCGCGGGTCTCGAGCCGCACAGACGAGGCCGGCCGACTTGAGCGTCGCGATGCTCTGCGCGACCGCCTGCTGGCTGACGTGCTCGGCCGCGGCCAGCGCGGCCGCCGTGGCCGGTCCGTCGTGGAACAGGCGCGAGAGGATGGAGAGTTGGGAGAGAGACAGTTCGGCGGAGCTCCAGCTCGAGGCTTCGCGCAGCCGTGCCCGCAGTCTCTTGAGAGCCAGCGCCAGCCTGACTGCCGTGGCATCTTCGATCTGTGCGTCGCCGGACACGGGATCAGTTTGAACTACACAAGCTACTTGTGCAAGTAGCTTGTCGGTCTGGTCGCATCGTGGCAGACGCATTGTTTTCTGCGGAGGGCGGGTAGCAGTCCCTCATGACGGATGTTTCCCTGCCGGTGAGCTTCGCCTCGGGAGAGGAGAAAGGCTATGCACTACGCGCTTGAGGTGGTCGTGATCCCGGTCTCGGACGTCGACCGCTCGAAGGAGTTCTACGAGAGGCTCGGGTGGCGGCTCGACGCCGACCTCGCCTCCGACAACGGCTTCCGGGCCGTGCAGTTCACTCCGCCGGGATCGGGGTGCTCGATCCAGTTCGGTACGAAGATCACGTCGTCGACAGCCCACGGCGAACACGAGAAGCGCATCGGCCGGCGCGACGAGAACTGGCCGGACTGGTATGCGGCTTACATGGTGGCGGAGCGGGCCGGTACGGAGCTGCCGACATGAGCCGCGACTACGACGTGATCGTGCTTGGCGGCGGCTCCCCGGGCGAGCACTGTGCCGGTGCTCTGGCTGAAGGCGGCCTGCGAGTGGCCGTCGTGGAGCGTGAGCTGGTGGGGGGCGAGTGCTCGTACTGGGCGTGCATCCCGTCCAAGACGCTGTTGCGGCCGGGCGAGGCGGTCCATGGGGCGCGTGAGGCGGCGGCGAGCGCCGAGGTCGACGTCGAGGCGGCGCTCGCGTGGCGCGATCTCATGGTCTCGGACTACTCCGACGCCGGGCAAGAGCGCTGGCTGGCCGATCACGGCATCGCCCTGTTGCGCGGCAGCGGGCGGCTCGCCGGGCCGGGTGTCGTCGAGGTCGGGGGCGTGCGCCACACCGCCGACCACGTGGTCCTGGCCAACGGCGCCGACCCGGTCGTGCCGCCCGTTCCGGGCCTGCGCGAGCTCGAAGGCGTCTGGACCAGCCGCGAGGCGACGTCCATGAAGGCCGTCCCGCGCCGCCTGCTCATCCTTGGTGGCGGGCCGGTCGGGGTAGAGATGGCCCAGGCCGTGCGTCGACTCGGCGGCGAGGCCCTCATCATCAACAGGGCCGAGCACCTGCTCTCGCGGGAGCCGGCGGCGCTGGGCGAGGCGCTGGGCGACGTGTTGCGGCGCGAAGGCGTCGAGCTCGTCCTGTCGGCCAACGCGGCCGCCGCGCGGTGGGTGGGCGGCGACTACGAAATCGAGCTCGACGACGGGCGCGAGCTGCGCGGCGAGCGGCTGCTCGTCGCCACCGGCCGGCGTCCGCGGGTGCGCGACATCGGTCTCGAGACCGTCGGCGTCGAGCCGGACACGGACGGCGTCCCGGTCGACGCGCACCTGCGTGTCGCAGAGAACCTGTGGGCGATCGGCGACGTCAACGGCCGCTGGCCGCTGACCCATGTGGGCAAATACGAGGGCGAGGTGGTCGCCGCCAACATCCTCGGCGAGCCGCGCACGGCCGACTACGAGGCCGTTCCGCGAGTGGTCTACACCGACCCGCAGGCCGCCGCGGTGGGCGCTTCCGCCGGCCGTTTCAGCTCGACCGTCCCCTTGTCGGGGGTGTCGAAGACCGCTACCTTCACCCGCGCCTACGCCGACCAGAACGGCTTCCTGACGCTCCTCAGCGACGGTGAGCGGCTGACGGGCGCCCATGCGCTCGGTCCCGAGGCGGGCGAATGGCTGCAGCAGGCCACCCTGGCGATCCGCGCCGGCGTGTCGCTCGACGTCCTGCGCGACACCATCCAGCCGTTCCCGACGTTCTCGGAGATCTACGTCGAGGCGCTCAAGGAGCTTCGCCGCGCGATCGCGGCGGCGCTGAGGGCGGACGGCGCGAGACCGCCGATGGCCGCCTGACTGAAAGGAGTGCGCCGAGCGCCTGCTTGATGAGCGTGTCGCAGAAGAAGACCAGGGTGGCGATCGTCACCGGCGCTTCTCAGGGTATCGGGGCCGGCGTGGCCACCGCGTTCCGTGCCGCCGGTTACGCGGTCATCGGCTGCGCCCGCTCGATGCCCGACTCCGGTGACCACGAACTGCTCGCGGTGTCGGGCGACATCGCCGCCCCCGAGACCGCCCAGCGGGTGGTCGAGCTGGCGCTCGAGCGGTTCGGCCGGATCGACACTCTGGTGAACAACGCCGGGGTATTCATCGGCAAGCCGTTCACCGACTACTCGCCCGACGACTACGCGGCCATGATCGCCGTCAATCTGACCGGGTTCTTCAACATCACACAGCGCGCGATACCACCGATGGTCGACCAGGGTGGCGGCCACATCGTCAACGTCACGACCAGCCTCGTCGACCACGCCAGGAGCGCCTCGCCCGCCGCCTTGACCTCCCTGACAAAAGGTGGGCTGGACGCGGTCACCCGCTCGCTCGCGATCGAATACGCTGCGCGTGGCGTTCGGGTGAACGCCGTCTCACTCGGGGTGATCAGGACGCGGATGCATGCCGATCCCGCTTCGTGGGAGGGCTTGGCCGCGACGCATCCGCTGGGCAGGATCGGCGAGATCAGCGACGTGGTCGACGGGATCATGTATCTCGAACGGGCGACGTTCGTCACCGGGGAGACCCTGCACATCGACGGCGGCCAGGCGGCCGGTCACTGACCGCCCTCCTCCCGTCGTGCCTTCGCGCCGCTCGTTCGCGCCGCACCTCACTGTCCTGCGTGGATGCATTCGCGCCGCCGCCGACGTCTCACAAGGAGAGGCGAGAAGTTGGGACCGTTTCATGCGCGCCGGAACAGTAGTATGAGCCGGGTTGCGGTCGACTGGAGGGAAGACCGGTGCACGACTCCATCGGGGGCGAGTCATCCAAGCGAGATCGGCGTGGCATGCAGGACGGTGCCCGTGCCGGGATCGACGCCGACGTCGTGCGCGCCGCCCAGCGCCGCGATCACCACGCCTTCGCGCTCATCGTCGGCGTGCACCAGGAGCGTCTCAACGCGCTCGTCTATCACATCCTGCAGGATCGAGACGCGACCCAGGACGTCGTGCAGGACGCTCTGCTGCGCGCCTACCGTGCCCTGCCGCAGTTCCGTGGAGAAGCGACGCTCGGCACGTGGCTGTATCGCATCGCCTACACGGCCGCGATGGATCATCTGCGGAGGCAGGGGCGACACCCGGAGCTGGTGTGCGAGGACCCGCTGCCCTTCGCCGCTGCCGCCGCCGACGATCACGCTGAGCAGACCGGCCTGCGAGACGCGATCGCGCAGGCGCTGGCGACACTCCCCGCAGACCAGCGTCTGACTCTGCTGCTCGTCGATCGCGAAGACCTCACGTATCGCCAGGTGGCAGCGATCATGGGTGTCTCACCCGGGACCGTGTGCTCGCGCCTGCAGCGGGCCCGCGAGAAGTTGCCCAGTGCGTTGCGCAAGCAGGGCCTTACGGCGAGCAGAGCGGGCGGCGAGGAGGTGCGGTCATGAGGCGCGAGGATCGGCTCGGCAGGCGCGACCCCATCCTGGGCGATCTGCTGCGCGAAGTCGTCCGTGTTCCGGGGTTGCCGGCGGACTTCGGCGAGCAGGTCCAGGCGCGTCTGAGTGAGATCGACGCACGGGCACGTAGTACCAGAGTCACTCGTGCTCCGAGCGGTCACAGGAGGCGCTGGGCTCTACTGGCGGTCGCCGCAGTCGCGGCGCTGGCCGTGGCGCTTGTCGTGGCAAGCAGGCACACCGTCCGCGAGTATGCGCAGCCCCAGCCGGCGACTGCCGCTGAAGTCGTCGCTCGGGTGCGGGACAGCCTTGCCAAGTTCAGCACGGTCTCGGCGACGGTCTCGACCTATTCGGCCGATGTCGAGGGCCCGTCTCTCAAGACCTACGGGAGCGGATGGACGACCAGCGCCGAGTACTTCGCCAAGGCCTCTGTCAAAGGACGCCCCACGCTCGAGTCACCGCCCAGTCACTTCATCGTCACCAGCGAAGGTGAAGCGCGCCTGACGTCGCCCGTGCCCGACGACATGCCGCGTGCCGAAGGCAAGCTCACGCTCGAGCCCGACTGGCCGGCCGTGAGAGTGGAGACGAAGGACGCCCCTTCCGGTACCAGCAGCCTCTACAGCCCCGCGTATGCGCTCAAGGGCCGCGCCTACTCCTACTCAGGAGTGGGAGAAGCTGCGGTCGAGTTCGTCAACACTCCGCTCGGTCCGCCGGACGCGCAGCTGGAGACCTCGTTCTACGCCACCGTGATGGACGAGGCAAACGCCCTGTCGCTTCTGGCCCACGGCACGGTGAAGGAGACCACCTACGGCGGTCGACCCGCCCTCGTGGTGGCCGCCGACGTGACTCCCGGGCCGGTGGTCGTGCGGCAGAAGAGGGACGGCTACAAGGTCGAGCGGGACTACGACCGTTTCGAGATGACCGTGGACAAGGCCACCTGGTTCCCGGTGCGCTACACGATGAGCCTCCACGGGAAGGTCGACCTCGATGTTCGACTGACGGATATCCGGCTCGGCGCCCCGGTCGACAGCGCCCAGTTCAAGCCGGCGTTTCCCAGGGACGTGGTCGTGACTCCACTGGACGAGGGCTTCCGCAGAGTCGGACTCGGCGAGGCGGCGCATACGTTCAGCTACCGGCCTCTGGCGCCCGCTTCGCTGCCGGGCCGGTTCAGCTACTCTCTGGCCGCGGTCGCCCCGAAGGCGGTCTTCGAACTGTGGGTCGGGTATGCGCCGATACCCAGTAACAGGCGGCTGATCGTGACCCACGACGTGACGGCGTTCGAGTATCGGGCGGGCTTTCTCTCGTTCACCGTGACGACGCGGCGCGAGAAGGGCACGCACGACCCACTGCTGGCCGATCCGTTCGAACCGGGACAGGACTCGGGCCTCGGGTCCGCGGGCGTCAGGACGGTCGTACTCCACCACGGAGCGTTGGCGGGCGCGACGGCGAGGCTTGCCATGCCGGTGAACGGCGTGCCGCATCTCTGGGCCTTCCACGACGGGCTCATGGTGACGATCGGCGGCGATCTCACGGCCCGGCAACTGCTCGCCGTCGCTGAGTCGCTCGAGCCTCTGCGGCAGCAGTAGAGTCAGACGAACAGACAGTCTACTTCCACAGCCCGTCCGCATGATCGGCACGCCTCGGGAGTAACGTAGGCTGATCACCCGACGAAAGGAAGCTCCTCATGCGCGCCCGGCGACTCGGCTCCAGCGGACCTCGCGTCTCCGCCCTCGGCCTCGGCTGTATGGGGATGTCCGGAGTCTACGGTCCTGCCGACGAGGCGGAGAGCGTCGCCACCATCCACGCCGCGCTCGACGCCGGCGTCACCCTGCTCGACACCGGCGACTTCTACGGCATGGGGCACAACGAGCTGCTCATCGGTCGGGCGCTTCAGGGCCGGGACCGAGGCGAGGTGACGATCAGCGTCAAGTTCGGTGCACAACGTGACCCGGACGGCGGCTGGCTCGGCTACGACGCCCGTCCGGCCGCGGTCAAGACGGCCCTTGCCTACACGCTGCGCCGGCTCGGCAGCGACTACGTCGACGTCTACCGGCCGGCGCGCCTCGACCCCGCGGTGCCGATCGAAGACACCGTCGGCGCGATCGCCGAGCTGGTGCAGGCCGGCCACGTGCGCCACGTCGGACTCTCCGAGGTCGGCGTCGACACCATCCGGCGCGCGCATGCCGTGCACCCGATCAGCGACCTGCAGATCGAGTACTCGCTGGTCTCCCGCGGCCTCGAGAGGGAGATCCTGCCCACGTGCCGGGCGCTGGGCATCGCCGTCACCGCCTACGGCGTGCTGTCGCGTGGGCTGCTGAGCAGCGCCTGGTCGGCCGGCCACGAAACGGCCGGCGGCGACATGCGGGCGCACATGCCGCGCTTCCAGGGCGAGAACCTGACCCGCAACCTGGCCCTGGTCGAACGGCTCCAGAGCGTCGCCGAAGAGATGGGCGCGAGCGCGGCGCAGGTGGCGATCGCCTGGGTGCTGTCCCGCGGCGAAGACATCGTCCCGCTGGTCGGTGCCCGGCGTCGGGAGCAGCTGGCCGAGGCCCTGCCGGCACTCGACCTCGTGCTGTCGGCCGCGCAACTGGCCCGGATCGAGGCCGCCGCGCCGGCGGATGCCGTCGCCGGTGAGCGCTACGCGCCCGCGCAGATGGCGACGCTCGACAGCGAACGCCCGGCGACGAAAAGTGACACAGGCGACGGAGGCGCGACATGACCACCAGACCACGCGAGGACCTCGAGCCCGTAGCACTTCCGGCGCCCGCCCGCGACGGCGGCCGGACTCTTCTCGATGCGTTGAAGATGAGACGCACGTCGCGCGAGATCGGCGGCCAGAAGATCCCTCTGCAGGCCCTGTCGGACATCCTCTGGGCCGCGCAGGGCGTCAACCGCGCGACGGGACCGTTCGGAGATCCCGGCAGAACGGCCGCATCGGCAAGCAACTCAAGGGAGATCCGTGTCTACGTCCTCAGGGAGGAGGGCACCTACCTCTACGAGCCCGAGCCGCACCGGCTGGCTCCGGTCGCCGCCGGCGACATCCGTCGTCTTGCGATAGGGCGCGGGCAGCAGGACGCCGGGGCGCAAGCCCCAGTACGGCTCGTCTACGTGGTCGACATGGAGCGCTTCCGGCACTCCGGGTTCCCCGAACCCGGCCTCTTCGATCCTGAGATCCAGAGGTCCTATTACTTCGTCGACACCGGCCTCGTCGCGCAGAACGTGTATCTGGCGGCGGCTGCGGCGGGTCTCGGCGCCTGGTTTCACAACTGCGACAAGGAAGCGTTCGAGCAGGCGGTCGGGTTGGGACCCGAGCTAAGGCCCGTCTTCGGGCAGACCATCGGCTACGCCGTCGAGTTGTGATTGTGACGAAGTTGGTGGAGGTAAGCGGGCTCGAACCGCTGACCTTCTGGCTGCCAGCCAGACGCTCTCCCAGCTGAGCTATACCCCCACCGACGGGTACGCCGGCCTGCGGGGCCGGCGACCGTAGAAGTATACCATCGAGCCTCGCGCTCGCAACATGGCGCTGGTGGCGGCCGCCGCCCGGCGGCTCCGGCCCGGTATACTATCGGCACGAGTCGGGAACCCCGGGTGGTGCGAGTGCGCCCGGCTACCCCCGAGTGTCGCGAGCGGCGACCCGCCGGGCGCCGCGCTCCACGAAGGACCGGACATGGCAGACAGGGACGACCGTTACAGGCCGCAGGAGATCGAGCAGCGCTGGCAGGCCAACTGGCGCGAGCGCGAAGCCTACCGCACGTCCGACACCTCCGACCGGCCCAAGTTCTACTGCCTCGACTTCTTTCCGTACCCGTCGGGCGACGGCCTGTCGGTCGGTCACTGCCGCAACTACGTGCCCACCGACGCGATCTCGCGGTTCCAGGGCATGCGCGGCTTCAACGTGCTGCACCCCATGGGCTGGGATGCCTTCGGCCTGCCGGCCGAGAACTACGCCATCAAGATGGGCGTGAGCCCGCGGGTCACCACCGAGCGCAACATCGCCAACTACCACCGCCAGATGGACATGATCGGCCTGTCGTTCGACTGGTCGCGCGAGATCACGAGCTGCTACCCCGACTACTACCGCTGGACGCAGTGGTTCTTCCTGCTCATGTACGAGCGCGGCCTGGCCTACCGCGGCACCGGCCAGCAGTGGTGGTGCCCGGTCGACAAGACCATCCTCGCCAACGAGCAGGTCGAGCAGGGCCGCTGCTGGCGCTGCGGTAGCGAGGTCACCAAGGTCGACCTCGAGCAGTGGTACTTCCGCATCACAGACTACGCTCAAGCGCTGCTCGACGACCTCGCCACGATCGACTGGCCCGAGAAGATCAAGCTCATGCAGACCAACTGGATCGGTCGTAGCGAAGGCGCGGAGGTCGAGTTCGCGTTGCCCGGGTGCGCCGACACGCTGACCGTCTTCACGACCCGGCCCGACACGCTGTTCGGCGCCACCTACATGGTGCTGGCGCCCGAGCATCCGCTGGTCGACCAGCTGACGACCGCCGGGCAGCGCACCGCCGTCGCGGCCTACCAGGACGAGGCTCGCCGCGAGAGCGAGATCGAACGCCTGTCGACCGAGAAGGACAAGACCGGCGTGTTCACCGGCGCCTACGCGGTGAACCCCGTAAACGACGAGCGGATCCCCATCTGGATCAGCGACTACGTGCTGATGGGTTACGGCACCGGGGCGATCATGGCGGTGCCGGCTCACGACGAGCGCGACTTCGCCTTCGCCACCAGGTTCGAGCTGCCCGTCACCGAGGTGATCGCGCCGCCGAGCGGCGCCCAGGGCCGGCTCACCGAGGCCTACACCGGCGACGGCGTCATGGTGAACTCGGGCGAGTTCGACGGCCTGGCCGCCCCGGGCCCGGCCTTCGCCGCCATCGTCGCCCGGCTGGCCGAGCGCGGCGCCGCGCGGCCCAAGGTCAACTTCAAGTTGCGCGACTGGCTGATCAGCCGGCAGCGCTACTGGGGCGTGCCCATCCCGATCGTCTACTGCGATGCATGCGGCATCGTGCCGGTGCCGGCCGACCAGCTGCCGGTGCTGCTGCCCGAGCTCGAAGACTACGAGCCCACCGACGACGCCCGCTCGCCCCTGGCCCGCGACCCCGACTTCGTGCACACCACCTGCCCGCGCTGCGGCGGTCCGGCGCGCCGCGAGACCGACACGATGGACACCTTCGTCTGCTCGTCGTGGTATCAGTTCCGCTACGCCTCGCCGCACGACGACACGGCGCCCTTCGAGCGCGCCGACGTCGACCGCTGGCTGCCGGTCGACCTGTACGTCGGCGGCGCCGAGCACGCCGTCATGCACCTGCTCTACTCGCGCTTCTTCTGCAAGGTGCTCCACGACGCGGGCTATGTGGGCTTCGCCGAGCCCTACGCCACGCTGCGCAACCAGGGCATGATCCTGGCCGAGGACGGCGCCAAGATGAGCAAATCCAAAGGCAACGTCGTGACGCCCGACAGCGTGGTCGAGCGCTACGGCGCCGACAGCCTGCGACTCTACGAGCTGTTCATCGCGCCCTTCGAGCAGGCGGTCGCCTGGAACGACCGCGGCGTGCAGGGCTGCCTGCGGTTCCTGACGCGCCTCTGGGGCTTCGCCCTGGGCGTGGCCGAGCTCGAGCGAGGCGGCGCCCCCGGCGGCACGCCGGACGCCGCGCCGGCCGGTGGCGGCGAGGGCGACGACTCGGCCGGCGACAGCGCCGCGCTCGACGGCGCGCCCGTCCGCGGCGCCGCGGGCGACGGGGGCCAGGTCGAACCCGACGCGCGACGCCTGCTGCGCGCCCTGCACAAGACCGTGCGCAAGGTGACAGGCGACCTCGAGACGCTGCGCTTCAACACGGCGGTGGCCGCCCTCATGGAGACCCTGAACGACGTGCTCGAGGTCTGGACCACCCGCCGCGAGCAGCTCGAGACCGCCCAGTGGCGCGACATCGCCGAGACCTACGTGCTGCTGCTGGCGCCCATGACGCCGCACATCGCCGAAGAGCTCTGGCAGCGTCTCGGACACGACTCCTCGGTGCTCGCCGAGTCCTGGCCGGTCTGGGACGAGTCCCTGGCGGCCGACGAGGTCGTGACCGTCGTGATCCAGGTCAACGGCAAGCTGCGCGACCGGCTCGAGGTACCGGTCGGCGCGCCGAGCGACGACGTCCTGTCGCTGGCCCGCGCCGCGCACAACACCGTGCGGTTCCTCGAGGGCAAGCAGGTCGTCAAAGAGGTCTACGTCCCCGGCAAGCTCGTGAACTTCGTGGTGCGCTGAGGCCAAAGCGGGCGGCCTCACGGCACGCCGGCTTCGTCCACCGATCCGACCGCCCATCGGCACCCCGGCGCGTGAGCCGTCCGGCTGACCGCGGCGCGCCGCGGCGCTAGCGTCTCTGGCACAAGCTTCGCAGCTCACCCCGGAGGCCCGCCATGGACATCTCGCGCCGCCAGGCGTACGTCTACGTCGCCCTGGCCCTCGTCGTCGCCGTGCTCGGCGCGCACTACCTGTTCTCGTCGCATGCCGCGGCCCCGGCCGGCGGGCAGTCTCTGCTCGGCCTCTCGTCGTATGCGTCGTCGCCGTCGGCCAGCGCGACGCCCAGCTCGTACGCCAGTCCGCAAGAGATCGTGGTCTACGTCTGCGGCGCGGTCAGGCGACCCGGCGTCTACCATCTGGCGCCCGGCGCGCGCGTCGCCGACCTGCTCGCCGCGGCCGGCGGCGCCGGCGCCAAAGCCGCGCTGCAGGCCGTCAACCTGGCCGCCAAGCTGCTCGACGGCCAGCAGGTGGTCGTGCCCGCGCGCGGCGCGGCCGGCAGCGCCACGGTGGCGGCTGCCGGTGGCGCTACCACGGGCACGACGGGTGGGGAGGGGGCGACCGGCACGGGCGCCGCCGCCGCGCCCGTCGACCTCAACACCGCCTCCCTCGAACAGCTCGACGCTCTGCCCGGGGTCGGGCCGGCCACCGCCCAGAAGATCATCGACTATCGCACCGCCAACGGCGGCTTCAAGAGCGTCGACGACTTGAAGAACGTGTCGGGCATCGGCGACGCCAAGTTCGCCACCCTGCAGCCGCTCGTCACGGTCTAGCACCCGAACCCCGGTGCGGGCGCCGCCGACCGCTCATCTGCTGCTCGCCGCCTACGCCTGCGGTCTTCTGGGGGCGCTCGTCTGGCGCCCGTCGGGTCCGGGCGCGGCGCTGCTCGTGGGCGCCGCCGCCATATGGGCGATCGCGTGCCTGCTGCATCCGGCGGCGGCTCTGTCGCGCGCGCCATCGGCGGGGTCGACGCCGCCCGTGGCGCTCGCAGCGCCCGTGGCGCCCGCGACGCCCCTGCCGCCGCTGCAGGCGACGTCGCCCGAGGGGGCGCGGCCCGGTTCCGGTCTGCGCCGCCGGGCGCGGCTCGCGAGCGTCATGGCACTGGCGCCGCTCGTGGTGGCGGCGGGGCTCTGCGTCGGTGGGGCACGGCTCACCGCGCAGGCGCGCAGCGGCCTCACCTGCTACGTGGGGCGCTCGGTCGCTCTGCGGGCCATCGCCCTGACGCTGCCCAAGGCCAGCGGCGACCGCCTCACGCTCGACGTCACGGTGACCTCCGCCGCCGGCCGGCCGGTGGCCGAACGAGCGCCGCTCACGCTCGACCTCGGCACGGCCGACCCGCCGCGCTTCACCTCGCTCGGGCCGCTTGTCGAAGGCACGCGCCTGGCGCTGCAGGCCCAGGTCGAAGCGCTGCCGGTGGCCAAGCCGGGGGCCTTCGACTACGGCCGCTACCTCGAGCGGCGCGGCGAGCACGTCGTGCTCGCCGCGCCGCTCTCCGCGCTTCGCCTCGACGGGCGCCGCGGCGGGCTTGGCGGTCTCGTCGACCGGCTACGGCTCGCGGCGCGCCGACACATCCGCGGCGGGCTGCGCTCGCCGGTGCGCGAGGTGCTCGAAGCCATGGTGCTGGGTGACCAGCAGGGCGTGCCCGCCGACGCGGTCGACGACATGCGCCGCAGCGGTCTGCTGCACATCCTGGCGGTGTCGGGCGAGAACGTCGTGCTGCTGTGCGCGATGGGCTCGTTCCTGCTGACCCTCGCGCGCGTGCGGCGCGACGTGCGCTCGCTCATCCTCATCCCCTTTGTGATCGTCTACGTGGTGGTCACGGGAGCCACGCCCTCCATCGTGCGCGCCGGCGTGTCCGGGGTCGTGCTGCTGCTGGCCAACCTCTCGTCGCGGCCCACCGACGGCTGGTTTCTGTGGCTCGTGCCGGGCGCGTTCATGCTCACGGTCAACCCCAACGTCGTGTTCGACGTCAGCTTTCAGCTCTCGTTCGCCGCCGTCGCCGGCCTGCTCGCCCTGGGCCGGCCGCTCACGCGGCTGCTCGGCTTTCTGCCCCGGTGGCTGGGCGAATCGGCGGCGATCACCGCGGCCGCGAGCCTGTCGACGGCGCCCGTCTCCATGGCGACCTTCGGCCAGACGTCGCTCGTGGCCGTGCCGGCCAACGTCGTCGGCGGCTTCGTCCTGGGGCCGATCATGTTCCTCGGCATGCTCAGCGTGTTCGTGGGCTTCGTCTGGGAGGGGCTGTCGGTGCCGCTCAACGTCGTGGCCGGCCTGTTCACCGGCTTTCTGCTCACCGTGGCGGCCTGGTTCGGCGGTCTCTCGTTCGCCGTCTATCAGTGGCACGGGCTCACGCGTGGCTTTCTGCTGGTCGCCCTGCTGGGCGCGGCGCTCGTCGTTGCCGCCGTGCTCGCCCATCGCGCCGACCTGTCGCTGCGCGCGTACGCCGTCGGGCGCGGGCGGCGCCGCACGTTCGCGATCGTCGCCGCGGCGCTGGTCGTCGTCGCCTTCGCGGCGGCGCCGGCGGCGCCGGCGCCGCCGCGCCTGCCCACGCTCACCGTGCTGAGCGTGGGCGAAGGCGCCGCGGCACTCCTCCAGGAACCCCATGGTCCGACCGTGCTGGTCGACGCCGGCCCGACGCCGCTGGCCGGCTGCCTGCGGCGCCACGGCGTGCGGCGCATCGACCTGCTGATCCTGTCGCACGGCCACTCGGACCACACCGCCGGCCTGTCCGATGTGCTCGGGAACATCCCCATCACGCTGGCCCTGGTGCCGCTGCCGGTGGTGCCCTCGCCGGCCCTCGAGCGCGTCGTGGCCGAACTCAAGGCCGCCGCCGTGCCGGTGCGCGCCTGCACGATCCGCCGCACCTTCGCCATCGGCGGCGGGACGCTGTCGGTCGTGCCCACGGGCATGCTCGGCGGCACCAGCAACCAGGACGAGAACGACTGCGCGCTCGTGGTGGTGGTCACGCTCGACGGACAGAGCGTGATGCTGCCCGGCGACGCCGAAGCCGAAGCCCTCGAGCCACTCGATCTGGGCCACATCGCCGTCGTCGAGCTGCCCCATCACGGCTCGCGCGACGGCCTCGACGACGAGCTGTTGAACGAGATGGCGCCGCGACTGGCTCTGGTGTCGGTCGGCCCCAACAAGTTCGGCCACCCCACACCCGAGATGCTGGCGCTGATGGCGAGCCATCACGTACCGCTGCTGCGCACCGACCGCGTCGGCGACATCACGCTGACGGCGGCGCCGAACGGGCTCACGGTCGCCGAAGCGCGGCCGCCGTGAGTGCTTCTACAGCTCGCGGCGCCCCATGAACCAGATCGCGGCGGCCAGGAACGCAAGGCCGGCAAGCACGGAGGTGGCGATGGGCCACAGCAGGGCGACGTCGCGGCCGCGCAGGGCGGCGTCGTTGGCGGCCATCAACCCGGCCGGGCTGTGGTCGCGCAAAAGCGGAAAGCCGGTCAGAAAGAGCAGCGCGATCCATAGGCCGATGCCGGCGCCTATGGCCGGCGCCTGGCTGCGCATGGCCGCCGACAGCATGATCATGAGCAGCAGGATCATGGTCGCGAAGACCAGCCACAGCACGACCGCCTCGACGAACGGTCCGATCGAGCCGGTGCCGAACAGCGCCACGGTCGTCGCGATGCACAGCGCGGTGCCGAGGATCGTGGCGCAGACCAGCAGGGTGAGCTGCGAGATCGCCTTGGCCACCACGAAGGCGGCCCGCGAGATCGGCTTGGTCAGCACGAGGATCGCCGTGCCCGACTTGCGCTCGGCCGAGATGGTGGCCGCGCCGACCACGATGACCGCGATCATCACGAGCTGGCCCAGGTTGCCCATGAACTGCAGGTAGGCGTCGCGGGCCACCTGCGGCGGGAACCTGATGATCACGCCGGGCTGCGACTTGGCGGTCGCCTTGAGCAGCTCGGGGGTCAGCCTGGTCAGCGTCGGCGACATCAGCCCGAGGAACACCAGGATGCCGGGCAGCACCCACAGACGCCACGTCTTGAAGGTCTCGCGGCGCTCCTTGGCCAGGAAGGTGGTGAACGCGCTCACGGGCGGCGCTCCCCGACCAGCTCGACGAAGACCTCTTCGAGACTCACTTCGTCGGCGTCGAGGCGGCGCAGCGCCAGGCCGCTCGCGGCCATCACGGCCGGCAGGGTGCGTTCGGCTATCGCCAGGTCGCTCACCGTCAGCCGCAGGGTGGCGCCGTCGCGCTCGATCAGGGAGACCCACGGCAGCGACACGACCGCCTGGGCGAGGCGTGTGGGGTCGTCGACTTCGACGAGCAGCCGTTGCCCGCGCCCGTGGCGGCGCTTGAGCTCGTCGATCGAGGCCTGCTCCACGACGCGGCCCCGGTCGAGGATCGCGACGTTGTCGCAGACGCGCTCCACGTCGGCCAGGATGTGCGTCGAAAAGAACACCGTCGTGCGGCCGGCTAGGGCGGCGATCATGTCGAGGACCTCCTTGCGGCCGATCGGGTCGAGCGCGCTCGTGGGCTCGTCGAGCAGCAGCAGCCGCGGCGCGTTCACCAATGCCTGGGCGACCCCCAGGCGCTGCTTCATGCCACGTGAGAACGTGCCGACGCGGGCTTCGACGCCGCGCAGGCCGGCGAGGTCGAGCAGGGCGACGACGCGGGCCTCGAGGGTCTGGGCTTCGAGGCCGAACAGGCGGCCGGCGAAGCGCAGGAACTCGGGCGCCGTCATCCACGGGTAGAAACCCGGAACGTCGGGCAGGAACCCCACCTGCCGGCGGACCTCGTTCGTCGCGGCCTGCACGTCGCGGCCGAGCACGGCGGCGCTGCCCGCGCTGGGCCGCGCGAGACCGCCGAGGATGCGCAGCGCGGTGGTCTTGCCCGCTCCGTTGGGGCCGAGAAAGCCGAAGATGGAGCCGGGCGGCACGGTCAGATCGACGCCGTCCAGGGCGGCCGTGCGACCATAGACCTTGGTCAGGCCGCGCAGCTCGACCGCCGCCGGCGCTCCGGCCGCCGGGGACGGCACCGGAGCTTCGGGCGCCGACTGCCGCGGCGCCGGCGCCACGGTCGCCGGCGAGATCGGGTCGCTCGTCGCGGGCGGCGGCCCGTAGAGCAGGTCGACCGCGGCTCCGGCGCGCGCGCCGGCCGGCCGTTCGTCGGCGCCGGTGTTGTCGGCGATCGGCGCGTCGATGCGGCCCACGGCGAAGTAGGCCAGTGGCCCGAGGAAGTTGACGAGCACGATCAGCGCCACCCAGAGCCAGCGGTTGTGAAAGCGGATGGCGGCCGGGTCGCGCGGGATCACGCTGACCAGGGCGAGCACGAGGAGGGTGTAGTTCGCCACCGTGAGTACGATCAGTACGGTCCAGATCGCGGCGCTGAAGTGAAGCTGGATCCCGGTCGCGAGGGTCACGGGTGCTATCCTAACAGGCCATGACCGAGCCTTCCGACCTCAAGTCCGCCTACCTGATCTGCGGCACCGACCAGCCCAAGGTGCGGCGCGGCGCCGCCCGCCTGCGCAAGCGCGTCTACGACGAGACCGGCAGCGACCTCAACGTCAGCCTCTTCGATGCCCGCGGCCAGTCGGTCGCCGACGTGCTGCAGGCCGCCGACACCGCGACCTTCACGTTCGGTACGCGCCTGCTGCTGGTGTCGGGCGCCGACACCTGGAAGGCGGCCGACCGCGACCGGGTCGCCGAGTATCTCGCCGACCCGGTGCCCGGGGTGTGCATCGCGCTCGTCGGCGAGACGTTCCGCAAGACCGAGCGTCTCACCAAGCTGCTCGAAAAGGGCGCCCAGGTGCTGCGCTACGACCTGCCCAAGCGCCAGTCCGACGTGGCCGAATGGGTGAGAGGCAGGGCGCGGGCGCGCGGCGCTCGCCTTGGCGGGCACGAAGCCCGCTACCTGGTCGCCCAGGTGGGGGCCGACCCCGATACGCTCGAGAACGAGCTCGCCAAGCTGGCCGCCTACACCCTCGGCCGCCCCATAGCGCAGCCCGACATCGACGCGGTCTGCTCGCCGACGGTCGACGCCCGCATCTACCAGCTCACCGACGCCGTGGGTCGGCGCGACGCCCCAGGCGCCTTCGTCGTCCTCGAGGAGCTGTTCGCCAGCAGCGGCAAGACCTCGGGCGAAGTGGCTCGTTCCACGCTCTTCTCGCTCGTGCGCTACATCGGCCAGCTCTCCACGGTGATGGACCTGCCGCACGAGATGCCGGCGTCCGAGGTCGCCGCCACGCTCGGCATCAAGCCCTACACGGCGCAGAAGCTGCTCGAGCAGCGCGCTCACTTTGAGCGTCACACGCTCGAACGCGCCCTGGCGGCGCTGGCCGACGCCCAGGCGGCGATGGTGGGGGGCAGCGAGCTCGACGCCGAGTTCAGCCTGGAGCTCGCCCTCGGCAGGGTGCTGGCGACGCGCTAGGGGGTCGCAGAAAGAAGGGCCCGCGAGAGTATCGGCGGGCCCGCTGTGGTGGGTCGTTGGTGCTAGGCCGTGTGGCCGGCGACCATGCGCGCGACGCGGCTCTTCTTGTGGGCCGCGTTGTTTGCATGGATGACGCCCTTGGAGGCGGCCTTGTCGATGCTCGAGGTGAGCTCGGTGGCTACGAGCGCGGTGGCCGCCGGATCGCCGTCGGCGAGGCTGGACTCGAGCTTGCGAAAGAGGGTGTGGATGCTCGACTTGACCTGCCGGTTGCGCAGCCGCTGCTTGACGGCGAGGCGCATGCGCTTCTTCTGCTGCTTGATGTTGGGCACGTTGGTCCTATCGTCGTCTCGGCTCACTGCCCGTTTCGGACAGGCGTGTGATGGTAGCACAGCCGTCGCGAACCGGGCAAGCGCGCCGGTCTGCTAGACTGAATCGCTGTTTTGCCCGCAGAACTGCGCGACTATGCCTGGACGCCCTCAGCCCCGACCGAGAGCCTGGCGCGTGACCGAAACCCCGACCGAGAGCCTGGCGCGTGACTGAACGACAGAAGAAGCTCGCCTGGGCGGCCGTGATCGTGGCGGCGGCGACCGGCATCTCGAGGATCGTCGGCGTCGCCCGCGAGATCCTCACGGCGAACGCCTTCGGCGTCAGCGTCCAGCTGAACACCTTCGCCTCGGTCGCCGTCATCCCCAACCTCATCCGCCAGCTCGTCGCCGACGCGGCCGTCAGCGCCGCCTTCGTGCCGGTCTTCACCAGCCTGTTCGCCAAGGGCGAGCGCGAACGCGCCTACAAGCTGGCCTCGTCGCTGCTCAGCTTCATGGTCGTCGTGGTCGGCAGCGCCACCGTGGTGCTGATGCTGGGCGCGCCGTTGCTGGTCAAGGTCTTCTTTCCGCAGTTCGCGAGCCAGCCCTACATCAGCCATCTCGCCGTCGAGATGCTACGCATCCTGCTGCCCACGGTGCTGCTGTTCAGCGTCTCCGGCGTGGTCATCGGCGTGCTCTATTCGTATGAGCGCTTCACCATGCCGGCGGTCGTGTCGATCGTCTGGAACCTGGTCATCATCGCCTTCATCGTGCTCTTCTCAGGCCCCGGCAAGCTGGGCATCTACGCACTGGTCTGGGGCACGTTCTTCGGCACGGTGGCGCAGCTTCTGCTGCTCCTGCCACCGCTACGCCGGGTCGACCTCAAGTGGCGTCTGAGCTTCGACTGGCGCGACCCGCTGCTGCGGCGCGTGCTGGTGCTCATGGTGCCGGTCACGATCACGCTCGGCATCCTCAACTTCAACGCCCTCGTCGACTTCTTCTTCGCCCAGTTCGTGAGTGACCACGCGGCGGCCCAGATCAACTACGCCTTCAGGCTCTACCAGCTTCCCCAGGGGATGTTCGCGATCACCATCGGCACGGTGCTGTTCCCGACGCTGTCACGCTACGCGGCCGACAAGGACATGACGCGTTTTCGCGAGACGCTGTCGTTGGGCGTGCGCCAGATCTTCTTCGTCTCGCTGCCGTTCGTCGCCTGGTTTGTGGTCGTGCCCCACTCGATCGTGCAGCTCATCTACCAGCACGGCCAGTTCACCGCCGTCGACACCGCGGCGGTGGCGCCCATCCTGGCCTTCTTCACGCTCGGCATGGCCTTCGCCAACGTCAATGTCATGTTCAACCGCGGCTTCCAGAGCATGCAGCGTCCCTGGCTGCCGCTCTACGTGGGCCTCGTCAACCTGGGCTTGAACGCCTTGCTCGACTGGGCGCTCTACGGGCCGCTCGGCGCGCGCGGCATCGTGCTCTCGACCTCGATCGTGTCGGCCTTCAACTTCGTCGCGCTGCTCGTGCTCATGCGGCGCCAGATCGACTACGTCGACGGACGCCGCATCCTCGTGAGCCTGGCGAAGATCCTGGTCTGCTCGGGGGCCCTGGCCGCGGTGAGCTACGGCCTCTGGCACGGCCTGCGCACGTTCGCCGACAGCGGGCTGCTCGGGCTCGTCGCGGTCGTCGTGGCGGTGTTCGGGATCGGCGGCCTGGTCTACCTGGGCGCGGCCTTACTGCTGCGCGTCGAGGAGCTGTCGGTCGTGAACCTGCTGCTGCGTCGCGGCCGCAAGCGCCTGGTGCCGCCCGAGGAGACCGAGGTGGTGCCGTGAGACGTGACGCTGCCCCAGGAACGGCTGTCGCCGCACGAACGGGCGCCGCAGTGACCGCGACCGCCACCGTGGCCGCGGCCGCATCGGCCGGAACGGGCGCCGGCGCGACCCTTCCGCTACTGTAGGGCCGAGATGGACCTCGACCACATCCGCAACTTCTCGATCATCGCCCACATCGACCACGGCAAGTCGACGCTGGCCGACCGCATCCTCGAGCTCACGGGCACCGTCATGGCGCGCGACATGAAGGAGCAGCTCCTCGACTCCATGGACCTCGAGCGCGAGCGCGGCATCACGATCAAGGCGCAGGCGGTGCGCATCGACTACAAGGCGCGCGACGGCCAGACCTACCAGCTCAACCTGATCGACACGCCCGGCCACGTCGACTTCACCTATGAAGTCTCGCGCTCGCTGGCCGCCTGCGAGAGCGCCGTCCTTGTAGTCGACACCACGCAGGGTGTCGAGGCGCAGACCGTGGCCAACGCCTACCTCGCCATCGACAACGACCTCGAGATCATCCCGGTGCTCAACAAGATCGACCTGCCGGCATCCGACGTGGCCGAGACCGAGCTCGAGGTGCACGAGCTCACCGGCGCCACCCACGACGAGCTGCTCACCGTGTCGGCCAAGACCGGCGCGGGCGTCGAAGACGTGCTCGAAGCGGTGGTGGCGCGCACGCCGCGCCCCGGTGGCGACCCCCAGGCGCCGGCGCGGGCGCTGGTGTTCGACTCGCAGTACGACCAGTACCGCGGCGTGGTCGCCTACGTGCGCGTGGTCGACGGCTCCTTCGCCCGTCGCGAGATGGTGCAGATGATGGGCACCGGTCAGCGCGTCGAGATCGAGGAGCTCGGCTACTTCGGCCCCGAGATGGTGCCGATGCCGCGCCTCGAGACCGGCGAGGTCGGCTACATCATCACCGGCGTCAAAGAGGTCGCCAAAGTGCGCGTCGGCGACACCATCACGGCGCTGCGCAAGCCCGCCACACAGGCGCTGCCGGGCTACAAGGTCGTACACCCCATGGTCTTCTGCGGCCTGTTTCCGACCGAGGGCGACAAGTTCGGCGAGCTGCGCGACGCCCTCGAGAAGCTCACCCTGAACGACGCCGCCCTGGCCTGGGAGCCCGAGACCAGCCAGGCGCTGGGCTTCGGCTTTCGCTGCGGCTTTCTGGGCCTGCTGCACATGGACATCGTGCGCGAGCGCCTCGAGCGCGAGTACGACCTCGAGCTCATCACCACCACGCCCAACGTCGAGTATCACGTCGTTCTCACCGACGGCTCCATGGTGCCGGTGCGCAACCCCGCCGAGATGCCCGACGTGGCCCGCATCGACCACGTCGAGGAGCCCTACGTGGCGGCTTCGGTCATTCTGCCCGCCGAGTTCGTGGGCACGGTCATGGAGCTCTGCCAGGGCCGGCGCTCCGACTTCGTCGACATGAAGTACCTCTCGCCCGAGCGCGTCGAGATGCACTACCGGCTGCCGCTCGGCGAGATCGTGATCGACTTCTTCGACCAGCTCAAGAGCCGTACACGGGGCTACGCCTCGCTCGACTACGAGTTCTGGGGCTACCGCGACGGCGACCTCGTGAAGCTCGACATCCTGCTGGCCGGCGAGCCGGTCGACGCGCTCTCGCTGATCGTGCCGCGCGAGCGGGCGCCCGTGCGCGGCCGCTCCCTGGTCGAAAAGCTGCGGCAGAAGATCCCGCGGCAGCTCTTCGAGGTCGCCATCCAGGCGGCCATCGGCAGCCGGGTCGTGGCGCGCGAGACGGTCAAGGCGCGCCGCAAGGACGTGATCGCCAAGTGCTACGGCGGCGACATCAGCCGCAAGCGCAAGCTCCTCGAAAAGCAGAAAGAGGGCAAGAAGCGCATGAAGCAGATCGGCACCGTCGAGGTGCCGCAGGACGCATTTTTGGCCGTGCTCGAGCTCGACTCCGAGGGCAAGGACCGCAGTTGAGCGCGCCGGCCGGCGCCGACGAACAGGCCGGCGGCGACCAACAGGCCGGCCCCGACGAACAGGCCGGCGGCGACCAACAGGCCGGCCCCGACGAACAGGGCGGCGGCAACCAACGGGCCGGCTCCGGTGAACAGGCCGGCGCCGACACACAGGTGCCCGCCCCGCGCCACGTCTACATTCATGTGCCGTTCTGCACCGCGCGCTGCGACTACTGCGAGTTCTACTCGGTGGCGATCGGACCGGGTGGCGAGACGGACGCCGCCCCACGGCCTGCCGAGGGGCATGACGCCCCACTGTCCGCCGAAACGGGGGCTGACGCCCCACTGTCCGTCGAAAGGAGTGTCGCCGGCCTGCCGCCCACCGTACGCGAGCGGCTGCTCGACCGCTTCGTGACGGCGGTGGGCGAGGAGTGGCGGCGTGAGCGCGAGCGCCTGAGCGTGTGCTGCCTCGAGACGGTCTTCATCGGCGGCGGTACGCCGTCGCGGCTGGGCTGGGAGCGCCTCGAACGGCTCCTCGAGCCGTTCGAGGCGCTCCTCACCCCTCGCGCCGAAGTGACGGTCGAGGTCAACCCCGACGACGTCACGCCCGCCTTCGCGGCCTGGGCGGCCGCCCGGCGCCTGCGTGTCTCACTGGGCGTGCAGAGTTTCGACGCTCGCCTGCGGGGCACGCTCGGGCGCCGCGCCGCGGCCGATCCCGAGAAGGCCTTCGTCGCGCTGCGCGATGCCGGCGTGGGCGCGGAGGGCGCTCCCGGCTCGACGCTGGCCGGAGCTCGGGCTCGCGGCCGGCCGGGCGCTCCCGGGCTTGGTGTCGACCTGATCTTCGGCCTGCCGGGGCAGCGCCTGGCCGATGTCGAGGCCGACCTCGCGACGGTGGCTCGCCTGCGCCCCGACCACGTGTCCTGGTATGAGCTCGGCGTCGTGCCCGGCAGCGCGCTGGCCGCGCGGCTCGCTCGCTACGGGGATGCGCGGCTCGGGCGCGAAGCGCCGGCGCCGCGCCACAGAGCGCGCTCCGATCACCAGGGCGCGCCGCCGCCGGGCGACCACACGCCGACCCTGCCCGACGACGACGCCGTCGCCGTCATGTACCGGCGCGCCGTCGCCGGCCTGGGCGTACTCGGCTTCGACTGGTACGAAGTGAGCAACTTCGCGCGTCCGGGGCGTCGCTGCCGCCACAACTCGGCCGTCTGGCGCGGTCGCGACTACCTGGGCCTGGGACCCGGCGCGGTGGGCACAGTGGGCTTGCTCCGGCGGCGCGACTTGCCCGACGTCGCGGCCTATCTGGCCGCGCTCGAAGGCGGCGCCGACCCGCCGCGCGGTCACGAGCGGCTGAACGGTGCGACGCGTGCTCGCGAGCGCCTGCTTCTGGCCGCCCGCACCGGCGAGAGGGTGGCGCTCGACGAGCTCGACGGCATCATCGACCAGAGCGCTCTGGCGCCGCTGGCCGCCGCTGGATTGGTCTCGCTCGCCGGTGGTACACTTCGGGTGACGCGAAAGGGGCGGTACGTGGCAAACGGGGTCTGCGTACGCTTGTTTCGCGATTCTTCGTTTTTGGAGGCATGAATGGCTCTGACTCCCAGGCAGGAGCAGGTCCTAGGAGCGGTGGTCGACGAGTTCATCGCCTCGGGTTCGCCCGTAGGGTCGAGGTTCCTGTTCGAGTCGCACACTTTCGGCATCGCGTCGTCGACCATCCGCAACGACCTGGCGGCACTCGAGGATCTCGGTCTGCTCGCCCATCCGCACACCTCGGCCGGGCGCGTGCCCACCGACGCCGGCTATCGCTACTACGTCGACACCGCGATCAAGGAGCGCCACGACACGACGGCGCTGCCGCTCGACCCCATGGCGGTGCGCAGCGAGATCGACGTCGCCCTCGAAGAGACCGCCGAAGCCCTCTCGCGGGCCACCGAGCTGCTGGCCATCGTCTCCACCCCGTCGGTGGCCGCCGCCGCCATCCGCCACATCGAGGTGCTCACGCTGCAGCCCCACGTCGTGATGGTCGTGGTCATCACGAGCGCCGGCAGAGTGACCAAGCGCGTCTTCCACGTCGAGCGTGCCATCGACGAAGGTCTCGCCGACTTCGCCCGCGTCTATCTGAACGAGCGCCTGACCGGCAAGCAGGTCGGCACGCGGGTCGTCGACTCGGCCTTCTCGAGCACCGAGCTCGGGCCGCAGGAGCGTGCCTTTCTCGCGACGCTGCGGCCGGCCTTCGAAGTGGTCGTCTCCGAAGACTCGGTCCTGCACCTCGGAGGTACCGCTCGCCTGCTCGAGCGTTTGAGCGAGCAGGGCGCCGGCCATCTGAACGACATCGTCGCCCTGCTCGAGGAGCGCTACAACCTGCTGCAGCTCCTGTCCGAAGCGCTGCGCGGACCCGATCTCTACCTGCGCATCGGCCGCGAGATGGACGACCCCTCGCTGCAGGCCTGCTCGCTGGTCGCCGCCGGCTACGGCGTGGCCAACCGCAACCTCGGCACGGTCGGCGTCCTGGGCCCGACGCGCATGGACTACCACACCGCCATCGGCGCCGTGCGCGGCGCCGCGGCCACGCTCAGCGCGCTGCTCGAAGAGACCTGGTAGATGAAACGCGACTACTACGACGTCCTGGGTGTCGGCCGCGATGCCGGTGACGCCGAGATCAAGAAGGCCTTCCGCGGGCTGGCGCGCCAGTTCCATCCCGACGTCAATCCCGACGACCCCGAAGCCGAAGCCAACTTCAAGGAGCTGGCCGAAGCCTACGAGGTGCTCTCCAACGACCAGACGCGGGCGGCCTACGACCGCTACGGCTTCGACGGCCTCAGGGGGCAGGGCGCGCCCGACTTCTCGCAGTTCGGCTTCTCCGACCTGTTCGACGTGTTCTTCGGCGGCGATCCCTTCGGTTCCGGGCTGCGCGGCGGGGGCGGCGGCCCGTTCGGCTCGGCGGCCGGCGCGCCGCGCGGCGACGACGTCGAAGTCGAAGTCGAGCTCGACCTGGTCGAAGCGGTGTTCGGCGTGGCCACCACCGTCGAGGTGCGCGCCGACGTGGCCTGCGACGTCTGCCAGGGCAGCGGCGCCAAGCCCGGCACCGGACGCGAGACCTGCCCCCAGTGCAAGGGCACCGGCCGCACGCGCGAGATCAGCTCGCTGGGCGGCTTCGGGCAGTTCGTGCGCACCAGCACCTGCAGCGTCTGTCGCGGCCAGGGCACCATCGTGCGTGAACCCTGCGAGAACTGCCGCGGCACCGGTCGCCGGCGCGCCAACCGCACGGTGACGGTCGAGGTGCCGGCGGGCATCGCCCACGGCCAGCGGCTGCGGCTCACCGGCGAGGGCGGGGCTGGCGGCCCCGGCGCGCGCCCGGGCGACCTCTACGTCCTGGCCCACGTGCGCCCCGACCCGCACTTCTTGCGCGACGGCGACGACCTGGTCTACCGGCTCGACCTCACCATGGTCGACGCCGCCCTGGGCACGAAGACCGTCGTGCCCGCGCTCGACGGCGACATCGAGCTCAAGCTGCCGGCCGGCAGCCAGCCCGGCGACGTCAAGGTCTTTCGCAACCGCGGCGTGCCGGTGCTGCAGGGCTACGGCCGCGGCGACCTGCGCGTCGTGCTGAACGTCACCGTGCCGCGCCATCTGAGCGACGAGCAGCGCGACGTGCTGCAGCGCTTCGAGGAGCTTTCGACCGACAAGAACTACCAGCCCGACGAGGGCTTCCTGAACAAGCTGCGCGCCGCCTTCAGACAATGAGCGTCGCGCAACGACCTTATCCGATGAACGTCACCCGATGAACGTCACCCAGTTCAGGCGCTGTACTCTCGAGGTCGCCGACGGCCGTTACGACGAAGCGGTCGGCGCCCTGCTCGATCTGGGCGTCAAGGGCTGGGAGGAGCATCTGCCGGTGCTCACCTTCTGGCTGACCGACGAGGTCTACGAGAGCGCCGACTGCGGCCGGGCGCTGATCGGTCTGCGCGACCTCGGCCGTCTCTACTGCGAGCGCGAGGAGGGCGGCTGGGAACGCCAGTGGCGCGAGTTCCACCACCCCGTGACCACCGGCGGCGTCACTGTGCGGCCGCCCTGGGCGCCGCCCGTGCCGGACACACTCGACGTGATCATCGACGTCGGCATGGCCTTCGGCACCGGGTCCCATGCGACCACGCGCCAGTGTCTCGCCGTGCTGGCCGGCCTGCCGCCGAGCTCGCTGCTCGACGCGGGCACCGGGACGGGTGTGCTGGCGCTGGCCGCCATGCGTCTGGGCTTCGCTCCGGTGTTCGCCTTCGACAACGACCCCGAGGCGCTGGTCATCGCCGAAGAGAACGCCCGCCGCAACCACCTGCGGCCGCTGCTGTTCGGCGCCGACGCCACCGACCCGGCGATCGAGCTTCCGCACGCCGACGTGGTGGTCGCCAATATCGCCGCGACGCCGATCGTCGCCCTCGGCGAGCGCTACACCGCGGCGCTGGCCGCGGGCGAGCCGCACCCGCGCCTGGTCATCGTCGCCGGTCTGATCGACGAGCAGCTCGCGGCCGTGCTCGCGGCCTTCAGCGGCTATCGGCGCCGCGACAGCTCGAGCGAGGGTGAGTGGAACTGCGTGGTGCTCGAAGCGCCCGCGCCGGTGACGACGTAGGCGGTCATAGCGGGTCGCCGCGCGTGAACGAGGGCCTCGCCTCCCGGCACGGCCACGAGGCGCTGCGCACCCAGGCCGGCGACGAAGCCGGCCGGCAGGCGCTGCGCACCCAGGTCGGCGCTGAAGTCGGCCGACCGGCGTTGCGCGTGCACGCGGCGTTCGCCGGCTGCAAGGTGAGCCAGGCCGACAGCGAGGCGGTGCTCGCCGTCCTCGCGGCGCGCGGCTGCCGCCCGGTCCGCGATCCCGCCGAGGCCGACGTCCAGGTGATCCTGACCTGCGGCGTCACGGCCGAAGCCGAGCGCTCGTCACGCCAGCTCGCGCGCCGCCTGGCCGCCCACGGCCGGCCGGTGGTCGTCGCCGGGTGCGCGGCGGCGCTGCGCCCCGAACAGTTCACCGACGCCGGCCTCACGCCGACCTTCGGCGCGGCCGGCCGGGCGGCCGGCGCCGACCAGATCGCCGACTGCGTGCTGGCGGCCGCCGCGGCGGTCACGGGTCGTGTGGCGACAGGCGCCGAACGCTCTCCCGACCACGACGCCGCGGCGCTCGACGCGGCCGCCCTTCCCGGCGAGGCGCGCGAGCGCACCCGGTTCACGCTGAAGGTCCAGGACGGCTGCGCCGGCCGCTGCTCGTACTGCGCGGTGCGCCTCGCCCGCGGCGAGCCCTGGAGCATCGTCGCCACAGCGGCCGTCGCCCAGGCGCGAGCGGCGCTGGCGCAAGGCTGTGGTGAGATCGTGCTCTCCGGCATCGACGTCGGCGCCTACCACGACCCGGTGAGCGGCGCCGCCCTGGCCGACCTCGTCGCGCGGCTTACGGCGCTGCCCGGCCTGGCCCGGTTGCGGCTCTCCTCGATCGAGCCGGGGCACCTGTCGGCGGCCTTGCTCGACGCGCTCGCCCACCCGCTCGTGGCGCGTCACCTGCACGTGCCGCTGCAGTCGGCCGACGACGCCGTGCTGGCCGCCATGGGCCGGCCCTATACGTGGCGCCGGTACCGGGCGGCGCTCGCCGCCGCCCGCGAACGTCTGCCGGGTCTTGCGGTCTCGACCGATCTGATCGTCGGCTTTCCCGGCGAGGACGACGCCGCTTTCGGCCGTTCGCTGGCCGCGATCGCACCGCCCGAGGGCCTCTTCACGCGGGTCCACGTCTTCGCCTTCTCACCGCGGACCGGCACGCCGGCGGCGGCGCTCGCGCCGCCGCCGGCGACGACGGTCAAGGCGCGCGCGGCCCAGGCGCGGGCGGCGGCGGCGGCGGCGCGCAGCGCCGCCGCCGCCGCCGCCCTGGGCGCCACGGCCTCGGTCCTGCTCGAAGAGCATCGCGACCGCGCCTGGAGGGGGTACAGTTCGACCTACGTGCGCTACTACCTCGAGGGCCGCGGCGTCCGCGGAGGCATGGTAGCGGCGGTCGGCGACGAACTCTACCGTGACGGTGTGAAGGGACACATCGTGGCAGCGCGCTCGAACGCGTCAGAAGGACGGATCGTGTCGCTATGGCACACACAGTGAACGGCGGGGCGGGGTCCGTCCGCCGGCGTCTCGGAGGTATCGCATGATCCGTACAGAGGGCGCCATCGAGGAGCGCATCAAGGCCGACACCGTGGTCGCCATGAAGGCGGGCGACAAGCAGCGCACCCAGGCGCTGCGGCTGTTCACGGCGGCCTTGAAGAAGGAGCGCATCGACGCCGGCGCGACGCCCGACGAGGCCGGCGAGATCGTCGTGCTCAAACGCGAGCGCAAGCGCCGCCTCGAGGCCGCCGAGCTCTACGACAAGGCCGGCCGCGACGATCTCGCGGCCAAGGAACGCTACGAAGAGCAGATCGTCGCCGGCTACCTCCCCGAGGAGCTCGCCGACGACACGCTGGCGGCGATCGTCGACGAGACGATCGCCGAAACGGGCGCCGCCACCCCCAAAGACATGGGCAAGGTGATGGGCGCAGTCATGAAGAAGGTGGCCGGGCGCGCCGACGGGACGCTCGTCAACCGGCTGGTCCGCGACCGGCTGGGCGGCTGACCGCGACGACCCAGGTCACGCAGGGGAGACGATGACACAGACCACGATCCAGCTCGGCGACAACGCCGAGGCGCTCGCCCTGGCGGGCGAGCACGACGCCAACCTCAAGGTGCTCGAACGCGCGCTGCGCTGCCAGGTCGCCCTGCGCGGCGACGAGCTGCGCTTGAGCGGCGACGACGCCGGCGTCAAGCAGGCGGTCGACGTGGTAGGCGAGCTCCTGACGGTGATCCGCTCCGGGCGGCCGGTCGACGCCGGCACGGTCGAGTCGCTCGTCGATATCGCGGTCAGCGAGAACGGCAAGCCCTCCGAGGTGTACGGCGACATCGTCTGGACCCATCGCGGGCGCCAGATCGGGCCGCGCACCACGAACCAGAAGCGCTACGTCGACGCCATCCGCAACAACACGATCACCTTCGGCATCGGTCCGGCGGGCACCGGCAAGACCTACCTCGCCGTGGCCGCCGCGGTCGAGGCCTTCTCGAGCAAGCGCGTGGGGCGCATCATCCTCACGCGGCCGGCGGTCGAGGCGGGAGAGAGCCTGGGCTTTCTGCCGGGCACCGTCTCCGAGAAGGTCGACCCCTACTTCAGGCCGCTGTTCGACGCGCTCTACGACATGATGAGCGGCGACAAGCTGGCGGCCCTCATAGAGAAGGCCGAGATCGAGATCGCCCCGCTGGCCTACATGCGAGGCCGCACGCTGAACGACTCGTTCATCATCTTAGACGAGGCCCAGAACACGACGCCGGAGCAGATCAAGATGTTCCTGACCCGGCTCGGCTTCGGCTCGCGCATGGTGGTCACCGGCGACGTCACGCAGATCGACCTGCCGCACGGCCGGCAGTCGGGCTTGGCGCTGGTGCCCGAGGTGCTCGGTGAGATCCCCGACATATCGTTCGTGGCCTTCGACCACCGCGACGTCGTGCGCCACAAGCTGGTGCAGCGCATCGTGGCCGCCTACAAGGACTACGGCGAGCGCGACCAGAGTGGGCGCGGGCGCGGCGGCGAGCGCGGCAGCGGCGGCGAGCGCGGCGGCGAGCGTCCGTGAGCGGCGCTCTCAGCATCGAGGTCGTCAACCTTACCCGTCTGGCCGTCGATCCGGCGGCGGTGACGCGGCTGCTCGGCGGCGTGCTCGCCGGTGAGGGCGTGACCGCCGGTGAGCTCGGCGTGCGGTTCGTCGGCGTGCGGGCCATCAAGGAGCTCAACCGCGACTACCTCGGACACGACGAGGTGACCGACGTGCTGGCCTTCCCGCTCGAAGACGACGACGGTAGTGAGGCGTCGGCGTCCGCGCTCACCGGCGACGTCGACGAGGTCGACGGCCGCGTGGCCGAAGCCGACATGCCGCGTCTGCTGGGCGATGTCGTCGTGTGTTCGCGCCGTGCCGCAAGTCAGGCGCTGGCAGCCGGCACGCCGCTGGCCTTCGAGATCGCCATGCTGCTCGTGCACGGCACCCTGCACGTGCTCGGCTACGATCACGAACGCGACGCCGGCGAGATGGCCCTGCGTCAGGCGCGGTACCTAGACGACGCGAGCTGGGAGCATCTGCTTGGCCAAGCCTGAACCCAGCCGTCCCTCGCTCCTGCAGAGCTTCAACTACGCCTTCGAGGGGATCATCCACGTCGTCCGCACCCAGCGGAACATGAAGGTCCACGTGGGGCTCGCGATCGTCGTGCTGGTGGCGGCCTTCTTCTTTGACCTCGACCGGCTGAGCATCGTGGCGCTGTTCGTGGCCATCTCGTTCGTGTTCATCACCGAGATGCTGAACACGGCGCTGGAGTATGCGATCGACATCTTCACGTCGCGCTACGACCCGCTGGCCAAGCTGGCCAAGGACGTCGCCGCCGGCGCCGTGCTGGTGGCCACCCTGAACGCGCTGGCCGTCGCCTACCTGGTGTTCTACGACCGGGTCGTGGGCGTGCCGTACTCGGTGCTCGCGAAAGTGCGCGAGACGCCGATCGACGTGGCGGTGATCACCGTCTTCTTGCTGGTGGTCGTGGTGATCGCGGTGAAGGCCATAAGCGGCCGCGGCACGCCGCTGCGCGGCGGACTGCCGAGCGGTCATGCCGCCGTCGCCTTCGGAGGCTGGGTGGCGATCACGTTCATCGCTTCGGGCACGGCCTTTGACCTGCCGATCTCGGTGATCGCGCTGGTCATGGCGTTTCTGACCGCCCAGAGCCGGGTGCAGGCCGGCATTCACACCTGGCTCGAGGTGGCGCTGGGCGGGATGCTCGGCGCCGGCCTCACGCTGCTCATGTTCCGACTGTTTTATCCCCTCTACTAGGAATCGCGGTCGAGATGCACGAGACGATCGCCGGGCGACCGGCTACCGATGCGCGCCGGCTCTGGCTCGCGGCCAAGGCCGTCGCCGCCAACGCCTACGCCCCCTACTCGGGCCTGCGTGTCGGAGCGGCGCTCGAGACCGTCACCGGGCGTACCTTCACCGGTGTGAACGTCGAGAACGCCTCCTACCCGGCCGGCCTGTGCGCCGAGCGGGCGGCGCTGGCGGCCGCCGTGGCGGCCGGCGAGCGCCGCTTCAGCGCCCTGGCCGTGGCGACCGACTCGGGCGCTGCGCTTCTGCCCTGCGGCGCGTGCCTGCAGGCGCTGGCCGAGTTCGGTGAGCTCAGCGTGATCGCCGGCTCGCCGGTGCGAACATCCGACACGCCCGGTTGCTCCCAGAGCGGCCCACGAGACGATGCCCAGGCCGACGCGCCGGCGGTCGAGCTACGGGTCGTGGCGCTGCGCGACCTTCTTTCCACGCCGTTCCGGTTGCCGGGCGGCGACCCGGGCGCACGGTGAGCGCGCCCAAGTTCCGCTCGGGGTTCGTGGCCGTGCTCGGCCGCCCCAACGTCGGCAAGTCGACGCTGGTCAACCGGCTCGTGGGCCGCAAGGTGAGCATCGTCTCCGACCATCCCCAGACCACGCGGCGGCGCATCAGCGGAGTCGTGACCGCCGACTCCTACCAGCTCGTGCTGCTCGACCTGCCCGGCTTTCAGCGGCCCTTCGATTCGCTCACGCGCAAGATGCAGGCCACCGTCGACGCCACCTTGAGCGAGGTCGACGCCGCCTTGTTCATGCTGAACGCAGCCGAGGCGCCGGGCGGCGGCGACCGCTACATCGCCCAGGCGGTCGCCACCGCGGGCACGCCGTACGTCGCGGTCCTGAACAAGGCCGACGCCGTGAGCCGCACGACCCTGGCGGCGCGTCTCGCGGCCGCCGAGGAGCTGCTCGACGGGGGAGAGGTGACGCCCGTGAGCGCGCTGCGCGGCGACGGCCTTGTCGAGCTGGTCGAAGCGCTCGTCGCCGCCATGCCCGAGGGGCCGGTCTACTTTCCGGGGGGCGAGGTCTCGGACCAGCCGCTCGAGTCGCTCGTCGCCGAGCTCATCCGCGAGCAGGCGCTGCGCATCACCCGCGAGGAGGTGCCCCACGCGGTCGCGGTCCAGGTGCAGTCCCTGGCCGAGCGGCCCGGCGACTCGCTGGTCGAGATCGAGGCCGACCTGGTCGTCGAACACGAGTCGCAGAAGGCGATCCTGATCGGCAAGGGTGGTCGGGTCGTCAAGGCCATCGGCAGCGGCGCCCGCCACGAGATCGAGTCGGTGCTCGGAGCGCGCGTCTTTCTGTCGCTGCGGGTGAAGGTGCGCAAGCACTGGCGGCGCGACGACCGTTACGTCGACCACCTGCTGTAGGGCGAGCCGTTCGCCCGGCGCCAGGCCGGCCCGCCCGCTCGCCGCCACCCGGCCCGCCCGCTCGCCGCCACCCTGCCCGCCGGCGCGAAGCCGGTGGCCGGGCGCTGAGCGGGCGCCGGCGGCCCGTCGAAGGGCCGGCGACCCGCCCATCGCGGCGCCTGCGTGGGTCGCTCTGATATACTCGTGAGCGTGAGAGGCGCGATCGGCGCGCCCGGCGCACGGAAAGGAACAGGCTGCCCGGTGCACGCTGAAGAGCTCGCCAAGACCATCGACCACACCCTCCTGCAGCCCAACGCCACGCAGCCCGACATCGAGCTGCTCTGCGGCGCGGCGGCCGACTACCACTTCGCCGCCGTCTGTGTGCTGCCGCACTGGGTGCCGCTCGCCGGCCGCCTGCTGAGCGACTCCGACGTCAAAGTGTGCACCGTGGTCGGGTTTCCCTTCGGCGCCGACGGCATGCGCTCCAAGGTCGCGGCCGCCAAAGAGGCGGTCGCCCACGGCGCCGACGAGATCGACGTCATGATGTGCCTGCCGGCCATGCTGAACGGCGACTTCACCTACGTGCGCGACGAGCTCACCCGGGTGGTGCGCGCGGTGCGCATGGCCGGGGTCAACAACGGCCGCGGGCTGATCCTGGTCAAGGTCATCGTCGAGACCTGCTACCTGTCCAACAAGCTCAAGAAGATGGCCTGCAAGATCGTCGAAGGCACCGGCGCCGACTTCGTCAAGACCTCCACCGGATTCGGTCCCGAAGGGGCCACGGTCCACGACGTCGAGCTGCTGCGCGACGCGCTCAGCGAGCGCGTGGCCGTCAAGGCTTCGGGCGGCGTGCGCACCTACGACGACGTCGTGCGCCTGATCAACGCCGGCGCCGCGCGCATCGGCACGAGCTGCGGCGACCGGATCATGCGCGAGTTCTTCGCCGCCCAGGAGGCGGGCTAGGGCTTCGCGGTCTCGCGTCTGGGCTGGGGCGCGGACCCGCCGGTCAGAGCGCCCAGCCGTCCCTGCGCTCGTGCGAACGACTGTTCTTGACCTCCGAGGGGAATAGAATCACGCGCATGAGTCCATGGGTGACCGTGCACATACGACGATGTCCGTGACCGCCCGGCGCACGACGCGCCGCCCCCCGCGCACCGCCACGCGCGTCACCCGGCTGCGCGCGGCGCCCGCCGCCGCCGCTCGGGCGGCACGCATCGCGCCCGCCCGTGTGCTGCGCTACGCGCTCTCTGTGCCGGCGGCCATAGGCTGGACCGGCGTAGTCATGACGGGCATCCTGGCCGTGGCCGCCTACCTGCGTCTCAGGGGCATGAGCTGGGGCCTGCCTTACGGCTATCAGGATCCCGACGAGCACGTCGTGCTGGTCCGCGCCTTTCACGTGGCCGCGGGTCACCTGAACCCCGGGTTCTTCTACTACCCCTCGCTGGTCTTCTACCTGATCGGCGGCGCCACCTGGGTGGTGAGCTGGTTCCACGCCACGCACGGCGTCTCGTTCCTCTCGCCCGCCGCCTTCGTCACCGACCCCACGCCCTACTATCTGATCGGGCGGTCCGTGGTCGTGGTCTGCGGCGTGACCTCGGTCTACCTCGTCTACGGTCTCGGCAAAGAGGCCTTCTCGCGGCCCGTGGGCCTGCTGTCGGCGCTCTTTCTGGCCGTCGAGCCGCTGCACGTGCGCTACTCGCATCTGGCCGTCACCGACGTGCCGGCGACCATGTTCGGGCTGCTCGCCTTGCTGCTCTTCGTGCGGGCGGCACGTCTGGGCAGCCCTCGCAGCCTGCTCTACGGCGCCCTGGCGGCCGGCCTGGCGACCGGCACCAAGTACAACCTCGGCATGCTCTTCGTGCCCGGCGTCATCGCCTGCGGTTACGTCTATCGCGATGCCCTCGGCCCGCACCGCTGGCGTTCCCTCGCCGCGCGCGCCGCGCGCCGCGTGGCCGCCCCCATGGCCCTCGCCTTCCTTGTGAGCACGCCCTTCGCCGTGCTCGATGCGCCGCGTTTCCTGGGCGATTTCGTACGCCAGAACCACGTCGTCGCCAACGGCTGGCTGGGCTTCGAGAACGTCCACAACGGCTACTGGTACAACCTCAGCGTCAACCTGCTGGCCTCGCTCGGCATCGTGCTGCTGGCGCTGGGTCTGATCGGCATCGTCCTGGCGCTGGTCAAGCGCACCCGGGCCGACTACGTCCTCGTGACCTACGTGCTGGTCTACTACCTCTACGTGAGCTCCTGGCACGAGCTCATGGACCGCTACCTGCTGCCCATCGTGCCGCTGCTGATCGTGCTCGCCGTGCGCGCCTGCCTGGCGCTTGCCGCCGTGCCCCTGGTGCGGCGCCGGGGCGTGGTCGTGGTGGCCGCCGCGGCTCTGCTGCTGGGCGCCATCGTGCTGCCGGCGCGCGCCTCGATCAACTACTCGCGCTCGCTCAGCGGCACCGACGTGCGCACCGTCGCCAAAGCCTGGATCGAGCACCATCTGCCGGTCAGCGCGGTGATCGCCATGGAGCCCGACGGGCCGCCCCTGGTCTCGCGCCTCGACCTGCCGCTCTACTCCGAGGCCAGCCTCAGCGCGTCGAGCTACCAGATCTACCCGCTGCCCCTGCCGCTGCCGGGCGCCGCCGACGCCACGCTCGGCGTACGATCCCTGATCGCCGCCGGCGTCGACTACGTGGTGCTGAGCTCCGACGTCGACAGGAGGGTGCGCGCCGCGGCGGCGACCTATCCGCGGCAACTGGCTTTCTACAGGGCTCTCGCGCGCCGCGGCCGGGTGGTCGCGCGCTTCGCGCCGCGCCCCGATGAGCCCGGACCGGTGATCACGATCTACCGGTTGCCGCCGTTCAGCGACACGGCGACCGCGCCTCACTCCCGCGCCTGAGCCCGCGCCCTACCTGATCGCCAGGTAGCTCCCGAAGCCTACCGGGATCGGCATCCAGAAGTTGATCAGGCGGTAGACCAGCACCACCGCGACCGCCTGTGGCGAGGGTACGTCGAAGCTCACGAGCAACGTGATCAGCAGGCCTTCGACGGCGCCCAGGCCGCCCGGGGTCGGCGCCAGGCTGCCGACCGCGTTGGCCACCGCGTAGCTGACCGTGAGCGCCGCGAAACCGATGTGGTAGCCCAGTGCCAGAAAGACCAGGTACAGGCAGAGCAGGTCGAAGACCCAGAACATGCACGAGTAGGCCACGGCGGTGCGCTTGGCGCCGCGGTGCGTGCCCATGCGCCGCATGCCGGCGAACAGGCTGTCGAGCCACTCGTCGATGTGCTCGGGCTTGATGCGCTCGCGCCGGTAGACGCGGTTGATGACGCCGGCCACCTGCGACACGCGCAGGCGCATCTTGGCGCGATGGCGGTAGAGGTAGAGGCCGTAGCCGGTGAGCCAGAGCAGGAGGCCGATCAGCACCAGCGCGAGGCTGTAGCTCCAGGGGTTCACCCGGCCGCTCGAGACGACCGAGATGAGGGCCAGCAGGAACATGACCCAGAGCACGATGTAGGTGAAGAAGTTCTGGGCGGCGATGGCCACGAAGATCAGCCCGTGCTGCGCCCCGCGCTTGCGCAGCGCGTTGTAGCTCACCACCATGCCGGCGGCGCCGCCGGCGCCGAAGAGGTGACTGAACGACAGCCCGGCCAGGACGATGTTCATCACCGTGCGAAAGGCGAGGCGCACGTCGAGCACGCGCAGGATGTGGCGGAACAGGTCGGCGTAGCCGACGAGCGAGACGGCTTCGAGCACGACGGCCACCACGAGCAGCGGCCAGCGCGCCTGGCGGATGATGCCCAGGGCCCGTTCGGGACCGACCAGACGGGGCAGCAGCAGGTAGAGGACGACGACGATGACGACGAAGAAGATGACTCTGCGGAGCGCCTTTATTGTTCCTCCCGCCTGCGGCTGCGAGCTGGTCCGGGGTCTCGACAGTATCATAGCGAGGCAGAGGGGCGAGGGCGGCGAGCGGCCCTCGCGGGCCGTTGCGCGGCTGCTATGTTCACTGGCCATGGGCAGCGACGATGCAGACACGCGCGCGAGCCGGCGCCGCGGCGTGGTCGGGCGAGGGTTTCGCCGAGCCGAGCCCCAGGGCCTACGACGCCATCATGTGGCCGGCGGAGAAGCTGTTGCTGCGGCGCTGGCGACGGCGACTGTACGGCGCCATCGCGGTAGGCGCCGGCGCCGGCTCGGGTAGCCCGGCCGGCGAGCCGGGCGACTCTGATGGCGGGCGGGCTGTCCTCGGCGCGCGTGTGCTCGAGATCGGCGCCGGCACCGGCTCCGGCTTCGGCTTCTATCCGGCGGGCAGCTCGATAGTGGCGGTCGAGCCGTCGGTCGCCATGGCGGTGCGAGCGCGGCGGCGCGCCGCCAGGGTCGTGCGCGCCGCCCGCGGTCCGGCGGCGATCGAGGTGGTCGAGGCGTGGGCCGAGGAGCTGCCGTTCGCGGACGGCTCGTTCGAGTGGGCGGTCGCCACCCTCACCTGGTGCAGCGTCGCCGACCCTCTCGCGGCCTTTGCCGAGGTGCGACGTGTACTGCGCCCGAGCGGCCGCCTGCTGCTGCTCGAACACGTGCACGTGCGCTGGCAGCCTGCCCGGCGGCTGCTCAGCCTGGCGGCGCCGCGCTGGCGTCGCGTCGCGCAGGGCTGCCGGCTCGACCAGGACACCGTCCGGTTGCTGCGCGCCGCCGGCTTTGTCGTAGAGCGTCGCCGCGACCATCTGCTGGGCTGGGTCGTCGAGCTCGAGGCTCGCGCCGCGGATCTGCCACCGATCACCCCGGGTGCACCGCCGCAGGCGCCGGGCACCTCTCCGACCCTCGCTTGAGCCTGGGCGGGGGGTTCAGGTTGCCCAGCCGCTCCAACTATGGTCTACTGTCACGCAGCGACAGACAGAGCGCTTCGCCCCCCCTTACACCCCCTTCTCTCCCCTTGTGGCACACGTGCGACGTGTGCGGGGTAGACGCGGGCCAAAAGGAGTGGCAGGCGCGCCCGGTCCGCGGCACAGGTCAGACCGCTGCCGTCGGACACACTACGTCGAAGGGACCTCGTGACCGGATGGAAGAAAACAACTAGCCTCATCCTCATAAGCATCACCGCACTCTCGATCCCCTCAGTCCTCCTTCTCAGCACTCCCGCCGCCGCTCACGCCGCGAGCCTCTCCCACCGCCTTTCCGTCACCCATAGCCGGCTGCGGCATGCCCGCGCCAAGCTCACAAGCGATCGCTTGGCCTACACCGCGGCACTGGCCATGGCTACCGGCACGACGGCCGCGGCGGACACGACGCCGTCTCCGACATCGACACCCTCGCCGACCGCGACGCCGTCTCCTGCCGCCACGCCCGCTCCCGCCGCGAGCCCCGCGCCCTCGTTGCACCAGCTCCACATGATCGTGCTCGGCGACCAGCGCCGCTTGCGGAAGCTGCGCCGGCTGGCCGTCTATCTGCACCGTGAGATCGTGATGGAGGCCGCCGCCGCGCATGGCAACTGGATGCCCATCGTGCGCGACGCGGCGCGCCATAGCCACATCAGCGCCACCGGCTTGCGGCGCATGATGTCGCTCGAGTCGGGCGGCCGCGTGCACGCCGACAGCGGCAGCTACCACGGCCTGTACCAGTACTGCTGGTCGACCTGGCGGGCCGCCTGGAACCCCTGGCGCCACTACTCGCTCTATAACGGCGAAGCGCAGATCCGGGCGACCGCGGTAGCGATTCACCGCGGCTGGGGTCCGCAGATGTGGCCCAACACCTATCCGCGGGCGTTCTGAGCCGCGGTCGTTCTGAGCCGCGGGCGTTCTGAACTGAACCGCGGACGTCATGAACCGCGGGCGTTCTGAACATCATCCGAGGTACGAAGGCGGGGGCGGCGGCGGGCGCTCAAAGAGCGCCCGCCGCCGCCCCCGACGCTCGCTTGCCGTCGCGTTGCTCCGACTGGGCGGGCCGAGCGCCTCTCAGCTCATGCTCAGCAGGTAGCGCTCGGCAGACGACGCCGCGGTCGAGCCTTCGCCCACGGCCGTCGTGATCATCTTGACCTTGCCCGGGTAGTCGGCGTAGTCGCCGGCGGCGAACAGGCCGGCCGTCGCCGCCGCCATGGCCGAATCGACGGTCAGCCGCGAGTCGCCGAGACCGAGCTCCCAGCCCTTGATGCCGTTCAGCTCGGGGACCTGCCCGATGCTCACCATGAGCAGGTCGGCCGGACACTCGATCGTGCTGCCGTCGGTGCGCGCGATGATGACGCGCTCCAGACGGTCGCCACCGGCGAGCCCGACGATCTCGCCGTTGGTGACCAGGCTGATGTCGGCCTCGGCGAGACGCTGCTGCGAGAAGGCGTAGGCGCTGAACGCCTCGCGCCGGTGGACGATCGTCACTTCGGCCACGGTGCGCAGCGAGAGGGCCGTGTCGAGGGCCGAGTCGCCGCCGCCCACGACCACCACGTGCCGGGCGTGGACCTCGTCGATCGGCGGCAGCCGGTAGGTGAGCCCCTTGCCCTCATAGCGCGCCTCGTCGGCGAGCCCAAGGCGACGGGGCGTGAAGCGGCCGAGCCCCAAGGCGAGGATCAAGGCCCGGGCGTGGACCTCGCGTCCGGAACCGTCATCCGGGCGGTCGTCTCCCTGATTCGGGCGGTCGTCGTTCTGATCCGGGCGGTCGTCGCTCTCGCTTGCAGTGGCGGTGCTCGCGCCTGTGCGGATGACGAAGTCGGCGCCCTCGCGACGTACGTGCTCGACCGGCGTCCACTCGCGCAGACCGGCGCCGAAGTGCTCGGCCTGGCCGGCGAGCCGCAGGGCGATGTCGCGCGAATCGATGGTGGCGTAGGCCGGGAAGTTGGTCACCGGCTTGGTGGGGTAGAGGTTGATGAGCTGGCCGCCGAAGGCCTCGGCCTCGAAGACCACGGTCGAAAGCCCGCGCATGCTGCCGTACATGGCTGCCGCCAGTCCGGCCGGCCCTCCACCGATCACCGCAAGGTCGTAGCTGGCCATCGTCACCCTCCTGGTTCTCCTTTTGGCTCCGCCACCCTCGACGTAGGGCCGTTCTCACGCGAAAGCGGAGTGAATCAGTCCCAGTATTCCCGGCGCGGCCGGTCGCAAGCAGGAGCGGGGCGGCGGCGGGGGAGAGCGGGGGCGGCCGCGGCTCACGGTCACCAGCGGAACGGCGCGGCGAAGTCGCTATAATGACTCGCTACCCGCCGCCGCCAGGCCGCGGGCAGCGGGTCCACGCCGGGGCGGAGCGCCCCGGGCGTACCCGATCAGATGCCGGAGTGGCGGAACTGGCAGACGCGCCGGACTCAAAATCCGGTCCCGTTCACGCGGGGTGGGGGTTCAATTCCCCCCTCCGGCACCAAGACATCCTGCATATGCGCACTGTGCCGCACTCCGCTGCGATTGGGCTCGCAGCCCTGCGCGCTTGCTGCCAACATCTGCCAACGCGACCATCTCGCTTCGGCTCTCAGAAGCCAAAGCCCTCAGGCAGAACAAGATCTGCCACGGCGAGTGACGCGTAGTGACGCGAGTTCCGGCTGGTTCCTGGAGAACGGCTCCCGTGAGGACGAACCGGGAAGCGCGTCACTACACGTCACTCAGGCGAAAGAGGGAGCAATCCGTGTGCCTGATGGAAAGTGGCAGCGCGATAGCGATGAGACGCAGAACCGCGTCGAGTACGGTGCGTACGACGTTTCTGCTATCCTGCGGCCACCGAACGCAAGCGGAGGGTCACGATGAAGCTCGGACGGCGGTTGGCTGTTCTGCTCCTGGTCGGCTTGGCCATCGTCTTCCTGTCCTCGTGTGCCCGCACTACGGCACAGTTGCCGCCTGGCTACGGCAACGGTGTCTTCACAACGCCCCCACCACTCGAGGCAAGCGGCATCATCGCCGTCGGCGGCTCTGGCAACATCGTCGGCAGCCCCAACGGCGGAGCGTTCCTGAGCCGAGTTCACACACCTGCAGGTTCGACAGAGCTGAACGACGTTGCCTTCGACTGGTCGGGCAACGGCTGGGCAGTGGGAACGGGCACTGTCGTTCGCACGCACGACGACGCCACGACCTGGCAGGTCGCACACGTTCCCTACGACCTCTCTGCGGTCGCAACGCCGCTCGACTCTGAGAGTTCGCGCGTCTGGGCGGGCGGCAGCGCGGGCAACTCGCCTGCCATCATCGCCAGCCGCGACGCCGGTGCGACCTGGACGCCCTGCCGCCTGCCGCGCACAGGCGCACTCTGGGTCAACGACATCGCCTTTACTGATGTTCGCCACGGCTGGGCGGTGCTGGGCGCGTTCCCGGCCGTGATCCTGCGAACGAGTAACGGCGGCCGCACCTGGGTCGAGACGGTCCCCTCAGCGGCCGGGCAACTGAACGGCATCACCTGCACCGACAGCCGTCATGCCTGGGCGGTCGGCACATCGCGGACCGGCGGCCATCCGCTCGTCCTGGCCACTACCGACGGCGGTGCCCGCTGGCAGATCCAGTACGCCGCGCGCCCTATCGGCGGTGAGCTTGATGCGGTTACCTTCGCCGACAGTCGGCACGGCTGGGCGGTGGGCCATGACGGCCTCATCCTCGGCACCACCGACGGTGGGATGCACTGGGCGATCCAGCCGACGGGCCTGCAGGGCGGCGTCCTGCACCACGTCGCGTTCTTCGACGACCTGCACGGCTGGGTTGCGACCGGCGGCTACCCGATGCTCTGGACCGCCGATGGTGGGCGACACTGGTGGGTCATGAAACTACCCGGTGAAGGCTACAACGCGGTCGCTGTGGCCCCCTGAGGATTGCGTGCGCATACATCTCGAAAATGGTGCCGCCAAGCTCGGCGATTCTGGCGACAGGCTCGCCAAAGGGGCAGCTCCCGCCCTGCCGCACCCAACTTGCGACGGCAAGGGCAACCGCAAAACAGCACCGCGTGAGGAAGTTGACCCACGGATTGCCCGGCAGGCCCACGGGCAGGCTTGCCCAGCTATCGTCTGTGTACCGCGGTCGCCGGGAGGCCATTGCCTAGGGGACTGAGACTGTGCCGGAGGCGATGCGGTCCTTGGCTGGCCCGCCCTTCCTGTCGATCGTGTAGTGGATGCCGCCGATGTCGTACACCGCATAGGTGTAGGTGCCGGCCGGCAGCGCTGGGTTCGTCGAGACGGTCTGGCTGCCGCCGTCGGCTCCGTCCCTGAACGACGCGAGGCCCTGCAAGACAAGCTTTCCTTGGGCGTTCCTGATCGTCACCCACGTCGTGTGCTTGCCCGAGCGGTCGTCGGTCAGGACGATCTTGACGTGGCCGCTGCTCGCCTCGAAGCGGTACGTCAGCAAGCCATTGTGGAGACCCAAGAGGTAGACGACTCCGACGGCCGCGACGACCACGACCAGTGCGAGTGCGATCCACAAGATACGCCTTCGCGCGCGCCGCCGCATGTCGTACTCCTCGGCGGCCCGACGCTCTTTGTCTTCGTCGCCGGGCGTCGGGAACTGGACGGGGCCTTGTTGGCCATACCCGATCATCCTGCCCCCCTCTTGACACCGGTCTTCGCTTCAGCGCACCAGCCATACTACACCGGTCGGGACAGCCAGCCTTGAGGCGGCTTGGCCGCTTCCTCACCCTCGTTATGCCTGCATCGAGGGCGAGCGGCCGCCGGCCGTGTCGCCGAGCGTAGATGCGTAGTGCGACCGTGGCTTCGCTGTCGCGATCGGCGTACGATGTTTCTATGAGGCCCACCCGCATGGCATTGTCGGTGGCGTTCCTGGCGACCCTGACGCTTGCGGCCGCCTGCGGCAATCCCGCGACCGGGTCGCAGACCGTCAGCCCTCAGCCAAGCACTGTGGCGAACACCGGCTACGACCGCTACCTCGACGACCCGATGGCGGGCAAGCTCGAGGGCAGCGTCATCCTGCGCACGACCGACGGCGGGGCCAGCTGGACCAACGTTCCCTAAGAGCCTGCGACGACGCCTTGACCGTTCGATCAGGTCGGCAGGCACTTCGACGCGCCGGACCAGGCTGTCAAGGCGGGCCGGAGACGTTTGACCCTCGCCGCAGGCGCGTCGATCTGAAGGCGAAACGGTAGCCGGACAGAGGGGGTCGCCCTCGCGGACGGCCCCTCATCGCTTCGCCCGTTTCGCCGCGGCTTCTGCGGAAAGCCGGGGGGTCTGTAGACACCCGGCGGTCCCCTCACTACCATGGGGCGATGTCGCGATACCCGCAGGTCGAGATGACCAGATACCGATCGAGCGGGAGGCGACCGCGGCGCAAGCGAAGGCTCTGGTGGCTTCTTGCCCTGGTGGTGGTCCTTGGGCTGGCGGTCGCTGCGGGCACGATCGAGGCAGAACGGAGCTCACAGCGGTCCCCGGTGAGCGCGCGGCACACAACCCGGCCACAAGTGAAGCGCTCTGCCGCCGCCGTGCCCGTCGCCACGGTCTTTCGCGTGGCCAAGGTCCCCGCCCTGCGCGCCCACATCTCGTCGATCCTCGCTGCTGAGGGGTTCGCCGGCGCCACCTCGGGCCTGAGCGTCGTCGACCTCTCGACCGCGGCTTCCCTCGATGGGCTTCACAACCGCGCGCAGCTCGTGCCGGCCTCCAACGAGAAGCTCGTCACGTCCGCCGCCGCGCTGGCCGGGTGGGGCGCGGCGTACCGCTTCCGGACCGAGCTGCTCACCAAGGGCACGTTCGACAAGCAGGACGGGGTCTTCAAGGGGCGGCTCTACCTCAAGGGCTTCGGCGACCCCAGCCTCTCCACAACGGCGTTTCGGGCACACGGCCTGCACCTCAAGACCGCGACGCTCGCCGGTTTCGTCACGGCGCTCAGGAAGGCCGGCTTCAGGAAAATCGTCGGCGGCCTCGTCGGCGACGACAGCTACTTCGACTCCATCCGCACCGTGGGGTCGTGGCGGTCCGGCATGACCTCCTATTGCGGGCCCCTCTCGGCTCTCTGTCTCAACGAGGACATCCGCGCCGACGGGCGCCGGGCAAGCGATCCGCCGCTGTATGTGGCCGCTCAGCTCACCGCCTTGCTGCGACAAGCGGGGATCTCCGTGAGCCGGCCGGCCGCTCACGGCATCACTCCGGCGACGGCCACTCTTCTGTACACCGCGCGCTCGGCGCCCGTGGCGCGGCTGCTCGCCGCCATGAACAAGCCCAGCGACGACTTCTTTGCCGAGACGCTCACCAAGGGGCTCGGCGCGTCGTTCGCTGGCGCCGGCACGACTGCCGCGGGCCTTGGCGTAGAACGCGCCTTCCTCGTCGCCCAGGGTATCCGCGCCGGCAGCTTTCGCCTCACCGACGGTTCGGGGCTGAGCTACCGCGACCGGCTGACGGCGTTCGACATCACCACGCTGCTTGCCGCCATGTCCAGGCGCGCCGACTGGCACGTCTTCTGGAACTCCCTGCCGGAGGCCGGCGTCAGCGGCACCCTGGCCGGCCGCATGCGCGGTACCCCGGCTCAGAAGAACCTGCGCGCCAAGACGGGCACGCTCAACGTGGCGAGCAGCCTCTCGGGTTACGTGACCAGCCGGAACGGCCAATGGCTGGCCTTCTCGATGCTCATGAACAACCGGCACTGGGTCGACCTGGCGGCGGCGCACGCCGCTCAGGATGCCGTCGGCGTGGCCCTGGCCCGGTCGCGACCGCCCGGCACGATCGTCTGGACGCCCGCTGCCCGAAGCTAGAGTGATTGGCACCTTCACAGACCTTGAGCGGCGGCTCGCCAGCCCGTCCGGCGACACCAGGTCGGCGCCCCCGAACCGCAGGGTCCCGTATCGCGGCTAGCTCAGCGGTCCGCTCGCCCCCGAAAGGACTCAGAGGCCGGCGGGTTCCTCGGCCTTCACGGGCGCGACCTGGTCGCCGTGATAGAGCAGCGAGGTGGCCTGGGCGCCTGTGCGCCGCAGCTCGGTAAGGCTCAGACCATGCGAGCTCAGTGAGACAATTCCGGCGACGGCCGCCACGGCGAGCTGCATACCCTGCAAACCGAGGGCGTAGGCGACTGCCGGCCCGGCGGCGATACCCGAGACGGCGAGGGCCGCCACGGCGGCCGCCTGAAAGGTGCCCACGTTGCCGGGAGTGACCGGCACCATACCGACCAGGTTGGTGAGCACCACCACGAGCCCGGCGCCGCGCAGCCCGGCGCCGCTCAGATGAAACGCTTCAAGCGCGGCGTAGGCGGCGCCGAGCTGGACCAGCCAGGCGACCGTCTGGACCGCGGCGGCAGCCAGCGCCGCCCACGGCTTGCCCATGATGCGCTGGCTGTCGGCCAGCTCGGGCAGATGACGCCGCCATCCCCGATGGCGTGCGGCGCTGGCAGGTCCTCCATCCTGAGCCCGCGCCGGTCGCGCCGATCCGGCTGCGCCGTCCGGGGTGCGGGTGGTGTCGCGGCGGCTTCCGGCCGTGGCTGCGACCTTGCGCCGGCGCCGCTCGAGCAGGAAGCCTCCGACGAGGAACGTCGCCGTGAGCGCTGCGCTTGCCATCAGCACCTGCACGGCCCAGGCCGGCAGAGAGAGCGCCGGGACAAACAGCAGCGACAGCACGACGAAGGTGACGATGGCGAACAGCTGCTCGGTCAGCGTCATGCCCAGCACGGTCGCAAAGGGCAGCCGGGCGCCCCGGCGGCGCAGCAGCCGGTACAGCGCGTAGGGCGTGATCACGGTGCCCGCGCGGATCGGGATGACCGCGTTGGCGAGCAGACCGATGCTGGTCGCGGAGAACGCGTCGCCCAGACGGGCGTGCACGCAGCCGAAGGCGTCGACGATCACCTTGAGCGCCACGCTCCTCAGCACCAGCGAGACGACCATCAGGGCGGCGGCGACGGCCATCCAGTGCCAGTCGGTGCGCAGCAGCGAGCGTCCCGCGGCGGCCGCATCGGCGTGGACGGCAAAGGCGGCGGCGAGTACGACGATCGCCACCGCGCCTGCGCGCCAGCGCCGTCCCGACGACGAGACGAAGAACCTGGCTGGGCGGATGATCGCTGCTGCTGCTCGACGAGCGCTCATGACACTTCGAGTGTACTCCCCGCGACGAATGCGGCGTTGCAAAGCCGGCTGCGTCTCAACAAGACGGGGGATTTGCAGGCGCTTTCGGCGCCGCTCCGGCACCGCTCATCACCGCTCTCGGCCTCGCTTGCGCCTTTCTGGAGCGCCCGCCCTTACCCCTGGCGCGGGCCACGCCGTCGGGACGGTGGGGAAGAGCCGCGGCCGCGTGGGTCGCGAATCGCAAGGCGGCCCGCGGCAGCCGCTGCGCTCGCTCCACCACCTGTTCGAGCGCGCCGGCGAACCAGTCGATGTCGGCGTCGTCTACGACGAGCGGCGGCAGGCCCTTCAGCACGTTGATCGAGTGGCCGGCTACCTGGCTCAGGATGTGGTGCTCGCGAAAGAGGGGACCGATCACGAACTGCGCGAAGATCCCCGGCTGCCGCGCCTCGAGGAACCGCCAGGTGCGCGAGCCGCCGGGCGGCTCGCCGAACTCGATCGCCCACAGGAGCCCCAGGCCGCGCACCTCCCTGACCACGTCGCAGGCCTCCACGAGCGGCCGCGTGCGCGCGAGCAGCACGTCGCCCAGGCGAGCGCTGCGGGCGACCAGATCGTGCGCCTCTAGCTCCGCGAGGGTCGCCAGGCCGGCGGCCATCGCCATGTCGTTGGGGGCGAAGGTCGAGCCATGCACGGTGGCGTGCTCGAGCGAATCGAAGACCGCCTCGTGGACCGACGAGCGCAGCAGCAGGGCGCCGACCGGCACATATCCGCCCGACAGCGACTTGGCCACCGTCACTAGGTCGGGCTCGAGCCCCCAGTGCTCGAGGGCGAACATCGTGCCGGTGCGGCCAAAGCCGGTCTGCACCTCGTCGACGCAGAAGAGCGTGCCGTAGCGCCGGCAGAGCGCCTGCGCCCCGGCCAGGTAGCCCGGCTGGGGCAGCACGACGCCCTGACCCTGGACGGGCTCGGTCAGAAAGAGGGCCACGTCCTCGTGGCGCAGCTCGGCCTCGAGCGCCGCGAGATCGTTGAAGGGCACAAAGGCGACGCCGGGCAGCAGCGGTTCGAAGGCCGCCCGGGCTGAGGCGCTGCCGTTCACCGACATCGAGCCCAGCGTCAGGCCGTGAAAGCCGTTCTCGACGGCGACCACGCGCGGTCTACGAACGGCGGCCCGCGCCAGCTTGAGGGCCGCCTCGACGGCCTCGGTGCCGCTGTTGACGAACAGCACGCGGTCGGTCGACGGGGGAGCCACGCGCAGGAGCGCTTCGGCCAGCAGTCCGGGCAGGTCGGAGAGACCGAGCTGGGGCAGGCTCGGGGTCTGCAGCGAGAGCAGGTCTTCGAGGGCGCGCCGGACGGCCGCGTTGTTGCGTCCGACGTTGTACATGCCGAACCCGCCCAGCCAGTCGAGAAACCGGGTGCCGTCGCGGTCGTACAGGTACGCACCCTCCGCCCGGGCCCACTGCCGGTCGAAGCCGAGGATCCTGAGGATCTGCACGAACCGTGGGTTCGAGTAGTGGGCGTAGAGGTCGAGTCCCTCGCCGGCGCGCGCGGCGAGCAGGTCCCGCAGGCTGAAATCGTCCATTCGACGCCGCCCTTCCCGGAGTCGTGTGTAAGATACCCGGCGAAGAGAACATGGCCAACGGTGGCGCCTCGCTTTACGCCGGGAAGGGTGTCGGCCCCATGGACGTTGCCGGACATACAGCGCTCGTCACGGGCGCCTCGCTGGGCATAGGGCGGGCCACCGCGCTCGAGCTCTCGCGCCGCGGAGCGCGCGTGCGGGCCACCGGCCTCGAAGCCGAGTCCCTGCTCGAACTGGCCGACCAGTGCCGCGCCGAGGTGCTGGCCGCCGACCTGAGCGACCAGCGGCAGCTCGAGGGGCTGCTCGAGTGGGCAGGGCCGGTCGATCTGCTCGTCAATGCCGCCGGCTTCGGGCGCTACGAACCGCTCGCCGCCATCGATCATGCCCAGACCCTCGAGATGCTGGCGGTCGACCTGGCCGCCCCCATCCGGCTGACGGCGGCCCTCGCGCCCGGCATGGCCGCGCGCGGCTACGGGCATGTCGTCAACGTCGCTTCGATCGCCGGCTACGTCGGCGTCGCTCGTGAGGCGGTCTACTCGGCCGCCAAGGGTGGCCTGATCGCCTTCTCAGAGAGCGTGCGCTACGAGCTGGCCGGCACCGGTGTCGGCGTCACCGTCGTCGTGCCGGCGGCCGTGGCGACATCGTTCTTCACGCGCTCAGGCCATGCCTACACGCGCCGGTTCCCGAGGCCGCTCGCCGCGGCCAGGGTCGCGGCGGCGCTCGTCGCGGCCGTCGAGCGAAACGCGCCGGAGGTGTTCGTGCCGCGCTGGACCGTCGTGCCGGTCCGCCTGCGCGGCGGACTGCCGGGCGCCTTCCGCCGGGCCGCGGCGCGCTCGATGCTGCGATAGCTCCCGCTCGCCCGGCGAACCCTGCCGGCGCGGCGAACCCTACCGGCGCGACGGTGAACTTCACCGCCGCGACGTCCGTCTCTCCCGCAGAAACGTTCACCGAGGAGGCGCGGAAGGTCATGAGAGTACTCTCGACGATCGCCGTCGTCGGGCTCGTCGCGCTCACCGGGCTCGCCGCACTCTGCGGCTGCGGCCGGGCGGCGCCCCCGGCCCATACCGGTATCACCGGGCGCGTCTTCATCTCGGGCGGCCCGGCCCCGGGGATCACGCGGCCCTACCCCGCGACCAGGGTCAAGGTCATCGACGCCAAAGGGAGAGTGGTCGCCGTCGCCACGCCCGGTCCCGACGCCGCCTTCAGAGTCGGCCTCTCGCCCGGCGTCTACACGGTGCGGGCGCACACGACTGCCGGGAACCCATGGTTCCAGCCGCAGAAGGTGACCGTCCGCACCGGCAGCTACAGCGTCGCCGACATCTACGCCCAGGTCCCCTAGCGGGAAGATGGACGCCCGCGCAAGCCTGACGCTGCAGCATCGGCGGCGAAAAGGTCGACCGTGCGGCTCGCGATGTACGCCCGGAAGGCGAGCTCGAACGGCAGGACCGAGACCGGCACCATCTGGGCTCCAAGGCGCTGGGCGCGGGCCGGGGCCAGGCGGGCGGCGCCGCGCAGGGCGCGCTTCCAGGCGAAACGCGTGTCGGACGAGCGTTCGGCCATGCCGCCGAGGAGTTGCTCGATGGCCTGCCCTGAGAACACTCTCCTTGCCGTTTCAGACGACAGCTCGCGCCTGACTTCCTGGGCGACCGCTTCCGCGCGTACGCAGCGCTCGATCGAGTCAAGGGCCGAGGCGGTGGCAAACGGAAGGCCAGGTATCGCTCTCTCCGTCAGCTCGCGCATCACCGGGATCGCCCGTCCCGTGAGCAGGAGCCTGCCCGAAACGCGGGCCACGGCGCGCGACAGCAGCGGTTCGGCCACCTCGACGTAGGCACACTTCAGGAGGTTGAGCGTGGCGAGCACCCGGGGCAACCGGATCTCGAAGTAGAGGCGGTCCGCATGCTGTTGCGGCGTCTCGTCGGGTCGTTGCCGCAGGCTTTCGGGCCACACCTGGGCGGGAAGCTCCAGGCGTCTGACGACGGAGCGCGCAGAGTAGTCTCCCAGGCCGGGCGTGATCGCTCGCCGGCCGTGCTCGGGAGCCTTCACCACATACCAGCCCATGGCAACCTCGCCGCGCACGACGCCGACGACACCCGACTCGAACAGCGCGCGCCACATGTCGAGACCGTCCGCGTAGGCGCTCACATGATCGACCAGGCCTTCGCTTACAGAGACGAACCTGCCGAGCGCGTCGGTGCGGGATCCGGTGGTGTGGTCGACGACGAAATACTCGCGGTCGACGCCCATGACCCGGGCGACCTGGTCGGCGACCTGAGCATCACTGTTCGGGCTGAGGCGCCGTGGTTGCATTCCCCAGGTGATGCAGCGCGGCTTGTGGCCGGCGCGCAGCAGGTAGACGAGCAGACAGCGACTGTCCTTGCCGCCCGAAAGGGGCAGGCGCCAGTCGGTCAGGTCCAGGTCGAGCGCCTCACAGGCGTGAGCCACCGCCCGGCCCATCATGGTGACCTGTTCGGCCGGGCTCACCGGCACCGCTGCCAGGTCGTCGGTCGGCGCTCCCTGTGAGGCCGTGATGACCCAAGCGTGGCGGTCCAGAGTGAGACGGGTGCCGCGGGGCACGCGTTTGAGGCGGCTGTCCCACGAATCCTCCGGACCCAGGCAACCGGCGGAAAGCATCCACGAGACGGCTCGGGGGTTCACCGTGAAGTCCCCGAGCAGACGGACGATGGCGCGCTGCGAGGTCGACGCCAGAAAGACGTCGGCGGTCTGCAGGTACCAGAGCGGGCGCGAGCCGAGGTCGTCCGTGATCAGCTCGACGCGGTCGCTGTCGGAGCGACAGATCGCGTAGGACCCGTCTGGAGAGTCGCGGCCGATCTTCCACCAGTCCTCGCGGGAATCGAGTAGCGTCCCGACGCAGGCGCAGCCTGCATGCGCTCGCACGCCGGCGACGGGGTTCAGAACGGCCACGGCGAGCCCCGGATGTTCGTGAAGGAGCGGGCGGTTGGCGGAGATGTTCGTAGGCGCCAGAGAGAGCGCCAGCTTCAGCCAGTCGTCCGCGCTGTCGGCGCGGGCCGATGGATCTCGCCAGCAAGAAAGGAGGAGCCCGGACATGGCGCAGGCGAGTGTAGCACCCGGCAGCCGGTGCGCCGCTCGTTGGCGACCCGCGTGCAGACCAGGCTAGCCTGTCGCCGAATCCGCCCGCTTCTGCAGCGCGGCCAGCGCCGTCGTGACGTCGTCGTCGAGCGGCAGCGAGCGTTGCGCGGCGAGGAGCTCCTCGACCTTCTGGTGAGCATAGTCGAGGGTGGTGGGGGAGCCCGCCGCCCGCCAGGCGTCGCGGCTGCCGTGCACGCCCAGGTCGCTCAGGCGCCACTCGCCGGAGCGCGTGTTCACGCGGGTGGAACGCTCGCCCAGGAACGAGCCGCAAGGGCCGGCCGCCGCGAGCACGTCGTCGAGCCAGAGGTCGTCGCGCACCGGCACGCCCGTGCGAGCCTGGCGCGCGAGGCGCGACTCTTCGACGTCGAGGATGATCTGTTCGAGGCAGAGCGTGGTCGCACCGGCGAGCAGGCCCGGGCCTACCAGGATGTCGGGGTTCGACAGGGTCACGAGCAGGCCGCCGTTCGCCTTCTCCCAGGCGGTCTGCAGATCCGGCTCGTAAGTCTGAGTGCAGAAGCCCGACGACTCGGCCGGCAGGCCGTAGAAGCGCGCCATCTCGGTGCCGGCGGCGCAGATGACGGCGTGCTCGACGGCGCCGGCGGCGTAGAGGCCGCTGCGCGGGTCCATGGTGGCGATCACCGGAGCGTAGATGACCGGCGTTCCCGGGGCGGCCGCCTCGACCAGACAGAGCGTGCCGATCGTCTCGCAGTTGGCGGTGAGGATGGTAGCGAGGCGGCTGCCGGGGGCCGTCGCGCCCTGGAGCGGCATCGGCATGATGGCAACGGGCAGCCCGTAGTCGCGCAGGGCAAGCCAGGCGTCGGTGTAGTGCTCCTCGATCGTGAGCGGCGAGGTGGGGGTGATGAGAAACGACAGCGGCTTGAGGGCGCGCACGGCGTCGCGGCCGCCGAACACGATGTCGAGGATCTCCTTGAGCCAGGGCACGAGCTCGGGGGTGCCGAACGAGTCCTGCACGTGCTTGCTGAACGTCGAGAAGACCTCGACGAAATAGCGCACGAAGCCCGCCGGATGCTCGTAGTCGGGCGAGTAGTCGGTGGGACACCAGTAGAGGCCGACGTCGTCCAGGGCGTCGAGCAGGCGGGTGGCGGCGAGCCAGTCGTCGTGAGACGCCGGCCGCCGGGCGCGGGTCGCGTAGTCGAAGACGTTGGTGGCGCCGCCGTCGGCCAGCAGCGTGTGGCGGCCCTCGTTCAGCGCGAAGCTCCAGCCGGGGCGCCGGCCGCCGAGCGAGTAGCGCTTGGTCGCCTGCGCCAGGGAACGCTCGACGAGAGCCGCCGGAAACCGCACGATGCCGCTCGCCTCGTCGACGCTGGCGCCGGCGCCGGCCAGGATGCGGCGTCCCTCGGCCGTGTCGCAGCGCATGCCGACGCGCTCGAGTACGGCCAGCGTGCGCTCGTGGACCTGCGCCCGTTCCGATTCGGACAGGACTTGCAGCGTGGTTTCCATATCGTCAGACCTCCACCGTGGCGTGTCGGGCCCCGACCGCGCCGAGCAAGACTTGCGCCGCGCCCGACCCGACCTTGGTCGCGCTCGATCAGCCCTTCGCCGGCAAGACCTTCGCCGCCATGGCGGCGTCGGCGTCGTCGGCTTCGTCGATCGCGGCCAGCGCCAGCTCGTCGTTGCCGGCCTCGCTCGAGGGCGTCTGCGGGCCTCCGAAGACGCGCCTGAACACGACATAGCATATCGGTCCCGACACCAGGGCGATGAAGCCGCCGATGCCGTACCAGCCGACGTCGATGCCGAACGCCTTGAAGCCGGTGATGCCGAAGATCGTCGTGCTGCGGTCGATGGCGTTGACGTAGATCGTGAACAGGACGATGAGGATCGGCGGCACGACCATCGCGACCATGCCGGCGTTGCCCAGCGGCACCCGGAAGGGCCGCTTCAGGCCCGGCTCCCTGACCCGCAGACGCACGGCGGCGACGAAGATCAGCACGTAGGAAGAGGTGAAGAGGATCACGTCGATGACCACGAGGTTCTGGAACGGGCCGATGATGAGGATGGCGTTGAGCCCCGCCATCAGCACGATGGCGGCGATCGGCGTGCCGAAGCGCTTGCTCACCTTCGAGATCGACTTGGGAAACAGGCCGTCGGCCGAGATCGCGAACAGCGGCCGCGCGCCCGAAGCCAGGTAGTCGAGGTAGAGGGCCAGGTTGCCGAGCAACGCCGAGGCGAGCAGGGCCCAGCCGAGCGCCGATCCGCCGAGCTTGCGGCCGATCTCGACGAACGAGAAGTAGCCGCCCCCGCCCTGGGTGGCCCAGACGGACCAGTGCCCAAAACCGGCCAGCCCGGCCACGGTCGGCAGCACGTACAGGGCGATGATGACGGGCACGGCCAGCATGAGGGCGCGCGGAATGACGCGCTGCGGATTGCGGATCTCGCCCGATAGCGTCGACATCGACTCGTAGCCCGAGTACATCCACACCCCGATGGCCAGGCCGAGACCGAAAGCGCCGTTGGTGCCGAAGAACGACACGCCCGGTGGCGTGAAGGGCGTGAGCGGATCGAACTGCCATTTCACGAGTCCGACGACGATCAGCACGATGAACGGCGCGATGATCAGCACCGAGAACAGCGACGAACCCAGCGCCACGAGCTGCACGCCGTAGATGTTGACGACCGTGAACAGGACGATGATCGCCCAGCAGATCACGTAGAACCAGAACTGGTCGAAGTGCATCCAGCTCTTCAGGTAGCCCACGCCCAGCACGATGTACACCGACGAGTCGACGAAGATCGAAAGCGACCACCACCAGGCCGTCTGAAAGCCCCAGAAGTCGCCGAGGCCGCGCCGCGCCCACACATAAAAGCCGCCTTCGCCCGGCAGCGCCGAGCCGAGCTCGCTGGCGACGAGCGCCATCGGCAGGCTCCAGAAGATCGGCAGCAGGACGAGCAGCAGGATAGTGAGCCCGGGACCGGACGACGAGACCATGTCCTCGATGCCGAACGAGCCGCCCGACACCAGGATGTAGATCATGAAGAAGACGGTGATCAGGCGCAGGTTCGAGCGCTTGAGGCTGCGGCCCTGGCCGGGCGCGTCGTTCGCGGTGGGAAGCTGCATCGCCATAGGGTCCCTCTCGACAGTCGCCGACGTGTGGTCAGAGGGCCAGTATTTCGCACCGCCGTCTGAGCCTGCGACGACCGATTCTTCGACAAACCTCGCAGTCTTCGGCCGGCGCCGGCCCCGCGGGCTCGCCGATCGTTCGGCAAACTTGTCGCCCACGCCGCGCGCGGGGCGCGGGCCCGACCTTTGTTTGACCATGCGGGGATTTCGGGCTAGCGTCGTGCCATGTACCTGAGCGTGCAGCTTGCGGCGCGCCGCCTCGGCGTTTCCCCCCACACCATCCGGCGCTGGACCGCGTCGGGAGTGCTGCCGTGCATCCGCACGGCGGGCGGACACAGACGCATCAAGCAGGAGGACGTCGATGAGCTCGCGCGTCACGTCGCCGGCGCCGACGGCGACCACCTCGCCGCCCGCCTGGCCCGCGAGCGCGAGGTCGAGACCCTGGTCGAAGCCTCGATCGCCCTCACCAGTCGCCTCGACCTGACCGAGCTGCTCGGCGAGATCGCGCGCCGCCTCACCGCCGTCCTCGACTGCCACTTCTGCGCCGTGTCCGACTACGATGACCAGACGCACATGGTCCGCGTGCTGGCCGACTTCGACCGTCACGGCCGCCGGGTCACCGACTGGAAGCCGTATTCGCTCAAGAAGTTCCCCTTCAGCATGAAGCTCATGGAGGAGCAGGAGCTCGCCGTCATCACCGTCAGCGACCCGCGCGCCGACCCGGCCGAGACCGCGATCATGCGCCACTACGGCGACAAGACCCAGCTGCTCATCCCCCTGGTCTACCAGGAACGGTCGGTGGGCCTGCTCGAGGTGCTCGACCACGTGCGCGAGCGCCGCTTCACACGGCAGGAGCTGCGCCTCGCCCGCGCGCTTGCCGGCCTTGCGGCCACGGCGCTGCAGAACGCCGCGGCCTTCGCCCTTCTCACGCGCGAGAACTGCGACGCCGAAGAGCTGCGGGCGGCGCTCGACCGGGCGACCCAGGGACTGCCGGTCATCGCCGCCGCAGGCTCCGTCGATGACGCTCTGCGCGAGACGGCCGCGCTGGCCTGCCGCACGCTCGACGGTCTTAGTGTGGTCGCGACGTGGGGCCACGCGTCGGCAGAGGCGAGCAGCGCTGCGGCGGGCGCGCCTGCCGGCGACGCGGTGCGTGCCTCTGCCCCCGACGAGGCGCGTTCCTCTGCCGGCGACGCGGTGGGTGTGACCGTCGATGCCGCGACCGCCGGCGGTGTCGCACACGGCGCGGGCGCCCACGTGGTCACCGCCACGGCGAAGTCACCGGCGTCGGCCGAGGCTCTCGTCGTCACCGCGACCCTGGCGCGACCCGGCGGCCGCGGCGACGAGGCGCGCCTGCTGCGCCTGATCGCCACGAGCGCCGCGCAGGCGATCGACCGCCTGGCCTAGACGCCGTCCTCCAGGCCGGCCCCTCCGCCGCCCGCTACCGGCTACGGCTTGAAGCGCTGCAGCGTGGCGTCGATGTAGTTGCTCGTCGTCGAGATCTCGCCGCCCACGTAGAGCGCCGCCGTGCCGTCGCGCGCGAGCAGGCCGGCGTCGTCGTCGCCGCCGTCCTGCCAGCCGTAGTCGGCACGCCAGGAAACGTGGCCGGCGGCTGTGCGCTTCTCGACCAGGATGTCGGTGTCGGTCGCCGACGGCGCCTCGAAGCCGGCCAGGTACATGCTGCCGGCCGGACCCTTGACGATGCCGTAGTAGCCCATGGCGCCCAGCGGGTTGCTCGGTGCGTTCTGCGCGCGCAGCCAGACCGTCTTGCCCTTCGAGGTGACCTTGGCGAGGAACGTCGTGTCGGGACCGCTGGAGATGGGGTGACGCACGCCGGCAAGCAGCAGGTTGCCGTAGCTGTCGAGACACATGCCTTCGACGACGGCCTCGGTCTTGGCGCGCTTGAACTGCTTGACCCAGAGGCGGCGCCCGGCCAGGTTGTACTTCACGAGCACGGCATCCTTGCTGCCCTGGATGTCGGTCTGGGTGGTGCCGGCGACGAACACGGCGCTACCGGAGACGACGAGACCGCTGGGCTCGTCACTGTGCTTGAACGGGCCCGTCCAATGGTGCGCCCAGAGACCCTTGCCGGCGGGCGAGATCTTCTCGATCATCCAGGCGTCGTAGGTGGTAGAGGCGCCGGCGCTGCCGAGGACGTACGTGTCGCGGTGCGAGTCGATGGCGATGGTGATGCCCCGGCCATACTGCGAAGGCCCCGTCGTCGGTCCCCCGAGAAGGTTTTCCCACAGCTTCTTGCCGTCCGAGGCCCGGAACTTGGCCGTGTAGATCACCTGGCCGGTGCTCATGCCGCCCACGGCCGTACCGGTGACGTAGGCGTTGCCGGAGGTGTCGAGCACGACGTCGGCCGCCGGCTCGGAAGCGACGAGCTGAAAGTCCTGCTGCCAGATCACGTGGCCGTCGGCGCCCGAGAACTTGATCACCGCGAAGCCGCCATTGGGAGCGAAGCTCGAGCCCACGACGATGACATTGCCGCTGTGGTCGACGGCGAGGGCGCTGGCCGAGCTACCGCTGCCGGCGTCGCTCCAGGTCTGCACGCCGGGGATGAGCGGTGTCGCCCACCGCAGCTTCCCGTCGGCACCGAGCCTGGCCACGGTCATGCGCCAGTCCAGTCCCTGACCGAAGTTCTGCGTGCCGCATACGTACACGCTGTGACCGGGGCCCATGGCCATGTCGTTCCAGTGGTCCTCGTTGACGGTCGGGCCGTAGACGTAGGTCCATTGGAGATGGGGGACGGCGGTGGCCGAGGCGGGAGACGCCGCCGCGGCCCAGGCCGCGGCGAGGACGGCGAGGGCCACCACGACGGCGATGACCAGATGCGAATATCGGCGGTGAGAGTCCATGACGCCCCCCTGGACTTGGTTGCCTGAGTACGAACACTCTAACACCGGTCAAGAGCCATGTGTCTCTCTAGCCTGTAGGATGGTGGTAATCAGTCTTTGGGGGTCGAATGGCTGGTCTTGAGGCGACGGGCAGGGTAGCCGAGCAAGCCGAGCTGCTCGGCCAGGAGGGGGCGGCGCAATGACGCCATCCACATCGCGGTTCGCCGTGACGGCCGAGATCATCGCGGCGATCACGTCGAGTCTCGTCCCCGACGAGGTCCTGGCGACCGTCGCCGAGCGCATCGCCGACGTCTTCGGCGTCTGGGAGTGCGGCATCTACGAGTATCGCGCGGCCGACGGTCTGGCGGTCGCGCAGGCGCTCTGGACGCGGGCTCCGCACCCCGGCGACGCCGATTGGGTGGGCTCGGCGCCGGCACCCGACGAGCAGCCGATGCTCTACCAGGCGCTGCGCGAGCGGCGCACGATCGAGACCCAGATCGACGATCCCAGGCTCAACCCCGGCGAACGGGCGGCCATGGAGTTCTGGGGCGAGAAGAGCTGCCTCTACATGCCGCTCGTCTTCAAGGAGCAGGTCATCGGCTGCCTCGAGCTGGTCGAAAAGCGCGCCACGCGGCACTTTGGCCGTGACGAGCGCGAGCTCGCCGAACCGCTCGCCGCCCTGGCGGCCGTCGCCATCGAGAACGCTCGCCTCTACGCGGGTCTCAAGGAGCTCGCCATCTCCGACGGCCTGACCGACCTGTACAACCATCGCTACTTCTACGACCGTCTGGCCGAGGAGGTCGCGCGCGCCCAGCGCTACGAGCTCCCGCTCTCACTGCTGATGCTCGACGTCGACGACTTCAAGCGCTTCAACGACGCCTACGGACATCGCGCCGGAGACGCGGTGCTGCGCGACCTGGCGGCGTTGCTCAAGGAGCACACCCGCCACAAGGTCGACCTCGTGGCGCGCTACGGCGGCGAGGAGTTCGCGATGATCCTGCCGGGCACCGGCGGTGGCGGCGGCGACGCCGGCGAGCCGGCCGCCGCCTTCCAGGTGGCCGAACGCATCCGCGGCGCGGTGGCCGCCGCGGGCTTCGGCCCGGCCGGCGTTCCGGCGCCCATCACCGTGAGCGTGGGGGTGGCGACCTACCCCGCCAACGCGGTGTCGGTGAACGGTCTGTTCGAGGCCGCCGACCGCGCTCTCTACCGGGCCAAGGAGCGGGGCAAGAACCGCATCGAGCTGTCGCTCGAGTCCGCGCCTGCCTGATCGCGCTCAGGGCCGATCTCGCCGGCGCCTGCCCGATCGATCCGTGCTGTCGGGTCTCGCCGGCGCCTGCCCGATCCCTCCGCGCTGTCCGGTCTCGCCCGCGCCTGCCCGGTCGATCTCGCTCTTCCTGCGACCGCGGCCCGGTGATAGCCTGCCAGTGAACGGCCGGCATGTCGGCCCCGACGAAAGCAGACCAGATGAGCAAGCCCGGCTACGGCTACGGCAGCGAGTACCACCTGCTGCGTTACCTCGGGTATCACCGCGGCGCGCTCAAGCAGCGGGTCGACGAAGCGACCGGCGGCGAGCTCATCAACTGGCTCGACTTTCCCTTCAGCGCGAGCCCTCAGCGCTTCTACCACTCCGAGTGGCGGGGCATCGGCTTCTTGCGCGACAACGAGCAGTCCGCGGGCGTCCACGACGCCTGGAGCTCCTACTGGCCGCAGACCGGCGCCGCGCCGAGCTGGGACGCGGTCGGTATCATGAACAAGGGCGGTCATACGTCGTGGCTGCTCGTCGAAGCCAAGGCCCATCTCGACGAGCTCAGGAGCGACTGTGCGGCGCGCGCCAAGGCCAGGCCGGTGATCGAACAGGCGCTGGCCGCGACGAAGCAGTCTCTGGGCATCTCCCCCGAACACGACTGGCTCTCGCCGCACTATCAGTTCTGCAGCCGGCTCGCGATCCTCGACTTTCTGCTGAGCCATGGGGTAACGGCCGACGTGGTGTTCGTCTATTTCACCGGCGACAGGGTGCCACGCAGCCCGGCGATCGTCTGCCCGCAGACGGCCGAGGAGTGGCTGCCCGCGCTGGCGTCGGTGCACGAGCACGTGGGCTGGCCCGGCAACGGCGCGCTCACGAGCCATGTGCACGAGCTCTTCCTGCCGATGCACAACCTCGAAGCCCCGCCGGCGGGCTGAACCGGCCTCCCGAGCCGGCCCCCACCGATCGCTTCCCCGTCCGCTCCAGGTGCTAGGATGCGAAGCGTTCGCGCGACGACCGGCGCCGGCGCGACCCGACCCGAGAGGCAGGCATGGCCAGGTTCAAGGTGACGACGCTCACCAATCAGGAGTTGACCGTCGAGGCCGACCTCTACCGCGACAGCGACAACGGCCAGTGGGTCGACTTCATCCGCAAGGGCACGGGTGCCGATTACAACGACCCCGAGCAGGTGCTCCGGCTGCGCGCCCAGAACGTCGCCGAGATCGAACGGCTCGAAGACTAAAGCGACGGCGCTGCGCGAGGCGCCGGTGGCGGTCATGAAGTATCTGCCCCTCGTCGACGTCGGACCGCTGCGCCGCTATCCGCAGTTTCGCCGCCTGTGGCTCGGGCTGGCCATCTCGCAGGTCGGCTCGCAGCTCGCCATGGTGGCGATCTTCTATCAGGTCTACCTGCTGACCGGCTCGTCGCTCTACGTCGGGCTGGTGAGCCTGGCGCAGCTTGTGCCGGCGCTCGTCGGCGCGTTGCTGGGCGGCTCCCTGGCCGACGCCGTCGACCGCCGCAAGCTTCTCGTGGTGACGCAGATCGCGATGGCCCTGTGCAGCGTCGGGCTGGCGTTGAACAGCGCGGGCGCGGCGCCGGCCCTGTGGCCGATCTTCGTGCTGGCGGCGCTATCGGCCGGCTTTGCCGGCGCCGACAGCCCGGCGCGCACCGCGATCATGATGAACCTCGTGCCCTGGGACTCGTTTGCCACCGCCAACGTGCTGCGCCAGCTCCTGCTGCAGATCTCGCTCGTCTTGGGGCCGGCGCTCGGCGGCATCCTGCTGGCGCGCTTCGGCGTGACGGCCGTTTACTGGGCCGACGTGGCGAGCTTCTCGGCGGCGATCGTCGCGTCGGCCGTGCTGCCCCGCCTGCTGCCCGAAGGCAGGGGGACGCGCTTCGGCCTGCGCTCCATCGTCGAGGGTTTCGGCTACCTGCGCGGTCGCCAGGCTCTCCAGGGCTGCTTCCTGGCCGATCTCGACGCCATGGTCCTGGGCATGCCGACGGCGCTGTTTCCGGCGCTCGCCCTCGACCACTTTCACGGTGGCCCTCAGACGGTCGGCTACCTCTACGCGGCGCCCGGTGTGGGCGCCCTGGCCGGCATGCTGCTGAGCGGCTGGACGGCGCGCGTCGGACGTGCGGGGCGAGCCGTGGTGATCGCCATCGCCGTCTGGGGGGTGGCGATCGCCGCCTTCGGCCTGTCGCCCTGGCTCGGGCCGGCCCTGCTGCTGCTGGCGGTGGCCGGCTGGGCCGACGTGATCTCGGCCGTGTTCCGCAGCACTATCCTGCAGGTCGAGGCGCCCGACCGACTGCGCGGCCGCCTGTCGGCCATTCAGACGGCGGTCGTGGGCGGCGGCCCAAGGCTCGGCAACGCTGAGGCCGGCGGGCTGGCCGCGCTGATCGGCGTGCAGGCCTCGGTGATCGTCGGCGGCGCCGGCTGTGTGGCCGGCATCGCGGTGCTGGCTCGTCTCATGCCGCGCTTTGCCGGCTACCGGCTGGGTGCGGCCGGCTCGGGCGGTCGAGACGACCCGGCCGGCTCGGCCGTTCCGGCCCGCTCAGGTGGTGGGACGCGCTGAGCCGGCCGGTCAGGCGGTGGGACGCGCCGAGAACCAGCCGGCGTTCTCCATCGCCGTCGCCGCCGCGCGCTGGCTGCGGGCGTCGCCGCGCGCCACCGAGACAGAGACGTGCTCCCCGACTGCCGCCGCCACGCGAGCGACGTCGTCGTGCGAGTTGCCGGGGCAGAGCAGGATCGAGTGCAGTTCCTCGTCGGCGACCAGTCGCCTGCAGACGTCGATCGCCTGGTCGGTGTCGCGCACGAGCACGCTGAACAGCCGGTAGTAGGCGGTCTCCATCAGGGTGATGTCACGCTCGGGGTCGGCGTCGGGCACATGCGCGATGAACGCGGCGTTGAACGTCATGGCGGCTCTCCTTTGCGTCGTAAGTCAGAGCTCTCGGCTTCAGCTTGCCAGCAGTGCGGCGAGTTCTCAAGCAGGCGGTGCGCAAACGGCACGCGCGACCGGGATGCGCGATGCGCGACGAGGCGCGCAGCGGTGCGCCGCGGCCGCCGGATTGACAGGCGTGGCCACGCTCACTAGGTTGACTTTCGGCGGCGCCGATCCGCGCCGGGCAGACGCCACCCGAAGGAGGCCGCACCTCATGGACGACACTATCCCCGTTGGCTCGTCGGGGCCGGCGCGCCGGGCGCAGGCCGCGGTCTACTGGATGGGCGGCGACCCCCGCTGGCAGCCCACCGGCGGCGAGGGGAGCCTCACTCGCACCGTGAGCGCCGACGTCTGCATCGTGGGCGGCGGCTTCAGCGGCCTGTGGGCGGCCTACTGGCTGAAGCGCCTGGCGCCCGACGCAGAGGTGGTGCTGCTCGAGCGCGAGTTCTGTGGAGCCGGCGCTTCGGGTCGCAACGGCGGCTGGGTCAACGGCTGGGAAGATTCGATCGGCACGCTCGTCGGCCGCTTCGGCACCGAGGCGGCCAGGTGGCTCCTCGAAGCCTCCATCGCCGGCACCGACGCCATGCGCGACGTCGTCGCCCAGGGCGGCATCGACTGCGACCTCGCCTTCGAGGGGGCGCTCATCACCGCCCTCTCCCAGGCCCAGCTCGACGGCCTTCGCGGGCTGCCCGAAGCGGCCGACTCGATCGGCCGACCCGACCTCATCCGCGAGCTTTCGGCCGACGAGGCCCAGGCGGCCTGCGGTTCGCCGCGTGCCGTAGGCGGCCTGTTGCTGACCAAGGCGGGCAGCGTGCAGCCGGCGCTGCTCGTCCAGGGACTGCGGCGGCTGGCCGTCGAGGCCGGCGTGCGGGTCTTCGAGGCGAGCCCCATGACGCATCTGCGACATGGCCGCCCGGCAGTGGTCGAGACGCCGGCCGGCTCGGTCGAGGCCGACCAGGTCGTGCTCACCTGCGGCCCCTGGCTCGCCGGCTTGCGCGAGCTGCGCCGCACGCTGTTCATCATCCCGTCTCACGTGGTGGCGAGCGCACCGGCGCCCGAGACGCTCGACGCCCTGGGATGGCTTCGGGGGCGCCCGTTCTCGGACTCGCGCACCAGCGTGCACTACGGCCAGCGCACCGGCGACGACCGCCTGGTGTTCGGGCGTGGCGGCGGGCGGCTGGGCTACGCCGGCCGCATCATCCCGAGCCACTTCCACGACTCCGCCGAGATCGCCGAGATCATCGGCGACCTGCGTGAGCTGCTGCCGGGCGCGAGCCTGCTGCCGATCGAATGGACGTGGGGGGGACCCGTCGAGCGCACGCAGCACCGCTGGCCCTGGGTCGGCAGCCTGGGCCGGCAGGGCAACGTCCACTACGGCACGGGCTACTCGGGCAACGGCGTCTGCCCGACGCAGCTCATCGGTCGCACGCTGGCGTCGGTGGCGCTGCGCTTGGACGACGAGTATGCGTCGTCACCGCTCGTCAGCGAGCCGCCGTCGTACCTGCCGCCCGAGCCCGCGCGTTCGCTGGGTGCACGGGCCGTGCGTGCCGCCATCAACCGCTGCGAAGACCAGGCCGACAAGGGCCTCGAGCCCGACCGCGTGAGCCGCCTCGTCAGCCGCGGCCTCGACTTCTCGATGCCGAAGCTGCCGACGCTGCCGAAGCGGCCGTAGCCACCGGAGATCTAAAGGCCGCGCACCGGTCCCGGGCCAGGGCGGACGGAGTCGCCGGCGGTCACCCGATGTGAGACCGTGACGGACGGGCCGCCGGCCGGGATCATCGGTCCGCCGGGGTTGACGGACTGAAGGTGGCCGGCGGCTCTGGTCGCCCCTGTAGCTCTCGTGGTCGCTCCGCCTGACCCGGCCGTCGCGGCGCCGCGCGCGCCGCCCGGCGAGACCGCGACGCCAGCGGCCGCCACGGCCACCAGGACCGTCGCTGCGACGACTACGATGAACGCGATGATGATCGTTCGCAGACGCTTCATGGTCGTTGCTCGCCTCATCGTGGTTCCTCCATCGAGACGTGGCGGGGTGTTCATCAGTGGAGACGACTCCGGCGGGCGATCGGTTCACCGCCCGGAGATGTGCGGTCGCGCTCCACGGTCGGGTACCGGCCCCGAAGCGTCGCGTACGCGGGCACCGGCCCGCGGTCGACGACGCCGGCGGGCGCGTGCGGGATTGTGCGCATCTGACGCGGGAGTGTGCGCCTCTGGCTGCGAACGGAGCGGAGGGCGTGCGCATTTGTCAGGGTCTGCGACCCTGTGATAGTGTCCGCAGTTCTACTGACGACACGGTCAAACGTGCCGTAGTGCCGTCGGTCCGCTGACCGGGAGGCGAGGCGGTGATGAGCACCAAGTTCAAGCTTCTGGTCGTCGTTTCGCTGTTTGCGACCCTTCTCCTTTGTGCCGCGCCGTCGCCGGCTTCGGCGAGCAGCGTCACGGCCGCAAAGGCCCAGGCTCGGATCGTCGCCGCCCAGGTCACGTCGCTCGACCAGCAGCTGAACGACACCGTCGCCGGCTATGCTTCGGCCGTGGCCCGGCTCTCGGCGCTCCAGGCTCAGCTGCACGCCAATCGCGTCGCGCTGCAGATCGAGCGTTACCAGCTCGGCGTTTCGCAACAGCTTCTCGCCCAGCATCTCGTGACGGCCTACAAGGGCGGCAACGCCGGTGTCCTGAACGCGCTGCTTCAGGGCGGCAACTTCGACGACCTGCTGACCCGGATCGACTACGTCCAGCACCTGACCGCCGGCGACGCCGGTATGGTGGGGGCCATCCAGTCGCATCGCCGCCAAGTCCTCGCCACCCAGCACTCCCTGCAAAAGGACTTGCAGAGCGCCCAGCAGACCACGGCGTCGCTCGCCGCTCAGCGCGGCCGGCTCACCGCCGAGCTCAGCGATCGACGGTCGTTGCTGAAGGGTCTGAGCGCCGAGGTCAGCCGGCTGGTGGCCCGGGCCAGGGCGGTCACCCCGGTCGCCAAGGCGGCCACGGCGGCGGCGGCGCCGTCGACGGCCGGCGACGGTACAGGGCCCTGGTGGGCCGACATCAAGTCGGCGGCGGTCGCCAACGGCGTGTGGGCCGAGGGGCTCTATCGTCTCATGGAAGCCGAATCCGGAGGCTCGGCTACGGCCAGCAACGGCGCCGACTACGGGCTGTTCCAGTACTCTCCCGGCACCTGGAAGGGGTCGTGGAACCCCTGGCACTCGGCGAGCATCCTCGACGGCAGCGCCCAGATCAAAGCCACCGCGCTGGCGATCCACCTGGGCTACGGTCCCTCATGGTGGCCGTCCACCTACCCCTGGGCCTTCTCCCGCCAGTAGCGCGCTGCGCGCCGCGGTCTCGACGCGTCGGCCTTCGGCCGGAGCGTCTGCAGCCCGGCGCAGTTTCGACATCACGCGCCGTGGACAATTGTTGAAAAACGGCGGCGATTCGACTTGAGTAGGAGGCGCGGTGCGGCAGGGGCGCCGCTAACGGGTCGCCGTGCCGCGAGATCCGTCCACACCTTCGCGACAAGGATGGCACGATGAGCGTTCAAAGCGCAGACATCACCCCGGCCCTCGAGCAGACCTGCGTCAACACGATCCGCTTTCTCGCCGTCGACGCCGTCCAAAAGGCGAACTCCGGTCATCCGGGCATGCCCATGGGCATGGCGCCCGTGGCTCACGTCCTTTGGACACGCCACCTCACCTACGACGCCTCGCAGCCCGACTGGCCCGACCGCGACCGTTTCATCCTCTCGGCCGGCCACGGCAGCATGCTGCTGTACGCGATGCTCTACCTGACCGGCTACGGTCTCACGCTCGACGACCTCAAGCAGTTCCGCCAGCTCGGCAGCCGCACGCCGGGGCACCCCGAGTATCGCGACACCCCGGGCGTCGAGACCACCACGGGGCCGCTCGGCCAGGGGTTCGGCAACGCCGTCGGCATGGCCGTCGCCGAAGCCTTCCTCGCCGCCACGTTCAACGCTGAGCAGACCGTGGTCGACCACTACACCTACGCGATCGCGAGCGACGGCGACCTCATGGAAGGAGTCGCCGCCGAGGCGGCTTCGCTGGCCGGGCATCTGGGCCTGGGCAAGCTCATCGTGCTCTACGACGACAACCTGATCTCACTCGACGGCCCCACCGAGATGGCCTTCACCGAAGACCGCATGGCGCGCTTCGCCGCCTACGGCTGGCACACCCAGAGCGTGCCCGACGCCAACGATCTCGAGGCCTTGGACGCGGCCATCGTGGCGGCCAAAGCCGACACCGGCCGGCCCTCTATCATCGCCGTGCGCTCGCACATCGGCTACGGCTCGCCACACCGCCAGGACACCGCCAAGGCGCACGGTGCGGCGCTCGGCGAAGACGAGGTCAAGGCCACCAAAGAGAACCTGGGCTGGCCGCTCGAGCCCGCGTTCTACGTGCCCGACGAGGTGCTGGCCTTCTACCGCCGGGCCGGCGCTCGCGGCGCCGTCGCGCGCGAGGCCTGGCAGACGCGCTTCGCCGCCTGGCGGGCGGCCTCGCCCGACGCCGCTCAGCGCTGGGACCTGGCGTTTCGCCGCGAGCCCGCGCCGGGCTGGCGTGACGCCCTGCCGGTGTACGCCGCCGGCGACCCGGCGGTGGCCACGCGGGTCGTCTCCGGGGCGGTCCTGAACGCCGTGGCGCCGTTCGTGCCGACCATGATCGGCGGCTCGGCCGACCTTGCCTCGTCCAACAACACGACGATCAAGGATGCCGCCGTGTTCGGCCCCGGGTCGCACGAGGGCCGCAACATCTGGTTCGGCGTGCGCGAGCACGCCATGGCCGCGGCCGCCAACGGCATGGCCCTGCACGGCGGCGTCATCCCGTATGCGGCCACCTTCTTCGTGTTCTCCGACTATCAGCGCCCGGCCTTGCGCCTGGGGGCCCTCATGGGCGCGCCGGTCAAGTACGTCTTCACGCACGACAGCATCGGTCTCGGCGAAGACGGCCCCACCCACCAGCCGGTCGAGCAGCTCGCCATCCTGCGGGCCACGCCCAACTTCACCGTCGTCCGCCCGGCCGACGCCAATGAGACCGTCGAAGCCTGGAGGTACGCTCTCACGCACAACGGCGGGCCGGTGGCCCTGGTGCTGAGCCGCCAGAGCCTGCCTGTCATCGACCGTACGCGCTACGGCGCGGCGTCAGGCCTTTCGCGGGGCGCCTACGTGCTGGCCGACGGCGCCGGCCCCGTCGATCCCGACCTCATCCTCATCGCCACCGGCAGCGAAGTGCACCTCGTCCTCGAGGTCCACGAGCGCCTGGTCTCCCAAGGCGTACGCTCGCGCGTGGTCAGCATGCCGTGCCGGGCGGTGTTCTACGCCCAGGACGCGGCCTATCGCGAGACCGTCCTGCCGCGGCGCGTCACGGCGCGGCTGTCCGTCGAGGCGGCCACCACCTTCGGCTGGGGCGACGTCGTCGGCGAACAGGGCGTGTCGATCGGGCTCGACCGCTTCGGCGCGTCGGCGCCGGCCGCCGACCTCTTCGCGACCTTCGGCTTCACCGCCGAGCACGTCTACCAGCGCGCCCGGGCGCTGCTCGACGAAGCGTCGCCGGCATGAGCGCCAACGACCGTCGTCGACACGGCGATCGGCCACGAAGGGAGACTTTCAGTGCCTAGCGACCCGGCGGTAACCGAGGCCATCAGGGAAAGGCTCGACGAGTTCGACAGGCAGCGCTTCGGCGAGCGCCTGTTCGCCCACGACCCGACGCTCTGGAAGGACGGCGCCGAGCACGCCGCAGTCATCGAAAACGCCCTCGGCTGGCTGACCGTCGCCGACGACATGCGGCAGAGGTGCGCCGACCTGAGCGACTTTGCCGCTCAGGTCAGCACCGAAGGCTACCGCGACGCCGTGCTGCTGGGCATGGGCGGCTCGAGCCTCGCCCCCGAGACGCTGCGCCGCACCTTCGGCGTGGCCGAAGGCTTTCTCGACCTGCACATCTGCGACTCGACCGACCCGGCGGCGCTGTGCGCGGTCGAGGCGGCCGTCGATATCTCGCGCACCCTGTTCATCGTCTCGAGCAAGTCCGGCGGCACCACCGAGACCGCCTCGTTTCACGCCTACTTCTACGAGCGCGCCCGCGAGCTGCTCGGCGCGGACCAGGCCGGGCGCCATTTCGTGGCCATCACCGACCCCGAGACCTCGCTGCATCACGAGGCGCTGGCACAGGACTTCCGGGCCGTCTTTCTGAACCCGCCCGACATCGGCGGACGCTACTCGGCGCTGTCCTACTTTGGCCTCGTGCCGGCCGCCCTCATCGGGCTCGACCTGGAGCGTCTGCTGGAGCGCGCCGTGCACGTCGCGGCGGTCTGCCGGGGCGACGTGCCGGCGCGCGAGCATCCGGCCTTCAAGGTCGGAGTCGCCCTGGGCGAGCTGGCCCGCGCCGGGCGAGACAAGGTGACCTTCTTCGCCGACGAACCGATCGCCTCGCTCGGCGCCTGGCTCGAGCAGCTCCTGGCCGAAAGCACCGGCAAAGAGGGCACGGGCCTGGTCCCGGTCGATGGTGAACCGCCGGGCGCGCCGGGCGTCTACGGCGACGACCGCGTGTTCGTCTACCTGAACGTCGAGGGCGCCGGCGACCAGCGCGCGAGCGCCGCCCTGCAGGCCCTGGCCCAGGCCGGCCATCCCACCATGACCCTGACCCTGCCCGACATCTGGGACCTCGGCGCCGAATTCATGCGCTGGGAGATCGCCGTCGCGGCGGCCGGGGCGGTGCTGGGCATCGACCCCTTCGACCAGCCCAACGTGCAGGAGAGCAAGGACGCCACCAAGCGGCTGCTGCGCAGCTACGTGAGCGACGGCAGCCTGCCGGCTCCGGCCGCCGGTCCCGAGGGGCAGCGACTCACCTCCGCGGTCGGCGACGTCGATCTGCCGGGCGCCTTGCGCGACCTGCTGGCCGGCGTGCGGCCGGGCGACTACGTGGCCCTGCAGGCCTATCTGCCGCCGTCCGAGCCGCATCGGCGCATCCTGCAAGGCGTGCGCCTGCTGCTGCGCGATCGCTTTCGGGTGGCCACGACGCTCGGCTACGGACCGCGCTTTCTGCACTCCACGGGCCAGCTCCACAAGGGCGGCAAGCCCAACGGCGTCTTCATCCAGCTCACCTGCGGCACGCAGACAGACGTCGCCATCCCGGGGCAACCGTACACCTTCGCCACGCTCAAGCAGGCGCAGGCGCGCGGCGACCTCGAAGCTCTCGCCAAGCGCGGCCTGCGCGTGCTCTCGGTCGACCTCGGCTCCGACCCGCTGCCCGGGCTCACCGCCTTCGGCAGCATCGTCGCCGAGTTGCTGCGAACTTGAGCCGAGCGGGTAGAACAGGCGGGCAAAGGGCTTTCGCCTGAGCTTTCGAGCGGCGAAGCTTCATCGCGGCTCGCAAAACCCTGAGACAGAGGGAGACACCACATGGAACTGGCGATGGTCGGTCTGGGCCGCATGGGCGGCAACATGGCCCGGCGCCTGCTGCGCGGCGACCACAGGGTCGTCGTATGGAACCGCACGTTCGCCAAGGCCGCCGAGCTCGAGGCCGCGGGCGCCGAGGCCGTCGAGCGCCTCGAAGACGTGCCCGGCAAGCTCGCCGCGCCGCGGGCGATCTGGGTCATGCTGCCCTACGGGGCGCCCACCGACGAAGCCATCGACGCGCTCGTGCCGCTCCTCGACAAGGGCGACATCGTGATCGACGGCGGCAACTCGCCCTACCAGCACGACGTCGAGCGCGGCACTCGCCTGAACGCGCAGGGACTGCGCTACCTCGACGCCGGCACGAGCGGCGGCGTGTGGGGTCTCGATGTCGGCTACTGCCTCATGGTCGGCGGCGACCGCAGCGCCTTCGAGCAGATCGAACCGGCGCTCGCCACCCTGGCGCCGCCCGGTCACGGCTACGAGTACTGCGGCGGCCACGGCGCGGGGCATTTCGTGAAGATGGTCCACAACGGCATCGAGTACGGCATGATGCAGGCCTACGGCGAGGGCTTCGAGCTGCTCAAGGAGAGCGGCTACGACCTTGACCTCGGGTCGATCGCCGACCTCTGGAACCAGGGCAGCGTGGTGCGCTCCTGGCTGCTCGAGCTGGCCGTCGACGCCTTCGCCAAAGACCCCGGCCTCGAGAAGATCACCGGCTACGTCGACGACACCGGCGAGGGGCGCTGGACTGTGCAGCAGGCGATCGAGCGCGGCGTGCCCATGCCGGTCATCGCCGAATCGCTGTTCGCGCGCTTTCGCTCGCGCCAGACCGACTCGTTCTCGGGCAAGGTCCTGGCCGCGCTGCGCAACGAGTTCGGCGGCCATGCCGTGAAGACCAAATAGCGGACTGACGATGGACTCCATCGGCTACGACGAAAAGGGCACCTCGCTGCGCGAGACGCCGCGCGCCGGTCCGGTCGAATCCCCCCTCGACATCGAGCACCGTCCCGAGCCCTGCGCCGTCGTGCTGTTCGGCGTCACCGGCGACCTCGCCAGCCGCAAGCTCATCCCGGCCCTGTACGACCTGGCCTGCCACGACGTCCTGCCGCTCGGCTTCTCGCTGGTCGGCTACGGCCGCAAGGCGCTGACCGGGCAGGACATGCGCGGGCTGTCGCGCGACGCGATCGACAGCTTCTTCGGCACCGGCACGGCCGAGACGCGCACCTGCCACGACATGCTGGGCACCGTGAGCTACGTGCAGGGCGAGTTCGACGATCCCGAAGGCTACCGGCGCCTGAGCGACACCCTCGACGGCCTCGACGCGACCAAGCACACCGGCGGCAACCGCATCTTCTACCTGGCCACGCCGCCGAGCCTGTTCCCGGTGATCATCAAGCGCCTCGGCGAAGCCGGGCTGCACCAGGGTGGCCCGACGGGTGTGCCCAGCGAACACGGCGACGACCGGGGCTGGGTGCGGGTCGTGATCGAAAAGCCGTTCGGCCGCGACCTCGACAGCGCGCGCGCTCTCAACGCCGTCGTTCGCGAGAGCTTCGACGAGCGGCAGATCTACCGCATCGACCACTATCTGGCCAAGGAGACCGTGCAGAACATCCTCGTCCTGCGTTTCGCCAACGGCATCTTCGAACCGATCTGGAACCGCCGCTACATCGACCACGTCCAGATCACGGCGGCCGAGACGCTCGGCGTCGAGCACCGCGGCGCTTACTACGAAGAGGCCGGCGCCCTGCGCGACATGATCCAGAACCACCTCCTGCAGCTCCTCACGCTGACGGCCATGGAGCCGCCGGTGGCCTTCAGCGCCGACGCGGTGCGCGACGAGAAGGCCAAGGTGCTGCGCGCTGTGCGGCCCATCCCGGTCGAGCGCGTCGAGCAGTTCGCCGTGCGCGGCCAGTACGTGCAGGGCACGGTCGACGGGAAGATCGTGTCCGGCTACCGGCAGGAGGAGCGCGTGGCGCCCGACTCGTCGACCGAGACCTTCGCCGCCATCAAGTTCCTGATCGACAACTGGCGCTGGCAGGGCGTGCCGTTCTACGTGCGCACCGGCAAGCGGCTGCCGCGCCACGCCACCGAGATCGCCATCCAGTTCAAGCGCCCGCCGCACCTGCTGTTCAAAGACACCGACGTGCCCGGCGGCCGCGTGCCGCCCAACGACCTGGTCATCCGCGTGCAGCCCGAAGAGGGCCTCGCCCTGAACATCGAGGCCAAGATCCCGGGGGCGGCTATCCGTCTGCAGCCGGTGGCCATGAACTTCAGCTACGGCTCGGCGCTCGAAGAGCTGCCCTTCACCGCCTACGAGACGCTGCTGCTCGACTGCATGGTCGGCGACCAGACGCTGTTCAATCGCGACGACCAGGTCGAAGAGGCCTGGCGCGTGGTGAGCCCCATACTCGAGGCGTGGCACGACGCGCCCCACCAGGGTCTCACGATCTACGAGTCCGGCACCTGGGGCCCCGAAGCGGCCGACACACTGGTCGCCAACGACGGCCACACGTGGCGGCGTCCCTGAGCGCCGAGCAGGAGGAGACGATGAGCGGTCACAGGCGTGAAGACGCGCGCGCCGAGCGCGAAGCCAACGGCTTCGCCGAGCGCGCGAAGTACGAGGAGCTCGGCTGGGTCGTGGTCGCCGAGCTGACGGCGCCGCCGTCGGCCGGCGGCGGCGCCTACATCATGGGCTGGATGAGCGACGAACCGCCGCGGTTGCCGAAGATCCAGCTGGGCGACGCCCCCGCGGGCGGCCTGCTCTAGCCGGGGGGTCGGCGATGGCAAACGTGACGATCGAGATCCTGCCCGACCCAGCGGCTCTTGCCGAGCGCGGCGCCCACCTGTTCGCCCTCGCCGCCCAGGAAGCGGCGGCGGCGCGCGGCACCTTCACGGTCGCCCTGAGCGGCGGCCACGCGCCGCGCCCGCTGTATGCGCTGCTGGCTCGCCAGCAGTTCGCCCAGAAGATCCCCTGGCGGCGCGTGCACCTCTACTGGGGCGACGAGCGCTGCGTGCCGCCCGACGACCAGAACAGCAACTACGGCATGGCCTACGAGGCCTTCATCAGGCACGTGCCGATCCCCGCCGACAACGTCCGCCGCATGCGCGGCGAAGACGAGCCCGACGAGGCGGCGAGGGCCTACGAGCGGCTGCTCTCGCAGCCGCCCGCCCTCGCCGCCTCGTCGCAGGCCGACCTGCCGGTCCTCGACTTCGTCTTTCTGGGGATCGGCCCCGACGGTCACACGGCGTCGCTGTTCCCGCACTCGCCGGCCCTGGCCGAAGAAGAGCGTCTGGTCGTCGTCAACGAAGGCCGGGGCACGGGGAAGAGGTTGACCGTCACCTACCCTGTGCTGAACGCCGCCCGGCGCGTCGTGTTCGTTGTGAGCGGCGCCGAGAAGGCGGGCATGGTGGCCGAGGTGATCGAGGGCCTGCGTGCCCTCGATGCCATCCCCGCGCAGGCGGTCGCGCCGGTCCATGGTACTATCACCTGGCTACTCGACGAGGCGGCGGCGGGCGAGCTCAGCGGTCGCGTCCCGCGGTGACCGCATCCGCCGCGTCCGGATCCGTTCCGCCCGTGGTATCCTTTGACTGCAAGCCAGGTGGCCGCGGTCGGCCGGCGTCGCCCTTCTCTTCGTGAGCGGGCGAGGCCCCCGGTCGAGGAAAGTCCGGACACCGCAGAGCAGGGCGCTGGATAACGTCCAGGCGGCGAAAGCCGACGGACAGCGCAACAGAGAGCAGACCGCCAACGGCCCCTTCAGGGGTGCGGGCAAGGGTGAAACGGTGAGGTAAGAGCTCACCAGCGGTCCTGGCGACAGGCCGGCTCGGCAAGCCCCGCCCGGTGCAAGACCAAATAGGGAAGCGCTCGAGGGTTGCTCGCCCGAAGCTTCCGGGTTGGTCGCATGAGCCGCGCGGCGACGCGTGGCCCAGATGGATGGTCACTTAACGACAGAATCCGGCTTATCGGCTTGCTGACGAAAGCCCCGCCGCGCAGCTGACGGCGGGGCTTTCCATTTCTCTAGAGCGCACGCCGCTCGAACAGGACCGTCGCCAGCAGCAGCGAGCCGACCACCCAGGCGAGCGACCAGACGAGGTCGTGCAGCGTGGGGCCGGGCAGGACGAAGCTGGTCAGGCCGCCGTTGAACGTGGTCGTGCTGCCCGCCACGAGCGGCGAGCTCAGCACGTGCGGCATGAGGATGACGGCGGCCGTGAGCAGCCGGGCGCCGATCCCCGTGATCTCGCGGGCGTGGATCAGGCCCATGAGCAGGTAGGCGTTGCCGACGACCTCCCAGGTGAGAAAGCCGATGATCGCGGTGGCGACCATGCCGGCGATCACGGTGAGGGCGACCATGACGGCCAGCACCACCGCGGCGTTCCAGGCCAGCACCACGAAGTCGTAGAGCAGCGTCCAGTCGGCCCGGCCGCTCGCCAGGGACACGACGAAGGTGCCCACGCCCATCACCGTGAGCGTCGCCGCCAGTGTCGCCGCGTTGCCCAGGTAGCGACCCGTCAGGTACTCGCCACGCGACACCGGGCGCGACAGGAACATGACCACGGCGCCCGACTCGAGGTCGTAGCCGACGATGCCCATGCCCAGGATGATGACCGTGATCAGCGTGTAGATGCCGGCTCCGCTGCGGGCGAACAGACGCGCCGTCTCGCGCGTGCCCAGACCGGCCAGGGGGTGAAAGACGCCGAGCAGGGCGAGCCCCACGACGAGCGCCAGGGCGACGCCGGCGAGCCACCACAGCAGCCGCCGGTTGGCCTGTTCCACGACCGTGGCGCGAGCGATCAGGGCGATGGTCCGCGGCGCGCCGTTCACGGGTTCAGCCAGGGCGGGTGCTCGGTGGGCGGCGCGGCTGCCGGCGATCCTGGCTCGGCGTCTGGCTGCGACGGTGCGACGCGCGGAGGTGTGACCCGTGCGGGCGCGGCGGCCGGCGGCGTGATTTGCCAGGGCGGCGGCGCGTCATCCGGGCGCGGCGCGGCCGGCGGCCCGGGCGGGAGGGGAGAGGCCCAGCCACCGGCTGGGCCGTAGCCCGTCCCGCCGCCCGCTCCCTCGATCAGCTCGATGAAGACGTCTTCGAGCTCGCGATCGCCGCTCAGAAGGTCGCCGAGCGCGCCCTCGCGGATGACCCGGCCGCCGTGGATCACGGCGACGCGGTCGCACATGCGCTCGACCTCGGACAGCAGGTGCGAGTTCAGCAGCACGGTGGCGCCGCGCTCGCGGGCGGCGACGATCAGGTCGCGCACCTGACGGCGGCCTATCGGGTCGAGGTCGGCCGTCGGCTCGTCGAGCACGAGGAGCTCAGGCTGGTGCAGGAACGCCTGGGCCAGCGACAGGCGCTGGAGCATCCCCTTGGAGAGCTGACGCGCCTGGCGGGCGGCCACTGACTGCAGCTCCGACGAGGTGAGCTGCCGTTCGACGGCCGCCGTCAGCTCGGCGCCGCTCATGCCGTTCAGCGCCCCGCAGAGCTCGAGGACCTGGCGGGGATAGAGGTAGCGCGGGAACCCGGGCTCCTCGGGCGAGTAGCCGATACGGGCGCGAGCCCCGGCTTCGCCGGGCTCGCTGCCAAAGACCCGCACCGTGCCGGCGGTCGGCCTGAGCAGACCCAGCAGCGCCTTGACCAGAGTGGTCTTGCCCGCGCCGTTGCGCCCGAGCAGGCCAAAGATCTCGCCGCGCCGCACGCGCAGGTCGACGCCGGCGAGCGCGGTCACCGTGCGAGCGCGCCGTCCGAAGCGCTGCTGCAGGCCGACGATCTCGACGATGGAGTCCTGCGACACGGGCGGCTCGGGGTCGGGGATGTCCGCATGGCCGGCCAGCGGCCGACGGTCCGGATTGTATCGCGTTTTGCCGGCGGCACGCTCGCCCGCGGCGCGCTTGCTGGAGACGGGGCGGCGGACGTATCCTTGCGCTGGAAACCGAACCCAAGGAGGCGATGTGGCACGCCCACTGACCCCCGACGAACTGGCCCGTTACCCCTGGGCCAGCCAGATCAGCGACTACGTTCCCGTCGGCCGGCTCCGCAAGTATGCGGTGTACTGCGGCCTTGCCGGGCTCGTGGTACTGCTCGTGGGCGCCATCTTCTCGCTGGCTGAAGCCGAGAACATCCACCACGCGGTGACCATGCACCACGTGGCCACCGAGATCGGCGTGTACCTCGGCATGGCCCTCACCCTGATCGGCGCGGCGCTCGGCGTCGTCACCGGCGCTCAGGCCATCATCCGGCGCGGTTCGTACTCGTTGCTGCTCTGGTCGGTCGCGGCCATCGCGCCGGCGCTGCTGCTGTTCTTCATCTTCCGCCCCATGATCCACTAGGCGCGCGACGTAGTCACGCCAGCCTGAGCGGCGACGACGAAGTCGATCGGCGGCACTAGGCGCGCGACGTAGTCACGCCAGCCTGAGCGCCGACGACGAAGTCGATCGGCGGCACTAGGCGCGCCACGTAAGTCACGCTCGCCTGAGCGCCGACGACGAAGTCGATCGGCGTTGAAAAGCGCGCTCTCTCTGTCCCCGCCACGTGCTAGCGTAGACGCACGCCCATGCCGACCGGCACCGACAATTCACACAGACGCCTCGTCCTAGGCGGCCGCCCGCACCTCGAAGAGGCGCTCGCGGCCTGGATCGCCGCGGTCAAGGGCGGCGAGCCGCTGCGCGAGGTCGTGGTCGTGACCGGCTCCAACCTCGCCTGCGGGCACCTGTCGCGCTCCGTTGCGGGGCATCTGGGCGTGCACGCCGGAGTGCGGTTCCTCTCTATCCACGCGCTCGCCCCCGAACTTGCCGCCGACAGCCTTGCATTCGCGAGCTCGGGCGCAGATCCCGATCGCAAGCGCCTGCTCTCGCCGCTGCTGCGAGAGCGCCTGGTCGCGGCGCTCGTCGCGCGCCGGGCCGCCGACACAGGCTGGTACTTCGAAGCGGTGGCGCGCACGCCCGGTCTGCCGCGCGCGCTGGCGCGCACCATCGACGACCTGCGCGAGGCCGGCGTGCCCCCCGACGCGCTGGCGGCGATCGGGTCGCGCAAGGGGGCCGACCTCGCGGAGCTCTACGGGGAGTACGTCGCTGCGCTGCGCCGCGGCGGACTCCTCGACGACGCGGGGCTCTACGCACTGGCCGCTGCAGCCGCATCCCGAGGGGTGTCGCCGGCCGCCGCCGGCGTGCCGGTCGCGCTCTTTGGGATCTACGACCTGCCCGCCATGCAGGCGGGCCTCGTCGCGACACTGGCCGCCGACCGGCCGTTCGCGGCCTTCCTGCCCTGGGCCAAGGGTGTGCGTCCTTACGCCGCGCCGGCGCTGGCTTTTCTCGAGACCCTCGGGCTCGAGCTCGACGACCACAGCGACGACGCCACAGCGACCGGCGGCGGCATGCCTCAGGCGCGGGTGAGCATCGTGTCGGTCGCCGACGACGTCGCCGAGAGGCGTGCCGCGGTCGCCGAGGTGCTGCGAGCGGCCGCCGGCGTCGCCTTCCACGACACGGCCGTGATCGTAGCCGACCGCTCGAGGCGCGATCAGATGGCTCGCGCCCTGCGGGCGCACGACATCCCGGTCGCCGCCCGCGGCGCCGACGACGGGGTCTCGGCCCGCACCTGCCGCCTGCTGCTCGACTGTCTGCTGCCGGCCGCCGGGCGCCCGCTCCGACGCGACGCGGTGATCGACCTGGCCGCCACTGCGCCGCGCCTCGACGTTTCGGCCGATGCGGCGACCGTGGCCCTTTGGGATGTCCTCTCGCGGCGCGCTCGTATCGTGGCCGACGACGAGTGGTACGACCGGCTGCGGCGTCTCGAGTACTCACTGTCCGAACGTCGAGCACGCGAGACCCAGGCTGCCGTCGACGCGGCTGCGCCCTCTGCCGTCGCCGCCTCTGCACCCGACGCGGCTGCGCCCACCGCGGCCGCCGCCTCTGCACCCGCCGCGCCCGCCGCCGCCGCAGGAGGCAGCCTCTTCGCCGAGGCGCCGGACGGAGCGGCCACGCCCGTACAAGGCAGTCTTTTCGCCGAGGCGCCCGACGGATCGGGTGCCGCCGCCTTGCCGGCGTCGCCGCCGCCCGACGGGGCGGCGGCCGCGGCCTCGCTGCGCGAGTTCGTCGGCCGACTCGCCGGCTGGCGCCGGCGCTTGCTTGCCGCGCGCAGTTGGCCCCAGGCGACACACCATCTCGTCGACGCCGCGCGCACGCTCTGCGGCGTGGCGGCCAACGACCCGGCGCTGTCGGCGCTGGCCGAACTGGCCGACGTGGCGCTGGTCGACGACGCCGGGCCCCGCGAGTCGTTCGGCGCCGTAGCACGGCGCGTCCTCACCTCTCTCGAATCGGCTACCGACAGGCGCGTCGGTCGCGACGGCGTGGCGGTGCTGTCGCCGCAGCAACTCCGGGGCCTCGCCTTTCAGGTCGTCGTCTTCTGCGATCTCGCCGAGGGCGGGTTTCCCCCGCGGCCGGCGCCCGACCCCGTCCTGCCCGATCGCGAGCGCGACAGGATCGCGACCGCGTGCGGTGCGCGCTTGCCGGGCAGCGCCGACCTCTCCGCCGAGCACGACGCGCTGTTCGCCCTGGCGCGCGACGCGACCGTGGAGCGGTTCGTGGCGCTCTACCCGCGCCTCGACTCGTCGACCGGGCGCCCGCGACTGCCGTCGCGCGCCCTCCTCGGGCTTTCCCGCGAGCTGGCCGCTCGCCCCGTAGCCTTCGAGGAGCTCGATTGCGACGGCGGCCTCGGGGGGCTCGTGCGGCGCGTCGCCGGCGGGCGCGGCGAGCCGGTCGATCTGCGCGACCTCGATCTCAGCGTGCTGTCGGCCGGCCGCGGCCGCTGGGGCCTTTCGAGTGACGAGGGGGGAGTGAGCGGCGCGCTCAATGCGAGCGTAAGACTCGGCGAGCCCGACGCCTATGCCGGCGCGGTGCTCGGAGCGGCGCGGGCCGAGCGTGGGGCGGCGGCGGCTGCAGGCCGCCGCCGCCCCACGCTCGGCCCCTACGACGGCGTCCTGTCCGCGGGCCATGCCACGCAGGCCGCCGCGGCCGTCCTCGCCGGCCCCATCTCGCCCAGCGCCCTCGAAAAGTACCTGTCCTGCCCGTTTGCCTTCTACCTGCGCTACGTCCTCGGACTCGAGGTGCCCGACGAGCCCGAAGACGCGCTGTCGATCGAGCCGGTCGACCTGGGCAGTCTCGCCCACGAGATCCTGCAGGGCGCCTACGCGGCGGCGGCCGGCGACGAGCCTTCGGCGGCGGCCGTGCTGACCGCGCTCGACGGCGTCGCCGCCGCGGCGTTCGCCCGCGCCGAAGCACGCGGGCTCACGGGTTTCCCGCTGTCGTGGCAGGTGGTGGCCGACGCTCTGCTGGCCGATCTGCGACACGTCGTCGAGGTCGATCCGTGCTGGCAGGACGGTCTCGCCCCGGCGCAGTTCGAGTGGTGGTTCGGTGGCGAGGCGTCAAAGCCGGGGTTGTCCGCCGGCGACGGCGCCGTCGCGGCGGCGCCCGAGCTGCGGATCGGCGAGCGCGTCGTGCGCTTCCACGGCCGCGTCGATCGCATCGACCGGGGCGCCGACGGGCGCACGGTGCGCCTCGTCGACTACAAGACAGGCAAGGGCGCAAACGAGGCCGGCCGGGTGCGCCAGGGTCGCGACGTGCAGCTTCCCGTCTACGTGCTGGCGCTGCTGGCCGGCGGCCGGGCGCCCGAACAGGTCGTCGCCGAGTACCGCATGGTGCGGCGCGCGTCCGGTTTCAAGACCGTGCCGCTGTCGGGCGAGCCCGGCGAGATCTCCGCGCGGCTCGCCACCACGCTCGGGGTCGCGCTGGCCGGCATCGAGAGTGGGCTGTATCCGCGCTGGCCGGCATACGACTGCAAGTACTGCGACCACGCCGAACGCTGCGGCGCCGACAGCATCGCCTTTGCCTTCAAGCGCCGCGACCCCCGGCTGCGGACGCTGCTCGACTTCAAGGAGCCCGCGAAGGCGCTTCAGGAAGGGGCATCGTGAGCGAGTCGTGGGAGCCGGTCGAGCCGCGGCACGCCGCCGGGCGCGCGCGATCCGTCGAACAGACGCTGCTCGCCGAACAGACGCGGCTCGCCGGGCAGGACGAACCCGCCGAACCGCGCCTCCCGGTCGACGACGACGTGCGGCGGCGCGCGGCGAGCGATCTGCACACCACGTTCCTGGTCAAGGCCGGCGCCGGCACCGGCAAGACGCGAGTGCTCGTCGACCGCTACGTCGCCTGCCTGACCGGCGACGATCGGGCCCCGATCGGCGAGGTCGTGGCCATCACCTTCACCGAGAAGGCCGCCGGGGAGCTGCGCCAGCGCATCCGCGGCCGGCTCGAACGCCTCCTCTCAGGCGACGACCTGTCGCCGGGCGATCGCGGCCTGCTCGCGGCGGCACTGGACGGCCTCGACGACGCGCCCATCTCGACCATCCACGCGTTCGCCGCCCGTCTGCTGCGCGAGCGGCCGGTCGAAGCGGGGGTCGATCCGGTCTTCGTGCAGCTCGATCAGGTCGGCTCCGATCTGCTGCGCGAGCGCTTGTGGCGCGACTGGCTGTCCGGACTGCTCGACGAGCCGCAGGCCGCGGGAGACGGCGTCGGGCCGGCGCCGGCCGCCGGCCGCGGTCCCGCGGCTCTTCTGGCTCAGGTCCTGCGCGCCGGCGTCACGATCGAGCAGGTCGCAGAGCTTGCCCGTGCGCGCTTCGCCGAACGCTTCGCGGTCGACGACGCCGGCCCGCCGGCGCCGCCCGACCTCGCGGCCGCCGTCGCCGCCGCCAGGGTGGGCGCCGCGAGCGTCGTGGCCGCGGCCGGCGACTGCCTCGCCGACGACGACAGACTCAAGTCCGGGAGCCTTGCCCTGGCCGCCCAGGTGGTCGCGCTGCCCCAGGCCGGCGACCCTCACGAGCTCGGCCGGGCGCTCACCGTGGCGTCTGCTCGCGCCGCGGGACTGTGCGGCCGGAACGTCGGTAAGGCGGGCAACTGGCCCGGCGGCAAGAGCGGCAAGGACGCCATGCTCGAGGTGCGCGACGGCCTGCGCGAGCAGATCGACGCCGCCGCCGGCGCCTACGGCGCCTACGTGGCCGGTCTCGCTCTGGCGGTCGCCGCCGACTTCGCCCGTACCGCCGCGGCCGCTCAGCTCGACGCCGGCGCGCTCGACTTCGACGATCTGCTCGGCCGCGCGCGCGACCTGCTCGCCGGGGCGCAAGGAGCCGACCCGGCCCGCGTGGCCGCGGTCCGCGGTCACTTTCAGAGGCGCTATCGCTACCTGCTGGTCGACGAGTTCCAGGACACCGACCCGCTGCAGGCCGAGATCGCCTTTCTGCTGGCCGAGCGCGAGCCCACGGCCCGCACCTGGCGCGAGGTCGAGCTACAGCCCGGCAAGCTCTTCCTGGTCGGCGACGCCAAGCAGTCGATCTACCGTTTCCGGCGCGCCGACATCGCCATGTACGACGAGGTCGCCGAGCTCGTCGAGCGCCAGGGCGGCGAGGTCCTCTCCTTAGAGCAGAACTTCCGCACCGTGTCGTCGATCGTCGGCTGGGTCAACGACGTCTTCGACGGCCTGCTTGGCTCCGTCGGCAGCCGCGGTCTGCAGCCGGCCTACGATCGCCTTGCGCCCTTCCGGCCCGATGGCCGGCCCCCGCGTGACGTCGTGGTCGTGCGCGCCGCCGGCGAGGTCGAGAGCGCTTCCGACGACCTCGGGCTCGCCGACGTCGAGATCGAGAGCGCGTCCGACGACGCCGGGACCGTCGCCGCGAACGCATCCGACGACGCCGAGGCCGCCGCCGGCGCGCCCGCCGAGCGCCCTCAGGAGCTGTGCCGCCGCGAGGCCGCGCTGATCGCCGGTATGCTCTCAGACATGGAGCGCCTCGACTGGCGGGTGCGCGTCGCCGGCGCCGCCGAATCACAGTGGCGCCCCGCGGTGCCGGGCGACGTTGCCATCCTGCTGCCCTCGTTCACGCACGTCGGCCATTACGAGCAGGCCCTGCGCGAGGCCGGCTTGCCCTATCGCGTCGAAGGCGGTCGCACGTTCTTCGGCCGGCGCGAGGTGCTCGACTACCTGGCGGTGTTGCAGGCCGTAGACACGGCGGCCGACCCGGTAGCCGTCTACGCCGCCCTGCACAGCCAGCTCTTTGCCTTCTCCGACGACGACCTCTACGCCTTCCGTGCCGCCGGCGGGGCTTTCGACTACCTCGGCGGCGAGGGTCCCGAGGGCTTTCCCGAGATCACCGCGGCCCTCGCCGACCTGCGCATCCTGCACGAGCGGCGCAACCTGCGGCCGCCGGCCGAGACGCTCGACGAGCTCGTGCGGCGCACGCGCCTGCTCGAAAGCCTCGCCCTGTGGGCCGACGACCCGGAGCAGGCGATCGGCAACGTGGCCGAACTGACCTCGCTGGCCGACGAGTTCGCCCACAGCACCGAAGCCAGCTTTCACGCCTTCGTGGCCAAGACGGCTCGCGACGTCCGCGCCGCCGACACCGCCGAGTCACCGGTCGGCGAGGCCGGCGAGTTCGTGCGGCTCATGACCGTTCACAAGGCCAAAGGACTCGAGTTTCCGGTCGTCGTGCTGGCCTCAGCCATGCTCGCCCCCCGCAACGCCGGCCGTGTCGCCCTGATCGACAGGGTGGGCCGGCAGGTCGACTGCTCGCTCGAGTGCCCGTCGCCCGACCTCGACAAGCCGGGCAGCACCGTGAGATTCCAGACCCCCGGGTATGAGCGACGCTTTGCCGACGAGAAGCTGGCGCTCGATGCCGAACGCAGCCGTGTGCTCTACGTCGCGCTTACGCGGGCCGCCGACCTGCTCGTCCTGCCGATCGTGACCGACGAGGCTCCAGGCGGCTCGCTCCAGGCTCGCTGGCAGGCCGTCGCCCCGTTCCACTGCGATTCGATCGATGGCTCGGGGGACGATGCGGCGAGCGGTCCCGCCGCCGGCGGGTGCGCGCCGGCCGCCGACCTCATGCGTGTCGTCACGTGGGCGGCGGGGGCGGCGCGGGCGCAGTCCGCGTCGCCCCCGCCGCCCGCCGTCGACGCGCTCTCCGCGCGTGAGACCTGGCGCGCCGAGCGTGCCACGCTTCTGGCCCTGGCCTCGCGGGCCGCGCCGATCTACGCCCCGAGTGCGCTCGAGCGCCTGGAACCGCCCGATTGGGCCGACGCGAGCGCGGCCGCCGCCCCTCTGCCGCTCGAACCTGCCGCCGCTGCTGCTGGGCTGCCGCTCGAACCTGTCGCGGCTACGCCGCCGCCGCCGGGCCGACCGCCCGGTATCGTTGCACCCCGTCGCCGGCCGGCGGGCCGCGAGCACGCTCTGGCACTGGGCACCGCCGTGCACACCGTGCTCGAGCACATCTCGCTCGACGACGACGGCGGTCTCGCCGCGCTTGCCGAGGTCGCCGCCATGCGGGCCGGCATCGCCGGCGAGGCTGGCACGGTCGCTGGCCTGGCGCGCGCGTGCTGGCGGGCGGCGCCGCTGCGCGCCGCCGCCCGCCGACCTCACCGCCGCGAGCTGCCGGTCTGCGTGCGTCATGGCGAGGTCGTGATCGAGGGCGCCCTCGACCTGGTCTATCGCGACGACGAGCTGGGCGGCTGGATCATCGTCGACTACAAGACCGATGCCCACCCGACGCCGGCCACGGTGCGCGAGCGCTACGGTGGTCAGGCCGGCGCCTACGCGCTGGCCTTCGAGGCGGCCGTCGGCGAGCCGGTCCTCGCCGTCCACGTGCTGCTGGCCTCGCTGCCCGACGCCGCGGGCGCGGCGACGGTGGTGCGCCTCGACTGCGATCAGGAGCTGCGCGATCTGGTCGAGATGCGCCTGCGCGAGGTGGCAGGCGGGTAAGCTGGTGACGCTCAAGCGAGGAGCTTGGGCTCGAAGATCGAAAGAGAGGTCGTGACGTCGAGCTCACACGAGTCGGTGCGCGACGGGCCGGTCACTCTGCTGCAGCGTATCCGTCATCCACGCCTGCGGGCCAAGGTCCTGGTCGGCGTGCTGCTGGCCGCCGTGCTGGCGCTCAGCGCGCAGTTCATCATCTCGTACTGGGCTACGTCCAACAGCCTTGACCAGCTCGAAGACAGCCGGGCGGCCGACCGGCTGAGCGTCGCCGTCAATGTTCTGAGCGACCATAGCGCGGCGTTCCAGCAACTGGCCGTCGACAACGGCTCGCCGGTCGTCGCGCCGCACGTCGCCGCGCGCGACCTGGGCTGGCTGCACGGCGAGTTGATCCGCCGTCTCGTCGGCACAGGCCGGGTCGATCTCGTCGCCGTGCTCGACTCTCGCGGCGCGCTCCTGGCGAGTTCGGCGGCGCTGCCACGCTCCATCCTTGCCACGCCGGTCGTGGCCGGTACCGCGCGGGGCGAGGCCTCGTCGGACTGGGCCGTCGTCGACGGCCGGCTTTGGCTCGTGGCCGCCGCGCCGATCATCGGAGACGGTCCCGGGGCGCCGCGCGTCGGCACGATCGTCGTCGGCAAGGCGGTCGACGATGCCTTCGCGCGGACCATCGCGCGGGCGACGACCTCGCAGATCGCCTTCGTGCTCGGCGGCCGGGTCGTCGCCATCACCGATCCGGCGATCCTGCCCCTGGTTAAGATCGTCGACAGCGTGCGGGCCGGCAAAGGCGACGCCGACGATGCCGTGCGCGGCTACAGCGGCGCGCGCCAGACGCTGCCGCTCGCCGGGGCGGGGGCCAGCATCGTCGCGGCCGAGCCTCGCGCGCCGATCATCGCCGCCCACAGCCAATTGCTGCGCGGTACTGTTTTGGCCGCCCTTGCGGCACTCGCCGTGGCTGTGGTGATCGGCCTCATCCTCGCTCGTCAGGTGGTCAAGCCGCTGAGCTCCCTGACCGCCGCGGCGCACGCGATCGCCGGCGGCGATCTCGAGCGTCATGTCGAGGTGTCGCCGGTCAAGCGCGACGAGATCAACGAGCTCGGACGAGCCTTCAACGACATGGCCAGCGAGGTCGCCGGGGCTCACGAGACCCTGCGCCAGACGGCCATCCGCGACGGGCTCACGGGCCTCCTGAACCAGCGTGAGTTCTACAGGCGTCTCGAGCAGGAGGTCGCCCGCGCCGACCGCGGCGGACTGCCGCTGTCGATGCTGATGGCCGACCTTGACCACCTCAAGCCCGTCAACGACACCCACGGCCACCTTCAGGGCGACGCCGTGCTCGCCGAGGTGGCGCGCATGATCGAGGGCAGTGTGCGCGAGGGCGACGTCGTGACCCGGTACGCCGGAGACGAGTTCGCGATCATCCTGCCCGACGCCGATGCCCGGCAGGCGCACGACGTCGGCGAGCGCGTCCGTTCAGGGGCGGCCGGCGTGGCCGGGGCAGCCGGCCTGCCGGCCGGCGAAGCGATCACGCTGTCGATCGGCGTCGTCACCCGGCCCGCCGGACGGTGGGACGCACGGCGCACGGTCGAGCTCGCCGACGACGCCCTCTACCGGGCCAAGCAGGCCGGCCGCGACCGGGTCGAGGTCAGCCTGACCGAGGCTTGAAGTCCCGCTCGGGTCGGCCGGGGCCGAAGGCCGGCTCAGGCCGGGGCCGAACGCGTCAGACCTTCTTGCCGGCCCGCCGGCAGGCCTCCTCGTAGCTGTCGGTGGCAGCCTTCAGGCGGGCGGCTGCCGGCGTACCGGGCTTCGGCTTGGAGTGCAGCCAGAGCGCCTTGCTCCAGAACTGCAGCGTCTGCTCGTTGCCAGGCTTGACGGCCGCGGCCTGCTCGTACTTCTCGCACGCCGCGAGCAGGACGTCGTCGGCCTTCTTGCGAGGCAGCATCATGGCCTGGTGGCAGAGCGCGGTGCCCCAGTTGAACAGCGCCTCGTGCATGTCGGGCTTGACGGCCAGAGCCTGCCGGAACTTCTCGTAGGCGGCCTCGAAGAGGGCGTCGGACTGGTCGCCGGCCTTGTCCTTGGCCTGATGGAAGAGGGCGATGCCCCAGGTGTCCAGAGCTTCGTAGCCGTCGGGCCTGACGGCGAGAGCCAGGGCGCACTTCTCGCAGGCCTCGGCGAAGAGCGCGTCGGCCTTCCTGCCCGACCTGGTGACCGCCCGCTGGGTGAGGACCACGCTCCAGGCGATGAGCTCCTCGTACTTGTCGGGCTTGATGGCCAGCGCTCGCCGGTGCTTTTCGCAGGCGGCCTTCAGGAGGTCGTCGGCCGCCCTGCCCTTGGTCGTCCGGGCGTGGTCGGACAGCGTGGTCGCCCAGTTGAACAGCGCCTCGTGCAGGTCGGGCTTCAGGGCCAGCGCAAGCTCGTATTTCTCGCAGGCGGCGGCAAACAGCGTCTCCGCCTCGGCGCCTCGCTTGGTCACCGTCTGCCGGGACAGGGCCGTGCCCCAGCCGAAGAGCGCCGCGTAGCTTTCCGGATCGTCGGCCAACACCTGGGCGTACTTCTCGTAGGCGGCGGAGAAGAGAGCATCGGCCTCGGGGCCGGCCTTGGCGCGCGCCTGGTCGGACAGGCTGTCGGCCAGGTCGGTCAGGGCGACGGCGGTCGGCGCGAGGGCCGTCGGCGCTTCGGGGCTCCGCGGCGCCGGCCGGCCGCGAAACACGACCCGGCACCCGCGCAGCGCGTCGTCGGCGGACTCCGGCTGCGTCGCCGCCGGGTCCGCCGCGGTCAGGTCCACCACCAGCCGGGGGCTGCCATCGGCGTCCCTGACCCAGGCCACCGCGTCGCCCTGCTCGGTGATCATCAGGTCGCCGGCGCGTTGCGGCCCGTAGCGCGACTCGAGGGCGCGCAGGGCGGCGGCCTCGGACTCTGACAGATCTCGCTGGGGTGTCACCTTGGTCACCTGATGGTCGGGCGCGTTGAAGGACGGTCGCACAAGAGCCGGTCCAGGAGCGGTCTGCCCAGCTCGCCTGCCTGTGAATGATACGCTGACGAGCGTGAAAGGTCGCGGCCCGATCCGGACGCGGGGGAGAGCCCGCGGATATCGTGGCCTTCGTGCCGTGACAAGGCCACCTCCCCACCCCGCCCCACAGTTGACCTTCGCCTTGCCGCCCCATAGCATGCGGTCCATAGACCGATGCCACCCCACGGACGACTACGGAGGCGGGCGACGAAACCGGATTTCACCGAACTGACGCCCGTCCAGGTCGACCAGCCTCCCCCCGCCTGACCTCTCCGGCCGCGGCTTTGCCGCGCCATCTCTTCTAAGCCAGACCAGCGCGACAGCCGTCGCCTCCGGCCGCATCCTCGAACGTGCTCGACATGTAGCGATCCTGCGGTCCACAGGGCGCGGCGCATCGTGCATCACATCAGCTTTCCGTCGTCTACGAGCGCGTCAGTCGTTTGTGAACGGCGGCATCCCTACTGCGGAAGGAACCGAGATGATCAAGGTAGTCGAATGGGGCACCGGCGAGATGGGCCAGGGGCTCCTCAAGTTCATCCTCGACCGGCCCAAGGACATCGAGCTCACCGGCTGCATCGTCACCAACCCCGCCAAAGAGGGCAAGACCGTCGGCGAGCTGCTGGGTCGCTCCTGCGACGTCAAGATGACCACCGACTTCGAGAAGGTGCTGGCTACCAAGCCCGACGTGGTCTGCATCAACACGCAGTCCAACCTGAACGAGGTCGAGCCCCAGATCGTGCCGGCCGTCAAAGCCGGCGCCGACGTGATCTGCATCGCCGAGAAGCTCTCCTACCCCTGGGCCAGCGACCCCGAGCGCGCCGACATGTTCGACCGCCTCGCCAAGGAGAACAAGGTCTCCATCCTGGGCACCGGCATCAACCCCGGCTTCATGCTCGACGCCCTGATCGTCATGTGGAGCTCCATCTGCATGCGCGTCGACAGCATCGAAGCCTCGCGCGTGAACGACCTCTCGCCGTTCGGCCCCACCGTCATGACCGGCCAGGGCGTCGGCACGACGGTCGAGCAGTTCGAGAAGGGCGTCGCCGACGGCAGCATCGTCGGCCACATCGGCTTCCCCGAGTCGATCAGCCTGATCGCCAAGGCGCTCGGCTGGAAGATCGACGAGATCGTCGAGACCCGCGAACCGATCGTCACCAAGGTCGAACGCTCCACGCCGCACGTCAAGGTGCCGGCGGGCTGGGTCGCGGGCTGCAAGCAGGTCGGCAAGGGCTACATGAACGGCGAGCTCAAGATCCACCTGATCCATCCGCAGCAGATCCATCCGGAGCTCGCCGACCAGGGCACCGGCGACTACATCAAGATCATCGGCGACCCCAACGTGAACATGGCCAACACCCCCGAGATCCCGGGCGGCAAGGGCACCTACGCGAGCACCGGCAACTACATCCCGCTCATGAAAGAGGCCAAGGCCGGCATGCTGACCGTCGTCGACATGCCGCTGCCGCGATTCCTGAGCCCGACCGAATAGCGAAAGAGGACCGCATGACTGAGACACAGCAGGCCCACGCGGGCGACTGGGTCGAGGTCGAGTGCGTGCTGCTCGAACCCGCCGACAGGTCGTCCAACCTGCCGGCGGAGACCGCCGAGAAGCCGCTGATGATGTGGGTCAAGGGCTTTGCCGAGGGCCGCGCGGCCCTCGGTGAGCCCTTGACGGTCGAGACCATGACGGGCCGCAAGGTCGCCGGCATCCTGTCGGCGATCAACCCCGGCTACTTCCACACCTTCGGCGAGCCGATCCCCGAGCTCGTGCACATCGGCAAAGACCTGCGCGCCCAGCTCGCGGCCTATCGCGCCTCCCAGGCGGGGGGTGCCTGATGGCCACCAAGTTCGACGCCATCATGGCGCGCCGCGGCGAGATCATGCGCGCCGCGCTCGGCATGGACTACAGCGAGTTCGAGCTCTCACCGATCGCGTTCGACTACGAACGCATGATGGCCGCCCACGGCTACAGCCTCGACGATATCGTCGAGATCCAGACCAAGGCGGGCGTGGGCCACACGCCGCTGCTCGAGCTGCGCAACCTGACCGACGTGGTGCGCTCCACCTGCGAGCCGGGCAAGGGCGCCCGCATCTTCGTCAAGGACGAGGCCGCCAACCTGGCCGGCGCCTTCAAGGACCGCCGCGCCAGCGTCAGCCTGCACGTGGCCAAAGAGAAGGGCTACGAGGGCGTGATCGCGGCGACCTCGGGCAACTACGGCGCCGCCGTGGCCAGCCAGGCGGCCCGCGCCGGCCTGAAGTGCATCATCGTCCAGGAGTGCTACGACAGCCACAAGATCGGCCAGCCCGAGATCGTCGAGAAGGCTCGCATCTGCGAGGCCTACGGCGCCGAGGTCGTGCAGCTCACGGTCGGGCCCGAGCTCTTCTTTCACATGGTCGAGCTGCTCGACCAGACCGGCTACTTCGCCGCCTCGCTGTACAGCTCGTTCGGCGTCTCGGGCATCGAGACCCTGGGTCTCGAAGTCTCGCAGGAGATGCGCGCCCTGACCGGCGCCGACCCGACCGCCTGTGTCATCACCCACGCCGGCGGCGGCAACACCACCGGCACGGCCCGCGGCCTCAAGCTGGCCGGCGCCACCGGCACGCAGATCGTGAGCGCTTCGGTCGACCTCTCGGGCCTGCACATGGCCTCCGACAACGACTTCAACCGCAAGAGCTTCACGACCGGCCACACCGGCTTCGGCGTGCCGTTCGCCACCTGGCCCGACCGCGCCGACGTGCCGCGCAACGCGGCCCGGCCGCTGCGCTACATCGATCGCTACCTCACGGTCACCCAGGGCGAGGTCTTCTATGTGACCGAGGCCCTGGTCAAGCTCGAAGGCCTCGAACGCGGCCCGGCCGGCAACACCGCCATGACCGTCGCCGTCTCGCTGGCCCGCGAGCTGCCCGCCGAGGCGACGATCGTCGTGCAGGAGACCGAGTACACCGGCGCCGGCAAGCATCACTGGGCGCAGCTGAACTTCGCCAAGCAGATGGGTGTCGAGGTCCGCGCCGGCGACCCGCGCCAGAACAAGCCGGGCTCGGTGATCGTCATTCCCGAGCGCCTCGAGCAGGTGCAGGCCAGCGACTTCGACGTCGCCCGCATGCGCCGCAGTTACGTGCGCAACGCGGTCAAAGCGGCCCCCGAAGGCTACGCGCCGACGCCCGACGACATCGCCTTCCTGGCCGCCGACACCAACTCCACGACGGCCGACGTCGAGACGATGCTCGCTGAGCTGGCCGGCAGGGAGGCCTGAGCGTCATGCGCGAAGACACCTACCTGCAGGAGCGCGCCCATCTCGCCGGGCTCTCAGACGAGGAGCTCGAGGCCCGTTTCTGGGCCCTCACCGGCGAGATCGTGGCGCCGCTCGTCGAGCTCGCCCGCACGCATACCTCGCCGTCCATCGAGCGCAGCGTGCTGATGCGCATGGGGATCGACTCACGCACCTGCATGGCCGTCGTCTCGGAGTGCGAGACGCGCGGCCTGCAGGGGCACGGGGCCGGCCAGGTCGTGGCGCACTGCGCCACGACCTGGCGCTGCCCCGTGCCCGAGGCCGCGCGCCGGCTGGCCGCGGGCGAGGGCTGGGACACGGTCGAGCAGAAGTGGGGGGCGCCCCATGCCTGACCTGCCCCCCCAGCCCGACTCGGCCCGGCGAGTCGACCGACCCGACGCGCCCCTCAAGTCGAACGAGAAGCTAGACGTCAAGGCTCTGCTCGAGGACATCGCGACCTACCGGCCGCGGCGCAAGGGCTGGCACTGGCGCGAGCCGGTTGCCGATCAGGCGATCGGTCCCTTCACCTACAAGGAGACCTCGAAGGGCCTGAAGAACAGCGTGCCGCTGCCGGCGGCGCACTACTTCGGCGACATCGACCCGCAGCCCGACTGCGTGGTCACCACCGAGATCGCCAGCGGCCGCTTCGAAGACGACATCCGCCGCATGCGCATGGCGGCTTGGCACGGCGCCGACCACATGATGGTCATCCGCACGGCCGGCCAGAGCCACATGGACGGACTGCTCGAGGGCACGCCCGAGGGCGTCGGCGGCATCGCCGTCACGCGCAAGCAGGTGCGCACCACGCGGCGCGCCATCGACCTGATCGAAGACGAGGTCGGGCGGCCGATCAACTTCCACTCCTACGTGAGCGGCGTGGCCGGCCCCGAGATGGCCGTCATGTTCGCCGAGGAGGGCGTGAACGGCGCCCACCAGGACCCGCAGTACAACGTCCTGTACCGCAACATCAACATGTACCGCAGCTTCGTCGACGCGGCCGTGGCCAAGCACGTCATGGCCAGCGTGCGCATGGCCCAGATCGACGGCGCCCACAACGCCAACGCCACCGCGCGCGAGGCCTGGAAGGTGATGCCGGAGCTGCTCGTGCAGCACGCCATCAACTGCGCCTACTCGGTGGCGGCCGGCATGCCCAAAGAAGACATCTGCCTGTCGACCGTGCCGCCCGACTCGCCGCCGGCGCCCTGCATGCGCATGGACCTGCCCTACGCGGTCGCCCTGCGCGACCTGTTCGGCGAGTACAAGATGCGCGCCCAGCAGAACACGCGCTACATGGAGTCGTGCGGCCGCGAGGCGACCGTCTCGCACGTCATGAACCTCATGATCTCCCGCCTGACCAGCGCCGACATCCAGAGCACGATCACCCCCGACGAGGGCCGCAACGTGCCCTGGCACTACAACAACGTGCACGCCGTCAACACCGCCCGCCAGTCGCTCGTCGGCATGGACGGCCTGCGCGAGTTCGTCAAGCTCGACCTCGACAACCCGGAGTTCCAGGCCGGGGTCCGCGAGCTCAAAGAGCGGGCCGTGCTGTTCCTCGAGGCGATGCAGCGCGACGGCGGCTACTTCGCGGCGGTCGAGCAGGGCTACTTCGTCGATTCGGGCGAGTATCCCGAGACCAACGACGACGGCATCGTGCGCTTCGCCGACGGCGGCGTGGCGGCCGGCACCATCGTCGAGCGGGCCGCCGACTACCAGGCGCCGGTCTGCCATCACTTCGGC
>CAVTCH010000011.1:0-17250 GCA_963733255.1 uncultured Actinomycetes bacterium
GGGCGCCAGTCACCGGCGGGAGAGAGGTCGCCGGCGAAGCGCGTGTGTGCGATCCGCTCGTCACCCGTCCGCTCGTCAGCCGGACCCGCTCCTGGCCGGATCCGCTCGCCGGCCGGCCTCGAAGCGATATTCCGTCACGTCACACACCGGGCGATAGCCGATCGCCTGATAGATCTTGTTCGACGTCGGATTGGCCAGGTCGGTATAGAGGCAGCACGACGCGAGCCCCTCGTCGAGAAGTCGCTGGGTGAGGGACGCGACGCACGCTGAAGCGTAGCCGCGTCGACGATACTCGGGAGGCGTGTAGACCGAATTGACGCGCACTGTTTGCCCTGCGCGTCCCGCCCAGGCCGCCATGGACACCGGCTGAGCGTCCTCCCAGACGAAGAGGCTGCCCTCACGTATCTGCTCACGAGCGATGTCGCTCGGGTGGGACGGCTCGTCGAGATCGACCTCGTCGAAAAACGCCGCGGCCCATCGCGAGGCGGTCGGAATGTCCGCTTCAGTGGCAGCCCGAAAGGTTCCGGAGGGCAGCGTCGGCTGGAGTACGTGCCGCGTCTGCATCACGCGCATCCGCGTGCCAACGCGTGCGGTCGCACCGGTGCGTGCGGACCACAGCTCCGCGAAGACCCGGATGGCGGGCTCCGGACCGGCGGCTGCGGGGAGGTCGTCGTACGTGCCAGCCAGATCGGTCGCCAGCAGCTCGAGAGCTCCCCGGTCCGCCCGCGTGAGGACGACGCTGTGGGGCGGAGTCCGCAGAGCGCATGCCACGACAGTCTGGTCCTCTTCGACGGTGGCGAGATACCAGGAATCGTGGAAGCAGCCCGGCTCCTCCGGGCCGCAGATACCCAGCATGAGAACGTTCTCGGCCTCCGCGGAGCGAAGGAACGGCCCGGCTTGAGCCAGGAAGTCCGCGGGCTCCGTGAAACGGTGAAGGCTTTGCATCACCAGTCCAGCCGACGCGGTGCGCATGGCCTGCGCGACCCGCGGTACGAGCTTACTGCCACTTGCGTTGGGCGCATCGGGTTCACGGGCTGCCCGTCAGCGGTCGACCACGGTCTCCGCCAAGGCGTCTCGCAGGTGCTCGGCCGCCTGCCGGAGCTCAGCTTCGCTCGCGGGTCTCTGTCTGCAGGGGTCAAGGTCGTTACCCTGCCAGACGGGGACGAGGTGGACGTGAGCGTGAGCCACACCGAAGCCCTCGACGGCGATGCCGGTGCGCGGCGCGCCGGCGGCTCGTGCCACGGCGCCGGCTAGCGCGCGTGCCCGGGCGAAGAGCCGGAGGTAGAGGTCGGGCGGCAAGTCGAAGACCGAGTCGATGTGGACGCGCGGCATGAGCGCCACGTGGCCCGGCGTGATCGGGTTGCGGTCGAGGAAGGCGACGAACTCAGCATCGGACCAGACGATGTAAGCCGCCGCCCTGCCCGCGAGGATCTCACAGAAGATGCAGGCGCTCGTGCCGGTCGGGTCGATCCGTTGGGGCGGCTTGTCGCGATGCATGTCTGCCGGCCTACGACGTCGCCGGACGGGCGGTACTGTCAATGCAAGGCGGCACGGAGCTTCTCCAGCAGTCGGTCAGGCTGCGGGCCGCAGTACTGCGTCGCGCCTTGCAGGTGGTAGAACCAGACTGGCATGCGCCGGCCATCCGCCGGTTCGTCGGCGTACCGCGGATGGATGTGGGCATGGAGCTCGGGCTCGGAGTTGCCCAGGATCTCGTAGTTCACCCGTTCGGCCCCCGTGACCGCGAGGATCGCGTCGCCGATGAGCGCCATATCGCACAGGAACCGCGCGCGAGCGGGCCCGGAGAGGTGGTTGAGGCTGGGCGCCACTGGGTCGGCGAGTAGCAGACAGTAGCCGGGCAGGTATTGGTCGTCGCCCAACACGGCCCAGCCCGAGGCCAGGTGCGCTATCACGCGATCGTTGGTGCCCGCGCGAGCCTGTGCGACGCGATCAGCTATGAGGGGCACATCGACTCCCTCGTAGGCCCGAGCCTCGCGTAGAGCTGACGCGATCCTGCTGTCAGGCCCTCACACCTGGATCCGGCCTGTGCCCATCGCGGGCAAGGAAGCGCCCACCCGGTGGTGCGAGACGTTGCAGGACGACCAGCAGTGAGACGGCCAGCAAGACCGCGAGGACGGTCGGCAGGAGAAGCTCAGACCCGTGCCACTGGACGATGCGATAGATGATACCGAACGCGTCCGTGGCGAGGAGGGCGGCAAGGGAGACCGCGGCCAGAGCCAGGAGCCAGACCGGCTGCCTGCCTCGGAAGATCACGGCCGACACCGCCAGCGCCAGAAGCGGTATGACGAAGACCAGTACCGGCACGAGCGCCTCACCTCCCCGCTGGGCCTTGCGATGATTCCGCAGACTGCGTACCGGGCAGCGTACTCCTTTCCGCGTCGGACGTCACCGTAGGAGTCGTGGGTGGCGTGCGATCTGTGTGACGCGTCAGGGGCTCGCGCCCTTCAGCGAGCGGCGCGCCGCACCAGCCGCTCTGCGCGGCCGTCGGCGTGGCCCACCACCACCTCGTCGGCCATGCCGAGAAAGAGACCGTGATCGACGACCCCGGGCAGCGACTTGAGGGCGGCAGCGACTGCCATGAGGTCCTGCCCGCTGTCGGAGCCGGCCTCGCCATCACTCGTCGCAAGCGGGCAGTCGAGGATGAAGTGCCCTTCGTCTGAGACGAAGGCCTGCCCGTCCTGCCCGCGACGCAGCTGCGCCGCGGGCACGAGCTCGAGCAGCGACCGGCGCGTCTCACGCCAGCCGAACCGTACGACCTCGACCGGCAGAGCGTGATGCTCGCCCAGCCGAGTCACGACCTTGTCGTCTTCGACCACGATGAGAAAGCGGCTCGCGGCGCGGGCCACGAGCCTCTCGCGCAGCAGCGCGCCGCCACCGCCCTTGATCAGATCGAGGCGCGGATCGACCTCGTCGGCACCGTCGACGGCGAGGTCCAGCAGCGGCGTGAGGCCGGTGCGGTCGCTATCGCCGCGGCGGTCGCCGGAGCCGCGGCGGTCGCCGGAGTCGCGGCGGTCGCCGGAGTCGCCGCCGAGTCCGCCCGCGTCAACGGAGCCGTTGCGCTTGAAGTCGAGCTCGTCGAGCGATACCACGGCGAAGCCGGCGGCGCGGGCCAGGGCATCGGTGGCAGACGAGGCGACCACGGCCAGCAGCGGCGGTCCGGACGGCCAGCGCCGGGCGGCAAGCTCGATCACGGCAGCCACCGCGCGCCCGGACCCCAGCCCGACCGTCATGCCACTGTGCAGCTCGGCGACGGCGGCGCGCGCCGCGACCGTTCGAGCGACAGCCGCCAGATCCGCTGCCGTTGACTCCGCTGCCGTTCGGTCCGCCGCGGCTCGACCTGCGGCCGTCTGATCGGCGCCCTGAGCGGAGCGCGCTTCGGCAGCCCCCGAAGGCTCCGCCCGGTCCTTCTTGTCAGCGCTGCTCATGTTGCCGCCGTCTCTTCATCTCCCGTCGTCCATGACGCTGCCTCCGGACGCTGCCTCATGACGCTGTTTACCCATGACGACTTCGTGGGCTGCAGTGTCCTCGAGCCGAACGGACAGACCGCAGACCCGCCGCGGCCGTCACCGACGAGGCCGTGAACTCATCGGGCCGTCACCAGCGAGGCCGCCCACTAGTCGGAGCCGTCACCGACGAAGCCGCGCAGCGCCGCGAGGGCCGACTCATGGCGTTCCCAGAGCCGGTCCCAGCGCAGCGATTCGGCCTCGCACGGCGCGATGGTCTCGAGGGCCGCGGGCGAGGAGATGGCGAGGGGGTCGTAGCCGGCAGCGATGGCCGCCAGCGACGCCGCTCCGAGCGCCGAATGCGCGGTCTCGCCGTCGGCGGCGTAGACGACGCGACGCCGGCTGGCGTCGGCAAGCTGCTGACGGAACAGGGGGTCGGCGCCGCTGCCGCCGGCCATGCGGATCTCGCCGCGCGGCAAGCCGGCCTGCTCGAGCACGGTCAGGCAGCGGCGCGACTCGAGCACGACACCGTCGACGAGGGCCCGCGCCACCTCGGCCGCGCCGTGTCCGAGACTCAGGCCGAACAGCGCCCCGGGAATGGTCGGGTCCCAAAGAGCGCCCTGCTCGCCGGGCGAAAGGTACGGCAGAAACGACAGGCCACCGGCGCCTGGTTCGACGCCCGCGGCCAGCTTCATGAGGGCCGCCTCGTCGCCGCCGGCCTCGCGTAGCAGGCCGGCCAGCCAGCGAAAGGCGCTGCCCGTCGTGAGCAGGTCCATCTCGAAACCCCAGCCGTCGATGCCGGCCAGCGGAGTGATGAGGTAGCGGTGCGCGGGGTCGGCGAGAAGGCGGTCGGCGACGCCGAGCAGGACGGTGCTCGTGCCGGCCACGCAGGCAACGTCGCCGGGCCGTGTGACGCCCAGCCCGAGGCAACCCAGCACCGAGTCGGCGGCGCCGAGGCAGATCGGCAGACCGGCGGGCAGACCGAGCAGGGTCGCCGCGCCGGTCGCCACACGCCGCACAGTGAGCGACGGCAGCACCGGCGGCAGTGCAGGCAGGTCCGAGTGGCCGGCGGGCGCGGCGACCCCGGCGAGGTCGCCGAGCAGGCCGCCCGCCGCCGTGACGACGGGGTCGAGCCAGGTGCCGGCTTCGAGCCCGTAACAGCCGAAGCCGCTGGCGGTGCTCGGGTCGGTCGCCGGCTCGCCGGTCAGGCGCCAGAACAACCAGTCCTTGGCGCCGAGCAGCCGGCGCGCGCTGCTTGCCGCCTGCGGCGCGACGCGCGCCAGGCGCTGATACATGGGCAGCAGGTAGCGGCCGTCGACCCACTGGCCGGTGAGCTCGTAGAGCTGCTCGCCGCCGAGGCGGGCGCGCAGCAGGTCGCCTTCGGGCTCGGCGCGCCCATCTTCCCAGGTGATCGCCGGCGCCACCGGTCCGCCGTCGTCGTCGGCGGCCACCAGCGTCGGGATCATGGCCGACAGGCCGATGGCGGCCCAGCGGCGGGTCGGCGCGCCGCCGTCGTGAAGCTGAGCGACGGCGGCTTCGACGGCCGACCACCAGTCGGCCGGCGACTGTTCTGCCGAGCCGGGCTCGGGCCGCGCGGTCGGGTAGCCGGCGTGGGCGCGGGCGACGATCTCGCCGCCCGCGCCCACAGCCACCGCCTTCAGGCTCGACGTGCCGAGGTCGAGCCCGATGAACAGGGCGTCGCTGCTCACAGGCCGAAGCCTTCGCTGGGCGGCTCGGGATTGTCGAACGCCGCCTCCACCTTGTCGCCGAAGCTCGTGGTCGGGTCGCTGTAGAACTTGGCGTGCCCGACGCCCTTCGAGACGAACGACAAGACCAGGCCGAGGAGCGCCAGACCGAAGCCCAGCGCGATCTCGACGCCGTCGAGCGCACCGGTCGCCAGCTCGTAGATGACGACGAACGCCATGAAGGCCGCACCGAAGCCCGGCAGGATGCCGCCCAGGATCAGGTTGCCGGCGGTCTTCGTGACGACTCTGCGGTAGTACCAGACGGCGGTGAAAGCCGTCAGGAAGTAGAAGATGGCCGCCATCAGACCGAGCGTGTCGACGATGTTGTTGAGAGCCTTGCCGATCGTGCCGGAGAACAGCATCACACCGCACAGGAAGACGATGTTCAGAAGACCCAGCAGGATCGTGGCGTTCCAGGGAGTCCGATACCGCTGGTGGACGTTGTCGAAGAACTTCGGGAACACGCGGTCGCGGCCCATGGCGAACGAGATGCGCCCGGAGCTGACGATCGCGGCCTGCAACGAAGCGAGTGTGCCGCCCAGTACGGCCACGATCATCAGATTCTTCCAGAAGCCGCCACCGATCTTGTCGCCCACGAAGGCGAGGATGTTGGCCTCGTTGGCCACCATGGTGCCGAACGGGGCGATGCCCTGAAAGGCGAAGATCACGAACGAGTAGATGAAGAACAGGATGACGACGCTGAGAATGGCCGCGGATCCGGCCTGCTTGCCCTTGGCCTCTTCGCCGACGTAGGCGGCGGTGTCCCAGCCGGAGTACAGGAAGATGGCGATCAGGATGCCTGAGACGAGTCCGGTCCGGGGCAGCGTGAATATCGAGCTGATGGTGTGCACCGAGCCGGACAGTCCTGTGAAGTAGATCATCACGATCGCCGCCACGGCGAAGCCGATCATCAGCGCGTACTCGAAGATCGCCCAGGCCCAGTTGAAGCGCGCCGACAGCTTGATGCCGAGGGCGGCGACGACGAGCACGAGGATGTCGAAGACGCTGCCCACGAGGACCACCCAGTACTTGTTGTTGGCGGCGCTGTTCGAGAAGAAGCTCAGGAAGTAGGAGCCCAGCGGAACGGTCAGACTGACGGTGCCGACCGTGTAGTACATGAGCATGATCCAGCCGGCGAAGAAGCCGGCGTGCGGGTTGACCGCGCGGCCCACCCAAGAGTAGGTGGCGCCGGCGCTGGGCTGCCAGGCGTTCAGGCGCTGGTAGCCGATGGCGATGCCGATCATGGGGATGAAGCAGATCAGGATCGCCAGGAAGGTGTGGTAGTACACGGCGATCATGAGGCCGACGATGCCGACGGCGATACTCTGCGTCGGCCCCGAGCTGGCCAGGGCCATGATCACCACGTCGCCGATGCGCAGGGCGCCGGCCTTGAGGCCTCCGGCGCCGGGGCCCGGCGCTACCGGGTCGCGCGGCGGGCGGGTCGTGACATCAGACATTGTCCTCCCCCTTTCAGGGACGTGCGGTTGGCCGGGAACGGATGGGCTTGGAGTCGACGGGTCCGCTCGACGCGGCTCGACCGACCGGCGTGACGCTCCAGTCGCGCAGGTCGGTGCCGCGGAACACATGACGGGCCGTCTGGCCGGAGATCGAGAAGACGACCTCGGAGGCCGGGTAGACCTGCTGAAAGCAGTCGAACGGAAGGCCGTGGGGGGCGAAGCTCACGCCGCGCAGGCGCACGACCTGGGCGCCCTCGTCGAGCTCGAGCAGGCGGCGTTCGCCGGAACTCGGCGCGACCACCTCGAGGAACTGCTCCTCGTAGTCGTCTTCGAGCCCGAAGCGGCGCGCCAGCAGCCGGTAGAGCGAGTCGGCCGCCTCGGCCGTGCGGGTATCGAGACCGGGCGCCAGGGCGACCGGTATGACGGCCTGCTCGACGATCATCGGCCGGCCGTCGATCACGCGCAGGCGGCGGACCCTCCACACCTCGTCGCCCGAGCCGAGCTGCAGGGCGTGGGCGATCGTCGCCGACGGTCGCCCACGCGTCACATCGAGCACCCTCGTGAGGATCTCGTGGGCGCCGTGCTCTTCGGCCAGCGTGCCTAGCAGCCCACCGGCGCGCCCGGGAGCGCTCACGATGCGCGGCCGGGCGACGAACGTGCCGACGCCCTGGTGGCTGTGCACGCGACCGTCCTGCTGGAGCTCGTCCAGGGCGCGGCGCACGGTGATCAGGCTGACCCCGGCCATGGCCGCCAGGTCGGCGTGGCTGGGCAGCAGGTCGCCGGGCCCGAGCTGCTCGTCGGCGATGAGGCGCTCGATCATCGCCATCACGTCCTGATAGCGCAGGCGCCGGGGCGCCGGCCGCTCGGTCATCGTCCGACCTTGCCGCGCTACCTCGCGGCCCTTTCGGCCGCGAGGATCGGGAACACCTCGGCCGCTGCGGCCAGCGTCTCGTCGATGTCGGCGTCGCTGTGCACGAGGCTGACGAAGAGGTTCTCGAACTGGCTCGGGTGAAAGATCACGCCGCGCAGCAGCATCTCCTGCCACCAGCGCGTGAAGAGCGCTTCGTCGGCGTAGGCGTGGGCCTCGCGCCAGTCGTGGATCGGATGCTCGCTGAACCACATCTGAAAGACCGTGCCGAGGCCGTCGATCTGCACCGGGATGTCGTGCGCGGCGGCGAGGTCGCGCAGACCCTGGGCGAGCCGCTCGCCGAGCGCCCGCTGGCGCTCGTAGAGGCCCGGCTCGGCGAGCAGGTCCATGGTCGCCGACACCGCGGCGCACTGCACGACGTTGGCGTTGTAGGTGCCCGAATGCGAGTAGCGGCCCTCGTCGATCATGGCCATGACGGCGTGCGAGCCACCGATTGCGGCGACCGGAAAACCGCCGCCCAGGCCCTTGGCCAGGGTCGTCAGGTCGGGCATGACGCCGTACCACTCCTGGGCGCCGCCGCGACAGAAGCGAAATCCGGTGATGACCTCGTCGAAGATGAGCAGCGCGCCGTGCTTGCGCGTCTCTGAGCGCAGCAGCTCGAGGTAGCCGGGCCGGGGCAGGATGCAGCCGGTGTTGAACACGGCCGGTTCGGTGATCACCGCGGCGATCTCGTCGCCGTGCTCGGCCATGACGCGCCTGAAGCTCTCGGGGTCGTTCCAGGAGAGCACGATCAGCGTGTCGGCGAGCTCCTGGGGCACGCCGGGGCCCGACGCGACGGGCCGCGGGTGGTCGGCCGGGCCGGCTTCGTCGGGATCGACGTGGTTGCTCCAGTACACGACGTCCTGCCAGCCGTGGTAGTGGCCCTCGAAGCGCACCAGCAGGCGCCGCCCCGTGACCGCACGCGCGAGGCGCACGGCGGTGCCGACCGCCTCGCTGCCCGAGTTGGTGAAGCGCACCGCTTCGATGCTGGGCACGGCCTCGACGACCTTCTCGGCGGCGTCGATCTCGAGCTCGTAGGGTACTCCGAAGCAGGTTCCCAGTGAGGCCACGGCATCCTGGACCGCCCTGGTGATCGCGGGGGGACGATGGCCGAGGATCATAGGCCCGAGGCCGAGCAGGTAGTCGATGTACTCGTGGCCGTCGACATCGGTCATGCGCGAACCCGAGCCCTGAGCGATGAACGGCGGGTAGGGCACCCAGCCGAACTTGAAGGTGCGGGCGCTGCTGCCGGCGCCGGCGGGAATGACGCGGCGGGCGCGGGTGAAGAGCTCGCGCGAACGCGGCATCCGCTCGTCGTAGCGTGCTGTGAAGTCCATGGTCATCTACTCCTGACGGGCCACTCGAGCGGCTGGCGAACCACCGACTTGCCACTGCCGAACGACTGCCGAACGACTGCCGGACGAACTTGGTATACTCTGTATGCTCAGTTCGTCGGTCATCCTATCGAGTGTCGCCGCCGACGGCAACCGCGAAAGCGAGGAACCCATGAGCTTCATGCGCGACGAGATCTTCGCTCAACCCGACATCGTGGCCAGGCTCGCCGCCGACCTCGCGCCCTATCGCGCGGCGGTCGCCGCGGCGCGCGCGGCCGGTGTGCGCTTCGTGCTCTACGCGGCGCGCGGCACCAGCGACAACGCGGCCGTGTTCGGCAAGTACCTGGCCACCGTCCACGCCGGCCTGCCGGCCGGCCTCGCGGTGCCCAGCTCGGCGACCGTCTACGACACCCCGATCGACCTGCGCCAGTGCCTGGTCGTGGGCGTGAGCCAGAGCGGCGAGACCCCCGACGTGGCCGAATACGTCGCCCACGCCCGCCGGGCGGGCGCCTTCACCATCGCCATCACCAACGACGACGACAGCCTGCTGGCCCGCCAGGCCGACAGCGTGCTGGCCACCCATGCCGGACACGAGCAGGCCGTGGCCGCGACCAAGACCTACACGAGCCAGCTCGCCGTGCTCGCGCTGTTCTGGGCGCAGTGGTGCGACGACGAGGACCTGCTGACCGCCCTGCGTGGCGCCGTGCCCGAAGCGATGCGCGCCGCCCTGACGCTCGACGCCGAGATCGCCGAGATCGCGCAGTGGCTGCGCTTCAGCGAACGCCTGCTTGTGACCGCGCGCGGCTACAACTTTGCCACCGCGCTCGAGGCGGCGCTCAAGTTCAAGGAGACCTCCTACATCGCCGCCATGCCCTACTCGGCCGCCGACCTCATGCACGGGCCCATCGCCATGGTCGAGCCCGGCTACCCGGCTCTGCTCCACTCGCTCTCCGGCCGCGCCCTGCCGGCCATGCGGCGACTCGAGCACGACCTGCTGGAACGCAGGGCCGAGCTCGTGGTCGTCGAGGACACTCAGCAGGACGGCGACAGCGACCGGCGGCGTGGCCTGCGCCTGCCGCAGGCGGTGCCCGAGCCGCTGTCGCCTCTCGTGGCGATCGTGCCGGGCCAGCTCCTCGCCGCCCGCCTGGCCGAAGCGCGCGGCTACGACCCCGACAAGCCGCGCGGACTGAACAAGATCACCAGGACCATGTAATCGCGCGGGCGCGCGACCGCTGGAAGAGTTGCTTAAGTTTGCTCGCCGGCCTGTCGAAACCACCTTTGTGTTGCCTGAACCCACTATTGAAGCGACGGGGCACGACCGCTGGTTGCGTGTCGCTTCGGCGGCCGAGCTCCTCGGTCTGAGCGCGAGCACGCTCCGCCGCTGGAGCGACGCCGGCAGGCTTCCCCACTACCGCACCGCGGGCGGACAGCGCCGCTACCGGCGGCGCGACCTCGAACGCCTTCTCCACGAAGCGACGGCGACGCCCGCCCTCGGGTACGACGCCGCCCCCGTCGCGGACCGGCCGCTCTCACCGCTCGAGAGCGTTGAGACCGCCCGCATCCTGACGGTGTCGCAGCCGCCGGACTGGCGGCTGTTTGAGGCCCTGCCGGATGCAGTCCTCGTCATCGATGCCGACAGTCACACGATCGTCTGGGCGAACATGGCCGCGGCGCGACTGTTCGGCGCCGCGCCGGACGCCGTCGCCGGTCGCAGCTGCCACGGGTTCGTGTGCCCGGCGGAGCGCGGCCGGTGCCCGGTCTCCGACCTCGGGCAGACCATCGACCACTCGCAGTGTGAGTTTCTGGCCGCGGACGGTCACCTGCTGCCGGTGCTCAAGTCCGTCTCGCAGGTGACCACGGGCTCCGGCACCTACCTCGTGGAAAGCATCCAGGAGCGGTCACAAAGGCTCACCTCGCTGCTCGACGCAAGCCGCGCCATCAGCTCGAGCCTGGTCGTCGACGAGGTCCTCGACACGGTGGTCCGCAGGGCGGCCGAGACGCTGCGCGCCGACATCAGTCTGCTGTTCGCCTACGACGCGGCGAGCGACACGATCACGCCGCGCGCGATGTTCGAACGTGAACCCACGCCCTACGATGACATGGGCAAGCCCCGACCGCTGTCTGAGTACCCCCAGGGCCGCGCGATCCTCGAGGGCGGCGAGGTCCGCCTCGAATGCATCTCCGACCCACAGCTCGACCCGCAGAGCCGCGCCTCGATGGAGCAGTGGAACGAGAAGAGCTGCCTCAGCGTACCGCTCAGCTTCCGTGCCGAGCCTATGGGCATGCTGCTGATCACCGACACGGTGGCGGAGCGGCGCTACTCGGCCGAGGAGCTCGAGCTCGTCAAGGCTCTCGGGGAGCAGGCGGCCGTCGCGCTGCACAACGCCGAGCTCTATCGCGACCAGGCCAGACGCACACAGCGGCTCACCTCGATGCTCGAGGCAGGCAAGGCGATCACCTCGTCGCTGGTGCTCGACGAGGTCCTGGCGACCGTGGCCCACCGCGCCGCGAGCGCGCTCGACTGCCCTGAGTGCATCATCTACGACTACGACGCCGACGAGGACACCCTCGTGGCTCGAGCGCTCTACCAGCACACGCCGACCCCCTACACCAGCCTAGGTGAGCCCATGCCGCTCAGCGAGTGGCCCTCGGACCGGCAACTTCTCGAGGGGCACAAGGTCGTCGCCGAGACGCTGTCGGATCAGACGCTCGACCCGGAGATCCGCGCCTCCATGGAGTCGTGGGGCGAGAAGACCTGCCTGAACGTCCCCCTGTACTTCGGAGGGCAGGCGCTCGGGTTGCTCGTGCTGATCGAGACACAGCGCGAGCGCGACTACACAGCCGACGATATCGAGCTGGCCGCCGGGCTCGGTGAGCAGGCGGCGATCGCCATCCACAACGCGCGGCTCGTCGAGCACCTGCGGCTGCGGACCGATGAGGCGACGCTGCTGAACGACGTCGCGCGGGCCGTCTCGACGAGCCTCAGCGTGACCGACATCGCCGCCGCGATCATCGAGCCGCTGCGGCGGCGGATCCCCTTCGACCGGGCGACCTTGCTGCTGCGTCGACCGGGGAGCGCCGTCTTCGACGTCGCGTTCAGTACCGAGCCGGAGAGCCAGCTGTCGGGCATCAGCAGCACTGATCTCGAGACCAGCTTTCTCGCACACCTCAAGACGAGCAGCGTGGCGTTGCTGTCGTTGTCGGAGGAGTCGCCGCTCGCTGCCGGCCACCCGATCACGGGGCTGCTCTGCGGCGTCGTCGTAGGTGTCCGCGAAGACGAAGAGCTGATCGGCGCTCTGGTCCTGGGCAGCGAGTCCGAGGCGGCTTATTCGAAGGGGGATCTGGCCGTGCTGGACGGCATCGCTGCCCAGCTCTCGCTGGCCGTCTGCAACGCGCGCCTCTACGAGAACGTGAGACGCATGCACCTGGGCAACGTGCGGGCTCTCAGCGCCGCCCTCACCGCGAAGGACAACTACACCATCGGTCACACGGCACGAGTGGCTTGCTACGCGGTCCTGCTGGCGAGCGAGCTCGGGTGGTCGCACGCGGCCATGGAGGAGCTTGAAGAGGTCGCCTACCTGCACGACATCGGCAAGATCGCGGTCTCGGACCGGGTGCTGCTCAAGGCAGGCCCGCTGACGAGCGAGGAGTGGGAGCTGATGCGCCAGCACCCGGCGGTCAGCGCCGAGATCATCGAGCCGCTGCTCGAACCGGAGCTCGTCGGTGGCGTGCGCCACCACCACGAGCGCTACGACGGCACTGGGTATCCCGACGGGCTCGCCGGCGAGCAGATTCCGGAGTCCGCCCGCCTGCTCTGCGTCGTCGACTCCTACGACGCCATGTCGTCGCGGCGCATCTACAAGAAGGCGCTGAGCTACCCCGAATGCCTCGCCGAGCTCGAGCGCTGCAAAGGCACGCAGTTCGATCCAGCCCTGGTGGACGCCTTCGTGCGCGTGCTCGGCCGGATGGAGATCGACAGACGTTTCGCCACCCAGGTGGCGACCGAAGCAGCCGCGTGCGTCGATCCGGCCAAGCACGCGCTCCTGCGCGGACCCGCCGACGAGGCGCGTCCGGAATACGCCGAGATCGTCGCCGGCCTGCGGGCCGTGCGGGCCGCGCATCCCAGGGTGGAGACCATCCTTACCGAGGTCCTGGTCGACGAGCGGCGCTGCATGGTCGTCGTCGACAGCACCGAGAACCCGGCGATACGGTCACCCATCGGCGAGCTGCAGCTCGCCGACGACGAGGAGCTCGAGCTGTTCCGCGGCTGCACCGCCGACGCCAACGTTGTGTACGTCGACGCCTGGGGGGCCTGGGTCTGCGGCATCGCGCCGCTGCACGACGAGAACGGCGGCATCGTCGCCCTCGTGTCGGCCGACGTCGCGGCGACCGACTCGGCCGACCTGCCGCGTACGACGAGCCAGGTCAGCGAGACCTTCGCGGGGCTCGTGCACTCGGCGGCGGAACGCCTGACCCGGCCCGAGGTCGACGCCATGAGCGACACGCTGACGGGCCTCTACAATCACCGCCACATCCAGCAGCGCCTCATCGAGGAAGTCGACTACGCCGTCGCGGAGGGCGCCGAGCTGTCGCTGCTGCTGTGCGACATCGACCGGTTCAAGCACTTGAACGACGGCTGCGGGCATGCCGCGGGAGACGACGTGCTCCGCCAGGTGGCGAACATCATCGGCGGCTCGATCCGCCGCGACGATCTGGCCGCCCGCTTCGGGGGCGACACGTTCGCGGTCATGCTGATGGGCGCCGGGTCGGAGCAGGCGCTCGAGATCGCAGAGCGGATCCGCGCGAGCATCGAAGTAGCGCACCTGCATCCGACCGACGGGCGCCTCACGGTCAGCATCGGCGTCGCGACCCTGCCGGCAGACGGCCGCACGAAGGACGAGCTGCTGGCACGGACGGGCCGGGCCGTCCGCCTCGCCAAGCGCCGCGGCCGCAACCGCTGTGAACGTCTCGCGCCCGGCGAGCCTTCAGCGAGCGTCTCCGCGAAGCACCCCGGCAAGCGCCTTTAGCCGGCGCGACCCTCTTGCATCACCGGCCGCCCGAGAGCAGGAGCCAGCGATCGGTGCACTGGGCGGAGAAGGTCTTCAGCCCGAACACCGCCAGCGCACCGTTGGCCGCGGCCCAACCGGGGTTGGCGGCGAGGTAGGCGGCGGCGTCGAAGTGGTCGCCGCTGCCGTGACCCCAGCAGGCCCACGACTGGAGACCGTGCAGGGCCATGCACTCGGTGCAGACCTTGCCGTCGATCGCGCCCTCGGGGTCGAGCACCCAGCTATCCCAGTCGAGCAGGCCCGGCGTGACGTACTCGGGCTGGCCGCAGATATCCCTGGCGTCGGGCAGCTCCTTCTTGAGATAGGTGTCGAAGGTGTCCGATTCCATGGTCATGCCGACCGTGGCGTCGACTTCGCCGTAATAGCGGGCCTTGAGCTGTCCCCAGCGCAGGTAGCGCGCGTAGTCGACCACGGCCGGCTTGTAGGGGTCGGGCCCGTCGGCGCTCTTGTTGGCGATCTCCTCGGCCCGGGTCTTGGGTCCCCAGTCGAAGTTGGACGAACCGTAGAAGCCGTTGCACGTCTCGTTTAGGTCGTAGACCCTGTCGCCGAGCTGCAGCGAAGCGATCCTTCCGGACTTGTCGCCGATCAGCCACTCGTTCGAGTACGCCCCGTTGTTGCGGTGGACGAGGGTGTGGACGGCCTGCGGGACTGTGGCATCGTACTGGGCCGCCTGGCGCGCCCTGACGAACACCGGCAGGCCGCTCGTCGTGTAGGCGGAGTCGGCCAGCGTGGTCTCGGTGAGCAGCAGGCCGGCGCTGTTCTCGTACCAGTCCAGACCGCTCCAGATCTCGCCGCCGGACGACTGGTAGGTGAAGTCGTAGCCCTTGAGCGGATGGACGTAGAACATGACGTCGTTCACGAAGGCGCCGTCGTAGTCGGTCCAGGTGTCGTGACCCATGACCGGCCGGCCGTCGACGGTCGCGGCGCCGGTGGCGATGAAGGCGCTGCAGCCGCCCGTGCGCGCCGGACGGGCGGCGTGAGCGGCAACGGCGGCGGCGGCGCTCGCGGCCGAGCTCGCACCGGGCAGCAGCGTCTCGTAGCAGGACTCGTCGGCCCAGGCGTTGGCGGCCACGACGTCCCACAGCGTGTCGTGCGGGTAGCCCGCCGCGTGCATGCCGTCGGCTATGCCCCGCAGCTCACGCTTGTACTCGGCCGGCACCAGCGGCCAGATGTAGCGCTGGGCGACGGTGTCGCAGACCTTGCGGCCGTGGCTGCCGGGCGCGCCGACGTCGACCCGGATCGCATAGTCGGAGGACTGCGCCGTCAGGTAGCCGTTCTGAAAGCCGATCTGGAAGGGGCCGCCGCTCAGGTGGACGATGATCCAGGAGCCCTTGGCCGCGACGGCGGAGCCCCTGAGCAGATGGCGAACGGTCGGCGTGCCCGCCGCCGGCGCCTGGGGTGGGATCTGGTAGGGCGCGAACCGCGACCCGGCCATGGCGCCGGCGTTGGCGCTGCCCACCCACCCGGCGACCAGCAGACAGGTCGTCCCGATGACGAGCAAGAGCTTGACCGCGCGCTCCATGACGCTACCCCCTTGTCGGCTCCCAAATGTACCCGAGGGGCGGCCGGCACGGCGGCCGGGTAAGAGGTCGACCGGCCCGGCAGACCGGAGAGCCCCCTGCGCCCACTCGAGGCAGCGCCGCCCCGCCGCGCCGCGAACGTGCCGGCGCGGCGGCGACCTGCCGCCGCGCCAGCTTATCACCGGCGGACGGTCAGCCGTGCGCGCCTTCGCGGGTGACGAGTCGAGACCTCAGGGCCTGTATCTCAGGAGCATGCCGTCGCTGCTGGTTCCGGCCGCTTGATCGCCGGCCACGTAGACCGACTTGCCGGGCACGACGGCGAGGGCGCTGACGTAGTCGTTCGCGTTGCCCGAGCTACTGTACGACCGGGCCCAGCGCAGGACTCCCGCGCCGTTGTACTTGAGTAGCAGGGCGTCCTGGCCGGTACTGTTGGAAGTGGTGTCACCCGCCACATAGATGGCCCCGGCTCGACCACGGGCCACGCCGAGTCCCTGGTCGTTGAGGCTGTCGGGTCCGTCGTAGAGCCTGGTCCAGCGCGGGCTGCCGCTCGGCTCGTAGCGTGCGAGGAGCACGTCGAAGAGATCGGCCCCGTCGTACGACGAGCCCGCCGCCGCTATGTCGCCGTTGCCCAGCAGGACGATGTCGTTGTAGGCGTCGCTGTCGGCCCCGGCGCCCGTGTACGTGCGGCTCCAGCGCAGCGCTCCGCCGGTCGTGTACTTGAGCAGCAGGGCGTCCTGGCCGGATTTCGCTCCGTTCGTGAAGCCGCCAACGTAGACGGTGCCCGCCTTTGTGACGGCGAGCGAGAGGCCCACATCGGAGATGCTGGGACCGTCCCAGAGTCGCGCCCAGCGGCGATGACCGCCGGCGCTGAGCTTGAGCGTGAGAGCATCGTAGCCCCGCGTCGTCCCCTGGTAGCTGTAGCCGGTCACATAGACGTTGCCGGCGCCGTCGAGAGCGATGTCCGTCGGAATGTCGGCATTCGGACCCGCGTAGCGGCTCGTCCAACGATGGGCGCCCGAAGCCGAGTACTTGAGGACGACCACGTCGTAGTCGACACCTTCGGTACTGGCCACGTAGACGTTCCCCCTGGCGTCGACCGCGACGGCCAGGGGATTGTCGGGGATGTCGGTCGCCACATTGTGGATGCGCACCCAGCGCAGGTGCCCGGCGGCGTCGTACTTGACGACGGCGGTGACGAGGGTCTTGGCCGGCGTCGTGACGTAGCCGGCCTCGATGAGGTCGCCACGGCGGTCAGAGGTCGCCGCCCCGAACCAGTCGAGCCCGTCACCGGGGCCGTTGTAGGTGCGCAGCCAGCGGCGCTGTCCACCGGCGTCGTATCGAGCGGCGACGAAGTCGAACGTGGATGTGGCGGTCACGCCGGCCACGTACGCCCCGCCGTTGGGCGCCACGGCCACAGCGCCAAACGAATCCTGGCCGTTACCCGTGCCGTTGTAAGCCCGCTGCCAGGCCAGGTCACCCGACGCGGCGCCGGCCGCCGGAGCGAACACAAAGAGTGCGGCCAGGCAAAAGGCAAGACCCGCAAGGAGCACCCGCCCGTCCGATCGTGGCTTCATGATGACCTCCCTCCGACGTGGTCCCGTCGGGGTCAGGGCCTGTACCTGCGTGGCCGGGCCTCAAAGTAGAGGACGTAGGTTCCGGTGCCCGGGGTCTCGAGGAGCCAAACCGTATGGCCGGTAGCGCACCAAGGGCACACGGCAAGACCGTGGCGACTCGCGCGCGCGACCGCTGAGCCGGCCCGC
>CAVTCH010000012.1:0-15275 GCA_963733255.1 uncultured Actinomycetes bacterium
CGAAATCACGAAATCCCTGCAAAAAATCCTAAACGGGCTGGTGGACCGCAGCGGGGTCGAACCGCTGACCTCCGCCGTGCAAAGGCGGCGCTCTCCCAACTGAGCTAGCGGCCCACGAGAGCCACAGTATAGCGCTCGCCGCTGAGCGAAGGCACCGCTCGCGCAGGCTGCCGCAGCGCGGCAAGCGGCCAGGCGCGGACTGCGGCGGCGGGCGCGGGCTGCGGCGCGGCAAGCGGCGAGGCGCGGTCTGCTGCCGGCAGACCGCGCCTCGCCGCCATCGTCTGCCTCTGCGACCCGCCGCCGCTTACGGCCTGTACTTCAGCAGCACAGCCACGTTCGGCGTCGTTGACTCCTGGCCGGCCACATAGACGCTGCCGCTCGTCACGACCAGGCCCGCCGCGAGATCGTTAACGGCGCCCGCGCTCGTGAAGCGCTGCGCCCAGCGCCGGTGGCCGGCCTTGCTGTACTTGAGCGTCAGGATGTCGGTGGCGGTGGTGGCGCCGTCGCTGGTACCGGCAACGTAGACGGCGCCGCCCGGGCCGCCGGCCACGAACGCGCCCTGGTCGGCGAGGTTATCGGGGCCGTTGTACGTGCGGCTCCAGCGAGTGTGGCCGCCCGGCGACAGGCGTGCCGTCAGCACATCCTGCGCGCCGCCGGGCGACGTGAAGCCGGTGGCCGCCACGTCGCCGCCCGGGAGCAGGGCGATGCCGTCGAACTCGTCGTCAAAGGCGCCGGCGCTCGAGAACGAGTGTGCCCACGCCAGCGCGCCACCGGTGCCGTACTTGAGCACGACCGCGTCGCTAGCCGACGTCGCTCCCGTGCTGACGCCGGCCACGTAGACCGCACCCGCGCGCATGACCGCGATGCCGAAGCCTAGGTCGTCGCCGCTGGCCGGTCCGTCCCAGAGGCGCGCCCAGCGGCGATGCCCGGCGGCATCGTATTTGAGGGTCACGATGTCGTAGTTCGAGACGGTGCTATAGCGGAAGCCGGCGACGTAGACGTTGCCGACCGCGTCCACGGCGATCCCCCTCGGCTGCGTGTCGCCAGGCCCGCCCCCATACCGCCGTACCCAGCGGCGTGTGCCCGACGACGAGTACTTGATGACGGCGATCTCGTTGGTCTCCGTGCGGCTCGTGACGTAGACGTCGCCGCGGGCGTCGGTGGCGAGCTGGGTGGCCTGACCGGCGACCGGGTCGTTGAAGTACCGGATCCACGTGACATGCCCCCCGGGACCGTACTTCACGATGGCTTCGGCCTGTGACCCGGACGGATAGTCCACCTCGCCGGCCACGATGAGATCGCCGCGGCGGTCCGACGTCGCCGCCCCGACGGCGTCGTAGGCATGCAGCGAGAAGTCGAGGGAACGCAGCCACGAGCGCCCGCCGGAGGCGCCGTAGCGGGTGGCGAGGTAGTCCCCAGTGGCGTTGAAGATCCAGCCGGCCGCATACACGCCGCCCTTCGGCGCGGCGGCCGCCGTCGCGAACGCCGCGGAGCCGTTGCTGGGCCCGACGACCTGACGCGACCAGGCGAGGTCGCCCGAGGCGGCGCCCGCCGTCGGGATGACACTCAGAAACGCGATGACCGCACAGACGGCAAGACAGGCGACCCCGGCCGCCCGCGGCGCCGGCAGCGTGCGCGGCCTACGAACCTGCTGACGGTCCATGATGACCCTCCTCTGGGCGAACTCACTGGTTCCTCAGAAGGTTGCCGGGCTGATCAGCCGCAAACCATTGCGGTCGCCGGGGCAGAACGCCGCAACGGGCGACCCTCGAAGTTCCTAAAAAGGATTAAAACCGTCCGGCTTCTGGGCACCAAAGCATGAGCCACCGTTCACCCTCCTGAAGGAGCCCAATGTCTGATGCCGCCATCGTCGTCGAGGGGCTGGTCAAGAAGTTCGACACGGTCGTCGCCCTCGACGGCATCGATTTCGAGGTTCGGGCGGGCAGCGTGTTCGGCCTGCTGGGGCCGAACGGCGCCGGCAAGACGACCGCCGTGCGCGTGCTGGCGACCATCCTGCGGCCCGACGCCGGCCGCGTCGAGGTCATGGGCCGCGACGTCGTGCGCCAGGCCGCCGCGGTGCGCTTTCAGATCGGGCTCGCCGGTCAGAGCGCGGCCGTGGACGCCAACCTCACCGGCCGCGAGAACCTGCGCCTCATAGGCACGCTCGCCCAGATGCGCCGCCGCGACGTCGCGCCGCGCGCCGCCGAGCTGCTCGAACGCTTCGACCTGAGCGACGCCGCCGACAGGCCGGTGCGCACCTACTCCGGCGGCATGCGGCGGCGGCTCGACGTCGCCGCCGCTCTCGTGCAGCGGCCGCCTGTTCTCTACCTGGACGAACCCACCACCGGCCTCGACATCCAGAGCCGCACCGAGCTGTGGGCCGTCATCCGTGAGCTGGTCGCCGAAGGCTCGACGGTGCTGCTGACCACCCAGTACCTGGAAGAGGCCGACCGCCTGGCCGACCGCATCGCGGTGGTCGACCACGGTCACATCGTCGCCAACGACACCTCGGCGGGCCTCAAGTCGCACCTGGCCGACACCGTGATCGAGATCGGCATGGAGACCGAGGAGCAGGCCCGCCAGGCCCACGAGCTGCTCGTGCGCGTCTGCTCCGACCACCCCCGGCGTGACGGCACGCTGGTCCACCTCACCGCCATCAACGGGCCGCGCTCGCTGATCGAAGCGCTGCGCACGCTCGACGCCAACTCGCTGTCGCCGGCCACGCTCAGAGTCCACGAGCCGACCCTCGACGACGCCTTCCTGGCGCTCACCGGCCGGCGGCCGGAGGGCGGGGACGAGGAGAGTCGCGGCGAGGGCGGCGGGAACTCCGACGACACCGGCCAAAGCGGCTCCGGCACCGGCGATGGCGGCTCTATCGGCACCGGCGATGGCGGCTCCGACGGCGCAGACGCCTACGCCGACCGCGAAGCCGGCGAGACGGCCAGCGGCGCGACGGCGGAGGCGACCAGCGAATGGCTGCGCAGGAGGGCGTCATGAGCGCTACGGTGACTACCCCAAGGTCGGGCTACCTGCCCCAGCGCCGTCCGGCCTTCGGCGCCTTCCGCGACGCCTGGGCCATCGCCCGCCGCAACCTCATCGTCTACCGGCGGGTGCCGACGCTGGTCGTCTTCACCCTGATCCAGCCGGTCGTGTTCGTGCTGCTATTCCGCTACGTCTTCGGCGGGGCGATCAAGGTCCCCGGCGGCGTGCCCTACGTCGACTACCTCATGCCCGGCATCTTCGTGCAGACGGTCGCCTTTGGCGCGACCAACACCGCCATAGGCCTGGCGACCGACGTGAAGAGCGGCATGCTCGAGCGCTTTCACGCCCTGCCCATGACGCGGTCGGCGGTGCTCGCCGGGCGCACCGGCGCCGACCTCGTGCGTAACGTGCTGGTGGTGATCCTGATGGCCGTGGTGGGTTACCTCGTCGGCTTTCGGGTGCAGACCAACGCGCTCCTCTTTCTGGCCGGCATCCTGGTCGTTCTCATGTTCGCCTACGCCTTCTCGTGGATCTTCGCCACGGTCGGCCTGGCGATCGGCGACCCGGAGAGCGCCCAGGCGGCGACCTTCCCGGTGCTGGCGCCGCTCGTCTTTGCTTCGTCGGTGTTCGTGCCGGTGAGCAGCATGCCGAGCTGGCTGCAGGGTTTTGCCACCTACCAGCCGGTCTCGGTGACCGCCAACGCGGCCCGCGCCCTGATGCTCGGCGGACCGACGCTCTCGTGGGTCCTGCAGTCGATCGCCTGGTGCGCGGGCATCGTGCTCGTCTGCGCCCCGCTGGCGATCTGGGTGTACCGGCGCACGAGTTAAGGACCAGCGCGAGCTGGGGTCGGCGGAAGTCAGCCGCGCGTAGGTTGGCGGCGCGTTTTCGGCCCGCCCGGGGCGCGCAGCGTTTGGCTCGCCGCCGCCGGCCTGTGATAATCATGGTAGTAGGGGGGCAGGTGAGGCCGACCGCGCACGCCGTCGGCTACGGTCTCACTCCTCCCGGCTGGCGGGACCAGGTGCCGGTTGCCAAAGTTGACAACGGCAACCTCGCACGGGTGTACCGTGGTGGCAGTGGTCGTGTCGCGGTCGTAGCGTCGCGGTCGTAGCGTGGCCGTCGTAGCGTCGCGGTCGTGGATGGCAGCGGTGAGGGGGGTTCGGGCGTGAACATCGTGCGTCGTGCTGCGGGCTACGGGCCCATCTGGCCGGCCGTGCTCGTCCTGTCGTCACTGCTCCTCGTGGGCGCCATCGGCGCAGCCAGGGCGGAGGCGGTCGGCACCGTCCATCCCAGTCCCCGGATCGCCGGCGGCGGCGAGTTCGTCGCTTCTCATCAAACCCGACGGCAGCCTGTGGTCGTGGGGATACAACCTGCACGGTCAACTGGGTGTCGGGGACACTGACGCTTCGTCCGGTGGCCTGGCGCGTCGGCACGACCAACGACTGGGCGACCGTGGCCTGCGGCGACAACCACTCGCTCGCCATCAAGACCGACGGCAGCCTGTGGGCCTGGGGGTGAACGCCTCCGGCGAGCTTGGTCTCGGCGACACGACCGACCGGACGTCACCGGTGCAGGTCGGCACGACCGGCGGCTGGGCATCATGGCATGCGGCGACACGTACTCGATGGCCATCAAGACCGACGGCAGCCTGTGGGCCTGGGGGGCAACGCCTCCGGACAGCTCGGCCTCGGCGACCTCGTCACTCGCGCGTCGCCGACCCAGGTGGGCACGGCCACCGACTGGGCCGCGGTGAGCTGCGGCGCCCAGTTCACGGTGGCCCTCAAGACCGACGGCAGCCTGTGGGCGTGGGGCAACAACGGCCGCGGGCAGCTCGGGGCTGGGGAACACCGACCACGCGGCTATCTCCCGGTAGAGGTCGGTCCGACACAGACTGGACCATGGTGGCCTGCGGCGACGCGGACGTCCACGCACTCAAGGGCGACGGCAGCCTGTGGGGCTGGGGGTACAACGACTACGGGCAGCTCGGCCAGGGCGACACCTCACCCGGACCGTGCCCACACGCGTCGGACAGGACACCGACTGGGCGTCCGTCGCCCGCGGCGACGATCACCTCGTCGCCATCAAGACCAACGGCAGCCTGTGGGCCTGTGGCGACAACACGTATGGGCAGCTCGGCCAGGGCGACACGACGGCGCGCTCGCTGCCGACGCGCGTGGGGACCGACACCGACTGGGTGAGCGCGGCCTGCGCCGACGACACCACGATGGCACTCAAGCAGGACGGCAGCCTGTGGACCTCGGGCCACAACGCCTGCGGCGAGCTGAGCCTGGCCGATTTCGTCAACCGCAGCACCGCCACCTTCGCCTTCTTCATCGGCGACACAACGGCCCCGCGGTCGCCTCGCTGACCTCCCCCACACACCCCGACCCCGCGACCTGGTATTCCAACAGCAATCCCGCGTTCACCTGGAGCGCGGCCGCCGACCCCTCCGGCGCCGGCGGCTACCGCTACCTCTTCGATCAGACGGCGGGCACGCAGGTGCCGATCGCCTACCCCCACTACGAGACCACGATCTCCTACACCGGCAAGGCCGACGGCATCTGGTACTTCCACATCCGCGCCCTCGATCGCGCCGGCAACTGGGGACCGACGAGCACCCAGCAGGTGCGCATCGACACGAAGCCGCCGGTGACGACGCAGTCGGGCGCCGACAGCGCCTGGCACACCGGCCCGGTCACCGTCACCTTCAAGGCCACCGACGCGCTGTCGGGCGTAGCCTTGACCGAGTATCAGCTCGACGGCGGCAGCTGGACCCGGGGCACGACGCTCACGGTGTCGGCGGTCGGCGCGCACACCGTGGCCTATACGCTCGCACGACAAGGCGAGCAACGTCGAGACGGCCAAGACCGTGCCAGGTGAACATAGGGTCCACCTTCACGGTCACCGCCACGGCCGGCGCCGGCGGCGGGATCTCGCCGAGCGGCGCGCAGACACTCAACGCCGGCTCCAGCCAAAGCTTCACGATCACGCCCAGCACGGGCTACCACATCGCCGACGTCCTGGTCGACGGCAGCTCGGTCGGAGCGGTGACGAGCTACCAGTTCACCAGCCTGGGAGCCAACCACACGATCGCGGCCTCGTTTGCGGCCGACCAGGTGGTCACGTACACGGTCACCGCCACGGCCGGCGCCGGCGGCGGGATCTCGCCGAGCGGCGCCCAAACGCTGAACGCCGGCTCGAGCGCGAGCTTCGCGATCACGCCGAACAGCGGCTACCACATCGCCGACGTTCTGGTTGACGGGAGCTCGGTGGAAGCGGTCACGAGCTATGAGTTCGACAACCTCGGCGCCGACCACACCATCGCGGCCTCGTTTGCGGTGAACACCTTTACGGTCACCGCCACGGCCGGTTCCGGCGGCGGCATTTCGCCGAGCGGCGCCCAGACAATGAACGCCGGCTCCAGTCAAAGCTTCACGATCACGCCCAGCACGGGCTACCACATCGCCGACGTCCTGGTCGACGGGAGCTCAGTCGGAGCGGTGACAAGCTATGAGTTCGACAACCTGGGAGCCGACCACACGATCGCGGCGTCGTTTGCGGCCGACCCGGTCGTCACCTACACGGTCACCGCCACGGCCGGTTCCGGCGGCGGCATCTCGCCGAGTGGCGTCCAAACCCTGAACGCCGGCTCCAGTCAAAGCTTCACGATCACGCCGAATAGCGGCTACCACATCGCCGACGTTCTGGTTGACGGGAGCTCGGTGGAAGCGGTCACGAGCTATGAGTTCGACAACCTCAGCGCCGACCACACGATCGCCGCGTCGTTTGCGGCCGATCCGGTCGTCACCTACACGGTCACCGCCAGCGCCGGCGCCGGCGGCAACATCTCGCCGGCAGGCGCGCAGACGCTGAACGCCGGCTCCAGTCAAAGCTTCACGATCACCGCCAACACGGGCTACCACATCGCCGACGTCCTGGTCGACGGTAGCTCGGTCGGGCCGGTGACGAGCTATGAGTTCGACAATCTGGGAGCCGACCACACGATCGCGGCCTCGTTTGCGGCCGATCCGGTCGCCGTTCTCGCTGTGACCTCGCCTAACGGCGGCGAGAGCCTGCCGGCCGGCATCCCGGTGACCGTGACCTGGTCGAGCCCCTCGGTGACCACCGGCGTGTTCGCCGTCTGGGCGGTCTCCCAGACCACCACCTACAGCCTCGGCACCGTCAACGCCAACGGCGGCAGCGCCTACGCCGCGAGCTGGAACGTCAACGTGCCCACCGGCAACTACCGGATCCGCGTGAGCTACGGCCTTACGGCCGGCACCTATACGACGACCGACTACTCCGACGCGGCCTTTGCGGTGACGCCCGGTGTGACGGTGACCTCGCCCAACGGCGGCGAGAGCCTGCCGGCCGGCATCCCGGTGACGGTCACCTGGTCGAGCCCGCCGGTGGCGAGCGGCGTCTTCACCGTCTGGGCGCTCTCGCAAGGCGGAACCTACTACAACATCGGCACGGTCAACGCCAACGGCGGCACGGCGTACAGCGCGACCTGGACTGCCAACGCACCGCCGGGCAGCTACCGCCTCCGCGTGAGTTACGGCGTCACAGCCGGCACCACCTACACCATCACCGACTACTCCGACGCCTACTTCACGGTGACGCCGGGCGCCACAGTGACCTGGCCCAACGGCGGCGAGAGCCTGCCGGCAAACGTCCCGGTGACGGTCACCTGGTCGAGCCCGCCGGTGGCGAGCGGCGTCTTCACCGTCTGGGCGCTCTCGCAAGGCGGAACCTACTACAACATCGGCACGGTCAACGCCAACGGCAGCGTGTCCTACGGCAAGGTGTGGAACGTGAAGGCGCCCGCCGGCAGCTACCGGATCCGCGTGAGCTATGGCGTCACAGCCGGTACCACCTACACCATCACCGACTACTCCGACGCCTACTTCACGGTGACCACATCCTGACCGACCGGGCGACAGACGCCCTGGCCGCCGGCCCCGACGGCCGCCCTCGCTGCTTCTGGGCGATCGGCGCGCCCGAGTACCTCGACTACCACGACAGGGAGTGGGGCCGTCCCGTCCTGAGCGACGACGGCTTCTTCGAGCGCCTCTGCCTCGAGGCGTTCCAGTCGGGCCTGTCGTGGCTCACGATCCTGCGCAAGCGGGCGGCTTTCCGGACCGCCTTCGCCGACTTTCACGTGGCCGACGTGGCCGCGTTTGGGCCGGCCGACGTGGAGCGTCTCATGAGCGACGCCGGCATCGTGCGTAACCGCCGCAAGATCGAGGCCGCCGTGCACAACGCCGGGCGCTGCCTCGCGACGATCGAGGAGTGCGGCTCGCTGGCGGCGCTCCTATGGCGCTTTCGACCGGCGGCGGCGCCCGCGCCGATCCGCTCGCGCACCGACTGGCCGGCCGTCACGCCCGAGTCGACGGCGCTGGCCGCCGAGCTGCGTCGCCGCGGCTTTCGCTTTGTAGGGCCGACGACCGCCTACGCCACGATGCAGGCCGCCGGCCTCGTCAACGATCACGCGGCCGGCTGTCTCGTAGCCGGAGAGGTGGAGCACGAGCAGCGCGCCGCCGCCGCGAGCCTGAGCGGACGTTAAGGCCCGACCGGGAATCGGGGGCCCGTCGCGCTCCGGCTGCTACACTGACGCCCGATGGACCCCTCGCCCGAACCCACACCCGCGCCGCCTCCGAACGATCAGCCCTCGGCGGACGACGCCTCGACGACGCCGGCGGCGGACGCTCCGACACCGCCGCCGGCGGACGCCCCGCCCGGCGCAACGGCCGCCGCTTCACGCCGCTCGTCCGGTACCCGCCCTCCCACGCGCGGCCCCCTTCGCCGCCCGCTGCTCATCCTGTCCTTGTCGCGGCGCTGCTCGTCCTGGGCCTGGCGGCCATCGCCCTCGCGACCCGCCACGGCGGTGGCGGACCGTCGTTCTCGGGGCACCTCAACGCTCCCGCGGGCGGCCGCCGCCAGCGCGTCACGGCGTGGCTCACGAGCACCTCGCGCACGATCGACGCGGCCCTGGCGGCCAAGGCGATCGACGAGGTCGATTGCGACTGGTACACGATCGGCGCGAACGGCGCCGTGAGCGCCGGCCGCCAGAACCTCGCCCTCGTCGCCAAGGCGCGCGCCCACGGCGTGCAGGTCTTCGCCACGGTGACCAACCGGCCCAGCAGCAGGGGCTCGTTCACGAGCGCGATCCCGCGTGCCATCCTTTCGTCGCCCGTCACGCGGCAGCGCGCCGTCGACTCGCTGGTGCAGCTCGCGGTCGGCAGGGGGTACGACGGCATCGACATCGACTGGGAGCTCATCCCGGCCGGCGAGCGCGACGCTTTCAGCTCCTTCATGGCCGCGCTCGCAAGTGCGCTGCACGCCCACGACCGCCTGCTCTCGGTCGCCGTCTTCGCCAAGACCTCGGAGCCCGGGCGCTGGGCTTCGCAGCAGGCGACCGACTACCACGCCCTCGGCAAGGTCGTCGACGAGCTCAAGATCATGACCTACAGCTACAGCGGACCGTGGAGCGGCGCCGGCCCGCAGGCGCCGCTCGCCTGGACCCGGTCGGTGATCGACTTCGCCAAGACCGTCGTGCCGGCCCGCAAGATCTACATGGGCCTGCCGTTCTACGGCTACGACTGGCACGCCGGCGGCGCGACCGCCGTGCAGGCCGCCGACGCCGCCGCGCTGATCGCCGCCCACCACTTCAAGGTCGCCCACGACCCCGCCTCCGGCGAGGCTGACCTGAGCTACACCGACTCGAGCGGCGTCAAGCACGTGCTCTACTTCGTGGACGGCCCCGCGCTGGCGACCAAGCTCAAGCTGATGGAGACGGCCTTTCCCGACATCGGCGGTGTCGCCATCTGGCAGCTCTACCACGAAGAGCCGAGCTTCTGGACGATCATCGCGCAGACGCTGAAGCGCTGAGGCCGACGCGCAGACACGGTGGCCGAAGGGCAGACGCGGGCACGGCGAGCGCGGCGCACGTGCGCGGGCGCTGAGGCCGAGACCACGGCGCGGGCGCTGGAGGCTCGGCGCAGGCTACCCGGACGGCGGACGCTCTTCGCCGGCTCCGGCAAGCGCCCTGACGAAGCGCTCGTAGGGGCCGGCGGGCACGCAGACCTCGCAGTCGTTGGTCGTCTTGATCCGGCCCGCCGACTCGGCAAGCCAGGCGGCGAGCTGTTCCCGGGTCTCGGCGGCGTCGGGTGTGGCGACGCCCTCGAGGTCGCCGGCCACCCGCGCCACCACGGCGAGGTAGTTCTCGCAACGGCTGCAGCGCGGTATCGAATCGTGGATATCGGTCAGCTCGCGGCGGATCGCCCGGACGGCGTCGTCGATGAGGCGCTGGTCGGCGTTCATGGCACGGGGCTCATGGCACAGAGCTCATGGCGCGGGGCTCATAGTGCGACTCCGCCCAGACCTACAGGTTGGTCAGGCTCGCCTCGTCGACGCCTTCCGTGAGCGCGCGACGGGCGGCCTCGCCGAGGTCGCGGTCGTATTCGTGGGTAGTGGCAAAGACGCGGTAAAGGTGGGCCTTGGCCGGCACGAAGGCGAGGATGCCGGTCAGCAACTCCTCTTCGACCCGGCCGCTGGCGGGGTCGAAAACGGGGATGCGCTTGGGACCGACCATCGGGTTGAGCGGCCGCGGGTCCTGCGAAGCGACGTCGCAGACAAAGGCGATGCCGCGCAGGGCGGCCGGCAGACGCTCGACGATACGCTCGTGGAACTGCTGACTGCTCCACTCGCTGGCGCCGGGCGGCAGCGCGACGCGCTCGATCGCCTGCTCGTAGACCATGCGGTACTTCACGTCGCGGTGGATGATGCGCTGCCACTCTTCGGACAGGCGGCGGCGGCGCGGCGAGGAGCCGGGATCGTCGAGCCAGCGCTCGACTTCGGTGAACAGCGACCACTCGGTGAGATGGCGGTAGGCGCGCAGGTCGTCGAGCGGGCTCCTGGGCAGCACGACCGCCATGGTCTCGGCGAAGAACTCGCGCATGTGGATGTCGATGGCGTGGCCGATGCGATGGAAGTAGACGTTCTCGTACATGTAGAAGCGCGCGTTCAGGAACGCCCGCAGGGCGTTCAGCGCGCGCTTGTGAAACGTGAGCCCGTCGGCCGTGATGAAGCTGTAGTAGATGAGCCGCGGCACGTCGACCGCCGACAGGGAGACGCCGCAGGTGTAGGCGTCGCGGCGCACGTAGTCCATGTTGTCGGCGGTCACGGCGCCCGAGAGCACGGAGTGCAGCAGCGTGACCCAGCGCGGCACCGGCCCAAGGCCGGTGTCGTGGGCGCAGATCAGCCAGGCGACGTGCACCGGGTCGACGCGCTCGTCGGGGGCAAAGCCCCCGTGCGGCGAGCGCGTCAGGCCGCGTAGCAGCTCGCCGAGCTCATTGACGATGAGGTGCTGCGAGATGCGCTCGTGGTCGAGCCCGAACCTGGGATGCAGGTACTGGTCGTCGAAGAAGTGGCTGAAGGGGCCGTGACCCACGTCGTGCAGCAGACCGGCCATGCGCAGGGTCTCTTCGACCAGGGGCCGCGAGGGCGTGTCGGGCGCTTCGGCGGCCAGCGTGTCGTAGAGGTGCTCGGCGAACTCGCCGGCCAGGTGCATGACGCCGAGGCTGTGGGCAAAGCGGCTGTGTTCGGCCGTCGGGAAGGCCCACCACGAGCTCTGGAGCTGGTGGATGCGCTTGAGGCGCTGCACCCACGGGTCGTCGATCACCGTCGCTTCGGCGATCTCGCCCTCGTCGCGGGGCACGGTGATGCGCAGGTAGCCGTACAGGGGGTCGGCGATGAGGTGGATCTCGTCGTACGGCAGGGCCATGACGCAAACATACCACCTGAGCGTGACGGGGGGCGCGGGCCCGGCGCGTTCCCGGCGCGCGGGCGACGCGTTCCGGGCGCGGGCTCAGATGTTCAGCGGCCCCGTCAGGCTGCCCGTGTTCCAGCTCGGGCCCTCGTTCAACAGCTCGAGGTAGGCGCGCTCGTGAGCCAGCACGAACTGCCGCACGCCAAAGCGCTCCTCGGCCGCACGGCGACATTCGGCCGGGTCGATCTCGCCGATGTGGCGCACGGCGTCGACCATCTCGTCGACCGTGTCGACGATGAAGCCGGTGCGACCGTGCTCGATCACCTCGGGCACCGAGCCCTTGCGGAAGGCCACCACCGGGGTGCCGGCGGCCATCGACTCGATCATCACGAGACCGAACGGCTCGGGCCACTGGATGGGAAATAGCGTGCACCTGGCGCGCCGGTAGAGCTCGTCTTTGGTCTCCATGTCGACTTCGCCGCGAAAATAGATGCGGTCGGACAGGTGCGGCTCGATCATCTCGGTGAAGTACTCGTGCTCGGCCTGCTCGTTCAGCTTGCCCCCCAGGATCAGCCGGCTCTCGAGCCGGCGCGCCACCTCGATCGCGTTGTGGGCCCCCTTGTCGGCGATCATGCGCCCGATGAAGAGGAGGTAGTCGTCCTTTTCTATGGAGAACGGGCGCGCGTCGGTGTCGACGGCGTTGGGAATCGTGGCCACGAACGGCAGCTCCGGCAAGCCACCGCGCTGATAGTCGGAGATGGCGATGAACTTGAGGCCGTGGCGCATGCTGCTCAGGACCTCCTGGGTGAGGGGGTCGGCCGGCCCATGCAGGGTGGCGACCACCGGCGTGCCGACCAGGCGGTGGACCAGGACACCCATGGCCCGCGAGGCGAGGCCGTCGTGGTCGTGGATCACGTCGAAGTCGCGGGCCCTTGAATAGGCCTCGAGGCCGTGGATGATCTCGATGTGGCCGTGCGTGGCGATCTTCTCGCTGGGGGCGCGGCTGTAGACGAACGACAGCCGCGCCAGGGTCTCGGAGTCGCCGCTCGCGAAGAGGGTCACGTCGTGGCCGCGCGCCACGAGCCCTTCGGTCAGCAGGTGGACGACCAGCTCGATGCCGCCGTAGCCCTTGGGCGGCAGCGGAAACCACGGCGGCGCGATCATGCCGATCCTCATGTGAGGTCCCTCCAGGCGGTAGGTGGGCGTGCAGTGTGCGGTCGACGAACTCTTCCCGGGCGCGCGACCGCCACAAACGCGGTCACAACGGACCGTGCTATCGTACCGGCGGATGATCGATCTTCATACGCACACCACCTTCTCGGACGGCACGTTCTCGCCCCGCCAGATCGTCGAGCTCGCCGCACGACTCGGCCTGAGCGCGGTGGGCATCACCGACCACGACTCGATCGACGGCGTCGCCGAAGCCGTCGCCGCCGGCCGCAAGCTCGGCGTCGATGTCGTAGCCGGCGTCGAGATCAACCTGTTCCACGATCAGATGACGGTCGACCTGCTCGGCTACTTTCCCGGCGGGCTGGCCGACGACGGCTCGGAGGGCGGTCAGCCGGGGGGCGGTCAGCCGGGGGGCGGTGAGCTGGAGGGCGGTGAGCCGGACGCCGGCGCGGCGCTACGGGCGGCGCTGGCCGAGCTGCGCCAGGCGCGCGACGTGCGCAACGCGCAGATCCTCGAAAGGCTTCGCGAGCTCGGCTACCCCGTCACTCCCGAAGAGCTCGCCGACATCGCCGGCAGCGGCGCGGTGGGCCGGCCGCACATCGGCGAAGCCATGCGCCGGCACGGCTACGTCGAGACGATCACCGAGGCCTTCCAGCGCTTTCTGGCGCGCGGCGCGCCGGCCTGGGTCGACCGCCGGCGCCTCTCGCTGAGCGAGGCCGTCCGCCTGGTGGCCCGCGCCGACGGCGTCGCCGCCATCGCCCACCCCGGCATCATCCGCACCGACGCCGAAGGCCTCGCTCGCCTCGTCGGCGAGGCCCGCCGCTGCGGCGTCGACGGTCTCGAGTGCTTCTACCCCGAGCACGACGAGAAGACGGTGGCGCGCTGCCTCGTTCTGGCGGCCAGCAACGACCTCGTGCCGACCGGCGGCTCCGACTTTCACGGGCAGACCAAGCCCGACGTGCGGCTCGGCCGGGCCAACGACGGCCGGCCGGTGCCCGACGCGGTCCTGGCCGGCCTCAGGGCGCGCTGGGCCGTGCGGCACGCCGCGCGCGCCTCGGGTGAGCCGGAGCCGGCCTGCTGACTACGAGCCGCCCTGCGACGAGCTGCGCTGCGCCTTGCGGGCCGCGCGGCGCTCTTCGAACTCGGCGCGCTCCACGCGGATGCGCTCCTCGGCCGCCTCGACCTGAGCGCGGTTCTCGGCGCGCTTCTGCATGCGGTTGATGAAGATCGCCACGGCGATGCCCACGGCGATGGCGAGCACCCAGGCCAGCACGCCGAAGACCTTGCTGATGCGGGCCACGCTGGCGGCGAACACGTAGGCCAGCGAGCTCATCGTGGTCGCCCAGGCCACGCCGCCGAGCGCGTTCCAGAAGAAGAACTGGCGCCAGTGCATGCGCGAGGCGCCCGCGAACAGCGCCGCCCAGACCCGCAGAAAGATCACCCAGCGACCGAAGAACACGGTCTTGGGCCCGTGCTTGGCAAAGAAGCTGTCGAGGATGGCGATCTGGCGGTCCTTGACGTGCAGGATCTGACCGTAGCGCAGCAGCAGCGGCCGCCCGCCACGACGCCCGACGAGGTAGCCGAGGTTGTCGCCGATGATGGCCGCCGAAGCGCCGACCGCGATCACCAGGGGCAACGACAGGATGCCGCGCGAAGCCGCGAGGCCACCGGCCAGCAGCACCGTCTCGCCGGGCAGCGGGATACCGGCGCTCTCGCCGAGGATCGGCAGGAAGACGATCAGGTAGCCATAGTGGCGGAAGGCCGTCTCGACGTTGTTGAAGAGGTTGCTGAAGAACGAGACGTGCGGCGCCAGAGTGAGGATGAGCAAGTGCATTCCCGCGAAGGATACCATCGCGGCGGCCGTGGCTAACGCCGCGGCCGCCGCCACGGTGTTCGCCGAGTACCCCCTCCGGTATACTCGAGCCCATGAGCAAGCCCGTCTCACAGCCGGCGCGATCGCGCGACGCCGACGCCGACGCCGACAAGGTCGTCAACCGGCTCAAGCGTATCGAAGGCCAGGCGCGCGGCCTGCAGCGCATGGTCGCCGGCGCTGCGCCGTGCGAGGACATCCTCACGCAGCTTTCGGCGACCCGCGCGGCACTCGACCGCGTCGGCATCCTCCTGATCACGCACAAGGTGCGTGAGTGCCTGCAAGACGAAGCGGACACGTCGTCTGAAGCGGCGATCGAGCGCGCCCTCGAGACCTTCCAGCGCTACGCCCAGCACCTGCAGACACTCCCCGGCGCCGACCCGCTAGCCGGCGTAGGCGAGCCTTCCGGCGCCGAGCCGCCGCCCGGCGACGACCGGCCGTCGGGCGCCGACCGGTCGGGCGCCGACCGGTCCTAGAGAGCGCAAA
>CAVTCH010000013.1:0-127121 GCA_963733255.1 uncultured Actinomycetes bacterium
ACCCCCGCCAATGGACGAGGGGGCAGGTGGTGGGCGACGTTGGAATTGAACCAACGACCTCCAGCTTGTCGAGCTGGCGCTCTACGCAACTGAGCTAGTCGCCCACGAGAGACCGTGATTATAGCAGACGGCCCGGGGCACGAAACCCTCTCGGGCGTCTCTGGTTGCGCTCCTCAACGAGGCTCCCGGCTCGTCCGCCGCGAGCGCTCTTCAAAGCATCGCCTTCGTCGTTACCACCCTCGGCTTGCCATTCATCCTTCCTGTGGTTATACTGACTAGTCAGTTCAGTCACAAGGGACAGGAGGCGCTGGGTGACGGCTGCTGGAGATCGTCAGGAAGGGATCGTCGGGTCGGGGCTCGGTCTGCTGACCTCGAAGGGCTGGGTGTATCGCGACGTCGACCTCGTCGTGCCGCGCGGCGCGCTGGCCCTGGTCACAGGTCCGTCGGGATGTGGCAAGACGGCGCTGCTGCTGGCTCTCGCGGCGCGCATGCGTCCGAGCACGGGCGCGCTGCGGCTGGGCGACTGCGACGCAGTCGCCCAGCCGCAGCGCGCCCGCCGCCTCGTCGGGCTCGGCGAGACGGCCGGTGTGAACGACCTCGACCCGACGCTTGCCGTCGCGGCGCAGGTCAAAGCCGAGCTCGCCATGCACAGGCGCGGCCGCGGCCGCGACCAGGTCGACGCGGCCTTCGCAAGCGTCGGGCTCGGTATCGATCCGCACGCGAAGATCGCCGACCTGCACGCCGCCGACCGCCTGCTGCTGGGCGTGGCGCTGGCCACCATCGACCGGCCGCCGTTCCTCGTCGTCGACGATCTCCACGAAGACCTGACACCCGACGAGCGCGAGCTCGTCTTTGGCCGTCTGCGCGGCCTCACCGGCGCCGACGTCACGGTCGTCGTCGGCAGCCTCGACCCGGCCCTAGCCGCGCTGGCCGACGTCGTGCTCGCCCTCGACGGCGACGGCCGGCCGGCCACCGGCGCGTCCGCACCGGCGAGCTCGGCCTCACGCAATGCGCACGATCGGTCCGCGGACTCCGCCGACCGCGACGCCGCCGATCTCGCCGCCTCCCCCACCCCCCGCCTCAAGGAGACTGCCGATGCGCTCGTTTAGCATCGCCTCTGGCGAGCTCAAGCGGCTCGTTTCGGCACGCCCCTTCCGCGTTGCGGTAGGCGTGATCTGCCTGGTGCCGCTGCTCTACGGCGTGCTGTATCTGTGGGCCTTCTGGAACCCCTATCAGCGCCTCGACAAGCTGCCCGTCGCGGTCGTCAACTCCGACAAGCCGATCGTCGCCGGCGGCCAGACCCTGCACGTCGGCGCCGACCTCGTGCGCCAGCTCAAGGAGAGCAAGTCGTTCGGCTGGCGGGTCGTCACGGCAAGCGAGGCACGCGCCGGCCTGCGCGCCGGCCGCTACTACATGGCGCTCACCATCCCGGCCGACTTCAGCAAGCGGCTGGGCTCGGCCGACGGCGCCACACCGAGCGCGGCCACGCTCACCGTGCAGGACCAGGAAGCCCACAACCTGCTGGCCACGCAGATCGGCAGCCGGGTGTTCCTCGAGATCCGCGCCTCGCTCGCGGCGGCCACCTCGCAGCGCTACCTGTCGCACATCTTCGTCGGGCTGCAGACCGTCAAGGGCGGCCTCACCAAGGGCGGCAAGGGCGCCGCCGGCCTGACCGGCGCCCTGCGTCAGACCACAGCCGGATCGTCGCAGCTCGGCGCCGGGCTCTCGACGGCCACCCAGGGCTCGCGCAGCCTGTCGACCGGCCTCACCAGCCTGGCCGGCGGCAGCCGCAAGGTCGCCGGCGGGGCGGGCACGCTCGCCGCCGGCGCCGGCCGTCTGGCCGCCGGACTCGGCAGCGCCGCCTCGGGCGCGCAGAAGGTCAGCGCCGGCAGTCACACGCTGGCCGCCGGCTCCAGCTCGCTCGCCGGCGGGCTCGGCAAGCTCGCCGCGGGCACGACGACCCTTCACGCGGCGGCCGTCACTCTGGCCGGCGGTGCGAGTCAGATCCACACAGGCCTCACCACCGCCGCCGGCCAGACCGAAGCGGCGGCGAGCTCGGCCGCCCAGCTCGACAGCGCCGCCGGCCAGGTCAACGCGGCGCTCTCGGCCTACGTCGCCGCCCACCCCGATGCCCCTGACCTGGCCGATCTGCAGGCCGCGCTCGCCGGTTCGAGCCAGGTCGCCGGCGGTCTCGACCAGCTCTCCGGCGGCCTGGCGGCCGCCGGTCCGCAGTTGCGTGCGCTCGAACTGGGCGCCGCCCAGCTCGACACGGGCAGTCAGCAGCTCCTCGGCGGCCTGACCAGCCTTGGCGCAGCGGCCGGCCAGGCGCAGGCCGGCGCGCAGTCGGTGGCCACCGGCGCCGCCTCGCTCGCCCGGGGCGCCGGCGCGCTGCAGACGGGTGTGCGCAAGACGAGTACCGGCGCCGGCGCCCTCGCCAAGGGAGCCACGACGCTGGCCGGCGGCGCACGTGTCGTGGCCACGGGCTCCGCCGAGGCCAGCTCAGGCAGCGGCACGCTCGTCACCGGCCTCGACCGCCTCGAGTCGGGCAGCGTCGCGCTGCACGCCGGGCTCACCAAGGTGACGGCGGGCGGCAGCCGGCTGACCCGCAGCCTGCGCAGCGGCGCCGCCGCCATCCCGGCCTACAGCGCCGCCCAGCGCAGGCGCCACGCCGCCGTGATGAGCGATCCGGTCAAGCTCTCCACGCAACGGGTCGACCCCGTGCCCAACTACGGCACTGGCTTCGCGCCGTACTTCATCCCCCTGGCCCTCTGGGTCGGCGCGCTCATGACCTACTTCATCGCGCGCCCGCTGAGCGGCCGCGCCCTGGCGTCGACGCTGTCAGACACCGAGGTGACCTTCGCCGGCCTGTGGCCCGGCGCCGTCGTGACCTCGCTGCAGGCCGTCGTGCTGGTCGCGGTGCTCGAGCTGGCGCTCGGCCTGCGCCCGGTCGAGCCGCTGGCCCTGCTGGGCTTCGTGCTGGTGTCGGCCTTCACGTTCACCGCAATCCTGCAGTTCCTGTCGGCGGCCTTCGGCACGGCCGGCAAGTTCATCGCCATCGTGCTGCTCATGCTGCAGCTCACCTCGTCGGCCGGCACGTTCCCGCTGCAGACGGTGCCGCGCTTCTTCCAGATCATCAACCCGTGGCTGCCGATGACCTACGTCGTCTCGGGGCTGCGTCAGGCGATCTCGGGCGGCGACCTGCGGGCGCTCGCCGTCGACGCCGCCGTGTTGTTGGGCTTCGCCGCCCTGGGCGTCGCGGGGACTATACTGACCGCGCACCGCCGCCGCATGTGGACGATGGACCGCCTCAAGCCCGTGGTGACGATGCAGTGACAGGTGACGATGCGGCGGCCGGCGACGATGCCGTGACCACGGCGCGATGAAGGTGAGGAGCAACCGGGTGCCACGAGCCCATACAGACACGCTCGACCGCCTCTTCGGGGCCGCCGTGGAGCTGTTCGGCGAGCACGGCTACGCCGGCACCACGGTCGACGAGATCGTCGAGCGCGCCGGTGTGGCCAAGGGCACCGTGTACTACCACTTCCACAGCAAGTCGGAGCTGGTCTCGGCCCTGCTCGACGACGGCCTCAAGCGCCTCGCCGAGTCGTTTCGCAGAGAGATCGAGGGCGCGCAGGGCGGCGAAGCCGCCCTGCGCGCCCTCGTCCACGCCGAGCTCGCCTATATGGAGCGCTACCAGGCCTTCTCGAAGCTCGTGATGTCGGAGATGTGGCGCGCCGACCGTGACTGGCGCGACAGCCTGCGCACGCTGCGCGAGGAGTACGTCGAGGTCTTCGCCGCGGCCCTGCGCCGCGGCATGGCCGAAGGCGCCTTTCGCGCCGACCTCGACGCGCAGACCACCGCCTCGACCATCTTCGGCATGATCGCCACGGCGGCGCTCGACTGGCTCGTGTTCGACCCGCAGGCGGCGCTCGACGACGTCGAGCGCCGCCTGCTGCCGCTCGTGCTGGGCGCCGTGCGGAGCCCGGGATGACGCCCGACCCTGCTCGCCCCGGGTCGTGACCGCCGTGCGGGCGGCCCTGCTCGCCGCAGTGCTCGTGCCCCTCGTCGGTGTCATGGCGGGGTGCGCGTCCGGCGCCCGCCCGGCCGCCGTCGCGTCCGGCCCGGCGACTCCCAGCGCGGCGTCACAGCCGGTCCGGACCGCGTCTCCGGGCGGCGTCGCGACACCGGCGCCGGCGAGCTCGTCGCCCACGTCCTCCTCGCTGACGTCCTCGTCGCCGACGTCCTCCTCGCCGACCGCACAGTCGCCATCACCCACCGCGCCGACCGCGTTCAGAGCCTCGGTCAGGGTCCTCGATGCCGCTCAGCGGGCGGTCATGATCCGCTCCGGCTCCTGGAGCCCGCGCTGTCCCGTGGCGCTCGACGACTTGCGGCTCGTGACGATCACCTACTGGGGTTTCGACCATCGCGCCCACACCGGCCGGCTCGTCGCCAATGCCGACGCGACCGCCGCCCTCGTCGGCGCGCTGCGACGGCTCTACGAGGCCCGCTTCCCGATCCGCCGCATGGTGCCGGTCGACGCCTACGGCGCCAACGACGAGCGGGCCATGGAGGCCGACGACACCTCGGTCTTCAACGGCCGCTTCGTCGCCGGCACGAGCACGTGGTCGGAGCACGCCTACGGGCGGGCGATCGACGTCGACCCCCTCGAGAACCCCGAGATCAGAGACGGTGTGGTCTACCCCACCACGGCCGCGGCGCGCCGCTACGCCGACCGCACGCGGCGGCTACCCGGCATGATCACTGCCCACGGCGTCGTGGTAGGCGCCTTCGCCGCCGTCGGCTGGGGATGGGGCGGCTCGTGGCACTCACCCGTCGATTACCAGCACTTTTCAGCGAACGGGAGGTAGTGCGGCGCCGGGCCGCACTCGTCGCTCACCCTGCATTGAACTGCGGGCTTCGCTCAGCCCGCATCGGCCTGCCGGCCTGCGGCCTCGCTTCAGCCCCGCTTGTCGACGATCAGCTCCATGAGCAGAGCGTCGCGCCAGGTGTCGTCGGCCAGCCGCTCGTAGGCGCGCATGGTGCCGACGCGCCTGAAGCCGAGCCGCTCGTAGACGTGGATGGCGCGCTCGTTTACCGCGGCCGGGTCGACGGTCAGGCGATGGTGACCGCGCTCCTCCACCAGATACCGGATCAGCGTGCGCATCGCCTCGCCGCCGACGCCCCGGTCCTGCCAGGCGTCGCCCACGAAGATGTCGATGGCGGCGTTACGGTAGTCGGGGTCGGTCTCTTCGCAGAACTGGATGGAGCCGGCGATCTCGCCGTCGACGACGATGGCAAAGACGGTGGCGCCCTCCTCGTTCACCTGGTCCCAGGTGGCGCGCCGCCACCAGGTGGCGACGCCGGGATCGCGCAGGATGGTGAGCAGCGCGGGCGCGTCGGCGAGGGAGAGCGGGCGCAGGACCACCCGCTCGCCGCGCGACGCGGGAACACCGTCGTCGGACTCGCCGCGCAACGTGGGGACATCGCCCTCGGACCCGCCGCGCGACGCGGGAGCGCCGCCGGGCTCGTCGGCGCCGGTCACGAGCGCTGGCGCGCCTCGCTGCCCGCGCGCCACAGCAGGTAGGCGTGCACGAACTGGTCGAGGGCGCCGTCGAGCACCGCCTGGGAGTTGCCGGTCTCGTGGTCGGTGCGCAGGTCTTTGACCATCTGATAGGGATGCAGCACGTAGTTGCGGATCTGCGAGCCGAAGTTGACGTCGAGCTGCAGGCCGCGCTCGCGGGCGAGCTCTTCGGCGCGCTTGCGCTCTTCGAGCTCGACCAGGCGGCTCTTGAGCATGCGCATGGCGGTGGCGCGGTTGGAGATCTGCGAGCGCTCGTTCTGGCACTGGACGACGATGTTGGTCGGCAGATGGGTGATACGCACCGCCGAGCTCGTCTTGTTGACGTGCTGGCCGCCGGCGCCGCTCGAGCGGTAGGTGTCGATGCGCAGGTCGTCTTCGGCGATGTCGACCTCGACGTCGTCGCTGACGAGCGGGCTCACCTCGACCGCGGCGAAGCTCGTGTGGCGGCGGTTGGCGGAGTCGAAGGGACTCAGCCGCACGAGACGGTGGACGCCCTTCTCTGAGGCCAGCAGGCCGTAAGCGTTCTCGCCCTCGACGGTGATCGTGGCACTGGTGATGCCAGCCTCGCCGCCCTCCTGCACGTCGTTGACCTCGACTTTGAAGCCGCGGCTTTCGAACCAGCGCAGGTACATGCGCATGAGCATCTGGGCCCAGTCCTGCGACTCGGTACCGCCGGCGCCGGGGTGGATGGTGACGATGGCGCCGCCTTCGTCGTAGCGGCCGCTGAAGAAGCGCAGCTCCTCGCCGCGCTCGAGCTCGTGCTCGAGGGCGTCGAGGCCGCGGCTCAGCTCGGCGATCAGGTCTTCGTCGACCTCGTCGCCGGCGAGCTCCTCGCGGGCGAGCTCCTCGGTCGTCTCGAGGTCGCCGAAACGCCCTTCGAGGTCGGCGAAATCACCAAGGCGGCGCTTGAGCCGGCTGTACTCGGCCGACGTGGCCTGGGCGGCTTCGGCGTCGTCCCAGAAGTCGCCCGCCCGCATGCGCTCTTCGAGCGCGGCGATCTCTTCGCTCAGATGAGGGGGGTCAAAGATAGCTCCGCAGCCAGCTCAGGCGTTCTGAGGCGCCGTGCAGCCGCTCGCGGAGCGAATCGAGTTGTTCGATGGCTTCGGGGACGATCATGACCAAGGGAGTATACCCCACCCGCGCGGGCCGGCCGCCGGCGACCCCACCCGCGCGAGCCGACCCTGCGAGCCGGCAGTCATGCACGCTGCGCCACCAGCTTGACTAGACGGATAGGCAGGTTCGATCACCTCTTTTGCCGGACGGCTTTGCGGCCGATGTACTAGTGACGTGATCGAGCAGACTACCCAGGACCAGGCGACGACCCTGACCGCGCCGCGCGCCCGCGAAGGCGTGAGCGTCGGCGTCGTGCTGTGCGACCCTGCCGGTCACGCCATCCACGTCGACGACGCCGCGGCCGTCCTCATTGGCCGCGACCCCACCGCGGGCGCCACCGAACGGCTGCGCGCCTGGCAGCGCCTCGAATCGCTCCTGCTCGACGACCAGGGCGCGCCGCTCGACCCCGAACGCTTCCCCACCCGGGTCGCGGCGGCCAGCGGTCAGGCCGTGCACGACATGATCGTCCTGCTGCCCGGCGTCGACGGCTCGCCGGCGCGCCGGCTGCAGATCACCGCCGAACCGTTGCGCAGCGTCCCCAACGCTCCTCCGTCGGGGATCGTCGTGGTGCTCATCGAAGTCGACGACTCGAGCTCGGCAAGGCCGGCCGGCGCCTCGGCGGACGCGCCGGCCGGTCGCGCCGAGCTCGAGTCACATCTGGTGCGCCTGCTCAGTGCGGCCAAGCGCGAGAACCGCGGCTTTGCCACCCTGGCGCTGGGCATCGACCGCTTCAAGACCGTCCACGACTCGCTGGGCCACGGCGCCACCGAGCAGCTCGAATGGCAGGTGGCCGGCCGTCTGCAGCGCGACCTGCGCGACGACGACTTCGTGGCGCGCACCGGCGAGGGCGACTTTCTGCTGCTGCTGGCCGGCACGTCGACATCGAGCGACGTGGCCCGCGCCGTCACGCGCATCAGGTCCGCGTTCGACCGGCGCTGGGAGTCCGACGGCCGCGAGATCTTCCTTACACCCAGCATCGGCATCGCCGTGTTTCCTTCCGACGGCGAAGCCGGCGACGAGCTGGTGCGCAACGCCTCCAAGGCCATGCGTCGCGCCCAGGCGGCCGGCGGCAACACCTGGCAGTTCTTCCACGAGAGCATCGACCCCGCGACCAGCGAGCGTCTGGGGCTCGAGAGCGCCCTGCACAGGGCGCTCGAGCTCGACCACTTCATCCTCGACTTCCAGCCGCAGATCGACAGCTACAGCGGCGGCGTGGTCGGCGTCGAGGCGCTGCTGCGCTGGAAGGACCCAGAGCGCGGCATCGTGCCGCCGAACCAGTTCATACCGCTGGCCGAAGAGACCGGCCTCATGCTACCGATCGGCGCCTGGGTGCTCGACGCGGCCTGCCGGCAGGCGATCCTGTGGAACCCGGGCGTGACCGACTCGGACGGTGGCGTGCGCATGGCGGTCAACATCTCGCCGCGGCAGTTCGAGCAGCAGGACATCGTCGGCCTCGTGCGCAAGGCGTTGAACGAGACCGGCCTGGCGCCGCACCTGCTCGAGATCGAGATCACGGAGTCGATGGCCATTCAGGACCCGGAGCACACGATCGACCTGTTGAAGGGCTTGAAGGAGCTCGGCGTGCGCGTGGCGCTCGACGACTTCGGCACCGGCTACTCGTCGCTGTCGCACCTGGCGCGGCTGCCGATCGACACCGTCAAGATCGACCGCAGCTTCGTCATGAACCTCGAGGAGGCGCGCGAGCACGTGGTGGTCGCGACGTCGGTCATCGCCCTGGGCCACCGCCTTGGGCTCACCGTGATCGCCGAGGGCGTCGAGACCCACGAGCAGGCCGCCTTTTTGGGCGCCGAGTCGTGCGACGTGCTGCAGGGCTTTCTGTTCAGCAAGCCGGTCTCGCCGGAGAAGTGCTCAGACCTTCTCGGCGGCGAGGCGGCCTTCGCGGCCATGCTCGAAGAGGCCGCCGGCCGGCTCGCGAACCTCATGGGCAAAGGCGGGTTCGGAGCGCGCTAGGAGCGGGACCGCACGCCGCCCTACGATCCTAGGTTCGCTGCGGGAGTGAAACGAGCGCCCTCTCGCCGAGGGCGAGAGCGACGGCGGCGCGGAACCGCACGCCACGTCACGATCCTAGGGTCGCTGCGAGAGTGAAACGAGCGCCCTCTCGCCGTCAGGCGAGAGCAACGGCGTTGCACGGCGCAATAACGGGCGAGCTAGCTCGCCCGTTGCCCTAAGCGCCGTGACACTTCTTGAATTTCTTCCCCGACCCGCACCAGCACGGGTCGTTGCGCCCCAGCTTCTGTTCGACGTGGCGCTGCTGCACGGCGACCGGTTGCTGCACCGCCTCGGGCGAAGCCTGCAAGGCCGGCGCTCCCTGAGCCGCCGCCGACGCCGCATACCCGTCGCCGGCGCCCCCGGTCGATGAGGTGGCGCCGGCCGCGACCGCCGCGCCGGCGAACGAGGTCTGGTAGGCAAGGTCGTCGCCGCTCGTGTAGTTCATCTGCAGCATGGGCTGGTCGAAGGTCATGGCGGCAAAGTAGGCGAGGTCTTCGGGCATGTTCTTCAGGAGCGTCATGACGACGCTCTGGCGCACGCCGCCGAGCATGTCCTCGAACAGGTTGTAGCCTTCGGTCTTGTACTCGGCCAGGGGGTCGCGCTGGCCCAGCGCGCGCAGGTGGATGCCCTCCTGCATGTAGTCCATGTCGAGCAGGTGGTCCTTCCAGCGGGCGTCGACGATCGACAGCATGACGGCCCGCTCCACGGCCCGGATCTGTTCTTCGCCGATCAGCCGCTCGCGCTCGTCGTACTGGGTGAGGGCGTCGTCGACGGCGAGCTCGGCTACCTCTTCGGCGGCGGTGGCGCCCTCGATGTCGACCTTGGTGATGGCCGGGTCGTAGATCGCCCGCAGGGCGACCAGCAGCGCCTCGATGTCCCAGTCCTCGGCGTACTGGGTGTCGGCCAGCGCCGTCACGACCGTGCCTTCGATGACCTGCTGGATCATCTCGCGGATCTGGTCGCCGAAGTCTTCGCCTTCGAGGATGCGGCGGCGCTGCTCGTAGATCACGCGCCGCTGCTCGTTCATGACCTCGTCGTATTGCAGCACGTTCTTGCGACGCATGAAGTTGAGCTCTTCGACCTTCTTCTGGGCGTTCTCGACGACCCGGCTCAGCATCTTGGCCTCGATCGCCTCGCCCTCGCCCGGCCCCAGGCGGTTGAGCACGCGGTACATGCGGTCGCCGGCGAACAGGCGGATCAGGTCGTCTTCGGCCGACAGGTAGAAGCGGCTCTCGCCCTTGTCGCCCTGGCGCCCAGAGCGACCGCGGAGCTGGTTGTCGATGCGCCGGCTTTCGTGGCGTTCGGTGCCGAGCACGTAGAGGCCGCCGAGGTCGGGCACACCCTCGCCGAGCTTGATGTCGACGCCGCGGCCGGCCATGTTGGTGGCGATCGTCACGGCGTTCCGCTCACCGGCGCTCTTGATGATCTCGGCCTCGCGCTCGTGCTGCTTGGCGTTCAGCACGTTGTGGGGCACGCCGTGGCGCTCGAGGTAGTCCGACAGCAGCTCGCTCACCTCGACCGACACGGTGCCGACCAGCACCGGCTGGCCCTTCTCGTGGCGCTCGACGATGTCCTTGGTGACGGCGTTGTATTTGTCTGTGCGGGTCGTGAAGATGAAGTCGTTCTCGTCGAGGCGGACCATGGGCACGTTGGTGGGGATCTGCACGACGTCGAGGGCGTAGATGGTGCGAAACTCGTCTTCTTCGGTCTTGGCCGTGCCGGTCATGCCGGCCAGCTTCTCGTAAAGTCGGAAGTAGTTCTGCAGGGTGATCGTGGCGAGCGTCTGGTTTTCTTCGCGGATCGGCACGTGCTCCTTGGCCTCGATCGCCTGATGCAGGCCTTCGGAGTAGCGGCGTCCGTCGAGCACCCGGCCGGTGAACTCGTCGACGATCAGCACCTCGCCGTCCTTGACGACGTACTCGACGTCCTTGGCGTACAGCGACTGGGCCTTCAGCGCCTGCAGGAGGTGGTTGACCAGGCCGCCGTTCACATCTTTGTAGAGGTTGTCGATGTTCAGCGCCTTCTCGACTTTGGCGACGCCCGACTCGGTGATCGCCACGGTGCGCTGCTTTTCGTCGACCTCGTAGTCGTCGCCGGGCTTTAAGCGCGGCACGATGCGGGCGAAGTCGCGGTAGGTGTTGGCGGCCGTCTCGGGGGCGCCCGAGATGATGAGCGGCGTGCGCGCTTCGTCGATCAGGATGGAGTCGACTTCGTCGACGATGCAGTAGAAGTGGCCGCGCTGCACGCACTCCGCGAGGCGCATGGACATGTTGTCGCGCAGGTAATCGAAGCCGAACTCGCTGTTGGTACCGAAGGTGATGTCGGCGTTGTAGGCCACGCGGCGTTCGTCGGGCTGCATGTTGGCCTGCACAACGCCGACCTCGAGCCCCAGGAACCGGTAGATGCCGCCCATCCAGTCGGCGTCGCGACGGGCCAGGTAGTCGTTGACCGTGACGAGGTGAGCGCCCTTGCCGGCCAGCGCGTTCAGGTACATCGGCAGGACGGCCACGAGGGTCTTGCCCTCGCCGGTCTTCATCTCGGCGATGTCGCCGTCGTGCAGCACGATGCCGCCCATGAGCTGCACGTCGAAGGGCCGCAGGCCGAGCACCCGCTTGGAGGCCTCGCGCACGACGGCGAAGGCTTCGTAGAGCAGGTCGTCGAGCGTCTCGCCGTCGTCGAGCCGGCGGCGGAACTCGACCGTCTTGCCGCGCAACTCCTCGTCGCTCAAGACGACGATCTCGGGCTCGAGCGCGGTGATCTCGGCCACCTGCTTTTCGAGCACCTTCATGCGCTTGCCTTCACCGGCGCGCAGGACCCGTTCGACGATATTGGCCATGATGTGTCCCTGAGATCCTTGTCGTTAGTGGAAAGCTCTACGCTTCAGACTACCTTATCGGCGCGCGGATAGTGAGGCTCGCGAGCGACTCGCCGAGCCTCTCACCACGGCGCCGGGGGCCGCGCCGGACCTAGCTGCGCACGGGCTCGATCAGGCCGAAGTCGCCGTCGCGCCGGCGGTAGATCACGTTGGTGTCGTTGGTCTCGGCGTTGGTGAAGACGAAGAAGCTGTGCCCGATGAGCTCGAGCTGCAGGGTGGCCTCGTCGATCGACATCGGCTTGAGCGCGAACTGCTTGCTTTTGACCACGCGCGCCTCGTCGTGATGGTTGCCGCCCTCGGATTCGAGCTGACCGTCGACGGCGACCGGCTGCGGCGTGAGCGCGGCGCTCGCCAGGGCCGCCGCTTCGTCGGCGATCGCGTCTTCGGGAGTCGCCGCGGTCGACAGCGGCTTGGTCGCATGATGGCGCAGGGCCTTGTGCTGGATCTTATCGTGGTACTTCTTGACCCGGCGCTGGAGCTTTTCGGAGACGAGGTCGATCGAGGCGTACATGTCGGGCGACGATTCCCTGGCGCGCAACACGGGCCCGCGGGTGAAGATCGTCGCCTCAGCGATCTGCGACTCGCCGCTGGGGTGGCTCTTCTCGACGATGAGCTCGAGCTCGACCAGGGTGACGTCGTCGATGTGCCGTTCGTTCAGGAGACGATGCAGCCTGGTGAGCTTCTCCTCGGCGTACTCCCTCATCGGATCGGTGACGACTACGTGGCGGCCCTTGACCTGGATCTTCATCGAGGCGGCTCCTTTACTTCCCGTCTGAAGCGATCTGGAGATGAAAAGCGCGGGCGGCGCGCGCAAACGTGAACGCATGCGGCTCGCAGCCCGCGTGTCTCAAAACAGCGGAACACGCATGTAGCGTCTCACCCGTCGTGTAGACGTCGTCAACAACTAACACGGTTCTCACTCTACCCACTTTATCGGCCACTGTGTCGTCGACCCTGAACGCCGCGCGTACGTTGGCGGCGCGGTCGGCGGCGCCGAGCCCGCTCTGCCGCCGCCCGCGGCGCGTGCGGACGAGCAGCGCGGCGAACGGCAGGTCGGCGGCGGCGGCCAGGCGCCGCCCGAGCAGCGCCGCCTGGTCGAAGCCGCGCTCGAGATCGCGGTCGCGATGGACCGGCACGCAGGTCACGAGATCGACCGTGCCGCCGAGCGCCGCGACACACCGTTCGAACGAGCCCCCGGCGAGCGTGGCCATCTCGGCGGCCAGCGAGCGCAGCGCCCGGAACTTGCACGACGTCACGAGGCGGCGCGCCGGCCCTTCGTAGAAGTAGGCGGCGCGCGCCGAACCAAAGGCGAGGCCGCGGTCGCGACACTCGCGGCAGGCCGCTTGCGAGCGCTGGAGCGGCGCGCCGCAGCGCCGGCAGACGGTGGCCGGCAGCGGCACGAGCGCGGTCGCGCAGGCCGTGCACAACCAGGCGCCGGCGCGCCCGCACTCGACGCAGCGCTTGGGCAGGAAGAGGTCGACGGCCCCGTCGGCCAGCCGGCCGAGCGTGGTCATGGGGCGGCGTCGACCGAGGTCTGCGGAGCCAGACGGGCGTCGGGCCTGACGACGGCGCGGTCGCAGACGACGCAGCCGTCGCCGATCACGGCGCCCTGGTGCACGACGGCGTCGTCGCCTATGCGCACCGCGCGCCCCACGATGCCGCCGGCCAGCGCCGCCCGGTGTCCCGTGGCCGTGCCGTTCCAGTGGATCACGCCCTCGAGCACGGCGCCGCGTCCGATGGTGCAGCCGTCGCCGATGACGAGCGGCCCGATCAGCCTGGCCTGCGCGGCCACCCGGCAGTTATCGCCGATCAGCACCGGCGGCACGATCTCGACGTCGTCGGCCACCTCGGTGCCGTCGCCGACCCACACCCCGAGGCGCAGCTCGCGACCGGGCAGCGAGACGGCCACCCTGCCGCGCAGGGCGTCGAAGTTGCCGCGCCGGTACTCGCGGATGCTGCCGACGTCGTTCCAGTAGGTCTCGAGGCGCCACACGTGGAACGGCTCGTCGCTCGCCAGCAGGCGCGGAAAGACGTCCTTGGCGTAGTCGACGAAGACGCCCGGCGGGATGAGGTCGAAGATCGCCGGCTCGAAGGCGTAGATGCCGCAGTTGCAGAGGTGCGACAGGGCGTCGGCGGCGGCCGGCTTCTCTTGAAAGCCGGTGACGCGCCCGCGGGCGTCGTGGACCACGACGCCGTAGCGCGACGGGTCGTCGACCTCTTTGACGGCGATCGTGGCGATGCCGCCGCCGGCCCGGTGGGCGGCCACGAACGACGAGATGTCGACGTCGGTCAGAGCGTCGCCGCTCACGACCAGGAACGTGTCGTCGCCGAGCAGCTCGCGAAACCCGCCCGTGCCCCCGGCGGTGCCCAGCAGCTTCTCTTCGAAGCGGTAGTGGGCGTTCAGGCCAAAGGCGCGGCCGTCGCCGAAGTGGGCCCGGATGTCGTCGGCGTAATGGTGCAGATTGACGCAGACTTCGGTCACGCCGTGACGGGCCAGCAGCCGCAGGATGTGCTCCATCACCGGACGATTGACGATCGGCGCCATGGGCTTGGCCGTGCGGTCGGTGAGCGGGGCCAGGCGCGTGCCCAGGCCGGCCGCCATGATGTGCGCCTTGGGCGGCCGCCGGGCGCCCATCAGCCGCACGTCCCTTCGAGACAGGCCCGCCGCAGGGCCTGATCGAACGGCGGCCGCAGCACGCCGGCTTCGGTCACGATGGCGCTGATGTTGGCCTGCGGGGTGATGTCGAACGCCGGGTGGCGGGCGTGTGCGCCGGCCGGCGCCACCTGTACGCCGCGAAAGCTCGTGACCTCGTCGGGATCGCGCTCTTCGATCGGTATGTCGGCGCCGCTCGCGACGGCGCGGTCGACCGTGGAGAGCGGCGCGGCCACGTAGAACGGCACGCCGTGTTCCTTGGCCAGCACCGACAGCGTGTAGGTGCCGATCTTGTTGGCGGTGTCGCCGTTTCTGGCGATGCGGTCGGCCCCGACGACGACGCCGTCGACCTCGCCCCTCGAGATGAAATGCCCGGCCATGCCGTCGGCGATCACGCTGTACTCGATGCCCTCGACGCCGAGCTCCCACGCCGTCAGGCGAGCGCCCTGCAGCCAGGGGCGCGTTTCGTCGACGAGTACCGAGACGGCGCCGTCGTAGCGTTCGTGGCAGGCGCGGATGACGCCCAGGGCGGTGCCGTAGCCGGCGGTCGCCAGGGCGCCTGCGTTGCAGTGCGTGAGGATGGTGTCGCCCGCCTTGAAGAGCGGCGCCCCGAAGGCGCCGATGGCATAGCAGCGGCGGATGTCGTCGTCGTGGATCTCGCGGGCGCGCGCGAGCAGGGTGAGCCAGCACTCCTGGGGCGCCGCGTCGCAGCGCTGCCAGAGAGCCCGCATCTCGCCGATCGCCCAGGTGAGGTTGACGGCGGTGGGACGGGTCTGGGCCAGGCCCAGCGCGGCTTCGTCTAAGGCGGCGTTGAAGGCGGTCCGGTCGCCGACGCCGCCGAAGGCCACGGCCCGGCCGGCGAGCGCCAGGGCGCCCGCGGCGGCCACGCCGATCGCCGGCGCGCCGCGCACGGTCATATCGCGGATGCGCCCGGCCACCTCTTGCCAGGTCGTACAGGTGACGTAGCGTTCGTCGTGCGGCAGAGCGAGCTGGTCGATCAGCACGACGGCGTCGGCTTTGATCTCGACCGTCTCGATACGCAGCTTGTGTTGTGGGCGAAGACCGTTCAACGGGCCCGTCCTTGCGCGGGCCGGCGCGTGACGCAGGCCGCCGGCGAAAAGGGCGGCGGCAGGGAGGGGCTCGCGCGCCCCCTCCCCGCCGCCCTTACCGGATGTGTCTCAGGTGCCCTGGTCCCAGGATGCCAGGTACCGGGCCTGCTCTTCGGTGAGCGTGTCGATGGCGAGGCCCATGGTCTCGAGCTTGAGGCGCGCGATCTCGGCATCGATGTCGGCCGGCACGTTGTAGACCTTCTTCTCGAGCTCGGCGTGCTTGGCGACCATGTACTCGGCGGCCAGCGACTGGTTGGCGAAGCTCATGTCCATGACGGCGGCCGGGTGACCTTCGGCGGCCGACAGGTTGACGAGACGGCCTTCGGCCAGCAGGTAGATGCGCCGCCCGTCGGCCATGGTGTACTCGTCGACGAACTCGCGCACGCGGCGCTTGCTCGTGGCCAGCGACTCGAGCGCCGGGATGTCGATCTCGACGTTGAAGTGGCCGGTGTTGGCGACGATCGCGCCGTCGGGCATGACTTCGAAGTGCTCCTTGCGGATGACGTGCAGGTCGCCGGTGGCGGTGACGAACAGCCGCGCCAGCTTGGCGGCTTCGGCGATCGGCATGACGCGGAAGCCGTCCATGACCGCCTCGATGGCCTTGAGCGGGTCGACTTCGAGGACGATCACGTCGGCGCCGTGGCCCTTCATGCGCATGGCGAGGCCGCGCCCGCACCAGCCGTACCCGGCGATGCAGACGGTGGTGCCGGCCAGCAGGATGTTGGTGGCCCGCACCACGCCGTCGAGCGTGGACTGACCGGTGCCGTAGCGGTTGTCGAACATGTGCTTGGTGTTGGCTTCGTTGACCGCCACGATCGGGAACAGAAGGCGGCCTTCGGCTTCGAGGGCCTTGAGGCGGATGACGCCGGTCGTGGTCTCTTCGGTGCCGCCGATGATGTCGGCCGCCATGTCGGGGCGCTCGCCGTGCAGCACGCCGATGACGTCGGCGCCGTCGTCCATGGTGATGTTCGGGCGGTGGTCGACGGCGGCGTTGATGTGAGCGTAGTAGGTGGCGTCGTCTTCGCCCTTGATGGCGTAGACGCGGATGTCGTACTCGCTGACGAGCGCGGCGGCCACGTCGTCTTGCGTGCTCAGCGGGTTGGACGCGCAGAGCACGATGTCGGCGCCGCCGGCCTTGAGCGTGCGCATGAGGTTGGCCGTTTCGGTGGTGACGTGCAGGCAGGCGCCGATGCGCATGCCGGCGAGCGGCTTTTCGCGGGCGAACCGCTCGCGGATGGCGGCCAGCACCGGCATGTGCATGTCGGCCCACTCGATGCGCAGCACGCCTTCGGGGGCGAGGGCCAGGTCTTTGATGTCGTACTGGGCGGTCGTGCTCACGGGCATCTCCCGGTCGAGGTTTTCAGTTGCTCGGCACGCCGCACGCGGCGACCGTGAGGCCGTAGAAGGCGGCGACGATGGCCGCGTCGACGAGGCAGTCGCAAACGGCCGGACACCTGGTGGCAGCGACGGCCCGCCGCTCGAACGGCGTCAGATGGGCGACGCTCGCAACCCCCGCCACGGCGACAATGGAGTATACACGCCGGCCCACGGCGCGACGAATCGTCTCCGGTTGATAAAGGCCGACCGGCGAGGGGAACGGCTGCGGGCCGAGGCTGCGGGGGCCGCTCACGGGGCGACGCCCCGTGAGCGGCCCCCGCAGCCTCGTGTTGACGTGGTCGGCGACGAGCACGAGCTCGGGCGCCGGCTCGCGAGAGACCCAGCGCACGGGTACGAGCAGGCCGATGGCGAGCGCGGCTGCGCCGGGCAGCGCGGTCTCCAGGGCCGGTGCGGCTGCGCCGGGCTCGCGGCTCGCGGCCGTCGCTGCCGCCGCCCCCAGCAGCTCGAACAGCTCGCCCCGCCAGGGCCGGGTCACGCGCAGGTCGTCGAGCGCCACGACGGTGGGCGCGACGGCGGGAAACAGCTCGGCGACGAGGCTCGAGCCGGCGAGCGGCGCGGCGACCAGCAACGACCGCAGCGGGGGCATCGTCAGAACGACGCCGCGCCGCCCTGGGCCGCAAGGCGCGCCTTGAGGTCCTCGATGGCGGCGACCGGCGACGGGTCGACGCCGTACAGCAGGGCGAGGTAGAGCGAGGCGTGATCGCCCACGTAGGCGCTCGACAGCACGCGCGCGAAGGGCAGCACGCCGCGCGCCGCGACGCGCGCCACGCCGGCCACGCGCGGCTGCATGATCGAGGCCGTGAAGGCCAGCCGGCGACGCAGGCGCTCGTCGCCTTCGGGGTCGTCGAGCATGACGAGAAAGGCGCGGCCGGCCACGCCCGGGTTAGTGGCCCAGCCGGCCAGCTCGTTGTGGTCGAGCTCGGGCAGCTCGTTGAAGAACGCCGGGGTCTCGGCGTTCTCGTTCAGCTGGCCCTTCCAGCGCCGCGCGGCCGGCGCCGTGACGCCGGCGCCATAGACGATGGGCAGCCGGTTGAGGAGGTGGCGGGCGATCGTCTTGGCCTCGTTGTCGTCGTCTGCCACCTCGGGCGAGAGCTCGTCGCGCAGCCCCGCCAGCACGTCGATGGCCTCGCTCACCTGCTCGTCGAAGCCGGCGAGCAGACCGGCCTCTTCGAGGGCGGCGCCGATCGGCGTCGACAGATAGCCGATCGAGGCGCGTGGCTGCAGACCGCCCGGCACGCCCACGAGCGGCAGGTCGTGCCGGGCGGCGAGCTCGGCCAGGCGCCCGCCGGAGGTCACGCAGACCGGCCGGCAGCCGCGCGGCAGGGCGCGGTCGGTGCACGCCAGGGCCTCTTCGGTGTTGCCCGAGTAGCTAACCGCGATCACCAGGGTGGCGTCGGTGACCCAGGCCGGCAGCTCGTAGCCGCGCACGACCTGGTAGGGCACCGGCAGCCTCGGCACACAGGCGCCGACGACGTCGCCGCCGATGGCCGAGCCGCCCATGCCGCAGACCACGACGCCGTCGGGCTTGCCCGCAGCGACGAGCCGCCTGCCGGCGAGCGCGGCGACGGCGCGCGTGTAGCCGGCTTCGAGCTGCGCGGACAGCCCCGCGACGGCCTCGAACTCACCGCTCGTGTCGAGCTCGGTCACACGGGCGCGATCGAGCTCGCCGCGCAGCGCCCGGCCGTCTGTCCCCGGCGCGTCGACCGGTGTCACGACGCGCTCCCGCCGATCACCGACAGCACGAGGTCGCGCTTCTCGACCATGAGCGCTTCGCCCGTCGCGCCGAGGTTCAGTCGAAGGAGCGGCTCGGTGTTCGAGGGCCGCACGTTGAAGTGCCAGTCGGGATAGTCGACCGAGATGCCGTCGAGGTGCTCGAGCGTGCCGTCGGCAAAACGCTGCTCGATGCGCGCGAGGGTCGCCGGCACGTCGTCGACCCGCGTGTTGATCTCGCCCGAGATGAAGTACGTCGAGCGCAGCGGCTCGAGCAGCTCCGCCATCGTGGCGCGCTTGCGCGAGAGCAGCTCGAGGATGAGCAGCGCCGGGATGAAGCCGGAGTCGGCGTTGTGGTTGGCCTGGAAGTAGTAGTGGCCCGAGACCTCGCCGCCGAACAGCACCTTCTCGCGTCGCATGCGCTGCTTGAAGAAGGCGTGCCCCACGCGGTTTCTGAGCGGCACGCCGCCCGCCGCGCGGATGGTGTCGGGCACGGCCCGGCTGGCCCGCAAGTCGTAGAGGATGCCGGCGCCCGGGTGCCGCGCGAGCAAGGCTTCGGCGAGGAGCGCGGTCACGAAGTCGCCGGGCACGAAGGCGCCGTTCTCGTCGATGAAGAAGCAGCGGTCGGCGTCGCCGTCCCAGGCGATGCCGAGATCGGCTTTGTCGGCCACCACGCGCTGGCGCAGCTCGCGGCTGTTTGCTTCGAGCAGCGGGTTGGGTTCGTGATTGGGGAACCGCCCGTCGACTTCGAAGTAGAGCTCGACACGGCGGATCGGCGTGCGGTCGAACACGAGCGGCGCCAGCTTGCCGGCGGCGCCGTTGGCGGCGTCCATGACGACGTGGTAGGGCCGCAGGGCGTCGGCGTCGACCTGGGCCAGAAGGTGGCGCACGTAATCGGGGTAGAGGTCGTCGGCGGCGAGCTCGGGCTCGGCCCCGGCGGCCATCTCGCTCATCTCGAGCACGCGGCGCATGAGCTCGGGGATGCCGGCGTCGCCCGACAGCGGCAGCGCGCCTTCGGAGACGAGCTTCATGCCGTTGTACTGGGGCGGGTTGTGCGACGCGGTCACCGCGGCGCCGCCGTCGAAGCCGCGGTCGGCGACCCCGAAATAGAGCATCTCGGTCGGGATCATGCCGAAGCTCGTGACCTGCGCGCCGGCCGCCCCGGCGCCCGCGGCGAACGCGGCCGAGAGCGCGGGCGACGAGACCCGGGGGTCGTGGCCCACGGCCAGGCGCCGCGCACTGAGCTGGCTGGCCAGGGCCGCGCCGATGCGGCGCGCGCCCTCCTCGTCTAGCTCCTGCGGGTAGAGGCCGCGCACGTCGTAGGCTTTGAACACTTCGGGCGAGACGGTCATCGGGCCTCCACTCCGTCGAACTCGCGGAACTTCATGCTGCCGTCGCCGAGGATGGTTCCCGGATACAGGCAGCAGCCGTTGGCGACGACGTTGTCGGCGCCGATCCGGCAGCCGTCGCCGACGACCGCGTTCACCAGGTGGCTGTCGGCGCCCACCGAGGCGCCGCAGACCACGACGCTGCGCTCGACGACGGCCCGTGCGCCGATCGTGACGCCGTCCTGCACCACCGACTCGGCGATGTCGGCGCCGGTTTCGACCGTGCAGCCGGCGCCGATCACGGCCAGCGGCCCCACGCTGCTGCCCGGAGCGAGGGTCGTGCCGGCGCCGATGTACGCCGGCGGCACGACCTTGGCCCCGGACGCGACCACGGCGTCGGCGGCGACGTACAGATACGAGGCGCCGACGTCGCCCGAGACGCTCGTCACGAGCTTGCTCTGCAACAGGTCGAAGTGGGCCTGCAGGTAGCTTTCGGGCGTGCCGATGTCGCGCCAGTAGCCGTCGCCGACGAAGGCGTGCAGGTCGCCGGCGGCGGCGAGCTGCGGGAACACGCCGCGCTCGATCGAGAGCTGGCGTCCGGCCGGGATCGCGTCGAGCACCTCGGGCTCGAGCAGGTAGACGCCGGCGTTGATCAGCGCGCCGTGCGACGGCACGTCGTAATCGGACCCCGGCTTTTCGAGGAACTGCTCGACGCGGCCTGCGTCGTCGACCTCGACCAGGCCGTAGCGGCGCGGGTCGTCGACCCGCGCGAGCAGGATGGTCGCGAGGCCGGGGTGAGCTTCGTGAAAGGCGCGCATGGCGGTGAGGTTGACGTCGGCGAGCACGTCGCCGTTCACGGCATACAGGCAGCCGTCGTCGAGCTCGGCCTGGACGTTCTTGATGGCGCCCGCCGTGCCGAGGGGCTGGTCTTCGACCACGTAGCGCACCTCGAGGCCGTAGCGGCTGCCGTCGCCGATCGCCTCGCGCAGGGCCGCGGCAAGGTAGCCGGCCGAGAACACGACCCGCGCCACGCCGTGCCGGGCCAGGCTCTCGAGGATGTAGCCCACGAACGGCCGCCCGACCAGCGGCACGACGGGCTTGGGCAGGCGCGAGGTGATCGGTCGCAGCCGGGTGCCCTCACCGCCGACCAGGACGACCGCCTGAGCGCACGATGAGATCGCAGCCACCGGCTGGTCCTACCTGGCTTCGTTGGAGGTGAGCGGATCGCCGACCGCCGCCTGATCGTCGACCGTGCCGATGCCGTCGCAGGACAGCCCGGCCGCGGCGAGGCGTGCGGCGTCGAGCACGTTGCGGCCGTCGATCACGTAGCGACCACGCATGCGCTCGCGCACGACGTCCCAGTCGAGCGCCAGGAGCTCGGGCCATTCGGTCACCATGATCGCGGCGTCGGCGCCGTCGAGAGCTTCGAGGGCGCTGGTGGCGATCTCGACGTTCGGGAACAGGTCGGCGTGCGAACCGGGCGGCACCATGGGGTCGAAGGCCGAGACCTTGGCCCCCTCCGCGTGCAGACGACCGGCGAGGACTATGGAGGCGGCTTCGCGCAGGTCGTCGGTGTGGGGCTTGAAGGTGAGTCCCAGCAGGGCGACGTGCTTGCCGCGCAGCCGGCCCAGGCGCTCCTGGAGCTTGCCGACCACGCGCCGCTTCTGCAGGTGGTTGACCTCGATCACGGCGTTCAGGAGCTGAAAGTGATAGCCCGTGTTGCCGGCGAGCTGCTTGAGCGCCTGCACGTCTTTGGGAAAGCACGAGCCGCCGTACCCGATGCCGGCCTGCAGGAAGTGCGGTCCGATGCGGTGGTCGAGACCCATGCCGTCGGCCACGAATCGCACGTCGGCGCCGACCGCCTCGCAGACGTTGGCGATCTCATTGATGAACGAGATCTTGGTGGCCAGGAAGGCGTTGGAGGCGTACTTGATCATCTCGGCGGTGGGCACCGTGGTGCGCACGACGGTGGTCTCGATGCCCGAGAAGAGCCGCTGCACCTGGTCGCCGTCGCCGTCGCGGTAGGCGCCGATCACGATGCGGTCCGGGTGCAGCACGTCGTCGACCGCGGCGCCCTCGCGCAGGAACTCGGGGTTGGACACGTAGCCGATGCCGGTGACCCCGGCGGCCTCGAGCTCGGCGGTGATGCGTTCGCCGGTGCCCACCGGCACCGTGCTCTTCATGACGAGCAGACGCTCGCCGCTGCGAGCGCTCACGTCGCGCACCACCCGGTCGACGCGCGACATGTCGGCGTCGCCCGACGGCGACGGCGGCGTGTCGACCGCGACGAAAAGGACACGGCAACGCTCGCAGAGCTCGTCGTAGGAGGTCGTGAACGAGAGGCGCTCGCGAGCGCCGGCGAGAAGCTCGTCGAGGCCTGGTTCGTAGATGGGCACGCGCCCCGCGCGCAGCGCCTCGATCTTGGCCTCGTCGACGTCGAGACACACGACCCTGTGGCCGAGGTGAGCGATGCACACGGCCGTCACGAGACCCACGTACCCGACTCCGACGACCCCGACGCTGTCTTGCGTTTCCGGCACGATCCCTCCTCACACTCCCGCTCGCGGGCGCCTAGTCTACCACCACGAGCCGTGCCTGCGCCCGGACCGCCGCCGCTCGCGCGGCGCGACCGCGAGTCCGCTCACGCGCAGCCGCGGGTGCGCTCAGGGCGCGGCGGCGGGAGCCAGGGCGGCGCTGAGCTCGTAGCTCGAGTTCTCGTCGTAGGGGTTCAGTGAGAGCGCCCGCCTGAACGACGCCGCCGCCTGGTGGTTGAGCCCCAGGACGTTCAACTGCATGAGCCCCAGCTCGTAGTACGTCGCGTAGTTCTGCGGCTGCAGCCTGACGGCCCGCTCGAGGGTCGCCTGCGCCGTGCTGCCGCGGCCCTCCTGCTGCTCGACCAAGGCCAGCGTGAACAGCGGATCGACCGCCAGCGGATCGAACCGGTGCGCGCGGCGCGCCTGCACGATCGCGGCCGACGTGCGGCTCTCGCTGGCCAGCAGGATGGCGCGTGACAGCGAGCGCTGGGACAGGTACGGCGAGAGCCAGCTCAGGGCGACCAGCAGCAGCACTCCCGTGACCAGGATGCGCGACGCGACGCCGAAGCGCAGGCCGCGAGGCTCGCGCCGGGCGCGGCGCCGGACGGCCGGCTCGCCGTCGGGGGCCGGCGCGGCCTGCGCGACGCCCCGGAGCGCGTCGGCGCGCCGGCGGCGCACGTACGCCGCGGCGACCCCGGTCAGCAGCAGGAACGCGATCGCCGCGGCCGCCATGTCCCAGTCCCAGTCGATGGTCATGTGAAAGACGAAGGCGACGCTCACCGCCTGCAGCGCGGCCAGCAAGCCGCGGTCCGCGTCGCGCGCGGCTCGCCCGACGGGCCGCAGCGCGGCGAACAGCAGGCCGCCGAGGGCGACGACGAACAGCACGAGACCGACGATGCCGAGCTCGCTCAGCACGTTGATCCACTGGTCGTGGGCGTGCTTCACGACGAACGAGGCATTGGGCCGGTACAGGTAGTTGGTGAATCGGAACGTGCCTGCGCCGCTGCCGGCCAGCGGATGGGCGCGGAAGCCCTTCAGCCCCTCGCGGGCCATGGGGATGCGACCGTTGCTGCCGAGCGCGAGCAGACGGCCGGCGCCGCTTGTGTGCGGATTGGCGCTCGCGTCGGACGACGTGAACTGGTGCGCGACCTTGTGCGCCAAGCCGGCCACGCCGCCGTAGCGCGAGGCGAAAGCGAGGGCGCCCGTCGCCACGACCACCACGGCGAGGGCCAGCGTCACCGCACCGACGACCTGCCGCGCCCTGCCCTCGAGCGAGATCCATCGGCCGCCGAGCGCCACGGCCGCCTGGAGCACTGCCGCCAGGCAGATCGCGGCGAGCGCCCAGCGCCCGAAGACGTGTCCCTGAGCGGTACGCAGCGCGTCGCTCGAGGTGAAGTTGAAAAGCGTGCCCAGATGGCGGCCGTGGTAGAGGGCCGCGGCGACGGGCACGGCGGTCAGCGCCAGACTGAGGGCGCCCTGCAGCCGTTCGTTGGTAAGGGCGAAGTAGACGACGAGGGCCAGGGCCAGGGCCAGCGTGCCGCCGCGCGAGAACGAGAAGAACAGGGTGAAGGCAAAGAGCGCGAGCGCGGCGGCGCAGGCGCCCCGCGCGACGACCGGCAGAGAGCGCCGCGAAGCGCCCTCGAGGGCCGGCACGATGGCCATCACCATCATCATCGCCAGCACGTTCCAGTAGCCCAGCGGAGCGCTCAGACGGGGGTAGAGATGCGCGTGCGTCACCACGTCGGGCAACACTTTTCCGAGGAAGGCATAGACGGCCACCGGCACCATCGCGGCGACGAAGCCGTAGCCGGCCAGACGGAGCTGCACCGGGCCGGCCGGCGTGACGGTGACGACGACCGCTACGATGAGGTAGAGGAGACTCACGTCGAAGGCCAGCCACGAGAGGTCGGGACCGACGGACCAGGCGATCGACAGCCCCGCCCAGGCGGTGAAGGCGGCGAAAGCCACCAGGGCCACGAGGACCGGGCCGCCGAGCGTCAGGCGGCGTGGCACGAGCCACACCCACACAGCCGCCAACGGCACGCCCACGAATACGACGGTCGCAGTCCGGGAAAAGATGTAGCCGCCGGACAGGAACGACAGCACGAGGATGGCGGCCACGACGAGAGCCACCGGCAGGCAACGCAGAGCACCCCAAGCGACACGCATCAGCGGAGAGGGGCCGGTGCGAGGTGAGGCGTTGCGAGACGTGGCGGTAGGCGGCGTGACGGTTTCGACAGGTGCGGGATCGTGCTCCACAGGGGGCATTATACGTTGACCCGCAGGGCTGTGAACGAGCAGCCTAACGTGGAATTCGTCCGAGCGTCGTGATATACAAGACAACCAACATCGGAACAGGCCAGTAACCCGGACCGCAGATAGCGCAGATAGAGGGGGTTTCCATGAAGATGAGAATAGTGACCATCGCAGTCTTGGTGGTCGTGGCTGTGCTCATGGTGGCGGCAGTCGCACAGGCCGCATCGAGCTCGACCACGGCGATCATCAAGGACGCACAGGACGGCCACATCGACGGCAACTACACGCGTGCCCAGGTCGAAGCCGCGCTGTCCTACCTCAAGAGCGACCCCACGTTGCAGCAGTACACCGACGTCGAAGGTGTCCTCGAAGACTACCTCGCCAGCCTGCCCGAGCCGAGCGTCCAGGCCGGCAGCCTCATGTTCACGGGCGGCTCGACCGTCGTGATCTTCGCGTTCGGCCTCGCTCTCATGAGCGGCGGACTCGTGCTGCGCAAGCTTCACGCGTAAGCCTCTTCCGATATCGCGGTTCGTGCGCACGAGCGCCCCTTCATGGGGCGCTCGTCGTTTAGGGGAGTCCTTGCGCGAAACGCAAGCTGCACGGCCGCCTTTCAGTGAGGCATGACCACGGTCAGCCCCTCTGCCCCACCCGTCGTCTTCACCAGCTGGCTCGCCCGCAAGCCAAGGTCGCCGGCAACGGCCAGCGCGAGACGCCGGTCGTGGGCGCGGTAGTAGACGAGTGGCCGGGAGCCCGCCGCGAGTGACCCGTTCGGAGCCCTCAGGGCCCGATAGCCGAACACGTCGAGCTCCGCGATCAGACGGGCGCGGGCGGCCGCGTCGCCATCAACGACCCCGACCCTCGTGAGCGTCCGCTCGTAGTAGGTCACGCCGAGCTTCGTGGCGGCGAGCCGCGGCGCGAAGAAGGCGGGTTGCACCGCGCGCACGAACGTCGCTGCGTCGAGGCGAGCCCAGGCGGCCACGACGGCATCGGTCAGACTTTCGGCCTGAACCGACGCCGGACTGCCGGTCGCCGCGGGCGCCGGACTGCCGGTCGCCGCGGGCGCCGAGATGGTCGTGCCACCGGGCGTCGGGCTCGCCGCGCCGGTGGACGCCGTGCTCCCGGTTCCCGAGGACGGCGTGCCACCGGTGGCGCCGGGTGTGGGGCTCGCGGCGGCGGGTGTCGGGGCGGCGGGGCCGCCGGGCGCCGGGCTCGCGGCGGGGGCCAGTACGGCGAGGGCCGCGGCGACCGGCGACAGCGGCAGACCGGCGGCCGACGTGCGCGCCGCGATCGCGCTGTTCACGGCGGCCGGAGCGGCCGGCACCTCCGACACGACGGCCGGCAGGGCCGCGGCACTCACGCCCGCGAGCGCCGCCGTAAGGACCGCCCCGGTCCGCGTCTCCGACGGCGTCCCGGCGGCCGAACGCCCTACGGCGATGACGACACCCAGAGGCGGCCGGGCGCGGCCGGTCTCGAGCGCCCGGCTCGCCGCGGCCGGTCGGACGCAGGCGCGCAGCTCGACGCGCACGCCGCGCACACCGTAACGGCGCAGCTCGGCCTGGAACGCCGTGCGGTAGCGCGCCGTCCAGCGGCCGAGAGGCGAAGTCAGCACGGTCACCGTCCGCCCCGCCGGGCGCGCGATGACAGTGGCCGGATACACGGGCGAGGCCGCGTCGAAGGCGAATGACTGGCGCAGCGCCAGGAGTGCGTCGGGCACCGGCAGCCAGCGCTGGTAGCGGCCGCGGTGCTCCACGGTCACGGGCAGCGACGACGTGACCAGATCGCCGGCGTCCGAGAGGTTCAGGGCCGCCCCGATCGCCGAGACCGCCTGCAGCGTCAGCGACGTGTTGACGTCGGTCGAACCGATGATGTAGTTCACAAAGCCGACCAGGTTGAGCTCGTCGGCGCTGCCGTCCCTGAGGATGAGCCGCAGATAGCGCACCTGGCGCTGCAGCGCCTTGTCGGGCGGCTGGCGCAGGCTCCACACGCCCACGAGCGGCACCGGACGCGGGTGGAGGAGCTTCGTGGCCGCGGTAAAGAACCCCGGCAGGGCGGCGCGTACGGCGAGGGGGTCGATCGTGATCCAGGCGCCGAGCTTGACGCCGAGGCGCCGGGCCAGCGCTTGCTCGCCGATCTTTGGACCAGCCTGGTCGACGATCTCGGACAGAGGCTGCAGGCCGGCGCCCGGCAGAAGGCAGCTCAGCGACGGGCTCACGACGACGGCCGTGAAGCGCGCCTGCGTGTAGTCGATGTGCAGCCACACAACGCCGGCACAGCCTTCGCGCCGCGGGCCGTTCACGAAGACGGCGATATCGGTCGGCGGTGGCGGCGGGGCGAGCGGCGGGTGGGTGGCCACCGCGGGTACGACCCTGTGCCAGGGCCCGGGGGTGGCGAGCAGGATGATCACGCCCAGGGTGACAAGCACGCCGAGCAACAAGGCGGCCCACGGATCGAGGCGCCGCGGCACCGCGCGCAGGCGAGTCACTTCACGCGCACGAACGACGTGGCGAGCGCCATCATCGCGTTATTGGCGATCTCGTTGTCGAGCGTATTGGAGACCCAGTAGAGGGTGCCCCCGATCTTCCAGGCCACCATGTGGAGCTGAGTCCCGTTGTAGAAGAGCAGATACCTGGTGCCGTTCACGGTCTTCGTCACGTCGGGCGAAGCGATCGCCGGCGGGTCCGTCCAGTGCATCTCTTCGATCTGCCAGTAGCCGCCGCTCGTCGTCGTGCCGACCGCGACCGCCGCGGCGGCTCTGCCGTGGCCGGTGGGGATCGTGTAGGCGCGCGACATCGTCCAGTCGTACGAGTAGCCGGAGACCCAGGCCCTGGGCATGCGCAGCTTGAGCTTGGTCTGGGCGTCGAGCTGCCGCCATTCGGCGGCGTCGTACGAAGATCTGCTGAGGATGGTCGGGCCGCTCGCCGCCACCTGGGGCAGCACGAGCTGTCCGGTGAAGGCCGGCCCCAGGACGACCGTGACGCCGGGCTCGACTCCGGGAGCGCGCGGCACCGTGATCACCTTGCTCGGCGGCAGCATGGTCGAAAGCACGCGGGCGTTGCCCACGAAGCCCTGGGTCGCGTAGATGAGCGTGGCCTTGCTGTCGCCCTGCAGGGCGTCGCCGGCGACCGCCGCCTTGTACCCCTGGGCGACGAGCTGGCTTGCGGCGGCGGCGGCGCTGCCCGCGGCGGCGCCGCCGTTGGTGATGGTCACCCTGAACGACTTCTTGGGCTGCGATTCGGCCTGCGACTTCTGCACGGGCGGCTTCTGCGGGTTGGTGAACTGCGCGACGACCGCGGCCACCTCGCTGGGCGTGGCCTGCAGCTCGTCGGCGCCGTTGACGACGATGGGCGAGCCGACCAGATGGGTCTGGTAGATGTGCGAGGTGTTGACCCCGAGCACGAGCTCGGTGAGCGTCAGGAGCTGCTTGACCGACGAGACGTCGGAGACCGTGTTGTGCGTGATGATGCTGATCAGCTTGGGCAGCTTGAGCACGTTGTGCCAGCGCAGGGCCTGCCGTTTGAGCTCGCGCAGGAACAACTGCTGACGCTGCATGCGGCCCCAGTCGCCGAGCTGGTCGTGGCGAAAGCGCACGAAGCTCAGGGCGTCGTGGCCGTTCAGCTTCTGATAGCCGGCCTGAAGGTTGATCGACGAGTAGCCGGTGACGGCGGTGTTGTTGGAGTACTGGCGGTCGACGTCGAGGTAGACGCCGCCCAGGTAGTCGACGATGTCGATGAAGCCGATGAAGTTGATGTCGATGAAGTGGTTCACCGGCAGCCCGGTGAGAAGCTTGAAGGTGGCCACCGACAGCGGCGCGCCGCCGTCAGAGTAGGCCGCGTTGATGCGGTCGGTGCCCCAGCCGGGGATCTCGACCCGCAGGTCGCGCGGGATCGACAGCATCGAGATGCTCCTGGTATGCGGGTCGATGCGGATCAGCATGATGCTGTCGGAGCGCCCCCTGTCGCCGGCGATGCCCTTGCGGCGGTCGCTGCCAAGCACGAGGATGTTCTCGGGCTCGTGCGAGGTGTGGGTGACGGTGAGCTCCTTCTTCACCGCCTTGACGGTGGCCTTGTCGTGCGGGCTGCTGGCGACCTGGCTGACCGTGTGCTGCAGATACCCGAAGCCCATGCCGAACGACGCGGCGAGCGCGACGACGATCAGGAGCACCGTCCATTTGAGGACGCGCACCCAGACCGGCACGGCTGGTTTGCGAGGCGTTACTGTGTACCGGGTGTACTGCGGCACTGAGGGCGGCTCCGTCACCTGACGTGGATGCACGACATCCGGGTCATCCGACTACGTGGATTGTAGCTCACGGTGAGTGTACCGCACGACCGGACCCGCCGCATGATGGGCCGGCGACCCCGTGCGTGAGCGGGCGGGCGGGCGGTGCGAGAGGGCTCTTCAGCGGACGGTGCGAGAGGGCACCTCCAGCGGCGGGTGCGAGAGGGCGCTTCAGCGGCCGGCCGCGCCGGCGCCCTCGACACGCGCGACATCGGCCCCCAGAGAGGCGAGCCGCACGTCGAAGGCCTCGTAGCCGCGGTCGATGTGGTGCAGCCCGCGCACTTCGGTCGTGCCCTCCGCCGCGAGACCGGCGATGGCCAGCGCGGCGCCGCCGCGCAGGTCGGGCGCCTCGACCACGCTGCCGGTGAGCTGCCGCGGGCCGCTGACCACGGCGTGGTGGCCGCTCGTGGCGATGCCCGCGCCGAGCCGGTTGAGCTCGTCGACCACGGCGAAGCGGTTCTCGAAGACGTTCTCGGTGACGATCGACGTGCCGTCGGCCAGCGACAGGGCCACCATGAACTGGGCCTGCAGGTCGGTGGCAAAGCCCGGGTGCGGCAGCGTGGACACGTCGACCGGGCGCAGCGGCCCGAGCGCCCGCGCGCGGATGGTACGGTCGCCCTCGTCGACCTGCACGCCCATCGCCCGCAACTTGTTCAGGAACAGCTCGAGACACGCTGGGTTGAGGCCCAGGACGGTGACGTCGCCGCCCGTCGCGACGCCGGCCAGCAGGTACGTGCCGGCTTCGATGCGGTCGGCTACGACCTCGTGGATGGCGCCGTGCAGGGCGTGCCCACCCTCGATCGTGATCGAGCTCGAGCCGGCGCCTTCGATGTGAGCGCCCATCGACATGAGGAACTTGGCGAGGTCGACGATCTCGGGCTCGCGAGCGGCGTTCTCTATGACCGTCGTGCCACGTGCCGCGGTGGCCGCCATGAGCAGGTTCTCGGTCGCCCCTACGCTCGGATAGTCGAGCGGCACCACGGCGCCGCGCAGGCCGTCGCAGGTGACTTCGATGAAGCCGTGCTCGATCTCGATCGCGGCGCCGAGCTTCTGCAGGCCGCGGATGTGAAAGTCGATGCGCCGCGGGCCGATGTTGCAGCCCCCCGGCATGGCGATCGTGGCCCGGCCGAGGCGGGCGACCATCGGGCCCATCACGATGATGCTGGCCCGCATGCGCCGCACGAGCTCGTAGGGGGCGCAGTCGTTCAGGTGTTCCGTGGGGTCGATGCGCAGCTCGCCGTCGTCGAAGGTCACGTCGGCGCCCAGAGCGCGCAGCATCTCGATCATGGTGAAGACGTCGGCGATGCGCGGCACGCGGCGGATGGTCGACGGCTCGTCGGCCAGCAGGCTCGCGGCCATCAGCTTGAGCGCGGAGTTCTTGGCGCCGGCCAGGACGATCTCGCCCGCGAGCCGGCGACCGCCCCGCACGAGCAGCGAGCGCCTGTCTGCCTCGTCTGAGCTCACGGCAGCCTCTTCAGCGTGGTGGACGGTCGGCTGCGGACGCCCATCGGGCGTCATACGCGGGCCGCGACCTTGAGCCGGTTCTCGGCCCTCTTCAGGGCCTGCTCGGCCTTGTAGAAGTCGACTTCGGCGTGCGCGCCCGGGTCGCCGCGCAGCGCCAGCCGATCGTCGGCACGCTTGCGGGCCGCTTCGGCCCGGGCCACGTCGATGCGGCCCGCCTGCTCGGCCTGGTCGACGACCAGCAGCACCTTGTCGAACAGTATCTGAGCGTAGCCGATGCCGGTGGCGAACCGTTCCCACGTGCTGTCGAGGAGCTGGACGCGCGCCTCGCCGATGGCGACCAGCGTGACCAGCGGCTCGTGCTGCGGCAGAACGCCGAGCTCGCCCTCGACGCCGGGCACGATGACCATGCTCGCGTCGCCGTTGTACACCGACCCGTCGGGCGTGACGATCTCGACCCGCAGCGTGCGCTCGTCGGACATCGTCAGCCCGCGGCCGGCGTCGCCTCGGCGACGGCCTGCGGCTCGCCGGCGGGCGGCGAAGCCGCGGCCGGCTCGTCGGCGCCGTGGCCGCCGAGCTTCTTGGCCTGGGCGACCGCCTCGTCGATGCCGCCCACCATGAAGAACGCCTGCTCGGGCAGATCGTCGTGCTTGCCCTCGACGATCTCCTTGAAGCCGCGCACCGTGTCGGCGATCGGCACGTACTTGCCCGGTACGCCGGTGAACTGCTCGGCCACGAAGAACGGCTGCGACAGGAAGCGCTCGATGCGCCGCGCGCGCTGCACGGTCACCTTGTCTTCGTCGGTGAGCTCGTCCATGCCGAGGATGGCGATGATGTCCTGCAGGTCCTTGTAGCGCTGCAGCGTCTCCTGGACGCGGGTGGCCACCGCGTAGTGCTCCTCGCCCACGCTCGCCGGGCTGAGGATGCGCGAGGTCGAGTCGAGGGGATCGACCGCGGGGTAGATGCCCTTCTGCGAGATCGCGCGCGACAGGGTCGTCGTGGCGTCGAGGTGAGCGAAGGTCGCCGCGGGAGCCGGGTCGGTCAGGTCGTCGGCCGGCACGTAGATCGCCTGGACCGAAGTGATCGAGCCCTTCTTGGTCGAGGTGATGCGCTCCTGCAGCTCGCCCATCTCGTTGGCCAGGGTGGGCTGGTAGCCGACGGCGCTCGGCATGCGGCCGAGCAGCGCCGAGACCTCTGAGCCCGCCTGCACGAAACGGAAGATGTTGTCGATGAACAGCAGCACGTCCTGGCCGCCTTCTTCGCGAAAGTACTCGGCCACCGTGAGGCCGGCCAGAGCGACCCGCAGACGGGCGCCGGGCGGCTCGTTCATCTGGCCGAACACGAGCGCGGTCTTGTCGATCACGCCCGATTCCTTCATCTCGGTCCAGAGATCGTTGCCCTCGCGCGTGCGCTCGCCGACGCCGCAGAACACCGACAGGCCGCCGTGCTGCGTGGCGATGTTGTGGATGAGCTCCTGCACGATCACGGTCTTGCCCACACCGGCGCCGCCGAAGAGGCCGATCTTGCCGCCCTTGATGTAGGGCGCCAGGAGATCGATCACCTTGATGCCGGTCTCGAAGAGCTCGTCGGTCGGGTCGAGCGACTCGAAGTCGGGGGCCGGCCGGTGGATAGGCCAGCGCTCGGCGCCGGCGAGGTCGTCTTCGAGGTGGTCGATCGGCTGGCCCATGACGTTCGTCAGCCGCCCGAGCGTGGCCGGTCCGACCGGCACGGTCATCTGGCCGCCGGTGTCGACGACCTCGGCGCCGCGCGCCAGACCGTCGGTCGCGTCCATGGCCACGGCCCGCACCTTGTTGTCGCCCAGATGCTGCTGCACCTCGGCGATGAGATCGACCGGCTGTCCGTCGCGGTCGATCGTGATCTTCAGCGCGTTGTAGATGGCCGGCAGCTCGTCGGGAAAGTGAACATCGACCACGGCGCCGATGACCTGCACTATTCGTCCTGTGTTCATGACCTCAGCTCCGCAGCCGTTTGTCGCCTCACTGCACTCCCTTGTTTGCCGTTGCGTGACCGGACCGTTTGCGGCCCTCGGCTAGCCGAGGGCGTCGGCGCCCGCCACGACCTCGAGGATCTCCTGGGTGATCGATGCCTGCCGCGCCCGGTTCATGGAGAGCGTGTAGTCGTCGATCAGCTCGTCGGCGCTCTCGCTGGCGTTGCGCATGGCGGTCATGCGCGCGCCCTGCTCACTGGCACTCGACTCGAGCAGCGCCCGGAAGATCGCGATCTCCACGTAGCGCGGCAGCAGCTTGGCGAAGATCTCCGCCTCTTCCGGCTCGTAGAGGTACGTGACGAGCGGCCGCTGACGATCCTTGTCGTAGATCTCCTGCGGGACGATCGGCAGGATCTGCACGTCCATCAGCGTCTGCTCGATGGGCGACTTGAAGTGGTTGTAGATGAGCCGCACGCGGTCGACCTCTTCGCGCGTGTACAGGTCGATGACGTGATGGGCGATGGCTTCGGCGTCGGCGTAGGTGGGTCGATCGCTCTTGCCCGACCAGGACTGGTCGATGGCAAGCCCGCGAAACCGCAGGGTGCCGATGCCCTTCTTGCCCACGACCAGCAGCCGGCGGCTCAATCCCCTGTCCGCGAGCTCGCGATCGGCGGCAAAGCAGGCGCGCAGCACGTTGGCGTTGAACGCCCCCGCCAGACCGCGATCGCCGGTGATCACGAGCAGCGCCTCGGCCTTGGCGGAGTCGTGCTCGCGCAGCAGGGCGAAGCTGCTCTTCTCGGTGGCGAAGGTGGCCAGATCGCGCATCATCTCGACCATGGCTCCGGCGTAGGGGCGCAGCGACTCCATGCGCGCCTGCGCCCGTCGCAGCTTGGCCGCCGACACCAGCTCCATGGCCTTGGTTATCTTGCGCGTGTTCTCGGTGGAAGTGATCCGCCGCCTGATGTCCTGCAGCGTCGCCACGTCAGACTACGCCCGCTTCGTCGGACTCGTCGGGCGCCACCGACTTGTGAAACTCGGCGATGTCGCCGCGCAGTATCTCCTCGCCGCGGTCGTCGAGCACCTTTTCGTCGCGGACCGCCTTGAGGACCTCGGGGTGCTGGGACTTGACGAAGCTACGCAGGCCGGCCAGGAAGGTGCGCACGTTCTCGACCGGGATGTCGTCCAAGAACCCCTGCGTGCCGGCGAAGATCTCGAGGACCTGCTCTTCGACCGGCATGGGCTCGAAGCGACCCTGCTTCAAGACCTCGACCATACGCGCTCCGCGCCCGAGGCTCTGCCGAGTGGCTTCGTCCAACTCCGAACCGAACTGGGCGAACGCTTCGAGCTCGCGGTACTGCGCCAGGTCGAGGCGCAGGCGGCCGGCGACCTGCTTCATGGCCTTGATCTGGGCGTTGCCGCCGACCCGCGACACGGAGATGCCGGCGTTGATGGCGGGCCGCACGCCTGAATAGAACAGGTCGCTCTGCAGGAAGATCTGCCCGTCGGTGATGGAGATCACGTTGGTCGGGATGTAGGCGGACACGTCGCCGGCCTGGGTCTCGATCACGGGAATGGCCGTCAACGAGCCGCCACCCAGCTCGTCGTTCAACTTGACGGCTCGTTCGAGCAGCCGCGAGTGCAGGTAGAACACGTCGCCCGGGAAGGCTTCGCGGCCCGGCGGCCGGCGCAGCAGCAGCGACATCTGCCGGTAGGCGTCGGCGTGCTTGGAGAGGTCGTCGTAGAAGCACACCGCGTGATGGCCACCGTAAAGGAAGTACTCTCCCATGGCCGCGCCCGCGTACGGCGCCAGGTACTTGAGAGGCGCGGCGGCCGACGCCGTCGCCGCGACCACGATGGAGTACTCCATGGCGCCGTACTCTTCGAGCTTTTGCACGACCTGCATGACCGTCGAGGCCTTCTGGCCGATGGCCACGTAGATGCAGATCTCGTCCTGGCCCTTCTGATTGATGATGGTGTCGACGATGAGCGAGGTCTTGCCGGTCTGGCGGTCGCCGATGATCAGCTCGCGCTGACCGCGGCCGATGGGGATCATCGAGTCGATGGCCTTGATGCCGGTCTGCAGGGGCTCCTTGACCATCTGGCGCTCGACCACGCCGGGCGCCTTGAATTCCATCGGGCGGAAGGTGTCGGTCTCGATCGGTCCCTTGTCGTCGAGCGGGTTGCCCAGGGGGTCGACGACACGGCCCACGAGGGCCTGGCCGACGGGCACCTGCAGCACCTTGCCGCTGCGCTTGACGAGATCGCCCTCGCCGATGAGCGTGTCTTCGCCGAGCAGGACGGCGCCGACGTTGTCTTCTTCGAGGTTGAGCGCCAGGGCGGTCACGCCGTGCGGCAGGTCGAGCATCTCCATGGACAGCGCGTTGCGCAGGCCGTAGATGCGGGCGATGCCGTCGCCGACCTCGAGGACCGTGCCGACCTCCTCGACTTCGACCTCGGCCTGGTAGTTCTCGATCTGCTGTCTCAGGACCGAGGCGATCTCTTCGGGACGGAGCTTCACTTCTCGCCACCTCTCACGTCTGCCGTTCTCAATCTGTCATCGAGCTGCTGGATCCGCGCCCGCAGGCTGCCGTCGACCAGGACGTCGTCGACACGCAGCACGAGCCCGCCCAGTATCGCGGGATCGATCCGCTTGGTCAGTCGCGGCTCGCCGCCGGTGGACCGCCGCACACGTTCGACGATCAGGCGCTCGACGTCGGAGGCGACGGGCACCGCCGTCGTGACTTCGACCTCGATCACCTTGGCCGCCTGGGCGACGAAGCGCGCGTACTCGTTGGCGACGTCGCCGACGAGCGCCATGCGACCCTTTCTGAGCAGCACGCTGAGCACCCCCGCGGCGAGACGGTCGCCGTCGCTGGTGAGCTGCGCGACGACGCGCAGCTTGGCTTCGGGCTCGACTTGCGGGTCGAAGATCGCGCCGGCCAGCGCCGGCGACTCGTCGAGCGCCTTGACGAAGCTCTGAAGGTCGCCGCCGGTGCGCTCGACCGTGCCGGCCGCGGTGGCCGCCTCGAACAGCGCCGTGGCGTACACGCGCGCGATGCCCGTGTCGCTCACTAGCCGCTCCCGAGCTGGAGGTTGTCGAGATCGGCGGCCCGCAGCGCCTCGTCGATCAGGCGCCGGTGATCGTCGTCGTCGAGCGACTTGCCGACGACCTGTTCGGAGGCCAGCAGCGTGAGGCCGGCGATCTCGCCCTTGAGCTCCTGCAGCGCCACGCGAACGTCGCGCTCGAGCTGTTCCTGGGCCTTGTCGACGGTGCGCTGGGCCTGCCGCCGAGCCTCGTCTAAGATCTCGGCCTTGGTCGTGTCGCCCGCTTTGCGGGAGCGCTCGAGGATGTCTTCGGCTTCGGCCCGCACCGACGCCAGCGTCTCGCGATACTCGGCCAGCAGGCGGGCGGCTTCGGCGCGCGTCTCTTCGGCCGTCTCGAGGGTCTCGGCGACCTGCGCGCGGCGCTGGTCGATGATCTTCTGCAGCGGGCCGAAGGCGAAGCGCCACAACACGAACACCGAGATGCCGAAGGTGATGGCCGTCCAGATCATCAGGCCCGGGTTGATGCTCAGCAGCATGTCAGGGTCTCTCCTCGATCGTGAAACGGCGCACTCTACTTGACCACGAACAGCAAGATGAGGGCGACGACCAGTGCGTACAGCGCCAGGGCTTCGATGATGCCGATGCCGATGAACATGTTGAGGCGGATCTCGCCCCGCAGTTCGGGCTGGCGAGCGATGCTCTCGATGGCGCTGCCGAACAGCACGCCCATGCCGACGCCGGGCCCGACCACGCCGAGACCGGCGGCCAGACCGGCGCCGAGCAGGCGAAGACCGGTCTCAGTCGTCGGCACCGCGGCGGCGATCGTAAGGGCACTTACATCCATGTGAACTCCTCCTTGACGTCTACCTGGTCACACTGTGCTGCTCGCGGGCAACCGACCGCCTCAGTGTTCGTGCTCGAGCGCCGTGCCGATGTACACGGCCGAAAGGATGGCGAAGATGAACGCCTGGATGGCCGCCACAAAGATCTCGAACATGAACACCGCCACCGAGCCCGCCTGCAGGACCACGCCGATGAGGTAGCTCTGGAACACGAGCACCATCGCGAAGAACACAGCCAGGATGAAGTGGCCGGCCAGCATGTTGGCGAAGAGTCGGACCGACAGCGAGACGAGGCGGAAAAGCTCGCTGATGACATCGGATACGAAGATGAACTGTTTGAGGACCGGGGGCGCCGGGATGACCCAGCCCTTGACGTAGCCCACCGGGCCCTTCTCGTGGATGCCCGCGTAGTGTGTGAAGACGAACGTGAACACGGCCAGCGTGATGGTGACGTTGATGTTGCCCGTCGCGGCGTAGAAGGCGAGCTGATGGTCCACGCCGAACGGCAGCGGGATGAGGCCGATCAGGTTGCAGACGAGGATGAAGAAGAAGGCGCCGCCGATGTAGGGAAACCAGGTCACCGCGCCGCTGCCCTTCATGACCGCCCCCGCGATGCCGTCGTGGGCCAGCTCGTACAGACTCTCCATGGCCTCCTGGAAGCGGCCGGGCTTGGACTTGAGGCCGCGGTTGACGAGAGCCGCGAAGACGCACACGACCACCACCGTGAGCCAGAGGTAGATGACCGGCTTGGTGACGGACAGGTCGAAAGGCCCGACCCTGGGCAGCTTGATGATCGGGTGAAGGGTGAATTCGCCGGCGACGTCGAAGGTCGCCTTGTGGCCGCCGTGCAGCAGGAACAACCCGGCGAGCGCCGCGAGGGCGACGATGGGCCAGGCCCACAGCGGGACGCGCTTGAGCAGCTTCATCGGGCGCCTCTCTGACGCGACAGAAGGCCGCCCGTCGTGTCGCCGGCGCCGGGTACCGGGAAGCGCCAGAGACGAACGCCCAGGTAGATCGTGTAGACGACGACGAACGACACGATCGCTTCGACGAACCCCGGACGATCGACCAGCGCGATGACGACCAGGCCGCCGATGACGACGGTCAGACGCACGACCATGCCGCACAACCCGACCGCCATCGCCCAGTGGAACGACCCCCTGCTGCCGATCCGCGCAGCCAGACGCTCGACGACCCAGTAGGCGACGACGAGCAGCGCCCCGAGAAGCGCCGTGACGACGTCGCGTCCGGCGACGGCCGCCACGGCGGCGCAGCCCGCCGACAGGGTGAGCAGCAGCAGGAGCACAGGCTCGCGCCGCACCAGACTGAGAGGACGTGCATCCATGGTCATGAACTCCGACTTGACGCCGGGAATCTCCCTACTTCGTCTCCAAGAACACGGCATAGAGGGCGACACCACAACCAGCGAAGACCCCGACCACCGTGAACGCCGGCACAGTGTGCAACAGGCGATCGAGCCCATACCCGCAGAGAAGCCCCACCACGATGCCGGCGAGCACCGTCAGGGCGATGGTCTCGGCGGCCGCGAAGCCGCCCTTGTTGTGGCCATCCCGACCATGATCGCCCGTCTCGCGCACCGTAGTATACGAGCCCTTTCCTACCCCGACAACCGCACGGACACACCATCGGCGCCGGTCGCGCCGGCGCGCGAGCGGCGCCGCCGAGCGCCTGTTTCGCAGGTCCCGGTCACTGTGCGGGAGACCGTTCCCATCACCGCCGGATCGTATCGTCGGAAGCACGCGCAGGCCGGCCGCGGCGCCGGCGTGGCGCGCGCGCGCCGCCGATGCGGCCGGTCGCTCCGCCGCCGCGGTCCTGCCCGGCGGCCGCGCCGTCCTGCCCGGCGGCCGCGCCGTCCTGCCCACCGGCGGCGCCGTCCTGCCCACCGGGCCCTTCGTCGCCCGACCGGTAGCGCAGCAGCAGGCGGGCCATCGACGCGGTGGCGGCGAGCGAGGCGACGCCGAGCACGACGATCGCCACCGTGGCGCGGAACCTCATGGCCAGCGCCAGCCCGTTCAGCACGAGACACCAGCCGTACAGCAGCAGCACCGACGTGCGCTGCGAGAACCCGGCGACGAGCACGAGGTCGTGGTGCACGTGGTCGCGGCCGGGGGAGTAGATCGGGACCCCCTTGCGCAGCCTGCGAAAGACGACCAGGAAGAGGTCTGCGAACGGCACGCCCAGGACGAGCAGCGGAAAGATCAGGGCGACCGTAGCGGCGCCTTTGAGCACGCCCTGGATGCTGATCACGGCGAGCACGTAGCCGAGGAGCATCGAGCCCGCGTCGCCCATGAAGATGCTCGCCGGATAGAAGTTGAAGCGCAGGAACGCGAAGGCGGCGCCGGCCAGGATGGCGGCCGCGACCCCGGTCGTGCCGCGCCCGAGCGACAGGGCGATGACGGCGAAGGTCAGCGCCGAGATCGCGCAGATGCCGGCCGCAAGCCCATCGAGCCCGTCGATGAAGTTCACCATGTTGATGATGGTCGCCACCCAGAGCACGGTCAGCGGGATCGAGATGACCGGATGCAGCGTCACCGTGATGCTGGTGAGCGGCACCGAGAGGTGGTCGATGCGCAGGCCGTAGGCGAGCAGCGCGGCAATGGCCGCGATCTGGCCGGCGAACTTGAGCAGCGGTCTGATCTCGGCGACGTCGTCGATCACGCCGACGACCGCCACGATGGAGCCGCCGACGAGGATCGCCATGGTCGCGGCGTCCTTCTTGACCAGCACGAGGGTGGGGATCATGACGCCGAGGTAGATCGCGAGGCCGCCCAGCAGGGGCGTCACCCGGGCGTGCATGCGGCGGGCGTCGACGGGCCGGTCGACGATCCCCGTGCGCCGGGCGAGACGGGCCATGACCGGGGTCGCCAGAATGACGATGCTCGCCGCGAGGATGAAGCCGAGTATGGCGAGCTGGACCGCGCTCGGCAGCTCCAGCAGCTCGCTTATGGAAGGTCCTCCTTGACCACGACGACGCCGGCCTCCGCGAACATGTCGCGCGACAGCTCGTCGGGATACCCCTCGGCGTAGTGGATCTCACGCACGCCGCAGTTGATCAGGATCTTGGCGCACAGCACGCACGGCTGCAGCGTGCAGTACAGCGTGGCGCCTTCGATGGCCACACCGTGCACAGCCGCCTGGATCACGGCGTTCTGCTCGGCGTGGATCGCGCGGCAGAGCTCCTGGCGCTCGCCCGAGGGGATCCCCATCTGGTCGCGCAGGCAGCCTATGTCGAGGCAGTGCGCCACGCCGCGCGGCGAGCCGTTGTAGCCGGTCGCCAGGATGCGGCGGTCACGCACCAGCACGGCGCCGACCTGCCGCCGCAGACACGTGGAGCGCGACGCGGCCTGGCGGGCGAGCTGCAGGAAGTAGGCGTCCCAGGACGGCCGCTGAGGGGCCACGGGGCGGTCGCCCGGCGCGCCGCCGGCGGCGCCGGGCGGCGCCGGCGGCTCAGCGTTCGGCCGCGGGCGCAAGGTCGTCGATCTGGGCCACACGGCGCTCGTGGCGGGCGCCCTCGAAGGGGGTCGCAAGCCACGCGTCGAGGATCGCCCCAGCCTGGGCCTCGTCGAGCAGCCGGGCGCCGAGACACAGCAGGTTGGAGTCGTTGTGGCGGCGTGCCATGTCGGCCATGGCGACCGTCACGCAATCGGCGGCGCGCACGCCCGCATGACGGTTGGCCGCCATGCACATGCCCAGGCCGGTGCCACAGACGAGCAGGCCGCGATCGACGTCGCCGGCGGCGACCTTCGCGGCCACCGCGTGCGCGTAGACGGGGTAGTCGACCGACTCTTCGGAGGTGGTGCCGAGGTCGGCGACATCGTGCCCGGCGGTTCTCAGGCGCTCGACCAGCACCTGCTTCAGGGCGAAGCCGGCATGGTCGGCGCCGACGGCGATACGGAGGGCCATGGGTGTCCTTTCGGTCGCGATGATTCTACCAAAGAGCCCGTGCTGTCAGAGCGAAAGGACCCCGGTCATCATGGGCACGACGCCGCCGCCGACCAGCACGTCGGTGACCCGCGTGCCCTCGGTGGTCACCGAGATGGTCAGGCGGCTGGGGCGGCGCGCGTGCCGGCCCTGGGCCAGCACCCTCGCCACGCCCGGCCCGAGCAGGCCTTCGCGGGCGAGGTAGGCGGCCAGCGGGCCGGCGGCGCTGCCGGTCGCGGGGTCTTCGACGATGCCCGCGAGCGGGGCGAAGCAGCGGGCCTCCGCGAACGGCTCCTCGTCGCCGGTGAGCGCGAACGGATACAGCTCGGCGTAACGGCGCTCGAACTCGGGCAGCAGGTCGAAGTTGAACCATGAGGCGGCGAGCGTGCGCGTGTTGCGCAGCGGGATGATCGCATAGCTCAGGCCGGTCGACACGACGCGCGGCGTGAGCTCCTCGTCGAGGTCGCTCTCCTGCAGGCCCAGGACGGCGGCGGCGTCCTGGCGGGGGATCTCCTCGCCGTAGGCCGGCGGACCCTGATGCACGACGCCGGCCACGGCCTGGCCGCCGCGCACGGTGACGTCGACCACCGTCGGGCCGACGTTCAGCTCGAGGGTCACTTCGGTCATCGGCTCCCGCGCCGCGACGCGCCCGACGGTGACGAGCGTGCAGGCGGTGCCGATGCTCGGATGCCCGGCGAACGGCAGCTCCGTCGCCGGCGTGAAGATACGCACCCGCGCGTCGCCGCCGGCCTCGGGCGAGGTGACGAAGGTCGTCTCGGAGAGGTTCATCTCGGTGGCGATCTGCTGCATCGTCTCGTCGCTCAGCCCCTCGGCCTCGGGAAAGACGGCGAGCGGGTTGCCGGCCAACGGTCGCTCGCTGAACACGTCGACCTGGATCATGCGCAGACTCTTCACAGTGCCCGTATCCTTCCTAGCTGGCGAGCAGGGCGGCGATCTCGGCGTCCCCGACCGCACCGGGGCGCAGCACGCGAAAACCCCGGCCGGCCTGCAAGCCGCTCAGATCGACCACGGTTGACGATACGCCACTCGTCGGCCCCGCGTCGAGGAGCAGGTCGCAGGCGGCGCGCACGTCCGCGGCCACGTCGGCCAGGTCCACCGGGTCCTGCCCGCCGCTCGGGTTGGCCGACGAGGCAAGGACCGGGAACGGCAACGCGCCCAGCGCCGCCGCCGCCGAAGGCCACGCCGGCACGCGCACGCCCAGCGTCGGCACAGTCGTCCGCGCGGCTCCGCCTGGGCCCTCGACGGCCGGCCATTCGACGCGGCCGCAGGGCGGAAAGCTCGTGCCGTCGGGGTAGGGCACGACCAGGGTGTACGGCCCTGGCAGCAGGCGGCGCGCGGCTTGGACGACCGCGGGCGACAGGGCCACGCCGGCGAGCAGCAGCTCGAGGGTCGGATAGACGACCTGCAGCGGCTTGTCGGGGCGGCGTCCCTTCACGCGCGAGATCGCCCGTGCCGTGGCCGGCGAGACCGCCCCGCCGATGCCGTAGACGGTGTCGGTGGGAAAACAGACCAGACCGGCCGCGGCGATCGCCGCCGCCAGGCCGGAGCGCTCACCCGGCCGCAGGCGGGCCAGGTCGACCACGCGGTTCACGACGGTCGTTCTGCTCGCAGGCGCGCCGAGCGGGCGTGTGACGCGAGGCCTTCGACGTCGGCGATCGTCGCGACGGGTCCGGCCAGGCGCTGCGCGGCGGCGGCGTCGAGCTCGACGACCCCCACGCGTTTGACGAAGTCGCTCACCGACAGGCCCTGGCCGAAGCGCGCGGAGCCGCCGGTCGGCAGGACGTGGTTGGTGCCGGCGGCGTAGTCGCCGAAGGCGGTGGCGGCATGCGCCCCGACGAAGATCGCGCCGGCGTTGCGCACCAGGGGCACGAGCCGCGCGGCGTCGGCGACGTGCAGCTCGAGATGCTCGGGAGCGAAGGCGTTCACCAGCCCCAGGGCCGCCGCCTCGTCGCGGCAGGCGACGATCGCGACGCGCTCGGTGGTGAGGCCCAGGTCGGTGGCGGACCGGGCGACCGCGTCGGCGACGCGGTCGCCCAGCCCGCCACCGACGTCGAGCAGCGCCGCCATGGCCCCGGCGCCGTGCTCGGCCTGGGCCAGCAGGTCGGCCGCGAGCCAATCGGGGTGGCCGTGCCGGTCGGCCACGATCAGCACCTCGCTCGGCCCGGCGAGCCCGTCGATGCGCACCTCGCCCATGACCTGGCGCTTGGCTTCGGTCACATAGGCGTTGCCCGGTCCCACGATGACGTCGCAGCGCGGCACGACGGCCGTGCCGAACGCCATGGCCGCGACCGCCTGGGCGCCGCCGACGGGGTACAGGTCGGTCACGCCGAGCAGCGCGCAGGCGGCGGCGACGCCCGCGGCGACGCCGCCGCCGCGGCGCGGCGGCGAGCAGACGACGATCCGTCCGACCCCGGCGACCTGTGCCGGGATCGCGGTCATCAGCACGGACGACGGGTAGTTGGCGAGTCCGCCGGGCACGTAGAGGCCGGCGACGGCGAGCGCGACGATCTGCTGGCCGACGACCTGGCCCTGAGCCAGCGTCTTGCGCCACGCCACGGGCCGCTCGTGCGTATGGTAGGCGCGGATGTTGGCGGCGGCGAGCTCGAGCGCGGCGAGCAGCTCAGGCGCGCCGGCCTGAAGGGCGGCGCTCAGATCGCCGGGCGGAAGCCCGTAGCGCTCAGGCAGCTCGACGCCGTCGAGCCGCAGCGCGTGAGCGCGCACGGCGTCGTCGCCGCGGGCGCGCACGTCGTCGACTATCTCGCGCACGACACGTTCGATGTCGACCGCGGGCGCAAGCGGCGTGCGCAACTCGGCGACGATCCCGGCCGGATCGTCGCTCAGGATCAGCCGCTTCACCCCGACTCCTTCGCCGCCGTCAGCTCGCGCAGGCGAGCGACCAGCGGGCCGAGCGCGGCCGCGTGCAGCACGCGAGCGCCACGGCCGCACGCGAGGCGCATGCTGGTCGTCGCGACGACGCCCTCGACCGTCAGGCCGGCGACGACCGGCGGCACATCGTCGACCAGCGCCACGACAGCGTCGGCCAGCCCGTCGGCCACGGCACGCTCCAGGGGTCCCGCCACCTCGACGACGGTCACCGTGACGCCACGCGCCGCCAGGTAGGCGCGCGTGAGCGTGGGATGACGGGTGGCGACCCGGATGCGGCCCAGGCGCCGCGCCCGCACGGTCGCACCGGGGGCCGCCGCGTAGACCAGCGCGGCGCCGCCGAACCGCAGGTCGAGCAGCTCGCACAGGCCCGTGGCGCGCTCGAGCAGCACGTCCTTGGCCACAAGACCCACGTCGGCGGCGCCCTGCAGCAGGTACAAGGGCACGTCGGCGGCGGCGAGCGTCGTGACCTGGGCCGCGGGCACACCGGCCGCGGCGAACAGCTCGAGCGAGGGCGCCCGCAGCGGGCCGTCGGGCACCGCGATGCGCAGCGTCATGGGTCGGCCGGGCGGCTCACCCGGCCTCCAGGGCCCGCAGTACCTCGCGCCACGAGCCGCGCGTCGCGCCGGCGACCGTCTCGAGCAGGAACTCACCGTCGGCCTCGCGCAGCCGCGGCAGCGGCGCCTCGGCGTCGCCCGGCAGGGCGGCGACGGCAACTCCACGGCGGCGCAACTCGAGGACCCGTCGGGGATCGTCCAGGCCACCGCAGAAGGACAGCGCCGGCGGAGCGACCGAGGCCACGCCGGCGCCTTCGTCGACCAGCGCCTCGTGGAGCCGGTCGAGGTCGATCGTGAAGCCGACGGCCGGGATGGGCCAGTCGAAGGCGGACAGCAGGCGGTCGTAGCGGCCCCCGTTGGCCACCGGGAAGTCGACCCCGGGGGCATAGGCCTCGATCACGATGCCGGTGTAGTAGTCGAGCTCGGGCATGAGCCCGAAATCGAAGCCCACGAGGTCGCCGTAACCGGCGTCGTCGGCCAGGTCCTGGACCGCCACGAGACGTTCGACAACCTCCTCCATGGCCTCGCTGGAGGCGAGCTTGCGGGCGGCCGCCAGGGCGCCCTTGCCGGGCGACAGGTCGAGGGCGCGCTGCAGGGCGCGCGCGCCGTCGTCGCCGATCCCGTGCCGCGAGACGATCGATTCGAGCAGCGCGTAGTCGCGGTCGGCGAGCGCGTCGAAGATGTCGTCGCTCGCGTCGGGCGGCAGGCCGAGGGCGGCGACCAGCTGGCGATGGAACGCCACGCTGCCGATGGCCAGGCGAAACCCACGCAGGCCGGTGGCTGCCAGCGCGTCGCACAGCAGCACGACCGCCTCGGCGTCGGCCGCCGCCGAGCCCAGCCCGAGCAGCTCGGCGCCGAGCTGCACGAACTCCCCTTCGCGGCGGTGACGGCTGGATTCGGTGCGGTAGATCGGACCTTCGTAGGCCAGCCGCAGGGGCAGGGCATGGTCGCGCAGGCGGTCGGCGGCCAGGCGGCAGACGGAGGTCGTCATGTCGGTGCGCAGGACCAGCGCGCGGCCGCGTTCGTCGTAGAGGTGAAAGCCCGAAGTGAGCATGGGCACGCCGGTGCGCTCCATGGTCTCGGGGTACTCGAGCGCGGGAGGACGCACCTCGCCGTAACCGTAGGCGCCGAACCGGGCCAGGACGGTCTGCGCGATCGCGCGCAGCTCGGCCGCTTCGGGCGGCAACACGTCGCGCATGCCTTCGGGGATCACGGCAGTCCGACCTCCCATCCGGGGGCGCCGCCGGCGGGCGGCCGCCCTAGAAACGCCAGTCTACGCGAACTTCCCGGCCGGCTCGAAACGAAAGCCGCCGTTGCGGCGCGCCGGTCCGCATCGGCGCAGGCGCGGCCGCGCGTCGTTCGCGGCGACCGGCCGTGCTGGTCGGCGTTCAGCGTCCGACGCGCACGCAACTCTCGCCGAGCAGGCACTTGAGCTCGGCGTAGAGGCCGCTCACGGGTTCGACCCGATACCTGTTGCCGACCTTGAGGCGGTGCCGGCCCTGGGCGGTCGTCAGCTGCAGCACGACCGGCACCTCGCCGGGAAACGAGCCGAGGATCGACTTGAGCTCGTCGAGCAGGTCCATCTGGACACGGTCGGCGTCGACTACGAGGGTGAGCGGTCGCGAGGCGCTCACGCCGTCGAAGGGCCGCAGCTCGAGGGTGATCAGCTTGACGTCGTCTTCGCTCTTGCGGTCGAGGCGGCCGCGCACCAGGACGATCTCGTCTTCGACCAGAAGGTCGGCGAACTGCTCACAGATGCTGCCGAAGGCGACCGCTTCGATGCCGCCGTCGACGTCGTCCAAGCGAAACACCGCCATGGTGCCGCCGCTGCGCGTCTGGCGGCGCTGGAGGCCCGAGATGACCCCACCCGTCCAGACCGTCTGGCCGTCGCGCAGGTCGGCGAGCTGGCTCACCGTGGCGTCGATCAGGTCGCGTAGCTGGGCGCGCAGGCCTTCGAGCGGATGCGACGAGACGTAGAGACCCAGGGCCTCCTTTTCGAAGCGCAACAGGATGTCCGAGTCGAACTCCTCGGTGCCGGTGACGGGGTGATGGTGGCTGACCTCGTCGGAGTCGGCGGCGAGGACGTCGAACAGGCCGCCCTGACCCTGGGCGCGGTCGCGGCGGCGGCGCTCGCCGGAGGCCGCCGCCGCCGGCAGCGCTTCGAGCATGCCGCGCCGCGTGTCGCCGGTCGAGTCGAAGGCCCCGCTCTTGATGAGGGCTTCGAGCGTGCGCCGGTTGACGAGGGCCGAATCGACACGAGCGCAGAAGTCGTAGATCGAACTGAAGCGCCCGTCGGCGCGCGCCGCGACGATCGACTCGATGGCCCCCACCCCCACGCCCTTGACCGCGTTCAGCCCGAAGCGGATCTTGCCGGAGACGACGGTGAAACCGACCTCGCTCTCGTTGACGTCGGGCGGCAGCACGTCGATGCCCATCTCGTGGCACTGGTTCACATAGAAGGGCACCTTGTCTTTGGTGTTCATCACGCTCGAGACCAGCGCCGCCATGTACTCGACCGGGTAGTTGGCCTTAAGGAAGGCCGTGCGGTAGCTGATCAGCGCGTAGCAGGCGGCATGACTCTTGTTGAACGAGTAGTCGCCGGTCGCCTCGAAGTTGCTCCACAGCTTGGTGCACACCGATTGCGGCAGGCCGCTCGCCTGCAGGCCCGCCATGAGCGGCTCCTTGAGGCTCGCCATCAGCTTCTTGTCCTTCTTGCTGATGGCCTTGCGCAGGTCGTCGGCCTGGGCCGGCGAGAAGCCGCCGACGCGCCGCGCGATGGCCATGTACTGCTCCTGGTAGATGGTCACGCCGTGGGTCGGCTCGAGAATGGGCCGCAGCGCCTCGTGGTCGTAGACCACCGAGGCCGGGTCCTTCTTGTTGCGGGCGTAGGCCGGGATGTACTGCATGGGACCCGGCCGATAGAGGGCGACGATGGCCACGAGGTCTTCGAACTGGTTGGGCCCGATCTCGCGCATCGCCTCCTTCATGCCGCTGCTTTCGAACTGGAACACGCCGGTGGAGTCGCCGCGCGCCAGCATCTCGTAGGTCCTGGCGTCGTCTAACGGCAGCACGGTCATGTCGATACAGACGCCCTGGCTGCGTTCGATCAGCGTGAGCGCGGCCTCGATCACGTCGAGGTTGCGCAGGCCCAGGAAGTCCATCTTGAGCAGGCCCAGGGCGGCGACGTCGTCCATGCCGAACTGGGTGACGACCTCGGCTTCGCCCTTCTGCTGCAACGGGATGTACTCGGTGAGCGGCAGATCGGAGATGACGACGCCGGCGGCGTGGATCGAGTCGTTGCGGATCAGGCCCTCGAGCGCCTGGGCCAGGTCGACGACCTGACGCACCTGCTCGTCTTTGTCGTAGGCCTGCTTGAGCTCGCTGCCGGGCGAGAGCGCTTGCTTGAAGGTCGCAGGCGGCGCCTGCTCGGGGATCATCTTGGCGATGCGGTCGCCGATCGCGTAGGGCATGCCCAGGACGCGGGCCGAGTCGCGCGTCGCGGCGCGCGCCGCCATGGTGCCGAAGGTGATGATCTGGGCGACGTGGTCGCGCCCGTACTTGCGGGCCACGTACTCGATGACCTCGTCGCGGCGTTCGACCGAGAAATCCATGTCGATGTCGGGCATCGACTTGCGACCGGGGTTGAGGAAGCGCTCGAACAGCAGGTCGTACTTGAGCGGGTCGATGTCGGTGATGCCCAGCGAGTAGGCCACGATGCTGCCGGCCGCGGATCCGCGGCCCGGGCCGACCGCGATGCCGGAGTCCTTGGCGAACTTCACGAAGTCCCAGACGATGAGAAAGTAGGCGCTGAAGCCCATGTCGCGGATGGTGTCGAGCTCGAAGGCGAGCCGTTCGCTCACCTCGGGGCCGGGGTCGGCGCCGTAACGGTGGCGCACGCCGGCCTGGCAGAGCTCGCGCAGATACTCGTCTTCGGCGCGACCGTCGGGCACCGGGTAGCGCGGCAGCAGGGTGCGTCCGAAGGCGAGCTCGGCGTTGCAGCGCTCGGCGATCTCGAGGGTGGCGTCGCAGGCCTCGGGGTAGTCGGCGAACAGCTCGCGCATCTCGGCGGCGGTCTTCAGGTAGAACTCGTCGGTGCTCATGCGCGGCGCGGCCTTGGGCTCGTCGAGCAGGCACTGCGTCTGGATGCAGACGAGCGCGTCCTGAGCGCGAGCGTCGTCGTGACGCAGGTAGTGGACGTCGTTCGTCGCCACCGTCTTGAGACCCGTCTGGCGAGCCAGCAGGGCGAGCTTGGGAACGAGCACGCGCTGCTCGGCGATGCCGGCGTCCTGCAGCTCGACGTACACGTTCTCGCGACCGAACAGTCCGATGAGGCGCTCGATCTCGGTGAGCGCTTCGGCGTCGTTGCCTTCGCGCAGCAGCAGCGACGCCCGGCCGCTCATGCAGCCGGTCAGGCAGATGAGCCCGTCGTTGTGGCGCCCCAGCAGCTCCCAGTCGGCGCGCGGCTTGTAGTAGTAGCCCTCGAGGTAGGCGGCGGTGGCGATCTTGATGAGGTTGGCGTAGCCGGCCTCGTCGCGCGCCAGCATCGTGAGGTGGGAGTAGCGCTCCTTCAGGCCGCCGCGGCCGTGACGGTCGGAGACGACGTACAGCTCGAGCCCGATGATGGGCTTGACCCCGACATCGCGGGCCGCCCGGAAGAACTTGACGGTGCCCGACAGGGAACCGTGGTCGGTGAGCGCCACCGCGGGCATGCCGAGCTCGTGCACCCGTTCGACGAGCGGCCGCACGCGGCAGGCGCCATCGAGAAGCGAGTACTCGCTGTGGACGTGGAGGTGAACGAAGTTGGCAGTCATCGGCGGGCACCGATTCTATCGCATCGCTCACTCGACGAAGCGCCAGCACGGTGATCCCCGTGCTGGCGTCGCCGAGCCGACGCCAGCACGGCCCAGTGGACGGCCTCGGCGGCCACAAGGCGTGCGCCGCGGGCGCCGAGCGACAGCGCCAGAGACGTCTTGAGGCGACGAACGGTGGACGTATCGGGCCGCGAGACAAGAGGGAGCTCACCTATGAGCCTGTCGACATAGCCGCCAATCATTCCCCCGGGGCGCACGCTCCCGAGGTGGGGGTCGATCCTGTAATCGAAGCGTGCCGCGGCGACCGCAGCCGCGACGTACAGCAGGCGTTCCACGCCACAACTGGTCGCCAGCGCCGTGACCTTGCGCCAACCATGGCTATCAAGGGCGACGGCGATGAGGGCGACATCCAGCACGTCGCGGACGGCCAGCCCGTGACGTAACGCATGCACCGCGCTGACGACGACCTGGCACTCCGGGCTCAAAGCCCGCAGCACGCGATTGTCACAGCCGACTTCGACGGCCTCTGCAAGCATCTCGCCGACAGGGGTGACCCCGAACTCGGCCCGCTTGATGTCCCAATGCAATTCGAACAGAAAGGGCACCGGTCCCGGGCAGCGGAAGCAGGTGTGGTAGAAGTGGCGATCTACGTACCACGCCGGCAGCGGTTCGTCGTGTACGAACCCGGCCTCCTCGAGCACCTGCTGCGCCACGGTCACGTCTGACGGCCTGACGAGGACGTCGATGTCGGACGCCGGTCGCGCGGCTACGTCGCCCCAGAAGCGGGCGCCGAGGGGCAGACCTTTGATGACGGCGGCTGGAACGCCCGATGTCGATAAGACGTCGAGCGCCTCGGCCGCCACCTGGGCCATCATGGTAGTCCGTACGAAAGCCGCTTTGCGGGCCTCGAGCAACGATGGATGCTCGGCCCCATGTCGTGCCGCGAGCAGGTCGAGACGCTGGCCGTGGAGCACACGCGCGTACCCATCGTCGATGTGTCCGAGCCGAGCAGGGCCGCCTGCGACGACCTCTCGCAGCCACAGAGCGGCGGCTCGATCGGACGGCGAGCCAGGATCAATGGCCGGGTTCATGCGCCGAGGACGGGGTTGCTAAGGCTGCCCACGCCCGCCACCTCGACGGTCACGACCTGACCGGCGGCGAGCGGACCGACGCCGGGCGGCGTGCCGGTGAAGAGCACGTCGCCGGGCTCGAGCGTCATGATGTGCGAGACGAACGAGAGCAGCTCGAGCGGCCCGACGATCATGTCGCCTACCAGGCCGTGCTGCACGACGACGCCGTCGAGCGCAGCCGTCACGGCGGCGCCGGCCGACGGCGCCTGAGCCACGATCCAGGGACCCAGCGGGCAGAACGTGTCGAAGCTCTTGCCGCGCGTCCACTGGCCGTCGGCGGCCTGCAGGTCACGGGCGGTGACGTCGTTGCCGCACGTGTAGCCCGCCACGTAGTCGGCGGCCGCGGCCGGCGCGACGGCGCGGCAGCGGCGCCCGACGACGAGCACGAGCTCGGCCTCGTAGTCGACCTGCGCCGAGCTCTCGGGCAGCACGATCGTCTCGCGAGGCCCGATCACCGCGCTGGGCGGCTTCAGGAAGAGGATGGGCTCGGCCTGCACCGCCATCGACAGCTCGGCGGCGTGCGCCCGATAGTTCAGGCCCACGGCCACGATCTTGGTGGGCGCCACGGGCGCCAGCAGGGCGACCGACGGCAGGGCGACCGCCCCCGTCTCGCGAGCCCCGGGGGCGAACGCCGAACGGTCGAGCAGACGAGCCTCGTCACCATCGAACAGGCAGTGACGCGGCGCGCCGGAGACCAGCACGCGTCCGCAGGGCCGCTCGTCGGGCCACGTCATGAGCGCGCCGGGCCCGTGGGCGCGCCGGCCTGTCGCGCACCGCCGGCGGGCGCGTCGGCGGGCGCCGCATCGCCGGCGGGCGCGTCGGTGGGCGCGTCGGTGGGTGCCGCATGGTCGGTCGGCGCGTCGGTGGGCGCCGCATTGCCGGCGGGCCCGTCGCCGACCGGTGCATCCTGGGCGCCGTGCAGCATGCCGTACTCGATCGCGTCGACCAGCGCCTGCCAGCTCGCCTCGATGATGTTCTCGGAGACGCCGATGCTGCCCCAGGTGCGTTCTCCGTCACTCGCGTCGAGCAGCACCCGGGTGACCGCGCCGGTGCCCTTGTTCTCGTCGAGGATGCGGACCTTGTAGTTCACGAGGTCGATGTCGCCGAGGTGGGGGTACTTGCGCACGATCGCCAGCCGCAGGGCGTTGTCGAGCGCGTTCACGGGGCCGTTGCCCTCGCCGGTGGCGACGATGCGCTCTCCCCTGACGTGGACCTTCACGGTCGCCTCGGTGACGACCCGGCCGTCCTCGCGCTTCTCGACGATCACCCGGAAGCTCTCGAGGTGGAACAGCGGTCGCCGCCCGCCGAGCTGGTCGTGCAGGAACAGGTCGAACGAAGCATCGGCGGCCTCGTAGTGAAAGCCCTCGTGCTCCTTCTGCTTGAGGCGCCGCAGGATGGCTCCGACGTGCTCGTCGCCGCCGTCCAGCTCGAACCCGAGCTCGCGCGCCTTGCGCAGCACGGCGCCCTTGCCCGACAGCTCGGAGATCAGCACGCGCTGCTCGTTGCCGACGCTTTCGGGAGCGACGTGCTCGAAGGTCGCCGGCGTCGCTTCGATCGCGGCCACGTGCAGGCCGCCCTTGTGGGTGAAGGCGCTGCGGCCCACGTAGGGCTGGTGCGACCAGGGCGTGACGTTCGCGACCTCGGCCACGAAGCGGGCCGTCTCGGTGAGGCGCTCGAGCTGCTGGTCTGAGACCACCGGCAGACCCATCTTGAGCTTGAGCCCGGGGATGATCGAGGTGAGGTTGGCGTTGCCGCAGCGCTCGCCGTAGCCGTTCATGGTGCCCTGCACCTGGGCGGCCCCGGCGGCCACGGCCACGAGCGAGTTGGCCACGGCGCAGTCGGCGTCGTTGTGGAAGTGCACGCCCACGGGCGTCCCGCCCGACGGCCCGGCGAGCTCCCCGACGACCGCCGTGACGACCCCCTCGATCGTCGGCGGCAGGGTGGCGCCGTTGGTGTCGCACAGGCAGACGAGCTCGGCTCCGGCATCGGCGGCCACGCGCAACGTCTTCAGGGCGTAGCCGGCGTCGTCGGCCCAGGCGTCGAAGAAGTGCTCGGCGTCGTAGACCACTCGCTTGCCGGCGGCCACAAGAAAGGCCACCGACTCGTCGATCATGCGCAGGTTCTCGTCGCGGCTCACGTGCAGCACCGTCCGCAGGTGCAGCCCCCAGGTCTTGCCGACGATGGTGACCACCGGCGTGGTGGCGGAGGCGAGCACCGCGAGGCCCTGGTCTGAGGCCGCGGTCACACCCTTGCGGCGCGTCATGCCGAAGGCCACGAGGGCGGCGTGCCGCAGGGTCTCACGCGTCATGGCCTCGAAGAAGGCGGCCTCTTTGGGGTTGGCGGCGGGAAAGCCGCCCTCTATGAAGTGCAGGCCGAGCTCGTCGAGCTTGAGGGCGATGCGCACCTTCTCGTCGACCGAGACCGACAGGCCCTCCTGCTGCATGCCGTCCCGCAGAGTCGTGTCGTAGAGCGTGACGCCGGCGCCGACCATGTCGGTCGTCTCCTTCCCTTGCTCGCTGGTCGTGGTCAGGCCGTGACGGCCTCGTCGACGTACTCGAGATACTGCCCGAACTCGGAGCTGAGGCCCGAGGTCACGCCGTGGAAGATGCGCTGGATCTCCTGGGTCACCGGACCGGGCTCGCCGATCACGTGGTCGTCGACCTCGCGGATCGGCACGACCTCGGCGGCCGTGCCGGTGAAGAAAGCCTCGTCGGCGACCGCCAGGTCTGAGCGCGTGAAGTCGCGCTCGACGACCCGGTGGCCGAGCCAGGCGGCGATCTTCATGACCGAGTCGCGCGTGATGCCTTCGAGCAGGCCGGTGGCCAGCGGCGGGGTGACGATCAGGCCGTCCCGCACCATGAAGATGTTCTCGCCGGTGCCCTGGGTCACGAAGCCGGCGTTGTTCAGCATGATCGCCTCTTCGTAGCCGGCGTTGACCACCTCGATCTTGGCGAGCTGGCTGTTCAGGTACTGGCCGCAGGCCTTGGCGGCCGGCGTGATGGCGTTGTTGTCGAGGCTCTTGATCGACGACACCTTGACGCGCACACCATGCTTGACGCCCTCTTCGCCCAGGTAGGTGCCCCAGGGCCACACCGCGATCGCGCAGTCGATGGCCGCGTCGAGCGGGAAGAGGCCCATCTCGCCGTAGCCGCGGTAGACGATCGGCCGGATGTAGCAGTGCTCGAGACCGTTCGCATGGATCAGCTCCTTGGTGGCCTGGGCGAGCTCGGCGACCGTGTAGGGCAGGTCCATGTAGTAGAGCTTGGCGGAGCGCTGCAGGCGCGCCAGGTGATCGCTCAGACGAAAGACGGCCGGGCCGCGCTCAGTCTTGTAGGCGCGGATGCCTTCGAAGACCCCCGAACCGTAGTGCAGGGCGTGAGTGAGCACGTGGACCTGGGCGTCGCGCCAGTCCACGAGCTCGCCGTTCATCCAGATCTTGTCGACTTCGGGGATGGGCATGCGATCCTCCTTAGAGCGCCGCGATCACGCGGTCGGTCATTTCGTCGGTGGTGAGCGCCGGCTCGCCGGCGGCGGCGATGTCGGCGGTGCGCGCCCCGCCTTCGAGCGCCGCCTCGACGGCGGCTTCGACGGCGCGCGCCGCGGCCGTCTGGCTACAGCTCAGGTCGAGCATCATGGCCGCCGAGAGAATGGTGGCGCAGGGGTTGACGATGCCGCGTCCGGCGATATCGGGCGCCGAGCCGTGGATCGGCTCGTAGAGCGAGACTCCCCCCGCCCCCACGCTGGCGCTGGGCAGCATGCCGATGCTGCCGGTCAGCATGGCGGCCTCGTCGGAGAGGATGTCGCCGAACAGGTTCTCGGTGGCGATCACGTCGAACTGGCGCGGCTCGCGGATGAGCTGCATGGCGCAGTTGTCGACCAGCATGTGGCGCAGCTCGACCTGCGGCCAGCGCGCGGCGGCGCGCAGCGCCGCCGCGCGCCACAGCCGTGAGCTTTCGAGGACGTTGGCCTTGTCGACCGAATGCAGCAGCCCGCCTCGGCGCGTGGCCAGACCGAAGGCGTACTCGAGCAGGCGGTCGCATTCGGCGTCGGTGTAGAGCATCGTGTCGTAGGCCGAGTCGCCCACCCGCTCGCTCTTGCCGAAGTACACGCCGCCGGTCAGCTCGCGCACCACGACGATGTCGACGCCGGCGATCACGTCGGGCTTGATCGTGCTGTTGCCGGCCAGCGCCGCGAAGCTCTTGACCGGCCGCAGGTTGGCGAACAGCTCGAGCTCCTTGCGCATGCCGAGCAGGCCCTGCTCGGGGCGCGGCCTGGCGGGATCGGTCGTGTCCCACTTGGGGCCGCCCACCGCGCCCAGCAGCACGGCGTCGCAGGCGCGACAGCGCGCCGCCAGGCCTTCTTCCATGGGCACGCCGAGCTCGTCGATGGCGACACCGCCGAGCAGCCCCTGCTCGTAGCTCACAGCAAAGCCGAAGCGCGCGCCGGCCGCGGCCAGCACGCGCTGCGCGGCGGCCACGATCTCGGGCCCCACGCCGTCGCCGGCCAGCACCATCACGCGATAGGTCGTCGCGGCGGCGGCCGTCACTGAGCCGCCCCTTCGGCGAGGCGCGCCTTGACGTACGGCAGCAGACCGCCCTGGGCGATCAGCTCCTGCATGAACTCGGGGAAGGCGTCGGCCTGCCAGGTCGTGCTTTGGGTGAGGTCGGTGACGACGCCCGTCGTCAGGTCGACGCGCAGCCGGTCGCCCGCGCGTGCGCCGGCCGCGGCGGCCGGGCAGACGACGATGGGCAGACCGGTGTTGATCGCATTGCGATAGAAGATGCGGGCAAACGAGGCGGCGATGACACACGACACGCCGGCCGCCCTGATGGCCACCGGGGCGTGCTCGCGCGAGCTGCCGCAACCGAAGTTCTCGCCGGCCACGATGATGTCGCCGGGCCGCACGCGGCTCACGAAGTCGGCGTCGATGTCCTCCATGCAGTGGCTGCCGAGCTCGGCGGGATCGTTCGTGTTCAGGTAGCGAGCCGGGATGATGACGTCGGTGTCGACGTCGCGGCCGAACATATGGACGGCGCCCTCGAAGATCATGACCGGCCTCCCGCGCGCACGCCTGGTCTGGCGCCGGCCGACGTGTCGATCGCGTCGCCGGCGGCGCCGGCCGAAGCCGCGGCGCCGACCATCTCGGGCGTCGCTATGTGGCCGGCGATCGCCGAAGCGGCGGCCACGTAGGGGCTCGCCAGGTAGACCTCGCTGCCCGGGTGGCCCATGCGCCCCACGAAGTTGCGGTTGGTCGTGGCCACGGCGCGCTCGCCGTCGGCCAGGACGCCCATGTGACCGCCCAGACACGGACCGCAAGTCGGCGTGCTGAAGGCGCCGCCGGCTTCGATCAGGGCGGCCATCGTGCCGTCGGCGGCCGCGTCGAGGCAGACCTGCTGCGTGCCGGGCAGGATGATCAGGCGCACGTCGGGGTGGACCTTGCGGCCGCGCAGCAGCTCGGCGGCCTGACGCAGGTCGGAGAGCCGGCCGTTGGTGCACGAGCCGATCACGACCTGGTCGATGGCGATGCCCGCAAGGGTCGACGCCGGCGCCGTGTTGGACGGCAGGTGAGGCAGCGACACCGTGGGCTCCACGGCGGCCGCGTCGATCTCGATCTCGCGCACGAAGGCGGCGTCGGGATCGCTGTTGCACTCGCTGCCGCCGTCGTGGCCGCGGCTGCCCACCGGGCGTTCCTGCAGGTAGGCGGCGGTCGTCTCGTCGTAGCCCACGACGCCGCACTTGGCGCCGGCCTCGATGGCCATGTTGCACATGGTGAAACGACCATCGATGCTCAGGCGCTTGATCGCCGGACCGGTGAACTCCATGGCCTGGTAGAGGGCGCCGTCGACGCCGATCAGGCCGATCGTGTGCAGCATGAGGTCCTTGCCGCCCACGTAGCGCGACGGCTTGCCGTGGTAGACGAACCTGATCGTCTCGGGCACCCGCAGCCAGACCCGGCCCCAAGCCATGGCCGCCGCAAAGTCGGTCGAGCCGACGCCCGTCGAGAAGGCGCCCAGGGCGCCGTAGGTGCAGGTGTGCGAGTCGGCGCCGATGACCACGTCGCCGGGCGCCACCAGGCCCTGCTCGGGCAGCAGCACGTGCTCGATGCCGACCCGGCCGACCTCCCAGTAGTGGGCGATCGCGTGGCGCCGGGCGAACTCGCGCATGCGCTTGTTCTGCGAAGCCGCCTTGATGTCTTTGTTGGGCGTGAAGTGGTCGGGCACGAGCGCGATCCTCGTGGGGTCGAACACCTTGGTGAAGCCGGCCTTCTCGAACTCGTCGATAGCCAGCGGAGCGGTGACGTCGTTGGCCAGCGCCAGGTCGACCTTGGCCTCGACGATGTCGCCGGGGCCCACCTCGTCGCGCCCGCCGGCCCGCGCCAGGATCTTCTCTACGATCGTGTGTCCCATCAGTCGGTCCCCTTCGCCGCCGCGACGTTGTTCAAGGCGCGTACGTACGCCTTCGCCGAGGCCTCCATCACATCGAACGCCACCGCCTGACCGTGGTATGAGTGTCCGTCGACGTCGACGGTGATGCGCACCTCGGCCAGGGAGTCCTTGCCGGCCGTGACCGACCGCACCTGATAGTCGGCCACGCTGCCGCGTATGCCCACCGCGTTGTCGATCGCCTTGAAGATCGATTCGACGGTGCCGTTGCTGAAGCTCTTGCCGCGCCGCCGCTTGCCGCGCACGTCGACTTCGACCTGGCTCGTGGGCGTTATGGTCGAGCCGGCCTGGCTTACGAACGAGCGCAGCGTGAAGACGTCCTGGCGTTCGCGGATCTCCTCGTCGACCAGCGCCTCGAGGTCGAGCGCCGTGACCTCTTTCTTTTTGTCGGCGAGGTCCTTGAAGCGCCGGAAGGCCAGGTCGAGCTCGGTGTCGGCGAGCTCGTAGCCCAGCTCCTGCAGGCGAGCCCGCAGCGCGTGACGCCCGGAGTGCTTGCCCAGCACGAGGTCGCTGTCGGTGAGCCCCACGTCGGCCGGCTTCATGATCTCGAAGGTCGACGCCTCTGAGAGCAGCCCGGCCTGGTGGATACCCGACTCGTGGGCGAAGGCGTTGCGCCCCACGATGGCCTTGTTGCGCTGGATGAGGTAGCCCGTGAGATTGCTGACCATGCGGCTCGTGCGCACGATCTCCTCGGTCGCTATGCCGGTCGTGGCGCCGAAGTAGACGCCCCGCGTGCGCAGCGCCATGACGACCTCTTCGAGCGAGGCGTTGCCGGCGCGCTCGCCGATGCCGTTGACGGCGCATTCGACCTGGCCTGCGCCGGCCCTGACCGCCGCCAGCGAGTTGGCCGTGGCCAGTCCGAGGTCGTTGTGGCAGTGCACGCTCACCGTGACGTCGGCCAGCGATGGACAGAGCCGATACTGCTCGCGGATGAAGTCGCCCCACTCGAGCGGCAGCGCGTAGCCGACGGTGTCGGGCACGTTGATCGTGGTCGCCCCGCACTCGACGGCGATGCCCAGGATCTCGGCCAGGAACTCGGGTTCGGAACGGCTCGCGTCCATGGCGCTGAACTCCACGTCGGCCGCGGAGTGTCCGGCGGCGAGCCTCACCGCCAGCGTGACCATCTCGCGCGTGATGGCGCGCACCTCGTCGGGCGTTTTTTTGATCTGGTACTTCATGTGGATGGGGCTGGTCGAGATGAACGTGTGGATGCGCGGCACGTCGGCCTCGCGCACGGCGTCCCAGCAGACGCGCACGTCGTGCTCGATGGCCCGCGCGAGCCCGGCGATGCGCGCTCCCTTGACCTCGCGGGCGATCAGGGCGACCGACTCGAAGTCGCCCTTGGAGGCCACCGGAAAGCCGGCCTCGATCACGTCGACGCCCAGGCGGGCGAGCTGGTGGGCGATCTCGAGCTTCTCGGTCTGGTTCAGCGATGCGCCCGGCGCCTGCTCGCCGTCGCGCAGCGTCGTGTCGAAGATCTTCACGGTACGCGCCCCGGCGCTGCCGCCCGACGGCGGGCGCGGCGCGGCGTGCGCGCTCACGGTGCCTTGTTCAGTCACGTCGCTCACTCCTCATCTCAGGTTCAGGGTACGCCAAAGGCGCCCGAAACCCGGCTTCTCGTTTTGAGAGAAAAGGATGGCCTTGCGGCCGCAGGTGTTACACATCCCCCCGCGGGGGGAGGAGGAGCAGCAGACCGGAGACGAGCAAACGGGACCCGACATGGATGGGGCCCTCCTGAGGACGTTCGCTTGTCGCGCGGCGACGCATAGTCGAACGATTGTATGCGGCCGCAAGGGCCGGGCGCAAGCGCGCGGGCGGCGCGGCGTCGCCGAGCGTGACGGCGAGCGCAATGCGACGGGGGCGGCGGGGCGGCACAGCCGCCCCGCCGCCCCCGTCCCCGGGAGACGCCTGGACCTCTTCTTTTCGTGCTAGAGCTTCACCCGCTTGCCGTCGTGCAGGCCGGCGCTCTCGATCAGGCCGGCGAGGTCCTTTTCGGAGATCGGCTGATCGATCGTCAAGCCCATGACGGCCTTGCGGTCGGCCAGCGTGCGGCCCACCGACATCTGGCCGATGTTGATGCCCAGCGCGCCCAGCGTGGTCCCGATCTTGCCGATCATGCCCGGCACGTCGTCGTAGCGCAGGAACGCCATGTGCGCGGCCGGCTCGAGGTCGACGTCCTGACGATAGACCTTCACCAGGCGCGGCTTGTGCTTGGGTCCGAGCGTCGTGCCCGAGACCGACAGGTCGCCGCCCGAGTCCTGGGTCGTGACGGTGATGAGGTTGAGAAAGTCGACGGCGGCCGCCTTCTTGGCCTCCTTGACCACGAGCCCGCGCTCTTCGGCGATCGCCGTCACGTTGACCATGTTGACCTCGCCCTCGACCTTGTCGGCGAGGATGCCCGACAGCACGCTGAGCGTGAGGATGCGCGTGTCGTACCGCCCGATCACGCCCTCGTAGGTGATCTCGAAGGCCTCGACCGGCCCGTCTGAGATCTGCACGATCAGCTTGCCGAGCAGCTCGCAGACGGTGAGGTACGGCATGAGCTCGTCGGCCTCGTCGCCGAGCACGATCGGCACGTTCACCGCGTTGGGGGCGAACCTACCCTTGAGCGCCAGGGCCACCTGCTCGGCGACCTGCGTGCCGGCCCGTAGCTGGGCCTCCTTGGTCGAGGCGCCGAGGTGAGGCGTAGCGACCACGGCGTCGTATCTGAGCAGGATATCGTCGGTCGTGGGTTCGACCGGCCACACGTCGACCGCGGCGGCCGCCACCTTGCCACTGTCGATGGCGCGCGCCAGGGCCTCTTCGTCGATGATGCCGCCGCGGGCCACGTTGATGACCCGCACGCCGTCTCTCATCTGGGCGAAGGCGTCGTCGTCGACGAAGCCCAGGGTCTCTGCGTTCTTGGGCAGGTGGACCGTGATGAAGTCGGCCTCGCGATAGATGCGCTCGACCTTGTCGGCGCGCTCTAGGCCGAGCTCATGAAAGCGCTCGGCCGGCACGAACGGGTCGAATGCGAGCACCTTCATGTGCAGCCCCGCGGCCCGCTCGGCGACGAGAAAGCCGATGCGTCCGAGGCCGATGATGCCGAGGGTCTTGTCGGCGAGCTCGACGCCGCCGTACTTGGAGCGGTCCCAGCGGCCCTCCTTGAGCGCCGCGTGGGCCTGCGGGATGTTGCGCGCGCAGGCCATCATCATGGCGATCGTATGTTCGGCCGCGGTGAGCACGTTGCTGGCCGGAGCGTTGACCACGACGATGCCGCGCTTGCTGGCGGCCGCCACGTCGACGTTGTCGACGCCCACGCCGGCGCGGCCGATCACCTTGAGGTTCGTGCCGGCTTCGATCACCTCGGCGGTGACCTTGGTCGCCGAGCGGATCACCAGCGCGTCGTAGTCGCCGACACGGCTCATGAACTCTTCGGGCGTCCAGTCGAGGCCGGTGTCGACCTCGAAGCCCTCGTCCTTCAGAAGCTGGATGCCTTCGGCGGCGAGCTTCTCCTTGACCAGGACCCGCTTTCTGTTGCCACCCTCGCTCACAGCGCCACCTCGCTCTTCAGGAAGACCTGTTCGGCGGCGCCGACCGAGGCGCCCCACTTGACGTCGTAGCCGAGCTCGGCCAGCACCATCTCGACGACCGAGAGTCCGACGACGATGTCGGAGGCGCCGAAGTAGCCGCAGTGGCCGAAGCGGAAGATCTGGCCCTTGAGCCGACCCTGGCCGCCGGCCAGCCACACGCCGTAACGGTCGCGCGCCAGCTTGCCGATCTTGCCGCCGTCGACGCCGGCCGGCACCTTGACCGCGGTGACCGAGTTGGCCCGCGGGTCGTCGGGGCCGAAGAGCTCGAGACCCAGGGCCTTGACGCCCTCCTTGCAGCCGCGGCTGAGCACGGCGTGGCGCTCGAAGACGGTGGCGAGTCCCTCGTCGCGGATCATCTCGATGGCCTTGTTCAGCATGACGAACAGCGAGACGGCCGGAGTGAACGGCGTCTGGCCGTCCTTGGCCTTGGCGCGGGCGGAGACCCAGTCGAAGTAGAAGCGCGGCGTAGTGCACTGCTCGACGACCTTCCAGGCCTTGTCGCTGACGGCCACCATGGCCAGGCCGGGGGGGATCATCAGGGCCTTCTGCGAACCGGCCACGCAGACGTCGACCTTCCAGGCGTCGGTGGGCAGGTCGGTGGCGCCGAGGCCGGAGATCGCGTCGACCACCAGGATGGCGGGGGTCGCGGCGACGATCTCACCGATCGCCTTGATGTCGTTGACGACGCCGGTGGAGGTCTCGCTGAACTGCACATAGACGGCCTTGGCGTCGGGGTGCTCGGCCAGCGCCTGGGCGATCGCCGCCGGATCGGCCCTGGTGCCCCACTCGAAGTCGAGCGTCACGACGTTGGCGCCCCACTTGGTAGCGAGCTTGACCCAGCGCTCGCCGAAGTTGCCGACCGAGGCGACGATCACGGTGTCGCCGGGGTTCACGACGTTGACGACGGCCGCCTCCATGGCGCCCGTGCCGGAGGCGGCGAAGATGACGACGTCGTTCGCCGTCTGGTAGACGTACTGCAGGCCGGCGACGCACTCGTTGAAGATCTCGACGAAGCGCGGCGCGCGGTGATGCACGATGGGCTCGGCGCCGGCGAGCAGTACCTCGGGGGGCACCGGCGTCGGTCCGGGGGTGATGAGAAAGCGCTTCAGCATCGTGTCGTCCTTTCTGAAGGTTTCGGGCGCCGGGGCGCGACGACCGGCGAACCGTGCGTGCAGAAGTGCAGGGGCGCCATTCTAGCCAACGAGCGGGGCGCCGCAAACGACGAACGAGCCGCTGCGCAGCGCGACCCGGCGCCCGGCCGCCGGCATGGGTGAAGGGCGCCACGACACGATCGGGTGATCGTCTGGCGGGGTCGCAGGCGTGCGGGTCTGAGGCGAAAGGGGACGTCGTGGTGAGAGGACGGAGCCGGCTGGAGTGGGCGGGGCGGCTGCGCCGCCCCGCCCACTCCAGCCCTCACGACGGGCGATGTGTCAAGTCTCGCATGGGTGCGAGCATAAAGGTCGGGCGGGACTCCTGTCCAGAGGCAGCCGGAGCATACGCTCCGCCCGTCACGGGGCGGGGTCAGGGGCGTGCGCGCCGCACGTCCCGGGAGACGGGGTCAGGTGCGTGCGCGCCGCGCGCCCCGGGAGACGGGCCGGGCGCCCTAGCGGCGCCCGAGCGCGACGCCCGCGAACACCTGCCCGATAATGGCGACGACACTCAGGACCATGAACGCCTGATTGCGTGTCACCATGAACAGCAGAAAGAATGTGGCCCAGATCAGGACGCCGCCCACCCGCACCATCTGACGAGTACCCATGCCCTCTCCTCGCTCGCTCCCATCGCACCGGGGGGCCTGAGGCCGCCGCCGTCCCGCAGCGCATCTATCGGCCGGGGGCGTCGGCAACGTGAGCGGCACAAGGCCGACAAAGCGACGGGGCGGCCGGCGGCGCCTTTCGGCGCCGCCGGCCGCCCCGCGAACACCGCGAGCGGAGGGAGTGGGCTCAGACGTCGATGTCGAGGCCGCCGTCGCCGATCCAGCTCATCATGCCGCGCAGCTTCTTGCCGACGACCTCGATCTGATGCTCCTTGCCCTGGCGCTGCAGGGCGTTGAAGACGGGGCGGCCGGCCTGGTTTTCGAGGATCCACTCGCGCGCGAAGGCGCCTGAGCGGATGTCGGCCAGCATCTTGCGCATACGGTCGCGCGTGGCCTCGTCGACCACCACGGGACCGCGCGTGAGGTCGCCGTATTCGGCGGTGTCGCTGATCGAGTAGCGCATACCGCTGATGCCCAGCTCCCAGATGAGGTCGACGATCAGCTTGAGCTCGTGCAGGCACTCGAAGTAGGCGATCTCGGGCTGGTAGCCCGCCTCGCAGAGCGTGTCGAAGCCGGCCATGATCAGTTCGGTGACGCCGCCGCAGAGCACGGCCTGCTCACCGAAGAGGTCGGTCTCGGTCTCCTCGGCAAAGGTCGTTTCGATGACGCCCGCGCGCGTGGCGCCGATGCCCTTGGCGTAGGCCAGCGCCAGGTCTTTTGCCTTGCCGGTGGCATCCTGGTAGACGGCGATCAGCGCCGGCACGCCCTTGCCCTCTTCGTACTGGCGGCGGACCAGGTGACCGGGGCCCTTGGGGGCGACCATGATGACGTCGACGTCCTTGGGTGGCACGATCTGGCTGAAGTGGATGTTGAAGCCGTGGGCGAACATGAGCACCTTGCCGGCCTTGAGCTCGGCGGCCACGTCGCTTCTGTAGAGGCGGGCCTGCACTTCGTCGGGCACCAGCATGATGATCAGGTCGCCACGCTTGGCGGCCTCGGCGGCGCTCAACACGTCGAAGCCGGCTTTTTTGGCGCGCTCGGCGTTGGCCGTGCCCGGCACGTCGGAGACGACCACATCGACGCCGGATTCGCGCAGGTTCTGGGCGTGCGCGTGGCCCTGGCTGCCGAAACCGATCACGGCCACGGTCTTGCCCTTGATGAGGCCGAGGTCAGCGTCTGCGTCGTAGTACATGGATCCGTCTCCTTCTCGGGACGCCCGCGCACGGGCGAATGTATTCGGAACGTTGAACTTTACTTCGTTGCGCTCCGCGCGGCAACGGACGGAGCGAGTCGGTCTGGACCCCTTCTCGGACCCCGACGCCCTGTTCCCGGTCTCGCGGCTTGGTGGGTCAGGGCAAATTGCTCGCGGCCGGTCTCCCCGAAAGGCTTGTCAGCGGTCAGTCGGCACGTTCCTGCCAGCGGCGCGGGTCGCGGCGCGTGCATGCAGGCCACGACGCCGATCAGCTCGGCCGTCGAAACGAAGGAGATGCCGTAGGGGAACCGGCGCAGCAGGGCGCGGCGGCATGTGTGGTGGACGAGGGGAAAGCGCTCGGGCGTGCGAGCGATCTCGGCCGGAACAACATCGACGGCGCGCAGGAACTCGGAGCCGAGGCCGGGCGCGCGCTGCTCGTACCAGAGCGCGGCTTGGGCGATGTCTGCCTCGGCGGCCGAGCGGACGACGAGGCGTTGGCTCATCCGGCCTGGGCAAGCCGCCGCTGGATGCGCTCGCGCACAACCTCCCATGACTCGCCCGCGCCGGGGTCGCGCTCGAAGTCGGCAAGCCGCAGTTCGAGCTCGGCCTTCTGGGCGTCGGTCAGCGGCAGGTCGACAGTGTCGGCGGCGACGCTGTCCCAGAGGTCCTCGGCCAGCTGGATGCGCTCGGCCACGGTCAGCTCGCTGAGCTTGAGGTCGATCGGCTGCATGTGGTCAGTCTGCCCGTGGGCGCCGCGGTTGGCAACACTCCGGGTGGTGGACAACCGCGGCTCGCGCTGCGCCGCTAACGTGTTGCGCATGAGCTACAGGCCACCGCAGCCCTTGCGAGTCGCAACATACCCGCGGGGCCTGCCTGCCCGGTGTGCTTGTCAGGCGCACCTGGGGGGCGCGAGCGTCCACGGCTAGAACCGTAGTGGGCGCAGGTCGGGGTACCGTGCCGCATCGAACTTCGTCTCGTAGACGCCGTAGCTCGCGACGTCACCGTGCTTCACCACGGCATCCCTGGCATATACGAGGCAGAGCCACTTGACCGGAGGCGCAGGACTCGACTGTGCGCTGGGGTAGGTGTAGAAGCTCAGCAGCCGGCGGGCTTTGGAGTAGTCGCCGACCAGGACGACCACGTAAGCCTTGATGGAACTGGCCGGTCCGCTGCCGGCAAGCCGCCCCAGCTCCGGGTAGCCGACGAGGCCCCAGTAAGCGGCTGTCGGGTGGGGATCTCCCCACCGATTGGCCTCGGTGGCGGCCTCGTGGACAAGCCAGGCAGGCGCGGGCGAGGGCGCAGGTGAGATGGGGGCAGTTGCGACAGTCCGACCGCCGCAGCCGGCAAGGACGCAGATCGAGACAGCGCCGACCAGCACGAACAGTGACTCCAGCACGGACCTGCGAACGAGCGGGATCATCGCACCTCCTCGCCTGTGCGCCTGCGTCGGTGGCAGGCGGCCTGTCGACAGAGACGATGGCAGGTGGCACCCAGGTTCAGCGGTCTAGTCACCATCGGTCTCCCAATGGGCCTTCGCCTGTTGCGCCTTACAGTGATCATGCCGACTGCATACCACGCGCCGAATCATACGCCTCTATGCGTACTATGTCACGCATGACGCCCCCGCTACGACTCCTCACGGGTCGCAAAGACGCGCTCGATCCGCCGGTCGGGGATCAGCCAGATGATCGCCACGAGCGCGTAGAGGGCGCCGGCCAGCCACGGCGCCAGGAACGCCGCGGCGATGGCCACGACGTAGATGATCGGCGACGCCTTGCCCTTGAGGTCGCGGCCGATGGCCTTGGCCAGCAGCGAGCGCTGGCCCTGACTGGCAATGATCAGGCGCTGCAGGACGAAGTAGGCGATCGCCGCCATCAGCAGGTCGACGCCGTAGACGGCGGTCGGCGTGGCGGCGAACTTGGTGGCGCCCATCCAGCCGGTCACGAAGGGCACGAGCGACAGCCAGAACAGCAGGTGCAGGTTGGCCCAGAGGATGCCGCCGCTGACACGGTCGACCGTCGCCAGCATGTGGTGATGGTTGTTCCAGTAGATGCCCAGGTAGACGAAGCTCAGGACGTAGCTCAGGAACACCGGCAGTACCGGACGCAGGGCCGCCACGCCGGTACCGTGCGGCGGACGCAGCCCCAGGACCGTGATCGTGATGATGATGGCCAGCACGCCGTCGCTGAACGCTTCGAGGCGGTTCGTGCCCACCGCGCCGGTCCTCCCTGCCTTGCCGGTCGTTTTCGCCTTCGTGACAATCGATCGTGTCGCGGGCCACGCCCCCTTGTGTCCGTCTCGACCGCGCGCCTAACTGTCGGCGCCTAACTGTCGGCGCCCGACCGTCGAGGCGCGACGCGGCGCGCAACAGACGGCGCCTGGCCGGCCGCGCCTATCGTCCGGCGGGACTTACGCCGGCAAGCGCCGCCGCGACGGGACGCCACACTTCGAGCTTGGCCAGCCTCGAGAGTCGGGCGTTGGCCGGGCTCGTCGACGGCAGTCGGGCGAACCGCGGCACGTTCGTCGACTCCGCCGAGAGCCGCGGCAGCACGCAACGCCGGAACAGGGCGTCGGCCTTGCCGCCGTTCAGGAAGATCGTGTGGACGTCGGGGCAGCGACGAAGCAGGGCGCCGATATCGTTGGGTACCTCGGTCCCTGGGACGATGGCGGCGTCGAGGCTGCCGGCCCGCTCGGCCGCCCGCAGGACATCCCACAGCGCCACCCGCGCGCGCCTGAGCATGGCGACGCGAGCGGCGTAACTGGATACAGGCGGCGCGCCGCACAACTCCGCCATGATCCACCAGAAGGCGTTGCGCGGATTGGCGTAGTACTCGTTTGCCTCGAGCGACCGCCGGCTGGGGATCGTGCCGAGGATCAGCACCCGCGCGTCGGGCGCCGCCAGCGGCTCCAAGCCGCGAATCACGTGCACGGCGGGCGCCACGCGGCTCGCGCGGGGACCGGGTTCACGCGGGCCGCACCCGCTAGCCCCGCCCCCGCCCGATCGCGACGATGCCGGTGCGCACGACCTCGAGCACACCGATCGGCTGCAGCAACGCCAGCAGGGCTTCGAGCTTGTCGGTGGCGCCGACGACACGCAGCACCAGGGCCCGGCGGTCGACGTCGACGATCTTGGCCTTGAAGATCTCGGCGATCTGGAGCACGTCGTTGCGCTTGTCGCCTTCGGCGGCGACCTTGACCAGCAGGAGCTCCGCGGACACCATGTTGCCGGGATCGAGGTCGCGGATCTTGACGACGTTGATCAGCTTGTGGAGCTGTTTGGTGACCTGATCGATGGGGTGCTCGGCGCCGTCGATGGTGATCGTCATGCGCGAGAGCTGTGGATCTTCGCTCTCGCCGACGGCGAGGCTCTGGATGTTGAAGCCCCGGCGGGCGAACAGGCCGGCCACCCGCGTGAGCACGCCGGGCTTGTTTTCGACAAGCACGGTCAGCGTGTGCTTCATGGCTTGGCCCCCCTCGTCTTGCGCGATGCCTTGCCGCCGATCAGCTCGGTGATCGACTGGCCGGCCGGCACCATCGGAAACACGTTCTCTTCGGGGGAGATCTTGAAGTCGATCACGGTCGGGCGGCCGCTGTCGATGGCCTCGCGCAGCGCCACGCCGACCTGGTCGGGCTCGGTCACGCGCAGGCCCTTGGCGCCGAAGGCTTCGGCCAGCATGACGAAGTCGGGCTGCACCGCGATGCACGTCTGCGAGTAGCGCTTGTTCCAGAACAGGTCCTGCCACTGGCGCACCATGCCGAGGTAGCCGTTGTTCAGGATGCACACCACCACCGGGATGTTGTAGTTCACGGCCGTGGCGAGCTCCTGCATGGTCATCTGAAAGCCGCCGTCGCCGCTCACGTCGATCACCGTCTTGTCGGGCCGGCCGAGCTTGGCGCCGATCGCCGCCGGCAGGCCAAAGCCCATGGTGCCCAGGCCGCCCGAGCTGATCCACTGGCGCGGGAAGCGGTAGTCGTAGTAGAGCGTCGACCACATCTGATGCTGGCCCACGTCGGTCACGATCACGGCCTCGCCGCCGGTGACGCGGTCGATCTCCTGAATGACGAACTGCGGCGCGAGCAGACCGGCAGCGGTGGGCGGCTCGTAGTGCAGCGGAAACTCGTCCTGCCAGGCGGCGATCTTGGCCAGCCAGGGGGCGGTGCGACCCGGCGCGCGTTCGGCCTTGCGCAGCTCGTCGAGCAGCGCGACCAGCACATGGCGGGCGTCGCCCACGATGGGGATGCTGGGCTCGACGTTCTTGCCGATCTCGGCGGGATCGACGTCGATGTGGATGATCGTGCGGGCCTGCGGCGCGAACGCGGAGAGCTTGCCGGTCACGCGGTCGTCGAAGCGCACTCCGATCCCGATCAGCACGTCGCATTCGTGCACGGCGTAGTTGGCCGGCACGGTGCCGTGCATGCCGAGCATGCCGAGCGCGAGCGGCAGGTGCTCGTCGAAGGCGCCCAGGCCCATGAGGGTGGTGGTGACCGGCGCCTGGATCATGTCGGCGAGAGCGTGCAGCTCGTCTGAGGCGCCGGCGCTGATCACCCCGCCGCCGACGTAGAGCACCGGCCGCTCGGCTTCGACGATGGCCCGCGCCGCCGCCCTGATCTGCTTGACGTGGCCCTTGACGGTCGGCTTGTAGCCGGCCAGATGCAGGCCTTCGGCCGCCTTGTAGGTGAGCTCGCCGAGCAGGGCCGTGACCGGCACGTCGATCACCACGGGGCCCGGCCGCCCGGTCGAGGCGATATGGAAGGCCTCGTGGATCACCCGCGGGATCTCGGCCGCGCTCTGCACGAGGTAGGAATGCTTGACGATCGGCAGCGTGATGCCGGTGACGTCGGCCTCCTGGAAGGCGTCGGTGCCGATCAGGTCGGCCCGCACCTGGCCGGTGATGGCGACGATCGGGATCGAGTCGAGGTAGGCGTTGGCGATGCCGGTGATCAGGTTGGTGGCCCCCGGGCCGCTCGTGGCCAGGCACACGCCGACCTTGCCGGTAGCCCGCGCGTAGCCGTCGGCGGCGTGCACCGCGCCCTGCTCGTGGCGCACCAGGATGTGACGCAGCCCGGTGGCGTCGTAGAGCGCGTCGTAGAGCGGGATCACGACCCCGCCGGGAAAGCCGAACAGAGTGTCGCAGCCTTCGGCTTCGAGCGAGGCGACGACCGCTTGCGAACCCTTCATCTTGGTCTGTGATGTCATCGAAGGACTGCCCCCTTCTCCGCACCGGAGACGAGTTTGACGTACCGGGCCAGCCAGCCCGTGAGCTCGGTGCGCGGCGACGCGGCGGGTTGCGCCGCGCGACGCCGCTCCAGTACAGCCACTTCGACGTCCAGGGTGAGGGTGCGCGCCGGGATATCGATGACGATCGTGTCGCCGTCGCGGACGAGGCCGATAGGGCCGCCGGCCTGCGCTTCGGGAGCGACGTGGCCGATGGCGGCGCCCCGCGTGGCGCCGCTGAAGCGCCCGTCGGTGATCAGCGCCACGTCCTTGTCGTGGCCCTGACCGGCGAGCATCGACGTCGCCGAGAGCATCTCGGGCATGCCCGGAGCTCCCTTGGGTCCTTCGTTGCGGATGACGATCACCGCGCCGCTGCGGATGGCGCCGTCGGCGATCGCGGTCACCGCCGCGCGTTCGCTGTCGAACACCTGCGCGGGGCCGCTGTGCCGCAGCATCTCGGGCGCGACCGCGCCCTCCTTGACGACGGCGCCGGCGGGCGCCAGGTTGCCGAACAGCACGGCGAGACCGCCAGTCGGGTGGTAGGGCCGGTCGAGCGGGCGGATGACGTCGGTGTCGCGCACCGTGGCGCCGGCCACCGCGGCGTCGATCGTCGGCGCCGCGACGGAGAGCGCCGTGCCGTCCATGAGCCCGCCGTCGATCAGCTCGCGCATGACGGCGGCGATGCCGCCGGCTTCGTAGAGGTCGCTCATATGGTGGTGGCCGGCGGGCGCTATCTCGCAGATGTGCGGCACGCGGGCCGCGATCTCGTTGATGCGCTGCAGCGGGAACTCGAGCCCCGCCTCGGTGGCGATCGCGGCCAGGTGCAGCACGGTGTTGGTGGAGCAGCCCAGGCTGGCGTCGACGGCGAGCGCGTTGCCGAGCGCCGCGTCGGTGACGAGCGCGCGCGGCCGCAGATCGCTCGCCAGCACCCGCATGACGGCGGTCCCGGTCTCCTTGGCCAGCCGCAGGCGCTCCGAGTAGGGCGCCGGCACGGTGCCGTTGCCGGGCAGCGCGATGCCGAGCACCTCGGTCAGGCAGTTCATGGAGTTCGCGGTGAAGAGGCCCGAGCACGAGCCGCAGGTGGGACACGCGGAACATTCGAGGGCCGTGAGCTCGTCATCGCCGATCGTACCCGCCAGGCGACGGCCGACGGCCTCGAACACGGAGCTCAGGTCGGCGTCGTGGCCTTCGAGGCGGCCGGTGAGCATGGGACCGCCGCTCACCACGACGCTGGGCAGGTCGAGGCGCACGGCCGCCATGAGCATGCCGGGGACGATCTTGTCGCAGCAGGGCACGAGCACGAGGGCATCGAAGGCGTGGGCCAGGGCCATCGACTCGACCGAGTCGGCGATCAGCTCGCGGCTGGGCAGCGAGAAGTGCATGCCCGAGTGGTCCATCGCGATGCCGTCGCAGATGCCCATGACGCCGAACTCGAAGGGCACCCCGCCGGCCGCTCGCACGCCCGCCTTGACGGCGTCGACGATCGAACGCAGATGCAGGTGGCCGGGAACGACCTCGCTGAACGAATTGGCGATGCCGATGAAGGGCCGCTCCATCTCGGCGTCGGTCACGCCCAGCGCCCGCAGGAGGGCGCGATGCGGGGCTCGCGCCACACCACGCTTGATCTCGTCGCTTCTCACGATGCTCAACGCCTTTCGCTTTGGGCTCGTCACGCGGCGTGTCCGGGCCCGCCGACCACCCCCGCCCGCCGCCCGAACAGGCGGCCTGATGAACTCACAATGATACCTGATAGACGTTTGTCCGGGCAGCGGCTGGTTCGGCCGTCACGGCCTCAGGGTATGACCCCACGCGGAGGTCGCTGCGAGACCGCCGGCGGGTCTCCTGCCAGAGTCTCCTGCCGGACGGCTCGCGGCAGTTCGCGCAGGCGCTTCAAGACGATACCCTGTGGGGTACACTGCGGCGCGGCACAGGGGCCGCGCGTCAGGTGCGGCGCGTCAGGTGCGGCGCGGCACAAGGGCGGCGCTCAGAGGAGCGGCGCGGCACAGGGCGACCCGACGATGGGATGGTGATGGAACAGACGACGACCTACGGCATGGGCAAGCTTGTCTCGGCCCCGTTCGCGGCGACGCTCGCGCGTACCCGCGCGGCGCTGGCAGACGAAGGCTTCGGCGTGCTGTGCGACATCGACGTAGCGACCACGCTGCGCGCCAAGCTCGGCGTCGAGACCGACGATTACGTCATCCTCGGGGCCTGCAACCCTCCGCTCGCGCACCGTGCCCTGCAGGCCGAGCGCGAGGTCGGACTGCTGCTGCCCTGCAACGTGATCGTCTATGCCACCGAGGGAGGCACGCAGGTCAGCGCGATCGACCCCGAAGTCATGCTGGCCATGATCGACAACCCCGTGCTCGCCGAGGTCGCCCGCGACGTGCGAACCCGGCTCGCACGCGTCATCGACCAGGTCTAGTTCGAGGCCACGGGCGACGCCGGGAGCGGCCACCGATCACGAGAGCAGTGCCGAAACAGCGCTGAAGGACAGACGCGATCCCACTGCCGCCGAGCCGTCCTGGTTCATGCGGGTGACGCGGTGACGCGAGGATGCGAGGATGCGAGGACTACAAAGTGAGTGATCAGCAACAGGAGGGCAACGTGGCAGATGTGGTGCAGGACCTGACCGACGATACGTTCCAGAAGGCTCTAGACGACGCGGCGACGCCGGTCATCGTCGATTTCTGGGCCGCCTGGTGCGGACCCTGCCGCACGGTCGGGCCGATCGTCGAAGACCTCGCCGCCGCTCATGCCGGCAAGGTGACGGTGGGCAAAGTCAACGTCGACGAGAACCAGGCGACGGCCGCCAAGTTCGGCATCATGAGCATCCCGACGCTCATCCTCTTCAAGGACGGCAAGCCGGTGAAGAAGGTCATCGGCGTGCGCAGCAAGGGCGATCTCGAGCGCGAGTTCGAGCTGGCCTGAAGCACCACGACGCGGTCGTGAAACAGCGCGGGGCGGGGCCGGCTTGCAGCCGGCCCCGCCCCGCGCCGTTTCTATCTCTCGCCCAGGGTCGCCACCGGCCCAGGCCCGGGAGTCTCGGGCGCAAGGCCGCCGGCAGGCTACTTGATGGCCGCTTCGCCGCGCTCGCCGGTGCGCGTGCGCACGGCGTCGTCGATGCCGCTCACGAAGATCTTGCCCTGGCCGACACGGCCCTTTTCGAGCGCCTTGCGCAGACTGGCGACGACCTTCTCGACATCGCCGTCCGAGACCACCATCTCGACCTTCATCTTGGGATGGAAGCGGTACTGGCCGGGGGCGCCGGTCTCGCCGCGCGTGAAGCCCTTCTGTACGCCGAAGCCCTTCGCCTCGGTCACCGTCATGCCCACCACGCCGTCGACGGCGAGGTTCTCAGCGACTACGTCGAGGTTGTATGGCTGGATGATGCATTCGATCCTTTTCATCGGATAGCCTCCGTCGTTCCAGCGCTGGACAAGCCGTTATCACTACGTTCATAGGACGTAGCGTGTCTCGATTCATCCCCGAGCGGGAAACGCGCTAAACGCCGCTCGGCGCGCTTGGCCGAAAGGGACGTCCAGGGCGCCACGCCGTGACGGAAACGGCGAATCCCGCCTCACCGGTGAGCTCGCGCCTGTTGGCGGATCGCGAGGGCGAGCGGGTCGCGCCGGGCGAATCGGTTCACGCGCAGGGAGCAGGTCGCGAGGGCGAGGGGGTCGCGAGGGCCCGCCCTGTATGACACACGAAAAGGCGGCGGGGCGGGCTCCCTTGGGAGCCCGCCCCGCCGCCTCGTTACCTCGGCCCGCGGCCGCGCGGCCGCAAGCCTTGCCGCTATGTTTCAGCGCTCGTCGGTCAGACGATGCCCTGGTCGAGCATGCTGTCGGCGACCTTGACGAAACCGGCGATGTTGGCGCCGTTCACGTAGTTGCCGGGGGTGCCGTACTCGTTGGCGGCGTCGACGCACTGCTTGTGGATGGCCTTCATGATGCCATGCAGGCGGGTGTCGACTTCTTCACGCGTCCAGGAGAGGCGCAGGCTGTTCTGCGACATCTCGAGGCCGGAGGTGGCCACGCCACCGGCGTTGGCGGCCTTGCCGGGGCCGTAGAGGATGCCGGCCTTGACGAACTGCTCGACACCGTCGGGGACCGTCGGCATGTTGGCGCCTTCGGAGACCACATAGACACCGTTCTTCAGCAGGTTGGCGGCGTCCTTCTTGTTGATCTCGTTCTGGACCGCGCTCGGGAAGGCGGCGTCGGCCTTGATGTCCCACAGCGGGTTGTGGTCGGCCTTGGCGTCCTTCGGGATGAACTTGGCGCCCTTGAACTTCTTGGCGTACTCGTCGATGCGGCCGCGCGTGACGTTCTTCAGGTCGAGCACGAAGGCGAGCTTGTCGCGGTCGATGCCCTCGGGGTCGTGGATGACGCCCGACGAGTCGGACAGCGTGATGGCCTTGCCGCCGAGGTCGAGGATCTTCTCGACGGTGTACTGGGCGACGTTGCCCGAGCCGGAGACCAGGCAGGTCTTGCCGTCGAGGCTGTCGTCGCGCGTGTTCAGCATCTCCTCGGCGAAGTAGACCGCGCCGTAGCCGGTCGCCTCGGGACGGATCAGCGAGCCGCCCCAGTTCAGGCCCTTGCCGGTGAGCACGCCGACGAACTCGTTGCGGACGCGCTTGTACTGGCCGAACATGAAGCCGATCTCGCGGCCGCCCACGCCGATGTCGCCGGCGGGGACGTCGGTGAACTGGCCGATGTGCCGGCAGAGCTCAGTCATGAAGCTCTGGCAGAAGCGCATGACCTCGCCGTCGCTCTTGCCCTTGGGGTCGAAGTTCGAGCCGCCCTTGCCGCCGCCCATCGGAAGGGTGGTGAGGGCGTTCTTGAAGACCTGCTCGAAGGCCAGGAACTTGAGCATGCCGAGGTAGACGGTCGGATGGAAGCGCAGGCCGCCCTTGTAGGGGCCGATGGCGCTGTTCATCTCGATGCGGAAGCCCTTCTGGATCTGGACCTCGCCCTTGTCGTCTACCCACGGGACGCGGAACATGATGACGCGCTCGGGCTCGATGATGCGCTCGAGGATCTTGGCGTCGCGATACTTGGGATTGCGCGCGAGCACGGGCTCGAGCGACTCGGCGACTTCCTGGACGGCCTGGTGGAATTCGAGCTCGCCCTGGTTTTTGGCCACGACGTCGGCCATGAGCTTCTTCACGTAATCTGCCATTCAGTGCCCTCCATGACTTTCAGTTGATGATGAGGCAGGACGGACGCACCGCGTCGCGCCGGCTCTTGCGACGCGACGACGTCCGGGGACGAGGTGCTGGGCCTATCAACCTCCCGACGAGCCCGCGAGCGGCTCGAGGTCTGGGTGCAGGACCCGGCGAGTATACGTCGCGCCGTGGCGGCCAAATGGCGGGCCAATGTGCCAAAGGTTACAAACTTGTCGGGGGGCCGCTGGCCAGCGCGGACAAGACGCGCGCGGAGGGCGCCGGTCGGCTTTGTTCACCATGGCCAAGCCCACGCCCCGAAACGCGACGCTTTTTCGCCCAGCCTGTCGGACCGGGCGGCGCGGGTTCTCTTATAGTGGAAGCCGAGGCTTGAATGGTCATGAGCCCAGGCTCACCGCCACAATCCTCCCGCCCGCGCCGGCGCACACACCGGCAGCCACGGGACTCTCGAACGGCCAGACCCGCGCTCGCACGCTCGCGCCAGGAAGGGGCAGCCACCATGGCACTACGCAGCAAGGAAGACTACATCCAGAGCATCGCCGACCTGCACCTCGAGATCTACCTGTTCGGCGAGAAGGTCGACGACTACGTGAACCACCCCATGATCAGGCCGTCGCTGAACTGCATCGCGATGACCTACGAGCTCGCCGCCAAGCCCGAGTTCGAAGATCTCATGACCGCCACCAGCCACCTGACCGGCAAAAGGATCAACCGTTTCGCCCACATCCACCAGTCACCCGACGACCTCGTGAAGAAGGTCAAGATGCAGCGCCTGCTGGGTCAGAAGACCGGCTCGTGCTTCCAGCGCTGCGTCGGCATGGACGCCATCAATGCCCTCTACTCGGTGACCTACGACACAGACCAGGCAAAGGGCACCGACTACCACAAGCGCTTCCGCGACTACGTGCAGTTCCTGCAGGACGAGGACATCGTGGCCGACGGCGCCATGACCGACGTCAAGGGCGACCGCGCCCTGGCGCCGCACCAGCAGGCCGACCCCGACCTCTACCTTCATATCGTCGAGCGCCGCGACGACGGCATCGTGGTGCGCGGCGCCAAGGCCCACCAGACCGGCGCCTGCAACTCGCACGAGATCATCGTCATGCCGACCGTCGCCATGCGCGAGGGCGACGAAGACTACGCGGTCTCGTTCTCGACCCCGTCGAACGCGCCCGGCATCTTCTACGTGTACGGCCGCCAGGCGTCCGACACACGCAAGCTCGAGCACAACGAGCTCGACGTCGGCAACGCCCAGTTCGGCGGCCAGGAAGCCCTGATGATCTTCGACAACGTCTTCGTGCCGTGGGACCGTGTCTACATGGCCGGCGAGGTCGAGTTCTCGGGCTCGCTCGTCGAGCGCTTCGCCGGCTTCCACCGCCAGAGCTACGGCGGCTGCAAGGTCGGCGTCGGCGACGTGCTGATCGGCGCGGCCGCCCTGTCCGCCGACATGAACGGGGTGCCCAAGGTCAGCCACATCAAGGACAAGCTGATCGAGATGACGCATCTGAACGAGACGCTGTACTCGTGCGGCATCGCCTGCTCGGCCGAAGGCACCAAGCTGCCGTCGGGCAACTACCAGATCGACATGCTGCTGGCCAACGTCTGTAAGCAGAACGTCACCCGGTTCCCCTACGAGATCGCTCGCCTGGCCGAAGACATCGCCGGTGGCCTGATGGTCACGATGCCGTCGGCGCAGGACCTCTTCTCAGAGAAGACCGGCCCGTGGGTCGAGAAGCTGCTCGCCGCGCAGTGCGACACGCCGACGCTCGACCGCATGCGCGTCATGCGGCTGGTCGAGAACCTCACTCTGGGCGCCGCCGCCGTCGGCTACCGCACCGAATCCATGCACGGCGCCGGCTCACCGCAGGCGCAGCGCATCATGATCGCCCGCCAGTCCAACATGGAGCACAAGAAGCAGCTCGCCCGCGAGCTCGCCGGCGTCGGCACCTCGCCCGACGCCCAGAAGGCCAAGCTCCGCAAGCCCGCCGCGGTCAGCTGAGCGGCGCCGGGCCAAGGTCGACGTAGCGGTCGTGCGGATCGTGTTCTGCGGAGGCTGCAACCCGGTGATCGATCGCGTCGCGCTGGCCGACGAGCTCAGGGCCGACCCCGAGCTCGCCGGCCTCGACGTCGAGATCGACATCTCCGGATGCTCGCGCTCGTGCGCGACGCAGCAGTTGCTCGTCTCCGAGCGGCCCGACGTCGTGGTCGTCGCCGGACGTCACCTCGACGGCCGGCCGCTCGACCCCGCCGAGCTCGCCGCCGCCGTCAGACGCAAGCTCTCTACTCCGAAGGAGTGACGCACATGGACTGGAAGGCCGACTACGCAGGCAAGCTGACGACCGCCGCCGAGGCTCTCAAGGTCGTCAAGTCGGGCGACCGGGTGGTCTTCGCGCACGCCTGCGGCGAGCCCGTCGAGCTTGTCGACGCGCTCGTGGCGCGCGCCCCCGAACTGCGCGACGTCGAGATCGTCCACATGGTCGCCATGGGACACGGCGAGTACGCCAAGCCCGAGTACGCCGAAAGCTTCTTTCACAACTCGCTGTTCGTCGGCGCCAGCACGCGCGACGCGGTGGCCAACGGTCGCGGCGACTACACGCCGGTCTTCTTTCACGAGATCCCGGGCCTCTTCACCCGCGGCTACCTGCCGCCCGACGTCGTGCTCTGCCAGGTCTCGCCGCCCGACAAGCACGGCTGGTGCTCGTTCGGCATCTCGGTCGACTACACCAAGCCGGCCGCCTCGGTCGCCAAGACGGTCGTCGCCCTGGTCAATCCCAACATGCCGCGCACGCACGGCGACTCGTTCATCCACGTGAGCGACATCGACATCGCCGTCGAAAGCGACGCCCCGATCATCGAGCTTCAGCCGCCCAGGATCGGGCCGGTCGAAGAGGCCATCGGCAAGCACATCGCCGGCCTCGTCGGCGACGGCTCGTGCCTGCAGCTCGGCATCGGCGGCATCCCCGACGCGGTGCTGCTGTTCCTGCACGAAAAGAACGACCTGGGGATCCACACCGAGATGTTCAGCGAGGGCGTCGTCGACTTATACGACGAGGGCGTCATCACCAACGCCCGCAAGACCCTGCACCGCGACAAGATGGTGGCGAACTTCCTCATGGGCACGCGCCGGCTGTACGACTTCGTCGACGACAACCCGGCCGTCAACATGTTCCCGGTGAGCTACGTGAACGACCCGTACATCATCGGCGAGAACGACAACGTGGTGGCCATCAACTCCGCCATCGAGGTCGACCTCATGGGCCAGGTCGTGGCCGACTCGATGGGGCCGGTGCAGTTCACCGGCATCGGCGGCCAGGTCGACTTCGTGCGCGGCGCGGCGCGCAGCAAGGGCGGCAAATCGATCATCGCCCTGCCGGCCACCGCCAAGCGCGGCGAGGTCTCGCGGATCGTGGCCCGGATCGCCGACGGCGCGGCCGTCACCACGATGCGCGCCGACGTCGACTACGTCGTCACCGAGTTCGGCGTCGCGAGCCTCAAGGGCAGGGGCCTGCGCGAGCGAGCCTTCGCGCTGCTCGACATCGCCGACCCCAGGTTCCGCGACCAGATCGTCGACGAGCTCAAGAAGCTCAAGGGCGAGGCCTGGCTGCAACGACGTCGCAAGCCCGTGCTCGAACAGGCCTGAGCCCGGTGTCCACCCGCGTCACGCACACGTCGCCTGCCGCGTCTGCCGCACGAGCGGCGCGACGCGCGCCCGTCCCACACTGAAGGAGAGACTGCCATGGACATGAAGATCAGGGTGCATCGTTCGCCGAAGTCGCTGATCACCGGCGTCGACGCGATCACGCAGGTCGGCGCCGAGGTATCCAAGCTGCGCGCCAAGAAGGCCCTCATCATGACCGACCCCGGCGTAGCCGAAAGCGGTATGGTCGAGATGGTGGAGCGCCCGCTGATCGATGCCGGCATCGAGGTCGGCGTCTACGGCAAGTGCGTCCCCGAGCCCCCCATGAGCAGCCTCGAAGAGGGCGTCAAGTTCTGCGAGCAGGGCGGCTACGACTGCATCATCGGCTTCGGCGGCGGCTCCGCCATCGACGTCGCCAAGATCACGTCGGTGCTGGTCGGCAGCGACGCCTCGGTCGAGACCATGGTGGGCATCGACAACGTGCCCAAGAAGGGCCTGCCGATCGTCGCCGTGCCGACCACGGCCGGCACCGGCTCCGAAGTCACGGCGATCGCCATCTTCGCCAACGAGAAGCTGAACACCAAGCAGGGCGTCGTCTCCGGCTTCCTCATCCCGAACGTCGCCATCGTCGACCCCATGCTGACGATCACCTGCCCGCCCCACGTCACCGCGGCCTCGGGCATGGACGCCTTCATCCACTGCATCGAGTCCTACACCTCGGTCAACGCCACCATGCACACCGACCCGCTGGCGCGTGAGGGCATCGAGCTGATCTCCAAGAGCATCCGCACGGCCGTCTTCGACGGCAGCAACGTCGAGGCCCGGTTCGGCATGGCCATGGGCTCGCTGCTCGGCGGCCTCGCCTTCGCCAACGCCGGCGTCACCGCAGTGCACGCCCTGTCGTACCCCATCGGCGGCACGTTCCACGTGCCCCACGGCGTCGCCAACACGCTCATGCTGCCGTGGGTCATGGAATACAACATGCTGGCCTGCCTCGACTACTTCTCCGAGATCGCCGTGGCCATGGGCGAGAACATCCAGGGCCTGTCGGTCCGCGAGGCCGCGGCCCGTTCCGTCGAGGCCATGAAGCAGCTCGCCGTCGACATCCAGGTGCCGCAGTACCTCTCCGACGTCGGCATCCCGGAGTCGGCCATCGACGAGATGGCCGACAGCGCCATGACCCAGACGCGCCTGCTGGTCAACAACCCGCGGCGCCTGTCGCGCGACGACGTCATCGCGATCTATCACAACGGCGCCGTGCGTCCCGGCTCCGCCAAGGTCGCGACCAACGGCAAGAGCAAGGTCGCCAAGGCCGCCAAGTAGCCCGGGGAGCGCCTGCGCTTTCGCGCTCGTCTTTGCAGACGGCGACGGGGGCGGGGCTGCGGCTGGTACCAGCCGCAGCCCCGCCCCCGTCGCCGTCTGCGGCGACCTCTTGCCTGCCGTCCTTGTCCCCGCGTCACTGTCCTTGCCCCCGCCTCGCCCGCCCGCCTCGCCCTTGCGTCCGTCGCCCATCGCCGTCGCGCTGGACACAGGATGTTTCGTTCCTTATCCTTTTACCTATCATGTTAGATAAAGCGATAAGCCGAGGAGGCGACGTGTCAGCCATCGAGTTCCGTCTTGACCCGACATCGGGCGTGCCGACCTATCTCCAGATCGTGCAGCAGGTCGAACAGGCGCTGCGCCTGGGTCACCTCAGGGCCGGCGACCAACTCCCGCGCGTCAAAGACGTCGTCTCGAGCCTGGCCATCAACCCAAACACTGTGCTCAAGGCCTATCGCGAGCTCGAGCATCGCGGCTTGGCGTCGGGCAAGCCCGGCCTGGGCACGTTCATCGACGGCACGCTCGGCAGCCTGCCGCTGGACGGCTTTGAGGCGCTGCGCCGGGGCGTGCTCGCCTGGATCGCCGAGGCCCGCCAAGCCGGGCTCGACGACGACGACGTCGTCGCGCTATTCTCGAGCGCCCTGACCGCGGAGCGCGACGCAGGCGAAAGCGTCGCGGTCTCGTGAACGCGATCGAATCGACGAAGCTCGGCAAGCGCTACGGCCGGTCGTGGGCGCTGCGCGACTGCAGCCTGGCGATGCCGGCCGGCCACGTAGTGGCCCTCGTAGGCCCCAACGGCGCCGGCAAGACGACCCTGCTGCACTTGGCGGTGGGGCTGGCGTCGCCCACCGCCGGACGTGCAGTGGTGCTCGACGGCCTTCCCGCCGGGTCGCCGGCGGCCCTCGCGCGGGTCGGCTTCGTCGCGCAAGACGCGGCGCTCTACCCCGGCCTCACGGTCGCCGATACGCTACGGTTCGCCCGCGACCTCAATCCACGATGGGACGAGGCGTGGGCGCGACGCCGCATGGCCGAGCTCGGCATTCCGCTCGACCGCAAGGTCGGCAAGCTGTCGGGCGGCCAGCACGCCCAGGTGGCGCTGGTCGCGGTGCTTGCCAAACGGCCTGAGCTCATCGTACTCGACGAGCCCGTCGCCCGGCTCGACCCCCTCGCACGCCATGAGTTCATGGCGGCGCTCATGGCCGCCGTGGCCGAGGACGGCCTGTCGGTCGTGTTTTCGTCGCACGTCGTGGCCGAGCTCGAGCGCGTCTGCGACTACCTGATCGTGCTGACCTCGGGTCAGGTCCAGGTGGCCGGCGAGGTCGACGACCTCGTCGCCGGCCACCGTCTGCTCGTCGGGCCCGCCGCCGAGGCGCGGCGAGTCGAGGACCGCTATCCGGTGGTCCGCCAGAGCCGTGCCGAACGTCAAGCTCAAGTGCTGGTGCGCGTGGACGAGCGCCTGCCAGACCCGCCGCCATACGGCTGGGTCGAGCAGCCGGTGGGCCTCGAGGAGCTGGTCCTGGCCTATCTGCGCGAGCCGGCGGCCCGCGCCCTGCCGGGCCCGGCCGCCCTGGACGACGACTCCTGGAATGAGGCGGCCCTGTGAGCTTCACGATCGAGCACGTCGCTCCTGATCGCCCCGGCGCCGGAAAGCGGTCCGGCGCCGCGCCGCGGCGCAGCGCCGGTTGGGCAGGCCCGGCACGCGTGACCTGGCGCCAGCATCGCCTGGCGCTCGCGGCGATCGCAGTGCTGTTCGGCGTGTTCGCCGCGGTGCTCGTGGCCCAGGGGCTGGGCATGCATCACGTCTACGCCGGCTTTGGCCTGAGCTTCAGCCACCCGCCCACCGGGGCTCGCGCGGTCTCGCTGGCCGAGACATTCGAGAACGAGTACCTGGGTTACGGCATGTACGTGCCGCGTTTTCTGATGTTCCTGCCGCTCTTTATCGGCGCTTTTCTGGGCGGGCCGCTCATCGCCCGCGAGCTCGAGAGCGGCACCTTCCGCTTCGCCTGGACCCAGGCAGCCGGACGCACACGACTGACGATCGCCAAGCTCATCGTCCTGGGCGTGGCGCTGACAGCCATGGCGCTGGCCTTCAGCGCGCTCTTTTCCTGGTGGTATCGACCCTTCCGTCAGCTGATCGGCCCGATGCCCGAGATCGAAGGGCTGGTCTTCGCGGCACGCGTCCTTCTTGGCTTCACGCTGGGGGCCTTCGCCGGAGCCGTGCTGCGCCGCACCGTCGCGGCCATTGCCGTGGCGATGGTGCTTTGGTTCGCCGTCGTGCTGCCGACCGCGCTCTTCCTGCGCCCGCATTTCGAGGCGCCGCTGACCGCGCCCGTCAACATGACCTCGAAGTTCACGACCGAGTGGACGCTGAGTCAGTGGTGGGTCGACCCGCACGGCCACCGTCTGGGCAGCGCCGCCTACAACGCCCTGGTGCGCAGCCTGCCGACCAGCGACCCCCAGTCGTGGCTGGCCGCGCACCACTACGTGTTGTGGGAGACCTTTCAGCCGGCCAGCCGCTTCTGGACCTTCCAGGCGATCGAGGCGGGCGGTCTGGTCGCGCTCAGCCTGGCACTGGGCGCCGCGACCGTCTGGTGGGTGCGCCGCAAGGCGAGCTGAACGCTCGCTCCAAGGCTAGGCGACGACCCGCTCGATGATGCCGGCCACGATCTCGCCGGCTTGCTCGACCGCCTCGTCGTCGACGTCGAGGTGGGTGACGAACCGCACCGACCAGGGCGCCTCGTCAAGGGCCAGCACGCCCTGGGCTTCGAGCAGCTCGACCACTCGCGCCGCCGGCAGGCCGACCCCGTGCGTGTCGGCAAAGACCATGTTGGTCTGCAGCTTGCGTTCGTCGATGGTGAGCCCCGGCACGCGCGCCAGGCGTTCGCCGAGGCCGCGCGCACGGCGGTGATCGTCGGCCAGGCGCTCGACGTTGTGCTCGAGGGCGTACAAGCCGCCGGCCGCGATGATACCCGCCTGGCGCATGCCGCCGCCGAAGAGCTTGCGCGCGCGCTGCGCGCGGGCGATCATGGCCGCGCTGCCCAGCAGTACCGAGCCGACCGGCGCGCCCAGGCCTTTCGACAGACAGACGCTCACCGAATCGTACGGCGCGACGATGTCGCGCAGCGCCACACCCGAAGCGACCGCCGCATTGCACACGCGGGCGCCGTCCAGGTGCAGGATCATCTCGTGGCGGTCACAGAACTCGCGCAGCAGGACGACCTTGTCGAGCGGGTAGACGACGCCGCCGCAGTAGTTGTGGGTGTTCTCGACCGCCACCAGGGTCGTGCGCGGATGATGCACGTCCTCGTCGACGTGGAAGTAATGCTCGAGCCGGTCGAGGTCGAGCGTGCCGTCGTCGGAGTCGAAGGTACGGGTCTGCAGGCCCGAGAGCACGGCCGCGCCGCCCTGCTCGTTTTCGACGATGTGCGCCTTCGCGTGCAAGAAGATCTCGTCGCCGGGCGTGGTCTGCGCGTGCAGCGCGACCTGGTTGCTCATGGTGCCCGACGGAATGTAGAGCCCGGCCTCTTTGCCGAACAGCTCGGCGGCGCGGTCCTGGAGTCGCACGACGGTCGGGTCGTCGCCGAGCACGTCGTCGCCGACCTCGGCTTCAGCCATGACTCGACGCATCTCGGGCGACGGGCGCGTGACGGTGTCGCTGCGCAGATCGATCGGCCGTATCTGTTCACTCATCACTCAAGTCCCTCCGTGGTCGCCGCCCGCTTGGCCGAGGTCCCATGATATGCCACACCGGCCAGCCGCCGCGCCCAGCGCACGATCACGTTCACGAAGACGATCGCCAGCAGCCCGCCGAACAGCAGCGCCTTGCGGCCGAGCGGCATGGGCGTCCAGTAGTTGGCGACCTGGGCGTGGACCTCGGCCCCGAGGTGGAAGTCCTTGGGCCAGTGAAAGACGAAGTGACCGTGTTCGCGCACGGCGAGCTGCACGCCGGGGTTCTCGATGGCGGTGTTCACGTGACCCGGGTAGTCGACCCAGATGTGGTCGAACGACATGTGCAGCGAATAGGGGATGTGCTTGTAGGCGAGGATGCTGGCCAGCACTACGGCCCGGCTCTCGCAGTCGCCGCTCTTCTGGGCGAGCGCCTCGCGCGTGGTCGGGAAGTACCACGGCACGCCGGCCGTCTGCCAGTCGTACGCGTACGGCACGACGCGGGTGAGCACGGCGTTCTCGATCAGACGCGGGTTGTTGGGCAACGTACGCGCGATCGAGGCCACGGCGGCAGGGTCGATGGAGGGGTGACGGATGTGCTCGATGCTGCGGACCAGCAGGAGCGGGTTCGGGTAGAGCACGAAGAAAAAGAAGACGAGCGCCGCCAGCAGGCGCAGCTTTCGCGAGATCCTCATGACGACAGTGTACCCGCCCGCGCCGCGGCTCTCGCCGGATCCGGCGGACTCTCAGGCGGAGCTCACCAGATGCTCAGGAAGCTCTCAAGGAAAGGCGGCGGCCGGGTCGGGACGACGCTTGGCGCGAGGCCCCGGCGGCGCCGTCGGGACCAGGGCGGATCTCAAAGACGCGACGCGAGCCAGTGCCAGGCGCGATGGATCCGGTAGCCGATCCTCGAGAGCAGGCCGACCCTGGCATACGACGCCGCCGCCACCAGGCGCACCGTGCCGACCAGATGACCGTCGGCGGACACGCGAGCCGAGCCCAGGCTTTGTCCCTGGGTGACCGGCAGGCCCACGCGAGCCGGCGCCGCGACCCGGATGGTGACGTGAGCGCCAATGCGCAGCGAGGCGGTCAACGGCGCGGCAGCCACCAGGGCCAGCCCGCCGTCGTGGTACGGCAGGGCGGCGCGGGCCAGCACGGCGCCGGCCGGCACGACGGTGCGCCGGGCGTACTGGGTGGCCGACCAGTGGAACAGCGCCAGCGCGTCGGCCAGGCGGTGCGCGTCGTCGGGCTCGCCGAGCAGCGTCACCAGGACGTGGTGGCCTCGCCACAGGCCGGCGGCCACGATGCAGTAGCCGGCGTTGTCGGTCCAGCCCGTCTTGACGCCGTAGACCCAGGAGTGGCCCGCGAGCAGATCGTTGTGGTTGACGAGCAGGCGATCGTAGGGATGGTGCGCCCAGGGGATGGTCGCGGTAGCGTGGTCGACGTAGCCGGCGAAGCGCGGGTCGGTCATGGCGAAGCGGGCGAGATGCGTGAGGTCGGCGGCGCTCGTGTAGTGGCCGGGCTCGTCGAGGCCGTGCGGGTTCGTGTAGTGGGTGTTGGTAAGGCCGAGCTCGCGCGCCCTCTGGTTCATGAGGGAGACGAACGCGCTCTGGCTGCCGGCCACCGCGTCGGCCAGGTCGGCGGCGGCATCGTTGGCGCTCTGGATGAGAAGCGCCTTGAGGAGCTGGTTCACTGTCAGCTTCTCGCCCTTCTGCAGGTAGATCTCGTCCTCACCCACGCCGACCGCATCGCGCCGCGCCGTCACCACCGTGGCAAGGTCCTGGAAGTGCTCGAGCGTGAGCAGCCCGGTCATGATCTTGGTCGTCGAGGCCATTGCCAGACGCTCGTCGGCGTGACCCGACGCGAGCACGACGCCGGTCTGCTGGTCCATCACCATGAAAGCCCTGGCGCTGACTGGCGGCGGCGGGGTGGCCGCTGCCGCCGGCAGCGGCCACCCCGCCGCCGCCAGAGCCGCCGCGACGAGCGCCGCGAGCACGACGACAGGCATGATGACGCGACCGAAGGCCGGGCGCTTGAGCAAGGGTCTGCGACGAGAGCGGGACATGCCGCCTCGTAGTGTATACTCCGCGCCCATGCAGACGTACGCGCCCCCCGCGCTGTTCCAGCGCATCGGCCGGCTCCTGCGCGCCAAGGAATCCCTGGTCTTCTACGCGATCGGCCTCGGCCTGCTCGACTTCGCCGCGCCGCTTGCGACCGGATGGCTCTTTGCCCACCGCTCCCTGGCGACGCTCATGCACACCGACAACAGCGTGGCCGGCGACGCCGTCGCCGGCCACACCCTCGCCGTGATCGGCGTCGCCCTGGCCTACCTTCTGCTGTCGGCCTTCTTCACGGCCGGCTACCTGCGTTCGCTGCTCGGGCGCCTGCACTGGGGACCGCGCGACCTGCGCCAGTTCGCGCGGCTCCTTGCCTTCGTCGCCCTGTCGGCCGCCGTCTCGTGGGGGATCGGCGCGGCGATAGCGGTGGCCGGCCGCAGCCTCGACGGCACGACCTATCTGCTCTTCGTGTTCGTCCTGGAGGCGATCGTCGAAGTGCCGCTGCTGTACGCCGGGTATGCGATCGTGGCCAGCAACGTCGGGCTGACGGCCGCCCTCGTGCGCTCACTGCGCACGTTCGCCGCCAACGCCTTCATCTCGTTGCTTGTCGTGTTTACACTTTTCGATGTGCTGCTGCTGCTCTGGCAGTACCTGCCCGGCGACGCGGGCGACGCGGCGAGCCTGCTGCCCACCGTCCTCATCCACGTGCTCGTCTGGGGCAGCGCCAGCTTCCTTGCGGACGTGGTGTTGCTGAGCGTATACATCGACTCTGTCGAGCGGGGAACACTCCCCCCAACGTAGGACCGAGGTGGTCATGGCACTCACCAGACAATCGACCGAGCTGGAGCGTGGCGTCGAGCGCCAGATAATCCTGCAGGTGGGCCCGCTCGTGGGTATCGACGTGAGGCCGAGCAGGCTCTTCGTGTGGTACGGCGGCGCCCGCGGCACCCAGGAACGGATCGTCTCGCTCGACAAGGCGCCGCGTGTGCTGCGCCGGGCGCGGCCGCGGCGCTTCGTGCAGCTTCCGGGTCTCGAGGTCTCCTACCTCGGCAACCCGGCGGTCACGCTGGCGCTCGCCACCGGCGCCTGGTACAGGCGGCTGCGCGACGCGATCGTCGAGCCGCCGACCTGACGCGCGCCCGGCGAAGGTTAGCCGTGCCTGCGCGGACGGGTACGATGTATCATGATGTGCCGACCGGTGCGCGGGTCGAGTCGGAGGGGTGGGGAGTCACCATGTTGGATCAGCCACTCAGGGTCCCCGTTTCACGGCGCTGGACCAGGGCCGATCACGACGAGTCGTACTGGATCGCTGAGCGCCGTCGCCGGCGCTGGCGACTGCTTGCCGTCGTGGCCGTCCTGGTGCTGCTGGTCGGCGGCGGGGCAGCCACGCTCATCCTGCAGGCACGAGCCAACTACCTGAGCGGCCGGCAGGCGCTGGCGGCAGGCGAGTACGGCCTCGCCATCCAGCATCTCAGTGCCGCCCGGGTCGCGGGTGTGCCCTACGCCGACGCGCGCAGGCTGCTGAGCGATGCCGTCACACTCTCCATAACGCAGTCGCAGTACTCCACAGAGATCAGCGGCCTGTCGCACCCGACGGCCGCTTCGCTCGCCCTGCGCCAGGCCGCCGCGCTCTTTGCGGCGGGCCGCTATCGCGAGGCGCTGAACCGGCTCCCGAGCCTTCCCAGCCGCATGCCGCCCGCCGTGGTCATGGCGCGGCTTTCGGCGAGCAACGGAGCGGTCGCCGCCGTGCTGCTGCTGGCGGGCGCAAACCAGGCCTTCGCGGCCCACGACTGGAGCCTGGCGAGTCGGGACGCCGCCGGCGTCCTTGCGCGCTACCCCGGCTGCACACCCGCCGCGGCGCTCGCCGCCGAAGCGGCTCGCCGCGTGCAGGCCAAGCCGTTCGCGCGGCAGGCGGCCCGTCTGGCGGCGGCCGGTCGCTGGAAGCCGGCGCTCGCCGCGGTGCGCCGCACCCTGCGGATCGATCCGGCCTATCCGGGCGCGGCCGCCCTTCTGGCCCGCATCGATGCCGCCCTGGCGCACAGCAAGGCCGCGAAAGCGCGGGCGGCCGCCGCGGCGGCCGCGGCGGCCAAGCCGGCGGCCACGAGCACGTCGTCGGGCTCGTCGTCGGGCACCACGGTGACGCCGACGCCCGTCAAGTCGACCCCCCCGCCGCCATGAGACCCGCCCGCCGCGTGACCACGAGACTCGCCCTGGGGGTGACCATCGTCCTGGCGGCGGCCGCGGTGGCCGGCACGGCGGCCTTTATCGTCACGCCCCCGACGGCCGGGGCTCATGTCACACCCGCCGCGCTGCGAGCCGCGAGCTCGCCCACCCCGACGCCGGCCTCGTCGCCGTGGGCACTGGTCTCACCGAACCCCTTCCCCTCGCCGGCGGGCTCAGGCGCCATCGCCACGTTCGGCAGCGCCGGCGTCGCCGTCACGGGCACCGGCAGCAGCATCGCCGTCAGCACCGACGGCGGTGCGAGCTGGGCGCTGCGCACGCTGCCCGACTCGCCGGTGACGTCCGTCGCTTTCAGCGACGCCAGTCACGGCTGGGCCGTGGGGCCGCCTCACAACTTCGACGCGACCACCGACGGCGGCGCCACCTGGCAGGCCGTCGCCATGCCGTCGGGCGACACCGACACCCTCCAGGCGATCGCCGCCGACCCGTCGGTGGTCTGTGCGCTCGGGCGATCCTCGGTGCTCACCTCCACGAACGGCGGCGCGACCTGGAGCCAGGAGGCGACCACCGGCATCGCGAGCTATCCGTCGGCGCCGTTCTCGGTCGTCACCGGACCGGGCGGCTTCGCCGCAGTCGCCGGCGGCAACGGCGCCTTGCTGACCCGCGGCGCGACGGGCGTCTGGACCGCGCAAGCGTCGCCTTCGACCGACCCCGTCCTGGCCCTGGCCCTGGCCCGCGCGCCGGTCTGGGGCGACGGCACTCCCGACCTCTTCGCGATCACCGCCGGCGCCGTGCTGGGAAGCGACGACGGGGGCGCTTCGTTCACCGCCCTGCCCGCGCCGTCCGGCGCCGGCCACCTCGCGGCGGTCCTCTTCGCCGGCCCGGGCGCCCAGCTGCTCGTCGGCGGCTCGTCGGGGCTGCTGCAGCGCTACGTGCCGTCGGGTTCCGACTGGGCCACGGGCGCCTGGGTGTCCGACACGGGTCCGCTCAGCGGCGACATCGTCTCCTGCGCCGCCGGCCCGGGGTCGGTCGCCTATGCGCTCTCGGCATCGGGTCGGGTCGAGCGCACAATGTCGTACGGCGCCGCGCCGTTCTCGCTCACCGCGAGCCCGGCGAAGGTGACGGCGGGCGGCGACGTGGCCCTGGGCGCGTCGTCATCCATAAGGGCGCCCGGCAAGCTCATCCTCGAAGACCAGTCCGCCGGCGGCGCGTGGCAGACCCTCGTGCAGCCCTGGCCCTGGTCGACCAACCCCGCCACACCGGGCGCCGTGGTCGACGAGCCGCTCGCGACCACGCAGTATCGCCTGCGCTTCGTGTTCGCCGGGCAGACGGCCGCGGTCAGCGCCACGGTCAGCGTGGGGGTGCGCCCCGAGATCACGGTCGATCGCCGCTCCCTGGCGCTCCGCAAGGGAGCGGTCTACCGCCTGACGGGTCAGGTCTTCCCCGCCGAGCCCGGTGCCCGCGTGACCATCTGGACCGACCGCGGCGGACCCTGGCACAAGCTCACCCTGGGCGGCACCGTCTCGCTCGCCCACGGCTCGACGTTCGCCACGCGGCGCTTCGGCACGCCGAAGCGCGAGAGCTACGAGCTGCAGGTGCGCATCGCCGCCGACGCCGACCATCTGTCGAGCGCCAGCGCGCGCGTGACCGTGACGGTCAGGTAGGACCTCGCCGCCGGCGAGCTACTCCCACTCGATGGTGCTCGGCGGCTTGCTCGAGACGTCGTAGACGACGCGATTGACCTCGGGCACCTCGTTGATGATCCGCGAAGAGACCTTTTCGAGCAGCTCGTAGGGTAGCCGCGCCCAGTCGGCCGTCATGGCGTCGTCGCTCTTGACCGCGCGGACGGCGATCGGGTAAGCGTAGGTGCGCTCGTCGCCCTGCACGCCGACCGAACGGATCACCGGCAGGATGGCGAAGCACTGCCACAGCTCGCGATAGAGGCCGGCGTTCTTGACCTCTTCCTGCAGGATGGCGTCGGCGCGTTGCAGGATGTCGACCCGCTCCGCCGTGACCTCGCCGATGATGCGGATGCCCAGACCCGGCCCGGGGAACGGCTGGCGCCAGACGATACGCTCGGGCAGGCCGAGCTCCTCGCCGACCGCGCGCACCTCGTCCTTGAACAGCAGGCGCAGCGGCTCGACCAGCTCGAAGCCCATCTTCTCGGGCAGGCCGCCGACGTTGTGGTGGCTCTTGATCTTGGCGGCCTGGCGCGTGCCGCTCTCGATCACGTCGCTGTACAGCGTGCCCTGCACCAGAAAGCGCGCGTCGGTGAGCTTGAGAGACTCCTCTTCGAAGCAGCGGATGAACTCTTCGCCGATGATCTTGCGCTTGCCTTCGGGGTCGGTGACGCCGACCAGCTTGTCGAGAAAGCGCCGGCGGGCGTCGACGGAGATGAGCGGGATCTTCAGGTGCTCCGCGAACATCTCGACGACGTGCTCGGCTTCGTTCCAGCGCATCATGCCCTGGTCGATGAAGACGCAGGTGAGCCGGTCGCCGATCGCCCGGTGTACCAGGACCGCCGCCACCGTCGAGTCGACCCCGCCCGACAGCCCCAGCACGGCCTTGTCGGTCGGTCCGACCTGGGCGCGGATGCGGGCCACCTGCTCTTCGATGATCGAGGCCGGCGTCCAGGTGGGGGCGCAGCCACACGCCTCGTAGAGGAAGTTGCGCAAGACGTCCATGCCGCGCGGCGTGTGGACGACCTCGGGGTGGAACTGCACGGCGTACATGCCGCGCTGCCTGTGTTCCATGGCGGCGACCGGCGCCCCGTCGCTCGTGGCCAGCGTGGCAAAGCCGGCGGGCACGGCGGTGATGCAGTCGCGGTGGCTCATCCAGCACTGCTCGCTGTCGTCGAGCCCGGCCAGCACGCTGCCGGGCTCGAGCACCTGCAGCCGGGTCTTGCCGAACTCGCTCGTGCCGGTGCGCGCGACGGTGCCGCCCAGCTCGAGAGCCATGAGCTGGGCGCCGTAGCAGATGCCCAGCACCGGCACGCCCAGATCGAACAGCGCCGGGTCGGGGCGCGGCGCGTCGTCGACATAGACGCTCATGGGACCGCCCGACAGGATCAGACCGCGAGGCCGGCGGGCGCGGATCTCGTCGAGCGGCGTATCGAAGGGGATGAGCTGCGAGTAGACGTGGCACTCCCGCACGCGGCGCGCAATGAGCTGCCCGTACTGCGCGCCGAAGTCGAGCACGAGCACGGTGTCGTAGGCGGGCGCCTCGGGTGCGTACGGCGCCGCCTCGCGGGCGCGGTGATCGGAAGCGGTAGCGTCGGTCACGCCTGTCCTCCTGGCCTCGTGGCTATCGGTCGTCTGCCTGCCGGCACGCCAGGAGGCCTCTCACCCCATCCCGACGTCCTGCTCCTTCTGCAGCTTCTTGCCTTCGGTCATGAGCGCCGGGGCGACCATCACCTCGGCCTTCTGGAACGACTGGATGTTGTCGTAGCCGCACGTCGCCATGCTCGTGCGCAACGCGCCGAACAGGTTCAGCGTGCCGTCGTTTTCGTGGGCGGGCCCGACGAGGATCTCCTTGAGGGTGCCCTTGACGCCGGCCTTGACGCGCGTGCCGCGCGGCAGCTCGGGGTGGAAGGTGGCCATGCCCCAGTGGTAGCCGCGGCCCGGCGCTTCGCTGGCCGCGGCCAGGGGCGAGCCGATCATCACGGCGTCGGCGCCGAGGGCGACGGCCTTGGAGACGTCGCCGCCGGTGCGCATGCCGCCGTCGGCGATGACGTGACAGTAGGCGCCCGTTTCGAGCAGGTGCTGTATGCGAGCCGCGGCGGCGTCGGCGATGGCCGTCGCCTGCGGCACGCCGATGCCCAGCACGCCGCGCGTGGTGCAGGCGTGGCCCGGGCCGACGCCGACCAGCACGCCGATCGCGCCGGTGCGCATGAGGTGCAGGGTCGTGGCATACGAGGCCACGCCGCCGACGATCACCGGCACAGGGCACTCGGCGATGAACTCCTTGATGTTGAGCGGCGTGACGTTGGTGGAGACGTGCTCGGCTGAGATGACGGTGCCCTGGATGATCAGCACGTCGAGACCGGCCTCGAGGGCGGTCTTGTAGTACTGCTCGACGCGCTGCGGGGTGAGCGAGGCGGCCGCCAGGACGCCGCCGGCCTTGATCTCCTTGATCCGGCGCGCCACGAGTTCGTCCTTGATGGGCTCCTGGTAGATCTCCTGCATGGTGCGCGTCGCCGATTCCTTGGGCAGCGCGGCGATACGGTCGAGCTGCTCGTCGGCGTTCTCGTAGCGCGTCTGGACGCCCTCGAGGTTGAGCACGGCAAGGCCGCCGAGCTTGCCCATGGCGATGGCGAAGCCGGGGTCGACCACGCCGTCCATGGCCGAAGCAAGGCACGGGAGCGGCAGGGTGAAGGGGCCGAACTTCCAGCTCACGTCGACGTCTTCGGCGTCGCGGGTGCGCCGGCTGGGGACGATCGCGATCTCGTCGAAGCCGTACGCCCGGCGGCCCTTTTTACCGCGCCCGATCTCTACTTCCATGCCCGTCTCCTCTTAGGGTTGAAGTGCCCGAGTAAACGAAAGGCCCGCGCGCCCTGCGGCGGCGGGGCCTGTGAGCCCTGTCGATGTTCCGTCATGGTTTCTGGTGTGTCGCACCTTGCAACGATGCTACCACCGCGACGCGCGACGGTTCAACAGACCTTCGCCCGAGGGCTCGCCTGCCGGGCCGTCGCGGGCCGTCGATCGGGGGCGGGCGCGCAGGCGCGACGACGAGCGCTCAGGCAGCGGCGGGCGCTTACGTGGCGGCGACGGGACGGATCTCGTCGACGGTGGTGGTCGCAAGCAGGGCGTCGACTTCGTCGGGGTCGAGCACGCCGGCGCCGTAACGCTGCGTGTTGGCGGCGCCGCAAGCGAGGCCGTAGCGCAGGCAGTCGCCGGGATCCTGGTTCTGGAAGTGGCCGGCGACGAAGCCGGCCAGGAAGGCGTCGCCCGAACCGACCGTGCTGACCACGCTCGCGAGCAGCGGGATGGTGGCGTGATAGACGCGCAGGCGGCGCCCGTGACGCAGGCGCGCGTAGCAGCCGTCGGCGGTCTTGATGATGACGTTGTGGGCGCCGAGCTGGCGGATGAGGTCGGTGGCGTCGATCACGTCCTGCTCGTCGTGGAACTCGTGGCCCACGAGGTCTTCGGCTTCGCGCAGGTTGGGCGTGACGAAGTCGGGATGGGCCCGCACGCCGTGGCGCAGCGGGTCGCCGGCGCCGTCCAGGATGGTGTGGCAGCGCGTCTGACGGATGCGCTGCAGGATCTCGGCATAGAAGTCGTCGGGCACCTTGCGCGGCAGCGAGCCGCAGATGATCACGTAGTGGGCGCCCTTGGCGAGGTAGTCGATCTTCTCGAGCAGCGCCTGGCGCTCCTGTTCGGTGACCACGGGGCCCCACTCGTTGATCTCGGTCTGGGTGAGGGATGTCGGGTCGATCACGGCGGTCGAGGTGCGCGACTCGCCGGCGATGCGCACGAAGTCGTTGAGGATACCCTCGCGCGACAGACCTTCGACGATCTGCTGACCGGTGCGCCCGCCGACCAGGCCGCTCGCGACGACCGGCTGGCCGATCGTCCGCAGCGCCCGCGCCACGTTGACGCCCTTGCCCCCGGGCATGGTGAGGCTCTGACTGGCGCGATGGCGAAAGCCGGTGACGAAGTTCGGCACCGTGAGTGTCTTGTCGATGGCAGCGTTGGCTGTGAGGGTGATGATCATGTCGTGCCGCGGTCCTTTAAGCCCTGGGTCGGCTCACACGTAGACACGCCCGGCACGCGGCCGAGCGGAAGCCGAGTATACCACCTCCTTGACACCCTCAGTCCGGCGGGCATACGTTTCGCAGGCATCGCTGCGGCACACTCCTCGCCTGAGTATGACTCCAGCACGAGAGCGAGACCGCTCCCCGGCCGCGCCTGAGCGACGCGTTCGGGGCGCGACAACCGGCATCCGGGCCAAGGTCTTCGCCGCGCGGACCGCGAAGGAGGTGAGCGATGTTCTACCTGAGCAAACTCCTCGGACACACCGTCCGCGACGCCGAAGGCAAGCTGGCCGGCACGTTGCAGGACGTGGTCGTCAACACGCGGCAGAAGTACCCGCGCGTCACGGCACTCATCGTGAAGCGCGGCAACCGCCGGCTGGCGGCTCCCTGGGACACCGTAGCGAGCCTCGAAGAGTCGGGCGCCCTGCTGCGCGTCAACGCCGGCGCGCTCGTCGAGCACACGACCCAGCCCAACGAGCTCTTCCTGTCGGGCCAGGTCCTCGACCGCCAGATCGTCGACACCGACGGGCGCAAGATGATCCGCGTGAACGACATCCAGCTCGCCCGTTCGGGCCCGTCGCTGCGCGTGGTCGCCGTCGACGTGTCGAGCAGCGCCATCCTGCGCCGCATCGGCCTGGCCCGCGTGACGCCGCGCCTGACCAAGAACCCCAAGCCGCGCCTGATCGACTGGAGCGCCGTCGACCTGCAGGCCAGCGACTCCGAAGCCGTGCGGCTCACGGTGCCGCGCCGCGACCTGTCGCTGCTGCATCCGGCCGACATCGCCGAGATCGCCCACGAGCTCACCCCCGAGGAGCGCGCGGCGGTCTTCGAGGCCCTCGAAGACGAGGTCGCCGCCGACACCCTCGAGGAGATGCACCCCGCCTACCAGGCGTCGCTGCTCAGCGAGCTGCCCGACGAAAAGGCGGCCGACCTGCTCGAAGACGTCTCGCCCGACGACGCCGCCGACCTGCTGGCCGACCTCCCCAAGCGGCGCGCCGGCCGCCTGCTCGCGCTCATGGACCACGAGAAGGCGACCGAGATCCGCGAGCTTCTGAGCTACCCCGAGAACTCGGCCGGCGGCATCATGACCACCGAGTTCGCCAGGGTGCCCCCCGAAGTGACGGCCGCCGAAGCCATCGAGCTGCTGCGCGATCAGGAGCCCGAAGTCGAGACCGTCTACTACATCTACGTGATCGACAAGCGCGAGCGGCTGCTCGGCGTGATCAGCCTGCGCGACCTGCTCACGGTGCCGGGCGGCCGGCGTGTGCGCGACTTCATGTCCACCGAACCGATCTCCGTGAGCCTCGAAGCCGGCGAAGAAGAGGTCACGCAGACGATCGCCAAGTACAACCTGCTGGCCCTGCCCGTGGTCGACGCGACCGGCGTGGTGCACGGCATCGTCACCATCGACGACGCCATCGACCTCGTCCTGCCTCTGGCCTGGAAGAAACGATTGCCACGCATCTTCCGGTGACGAGGTAGACCATGCCCTCGCCGCCGGACACTCGTAGGCGGCCACGTCTGGGCCGCATCGGTCGAACTCGCCTGCTGATCTTCCTGGCCGTCATGGGCCCGGGACTGATCGCCGCCGCCTCCGACAACGACGCCGGCGGCATCACCACCTGGTCGGTGATCGGCGCGAAGTACGGCTACAGCCTGCTCTGGCTCCTGCTCCTGATCACGCCGATCCTGGCCGTCACCCAGGAGATGGGCGCCCGCATGGGCGTGGTCACCGGCAAAGGCCTCGCGGCGCTCATCCGCGAGCGCTTCAGCCTGAAGATCACAGCCTTCGCCATGCTCGCCCTGCTGATCGCCAACTTCGGCACGACCGTGGCCGAGTTCTCAGGGATCGCCGCCGCCTTCGGGCTGGCTCACGTGCCACCCTGGGTGTGCGTGCCGCCGGTCGCCGTGGGTGTCTGGCTGCTGGTGACACGGGGGTCGTACCGGCGCGTGGAGCGCGTCTTTCTCGCGCTCACGGCCGTCTACGCGGCCTACGTGCTGGCCGGATTCCTCGCGCACCCCGACTGGAGCACCGCCGCGCACGGCACCGTGGTCCCGAGCATCCAATCCAGCTCGGCGTGGCTGCTGATCGTGATCGCCGCCATCGGCACGACCATCACCCCGTGGGGGCAGTTCTTCATCCAGGCCTACGTCGTCGACAAGAAGGTCGCGGTGAAGGAGTACATCTACACGAAGCTCGAGGTGTTCGCCGGTGCGGTGTTCACCGACGCCATCGACCTGTTCATCGTGGTGGCCTGCGCAGCGACGCTCTACAAGCACGGCGTCCTGGTCGAGACCGCCCAGGACGCCGCCAAGGCGCTCGAGCCGCTGGCGGGCCGCGCGGCCTACCTGCTCTTCGGCTTCGGTCTGTTGAACGTGTCGATCCTCGGCGCGGCCATCCTGCCGCTGACGACCGCCTACGCGATCTCCGAGGCGTTCGGGTTCGAGTCGGGACTCGACCAGAAGTTCTCCGACGCGCCGATCTTCAACGGTCTGCTCACCTTCTTCATCTTCGTACCGGCCGCCGTCGCCATCATCCCGCACCTGCCGCTCGTCAAGGTGATCCTGCTGAGCCAGGACGTCAACGGCATCCTGCTGCCCATCATCCTGATCTACGTGCTCAAGATCGTAAACGACCGCTCGGTGATGGGCGACTACGTGAACGGCCGCATCTACAACACGGTCGCCTGGGTCTTCTCAGCCGCGCTGATCGTGCTCACGGTCGTGCTGGTCGCCTCGACGCTGCCGCTCGGCATCAGGCTCTAGGCGCGTCCCACCGCTCCGCCCCACCGCGGCGTGCCACTGCGGCATCCCACCGACGACCCGACCCTTACGACTCGTCCGTGCGTTCGTGTGAGTCGGGTTCGATGTGCACCAGGACCTCGCTGTTGGGCAGCCGCTCGACGATGTCGTTCTCGATGTGCTCCGCCGCCCTGTGGGCGGCGACGATCGTCATGTCGCCGGGCACTGTGATGTGCAGGTCGATCAGGTGCCTGGAGCCGGCATGCCGTGAGCGCAGCTTGTGATAGCCGGTGATCAGCTCGCCACGATGCTCGGCGACGGTCGCCCGCACGATGGCGAGCTCGTCGTCGGGCAGCGCCTCGTCTAAGAGCTCGCGCGTCGAGCGGCTGGCGATCCGCCAGCCGGTCCACATGATGAGCCCCGCCACGCCCAGGGCGATCAGGGGGTCGAAATACGTGCGACCGGTGATCTCGATCAGGGCGAGACCGGCGGCGACGCCGAGCGACGTGTAGATGTCGGTCAGATGGTTGGCGGCGTCGGCTGCGAGGGCCGCCGAGCCGACCCGCCGCGAGACCCGGTACAGGTAGACCGTGAGGCCGACGTTGACGCCCGCCGAGACGAGCATCACGGCGATGGCCAGCGGGATGTGGTCGACCGTCTCGCCGGCGATCAGGTGACGGACGGCCTCGACCACGATGGCGATGCCGGCCGCGAAGACGATCCCCGCCTCGACGAAGCCCGAGAAGTCCTCGATCTTGTCGTGACCGTAGCGGTGGCGCAGGTCGGCCGGCTGCGACGCCTTGCGTACCGACACCAGGGCGATGACGGCGGCCGCCAGGTCGGTGCTGGAATGCACCGCCTCGGAGATGATGCTGATCGAGCCCGAGACCACGCCGACGAGCAGCTTGAAGGCGATCAGCGCCGCGTTGACCGCGATCGACACCCAGGCGGCGCGCGACTTCGCCGCGGCGGTCTCGCCGCTCACGACACTCTGCCCGGGCCGCCCATGCCCTTAGTCGCTCTCGGGATCGTGCGAACGCGGTTCGACGTGCACCAGCGCCTCCGAGTTGGGCAGCAGCTCGGCGATGTCGGCCTCGATGTGCTCGGCGACGGCATGGGCCTCGGCGACGGTATCTCGTCGGGCACGGTGATGTGCAGGTCGATGAGGCGCTGCTGCCCGCCTTGACGCGAGCGCAGGCGATGAGAAGAGATGATGAGCCGCCGCGATGCTCGGCCACCTTGCTCGCCGATAGCTCGAGCTCGTCGTCGGGCAGGGCCTCGTCGAGCAGCGCGCGCGTCGAGCGACGACGCGCAGCCCGTCCAGACGATGAGCAGGGCGACGCCGATCGCGGCAGGAAGGGCGAAGTACTGCGAGCGGGTGAGGCGAGAGGGCGAGGCCGGCGGCGATGCCGAGAGACGTGTACACGTCGGTGAGATGGATGCGCGGCGTCGGCTTCGAGAGCGGCCGAGGAGAGAGAGGAGAGAGAGGGAAGAGGTAGAGAGAGACGAAAGAAGACGACCGCCGAGACGAGCAACACGGCGATGGCGAGCGGGATGTGGAGACCGTGCGGGACCGTGAGATCAGGTGAACGGGACGGACTCGAAACACGATGGCGATAGCCGGCCGCGAAGAGCGATCGGCCGCCTCGACGAGAGCCCGAGAAGTGCTCGATCTTGTGGTGACAGTAGCGATGGCGACAGGTCGGCCGGGCTGCGACGCTAAGCGACACCGACAACCAGGGCGATGAACGGCGGCCGCCAGGTCGGATGCTGGAATGCACCGCCTCGGAGATGATGCTGATCGAGCCCGAGACCACGCCGACGAGCAGCTTGAAGGCGATCAGCGCCGCGTTGACCGCGATCGACACCCAGGCGGCGCGCGACTTCGCCGCGGCGGTCTCGCCGCTCACGACACTCTGCCCGGGCCGCCCATGCCCTTAGTCGCTCTCGGGATCGTGCGAACGCGGTTCGACGTGCACCAGCGCCTCCGAGTTGGGCAGCAGCTCGGCGATGTCGGCCTCGATGTGCTCGGCGACGGCATGGGCCTCGGCGACGGTCATCTCGTCGGGCACGGTGATGTGCAGGTCGATGAGGCGCTTGCTGCCCGCCTTGCGCGAGCGCAGGCGATGAAACCCGATGATGAGCTCACCGCGATGCTCGGCCACCTTCTCGCCGATCAGCTCGAGCTCGTCGTCGGGCAGGGCCTCGTCGAGCAGCACGCGCGTCGAGCGATCGACCAGCCGCCAGCCCGTCCAGACGATGAGCAGGGCGACGCCGATCGCCAGGATGGGGTCGAAGTACTGCCAGCCCGTGAGGCGTACCAGGGCAAGGCCGGCGGCGATGCCGAGTGACGTGTACACGTCGGTGAGGTGATGCGCGGCGTCGGCTTCGAGCGCGGCCGACTCGGTGCGCCGGGCGACCGGCGAAAGGTACCCGCGGGAGACCCACAGGTTGACGCCCGCCGAGACGAGCATCACGGCGATCGCAAGTTCGACGTGCTCGAGGTGCGGCCCGTGGACGATGCGCTGGACGGCTTCGTAGACGATGACGGCGGCCGCCGCGATGATCAGCAGCCCCTCGACGACACCGGAGATGTTCTCGACCTTCTCGTGGCCGTAGCGATGCGACGGGTCGGCCGGTCTGGCCGCCGTCCTCACCGCGAAGAGGGCGATGATCGAGGCTACGAGGTCGGAGGCGGAGTGCAACGCCTCGGAGATGATGCCGATGGAGCCCGAGACCACGCCGACGACGAACTTGAAGACGATGAGAGCGGCGTTCGCGCCGATCGAGGCCCAGGCGGCGCGCGCCTTGAGGGTGTGGTCGTGGATGTCGCCTGCCGGCGTCGTCACGGCGGCGGGCCTTCGGCCAAGCGCACGAGCAGCGCCCGTGCCGCTCGCGCGCGATGGCTCTGGAGGTTCTTGTCGGTCTCGCTCATCTCGGCGACCGTCGTGCGCAGACCGGCCGGCACGAACAGCGGGTCGTAGCCGAACCCCGCGGCGCCACGCGGCGCCGCCGCGATGACGCCCGGCCACTCGCCGCGCACCGCCCGCGAGCCGGCCGCGCCGTCGACCACGAAGGCGATCACGCACACAAAGCGGGCCGCGCGGTCGAGCCGGCCCGGCGCGCCGGGCTGCTCGGCGAGCTCGGCGAGCTCGGCGAGCAGGCGCCGGTTGTTCGCGGCGTCGTCGCCCTCGCGCCCCGCGTAGCGTGCCGAGATCACGCCGGGCGCACCGCCCAGGGCCGCGACCTCGATACCCGAATCGTCGGCGATGACCACGGGCGACGGCGCGGCGGCATCCCCCCGCGCCGCGCCCGTCAGCGGCGCGCGAGCCGCACTCGCCGCCGCTTCCGCCGCATGCCCGCGGCCGGCGAGAGCGCGGGCCAGCGCTTCGGCCTTGCCTCGGGCGTTGTCTTCGAACGAGGTGACTCCCTCGGGCGGCAGCTCGATGCCGGCGGGCATCGGCTCGACCTCGTGAGGGGCCAGGATCGCGCGGTACTCGGCGAGCTTGTGGGCGTTGCCGCTGGCGAGCACGAAGCGCATCAGCGCGCAGGTCCGCCCTCGGGCGCGATCGTGGCGTCCGGCGAACCCTTGCCACCGGCCGCGATGGTCGCCTGCTGCACCGCCACGATGCGGGCCACCCCGACGGCGGCCAGATCGAGCAGCGTGTCGAGGGTCGCCCGCGGGAACGGCTCGCCTTCGGCGGTGGCCTGGACTTCGATGAGGCGGCCCTCACCGGTCATCACGACGTTCATGTCGAGCGCCGCCGACGAGTCTTCGTCGTAGTCGAGGTCGAGGCGCGGCTGGCCGTCGACGATGCCCACCGAGACCGCGGCCACGTCTTCGAACAGCGGCAGCCGCGGCCAGCGGGCGCCGCGGCTCAGCTTTTCGAGGGCGATGACCAGCGCCACGTAGGCGCCCGACACGGCCGCCGTGCGCGTGCCGCCGAAGGCCTGCAGCACGTCGCAGTCGATGTGCAGCGTGCGCTCGCCCAGCGAGCCCAGGTCGACCACGGCCCGCAGGCTGCGGCCGATCAGCCGCTGGATCTCCATCGTGCGGCCGCCCTGCTTGCCGCGCACCGCCTCGCGCGGCGTACGGTCGGCGGTGGCGGCCGGGAGCATGCTGTATTCGGCGGTCAGCCAGCCGGAACCGCTGCCGCGCCTCCAGCCGGGCACGCCGTCTTCGATCTTGACCGTGCACAGGACGTGGGTGTCGCCGAGGCGCACGATCACCGAGCCGTCGGCGAACTTCGCCACGTCGCGTTCCATGGACAGGGGTCGCAGCTCATCGTTCTCTCTGCCGAGTCTCACGCGGGTCACCTCTTCAGTCGGGATCGTGCCCGCTCGAAGGGCGCGAGCGTACGGGAAGTCCGAACACCGCGCCGTGCGAGCGGATCAGGTTCAAGACGAGCAGTCCGCCGGTGAACAGGACGACCGCCTCGCCGAGCGCCACCAGACCGACGCTGGGCCAGAACGGCAGGTGGCCGACGAGCGCGAGCTCGGCGCCGACACCCAGCCCATTGACGATCACCGGCGCCGCCAAGGCTACCACGCGAGGTCCTATGCGCCACATCGCCAGGGCGGCCGTCAGCGTGAGCAGCGAGCCGAACACGACGTCGACCAGGCCCAGCGAGCTGGTCAGGCCGTTGGCCAGCGCGGTGCCGAGCGTCAGCCCGACCACCGCCGCGGGATCGACGCAGGCGAACGGCAGCAGGGCTTCGGAGATGCGGAACTGCACCTGGCCGGACGCCAGTCCGAAGGCGCCGGCGATCAGCGTCAAGACGACGTAGGCGGCGGCGTAGGTGCTACCGCGGGCGAGCAGGCGAGTGGTCACGGCCGACCAGCGCTTCGAGGCGCTCGAGCCCGACCTGCTCGACGTCGTCGAGCGGCATCTGCAGGAACCGGGCGCCCACCGACCGGAACGCGTCGACCTCGCCCGTGCAGCAGAAGCGATAGGAGCCCTCGCGCTCGGCCGCGGTCTCGATGCCCTGACGCTGCAGGAGCTCGGCCACCTCGCGGGCGATCTCGGCGGCCGGATTGACCAGCGTGACGTCGCGCCCGAGGTGGCGCTGCAGCAGGGGTGCGATCAGCGGGTAGTGAGTGCAACCCATGATGACCACGTCGGGGCGCCGCTCCTTGAGCGGCGCCGTGAAACGCCGCACGGCGGCCACGATCTCGTGGCTGGCAACATCGCCGTCCTGGATGAACTCAGCCAGGCCGGGGCAGGCCTGCTGGATCACTTCGGCCCCGCCGTCGAGCGTGCCGACGGCGCGCACGTAGCTGCCGCTGGCCACCGTCGCCTCGGTGGCGAGCACGCCGATGCGCCGGTAGCGCGAGGTCTGCACCGCGGCCCGCGCACCGGGCATGACGACCCCGATGATCGGTGTGGAGAACTGCTCCTGGAGCGCCGGCAGGGCCGCCGCCGTGGCCGAATAGCAGGCCACCACGAGCAGCTTGACGGGGGTGGCGTCGAGGAACGTCGCGATCTGGCGGGCGAAGAGACGCAGCTCGTCCTGGGTCTTGGAGCCGTACGGAAAGCGCGCCGTGTCGCCGAGGTAGATGAAGTTTTCGGCCGGCAGGGCGACCAGACATTCGTGCAGCACCGTCAGGCCGCCGATACCCGAATCGAACATGCCGATCGGACGGTCGCGCAGCGGGACACCGTCGCCGGTGCGTGGACCGGCGGGAGTATCGGCGGGGTCGTCGGCGGGTGGCTCGGTCACCGTTTCGCTCCTCGGCGCTTTAGCGGGAAAGTCGGCGGAAGTATACCGCACCGTGCCGCGCGCCCCAGGTTCCGCGAGCCCGCCGCATCCGTGTGTCAAGCCCTGCCCGATCGCCGCCGATATAGTCAGCGAGGGCCGCCGCGAGCGCGTGACGGGAGCGGCCCCTGGCGAACACGAGGCATGCGCCATGGGCGACTGTGACATAGAGAGGTTCATCTTCCCCGACGGAAGCGAACGCGACATGCTCGTCTTCGAGACCGAGTCCGGGGCCAAGCCTGAGCCCACGACGCGGGCCACGCCGGGCACCGCCTGCCCCCTCACGGTCCCGCCGCCCGCGCCGGCGCCGCCCGAACCCCACATCTGCCCGCTGTGCGGGTCGGCCCTGGTGCACCCGACCGACTGGCGGCGTACCGGCACCGCCTGCTGGCGCGTCACCCTGCGCTGCCCGAACTGCGAGACGGTGCGCACGGTCACGCTCGTGCGCGAAGAGGTCGAGCAGTTGAACCGCGCGCTGTACGAGGGCACCGAGCGCCTCGCCCACCAGGCCGACCAGCTCGTGCGCCACCACTTCGAGGAGGAGGCGGCGAAGTTCGTAGCCGCCCTCGACGCCGACCTCATCCTGCCGATCGACTTCTGAAGCTACATGTTCCTTGCCATGTGCGTGGTGAGCTCGCCGAGCCGCTGCGTGTAGCTGCCCATCTCGTTGTCGTACCAGCCGAAGACCTTGACGTGCGTGAGCGGTACGCGCAGCGTCTCGGGCACCGCCCCTGCCCCACCCGATGCCCCGGGGACCCGGAGGTCGATGAAACCCGTGCGCGTATGGGTCTCGACGCCTTCGATCACCACGGCGGCGTTCTCGCCCAGCATGTCGGCGGAGACGTTCTGCTCGTCGCTGAAGAGAAGGAGACCCTCGGCTTCGCCGTGCGCCGCGTCGCGGTAGATGCCGTTCACGACCTCGCGCCCCACGGCGACCGTGCCGTCGGGCAGCGTCTCGCTCTGGAACGTCACATTCAGGATGATGAGGCTCACGCTCGCCGTGGGGATGCGCACCGAATCGGCCATGAAGCCGATGCGCGCGATCTCGGGCATGACCATCTCCAGGGCCGCCGCCGCGTTGGTCGAGGTGAGCACCACGTTGTTGAGCGCGCTGCGCGTCTTGCGCAGGTCGGTGGCGCCGGCCCCCGGCACGGCGTCGAGCACCGGCTGCGAGTTGGTCGCGGCGTGCACCGTGCTCATGCCGGCGGTGATCATGTTGCGCGTGAGGTCGCGCTCGAGCAGCGGGCGCAGCATGTGGGCCAGCGCCGTCGTGGTGCACGAAGCCGCCGAGACCAGCCGGTGCCTGGCGGGATCGTACTGATAGTCGTTGATGCCGTGGATGAGGATGGCCGCGTCGTCGGGCAACGGGGTGCCCGCTTGACCGCTCTTGAACGGCGAGCTCTGCACCACGGCCCAGGCGCCGGCGGCCAGATGGCCGCGTAGCGCTCCCCTGGGCGCGTCGGCCTCGGCGTAGGGGTCGCGAAAGCGCCCCGTGCACTCCACCACGAGCGACACGCCGTTGTCCTGCCAGGGGATGTCTCTCGGATCGCGCGCCTCGCGCAACACGACGATCTCCTTGCCGTAGGCGGCAAGCAGGCCGCGCTCTTCGTCGACCACCCGCACGTCGCGCACGCCGTCCTGACCGTGCAGGTAGCGATGCAGGGGGCCGTAGGTGCTGTCCTTGGCAATGTACTGCACGACCGCGTCGAGCGAGGTCCCGACCGGGCGGCCCACGTTGACCACGATGCGATCGAAGTCGTCGCGGCCCAGGTGATACCACAGCACGAGCTTGCCGATGCGGCCGAGTCCGTTGATGCCGAGCGTTCGTTGCACACCCATCGCCTGATCGCCTCCTGTCGGCGGACCGCCCCCCGCGGGCGATGACCCCGCGGCCGGCGGCGTCCGCGGTCGCCGGCGGCGGGTCGTACGAGTCGAGCAAGCTCATCCTAGAGGCTGACGGCAGCCCCCGGCAATGGAGCAGTCGCGGCGGGCGGCGGCGATCATCGCACCGGCCGTGGCGGGCGGCGGCGGCCAACGCACCGGCCGCGACGGGCGGCGGTCGTGCCGGTCGCGGCCGGGGCACCGGTCGCTAAGGTATCATTCGGGTCATGGACACACGCCAGGTACCGTTCGATTCCGACGCCCTGCGGGCCAACCTCGCCAGCACGGCCCAGACGGTCGTCATCCCCGACCGCTACCTGCCGCTGGTCGCAGCCGTGGCGGAGTTCTACGGTGTGCGCACCTCCCTCACCGAGACTGTCGGCGAGTACTTCCACACCTTCCGCAACGTCGACCTGCTGATCGAGGGCTTCCAGACCATCCTGCTGCGCAACTGGAGCTATTTCGAGCGCTCCGAAGAGCGCGAGACCCTGTTCGGCCTGCTCGCCGAGCTGGTCCTCGAACTGCTGCACACGCCGCTCGCCGACACCCAGTTCTCGCTGCTGCTGCGCGCCCTCTCGACCTGGTGCTCAGCCGCCCTGAACGGTTCCCACGGCGGCGCCTACGACGAGTCGCTGGCGACGATCGGCGAGGCCCTGAGTCGCCTGCTGCCCGAACATCCCTCGGCCTTCCTCGAGCGCGACGCGCTGCTCGCCGACCTGGTCGCCCGAGCAGTCCGGCGGCCCGCTCTGGCGCCGGTCTACACCGAGCTCTACCGCACCCTGCTCACGACGGGCTATCGCCGCGTCCACGAGCGCCTCGACGTGCCCGGCTGGGCTCTGGCCCAGGGCGCGGCGCTCACCGATCCGGCCGCCATCGCCACGCGTTTCACCTTTCTTGCCAAGCGACACCTGGCCGCCCTGCTCGCCGCCGCCGGGACCGCCACCTCAGAGGAGCTGCTGCTGCCCGACCGGCCCGTGTTCTCCGACATCCTCGGCCGCGCGATCGACCAGCTCTTCCAGGTCGAGAACCTCGAGGACCGGTTCGCGGTCTGCCTCTTCTTTCTGCGCGACGACACGCTCGGTTACCGCCAGGACGAGGTCATGGTCGACCTGCTGGGCGTGGTCAAGCAGATGCTGCTCCCCGACAGGCACATGGATGTCGAGACGATCCTGAGCCGCCTCACCGAGTTCTTCCGCGACCGCGACAACCAGTTCCTGCTGATGCGCTTCAAGTGCTACGAGGCGATCGGGGTCGCCATCGGCGAGGCCTGCAACATCGAGGCCGCCGACCACCTCCTCGAAGACATCCTCTCGTGGCGCTTCCAGTACCCCGACATCAGCGGCTCGACCGACGAGTGGGAGACGGTGGTCAACCCCTACCACCTGCCCAAGATCCGCTGCTGGATGCATATCATCGAGTCGAACCCGGCCCTCTACGAGCGCCTCGCGGCGGCGCTCAACGTGCAGCTGCGGCTGGGCGGTGTGTACATCGCCGACACCGACCTGTTCCAGCGCGACGTCACCCGCTTTCTGAACGCCGACATCAGGCCGATCTACTTCGTCGCCAAGCAGTTGCTGCGCACCCTCCCCGTGTACTTCAGCGACGTCGGCGCCGAAGGCGAGTTCCGCGCCGTGTCCACCGAGATCGACGAGATGTGCTGGCGCCGCGACACCCTCATGCACTTCCTGCGCAAGCAGTCGCACGCGGAGTCGTCGAACCGCCTCGTGGCGTTCAGTCACGCCGTGCTGCACTACTGGATGACCCTCGACCCCTCAGCGCTGGAACCGTTCCTGTCGGCCAACACGCTGGCGGCGGTGCGCGTCGAGCGGGAGTGGGCGCTGGGTCCGCACGAGACGCTGCTGGCCCTGCAGAAGCACTGCGCCGCCCGGGAGGCTCCCGGGACGATCGAGTCGCAGCCGGCGTCGGCGCGCGACGAAGCCTTCGTCGAGCGGCTGCTGACGCTGACTCCGGCCGCACTCGAGGCACAGCTCGCCAGGCTCGGCCCAGACCCCTCGCGGTCGGTCGCCCACGAAGGGCAGCACGTGGCCAGCGTCGACGACCGGCGTCGGGTGGCGCTGATGGTGCGGGTCTACCAGCTCCTTGCCCAGAAGTACTCACTGTCGGCCGACGACGTGGGCAGCGCCGTCGCCCGGCACCTGCGGCTGAGCGACAAGGTACGGCGCCGCTTCGAGCGCGCGCTGCACGCCTGGCAGTCCGGTCCCGGCCCGGCGCGCCGCGATCGTCTGCTCGACGCCGGCCTCAGCGTGCTCGAGGAGCTCAAGGCCATCGTCCTCTCCCCCACCGCGTCGGCCGCGACGGAGAACATCTACCAGAAGCGCCACATCGCCGCCGGCATCCCCTCGATCTACGGTAACTACAGCGAGCCCAAGTTCGACGCGCTGGGCCTGTCGTTCCGCGTCGAGAACCTGGTCGGCCGGCTGCTCGACGACCTCGTCGCCGAGGGCATCGAGCCCTACGTGACGCGCGGCTCGCTGCGCCGCATGTTCACGATCATCGAGCGCTTCGAGCGCGCCCTGGCCGTCGACGGCGTCGACTCGCGGGCCCTGGCCGCCAACCTCAGCATGCTCAAGGCGAGCTTCGCGGGCCGCACGTTCACGTTTCGCCAGTACCAGAACGTCTTCCAGTTCCTCGTGAACAGCGTCACGGGCCTGTCGGCGAGCTCCATCCTCAGTCACGACCAGGTGCTGCACAAGGTGCTCGTCAACGACCCGCGCCAGTGCGAGGCGCGCTCCCTGTCGGTCGACGCGGTCGCCGAGATGGTGCTGCGCGAGGTGCTCGTCTCGGCGCTGGGCATGCAGGCCGTCGATCGCTACGTGGCGGCCGCCCTGCGCCAGATCTCGACGCTGAACAAGCGCCTCGGCAGCCAGGCCCTGAGCCGCATGATGAACTACGACGAGGACCGCCTGATCAGCCCCATCCACAAGCCCGATCCGGGCACCGACGACCAGACCACGCTGGGCTTCAAGGGCCTCGGGCTCAAGCAGATGGCGTCGTACGGACACCGGGTGCCCGAGGGCTTCGTCCTCACCACCGAGCTGGCCGGCGCCCTGCCCGCGATGTCGTACAGGCCGCTCTACGACGACACCCTCCGGCGTATCGGCAACGCCCTAAGCGAGCTCGAAAAGGCGACCGGCCTGCGACTGGGCGACCCGTCGCGCGCCCTGCTGCTGTCGGTGCGTTCGGGCGCGGCGATCTCCATGCCCGGCCTCATGACCACCTTCGTCAACGTGGGCCTGAACGACGAGCTGGCCGAGGCGCTGTCGAGCGAGCCGCGCCTCGGCTGGGCGGCCTGGGACTGCTACCGTCGTTTCCTGCAGTCGTGGGCCATGTCGGCCGGCATCGACCGCGACTTCTTCGACGCCATCATGACCGAGTTCAAGGAGCGCTACGGCGTCGAGCAGAAGCTCGACTTCACGCCCGAGCAGATGCGCGAGATCGCCTTCACCTACAAGACGAGAGCCCTGGAGACGGGCGTCGTGTTCGTCGACGATCCCTTCGAACAGATCGTGGCGTGCGTGCAGAAGGTGCTCGATTCGTGGGACTCGCCCCACGCGCGCCTCTACCGCCGGCATCTCGGCATCGCCGAGGAATGGGGCACCGCCGTCGTGGTGCAGCGCATGGTCTTCGGCAACCTCAGCCGCGAGTCGGGCTCGGGCGTCACCTTCACGCACAACCCCCTCGAGCCCTACAGCCGGCAGGCCCGCCTGTTCGGCGACTTCGCCGTGCGCAGCCAGGGCGAGGACCTGGTCGGTGGTCTCGTGTTCCCGCTGCCGGTCTCCGAAGCGCAGCGGCTCGGTAGCCTCACCTACCGCGGCACAGAGCATTCGCTCGAGCGCGACTACCCCGACGTTTACCGGGAGCTGCTGTCGGTCGCTCGCGAGCTGGTCGGCGAGCGCGAGTTCGACCCGCAGGAGATCGAGTTCACCTTCGAATCGCCCGCCGCCGAGGACCTCTACGTGCTGCAGAAGCGAGCCGTCGTGCAGGTGCAGTCAAAAGACTCCGCCTACTTCGACACCTCGGCGCCCGACTACGGCGCTCCGGTGGCGGTGGGCATGGGCGTGGCGGGCGGCGCCTACTCCGGGCGCGTCGCGGTCAACGCCGAGCAGATCGACCGGCTGCTGGCCGAGGCGCCGGCCGAAAACGTCGTGCTCCTGCGGCCCGACACGGTGCCCGAAGACATCGCCATCATCACGCGGGTCAGCGCCATCCTGACCGCCCGCGGCGGAGCCACCTCGCACGCGGCCGTGACCGCCAAACGTCTGGGCAAGACGGCGGTGGTCGACTGCCGCGAGCTCGAGGTGATCGAACGCCGGGGTTCGGCGCGCCTGGCCGGCGCCGAGCTGCACGTCGGCGACTGGCTGTCGATCGACGGGCGCACCGGCAACATCTTCCTGGGTCGCATCCCCACGCTGGCCGAACCGGCGCTGACCGCTTTGGACTAGCCGCCCCGCGGCGGCGATGTCCGGTTGGCCAGAAACACCCCGGCGACGACGACCACCGCGGCCAGCGCCTGCCCCACCGTGAAGCGCTCGCCGAGCACGACGAAAGCCGCCCCCACCGCGATCACTGGGACCAGATTGGTGAACGCCGACGCCCTGCCGGCAGGCACGAACCGCAGACCATAGTTCAGCAACAGGTAGGCGACGATCGAGCCCAGCAGCGCGAGGTAGAGCACCGCGCCCACGGCGGCGGTCGTGGGCGTCCTGACGCCCACGACCGCCGCCTCAATGGCCACCAGGGGCGCCATGAACAGCGCCCCGAACAGGTTCTGGAAGGTCGTCACGAACAGCGCCGAGCGCGTGACGAGCAGTCGCCGCGCCATCACCGTGTAGATCGCGCCCGAGAGCGACGCCGTCAGCACGAGCAGGTCGCCGCCCAGCGTAGCGCCGCCGGCCCCGCCCGCGCCGAACAAGACGAGGGCCGCCACGCCGCAGAACGACAGCCCCACCCCCAGCCACTGACTGGCCGCGGTCCGCTCGCGCACGCTGAGCGCGTTCAGGACGAGCACGAAGATCGGGATGGTGGCGATCAGGATGGCGGCGGCGCTCGCGCTGGTGCGGGCGATGCCCAGGTTCTCGAAGGTGAAGTAGACGGTGAGCGAGACGAAGCCCAGCAGCGCCAGCCGCGCGAGCTCGCGGCGCGACACGGCCTCGCGCTCGCCGCGGAGCCGCCAGACAAGCCACAGGATCGTCCCGGCGACCGTGAATCGCAGGAGGGCGATCAGCAGCGGCTCAAAGCCACGCAAGGCCACCTTGGTGGCCACGAACGTCCCGCCGAAGGCGACGGTGGAGATCAGGAGGGCGACGTAGGCTCTGGCCGGAGAGCGCGGTTCGGGCGGGTGATCCGTCACGCCGGCAGGGCCGCCCTCCGGGGCGCGACATCCCGCAGCGGTGAGCGACGACGGGTGTGGCTCACGTCTCAGGCGACTCGTTTGACCCAGCTCACGGTCACGCGCTTCGGTCGCCGGGTAACTCGTCGGCGCGGACCTGGATCCTCGTGGCGCCGTTTCTGAACACCTCGAAACAGGAGCCTTCCTGGACCACGGGCCACAGCCGCTCGCTGTCGGTCACCACGCTCCCGGCCAGCATGTGGACTCCGAGCTCGAACCACAGCGGCGTGAGCGGCACGCTCGGACCGACCAGCACGACACGGGCCCCGCGCGTGATGTCGAGCAGGTGTGGCAGCGTCTTGTTGGTGAGCGCCGTGCCGGTGATCAGCACCCAGTCCATGGAGGGCAGCAGATAGTCTTCGGCGTAGTCCGGCAGGTCGCCCGGCTGGGGGCGGCGTTCGAAGATGGTGAGCGTGCAGCGTGCCGCGAGACGCTCGAGTCCGGGGAAGTGTCCGATGACCCCCACCTTCTTGGCGGCGACCTCGTCTTCGAGCGACCGAAAGACGGGGCTGTCCTCGGTGTCGCCGATCCGGCGACCCAGCCACTGCTCGACGCGTTCCCTCTGGTTGTAGTGCGCGTTCAGGGCGGCCAGACCTATGGCTGCTTCGGTCAGCTCCCAGCTCGTCAGTCCTGAGGCCACCTCGGCGAGTGCCCTGCCTGCGATCGGCGATGTCGTGCAGGACTGCCAGGTATCGTCGTGGAACGACATCGCCATGCCGACCCCTCGCGCCTTGACGAGCGTCCAGGCGCTGCCCACGAGGCACGCGCTCACGCGCTCGTCTTCTGGCAGCTCGGCGAGCAGCCTCTCGTACAGGCTCCATTCCGGTCCCATGCTCAGCTCCCTGTCGAGCTCCGCCGCCGCACGCGACACAGTGCCGGCACGCGACGCAGCGCCGGCCTCACTCGCGCGCGAGCCCCTGCAGAGACTGCAGCGCCGACGCGAGCGTCTCGCGGTCGAGCTCGTAGAAGGTCCACTTGCCGCGCGTCTCCTCGGTGACCAGACCGGCCTCCTTCAGCACGCGCAGGTGGTACGAGGTGCGCGACTGACCGAGACCGAACTGCTCCTGGAACTCGCAGACGCAGATGCCTGCCGGGGTGCCGCTCCCCGGCACGTTGCGCGTGCAGATGTCGGGCAGCTCACAGCACTCCCGCCCCTGAGCGAGGACGCCGAGCATCTTCAGGCGGATCGGGTCGGATAGCGCCCTGGCGATCTGCGCGAGCCGCGTCACGTCGGCCGTCTGGACTGCCAACGATTCCTCCTTCATACCAACGCTTGATGATTTGGCGTTGACATCGACAATTCGAGATGGGAGTATCATACCATCGATTGTTGATTTGAAAAGGATGGCAGCCATGAGCGACGCGACGACGAGCGGCGAAGACCTCAAGGAACAAGTCAGGGAGCGTTACGCTGAGCGCGCTCGTGAGGTCTCAGAGAAGCAGCAGTCCGCGAGTTGCTGCGGCTCCACCTCCTCGGGTTGTTGTGGCCCACCGCAGGCGGCGCCTGTGGACGAGACGGCTCGAGGCCTCTACGACGTCGACGAGACGAGCGAGCTGCCTGCGGACGCCGTGCTGGCGAGCCTCGGCTGTGGCAATCCGACCGCACTGGCGGAGCTTCACCACGGCGAGGTCGTGCTCGACCTGGGCAGCGGCGGCGGCATCGACGTGCTGCTCTCGGCGAAGCGCGTCGGTCCGACGGGCAAGGCCTACGGTCTCGACATGACCGACGAGATGCTCGACCTTGCCCGTGCGAACCAGCGCACGGCCGGCGTGACCAACGTCGAGTTCCTCAAAGGCGAGATCGAGGATATCCCTCTGCCGGACGAAAGCGTCGACGTGGTCATCAGCAACTGCGTCATCAACCTCTCGCTCGACAAGGACAGCGTGCTGGCCGAGGCGTTCCGCGTGCTCAGGCCCGGGGGCCGCTTCGCGGTCAGCGACATGGTCTACCTGGGCGACGTCGACGCGGTGCCGGCGGAGATCAGGCACAGCGTCGAGATGTGGGGCGGCTGCATCGCCGGCGCGCTCGAGAAGAAAGACTACCTCGCTCGCCTCGAGAAGGCGGGCTTCGCGGGCGCCGAGGTGGTCCCGACGACCGATTACCGCGAGAAGTACGGGCACGAGATCGAGCAGGCCTGCGGGGTCTCGCTGCCGGCCGATGTCAACCTCGTGGGCGCGTTCGTGCGCGCCACGAAGCCCGCCTGACGAGGTCCTCGTGCGACGGCTCCGACTCCCGGGCCCCTTCGCGGTCTTCTCGGACGTCCACGGTAACCTGCCGGGCCTCGAGGCGATCCTGGCCGACGTCGAGGCCCGGGGCATCGCCGACCTGCTGTGTCTCGGCGACCTCGTCGGCTACGGACCGTTTCCCAACGAGGTCGCCGCGGTCATGCGCGACCTCGACCTGCCGACGCTGATGGGCAACTACGACCAGGGTATCGGCTTCTCGACCGGCGACTGCGGCTGCGTTTACAAGACAGACGAACAGCGTCGCGAGGGAGCGGTGTCGCTTACCTGGACCGACTCGGTCACGACCGCGGAGACCAGGGCGTACCTGCGCACTCTCGAGGACCGCTTCGTCCTGGAGACGCCGGCGGGCGAGCTGCTGGCGGTGCACGGCAGCCCGCGGCGCATCAACGAGTACCTCTTCGAGGACCGGCCCGAGTCGGCGCTGGCGCGCATGGCCGCAGCGAACCCGTATCGGGCGATCCTCTTCGGGCATACTCACGTGCCGTACGCCCGCGAGGTGCCTCATGGCGAGCGACAAGCGACGACGCTCTTCATCAACGTCGGCAGCGGCGGCCGGCCCAAGGACGGCGACTGGCGGGTCTGCTACGCGGTCGTCGACCCGGCTGCGCTGGCGGCAGGTCGGCCGGGAGTCGAGTTCATCCGCGTCGCCTACGACTACGAGCGCCTGACCCAGGCGCTCGCCGCGACCGACCTGATCACGGCGTTCGACGGGCCGGCGACGGAAGGGCGATCCGACGGGCCGGCGACGGAAGGGCGCTCGTGAGCGGCCGCACCCGGGCCGGTGGCGGCGGCGCGACGCCGCTCTCGACGGCCAGGGTCGTGCGCCGGCTGTCCTTCCTCGACCGCTACCTGACGCTATGGATCTTTCTGGCGATGTTCGCCGGCGTCTTCCTTGGCTGGAAGTTCAAAGGGCTGCCGACGTTCATCGACAGGTGGTCGGTCGGGACCACGAACATCCCCATCGCCATCGGCCTCATCGTGATGATGTATCCGCCGCTGGCCAAAGTGCGCTACGAGGAGCTCGGCGACGTCTTTCGCGACTACCGCATCCTCGGGCTGTCGCTCGTGCAGAACTGGCTGATCGGCCCGTTCGTGATGTTCTTCCTCGCGATCTTGTTCTTGCACAACCACCCGGCCTACATGACCGGCCTCATCATGATGGGCCTGGCGCGTTGCATCGCCATGGTCATCGTCTGGAACCAGCTCGCGAGGGGCGACACCGAGTACGCCGCCGGCCTGGTCGCCTTCAACAGCGTCTTCCAGGTCCTCTTCTACTCGGTCTACGCCTGGGTCTTCGTGACCAAGCTGCCCCAGCTCTTCGGCCTGCACAGCGCCACCGTCAACGTCACCATCGGCCAGATCGCCAGGAGCGTCTTCATCTACCTCGGCATCCCGTTCCTGGCCGGCATGCTGACGCGCTATCTGGGTCTCAAGTACAAGGGCCGGGAGTGGTACGAGAAGCGGTTCATCCCCCGGATCAGCCCCCTGACGCTGATCGCGCTGCTGTTCACGATCTTCGTGATGTTCAGCCTGAAGGGCGACCTCATCGTCAAGCTGCCACTCGACGTGGTGCGCATCGCCCTGCCGCTGCTCTGCTACTTCGTGATCATGTTCTTCGTGAGCTTCTTCTTGGCGCGGCGGATCGGCGCCGACTACTCCAAGACGGCCACACTCAGCTTCACGGCGGCGAGTAACAACTTCGAGCTCGCCATCGCGGTGAGCATCGCCACCTTCGGCCTGAACTCGGGAGAGGCGTTCGCCACCGTCATCGGCCCGCTGGTCGAGGTGCCGGTGCTACTCGGCCTGGTCAACGTGGCGCTGTGGTTCGGCCGCAAGTACTGGGGCATGACCGACGACCCACTCCCCACGGCGGTCGAGGCTGGGTGCGACGAGCTGGGCTGCGGTCCACCGCGAGAGTAGCTCGTCGCGTGCGCGATTCGGCGGGCGGCAAGCTAACGGAATCGTTCCCGGCGACATCGGGCACAGAGCACTGAGGGTACCCATGGGTGCCCTTTTCCTTTGGGGAGCTTTGGGGCCACGTGGCGGTGCCACACGATGGGAGGGACGCCCATGCAAGCCACGACCAACGACGAGCTATGTATCGAAGTCCCGATGGGAGCGCGCAGCCTCGCCGACCTGCGCTGGCGCGCCTGGAGCTATCTCACGGCGGCCCAGGTCGCGCCGGGGATGGTCGAAGACGTCCTCATCGCTCTCCACGAGGCCGTCGTCAACGCCCTCATGCACAGCGCCAGCCCGACCGACGTCGTCGTGCGGCTCCGGGCGACACGGACACGGGTCACCGCCGAGGTGGCAGACGAGGGTGTGGGGATCGCGCCGCATCTTCTGCCGCCGCGCCCACCGGACCTCCTGGCGGAGAGCGGCCGCGGCCTCTTCATGATCTGGACGTTGATGAACATGGTCTGCCTGGCGGGCGAGAGCGGCACGGACCTCGTGATGGTCAAGGAGCTCTTCCCCAGTGGCGTCTGAGTCGCCGGTGACCGCGGCAGAGGTGGCGGTCGGTTGCGCGGTGAATCCCTCGTGTCTAAGCTAGCGGCGGCGCCGGCGTTGAGGGGATGGGCCTTGCAGTGCCTGGGACTCTGACATTCGATCAGGTCAAGAAGGCGCGCGTGTTTGCTTGGCACGAGCGCCATTACGTCTACGCCAACGACACCCTCCTGCGTGTGTTGGCGCGCTACCCCGACTCAGACGACGAGGCAGGTCCTCTGCCAGGCATGGTCGTGCGGCCCAGCAGCCTGCGCGGCACCGAGCGTCTGCTCGATCAGGGCTGGCACCACCTCGACGGCTGCACCTGCTCCTTCTGCTCGCCGGGCTTGAGCGATGCCGACCGTGGGCACATGGCCTGCAACGGCCGCCACGACTCCGGTGGGTAGCTGCGACAGGAAAGCGTGACCAGCGACGAGAGCAGCCATGCGGCACCGCCGCGCCTTCACTTCTCGGTCGCTCCCGAGCCCTCCCGCCTGCGCCGGGCCAGAGAGCGCATCCGCGACTATGTGACCCTGCACTGCGCAGACGACACGGTGGTCAACGACGTCGTGCTGGCCATCGAAGAGGCCTGCACCAACGCCATCCGCCACAGCGGTTCGCACAGCGAGATCAAGATCTACCTCGCCTTCGAGGGCGATCAGCTCAGCGCCGCGGTCAAAGACGACGGTCGCGGCTTCGACGTTGCCGCCTTCGACCCGGAACGACAGCCGGATCCGGCGCTCGATCACGGCCGCGGTCTCTTTCTGATCTCGCACCTCTGCGATGAGATGGAGCTGAGCTGCGACGGCGGTCTCGAGGTGCGCCTCGTCAAGCGCAACGTCGTCGCGCCGACGACCGCGGAAGCAAGTGTGAGCGACAGCGTGGAGCCCGGCGTCCCGGGGACTCACCGCGGCGAATCGCGTCAGCGCACGTTCCTCGAAGAGATCGACGAGCTGTTCGCCGCGCTGGACTGGGAGTTTCGCTACCTCTACGTAAACGAGCGCTTCTGTCAGATCACGGGGCGGCCGCGCGACGAGCTGCTCGGCAATACCCTGTGGGAGCTCTTCCCCGAGATCCTCGGCACCGACGTCGAGCAGCGTCTGCAGGAGGCGATGAACCTTGGCCTCTCCAGCCGTTACGAGTTTTACTTTCCGCCCCTGGAGAGCTGGTTCGAACAACGCCTCTATCCGACCGCCTACGGCATCAACCAGTTCTCCATCGAGATCACCGAGCGCAAACGCAAAGAGCTCGATCGCGACAGTCTGCTCGAGGCTCTTCGCGAGGCCGAGGCAAAGGCAGCGGACCTCATCCGCTACGCTCCCACCGGCATTTACGAGATCGACTTCCGCGGGCCCCGCTTCACGACCGTGAACGACGCCATGTGTGCCATGAGCGGCTACAGTCGCGACGAGCTGCTTGCCATGGATCCCTTCGATCTTCTCGACGAGCAGGGCCGGACCGTCTTCGCCGAGAGGCTCCGCACGGCACGCGACGGCGGGCCCATGACGGCCTCCGTCGAGTACCGCTTCAAGACAAAGGACGGGCGCCTGCGCGATGTGGTCCTGAACACGAGCTTCACCGAGACCGACGGCCTCATCGACGGCGCCCTTGTCGTGGGCTACGACATCACCGAGCGCAAGCTTGCCGAGCGGGAGCGCGAAGCGCTCGTCGAGGAGCTTTCGCGCAGCAATGAACGAGCACGGTCTCTGGCCGACGTGGTGGAGCACGCCGACGTGGCCTTCGCCCTCCGGGAGCCGGATGGTCGTCTGGTCCTCTTCAATCAGGCTTTCGTGCAGCTCACCGGCTACAGCCGAGAGGAGCTTGAAGAGGGTTCATCGACGCTGGTTCACGAGCTCACGCCGACGGACTGGTGGGGCGTCGAGTCCCCCTTGCTTGCCGAGGCGGTCGCCGAACGGCGAGCCGTGCGTTACGAGAAGGAGTACGTGCGCAAGGACGGCAGTCGCGTGCCCATCGAGGTCTTCGCGCAGCCGGTCGTAGACGACGCCGGCGCCCTGCTCCACTATCACTCGTTTCTTACCGACATCACAGAGCGCAAAGAGGCGGAGAAGGCGCTACGCGAGAGCGAGGAGCGCTTTCGCTCACTCTTTGAGAGCACCACCGAAGGCATCGCCCTGCACGAAGTCATCTACGAGGGTGGCCGCGCCGTCGACTACCGCGTGATCGAAGCCAACCCCGCCTTCGAGTCGCAGACGGGAGTGCCGGCGCAAGACGCGCGCGGTCGCCTGGCGAGCGAGCTGTACGGCACCGGTGAGGCTCCGTACCTCGCCGAGTACGCGCGCGTCGCCGAGGGTGGCGGACCCTACACCTTCGAGACGTACTTCGCGCCCATGGAGCGCTATTTCCGGATCACCGCGACCTCCCCCGCCCGCGGTCGTTTTGCGACCCTCTTCGAAGACATCACGCTCACCGTGCGGGACGTCACCGAGCGCCGGGTGCGAGAGCGCTTGAGCGTGGCCCTCAACGAGATCGCCGCATCCGTCGCGGCCATGCTCGACTACGATGAGATCCTGACGCGCGTCGTCGGCCAGACGGGCGCGGCCCTGGGCGCCGAGTCTTCGGCGATCAGCTCGTTGAGCGACAGTGAGCTCGTGCCCACGCACCTGTGGCGGCTGCCGCCCGAGTCCCGGGGCGTGCCCATCCCGCGGGCGCGCACCCCCTATGTCGATATCGCCGCCGCAAGCCGGCAGGTCGTTGCCGTCGACGACTGCGAGACCGATCCGCGCGTCGACGTAAGGCTCCAGCACGAGTGGGGGGTGCGCTCGGTCATGGCCACGCCGCTCCTCGTGCGCGACGCGGTCGTCGGCGCCATGTTCTTCAACTACCACAGCCTGGAGCACCGTTTTACGCCGCTGGAGACCGACTTCGCAAGGAAGGCCGCCGCCATCGTCTCGGGAGCGCTCGAGAACGCCCGCCTGTACGAGGAGCAGCAGCGCATCGCCGAGACCCTCCAGCGTAACTTCATCCACGAGCTGCCCGCGGTCGCCGGCCTGGAGTTCGGCGTCGCCGCCAAGACGGCCTTCGCGGCCGAGCTCATCGGCGGCGACTTCAGCGATGCCTTTGCCCTCGACGATACCCACGTCGTGATCCTGATCGGCGACGTAGCGGGTAAGGGCGTGCGCGCCGCGGGTTACACCGAGACGGTGCGTTCCAAGGTGCGCGCCTTCGCCTCGATCGACCCCTCGCCGGCCTTCATCCTGGGCAAGACCAACGAGCTCATGGTCAAGCTGGATCCCGACGAGCCGCACGTGACGGCCTTTTGCGCGGTGCTCGACCCCCACACCGGCCATCTGAGCTACGCCAGTGCCGGCCACCCCGCACCCGTGCACCTGGGCCCGTTCGCCTCTCGCCTGCTCGACGTCCGCTCCGGTCCGCCCCTGGGCTCCTTCACGCGCCCGTATGCGGAATCTCACGCGATGCTCACCCTGGAGGACTGCCTGGTGTTCTACACGGACGGCGTCACGGAGGCCCGCCGGGGGACCGAGTTGTTCGGCGAGGCGCGCCTGATCGAAGCCGTCACCCCTTTGCGCGGCCTGCCGGCCCAGGAGCTGGCGGACGGTCTCCTGGGGACCGTCGAGACCTTCGCCGGCCGCCTCGCCGACGACATCCAGATCATGATCGTGCGGCTGGACTGACCTACTCTTCGACTGCTCGCGACCCCGCCCGCCGGCGAGTCAGCCAGACGACCGTGGCGATCACCACGATCGCGACCAGTCCGACGGCAAGCCAGACCATCGGACTGGTGCCGCTCGCGGTCGTCGCGGTCTTCGGCTTCAGGTTCAGGTACGAGTCGACGTTGCCGGCGGTATAGAAGGCGGGGCCGTGGCCGTCGTTCACCTGGGTCCAGCCCGTCCACTTGGCCGTGTTGAAGGCCTCGAAGAAGTCCGGGTAGGCCAGCACGATCCAGGGACTCTGGTCGTACATGAGCTGCTGCATCTGCCAGATGATGTCCTTGCGTTGCAGCGGGTCGAGAGCAGCCGCCTGCTGTTTGCACAGAGCGTCGTAGGCAGCGTTCGACCAGCTCGGTTCGTTGGTGCCGCCGATCTGGGCCGTGGTCTCGGCGGTCAGCGTCTCCCCGGGGTCGACGTAGCCCAACCAGCTGTTGATGTACATGTCGAAGTCGGGCGCGTAGGTCGTGCCCTTGAAGTTCCACAAGCGAGCGTTGAGCGCTCCGGCGTCGAGCACGGTGAAGTCGATCTTGAAGCCCAGCGTCTCCAGCCAGCCGGCGATCAGCTTGCCCTCGGTCTGTGAGGGCACGTTGTCCGTCGTGGCGGAGAGGCGAAGCTCGATCGGGTGGCCGTGCTTGTCGACGCGCCGTCCGTTCTTCAGGGGGTAGCCGGCCTGGTCTAACATCTGCGCCGCCTTGGCCAGATCGAATGGATACCCCTGGCCCGCGGCCGGCTGCCAATGGAAGTCGGGATCGGTCCACGTCTTGGGCGGCAGGATCGTGGTGCCGGGTGCGGCGTAGCCCTGGAAAGCGATCGTGCACAGGCGTTGCCGGTCGATCGCGTAGTTCAAGGCGTTGCGGAACCGCCAGTCGCGGAGCACCGGGTTGCCCAGTGAGCCACTCCCGTCATAGCAGTTGAAGTTCAGGTACTCCCAGTTGTAGTAGGGATAGGCCAGCACCTGGAGCCCGGCCGCGCTCTTCAAGCTGTTGAACTGGGCGACCGGGATGCCCCAGGCCGCGTCGATGGCGCCGGACTTGAGGTCGGCGGTCATGGTGTCGGCGTCCTGGTAGGTCTCGAAGATGATGCTGCTGAGCGCGGGTCGTTTTCCCCAGTAGTAGGGATTCCTGACCATCCGCACGAACGACCCCTTGCTCCACTGGACGACGGAGAAGGGCCCACTGCCGACGATGGGAACGGGGTTGGTGTAGCTTGTGGTGGCGGCCTGCGGCGCGACCTTGTCCCAGATGTGCTTGGGGACGATTGGCACGAAGACCTTCTCCATGTCGGCCTTCGGACTCGAGCAGGTGATGCGTACCGTGGTCGGGTCGAGCGCCGTGGCCCCAAGGATCCCTTCGGTCGACAGCTGCATGTTGAGCATCTTGTTCTTGACGATGTAGTTGTAGGTGAAGGCCACGTCGTCGGCGGTGAGCGGTCGACCGTCGCTCCACCTCACGTGCGGGCGCAGATGGATGGTCCAGACCTTGCCGTCGACGGAGAGTCCGCCGTTTGCCACCGTCGGGTACTCGCTGGCAAGGTCGAGGGTGGGCTTTGACGTGGTCCCGAAGCCGAACAGGAAGTCGTAGTTCATCGACCAGATCTCGTAGTCCTGGTTTTGCCAGCCGATGAACGGGTTCAGGTTGTCGGGCTCGGTGGTCCAGCCGATCCTGAGCATCGGGCCCGCCGCGGGGCTGCTCGACGGCGAGGCCTGCGCCATCACCTTCGAGAGACCGACCGCCAGACCCGCGACCAGGATGACGACGACGATCACAGTGAACCGCCGCAGCATCAGTGCACCTGTCTTGCTCATGATCTCCCCCTAGCTCAGCAGCGCGTGGCCGATGGGTCGCAGGTCAGGGTCGGCAGGCAGCGCGTCGATCCCGATGAGGGCCAGGACAACGGCCTTCTGGAAGTGCTTGCGATTGGCTGCCATCGGCCAGACGAGCGAGGCGGGGCCGTCGATGATCTCGTCGGTCACCTCGTCGCCGCGCACCGCCGGCAGACAGTGCATGAAGCGGGCGCCGGGCTTGGCCTTCGCCCAGAGCTTCGCATTGACCTGGAGATGGCGGTTCTTGCGGCGCACCTCGGCGACGCAGTCGGGAGACTCCTCCCACCACCACAGCGACGTGTAGATGTAGTCCGCCCCGGCTATCGCCTCGTGGGCCTCGCCCGTCGTGAGCAACCGCGTGCCCCATGCCCGGCAGTTGTCCTCGACCGCCGCCCGAACGCCGTCGGGGAGCGGGAAATGCTCGGGCGTCGCCACGTTCACGTTCATGCCGAGCCGGGAGAAGGTGAGCGCCACCGAGTCGCACATGCAGTCCCCGTTGCCCAGAAAGGCTATGGTCGCCCCCTCGAGCGGTCCACCAGCCTCGATGATCGTCATCGCGTCGCTGACCGACTGAATGGGGTGGTCGTAGTCGCCGGCTTCGCCGTTGATCACCGGGATGGTGGCGAACTCGGCGAGCTCCTGCAGGACGGCGAGCGTCTGGGTGCGGGCCATCAGCGCATCGAGGAACTGCGACAGAGCCCGCGCCGTGTCGGCCACGCTCTCGCGGCCCGGCAGGTGCATCTCACCGGGCCGCAGATAGACGGCGTGGCCGCCGAGCTCGCTCATGCCGGTCTCGAAGCTGACGCGGGTGCGCGTCGAAGGGTCGTCGAAGAGCATGCCGAGGTGGTGGCCCGCCAGGTACGGGGTAAGGCGTCTGCGCTCGCGCAGCGCCTTGAGCTCGATGGCAAGCTTGATCAAGTCGAGGAGCTCGTCACGCGTGTAAGCCTGGTCGGTCACGAAGTCTCGACCGCGAAACCCGGCCAGCGACGGTAGCGGTGCTGCCCGCATCGATTGGAGTGTGGTCTGGGATGCTGCGGCGACGTGAGTCATGCAGCCACCCCCCTTTCCGCGACTGCCGGGGACATCTGTCATGGTGTTGATTTATCGGACAATAAACACACTGGCCAGTGGTGTCAAGTCACGGGCGGTCGTGCTGGATGCAGGCCGTGCTCGAGCTGTCGCGGACCCCCGCCGCGCTCGCGCGGCGCCTGCGCGGTGCCAGCCCCGCGCCGCGCCGGGCCGGCGGCAAACAGAGCTAGTCTGCGGGGCGCCCGTCGAGCCAGGCATGCACCATGCGCTGCCACAGCCGAAAGGTGCCGTCGTGATCAAAACGCTCGCGGTCGGCTGCGTACTGGACCGCGAGTCCTTCGACGACGGCGACGCTCAGGGCGGCCAGCCGGTCGAGATCGGCCGTGCCGGGATCTGCGGCGACCCCCTCGAGGCAACGCCGATCGAGCTCTCGCGACGAACGATACGACTCGGCCAGGCGTGCCCGCATGGAGTCGTCGTGCATGATGTGGGGCAGCAGTTCGTAGAAGGCCCGAAAGCCGAGCCAGTCGGCAGAGATGGTGCGCTGCGCATCGAGGAGGGCATCGACCCGGACCTCAGGGTCACTGATCTCCTCGAGTCTCTGCCTGAGGTCGGTATCCTCGTCTTCCATGAGCGAATCCACGACCGCTTGAAGCAGGCCGCGCTTGTTGCCGAAGTAGTAGGCGACCAGCGCCCGGAACTCGCCGGATTCGTCCTCGATCTCCTTGAGGGTGACGTGCGCGAAGCCGCGCTCCGTGAGGATCCGTTTGGCCGCGTTCAAGATGCGCTGCGCCGTAGGCGAGTCCTCCGGGGCGGAACGGAACCTGCCCGCGGGTCGGGCGTTGCTCTTGGGCATCTTGACCCCCGATCGATGATGCTGTCGTCTCATCCTACGCTGTTGAGGCCGGGCCGGTGAACGCCGAGCTCGAGCTGTTGGCTCTTCAGTTGATTTATCGTACAATCAATACCGCCTTCGACCAAGACGTCGCATCACAGAGCTGGAGGAGCCGAGATGCAGGACGCTGATGCCCAGACTGCCGCACCGCAAGCCGCGGTGCCAACGCCGCACGCCGCCGGCTATCACATGCCGGCCGAGTGGGCGCCCCACGAGCGCTGCCTGATGGCCTGGCCGTCGTCGGCGCGCGCAAAGGTCTGGGGCGAGTTCTACCTGCACGCCCAGGCGAGCTACGCGGCGGTGGCGCACGCCATCGCCGCCTTCGAGCCGGTGACCATGGTGGCGCGGCCCGACGACGCCGGGGCCGCGCGCAGCTACTGCGGCTCCGAGAACATCGAGGTGCTCGAACTGCCGATCGACGACTCGTGGCTGCGCGACAGTGGCCCTATCTTCCTGGTCGGTCCCGGCGGCAAGCTGGCGGCCGCCGACTTCCGTTTCAACTCCTGGGGCGAGAAGTACCTGCCCTACGACCTCGACGCGACCGTGAGCGAACGCCTCTGCGACCTTCTTGGGGTGAAGCGGTTCCCGGCGCCGCTCGTGCTCGAAGGCGGCGCCATCACCGTCGACGGCGAGGGCACGCTGGTGACCACCGAGAGCTGTCTGCTGCACCCGAGCCGCAACCCCGAATTGACCAAGGACGAGATCGAGCGCCACCTCAAGGACTACCTGGGCGTCGAGAAGGTCGTCTGGCTACAGTCCGGCCTCGGTCTGGAGGAGGACCCCGACACCGACGGTCACGTCGACGGCGTCGCCTTCTTCGCCGGGCCGGGCCGCCTGGTGCTGCACATGGTGCGCGACACGTCCCATCCCGACTACGAAGCCTTCCAGGAGAACCGCCGGCGTCTGGAGACGAGCGACGCACGGGGACGCGCGCTCGAGGTGATCGAGCTCGACGCCCGGAGCCGGCCCGTGGTGCTGGGCGGGGTGAGCATCGTCGAGACGTACCTCAACGGTTACTTCTGCAACGGCGGGTTGATCGTCCCGACGGCCGGGACGGCTGACGACGAGTCTGCCCTCGAGAGCCTGCGCGCGATCGTGCCCGACCGCAAGGTCGTCGGCGTGCCTTCGCCGGTGATCGCCTACGGTGGCGGGGGCGTGCACTGCATCACCCAGCAGGTGCCGCGACGTTCGGACGGCGTCTGCCCGGCAGCGAAGTGAGACCCCCTCAGCAGGTCTAGACGAGCACCATCACATCGGTCGCCTTGACGATGCCGAGGGCGGGGGCGCCCTCTTTGAGGCCGAGCTCGTCGATGGCGTCGTTGGTGATAGAGGCGGTGAGCAGGTTACCGTCGGCCAGCTTGAGTACGACGTGTCCGTTCACGGCGCCCCTGGTGACCTTCTCGACCGTACCGGAGAACTGGTTTCGCGCCGAGAGCCTGCCCAGGTGCTCGCTGCCCGCGGCGACAAGGACGTTGCTTGCCTTGATGACGGCGGTCGCTTGCTGGCCGGCCTTGAGGCCCAGGTCTTCGATGGCTTCCATCGTGATGTCGGCCTTGACGGCATCGGCGCCCAGCTTGATGGTGACGACGCCGTTGACGGCGCCCTCGGTGACGTGATCGACCGAGCCCTTGAACTGGTTGCGCGCTGAGAGCTTCACGACTACCCCTCCTCGATCCGGCGATTCGCGGCCTCGTTGGCGACTCGTTTCGACCGCCCTTGATGTGCGTCCATGGTCTACCCCCGGATCTGATCGATGGAAGCGCATCGTGCCACTGGCGACATCCTTCGTCTTATTTCGTCACATATCGTACCGTTTCGTCACGATTTGCTATGCTGGCCAAGAGCGGGCGAGGCGAATGCGTCCTGGTGTCTGCCGAGCCCAGCCGACTGCGCGCGACCGAAAGGAGCACCGCATGGCCGACATCCCGCACATCGACGTGCTGACGGTGCCGCAGGTGGCGGCCATCCTTCAGGTCAACAGGAACACCGTCTACAACCTGGCAAAGGCAGGCACGCTGCCCTCGTACAACGTCGGCCGCAAGCTGCGCTTCAGCCTGGACGACGTGCAGACGTACATCGACTCATCGAGGCACGCCCGGCAGAGGCTCGGGTCCGGGCCGCGCGATGCCGGCGCGGCGGTGCCGGCCTCCCCCACTCGAACCCCGGCTCGCACGCAACGCGACGCGAGCCGCACTGGCGAGGCGCTCACCTCTGGGGCGTTCATCATCGGCGGGCGCGACACCACCCTCGATATCCTTGCGAACTGCGTCTCAGCCGCCGGCATCCGCGCGTTGCGCTCCTACCAGAGTGGCTACCGGGAGCTCGTCGAGCTCTATCTGGGCAGTGTGCACGCGGCCGCCGTCCATCTGTGGGACGGTTCGACCGACTCGTACAACCTGCCCTACGTGAAGCGCCTCGTCCCGGGAACGCCCGTGGTAGTCCTGCACCTGGCGACACGTTCTCAGGGGCTGCTGGTCAAGAAGGGCAACCCGCTCGGTCTGGGTACGTGGTCGGACCTCGTGCGCAGACCGGTCGTGCTCGCCAACCGAGAGGCGGGCTCCGGCTCCCGCGTGCTCCTCGACGAGCATCTGCGGCAGCTCGAAGCCGACCCGCATGCCATCAAGGGCTACGAGCGGGAGATCGTGTCCGAGCTGGCGCAGGGCACGCTCATCGCCCACGGCGGCGCCGACGTGGGCATCGGCACCAGACGAGCGTTCGATCGGATCGGCGGACTCGACTACCGGCCGCTGCAGACCGAGAGGCTCGCGCTGGTCATCGCCAAGACGCCCGCTACCGGACCCATCATCCGCACGGTGTGCGAGCTGCTCGCAAGCGAGGCCCTCGCACGCGAGCTGGCCGCGTTATCCGGCTACGATTTCGCCCAGATGGGTCACAGGCTTTACGAGACGTAGGCAGCCGGCATTGTTCAGCGAGGTTCCTTGAGCGAGCTTACCGGCTCGTCGCCTGCCGCCGCCGGGAAGCGCACTTCGACCCGTAAGCCACCTGTGGTCTGTGGCTCGGCGCCGACAGTGGCGCCATGCGAGCTGGCGATCGCTCGCACGATCGAGAGGCCCAGGCCGTGGCCGTCGTTGAGCCGTGTGCGGTCGGCGTCCGCCGTGCGGAATGACTCGAAGAGTCGCTCGAGGTCTTCAGCGGACACGACGGGTCCGGTATTGGCGACCGTCAGCAGTGCCTGCTTGTGCGCCAGCACGGTCGACACCTCGATGCTGCCGTGGTCGACGTTGTGACGCAGGGCGTTGTCGACGAGGTTTGCGATGAGGCGCTCGACGAGGCGCGAGTCACCCGTCGATGGGGCCGGCGCCAGCGCCACGCGGACCTCGAGACCGAGACCCTCGGCCTCCTCGCGCCGGGTGCGGATGACTTCGCCCGACAAGGCAGCGAGGTCGAACGGCTCCCTCCGCTGAAGCCCGGCCTGCCCCCGCGCCAAGGTGAGAAGCGCATCGATGAGGCGCTCCTGGCGGGCCTCGGAGACGAGGAGCTGCTCGCAGACCTGGCGTAGGGCCTCGGCACTGGGGTCAGGGTCGGCAAGGGCGACCTCGAGGAGGGTGCGCTCGTAGGTGAGCGGGGTACGCAGCTCGTGCGAGGCGTTGGAGACGAAGCGCCGCTGGGCCTCGAACGACGCCTCGAGACGCGCGAGCAGGGCGTCGAACGCCTCGCCAAGGCGCTTGACCTCGTCGTCGGGTCCCTCCAGATCGAGTCGTCTGTCGAGGCTGCTCGCCGAGATCTCGCCGGCAGTCTCGGTCATGGTGCGCAGGGGGCGCAGGAGCCGCCCCGCCAGACGCCAGGCGAGGGCGAGGGAGAGCGCCGTCATGATCGCCAGCGCGATGCCAAACTGGAGGGGGAGCTGGTCCAGCGCCTTCTGCGCCTGGGCCTGCGCCGCCTCGCCGGCCGACGGGTTCTGCACGCCGCCGGTCGACCCGGCGGACACGGGGACGGCGAAGAAGTTGCCCCCGTACTTGTGGGCGAGGAGCAGGTAGGTGATGCCGAGCAGGCCGAGGCCGCAGGCGAGGAAGAGCCCGCTATAGAGGAGCGTGAACCGCAGCCGGATGGTGGGCTGCGGGAGGCGCGGCCCGAGCCGACGCATGCCGGGCACGCGCGTCATGGGCGGACGCGGTAGCCGCCGCCGGGGACGGTCTCGATCGCGGGCGGGTCGCCGAGCTTGCGCCGCAGCCGGGCGACGGTCACCTTGGCGACGTTGCTGAAGGGATCCGTGTACTCGTCCCAGACCCGCGAGAGCAGCTCCTCGGCGGTGAGAGGCGTGCCCTCGGCGGCCAGCAGCGTCTCGAGCAGGGAGAACTCCCTGGGGCTGAGCTCGAGCCGCCGGCCGGCGCGCGTCGCCGTGCGCTGCGCGGGATCGAGACGGATGTCGCCGCAGACAAGCACGGGCGCCAGAGCCGTCCCGCTGCGACGCGCCAGGGCGCGGATGCGAGCCACGAGCTCGGCGAACGCGAAAGGCTTGGGCAGGTAGTCGTCGGCTCCCAGACTCAGGCCCTCGACGCGGTCCTCTATGGCGTCGGCGGCGGTCAGCATGAGGATGCGGGCGGCGGAGCCCCCGGCGACCAGTGAGCGGCAGACGTCGTCCCCGTGGAGCTTGGGCAGGTCACGGTCCAGCACCACCACCTCGTAGCTCTCTCGCTCCGTGTGAGCGAGCGCCGCCTCACCGTCGAAGACGATGTCGACCGCCATCCCCTCGCGGCGCAGGCCGGTCGCGATGGCAGCGGCAAGCTCCCGGTGGTCTTCGACGATGAGCACTCGCATAGCGTCGCTTTCGTTCACGCGGGCATCCCCGACGATCGGGTCGAGTCCACCATAGCCGCCCTCAGGTTACAGCGGCGTTACAGCTCCTGTTCCCGCCATGTAACCGGCGGCGACCTATCGTCCTCCTGTAGTGCCTGTCGGTGTCAATCGAAGTGTCAATCGAAAGACGGGCCGAAGGAGGAACCGATGGACCTGTCCGGCGATGTGCTCGTCCACGCCAGGGGGATAAGGAAGGACTACGGGAGAGGCCCGGGGCTTGTTCGCGCCGTCGCCCACGTCGACCTGGAGGTCGCGCGCGGCGAGGCTGTGGCGGTGAGGGGGCCGAGCGGCTGTGGGAAGTCGACGCTTCTCCACCTGCTGGGCGGGCTCGACCGGCCGACGGCCGGCGAACTGCACCTGGGCGGCCGGCGCATCGACCGGCTCTCCGAACGCGCCCTGGCCCAGCTGCGGCGCCACGAAGTCGGCTTCGTCTTCCAGGCCTTCCACCTCATGGATGAGCTCACCGCTCGGGAGAACGTCGAGCTTCCGGCGCTCCTCGCCGGCCGTTCGCCTCAGGAGGCGCGTCAGCGCGCCGCGCAGCTCCTCGAGCGGGTCGGCCTTTCCGACCGGGCCGGCCACCTGCCCTCGACGCTCTCCGGTGGCGAGCGGCAACGGGTCGCCATCGCCCGCGCCCTGGCCAACGGGCCGACCATCGTGTTCGCCGACGAACCCACCGGCAACCTCGACAGTGCCGCCACCCTCGAGGTGCTCCGGCTCTTCGAGGCCTTGCACGAGGACGGGCTCACGCTCGTCGTCGTCACCCACGATGAGCGGATCGCTGCGACCGCGGACCGTCTGATCCTCATGCGGGACGGAGCCTTCGTCGGCGAGGGGACGCCGACTGGGCCATTGCCGGGAAGCGCGGCCGACCTCTCCGGGCTGGGGGGTTGAGCCATGGGAAGGCTACTCCTCGTTTGGCGCATCGTCACAAGGGACATCCGTCATCGGCCGATCCTGACGATCCTCCTCCTGCTCGCGATCGCCACGGGAGTGGCGGCGCTGATCCTCGGACTCGCGCTGCACAGCACGACGGACAACCCCTACATGAGGACGCGGGCCGCGACCGCCGGACCGGACGTCGTGGCGACGGACATCAACGGCTACTCGCGGTCCCAGGAGCAGACCACGGGGAGCTCACATTCCGTCTCGATCGGAGGGGCCGCGCAGCCCAGTGATCTCGCGCCGCTCGAGCACGCCCCCGGCGTGGTTGCCTACAGCGGGCCCTTCCCCATGACGTGGGCGCAGCTCAAGTCGGGGCACACCAGCGCGACCGCGGAGGTCGAGGGTCGCAGCTCCGCCCCCTCCGCTGTCGACCGGCCCAAGCTGATCCAGGGGACCTGGGTCCGACCCGGAGGTGTGGTCGTCGAGGCGACGTTCGCTCAGGTGCTCGGGCTGCACGTCGGTGACAGGGTCGATCTCGGGCACAGTTCGTACCGGATGGTGGGGACGGCCGCCACGGCCGCCTTCCCCACCTATCCTGTGGCGAGCGCCCTCGGCGCCTTCCTGGTGGGCGACCTTGGCTCCTCCAGCAGCGTCGGTCTCGTGTGGGCGCCTGCAACCGACGTCGCGCACGTCGCGACCGCCGGTTCGGAACCAGTCATCTATGCGATGAACCTCAAGCTTGCCGACCCCGCGGCCGCCCAGGCGTTCGTGGACCGTCATAGCAGTTCTGCGGTCCTCGCACTGCACTCCTGGCAGAGCATCCGCAGCAAGGAGACGCTCGTGACCGCCCGGGCGCAGCTGGTCCTCTTCACGGGCAGCTGGCTGCTCGTGCTCCTGGCGATCGCGAGCGTGACGGTGCTCGTCGGCGGTCGCACCGCCGAGCAGACCCGCCGCGTCGGCCTACTCAAGGCGATCGGCGGCACGCCGCGCTTTGTCGCGCTCGTGCTGCTCTGTGAGTACGCGCTGATCGGCCTGTGCGCGGCCGGCCTGGGACTGCTGGCCGGTTGGTTCGCGGCGCCCCTTATCGATCGACCGGGGGCGGGCCTCCTCGGCGCCCCGAGCGCCCCGTCTCTCACGGCCTCGACTGTCGGCCTGGCAGTCGCGCTCGCTCTCGGAGTGGCGCTTCTTGCGACCTTCGTGCCGGCGGTCCGCGCCGCGCGCCAGAGCACCGCCGCGGCGCTCGAGGACTTCGCCCGAGTGCCGCGGCGTCGGGCCCGGGTGATCGCACTGTCGGCCCATCTGCCGGTGCCGCTCCTGCTCGGCGTGCGGCTCGCCGTGCGCCGGCCGGGGCGGCTGTGGCTGAGCGTCGTCAGCGTTGCGGTCACGATGAGCGGACTCGTCGCCGTGCTCATCCTCCACCGGACGGTGGGCGGCGTCCTCGGGCCTATCGTGAGCCAAGCGACCACCATCGTCTCCCTCATGCTTGTCGCCCTGGCTGCGGTCAACGCCGTCTTCATCGCCTGGACGACCGCACTGGAGGCACGCCACCCGGCTGCGGTGGCGCGCGCCCTCGGAGTCACCCCGCGACAAATCGCGGCCGGCCTGTCCGTGGCGCTCCTCCTGCCCGCGATGCTCGGTGCGCTCCTCGGCATCCTCGGCGGAATCGGGCTTCACCACATTGCAAAAGAGGCCGGACCGACTCCCGTCCCGCCACTCCTCTGGCTTGCGGCCATGACGATCGTGCTGCTGCTGGTCCTCGCCCTGCTCACTGCGGTGCCGGTCACAATCGATGCACGGTGGACCGTGGCGGAGGTGCTCCAATCCGAGACCAGGTGAGGAGACGAGCGGTGCGAAGACACTTGACCGAGGTGACCAGAAGCTAGGTAGGTAGGGATTGCGGCTCGTTCGCCGCTGCGCATCCGGAGACGGCGGGGGTTCGAACGTCGATTTCCAGGGTGGTGCCCTCGGTGTGCTGGTGCACCTCAGTGGACAACTCTCGGGCCTTCGC